>NZ_JBXHAY010000009.1:0-201161 GCF_057163345.1 Aliirhizobium sp. YIM B11859
AGCGGGTTATAGGCGGAACCCCTTTTCTAAGTCAACACCAACCGTCGCAGAAACTTCAAGAAAATCATAAGAGACTGATTTTAAATGGGAAATCATGATATCTGCCGCAATAGGCGCCATTAACCATATGGAAACCATGGCACCTTGGCTGTCATGCACTCCCGCCGGCGCGAGAAGCGTCGTGAACCGTGAAGCGATCACATCCGATACCGCAAACCTTGTCTGGGCCGGCGAAAACATGCGATAGCGGACACCTCTATATATAGCCCCGCCCCTATGGGCCTTGTTACGAAAGCTACGGCCGTGCGCATCCTAGACGAAGCCTTCATTCCCGAACTTCCCAGCTATTACCGCGGCAAGGTCCGCGAAAACTACGACCTGCCGACGGGTGAGCGCATCATCATTGCCACGGATCGGCTGAGCGCTTTCGACAGGATCATCACCTGCATTCCCGACAAGGGCCATATATTGACGCAGACGGCGCGTTACTGGTTCGAGGCGACAAAGGATATCTGCCCCAATCACGTGATCGCCTATCCCGACCCGAACGTCGTGGTCGGAAAGCGCCTGGACATCCTGCCGGTCGAGATCGTCGTGCGCGGTTATCTGGCCGGCACGACCGGCACATCGCTTCTCACTCTCTATAAGAAGGGTGAGCGCAGGATGTACGGGCTCGACCTGCCGGACGGGATGAAGGATAATCAGATCCTGCCCCACCCGGTAATCACCCCGACCAGCAAGGCCTTTGATGGCGGCCATGACGAGCCTCTCACGCCGGCCGACATTATCGGCCACAAATTGCTGACACAGGAACAGTGGGAGACGGTCTCGAACCATGCGCTGGCGCTGTTTGCCCGTGGCCAGGAAATGGCAGCCAAACGCGGCCTCATCCTCGTCGACACCAAATATGAGTTCGGCACGGACGAGGACGGCAACATCATTCTCGCCGACGAGATCCATACACCTGACAGCAGCCGCTACTGGATGGCGAAAAGTTATGACGAGGCGTTTCGCACCGGCGGCCGGCCGGAAAGCTTCGACAAGGACTTCATCCGGGCCTGGGTCGTGGAGCGTTGCGATCCCTACAAGGACGACCTTCCCGCCATCCCGGCCGATCTGATTGGTCAAACCTCGGCAGTTTATCGCCGCGCCTTTGAGATGATTACCGGCCAGCAGTTTTTGTCCGACGAAACCGGCGAAACCGTATTGGCCCGTGTCCGCACCAATCTTGAACCCTATTTCAAGGCTTGAGGCCGCAAGGACCGAACGGAAAACGGAGCGAACTGGCATTCGCGCTGGGGGCTGGTGGGGGCACAATGCGAAAACCGAGACGCAAGGCGGAAGAAACCCGGGAAGATATCCTGACAGCAGCCGAAGAGCTGCTGCGGGATCACGGTGCCGCGAGATTTTCGATCGCCAATGTCGCGGCAAAGCTCGGCATGTCGCCGGCCAATGTCTTCAAACATTTCAGCTCCAAACCGGCCCTGATCGACGCCATCTGCAACCGCCATATAGTTCATATGATCGCCCGCTTCGAAGCGGCTCGGGCATCAGCTGCGCCGTCTCAAGGATTGGCGCTGGCGGTCCGCCAGCTGATGGACGTCCATCTGGCCGATATCCGGGAAAACCGTCACCTGTTCGAAATGCTGATGCAGATATCCCTCACGGATCTGCCGAGCGGCCAGCATTACAAAGACAGGATCGACCAGCTTTTCGTTAATCTCATCGCTGACGGCGTGGAAGCCGGCATCTATCATTGTCGCACCGACCGGACCTTTGCCCACATTGTCGGATTGGCTTTTGCTGCCATATTACATCCGATTTTGCTGATGCATGCCGAGGAAGACGAACTGATGGAACGCTGCGACGGGCTGGTGGAATTGATCGAGACTGCCTTGCGCTGTTGAGGCAACAGAAGTCCGTTCGGCAATCCTGTCGTGAAATTAACTTGTAAAGTGACGTTTCATAAATTACGTCACTTTCTCCGTTGCGGGATTCGGGATCAAGAAAAGCCGATCCGGATCTCGTAAGAACGATTTTATGTCGCAATGCCGCCCTTGTGCGATTGTGATCAACCGCCTGGTTTAGGACGACACCATGACCGGATATAAGCCCAATCTGACTTCTGCCATTTCCCTCGCCTTTCTGGCACTCGCCGTTGCGGCCTGCAGCGATTCGGGCGGCGGCTCAGGACAAGCGGCTGGCCAGGCCGATGCGCAACGCCCACCGCAGCCGGTCAGCGTCGTGACGATAACCAAGACCGAACAGCCGCTGACATCCGTTCTTTCCGGACGCGCGGAAGCTTTCCGCAGCGCTGAGATCAGGCCTCGCGTTGGCGGCGTCATCAAGCAGATCCAGGTGAAGGAGGGCAGCTTCGTCAAGGCGGGAGACCTTCTTTACAAGATCGATGACGACACCAACCTGGCAGCACTGGCCGAAGCCCAGGCGACGGTCGAAAAGGCGGAAGTGAGCGTCCCGGCCGCCGAAGCCAATCTCCAGCGCTACGAGCGGCTCGCCAATAGCGGTGCATCGCAGCAGGAATACGAAACCGCCCAGACGACCCTGCTGCAGGCCAAGGCATCGGTCGCCGAAGCAAAGGCTTCCCTTCAGACGGCGCAGATCAGCCAGGATTTCACCGAGATCCGCGCGCCGTTTGACGGCGTCACCTCGGCGACCAACTTCTCGGTCGGCAATGTCGTCACCGCCAGCCAGACGGATTCGTTGATGACGCTGCGGCAGATCGACCCGATCTATATCCAGCTCAATGAATCGAGCGTCAACCTTCTGCGGCTGCGGGACGCGATCGCCGCCGACAACAAGAAGCATGATCTTCCCACCGACAGGACCGATATTCGCCTGACGCTGGAAGATGGCTCGGAATATCCCAAGGTCGGCAAGCTCGACATGTCGGAAATGGCCGTCAGCACCACGACCGGTACGGTTTCGATCCGCACCCTGTTCGACAACCCCGACGATCTGATCCTGCCGGGCATGTTTGTCCGCGCGACGATTACCGTCGGCAAGGATAGTGGTTATGCCATTCCGCAGCGGGCGGCAGGGCGCAATGCCAATGGCGAATTGACGGCGAAGTTCGTCACCGCCGACAATAAGGTCGAGACGCGCACCTTCCGGTCAAGCAGGCTGTCCGGCAATAACTGGCTGGTCAATGACGGCGTTGCAGACGGCGATAAGCTGATCGTCGACGGCTTCCAGTGGATTGCCGACAATGCCACCGTCAACCCGATACCGGCCGAGATCGATGCAAAAGGCTTCGTCATCGACAAACCGGCGCCGGCCGGCGGTCAGGCCACACCGGCCCCCAAATCGTGACCCGCCCGCAATCCGTGATCAGGAATTAGAACATGGCTAGATTCTTCATCCGGCGGCCGATCTTTGCATGGGTCATCGCCATCGTCATCATGCTGGGCGGCGCGCTCGCGATCAGCACACTTTCAATCTCGCAATATCCGGAAGTCGCACCCCCGACGGTCCGCATCAGCGCAAGCTATACCGGCGCAAGTGCCGACACCGTCCGCAAGACGGTGACGCAGATCGTCGAGGACGGCATGACAGGCCTTGATGGCCTGACCTATATGACCTCGTCCTCGACGACCGGCTCTGCCTCGATCACGCTGACCTTCGACAACAGCGTCGATCCCGACATCGCCCAGGTTCAGGTGCAGAACAAACTGCAGCTGGTCACATCGCAGCTGCCGTCGATTGTTCAGCAGCTTGGTATCGAAGTCACCAAGTCGACATCGAGCATCCTGCTCGTCGGTGCGCTTGTTTCGACCGACGGCAAAAGGTCCTCTGCCGATCTCGGTGACATTTTCTCGTCTCAGATCGAAGACCAGGTAAAGCGGCTCGAAGGCGTCGGCAGCATCAATGCCTTCGGCTCGGCCTTTGCGATGCGCGTCTGGCTCGACCCCTTTAAGCTGAAGAAGTTCCAGCTGACCCCGGCCGATGTAACTGCTGCGATCGAATCGCAGAACACCCAGGTTTCCGTCGGTTCGGTCGGCGACCTGCCGGCGGTCGAAGGCCAGCAGCTCAATGTCACGATGACAGCGCAGAGCCAGCTGACCACCGTTTCCGATTTCGAGCGCATCATCCTGAGGGTCAATACGAGCGGTGCCAATGTTCGTCTGAGCGACGTTGCACGTGTCGAAATCGGCCAGGAAAGCTACACGACGACCTCGCGTTCCGACCGGCAGCCGGCATCCGGTTTTGCCGTCAACCTGGCGACCGGCGCCAACGCGCTCGACACGGCGGCGATCGTCAAGGGCAAGATGGCGCAGATCGCGCCCAGCCTGCCGGCCAACGTCAAAATCATCTATCCCTATGACACGACGCCGTTCGTATCCTTGTCGATCGAGAAGGTGATCCACACCCTGATCGAAGCGATCATCCTCGTCTTCGTCGTGCTTCTTGTGTTCCTGCAGAATTTCCGCGCCACCTTGATCCCGATGATCGCCGTTCCTGTGGTCTTGCTCGGAACGTTCGGCATTCTCGCGGTCACTGGCTACTCGATCAACACATTGACCATGTTCGCCATGGTTCTTGCGATCGGCCTGCTTGTCGACGATGCCATTGTCGTCGTCGAGAATGTCGAGCGCATCATGGAAGAAGAGGGCCTCGGCCCGCTTGAAGCCACGGAAAAGTCGATGGGCGAGATTACCGGCGCCATCGTCGGCATCGCGCTTGTCTTGACTGCTGTCTTTATTCCGATGGCCTTTTTCGGTGGATCGACCGGCATCATCTATCGGCAGTTTTCGATAACCATCGTGTCTGCCATGCTGCTTTCGGCACTGGTCGCCCTCGTTTTGACGCCGGCCCTATGCGCCACGATCCTGAAGCCTACCAACCACGAAAAGAAGGGCCGCGGCCTGGGCGCGTGGTTCAATCGCGGCTTCGATCACACGACCAACGGCTATGTCGGTTCCGTAGGCTACCTGCTGAAGCGACCGGTACGGGTCATGCTTATGTTCGCCGTCATCGTCGGTGGATGCGCCTATCTCTTCATGCGCCTGCCCTCCTCGTTCCTCCCTCAGGAAGACCAGGGAGCTTTGATGACGATCGTCCAGTTGCCCAACGGCGCGACCGCCGCCCAGACGCAACAGGTCATCGAGAAGGTCGAGAACTACTATCTCGACAAGGAGAAGGACGCTGTCGACTCCGTCTTTGCCGTCAACGGCTTCAGCTTCGCCGGGCAAGGGCAGAACAACGCCATCGTCTTCGCCAGCCTGAAACCTTTCGATGAACGTACCGATACCAAGCTTGGCGCCGCCGCAATCGTGCAGCGGGCCATGGGGTATTTCTTCACCATCCGCGAAGCCCAGGTTTTCCCGCTTTTGCCGCCGGCCATTCAGGGCATGGGCACCTCCAGCGGCTTTTCCATGTATCTGGTCGACACCGGCAATCACGGCGCAGATGCGCTGGCACTTGCCTCCAAACAGTTGATCGCATCGGCCAATTCAAGCGGCGTGATCAGCGGCATGCGCGCCAACGACCGTGACGAGGAAAGTCAGGTGAAGCTTATCCTCGACCAGGAAAAGCTGAGCGCCATGGGTGTCGGAATTTCCGATGCAAACTCCATGCTGACGACCATCTTTGCCGGTAGCCGCGTCAACGACTTCACCCTCAACAACAAGATCAAGCATGTCTATGTGCAGGGTGAAGCGCCCTATCGTATGCAGGCGGAAGATCTCAAATATTGGGATGCCCGCAACTCCGACAACGAGATGGTACCCTTCTCATCGTTCACCGATACCAAATGGATAAACGGCCTGCCCTCGCTCTCGGCCTACAATGCCGTCACCGCCTACTCCATGGAAGGCGCCGCAGCAGCGGGCATCAGCTCCGGTGACGCCATGAACGAGGTCGAACGTCTCGTTGCGCAGATGGACGGTGGCTACACCGTCGCGTGGCAGGGCATTTCTTATCAGGAACGCCTGTCCGGCTCCCAGGCGCCGATGCTTTATGCCCTATCGGTGCTGATCGTATTCCTTTGCCTCGCAGCGCTCTACGAAAGCTGGTCCATTCCGTTCTCGGTCATCCTTGCGGTTCCGATCGGCGTGCTCGGCGCATTGGCTGCGGCGCATTTCCTCGGCCAGTCCAACGATGTGTACTTCAAGGTCGGCCTGCTGACGACGATCGGTCTGGCGGCAAAGAACGCGATCCTGATCGTGGAATTCGCCAAGGACCGTCAGGCGGCCGGAATGGGCCTGATCGAGGCGGCGCTGACGGCTGCAAAACTGCGTCTGCGCCCGATCATCATGACCTCGCTCGCCTTCATTCTCGGCGTCGTGCCACTCGCAACCGCCACCGGCGCAGGGTCAGCTGCCCAGAACGCAATCGGCATCGGCGTCCTCGGTGGTATGCTTTCTGCAACACTCATCGGAATTTTCTTCGTTCCGACGTTCTTTGTGGTCGTCAGGCGGTTATCAAATCGTGAAAAACAGGAGAAGACTGTTTAAATGCGATAACGGATCGATGGCTTTTGGCTGGCGAATCTGATTCTGCTTGCCAGTTCAATAGTGTCTGCTCCGCGACGTGCGGACTTTGTTAGTAAGGGCTTTGGGACAAAATATGATTTCCACTCGCGCAGCCGCCCCGCTCATTCTGCTTCTGTTGTCCAGCTGCACGCTTGGTCCCGACCACACGGCGCCGCAGGTTTCCCTGCCGGCGAAGTTTGGTGAGGGATCGGCGACGAGCAATGGCGACGTTTCCAAGAAAGACTGGTGGACGGCATTTTCCGACAAGCGGCTGAACGGTTACGTAGCCGACGGCCTCTCTCAGAACCTCGATATCCTCCAGGCTCTTGAGCGTATCAACCAGGCACAGGCAAGTGTCATCACCGCGGGTGCGGGCGGTTTGCCGGCACTTGATGTTTCGGCAGACGCCGGCCGTAGCGGCACCAAGGATATCGGCGGCAATGCAGGCGCGGCATCGGCCACTTCAGCCCGTACCAGCGTCAGCGGCGGTGCCACAGCAAGCTGGTTCCTCGACCTTTTCGGACTTTACCGCCGGTCGAAGGAAGCAGCCCTCGCAAACCTCGATGCCTCTTACGCCAGCGTCGACGTTGCAAGGCTTTCGCTTCTCTCCTCGGTCGCAGGCGCCTATATCGACGCCCGCTACTACCAGGAACTGCTGAAGATCTCGAACGACAACCTCAAGTCCCGTCGCGAGACCTTGAACCTCACCAAGCTGCAGCTCGATGCCGGCGCCGCTTCGCGTCTCGACGTCGTGCAGGCTGAAGGTCTGGTCAACTCGACACTTGCTGGCGTTCCGGGCATCGAAGCCTCCTTCCGCGTCTCGGCACACAGCCTGGCAACACTGCTTGCCCAGCCTGCCGGAGCGCTGGTTGGCGAAATGCAACGCGGTGGTCATCAGCCGGTTCCGCGCTTCAGCGCCAAGGCCGGTATCCCGGCTGACCTGGTCCGCAACCGCCCCGATATCCGTGCGTCTGAACGCCAGCTGGCGGCAGCCGTTGCCAATATCGGCGTGGCGGAAGCTCAGCTCTACCCGTCGATCACGCTCGGCGGCTCGATCACGCCATCCTACGCCAAGGCTGGCAATGCCGAAGCCGGTTTGCTGTCCTGGTCGTTCGGCCCGTCGCTCAGCCTGCCGATCTTCGATGGCGGTGCGCTGCGGGCAAACGTTTCCTCGTCCGAATCCGCGGCACGGGAAGCTTACCTGTCTTGGAAACAGACGGTTCTCGGCGCAGTCGAGGAAGTCGAGAACGCTCTGGCGTCCTATTCGCGTGACGGTCGCACCGTTGCCGCCTATCGCCAGACGGTCAGGTCCTACCAGGAAGCTCTTGAGCTCGCGACCGCAAGCTATCGCGACGGCGCATCCTCGCTGCTCGACGTTCTCGATGCACAGCGTCAGGTCTCCGACGCCCAGCAGAGCCTCGCAGCGGCCGTACAGCAGATGGCGAAGGACTATGTCGCCCTCAACGTTGCGATCGGTGGCGGTTATGCCGTCGGTTCCGCCAAGGCAACCGAAGTTGCCTCTGCCAAGGTCGTCAAGGATTGAGTTATGGGCCGGATTTCCGGCCCTCTTAATCTTTCTGCAAACCAACAAAAAACCTCCGGAGCTTGGCTTCGGAGGTTTTTTCATGCCCTGGTAACAAGGCCGGGGACGATGCCCCGGCAATATAATCAGTTCTTGGCGCGCTCGACGTAGGAATTGTCTTCCGTTGCGATGACGACGCGGGTGCCTGCATCGATATGCGGCGGGACGGCGGTGCGAATGCCGTTGGACAGCATTGCCGGCTTGTAGGACGACGAAGCCGTCTGCCCCTTGACGACCGGTTCCGTCTCGGTGATTTCGAGAGTGACGTGACGCGGCAGCTGCAATGCGAGCGCAACGCCTTCGTGCATCGACAGGATGCAGGTCATGCCTTCCTGCAGATAAGCCTTCTGGTCGCCCATCGTATCGACGTCGACGACGATCTGGTCATAATTTTCCGGGTTCATGAAGTGGAAGCCTTCGCCATCTTCATAGAGGAACTGGAAGTTGACGTCTTCGACGAAGGCGCGCTCGACCTGTTCGGTCGTACGCCAGCGCTCGGCAACCTTCACGCCGTCGACGATGCGGCGCATGTTGACCTGGGTGACGGGCGTGCCCTTGCCGGGATGAAAGTTCTCGGCAGTGAGAACCACGTAAAGCTTGCCGTCTACTTCGAGAACGTTGCCCTTGCGGACAGACGAGGCGATGACCTTGACCATAAGACTTCCTTGTAACTCGGCCGGCCACGTCGTAGAGGACTGGCGGAAATGGCCGTATAGATGCTTTTCAGGTTTCCTTGTCGGCGCAACTACCGCAAAATCCGTTAAATAGCCAGCCCCGGCATTGGCCGACGCCGCGAAGGAAGCTCCGCCCATGAACCGCCCCGGCGCATCACCATCCCCCTGGTGGACACCGAACCTCCATGCGGACCGCCGGCCGTTCCTGCTGGGCCGCAACAGGATCCAGTCCGCTTTGCGCGCTCACTTCGGTCAATGCGACTTCATCGAGGTCGATACGGCTACATTGCAGGTCTCGCCAGGCAATGAGACCCATCTTCATGCTTTTGCAACCGAGGCTCTGACGATCGACGGCCGTGCAGCACCGCTCTACCTCCATACCTCGCCGGAATTTGCTGCCAAGAAGCTTCTGGCGGCGGGCGAACAGCGCATCTTCACCTTCGCCCATGTCTATCGCAACCGTGAGCGTGGACCACTGCATCATCCGGAATTCACCATGCTGGAATGGTACCGGGTGGGCGAGAGCTACGAACAGCTGATGGCCGATTGTGCCGACATTCTGAAGCTTGCAGCCGAAACCACCGGCACCAGGTACTTTTGTTTCCGCGGCATGGAAACCGATCCATTTGCCGAACCGGAACGGTTGACGCTGGCCGAAGCCTTCGACCGCTTCGCAGATATTGATCTTCTGTCGTCGGTCTCAATTTCCGGGGAAACGGACCGCGACCTTCTGGCCGGTGCCGTGCGGCAGGCCGGAATTCGGGTTGCCGAAGACGACACCTGGGCCGATCTGTTCAGCAAGGTTCTGGTCGACAAGATCGAGCCGCATCTTGGCAAGGATCGCGCAACGATCCTCTGCGAATACCCGGTTTGTGAAGCAGCACTCGCCAGGCCATCTGCCAGCGATCCTCGGGTGGCGGAGCGCTTCGAGCTTTACGCCTGTGGTGTCGAACTTGCCAACGCCTTTGGCGAATTGACCGATGCCGGCGAGCAGCGCCGCCGCTTCGAGCATGAAATGGCCGAGAAGGCCCGCATCTATGGCGAGACCTATCCGATCGACGAGGATTTTCTGGCAGCACTCGCCGCCATGCCCGAGGCAAGCGGTGCGGCCCTTGGCTTCGACCGGCTGGCAATGCTGGCGACCGGCGCGACCCGCATCGAACAGGTCATGTGGGCGCCGGTGGCGGAGGTGATAGCGTGAGTACCGCCCGGCCACTGAAGACGCCGGATGAACTGCAGGCAGCCGGCCTGGTGACAGGCGAACGGCTTGACGCCATCCGCACTGTGGCCGACCGCTACGCGATCGCCATCACGCCGACCATTCTGTCACTGATCGACCCTGCAGACCCCAATGATCCGATTGCCCGGCAGTTCGTCCCGGATGCCGCAGAACTCGTGACGACGCAGCAGGAAGACGCCGACCCGATCGGCGACGACGCCCACAGCCCGATCAAAGGCATCGTCCATCGTTATCCCGACCGCGTGCTGTTGAAGGCCGTGCATGTCTGCCCGGTCTATTGCCGCTTCTGCTTCCGCCGGGAAATGGTCGGGCCGCAGGGTGACGGCATGCTGTCGCCAGGTGAACTGGCCTCCGCCTTCGACTATATCCGCGAGCATTCCGAGATCTGGGAAGTGATCCTGACCGGCGGCGACCCGCTGGTGCTTTCGCCACGCCGACTTGCCGAAATCATGCGCGGGCTGGCGAAGATCGACCATGTGAAGATCGTCCGGTTCCACAGTCGGGTACCGGTCGTTGAGCCCGACCATATAGATGATGCGCTGATTGCAGCGCTGAAGGAAAGCGGCAAGACCATCTATATCGCTCTCCACGCCAACCATCCGCGCGAGATGACACCTGAAGCGCGGGCGGCTTGCGCAAGACTGGTCGATGCCGGTTTTCCGATGGTAAGCCAGACCGTACTGCTGAAGGGTGTAAACGACGACCCCGCCGTGCTGGGCGAATTGATGAAGGCTTTTGTCGAGACGCGGATAAAGCCCTATTACCTGCACCATCCGGATCTCGCACCGGGCACCGGCCATTTCCGCCTCGACATAAAAGAGGGCCAGAAGATCGTCTCGGCGCTCCGCGGCACCATTTCCGGCCTCTGTCAGCCGACTTATGTCCTCGATATCCCCGGCGGCCACGGCAAGGCGGTGATCGGCGAAAGTGCCGTCCGCGGCGATGGCGGCTGTTATTCGGTCAGCGATTTCCGCGGCGGCGAGCATCGTTACCCGCCGGAAAAGGTGTCTTGATCCTTTCATGCCTCGGCACCGGCAAGCTATCCCCTGAGCGATTTCGGCCCGCGCAGGCACAATCCATCCCCGCGCAGAAATCTGCCGCGGTGGTCATCGAACAATCCGGAGAAGCGCACGCATATGCGGAACCTCTTTGGAATGTAAAAAATGTGGCTCCGCATATGCGTGGCCTTCGGCGTCTTTTCGGGACTTCCGGTCCCTACGGATGATCCTCTCGCCTCGCTGCACGCAAAATCTCTCTTGCGCTTGGACGGCTCAACCGAACCCGGCACGGCTGCCAGGGGAAGGCTTGATCAGAAGCGGTTGCCCGCTCCCGTGAGTTTCACCCCTTTCGCCCTTGCCGCACGTTACGGTTCGAACGAAAGCGCCGGCCCCCACCTGCCCGCGAACGTCTCGCGAAACACTCCGGCGATGGAAGCGAGGAGATTATGGGCACAGGTTCGAAGAGCGGGGATGAAATTTTATGCATGCGGTTGATTTTGTTGAAGGTGAGGTCAAACATTTCCCCGTTGCCTCCATTGGCGATGTACCGGGGCTGACCGGTCAACAACAAGATCCAGCACTTGGTTAAAGCCAAGCGTTGATTTTGTAACTTTCCTATAAGGGAGAGCACTGCCGAATTGAAGCGAACGGCTGAACGGCAATCCCTCGTATCAACCGCCGCAGCTTTTGCGGTCGCCGAAATAGCTCTGCAGGGTCTGCATCTGCGGCCGGTCGCCGCTATCTGTCGGCTGGATGTTGAGCGGTTCGGACGGTTTCCACCAGTCGCCGGCGGCCCAGTAGGACCAGCCGAGCCAGACATCCGGCCGGCTTTCGACGACCGCAACCATGTCTTTCAGCGCCTGTTGGCAGCTCGGTGCGGTCGGCACGGCGAATTCGCCGAGAAAACCGCGGCGCCCCTGGCTTGCCAGCCAGTCGCCCATCGCGCCGACGGCTTTGACGGCATCCGCCGCACGGCTGCATTCGTCGTTCTTTCCCGAAAAGTCGACATCCATGTATTGATGAACTTCATAGGCGAAATTGCCGGACGGATCTGCGATGCCGGTCATCACGCTGCCATTCGGCGTACCATAATCTCCGCCATTCCAGCTATGCGCCCCGGTCCATGACGTGCCCGGCACGAGGATCAGGTTCTTGGCGCCGGTCTGGCGGATCGAAGCGATCGCACCATTGGCTGCTGACAGCCAGTCCTCCGCCGAGATCCCATAGGGTTCGTTCATCAGCCCGAAAACGATGCCGTCCTGGTTTGCGAACATGGTCGCCAGCCGCCGCCAGAAATCGGAAAATGCACTTTGTGGCACGGCATCCGAGCCGATCAGCTGATCCTGATAACGGGCATAATTGTGCGGATCGATGATGACCTGCATTCCGGCCGACAGGATCGCCTTGACCGTCGACCTGAGCCGCCGCATCTCGGCCGCATCAAACTTGTCGTAGAGCTTGGGTTGCAGGCGTTCCCACAGGAAGGGCAGCCGCACGCCGCCAAAGCCCTTGTCGTGAAAATACGCGATCGTTGTGTCGGACGGATAGGTGTAGCCCTCGCCATAGGGCTGGCCGATGCTGCCAAATTCCGCGCCGGCGAGATTGATGCCTCTCATGCAGTCGGCAGACTGCGCCGGCCCGGCGGTGACCGCCGCGCAGGCCAGGGCGCCAGCCAGCAGCCCTGTGCCGCATCGACGTTTGAGGCGATATTGGGGTCCGTATCCTGTCGAGCGTCTTGTCACATCGTTTCTCCGCTTCGCGACGCAAACCTCGCATTACCAGCTTATAAAATCGCTAATAAAAGAACGACGGGGATTTCCACGTCGCCGGCGACGGGTATGCGCCTGCCAAAGGCGCAACCGGAACGGAATTTTGCGCCGCCCTGCCTAATGTGACGCGGCAGGAGGTGATGGCAAGCGTCGGGGAAAAATCTGGTCTTAGGATCATCGACACGGTTCCAATCGTGCCGCCTTGGCGTATAGGTCATTGCCGCAAATTGACCTGCAGGGGAAACTGTCGATGATGAAGAGCTATGTCCTGACCGTATCGTGCACATCCACGCGAGGCATCGTGGCCGCGATATCAGGCTTTTTGGCCGACAAGGGCTGCAATATCATCGATAGTTCGCAGTTCGACGACCTGGATACCGGCAAGTTCTTCATGCGCGTCAGCTTCATCTCCGAAGAAGGCGCCGCCCGCGATGTCCTGGTCGACGGATTCACGCCGATCGCCCTGAAATTCGGGATGGAATGGGACGTCTTCGATTCGGCCGACCGGATGAAGGTGCTGCTGATGGTGTCCCGCTTCGGACACTGCCTCAACGACCTTCTCTATCGCTGGAAGATCGGTGCCTTGCCGATCGATATCGTTGGCGTCGTCTCCAATCATTTCGATTACCAGAAACTGGTCGTCAACAACGACATCCCCTTCCACCACATCAAGGTGACCAAAGAGAACAAGCCGCAGGCCGAAGCGCAGTTGATGGAGGTCGTTGAGACGAGCGGTACCGAACTGGTGGTTCTGGCGCGTTACATGCAGGTTCTCTCCGACCAGCTCTGCACAAAGATGTCGGGCAAAATCATCAACATCCATCACTCCTTCCTGCCGAGCTTCAAAGGCGCCAATCCTTACAAGCAGGCCTATCAGCGCGGCGTGAAGCTGATCGGCGCAACGGCGCATTACGTCACCGGCGATCTCGATGAAGGCCCGATCATCGAACAGGACGTCGCCCGGATTACCCACGCGCAGTCGCCGGACGACTATGTTTCGCTCGGCCGCGACGTCGAAAGCCAGGTTCTGGCACGCGCCATCCACGCCCATATCCATCACCGCACCTTCATCAACGGCAACCGCACGGTCGTTTTCCCGCCGAGCCCCGGC
This sequence comes from Aliirhizobium sp. YIM B11859, assembly GCF_057163345.1. Lineage (NCBI taxonomy): Bacteria > Pseudomonadati > Pseudomonadota > Alphaproteobacteria > Hyphomicrobiales > Rhizobiaceae > Aliirhizobium > Aliirhizobium sp. YIM B11859. Next base: position 13,866 of record NZ_JBXHAY010000009.1, read on the forward strand.
TCCTACGCATCGGAACGCATGGGCTGAAGCATAGCGCCTAAAAGACCGAGATCGTTTTCGGAAACTGCAAGGCGCAGGCTCTGAATTGCTGCAGCCGGTGGCTTATCGACAAGCCACCGGCTGCATGTCGTTTCAGCAACCACTAGAAGTCCTATGGACGCGGCGTTTTCTCGCGCTATCCTCTCCCGTTACCGATGTTTCCGGAGATACGGATGGCCGACGCCGCGACCGATACGCCTGATATTGCCGACACAACCCCGGCTCCGAAGAACGACGATCCGCTGGAACACGTGGACGAGCTTTTGCGCGACCATTGGGGGCTTTCAGGCCAGGTCTTTCCGGTCGAGCAGGCACGCGGCATAGCCTATCTCGTCGACAACGGCCATCTGCGTTACCTGCTGGATATTCGTGCACCGCAGGACGAGGCCTCCCTGCAGATCGAGCATGAGGTGATGCGCCATATCATCCGCAGCCCGGATGGCAGCCCCGTCTGCGAACCCGTCGCAACGAAAAACGGTGCCGACATTCTGGCCGCCAATATCGGCGGCGAAGAAAAGCTTCTTCGCCTGCTGACCGTGCTCGAGGGTTCGGCACCGGCACCATCCGGCCCGCTGTCGAGAGTGACGAGCGCATCGCTTGGAACGCTGGCTGCAAGTCTTGCAAGAAGCCTTGTGGATTTCGACCAGTCGGCATGGGATGGAGAACATGACGACGATCTGCGCAAGGCGGGCCCGAGAACCGTTTCGCTGCTTTCAGATGTAACCGATCAGGAGACCAGGGACTTTATCGCCAGAGCCATGGTCGCCGCGCTCAGGCGCATCCATCCGCTGACGCCGGACTTCCGTCTTGGTTTGACGATACCCGGCCTGGCGCTGGACATACTGACCGGCGACGAAGATAGCGGCGAATGGCGTGCGGCCGGCATTACCGATCTCGGCGGGCTGGCGACGAGTTGGTACGTTTCCGCCCTCGCCAAGACCTGCGCCCTTATTCTGTTCAGCCACGACGGAGAGCCGACATCGATCCTGCCCGCCATCGCCGCCTATCACGCGATCGATCCGCTCAATTCCAGTGAAATAGAGGCACTTTGGCCGCTCGTCATTGCAGAAACAGCACTCACCGCAGCCGTTGCTGCAAACCACCACGCACACAGTGGTGATGATCAACAGGCCGGTTTGGCGGCGAAGCAGGCCCGAAAGGTTTTGAACATTGCATCCGCGACCACGGCACCCTTCATGCATGCCGCAATTTTGCAGGCCTGTAGTATCGAGCCGGCAGCGCTCGACACTGGCCTGCTCTTGCCCGAAGTCGACGCCGACCGGGTGCCATTGGTGGATCTCGGGGTAACGAGCCCCCTGCTTTATGACGGCAACTGGACGAATGCGGATAACGACTGGAAGCTTCTTGCCCGGACCGCCTGGGAAACCGGCATGGGAAGCACCCGTTACGGAGAATACCGACTATCGGGAAGCAGCATCTCCCGCGAAGGTGAAGAGCCGGGCAATGTCGCGCTGCATGTCGATATCTGTTTGCCTGCCGGAACACTCCTTGCTGCGCCCTTTTCCGGCACGGTAACCCAGACATCGCCGCGCCTGTCGATCCGTGGCCGAGACGTGACGCTGCTGCTCGAAGGGGTAAGGACCGATCTCGACGAGGGAGCGGAGATCGACCGACAAGCCGTGATTGGCCGGGTCGCCGGGGAAGAAGGATCCGCCGGCGGCATCAGGGTCAGGCTTTCCCGCGATCCCGACAATGCGCCGCCACTTTTCTGCCGGCCATCCGAGGCTGCCATCTGGCGAAATCTGGCTCCCTCGCCGGCCGCAATGCTTGGGATAGACTGCGATGCGCCACCGGTGGACGGAAAACACATGGTGCGGGCATGGCGCGAATTCGTCTATGACGAGAGCGGCCGCATCCTCCTCGATTTCGGCGCAACCGCTCCCTTGATCGGCCACGGCCATCCGGCGATCGCCACGGCAAGTTATCGCCAGCATCTGCTGATAGCGGCATCCGGTGGCGATGCCTTAGGCTTGCAGGCGTTGAGGCAGGAACTGCTGGAGATCGCGCCCCTGGGTCTTGCCAATGTCATCCTGTTCGCCGACCGGCATCTGGCCCTGACGGCAATCCAGGCGGTGGCCTCTCGGCCGCAAGGGGAAGCGGCGGCCGCAGCCGGGAACCTGCAGGACGAGAACGCCGAAACAGCAGAGGTCGCGCCGGAAGCCCTGGCCGATGGACACGACAATAGTGAGACTGAGACCGGCATCTCGGTTATCGAACCGCTGCCCGGCACGGCTGACCTTGCCAGGCAGATTGCTGAGGCAAGGAAAGAACATCACCTTGTCGTTCTCGATGAAACGCGCACCGGTTATGGTCGATTTGGCGACACCTGGTGGGCCGCCGATCGTGAGGGCTTGAAGGCGGATTTCCTGCTGGCGGGAAGCTGTGACGGGGGCACCTTGGCAGCGGTCTTCTGCACCGGCGATTTTGCCCGGCAACTGTCGGCACTCGCCTCGCCGGTCTCTCCCGTCGCCGTCGCGACGGCACTCGCTGCGCTGAAGGTTCTTCGCAACGAACATCTTCAGGCCAATGCGGCGGCAATGGGCGAGGGTCTAGGAAAAGGCCTGCGGCAACTTGCCGAAGACAGCAGGCATGCTTTGGCAGTCTCGGGTCATGGTCTTTTCTGGGAAATTCAACTTAAGGGAGAATTGATCGACGCTGACTGTCGGCTTGGCGAGACAATTCTCCATCTGCCGAATGAAACCGGCCGGTTTCTGCTTCTCCCGCCTCTCTGCACCGGCGAGGCCAGCATCCGCTTTTGCCTCGAAAAGGTGAGCGAAGCCCTCGGCCTCAACACCCCGGTCGAGATTTAAATCCGCCCGACCCTTGTTTGACAGAGACCAGCACCTAACTTAGGCGGACCGGAGAAATATGCTATGTGGCGAACTTAATTTCACAATATCGCCTTTCTCCTGTCATCATGCAGAAAAATATTCTGTGTAATTATGGATTACGTTGATCGCTTGGCCGGTTTCGGCTAGTCTGATCAGCGGTCAGAAAATGATTCTGACCCTGTCGCGCAACGCTTTGAAAGGAGAGTGACATGCCTAAATCTGTCTTCGTCGCTGCCCTCCGGCGTCAGGCGCTCGATGTGAATGGCACGGATCGCTGCTCCCTTCCGTGCTGTCGAATGTAACGCTTCCGGTTCTTATCGTTCCTGAATTTTACCATTCGTTTTGAGCTGCAACCTCTGCAGCCCATGCGGGAGTCTGTCATGCAGAAACAAGTTATTGAATTCGCCGGCGAGCCCGTCGGCATCGTGGTGCCGGACGAAAATCGCCTGAAGTTCATCGCCGTCAAGTTCCACGTCATTGACCTGGACGAACAGCGGTTCGACTCGGCCGACGACGTGCGGCTGGCGATCAGCAGGCTGGTAGCGGCAAGAAACGCCGCTCCGGCGACCCATGCCTGATCGCTAGAGCTCCGGCTTCGTTACAATGCAAAAAGCCGCCCTCCGAAGGCGGCTTTTGTTTTGCGCAGCTCCGGTCCCGTGCTTCTTCTCAGAAGGCCGTGAAGGTGATCGTCGTCAGCGAACGCTCGATATTCGGAATGCAGGCGATCTTCTCGTTGACGAAACGGCCGATTTCCGCGTCGTCATTGATATAGACCTTGAGCAGAAGATCCCATTCGCCGCTGGTGGAATAGAGTTCCGACACGAGTTCCGTCTTGTAGATGGCATCTGCGACCTCATAGGTCTTGCCGGGCTTGCAGCGGAGCTGGACGAAGATGGGCTTCATGGACTGTTCTCGTCTTTGGACCGCGGACGGTCTTGATGATGATCGACTGACTATTGGCCGATGGAACCGGACAGCGCAAGCGGATCGGCACCTATCTCCTCCACCATCCAGTCGCGAAAGGCCGCAAGCGGCGGATAGCTCGCTCGATCCGGCATATAGGCAAGATAATATTGCCCCGTCGGCATCGGCGGCGTTTCCACCGCCTGCACCAGCTGCCCTTCTTCCAGTTCACGCGCAATCAGGAAACGGGGAAGAAGTGCCGCGCCAAGTCCCGAACGCGCGGCCTCGACCATGGTGGTGAACTGATCGAACAACATGCCATGTACGGCATCGAATGCCACCTGGTTGCGGGTGAACCAGAGTTCCCAGGCATCCGGCCTTGTACTCAGATGCAGAAGCGGCGCGGCAAGCATGTCTTCCGGCACCGACAAAACATGCCGGTCCCTGAATTCGGGGCTGCAGGCCGGCACGGTTTCCTCATCCATCAGAAAGCTGAGCGCGGCCCCCGGCCAGCGGCCCGCACCGAAATGGATCGCCGCATCCAGCGTATCGAAACGGAAGTCGAAGGGTTCGAGCCGGGTGATCAGATTGACCACCATGCCGGGATGCCGTTCGAGAAACCGCCCGATGCGCGGGGTCAGCCAGCGCGCTCCGAAAAACGGCAGGATGGCAAGATTGAGCGTGCCGCCGGCCGGATTGGCCCGCAGGTTGAGCGATGCATTCGAGATACGTCGCAATGCCTCCCGCACCTCGCGGGCATAGGCGTCACCCGCAAGCGTCAGCCGTATCGTCTGCCGTTCGCGCAGGAAGAGCGCTACCCCGAGCTGTTTTTCAAGCGCCGAGATCTGCCGGCTGACGGCACTTTGGGTAAGCCCCAACTCGTTGGCGGCCGCCGTGACGCTGCCTGTGCGGGCGGCGGCCTCGAAGGCGGAAAGCAGGGAAAAGGACGGAAGGAAACGCCGCGGTGGGAGCATGTCATTCCTCCAGCGAATGACCTGTTGATATTATGTCGATATTCACCGGCAAATCCGCTCTGTAAAGTCGCCGGAATAATAAAATCCGGGAACTTATCCATGCTCGACGATCCGCGTTCTCACGGCCTCTGGGAGAGGACCGCGCCGCCCGCCCCTGCGACATTGCCTCTCAAAGGCAATACCAGCGCCGATGTGGTGATTGTCGGTGGCGGTTATACCGGCCTTTCCGCTGCATTGCACCTTGCCGAGCAGGGTACCAGCGTTGTGCTTCTGGAAGCAACCGAGATCGGTTTTGGCGGGGCCGGCCGCAATGTCGGCCTGATCAATGCCGGCATGTGGGTCATGCCCGACGACTTCCCGAAGGAACTGGGTGATCATTACGGCGAGCGCGCACTCGACTTTCTCGGCAACGGCCCCTACCTCGTCCGTGAACTGATCGAAAAACACGCAATTGCCTGCGAGCTCGAAACCAGCGGCACACTGCATTGCGCAGTCGGCGCGGACGGCATGACGGAACTGGAAGAACGTGCCCGCCAATGGCAGAAGCGCGGCGCCGCGGTCACCATGCTGGACGCCGCCGAGACCGAACGGCGGATCGGCACCAAGGCCTATGCCGGATCGCTTCTTGATATGCGCGCCGGCACGCTGCAACCGCTCGCCTATGCCCGTGGACTGGCGCATGCAGCCGTCAAGGCAGGAGCGCGGCTCCATACCGGCAGCGCGGTGACCTCGACCGGAGAGGCCGGCGGCAAAAAGATCGTCAGAACCGCCGGTGGCGAAGTTTCGGCCGACTGGATCATCGTCGCCAGCGACGCCTATTCGACCGGCCCGTGGCAACAGGTGCGCCGCGAACAGGTCCATCTGCCCTATTTCAACTTCGCCACAAGGCCACTGTCGGCAAATCTTCGCCAATCGATACTGCCGAATTCAGAAGGCTGCTGGGATACCAAGGAGGTTCTGTCCTCTTTCCGCATGGACCAGGCCGGTCGCCTCGTCTTCGGTTCCGTCGGCGCCCTGCGCGGCACCGGCCTTGCCGTCCACAAGGCCTGGGCGCGCCGCTCGCTGAAACGGCTTTTCCCGCAGCTCGGCGATATCGAATTCGAGGCCGAATGGTTCGGCCGGATCGGCATGACCGACAATGCGCTGCCGCGTTTCCATAAATTCGGTAAAAATGTCATCGGTTTCTCGGGTTATAACGGGCGTGGGATCTCGCCCGGCACGAATTTCGGCAAGGTATTGGCGCGCCATATCCTCGGCGAAGTTGCGGAAGCGGATCTGCCTCTGCCGCTGACCGAGGTCAAGGAACCCGGTTTCCGCCAGCTGAAGGAAGCCTATTACGAGGCGGGGGCGCAGATCTCCCATTTTGCCGGCGAACGCTTCTGAAACGAAATGAATATCGGCCGCCATGTTGCGAAACTGCTGCCGATTTGTAGATTGACCCGAAATTTCGATACCCGGAGACAGACATGACGCTCGCCAAACTCGACCTCGCCGCCGAAGTGGACAAGATCTTTGCAGATCTCGGCGTCGCCACCAGCCAGTATAAGGGCGGCACGCTCGCTGTCCGTTCGCCGATCACCGGCACCGAGATCGGCAAATTGCCGGAAATCGACGCAGCCGGCGCAAGGAAGGCGATCGATGCAGCGCATCAGGCCTTTCTCGAATGGCGCCTCGTACCGGCGCCCAAGCGCGGCGAGCTGATCCGCCTGCTCGGTGAGGAACTGCGTGCCGCAAAAGCGGCCCTTGGTCGTCTCGTCTCGATCGAAGTCGGCAAGGTGACTTCGGAAGGCCTCGGCGAAGTCCAGGAAATGATCGACATTTGCGATTTCGCCGTCGGCCTTTCCCGCCAGCTCTACGGCCTGACGATCGCCACCGAACGTTCCGAACATCGCATGATGGAAACCTGGCACCCGCTGGGCGCCATCGGCATCATCTCCGCCTTCAACTTCCCGGTCGCCGTCTGGTCCTGGAATGCCGCACTTGCCCTCGTCTGCGGCAATTCCACCATCTGGAAGCCGTCGGAAAAGACACCGCTGACCGCACTCGCAAGCCAGGCGATCTTCGAAAAGGCACTTGCCCGCTATGTCGCAGATGGCGGCACCGCACCGAAGAACCTCTCGACGCTGCTGATCGGCGGCCGCGAGATCGGCGAAGTGATGGTCGACCATGAAAAGGTGCCGCTGGTGTCCGCCACCGGCTCGACCCGCATGGGCCGCGAAGTCGGCCCGAAGCTCGCCCAGCGTTTCGCCCGTTCGATCCTCGAGCTCGGCGGCAACAATGCGGCGATCGTCACCCCCACTGCCGACCTCGACCTGACCCTGCGCGGCGTCGCCTTCTCGGCCATGGGAACCGCCGGCCAGCGTTGCACGACCTTGCGCCGCCTTTTCGTGCATGACAGCGTTTATGACGCCCTCGTGCCGCGTCTCGCCAAGGCCTATCAGTCCGTCACCATCGGTTCGCCGCTGGTGGACGGCAATCTCGTCGGCCCGCTGATCGACAAGCAGGCCTTTGACAAGATGCAGGCCGCACTCGATGCAGCAAGGGCTGAAGGCGGCAAGGTTGTGGGCGGCGAACGCGTGCTCGACGCCGATGCGAGCGATGCCTATTACGTCCGCCCCGCAATCGTCGAAATGCCGGCACAGGCCGGTCCGGTGAAGGACGAAACCTTCGCCCCCATTCTCTACGTGATGAAATATTCGACCTTCGACGAAGCTCTGGCGCTTCATAACGACGTGCCGCAGGGCCTCTCCTCTTCGATCTTCACCAATGACATGCGTGAAGCCGAAACCTTCGTGTCTGCACGCGGTTCGGATTGCGGGATCGCCAACGTCAATATCGGCCCATCCGGTGCCGAGATCGGCGGCGCGTTCGGCGGCGAAAAGGAAACAGGCGGCGGTCGTGAATCCGGTTCGGATGCATGGCGGGCCTATATGCGTCGTGCCACCAACACCCTCAACTATGGTCGCACCCTGCCGCTGGCACAGGGCGTCAAGTTCGACATCGAGTAACCACAAGCAAATGGCGGCGCTGAACCTCCTGACCGATATCGAGGGCGTGGCCGTTGGCCATGCCACCGATCTTGTGCTGGGCTCCGGCGTCACGGCCATCGTCTTCGACGAGCCGGCGATCGCCTCCGGCTCGGTTCTCGGCGGCGCGCCAGGCGGGCGCGACACGGCCCTTCTCGACCCATCCATGACGGTTCAGGCCGTCGATGCCTTTGTACTGTCCGGCGGTTCGGCCTTCGGGCTCGATGCGGCAGGTGGCGTGCAGGCGGGACTGCGCCAGATCGGTCGCGGTTTTGAAGTCGGAACAACGAGAGTGCCGATCGTGCCGCAGGCGATCCTGATGGATCTGCTGAACGGCGGCAACAAAGATTGGGGCCTGCATTCTCCTTATCGCGACATGGGCTACGATGCCTTCAAGGCCGCTCGAAAAGGTGCCTTCGCGCTCGGTACAGTTGGAGCCGGCACCGGGGCGACGACCGCAACGTTGAAGGGCGGTATAGGCTCAGCCAGCGCGACGACCTCCTCCGGGCACACGATTGCAGCGATTTTGGCCGTCAACGCCATGGGCTCGGCAACCGTTGGAGACGGTTCGCATTTCTGGGCAGCCCCTTTCGAGCGTAACGGCGAGTTCGGCAGCCTGGGCCTGCCGCACACCTTCACGGACGATCATTCGGCACTGCGCATCAAGGGCGTCAAACTGAAGGCGACAACGATCGGCGTCATCGTAACCGATGCAGCACTCACCAAGGCGCAGGCGCATCGCCTGTCGATCATGGCCCATGACGGGCTTGCCCGCGCCGTTCTACCCGCACATCTTCCAGGTGATGGCGACACGATCTTTTCCGCCGCAACCGGCAAGAAGCCGCTTGGCGACATGATGGCCTTTGCAGAACTCTGCCATCTGGCAACGCTGGTGACGGCAAGAGCCGTTGCCCGCGGCGTGTATGAGGCGACGGCTCTGCCTGTACCGAATGCGCAACGAGCATGGCGGGACAGCCTGACTTAACATTCTTCAGGTTGTATTTTTTATCATTGCAACCAAGTGAAAAATACTTCACTCTCCCTTGTGCAAGCTCATGCGAGGCATGACCGATTGCGACCGCAAGGAAATCCAGATTCCTGGTGAGAGGGGAAGCAGATGGATCCCATCATTGATCTTATCAACGGAATAGCATTCGGGCAGTTTGGTGCGATCATCTCCGCAATCGCGGCGTTGGGCACCGCAGCCTTCGGTTTGGTCGACGGAACGAAAGCCTTTAACGGTGGCATATCAAATGTCGGCTATGGCTTCATCCGCACTGCATTGCAGCCATATGAGCTGGCGCTCAGGACGATAAATGAGGAAGAGCCCTACGCAGTCGCGAAAGCGAACTGGCTGAACGGCATGGAGAAAGCCGAACAGAAGGCAATCGCAAAAAATCTGATCAGATTGGGTTTCAATTCGGTAACGGCCGGTTCCATTGCAACACATGTGCTGCCAAGCGATGCGCCGCTCCTCTCCCAGATCGCCGCGAAGATAGAAAAGGGAGATCTGCCGACCGAAGCGGAACTTGCGATTCTTGCCCGTTTCGACGCGATCATCGACGCACGCCTGGATGCCGCCTTCGAACGGGCCGACCAGAAATATCGCAACACTTCGCGGGTCGTTGCAGCACTTGTCTCGATTGTATTGGCCGTTATCGGCGCGATGACCGTTTTCGCCTCGGCAGAACTTAAAGTGATCATACTCGGCTTGATCGTAGGCATCATCGCCGTGCCCGTGGCTCCGATCGCCAAGGATCTGTCCTCAGGTATATCCACCGCCGTCGCGACCTTCAAAACCATCAAGAAATAGGCGGATAGCCATGACGCTGTTTCTCAATTTCCGTGTCGCGCCGGTCGGCGGTGCGGTCGCAACAACACCCGCAACACAAGAAAGCGGAAGCCATTTCGGCTTGTCGCCTGTCACGTTGTCTTTGTTCAAACGATCTTTGGCGGATCGGGACATACTGTTCGTCACCCATGGCTATAACAACAAGCAGAGCGAGGGCGTCCGCGCGCTCTCCAGCCTGGAGACACTTCTTGATCTCCCGTCCTCCGCAGTTTTCGTCGGTATTTTATGGCCTGGAGATTCCCACGCCGGCTTCATCAGTTATCCTGTCGAAAAGCCCACCGCGAACTATGTCGGCCGGCAGCTGGCGACATTCTGCAATCGTGAACTGACGCAGGCATCAAGTTTTTCCTTCGCGAGCCACAGCCTGGGAGCAAGGGTCGTGCTGGAAACGATCCGCCGACTGGATCGCCCAGCGAGATCCGCCAGCCTGATGGCGGCCGCCATCGAGCGTACCTGCCTGGAAAAGGAATATGCCGACGCCTTCAACAAGACTGAACGCGTCTATGTGCTGGCTTCGGAGAAAGATCTTGTGCTTCGACTTGCTTTTCCGTTCGGCAATTTCTTCGGTCATCTTCTCGATCCCACCAGCAACCCGATTTCGAGCGCGCTGGGTTATCGGGGGCCATCACGGGCGGTCGGCCATACCGTTCAACCGTGGCAGATCGATAAAACGCTGGGATATGAGCATGGCGAATACCTGCCACCGTCCGAGCCAGGCAAGACATTTCCGGATCCCAAAGGAACCTGGGTCCAGCCTGCAGAATTCTTGACCCGCGCATTCAACCTGGAGCGTCAGACCTGGCCCAAGTAAGGGGCATGCCGCTAACGCCCGCGGAAAGACGCCAATGCATCTTCCAGTCGCGGCCAATCCTGTTCGGCAGCTATGCCGATCCTCAGATCGTCGCAGCGCTCTTCGAAACGTCTTGTGATGATGCCGCGCTCACCAAGATGACGGTAGAGCGCCTGTGCCTGCGGATCGCGCACCAGACAGAATAGAGATGTCCCGCCGAACACCGCAATGCCGGCACTGCGAAGAAGCAGATGAAGACGTCCGGCATCGCCATTGAGCCGGTTGCGCATCTTCGCCTGCCACCGATCGTCGGCCAGTGCCTCGCGCGCCACATGCAGAGCCGGCCCCGACACCGCCCAGGGTCCGAGCTTTTCCTCGATCGTGAAAACGATATCGGGCCGCACGATCGCGAAACCAAGTCTGAGGCCCGCCATCCCGTAAAACTTGCCGAAGGAGCGTAATACCAGAAGGCCACCCTCATCGACCGCGCCGGCAACGCTCTCGGCGTCCGACACATCCATGAATGCCTCGTCCACCACCAGCAACCCATCCTTGGCTCGCATAAACGCTGCAAGTGACAGGAGATCGCTCCTCTCGACGATGCGACCGGTCGGATTGTTGGGATTGACGATAACCGCAAGATCGCCCTCCGCCAAACGGTCCAGCTCATCCGTACCATCCACCTCGAAACCGGCCATGCTTGCCGCCCGGGCGTGCTCTGCATAGGTGGGAGACAGAACCGCCGCTTTCCGCCCGCCGACAAGGCCTGCGACGATCGGCAGCAGGATCTGCGTGCCCGGACCGGCTGCAACATGCGCGGCAGACGGTGCGCCATAGGCCTTTGCTGCAATCACCTTCAGATCATCGAGCGATGCCGGCTCCGGCAATCGCGCGAAAGCATTGGCGGGGATCGGTGAATGCGGATAGGAATGCGGATTGATGCCGGTCGACAGATCGATCCATGGCTCGGGCGCTTGCGGAAACAGCGCGCGCGCCTTGGCGAGATTGCCACCGTGCTGGATCGGGTCGCCTAAATCAGAGAGCGCCAACTTCATGTTCCTTCTTGCATTCTTCGCGCTGATCGTTGAGCGCTTCACCGGTTACCCGGACTGGCTGTTCAAGCTGATTGGCCATCCCGTGACCTGGATCGGCCGGCTGATATCCGAACTCGATCGGCGATGGAACCGCGAAACCGACGACTTCGCCACCCGCAAGACCATGGGCATCAAGGCGCTCGCAGTTCTGATGGTTGCGGTTATTCTGATTGGCTATGTACTGCAGGCGGGCCTTCTTGTCCTGCCTCTCGGCCCGATCCTGCTGATGCTTGTTGCCGCCAGTCTTCCGGCGCAAAAAAGCCTGGAGCAGCATGTCAGGCAGGTTGCCTCCTCGCTCAAGCATGGCGGCTTGCCGGCTGGCCGCCAAGCCGTTTCCCGGATCGTCGGGCGAGATGTCGAGATGCTCGACGAAGCCGCAGTCTGCCGGGCGGCGATTGAAAGCCTGGCGGAGAATTTTTCCGACGGCGTCGTTGCGCCGGCTTTCTGGATGGGTGTCGGCGGACTGCCCGCAGGGGCTGCCTACAAGGCAGCCAATACGGCCGACAGCATGATCGGCCATCGCTCGCCCCGCCACGAAGCCTTTGGTTGGGCCGCCGCGCGTTTCGACGACGTCATCAATCTGCCCGCCTCGCGATTGACGGCCGTGCTGTTTGTCGTCGCCGCCCTCTTTGTTCAGGACGCTTCTCCGCGCAATGCCATAAGGGCGATCCGGCGCGATGCAAAAAATCACCGCTCCCCCAATGCCGGCTGGCCGGAGGCGGCAATGGCCGGCGCGCTGGGCATCGCCCTTGCCGGCCCGCGCAGTTACGGCGGCAAGATGATCGAAGCCGGTTACATGGGCGAAGGCGGTCGCACGGAACTCGTCTATGAGGATATCTACGACGCGCTGAAGATCGCCCGCATTGCAGATATTCTGCTGATTGGCCTGTTCGGCATTCTGGCTGTGCTCATGTGGCAAGTCTGAGCAATCCGTCAAGATCGAGATGCCGTTCCATATGGGCGGCCAGCCGATCGAGAATGGCATCGATATTAGCCTCATAATCAAGGCTTGATGACGAGCCGCCGAGCCTTGCAAGCCAGGCAGACCTCTGCCTGTCATCCGCAAACAGCCCATGCACATAGGTACCGGTGACCTTTCCATCCGCCGAGCGGGCGCCTTCGGCATGCCCGTCGATCGTCGAAAACGACCGGGCGCAATCGGCACCGGTTGTGCGCCCGATATGCATTTCATAGCCGGCGAAGGAAACATTGTCGAAACTGGTTCCCGAAACCGCTTCCAGCCGCTTGGCGCCGGAGAGGACGGTGTCCACGTCGAGAAGACCGAGCCCTTCGACAGAGCCGGGCGGCCCCTCCGTCCCTTCCGGATCGGAAAGTAACTTGCCCAGCATCTGGTAGCCGCCGCAGAGACCGAGCACTTGCCCGCCGCGCCGGTGATGGGCGGCGATATCGATATCGAAACCGGCCTCGCGCAACGCTGCCAGATCCGAAATCGTCGCCTTGGAGCCGACCAGCAGCACCAGGTCGCAATCGCCCGGAATAGTTTGCCCGCGGCGCACCCGGATCAGCTCCACATCCGGTTCTGCTTCCAGCGGGTCGAGATCGTCGAAATTGGAAATATGCGGCAGGATCGGTACCGCAATCCGGATTTTCGCGCCCGGCTTACGGGCAAAAGACTGGGCAAGGCCCAGCGCATCCTCGGCCGGCAACAATGCGGCATCGGCAAAATGCGGCAAAAGCCCGATCGATTGCCAGCCGGTGAACCGGGTGATCATCCCCATCCCCTCGTCAAACAGGGCAGGATCGCCGCGAAACCGGTTGACGATGAAGCCGCGGATCATCGCCGCGTCCTCGGCATCGATGACCAGTTTCGTGCCTGCGAGGCTGGCGATCACGCCGCCGCGGTCGATATCACCGATCAGCACGACCGGAACATCGGCCGCCCGGGCAAAACCCATATTCGCGATATCGTTTTGCCGCAGATTGATCTCCGAAGCACTGCCGGCACCTTCGACCAGGACCAGATCAGCCTTCGCCCGAAGGATCTCGAAACTTTCGAGCACGCGCTGCAACAGTCTCGGCTTGAGCTGCTGGTATTCCGACGCCTTGGCATTGCCCTCGACCCGCCCCTGCACCACGATCTGCGAGCCGACATCACTCTGCGGCTTGAGGAGAACCGGGTTCATGTGGACGCTGAGAGCCACCCCGGCGGCACGCGCCTGCAACGCCTGTGCGCGGCCGATCTCGCCGCCATCGGCGGTAACCGCGGCATTGTTGGACATGTTCTGCGGCTTGAATGGCAGGACGCTCAGACCGCGAAGGCTGAAGGCGCGGGCAAGACCAGCCACGACCAGCGATTTGCCCACGTCCGAGCCCGTTCCCTGGAACATGAGCGACCGGGCAGCCATGCTTTAGAACTCGATCCCGGCCTGGGCTTTGACGCCGGCCTTGAAGTGATGCTTGACCAGCGACATCTCGGTGACGAGATCGGCCGCCTCGATCAGCGCCGGCTTGGCATTGCGCCCGGTCACCACGACATGCAGATCCGGGCGTCGCGCCTGAAACGCAGCCACGACCTTTTCCAGATTGAGGTAATCGTAGCGCAGCGCGATGTTGAGCTCATCGAGAATGACGAGGCCTATCGTCTCGTCCGCCATCAGCTCGAGCGCCTTCTCCCAGGCTTTTTCGGCCGCGGCGATATCGCGCTTCAGGTCCTGGGTTTCCCAGGTGAAACCTTCGCCCATCGTATGCCAGACGACGCGATCACCGAACACCGCAAGTGCCGGCTGCTCGCCGGTCGACCATGCGCCCTTGATGAACTGCACGATACCGACCCGGCGATTGTTGCCGAGCATGCGAAGCGCCAGCCCGAAGGCTGCCGTCGACTTGCCCTTGCCGGGTCCGGTATGGACGATAAGAAGACCCTTTTCCTGGGTCTTCTCCGCCACTTCTGCATCCTGCACGGCCTTGCGGTTCGCCATCTTGGCCCGATGGCGCGCCTCTTCTGCCTGATTGATCTCCTTCACCGTGCAGCAAACCCCGTGGACGACGACGCGGATGCACTTTCACCCGACCTGAAACGCGCGCGGATCAAACCCGCAAGCGCGCCAAGAACGGCCCAGAACACCAGGTTTGTGGCATAAACGGCGTTGACGAACCGCGCATAGAGATCCATCGGCACAGCCGTCTCATGCGAGGGCGGCAATGGCGCACCAATGAGATGCGGGGCGACGAGCAGCACGATCGCGAGTGCTGCAGGCAGCGCCGAACGGCTATAGGCCAGAAGACCAAGCCCTGCAGCCGTGCAGACAGCGGTCGATACCCACCAGACCTGACGTGGACCGAGTTCGGCGGCCGGCATGCCGGGCAGTTCCGGCGGCAGGCCGAGGCCTGGCGCCAGGATCACCGTGACGAACCCTGCAAGGCCGAACATCAGACCGCCACGCCATCCGCCGAACCCGCCGAGAGCCTCGGACGCTGCGATGAGCACCAGCGCAAAGCCGATCCCGGTCAGCATGTCGGCCGCAGCCGTATAGATGAAGCGCTCGAAACCGTCGGCCGGCGACCAGCCTTCCTCGTCATGCTCATGCGCGGCGACAGGCGCTGCGGCCCCGGCGGCCGGTGCGGCATCGTGGCTGTGGCCAGCTTCCGCGCCGGCATTTTCATAAACCTCTGCGTTCAGGATCAAAGGTACGGTGGAAAAGCTCTGCATCACGGTCAACAGGAGACCAGCCAAAAGACCGGCGATCACCGCCGTGAAGACGATGTTACGAAACAGCGACATATGGGAATTCCTCTAGGTGACCAGCGATCTCAGTGGCAGGGAAATGCCAGTGAATGGCGCGTATCGTGGGCGGCGTTATGCACGACTTCCAGATGCGAGAAACCGACGAAACCGACCATGAAAAGGCCGAGAATAGCCGACAGGCCGAGAGGAATGACTTTGGAAGTGGAGACGCTGACTGCAGTTGCAGCGGAATTCGTAACCATGGACTTTTCTTTCTGCCCTCCACCCGAGGACTGTTCAATTTATCCGATATCTCCGGCAGGTCTCCTGGCTCGCGGATCGAATGCCTTCACCCGCCTTCCCGGATTTCTCCAGTGGCTTGACGGCCATATAGCCGTTTTGGGTAGAGACTTTCCGCCTACAGTTGCGGGGGCAGCCGCGGGTTTGACAGAAAAACCGTCGCACCGCATTCCCTTCGATAAACCCTTTCGGGCACCAAAGACGATTTCACTATAGACAATTCCTCTGATCGGGCAATCGTCTTTGCGACATTGACAGTTTACCGCAACAGCGCTTACTTGACGGAACAACGGTCCCTTGCCGGCAACGGGAGGGGCTAAGAGAGAATGCGGTGCGAGCCTTGGGAAACTCCAGGCTCAATGCCGCGGCTGCCCCCGCAACTGTAGGCGGCGAGCCATCCGGCCAGAGACGCCACTGGAGAGATCCCGCCACGGATCCATCTGGGAAGGCAGGCGGATGGCGACGACCCGCGAGCCAGGAGACCTGCCGTTCGACAATCATGCTTTTCCGGGCGGGGTGCTCCGGATGAAGCTTTGCTTTCACTGCAGGATGGCTCGTCCTCCTGCCGCGCACCCCGATTGTTGAAGACCTGGCGGTAGTGCGGCCTGATGACAAGTGATGACAGAAAAGGCGTGTCCGACGCGGCTTGCGGCGACGTCGATGTGACGATTTTCGTCTGCACCAATTGCCGTGAGGCAAGTGACAGTGAGGCCCGCCCCGGCATCGGCCTGATCGAGGCGCTGCGCCGCGCCGCCGACGGCAAGCCGCTCGCCGTCAAGCCCGTCACTTGCCTTGCCAATTGCGACAAGAGCCCGAGCGCCGCCTTCAGCCATCGCAGCGGCTGGTCCTATGTCTTCGGCCATCTCTCGACCGACAATGTCGACGATATCGTCACCGGCGCCATGATGCTGGCCGAGGACGAACGCGGTTTTCTTCCTCTTCGCGGCCGTCCCATGTGCCTGCGCGGCAAGGGCATGACGGCCCGCATTCCCCCATTCCATCATCACGAGGACATGCCTTCATGAGCGTAAACTTCGATCGAGTCCCCTGCACCGTCGTCACCGGCTTTCTTGGCGCCGGAAAGACCACGCTGATCCGCAACCTGATCGAGAAACTCGACGGCAAGCGTCTGGCGATCATCGTCAACGAATTCGGCGATGTCGGCATCGATGGTGAAGTGCTGAAGGGCTGCGGCATAGAGAGCTGCCCGGAAGACAACATCATCGAACTGGCCAATGGCTGCATATGCTGCACCGTAGCCGACGATTTCGTTCCCGCGATCAACCAGATTCTGGCGCTTCAGCCGCCCGTCGATCATATCCTGATCGAAACCTCCGGCCTTGCACTGCCCAAGCCGCTGGTCCAGGCCTTCCAGTGGCCGGCCGTCAAGGCGCGCGTGACGGTGGATGGCGTGATCGCCGTGGTCGATGGCGTGGCGCTGGCCGAAGGCCGTGTCGCCGATGACCATCATGCGCTCGAGGCACAGCGCCAGCAGGATGACTCGATAGACCACGACGATCCGATCGAGGAAGTCTTCGAGGATCAGGTCGCCTGCGCCGACATGATCGTGCTGACCAAGACCGACCTTCTCGACCAGGCATCGCTTGCCGCCGCCAAAGGCCGCGTCCAGGCGCATCTGCCGCGGGCGGTGAAGATCGTGCCGTCCGCCAATGGTGCGGTCGATCCGAGCGTGCTGATCGGCCTTGGCCTTGCCGTCGAGGACGATATCGAAAATCGCAAGACCCACCATGATGACGAACTGGACCACGACCACGACGATTTCGACAGCTTCGTCATTGACTTGGCAGCGGTGACCGATCCGGACGCATTGGCCGCCCGCATCTCCGCTACGGCGGAAGCCGAAAACGTGCTGCGCATAAAGGGCTTCATCGACGTCGCGAACAAGCCGATGCGCCTGCAGGTACAGGCGGTAGGATCGCGCGTGAACCACTATTTCGACCGCGCCTGGGCTCCCGGCGAAACCCGCCAGAGCCGCCTCGTCGTGATCGGAGAAAAGGGCATAGACCGCGCCGCAATCGAAAAGATGCTGGCTGCTTAATCAAGCCTGCGGAGGATAGTCAGAGAAAAGGATGCATATACTCGCCACCACATCGTCGTCGCTCGACGACCTTATCGAACCGGTCGACTTGAACCAGTCGCCGGCGGATGTGGTGGTGCTATCCTTTTCCGGAAGTGACCTGAAAGGTATTTCTGCCGGATGGAGCGAAGGCGAGGTTTCACTCGCTCTCGCCAACCTCTCCGATCTGCGTCATCCGATGTCTGTCGATCTGTGGGCGGAAAAGACCGCAGCCCAGGCAAAAGTCATTCTGGTGCGCATCCTCGGCGGATACGATCGCTGGGCCTATGGTGTCGAACAGCTTTCCCGGCTGGCACGACGAAAAGGCATCGCGCTCGTTTTGCTGCCCGGCGAATGCAGCATCCGGGATCAGCGACTGGCCACCGCCTCTACGGTCTCCGAAGACGAGCTTGCGGGCATACTGGAATGTTTCCGCGAGGGCGGTCCGGACAATATGCGGCTTCTGGCAAGACGGCTGGCCGCCCTGGCAACCGGCAAGACGGATATTCTGCCGGAGGCATTGCCGATGCCGAAGGCCGGTTTCTACAGGCCGGGCCATGGCATCGCCCAAGGTGATGACCTGCTGGCCGGGTTGGCAAAGCACGCGCCACGCCTGCCCATCCTCTTTTATCGCTCCATGCTGCTTGCCAATGATGCGGCGCCGATCGACGCCTTGTTTGCCGCCCTCAAGGCCCGCGGCTTTGCACCGATGCCGATCTTCGTCAGCAGCCTCAAGGATACGGACGCGATCACATTCGTTGAAGATGCTGTCCGGCGACTTGATCCTGCAGCGATCCTGACGACCACCGCCTTTGCCAGCGGAACCGATGACACTGGCGATACGATCTTCGACCGCAGCGGAATTCCCGTCTTCCAGGTCGTCGTTGCCACGACAAGACGTGAGGGCTGGACGGAGGGGCGGCGTGGCCTGAACCCTGCCGATCTCGCCATGCATGTCGTGCTGCCGGAACTCGATGGCCGTATCCTCGCCGGCGCGATCTCGTTCAAGCAAGGCCACAACTCCGCCAGCCTGATCAATCAGCCCGAACCAGACCGGGTGGAACAGGTGGCCGACCGGATCAAGGCCTTTCTGCGGATGAAGATGGCGCCCCGCGCCGAACGCAAGATCGTGATCCTGCTGCCGGATTATCCGAGCGCACCCGGTCGCACGGGTTATGCCGTCGGTCTGGACGTGCCGCAAAGCGTGCTGTCCATGCTGCAAGACCTTTCGATAGCAGGTTATGCGGTTTCCGATATCCCCGAGACGGCCCGCGACCTTCTCGACCGCTTGCGTAAGGCCGGCACGCTATCGATCGGCGATTACATGGCCGCACCCGGCGTCGATGCCGCCTGGGGTGCTCCGCAGGACGACCCGGACGTCGAAGACGGGGCCTACCGGTTCCGCGCCGCGCAATTCGGCAATATCACCGTGGCGTTGGCGCCGGATCGCGGACGCAATGCCGATCGCCGAGCCGATTATCACAGCCCCGATCTTCCCCCGCGTCATGCACTGGTCGCCTTCGGCCAATGGATACGCGCTATTGGCGCCCACGCGATCGTGCATGTCGGCGCCCACGGTACCCTGGAATGGCTGCCGGGCAAGACGGTGGCGCTGTCTAAGGATTGTTTCCCGGAACGTGTCACGGGCGGGCTGCCGGTGATCTATCCTTTCATCGTGTCGAACCCCGGTGAGGCAGCCGTTGCCAAGCGTCGCATCTCCGCTGTCACCATAGGTCATTTGCCGCCGGTTCTGACCGGCGCCGGCCTGTCCGACGAACAGAAGAAGCTGGAGTTGCTTGTCGACGAATATGCCCAGGCGGATGGCCTCGACCGCCGCCGTCGCGACCGGCTGGCAAAACTGATCGTCGAGGCCGCCCGCGATACCAGCATTGCGACCGATGCCGGCGTTTCAAAGGGCGACGACCCGGATACGGCGCTGGCCCGCATCGACGCCTTCCTTTGTGACCTGAAGGACTTTGCCATCAAGGATGGCCAGCATGTCTTCGGCAAAGTGGCCGAAGGCGACGCCGACCAACTGCGGGTCGCCAGCGCCGCGACGGAAAAACGGGCGCTGATCGACGCACTGGACGGAAAACACATTCGCCCCGGCCCGTCCGGCGCGCCGGCCCGCGGCCGCCGCGACGTGATGCCGACCGGACGCAATCTGTTTGCCAGCGACCCGCGCACCCTGCCGACCCCGACAGCCTTTGAATTGGGAAAACGCGCTGCAGACGAAATCCTGCGTCGGTATTTGCAAGATCATGGCGACTGGCCGAAAAGCCTCATCTTCGATTTATGGGGCAGCGCCTCGCTTCGAAGCGGCGGCGAGGAAGTGGCGCAAGTCCTGGCGCTGATCGGCGCACGGCCGGTCCAGGATGCCGCGACCGGCCGCGTGACCGGCATCGAGGTTCTGGCTCCGGCACAGCTTGGTCGCCCGCGGGTCGATGTCACACTGCGTATCTCCGGTCTCTTCCGCGACATGTTCCCGGCGCTGATCGCGTTGCTCGATGCCGCCATGCGGGCGATTGCTGCACGGGAAGAGGCGCCGGGCGACAATCCGTTGGCGGAGGATATGCAGGAACTTGGCCATCTGCCGCCGCGCATCTTCGGCTCCGCACCCGGCACCTACGGTTCCGGTATCGAGGACAAGCTGGCGGACGGATCATGGGGTGAGCGCGAGGAACTCGGCCGCATCTATCTCGATGCCACCAGCCATGTCTTCGGTGGCGCTGATGGCGAGGCAAGCCACGCGCCCGGAAAATTTGCCGGGCGGGTCGGTGTCGCCGACCTGATCGTCCATACCGGTGATGATCCCGGCCGCGATCTGTTGGATGGCTCGGCGGATGTCGCTTTCATCGGCGGGTTTTCGGCAGCCGTAGCAGCTCTCGGCGGCAAGGCGGATGTTATCGCGCTCGATACCACCGATCCGGCAAACCCCAGGGCACGCTCGATCTCCGAGGCCGTCACCCGCGTGGTCCGCGCCCGCGCAACCAACCCGCGTTTCATCGCCGGCCAGATGCGCCATGGTCCGCGCGGCGCCGCTGAACTGGTCGAAACCGTCGATCGGCTGATCGGTTTTGCCGAAACCACCCATGCCATTCCGCAATCCCTGATCGACGCCACCTATGACGCCTATCTCGGCGACGAGGCCGTGCGCGATTTCTTGCTGGCGCAGAACCCCGAAGGCGCCCGTTACATGGGCGAACGCTTCCGCTCGGCACTTGCTCGTGGTCTCTGGCATCCGCGCCGCAACGCGGTGGATGCGGAACTCGAAATGCTGATGCCTCCGCGAAAAGGAGAGGTCGCATGATGGCGCTCCCTGTTGAACGTGCGGATCAGGACATGCGGCGGGGCGCCTGCCCGGCACTGTCAACCCCGATGATGACCGGCGACGGTCTGCTGGCGCGCGTTTCTCTCATCGAGGCGATCTCGCCGGCACAACTTGCAGAGATCTGCCGGCTGGCAGTCAAGCACGGCAACGGCATGGTCAATATTTCCGCCCGCGGCAATCTTCAGATCCGCGGATTGACAGAGGCCTCGGCACCGCGGCTCGATGCGGATATCCGGTCGATGAACCTGCCGCTGCGTGACGGCCTGGCAGTCGAGGTACCGCCGCTTGCGGGAATGGACGAAAGCGAAATCGCCGATCCGCGCCCGCTGGCGAAAGCCATACGCGATGGCGCCGGCACCATTACCGGGCTGGCCCCGAAAATGGCCGTGATCGTCGATGGCACCGGACATTTGCGGCTCTCCAACCTGCTTGCGGACATCCGCCTTGTGGCGGTCTCGGCAACTGAATGGCAACTGCTTCTTGGTAACACAGAACAATCGGCACATGTTTTCAATGTTTTACGTGAAACACTTGTTGTCGACACGGTTATCGAGCTGTTGAAACGGCTGAAAGGCCTGGGAAACAAGGCCCGTGGGCGGGACCTGATACAGGCTCTATCCTTGAACGAGCAGCCGCAGAGCGCTCCGTCCCTATCCTCGGGCCTGTCCCGCGGATCAGCAAGTGCCGTGCCAGTCAGTCTGTCGCCGATGCCCGGGACGAGCTCGAACGTGACGGCAAGAGAGAAGGCGGCCGCCCTCTCGCCTTTTGCCATCTTCCCACTCTCAAACCATCTCCATGCCGTCGGCATCGGTCCCGCCTTCGGCCAGGCGAAGGCGGAAAGCCTGATCGCGCTCTGCGACGAAGCGACCAGCTTTGGGATAAAATCTTTAAAACCGGCGCTCGATCATTCACTTCTTTTTTTCGGCCCATTACAGTCCTGCCAGTCGCTGCGGCATTTCGCCGAAACCATCGGTTTCATCACAACGGCAAGCGACCCGCGCAGCCATATCGCCGCCTGCTCGGGCAGCCCGGCCTGTAACTCGGCCAGTATCGCCACGCATCGAATCGCGGCGAATGCAGCAAAGGATTGCGGCGATCTTCTCGACGGATCTTTCAAGCTGCATGTAACCGGCTGCGCCAAGGGCTGTGCCCATCCCGAACCTGCAGCCCTTGCGATTTGCGGCACGGCCGATCGTATTTCCTTCATCGCCAACGCAAAAGCCTCCGGCGAACCCTTTGCTTTCACATCTTTTGCCGATACCAACGCCACGCTTTGCCGCTTTGCCGATCTCGTGAGATCGGAAAAGCAAGCCGGCGAAAACTCCGCCGACTGCCTTGCCCGGATCGGTTCCGGTCGACTGGCAGCGGCCGCCACAGGACGACCATGACGAATTACGACTATATCCGCGAAGGCGATGCGATCTACGAAAAGTCCTTTGCGATCATCCGCGCAGAGGCCGATCTTTCCGCCTTTACCGATGAACAGGCCGATATCGCCGTGCGCATGATCCATGCCTGCGGGCTGGTCGAGGCGGCAGAACATTTCCGTTTCTCGAGCGATTTCGTCGAGGCGGCACGCGGCGCCTTGCGGGCCGGAAAACCCATCTATTGCGACGCCGAAATGGTCGCACACGGCGTGACCCGTGCGCGCCTGCCGGCGGAAAACCAAGTGATCTGCACCTTGCGCGACAGCCGCACGATGGAGCTGGCGAAAACGCTCGGCAATACGCGCTCGGCAGCCGCCCTCGACCTCTGGGACGAGATGGAGGGATCGGTCGTGGCAATCGGCAATGCGCCGACTGCGCTTTTCCGCCTTCTCGAAATGCTGGATGCCGGCGCCCCACGACCGGCCGCCATCATCGGCATGCCGGTCGGTTTCGTCGGCGCGGCGGAATCCAAAGAAGCCCTGATGGAATCCATCCATGACATTCCCTATGCAATCGTGCGCGGTCGCATGGGTGGTTCGGCCATGACGGCGGCTGCCGTCAACGCGCTGGCGAGGGCAGGGCTTTGAACGCGCAAATCATCAAGGGCCGGCTGACCGGCGTCGGCACCGGCCCTGGCGATCCGGAACTGATGACGCTGAAGGCCGTGCGGACCATCCAAGAGGCTGATGTTGTCGCCTTTTTCTGCAAGAAGGGCTCGACCGGCAATGGCCGCGCCATCGTCGAGGCACATATCCGCCCCGGCACGATCGAACTGCCGCTGGTCTACCCGGTGACGATAGAGACTCACAAGGACGAGGCAGACTACAAGAACCCGATCAACGATTTTTTCGATCGCTCGGCCGAAGAGATCGCGGTCCACCTTGATGCCGGCCGCAATGTTGCGGTGCTGAGCGAAGGCGACCCGCTATTTTACGGCTCCTACATGCATCTGCATCTGCGGCTGAAGGATCGGTATCAGGCCGATGTCGTGGCCGGCGTTACCGCCATGTCCGGCTGCTGGTCGATGACCGGCCTGCCGCTGGTTCAGGGCGACGATACCCTCAGCGTCCTGCCCGGCACGCTTTCGGAAGAAAAACTCGTCGAACGGCTCTCAGTTACGGACGGCGCCGTCATTATGAAAGTTGGCCGTAACTTGCCGAAAATCCGCCGTGCGCTGGCCGCCGTCGGAAAGCTGTCCGGCGCGCTGTATGTGGAGCGCGGCACGATGGCGAACGGCTCGGCAGAACCGCTGGAAACCCGCGACGAAAGCCCGGCTCCGTATTTTTCCATCGTTCTCGTTCCCGGCTGGACGACCCGTCCGCAAGGAGCGCTGCGGGAAACAGCTGGAGAACAGCAATGACCGGCTGGCTGACCGTTGTCGGCCTCGGCCCCGGAAGTCCGGACCAGATGACGCCGGAAGCGCTGGATGCGGTGCGCGCCGCTTCCGACTTTTTCGGCTATCTCCCCTATATCGATCGCCTCAGCCTGAGGACAGACCAGCGCTGCCATGCCTCCGACAACCGCGAGGAACTGGCGCGCGCCAAGGCGGCCCTGGAAATGGCGGCCAACGGAGCCAAGGTCTGCGTCGTCTCGGGCGGCGATCCCGGTGTTTTTGCCATGGCGGCCGCCGTCTGCGAAGCGATCGACGAGGGCCCGACGGAATGGCGCGACATCGAGCTATCCATCGTGCCGGGCGTGACCGCCATGCTGGCCGTCGCCGCCAAGGCCGGTGCGCCGCTCGGCCATGACTTCTGCGCCATCTCGCTGTCGAATAACCTGAAGCCCTGGGCGGTGATCGAAAAACGGCTTATTGCTGCGGCAACGGCCGGTTTCGTCATGGCCTTCTACAATCCGATCAGCAAGGCGCGCCCGCACCAGCTCGGCGAAGCTTTCGATATCCTGCGTGCCCATCTGCCTGGCACAGTACCGGTGATTTTCGGCCGCGCCGCCGGACGACCGGACGAGGCGATCCGCATCGTGCCGCTGTCGGAGGCGCAAGGGGAGATGGCCGACATGGCCACCTGCGTCATCGTTGGCAGCACCGAAACGCGCCTGATCGAACGAACCGACCAGCGGCCGATCGTTTATTCCCCGCGCTTCTTGCGGGAGAGCGCCCGTTGAGCAAGCAACCGAGCGACCATCCCGGCAAGTTCCGCGACGCTTTCGGCCGACGCCACGTCCGGCAACAGTGGACGCTCGATCAGTATCACCTCGATACCGAGACGCCGGGCAGCAAGGATCTTGCCGACGCTGGAAACGCCGCCGCTATTTTTCGAAACGATAAGATCGATAGCATGCTGTTGGAGCAGCCGGATTTCGTCCGCTTCGGCAAACGGCCCGCGCGCCGTGATATAAGAGACATCCGGCAGATCGAGCGGCGGATCGACGGGATCGACGCTGCGAACCAGATAGGAATGCTGCTTCATCGGCTCGAACGGCAGCAGTTCCTGCCGGCCAAGCGTCAGGAAAACCCGGCGCGCCGGCATGTCGAGCGCGGAAACGGCCGCCGCGATATCGGTTACCTCGCGCCAGCGATCCTCCGTGTGGCGCAGCCATGCAGGACGCCGCAGAGCCAGGATGTCCGTGCCGGTGGCAGCCGCAGCTTCGGCCGCATTGCGGGAAATCCTTGCCGCGAACGGATGCGTGGCGTCGATCAAAAGGTCGATATTGTTCTCGCGAATGAACGTCGCCAACCCCTCTACGCCGCCGAAACCGCCGATACGGACCGGCACCGGCTGTTCGGCCGGGCTCTTGGTGCGCCCGGCCAGCGACAGAAGGATGTCGTAGTCGGGATTGGTCGAAAGCTGCGCCGCGAGCGCCTTGGCTTCCGCCGTGCCGCCGAGGATCAGAATTCGCATGAGGATGGAGTTGGTCAAATTGCCTCCTGAATCAGGAATGAGAGCTTTAAACCATCGAAGCTGGCTGTCCATCGTCGGTATCGGCGAAGATGGCGCAAACGGGCTTGGCGACAGTGCAAAGGCCGCGATTTCCGATGCTTCGGTGGTGTTCGGCGGCAAACGGCATTTGGAGCTTGCTGCCTCCCTGATCTCGGGCGAGGCGCGCCCCTGGCCGACACCGTTCGATGCGGCAATGCAGGATGTCATCGCCTTGCGCGGGTCAAAAGTCTGCGTGCTGGCCTCCGGTGATCCGTTTTTCTTCGGTGTCGGAGTAACCCTGTCACGTCATCTAAGCGCTGACGAATTCACCACCTACCCATCGCCCTCGGCCTTTTCGCTCGCAGCATCCCGCCTCGGTTGGCCGCTGCAGGAGATCGAAACGGTTTCCCTGCATGGCCGCCCGCTCGATCTCATCCGCCCATTGCTGCACCCCGGCCGGCGGATCATCGCGCTGACCTCGGATGAAAAAGGCCCGGCGGAACTTGCAAAGCTGCTGACCGGTATCGGTTTCGGCGGTTCGAAGCTGATCCTGCTCGAAGCACTCGGTGGCGACGCTGAACGCATCCGTTCGACCACAGCCGGCGCGTTTTCAGTGCCGGATATCAATGTGCTGAACGTCGTCGGCATCGAAGTTGTGGCAGATGTAGGCGCACGCATCCTGCCACGCGGTTTTGGCCTGGATGATGCCCTGTTCGAGCATGACGGCCAGATCACAAAACGGGAAATCCGCGCCCTGACGCTCTCGGCGCTCAGCCCCCTCCGCGGCGAACTGCTCTGGGATATCGGCGCCGGTTCCGGCTCTATCGGCATCGAGTGGATGCTCGCCGATCCGTCGATGAAGGCGATCGCCATCGAGGCGCATCCGCAACGCGCCGCCCGCATCAAACGCAACGCGGCCAGTTTCGGCGTGCCGGCTCTGGTTCTGATCGAAGGCGAGGCACCAACAGCACTTACCGGCCTCCCCCCACCGGATGCGATCTTCATCGGCGGCGGCGGCAGCGAGCCGGGCGTCTTCGATGCCGCCGTTGCGGCGCTGAAACCGGGCGGTCGGCTGGTCGCCAATGCGGTAACGCTGGAAATGGAAGCCACGCTTCTGGCGGCAAAGGCAAAGCTTGGCGGCAACCTGATCCGCATGGAGGTCTCCCGTGCCGCACCGGTCGGCGCCATGCAGGGCTGGAAGCCGGCCATGCCGGTGACCCAGTGGAGCTGGATGAAGGGAATGACATCATGATCATCGCCGGTCTCGGCTGCCGCAAGGGCACGACGCACGAGGAGCTTTTGTCGGCCCTCGATGCCGCTTGCCTTGAGGCAAAAATTTCACGCCAGTCTCTCGCGGCACTTGCTACAGGCGAAATCAAGCGGGAAGAGCAGGGCATTCTGCAATTGGCCGAAACGCTGGGGCTTCCGCTCCATATCGTCTCCGACGACGCCCTGATGGAGGCAGAACCTCGAACGAAGACCGTTTCGCGCCACAGTCTTGCCAAAACACTCTCCTCCAGCCTGTCGGAGGCGGCAGCGCTGGCCGCGGCAGGCAAAACATCTGAGATCATCGTGCCACGGCTGATTTCTCAAGGTGCGACCTGCGCCCTGGCACGTTCGAAGGACCATTCATGACCGTTCACTTTATCGGCGCCGGGCCGGGTGCTGCAGACCTGATCACCGTACGCGGCCGCGATATCCTCGCCCGCTCGCCGGTCTGCCTTTATGCCGGCTCGATCATGCCGAAGGAACTGCTCGACTGGTGCCCCAAAGATGCGCGTATCGTCGATACAGGTTCCCTGTCGCTCGACGAGATCGAGGCGGAATATCTTTTAGCCCACAAGGCCGGCAAGGACGTGGCACGGCTGCATTCCGGCGATCTCTCCGTCTGGAGCGCGGTCGCCGAGCAGATCCGCCGGCTGGAAAAACACGGCATCGCTTATACGCTGACGCCCGGTGTGCCCTCCTTTGCGGCGGCGGCGGCCGCGCTGAGACGCGAGCTGACCATTCCGGAAGTGGCACAGAGCTTGGTGCTGACCCGCGTCTCCGGCCGAGCCTCGAAAATGCCGGAAGGCGAGACGTTGAAGGCATTCGGCGCCACCGGTGCAACGCTTGCGATCCATCTTGCCATTCATGCGATTGCAAAAATCGTCGAGGAGCTGACACCGCTTTACGGCGCCGATTGCCCGGTGGCGATCGTCGTGCGCGCCTCCTGGCCGGAGGAACGGATCATCCGCGGCACGCTTGCCGACATCGAGGCAAAACTGGCCGAAGAACCGGCCGAACGCACGGCACTGATCTTCGTCGGCAAGGGCCTGGGTGCATCGGATTTCGTCGAGAGCCAGCTATACAATGCCGACTATGTACGCCGCTTCCGTCCCGGCTGGGATCAGCTTGGCAAGGATCGCACCGACCAAACTCACACCGACAAGAGGTCGGAATGATCGGAGGGCGTAAATTCGGTCTGGCCGACAAGCCTGCCCTGCCGGTCGAAAACCAGGATTTCCAAGGCGATCTCCGGATCACGCAGCGCCTTGGCCGCGGTTTTCCAGGCAAGCGCGGCGATACGGTCGCCGAGCCCAAGTCCGCTTTCTCCGGCAAGCTGGAACGCCTGCGAAACGGTATTGGCCGCAACGATCTGCGCCACCAGATCGGCATCCGCTCCGGCCTCCGCCGCAACCTTGGCCAGTGCATCGAGATCGGCCAGTCCGCGCTTGGAATGCACGTCGAGCATGCCCTGGGCGAGCTTGGTCATCTTGGCGACGCCGCCGGCGATCGTGACCTTCGGCACCGGATGGCTGCGGACATATTTCAGCATGCCGCCGACGAAATCACCCATGTCGATCAGCGCGGTCTCGGAAAGACCATGATGCGCCTGCGCCGCCTTCTCCGACGTGTTTCCGGTGGCACCGGAAATATGATCGAGACCGGCCGCGCGCGCCACGTCGATACCGCGCCAGATGGAGTGGATCCAGGCCGAGCAGGAAAACGGAATGACGATACCGGTCGTACCGAGGATCGAAATCCCGCCGAGAATGCCGAGCCGGCCGTTCAGCGTCTTTTCGGCGATCTTCTCGCCGTCGGCGACCGAAATTTCCACCTCGAAATCGGCCCCTTCGCCTGCCACCTCTGTGATCGCCTGGGCGATCATCTGCCGCGGCACCGGGTTGATCGACGGCTCGCCGGGCGGCAAAGGCAGGCCGGGACGCGTGACGGTGCCAACCCCCGGACCGGCCTTGAAGGTGATGCCGCTACCGGCCACACCACGCCGGACCGTGCTCATGATCAAGGCGCCATGCGTCACATCGGGGTCGTCGCCGGCATCCTTGACGATACCGGCCTTGGCGAAATCTTCGCCTGCGTCTTCCACGGCAAGAGAAAAGCCCGGCCGCTGTCCGCCAGGCAACGTGACCTCGACCAGGGCCGGAAACTCACCGGAAATCAGCGCAAGACAGGCCGCCTTGCTGGCCGCGGCCGCACAGGTTCCCGTGGTCCAGCCACGCCGCAGGTTCTTGCTTTCTTCGTCAATGGCCGCTTCCATGGCCGTTTCTATAGCCCGGCCGTCTCCGGCCGGCAAAAGGTTTGCATATGTCGGTGAATGAGTTGTTCGAAACGATCGTTGAAGCGCCGGACTTTGTCCCCGGCCATGTCTGGCTGGCGGGTGCAGGTCCCGGCCATCCGCGTTACCTGACGCTTGAGGTTGCCGATGCTCTCACCAAGGCCGATGTGATCGTCCACGACGCGCTTGTCTCCGACGCAGTTCTGGCGCTGGCAAAGACCACGGAGCTGATCTTCGTCGGCAAACGTGGCGGCAAGCCGTCTGTTGCGCAGGGCGATATCACTGCAAGACTGATCGAACTCGCGAAAGCCGGCAAACGCGTGTTGCGGCTGAAGGGCGGCGATCCCTTCATCTTCGGACGCGGCGGCGAGGAGGCCGAGGCGCTGGTGAAGGAAGGCATTCCCTTCCGCGTCCTGCCGGGCATGACATCGGCACTGGCCGCCCTCGCTTCCGCCAACATCCCGGCCACCATGCGCGGCATCAGCCGCTCGATCACGCTGGCAACCGGACACGCCGCCGGCACGCCCGGCGATCTGGACTGGAAGGCGCTGGCCAAGACCGGCGAGCCGATCGTCGTTTATATGGGGGTCAGCACCATTGGCACGATCGCACGCCTGCTGATGGAGGGCGGACTGTCGGCCGATACGCCGGTTGCCGTGCTGATGGCGGCAACGACACCCGATGAACGCTCCATGACCGCCACGCTTGCGACCGTCGAGGCGGAAGTCGAGCGTCAGAAATTTGCAGCACCGGCACTGATCGTCATTGGCCGGATCGTCAACATGCAGGCTGTCCTGTCCGGTAAAAGCACATGACGGCCCGCGCCCTCATCATCGGCGCCCCGCGCTCCGGCTCCGGCAAGACCAGCGTCACCATCGGTCTGCTGCGTGCCTTCCAGCGGCGCGGCGTGAAGGTGCGCGGCATCAAGACCGGACCGGATTATATCGATCCCGGCTTTCACGAGGCGGCAACCCGCCTGCCCGGCCTCAACCTCGACAGCTGGGCCATGGCGCCCGACCTTCTCAGGCATCTGGCCCGAGAACAGGCCGAAGATGCCGAACTCATCCTGATCGAAAGCGCCATGGGCCTTTTCGATGGTATCGTCACCGAACCCAATCGTTCGGGCGCAGCCTCCGATCTCGCGCGGCTTTTCGGTCTGCCGGTCCTGCTCGTACTCGACGTCTCCGGCCAAAGCCAGACGGCTGCCGCCATTGCCTGCGGTTTCATGAATTATGATCCGGACGTGAAAATGGCCGCCTGCATCCTCAATCGCGCCGGCAGCGAAAGGCACAAGAAACTCTCGGGCGAAGCGATCGAGGCGATCGGTCTTTCCGTCGTCGGCACTGTTCTGCGCGATCCGACGCTCATTCTTCCCGAACGCCACCTCGGCCTCGTCCAGGCAAGCGAACATCCGGAGATGGATGCCCATATCGACCGGCTGGCCGATAGGATGGAGCAATCCCTCGATCTCGATGCGATCTTCGCGGCCGCCAAACCCTTCGACATTCCGGCAGGATCGACTGAGAAAGCTTTGCTGCCCCCGGGGCAGCGCATCGCGCTTGCCGAAGATGCAGCCTTCACCTTCCTCTACCCGCATATCAAACGGGAATGGCGGGCCATGGGCGCCGAGATCATCGCGTTTTCGCCGCTCGCCGACGAAGCGCCGCCGGCAGATTGCGACATCTGCTGGCTGCCCGGCGGTTATCCCGAATTGCATGCAGGAAAGCTGGCGGCGGCCGAAAACTTCAAATCCGGCCTCAGGGCTTTTTCCGAAACCAAACCGGTTCACGGCGAATGCGGCGGCTATATGGTGCTCGGCGAGGCGCTGGAGGATGCCGACGGCGTGACCCATGCGATGACCGGCCTGCTCTCCCATGCAACAAGCTTTGCCAAGCGCAAGATGAATCTGGGCTATCGTCAGGCAAGGCTTCTCGATGACTGCGCGATCGGCGCAACGGGCGGAGTGGTGCGCGGCCACGAATTCCACTATGCGCGAGTCATTACCGCTGGAAATGACCAGCCTCTCGCCATGATTGCAGATGGTCGCGGCACCGAAATCGGCCCCTCGGGTGGAAAACGGGGGCCTGTGACCGGCACGTTTTTCCATGCAATAGCGCGCGATTGAGCGCCTCGGCCAAGGCTCTGGCAATCGTCAAATTTTCGCAACCCATGGGAGGTTGCCAAATGTGTCGCAGAGACGGCACTTAATGTCGTAGCGAAGGCTCACCCGCGCGACACTGCGCCCTTACCATTCATCAAGCCTCAACGGGCCTTCGATCGCTAAGCAGAATTCCCGAGGCAAATGAGCTCACTCAAGATGAGCCGGGGACTGTTCAAGAAAGGAAGTTATGTCGGCGGCAACCGAACCATTTCCCACGATCGACAGCATGAAACACCACCCGCCACGGAAGAGGAAACCGGGCGAGAGGGTGCCACCAGAAGCAGACAACTGCATCGGAAAAGAGGGAACCGGGAAATGAACGACTTCACCAAATACCTGGCAGGACGTGTGACGGCAGGCGGCATGAACCGCCGCGAATTCATGGGTCGCGCCATGGCTGCCGGCCTGACGCTGACCGCAGCCGGCAATCTTTTTGCCACCAGCGCCGCGGCCCAGACGCCCAAGAAGGGCGGCACACTGAAACTCGGCCTCGAAGGCGGCGCCGCAACCGACAGTATCGACCCGGCCAAGGCGACCTCGCAGGTCATGTTCGCCGCCGTCCGCAGCTGGGGCGACACGCTGGTCGAAACCCACCCGCAGACCCGCGCACCGATCCCGTCGCTCGCCGAATCCTGGGCACCGTCCGCCGATGCCAAGACCTGGACCTTCAAGATCCGCAAGGGCGTGCAGTTCCACGACGGCAAGGAAATGACCACCGACGACGTGGTCGCCACCCTGAAGCGCCACAGTGACAGCAAGACCGAATCCGGTGCAGCCGGCGTTATGAAGTCGATCAAGTCGATCGAAAACAAGGACGGCGATCTGGTCGTCACGCTCGACGCAGGCAATGCCGACCTGCCGGCGATCTTCACCGACTACCATCTCGTCATCCAGCCGAATGGCGGTATCGAAAAGCCGACTGCCGGCGTCGGCACCGGCCCCTACAAGGTCAAGAGCTTCGAGCCCGGCGTTCGCATGACCTTCGAGAAGAATGCCAATGACTGGCGCTCGGATCGCGGTTTCGTCGAGACGGTCGAAATCATCACCATGAACGACGCGACGGCCCGTATCGCCGCGCTGTCTTCCGGCCAAGTGCAGTTCATCAACCGCGTCGACCCGAAAACCGTGCCGCTTTTGACCCGCGCTCCGACCGTGCAGCTGCTGACGACCTCCGGCGGCGGCCACTATGTATTCATCATGCATTGTGACAAGGCGCCGTTCGACAATAACGACGTCCGCATGGCGCTGAAATATGCGATCGACCGCGAGGAAATGGTCAAGCGCATCCTCGGCGGTTACGGCAAGGTCGGCAACGACTTCCCGATCAACGATACCTATGCGCTTTTCCCGGAAGGCATCGAGCAGCGCTCGTACGATCCCGACAAGGCGAAGTTCCATTACAAGAAGTCTGGCCACAGCGGATCCATCCTGCTGCGCACCTCGGAAGTTGCCTTCCCGGGCGCCGTCGATGCCTCGGTCCTCTTCCAGCAGAGCGCCAAGAAAGCCGGCATCGAAATCGAGATCAAGCGCGAGCCGGGTGACGGTTACTGGTCGAACGTCTGGAACGTCCAGCCTTTCTCCGCCTCCTATTGGGGCAGCCGTGCAACCCAGGACCAGTTCTATTCCGGCGCCTATCTGTCCACTGCCGACTGGAACGATACCCGCTTCAAGAACGAGAAGTTCGACAAGCTGCTGATCTCGGCCCGTGGCGAATTGGACGAGAAAAAGCGCAAGGACATGTATCGCGAAATGGCGATGCTGGTGCGCGATGAGGGCGGCACGATCCTGCCGATGTTCAACGACTTCGTGAATGCCGGTTCGAAGAAGCTGAAGGGTTATGTCAGCGATATCGGCAATGACATGTCCAACGGTTATGTCGCAAGCCGCGTCTGGTTCGACGCCTGATCCGAAAACGGGCTTTGGCCCACCGGTGAACATGGATCGCAGGCCCCCCCTGCGATCCCATTTCTTCATGTCGGCAACGGGATCGCGCCAGATGTCAAATTCCGCAGAGGTGGGCGGCAAGCCTGCCCGCAGCCTGAGGGAGCGGTTTCCGCTGATAAACCTCATCCTTGAGCGCTTCGCCTTGTCGATCGTTCTGCTTTTCGCCGTTTCCGTGCTGATCTTTGCCGGCATCGAAGCCCTGCCCGGCGATTTCGCCAGCACCTATCTTGGCCAGTCTGCCACGCCGGAGACGATCGCCAACATCCGCTCCGAGCTCGGCCTCGACCGGCCTGTCATCACTCGCTATTTCGACTGGCTGGGTGGTGTCGTGCAGGGCGATTTCGGCACTTCATGGGCAAGCCGAAATTCGGTCTCCGAACAGGTCGGCAAAAGGCTCGGCAATTCGCTGTTCCTCGCCGGTTTCGCCGCCATCATTGCAGTCCCTCTGGCGATCTGTCTCGGCATGCTGTCGGTTCATTTCCGCGACCGGATGCCCGACAAGATCATCAACGTCATCTCGCTGGCGGCGATCTCACTGCCGGAATTTTTCATCGGCTACCTGCTGATCCTCTATTTCGCCGTCGATTTCGGCATCGCCACCTTCCCGGCAACGGTCTACGAGGGCATGGGCTTTTTCGAACGCATCCAGACGATCGCGCTGCCGACGGCAACCCTGGTTCTCGTCGTCCTCGCCCATATGATGCGCATGACCCGTGCTGCGATCCTCTCCGTCATGTCGTCCGCCTATATGGAAACGGCCGAACTGAAGGGGCTTTCCAGCTGGCGGGCGATCGTCAAGCACGCGGCCCCCAATGCGCTTGCCCCGATCATCAACGTCGTGGCGCTCAATCTTGCCTATCTGGTGGTCGGTGTCGTGGTCGTCGAAGTCGTCTTCGTTTATCCCGGCATGGGCCAGTATATGGTCGATGCGGTGACGGTGCGCGACATGCCGGTGGTGCAGGCCTGCGGCCTGATCTTTGCCGCGGTCTATATCCTCCTCAACATGGTGGCCGACATCCTTGCGATCGTCGCCAACCCGCGCCTGAGACACCCAAGATGAGGCATCCGCGATGAGATTGAGAGAAATCCCCATCACCGCCTGGATCGGCCTTTTCGGCATCGCGCTCGCCGTTTTCTGCGCCCTCTTCGCCCCGCTCATCGCGCCCTATGGCGAGACCGAGGTCGTGGGCGGCGTCTGGCAGATGGCAGATAGCCAGTTCTTCTTCGGCCTCGACAATCTCGGCCGCGACATCCTCTCGCGGCTGATCTACGGCACCCGCACGACGCTGTTCGTCGCACTTGCCGCAACCGTGATCTCGTTCTCGCTCGGCATCATGCTGAGCTTCATCGCCGCCGTTTCCGGCGGCGTGATCGACACGGTCTTTTCCCGCTTCAACGACCTGATGATGTCGATCCCGACGCTGATCTTTGCGCTTGTGGTGCTGGCAGTCCTGCCGCAATATCTTTTCGTCCTCATCCTCGTCATGGCGGTCCTCGATTCCACCCGCGTCTACCGCCTCGGCCGCGCCGTAGCGCTCGATGTCGCAGTGATGGAATTCGTCGAGGCGGCAAAACTGCGCGGCGAAGGCAAGATCTGGATCATCTTCCGCGAGATTCTGCCGAACACCCTGTCGCCGCTGCTGGCAGAGTTCGGCCTGCGCTTCGCCTTCGCCATTCTCTTCCTCTCCACCCTTTCCTTCCTCGGTCTCGGCATCCAACCGCCGACGGCCGATTGGGGCGGCATGGTGAAGGACAACAAGGACGGTATCATCTTCGGCATTCCGGCAGCACTCGTACCCGGCACCGCGATCGCGGCGCTCTGCGTTTGCGTCAATCTCGTCGTCGATTGGCTCTTGAAACGAACCTCCAGCCTGAAGGGAGGCCGTGGCGATGCCTGATACCAATCTTCTTTCCGTCCGCGACCTGAAGATCGAGGCAACCAGCTATCCGCCGGGCGAACCGCCCAAGCGGATTACCATTGTCGATGGCGTTTCCTTCGATCTTAAAAAGGGGAAGGTCCTCGGCCTGATCGGCGAATCCGGTGCGGGCAAGTCAACGATCGGTCTCTCCGCACTCGCCTATGGTCGCGGCGGCGCAGAAATCACCGGCGGCGAAGTAAAACTCGACGGCACCGACATCCTCAAGCTCGGCAAGGGCGGCATCCGCAAGCTGCGTGGCGCCCGCATCTGCTACGTCGCACAATCGGCAGCCGCCGCCTTCAACCCCGCTCACAAGCTCGGCGACCAGGTGATAGAGGCAACCGTCAAGCACGGGCTGATGACGAAGCAGGAGGCACGCAAACGGGCCCTCTACCTCTTCCAGGTACTCGGCCTGCCAAGCCCCGAAGCCTTCGGTGATCGTTTTCCGCATCAGGTCTCCGGTGGCCAGCTGCAGCGTGCCATGACGGCGATGGCGCTCTGCTCCCATCCCGACCTGATCGTCTTCGACGAACCGACGACCGCGCTCGACGTGACTACCCAGATCGACGTTCTGGCGGCGATCAAGCACGCGATCGAGGAGACCGATACGGCGGCGCTCTACATCACCCATGACCTTGCGGTCGTGGCGCAGATCTCCGACGACATCATGGTTCTACGCCACGGCAAGACCGTCGAATACGGCTCGGTGCAGCAGATCATCGAGGAGCCACGCGAGGATTATACCCAGGCACTCGTCAATGTGCGTCAGGCGACCCGGGACGAGGCAGCCGACCAGTCGAACGCGCTTCTCAAGATCGACAATGTCAGCGCCCAATATTCCAACGGCTTCAAGGTTCTGCACGGCGTTTCGCTGCATCTGTGCAAGGGCCAGACGCTGGCAATCGTCGGCGAATCGGGCTCGGGCAAATCGACGCTCGCCCGCGTCATCACCGGCCTTCTGCCGCCGAGCGACGGTAAGATCACCTTCGAAGGCAAGTCGCTGACGCCGGCGCTGAAGAACCGGCCGCGCAATGATCTGCGCCGGATCCAGTTGATCTACCAGATGGCCGATACCGCGATGAACCCGCGCCAGACCGTACGTGACATTATCGGCCGGCCGCTGACCTTTTATTATGGACTGCGCGGTGCTGCGAAAACCGCCCGTGTTCGCGAACTGCTCGAACAGATCGAGATGGGCAATGGCTTCATCGATCGTTACCCGGCGGAACTGTCCGGCGGGCAGAAACAGCGTGTGGCGATTGCCCGCGCACTGGCGGCAAAGCCGGAACTGATCCTCTGCGACGAACCGACCTCGGCGCTCGACCCGCTGGTTGCCGAAGGCATCTTGAAGCTGCTGATGAAGCTGCAGGAAGAGCAGCAGCTCTCCTATGTCTTCATCACCCACGATATCGCCATCGTAAAGGCAATCGCCGATTCCGTTGCCGTTATGCATCGCGGCAAACTGGTGCGGTTCGGCCCCAAATCGCAGGCGCTCTCGCCGCCCTTCGACGACTATACCGACCTTCTCCTCAAATCCGTGCCGGAAATGCAACTTGGCTGGCTGGAAAAGGTACTTGCCACGCGGCGCATGGAAAGCGCCGGAAACTGAGGACTGCCCCTCATCCGCCTGCCGGCACCTTCTCCCCGTAAACGGGGCGAAGGAAATACGACGCAACGTCACCGCCTCTCTCCAATTTCGAGCAGGGCAAGCATACCATTGTGAAAGCAAAACCGATGACCGACCGTTCCTTCACCCTCATCGAAAACCAGTGGATCAGGCTGAAGGACGGGACCCGGCTTGCGGCCCGGATCTGGATGCCGGATGGGACGGACACCGATCCGGTGCCGGCCGTGTTCGAATTCCTGCCCTATCGCAAACGGGATGGGACCAGCCCGCGCGACGAATCCACCTATCCGGTTTTTGCCGCGGCCGGCATTGCCGGCGTCAGAGTGGATATCCGCGGTTCGGGTGAATCCGACGGCGTAATCGATGGCGAATATACCGAGCTGGAACTTGCCAATGCATGCGAGCTGATCGCTTGGATTGCACAGCAGCCCTGGTCGAACGGCTCGGTCGGCATGATGGGCATATCCTGGGGTGGCTTCAACAGTCTGCAGGTCGCAGCCCTTCGCCCGCCGGCCTTGAAGGCGGTGATCTCGATCGCCTCGACGACAGACCGCTACAATGACGACATCCACTACAAGAACGGCTGCCATCTCTCCGCACAGCTCTCCTGGGCAGCAACCATGCTCGCCTACCAGTCGCGTTCGCCCGATCCGGAAATCGTCGGCGACCGCTGGCTGGAAATGTGGATGGAGCGATTGGAAAACGAGCCCTTCTTCATGGAGGAATGGCTGTCCCACCAGCGCCGCGACTCCTTCTGGAAACACGGATCGATTTGCGAAGATTATTCGGCTATCGACATCCCGGCTCTGGTGATTGCCGGCTGGGCCGATGGCTATCGCAACACGCCTTTGCTGGCGGCAGAAGGGTTGGGGACCAAGGCCAAGGCGCTGATCGGCCCCTGGGTCCACAAATACCCGCATTTCGCCTGGCCGAAGCCGCGCGCCGATTTCCATGGCGAGGCGATCGCCTTCTGGAACCGCTGGCTGCGCGGCGACCAAAACGGCATCGAGGACTTGCCGCAGGTCCGCGCCTATATTCTCGACGGCCCGAAGCCAGCGACCCGTCGCAATGCCGATCCGGGTTTCTGGGCCTCGAAAAATGCATGGAGCGAGCCGGACACCGAAAGCTTTTATGTCGATCAGTTCGGCACGCTGCTTGAAGGCATGCCGATCCCGCATGCGCCGAAGCATGAGATCTACCTGAAATCCCCACTCGATACCGGTACGGCCGCCGGTGAATGGTTCACGTTGAAGCCTGATGCGGAATTGCCCGGCGATCAGCGCGGCGACGATGCGGGCTCGCTGACTTTCCAGACAGGGCCGCTTCCCGCCGAAAAGACTTAT
Source organism: Aliirhizobium sp. YIM B11859 (assembly GCF_057163345.1). Classification (NCBI taxonomy): domain Bacteria; kingdom Pseudomonadati; phylum Pseudomonadota; class Alphaproteobacteria; order Hyphomicrobiales; family Rhizobiaceae; genus Aliirhizobium; species Aliirhizobium sp. YIM B11859. Next base: position 51,645 of record NZ_JBXHAY010000009.1, read on the forward strand.
CTCGGTCGCCCGGTCATCACCTTGACGCTCCGCGCCGATGCAGACCTTGCCAATCTCTGTGCCCGTATCGTCGACATCCATCCCGATGGCACTGCCACCCGCGTTTCCTTCGGCGTCATCAACCTTGCCCATCGCGATGGCAATGAGAGCCCACAGCCGCTTGTCCCTGGTGAGCCGGTCACCATCCGGCTTGAACTCGATGCTTGCGGTTACCGCTTCGGTGAAGGCCATCGAATCCGGCTATCGCTTTCAACCGCCTACTGGCCGACCATATTGCCGCCGCCGGGCGATCCTGGCGTGACGATCGACATTGCCTCACTCGGTGTCGCCATGCCGCTTTTGGGCGAGCACCAGACCTTCGAGATGAAACAGCCGGGCAATCCAGATCCGCTGCCGAAATATATCGAACACGCACCATCGGAAACGCGCCGCAACGTCACCCGTGATCTTGCCGCCAACCTCACGTATTACGAAGTCGTCGAGGATACCGGCCTGTTCGAACATCCCGGCACCGGCCTTTCCACCCGTCAGCTCAAGCAGGAAACCTGGTCGATCAGCCCGGATGATCCGCTGTCGATGACCGGCATTTCGACCTGGACATGCGACATGAAGCGCGCCCGCTGGTCGGTGCGCACCGTCTCGACGGCAAAAATTGCCTGCACCGCGACGGACTGGCTGATCAGCGCCTCGGTTCAGGCCTATGACGGAGACAGGCAGATCTTCGAAAAGACCTTTGAAAAGGCAATTCCCCGCGATCTCATGTGACCGCGCGCAACACCGATGTGAATTGACCGGAACGCCGGCGCGGAACACAGTGACAACAACCGGAGGAGTTGTAATGAGATCATTTGCACGTCGAAATCTGGGATCGGTATTAGCCTTGTTGCTGCTTGCCTTGCCGGCAACCGTACTCGCCGCGGAAAGCGCCGTCGTTATTCCGGCGCCGGCAGTGGACGAAGCAGCACGGGGTCCAAGCGAAACGGCCGTCTTTGCCGGCGGCTGCTTCTGGGGTGTCCAAGGCGTCTTCCAGCACGTAAAAGGGGTCCGGAACGCCGTTTCGGGCTATTCCGGCGGCGCAAGGGAAACCGCCAATTACGAAACCGTCAGCCTGGGCGAAACGGGACATGCGGAATCTGTGGAGGTGACGTTTGATCCGAACGAAGTCAGCTACGGAATGCTGCTGCGGATCTTCTTCTCCGTTGCCCACAATCCGACAGAGCTGAATTTCCAGGGACCCGATCAGGGCACGCAATATCGATCAGCGATCTTCACGGCCAATGCCGAGCAGGAAAAGGTTGCCACGGCCTATATAGCCCAGCTGGACGAGACCAAGCTCTTTCACGCCGCGATCGTGACCAAGGTATCAAAGCTGGAAGGCTTTTATCCGGCCGAGAAATATCACCAGGATTTTCTGACGCTCAACCCCGATCACCCCTATATCGTTTATAACGACATGCCGAAGATCGATAATCTGAAAGCCGTGTTCCCCGCGGCCTTCCGGGCAAATCCTGTATTGGTCTCGAAAGCGAAGATCTAAGGCGCTCCCGCTTTGGAGAGGGATTTCAAGGCCAGAACTGCTCGCTCCGCATCAGCGGTCGGAACGAATATGTGGTCGTGGTAGTAACCGGCCACGACATTGGCGCTGATCCCTTGTTCGGTAAGGGCATTTGCCAGCGCAGCCGTCAGGCCGACAGCCTCCAGCGAGGAATGCACCATCATCGTTATACAGCGCAGCGGAGTGCTTGCCGCAAGCCCTGCCTCAGCCGCCGCTGAAGCGGCAAGAATGAGGGTCAGCCCCTCCCGCTCGAAGAACATGCCGAGCGGATTGAGTTCGAGATAGTCCGAGATTCTGCCTGCCGGGACGGTCGCATAGACGAACTCGCCTTCGGCCAGAACCGGCTCGAGACCGGCAAGCATTGCCGATAGATCGGTAAGCCCGCCCATCAGGCCATCTTCGCCATGTCACGGATCGCGTCGCAGAGCGCCTCGAACGCGTCTCCGGCGCCCTTGCTCATATGGCGAGCGCGCAGCCACGCATGCACCATCTGCGGCTCGTTGCGGAAAACTGTCGCCACTCCGGCTGCCTTCAGCCTCTCCGCATAAAGCCTGCCATCGTCCCTCAGCGGGTCGAAGCGCGCGACGGTGATGTAAGTCGGCGGCAGTCCCGACAGATCGCTTGCTGACAAGGGATGGGCAACCGGCTCATCCTCGGGTGCCTTCAGAACCGCCCGGTAATAGGCGACATCGGCGGTCGTCAGCCCCGGCGCATTGGACATCTCGATATAGCTGCCGGACACCAGATCGCCGCCGAGTGCCGGATAGATCAGCACCTGCCCGACGAGCCCCGAAAGCCCTTCGTCGCGGGCCCGCAATGCCAGCCCCGCCGCCAGATTGCCGCCGGCACTATCGCCGATCACGACAACCGCTCTTGCCTCACCGAGAAGCCGCGTCAGCACGCCGAAACAATCATCCGTCTGGACCGGCCAGACATGTTCAGGCGCCAGCCGGTAATCGACGGAAACAAGCTCTGCACCGGCGAAATAGGAGATTTCCGCGCAGATCGCATGGTGGCTGTCGAGCGAGCCGACGACAAAACCGCCGCCATGAAGATAAAGCAGGATCGTATCGGTCTTGATCGATGCCGGCCGGTAGCGACGAATGGGAACGGACAACAGTTCATCATGAAATGTCATCCCGTCAGGCAAAGGCCGATCGAACCGGGCGCAGAGCGCATCATACCAGTCTCGCTGCTGGACGATGGATGCATCGACCGCATCGGCTGGGTAGAACCCTGCGCAGATCTCGAGGAATCCTAGAATGCCGGCTTCTTCCGGCATTGGAAAAGGTGGTGCTTTGGCATCCATGGACAGTCACCAGGTGTCGATCGAGGAAAAGTGTGGGTCGGATGATATCCGACCACATACTAAGGACCAGACTAAAATAGGCAAAGGCGAACGGCCAGCACGTCATCTCCATTTCACGAGAAGAACACGCTGCAAATCCATTCCCTGAAACGACAGTCGTGACGCGCAAAATCCATCCGGGGTGATGCTGGAGACAAGGCCGCTGGAACCTCGCTCGTTGATCCACTCCGGATGGACATACCTTGAAAAGCCTTCAGGCTAGCGCATCTGCAGCACGATCGGGTTGCTGCTGGCCGGATCGGTATGCTGACGCATCGCCTTGACGTCTTCCGGTTTCACCGGGCCACCATGATTGCCCCAGTTGGAACGCACATAGGTCAGGACATCGGCGATCTCTCGGTCAGAAAGCTGCTCGCGGAAAGGCGGCATGCGATACGCATCTGGAACGCCGTTGGTCACCACACGGCCCGAACCATTAAGCGTCACGTTGATTTGCGAATCCGTGTGCTCGATCAGCGAGGATGCGGCACCCGCCAGCGGAGAGATCCACTGGTTCTGGCCGCGACCATCCGGTCCGTGGCAGAAGCTGCAGCGTGCCGCATAGGTCTGGGCACCAGGCGTTCCGCGTGCTGCACTGGAGCCGGGAGCAGAAGACGCCTCGACATAGGTCCAGGGGCTGCCATCGCGCGATGCATCGCCCGGCAGAGACTTCAGATAATGGCCGATCGCGCGAAGATCTTCATCTGCCATGAACTGCAGCGAGTTGTTATAGGCCTCGGTCATCGAGCCGAAGACGACGGCATGCTGATTGCGACCGTTCTTCAGGAATTCGAAGATCTCGTCTTCGCTCCACCGTCCAAGACCCGTATTATGGTCCTGCAGCAGGCTTGGTGCATACCAGCCATCGAGAAGCGCGCCGGACAGGAATGCCGTGCTCGCCTCGTCCAGCCCTTTTTCGTTCATCGTGATGCTGCGCGGCGTGTGGCAGGCGCCACAATGGCCGGCAGCCTGAACCAGATAGGCACCTCGGTTCCACTCGGCATCATGCTCCGGCTTCTGCTGGTATGTGCCGGAGGGAACAAAGACGGCATTCCAGAATGCCAGCGGCCAGCGCATGTTTAGCGGCCACTCGATACCGCTTGGCTTGTTTGGCTGGGCAACCGGCTGGACGTCCTCCATGAAGAAGGCATAGAGAGCCTCGATATCGTCATCGGAGATCTTCACATAGGACGGATAAGGCATGGCCGGGTAAAGCCGCCGTCCATCCGGGGTCACGCCGTGACGGACGGCGCGGTCGAAATCGGCAAGGCTGTAATTGCCGATGCCATTCTGCTTGTCGGGGCTGATATTGGTGGCAAAGATCGAGCCGAGTGGCGTACCCATTTCCAACCCGCCGGCAAACGGCTTGCCGTCCGGAAGACTATGACAGGCGACACAATCAGCCTGGCGGGCGACCATTTCGCCTCTGGCCAGAAGATCGGGTGATGCAGGGGCCGACGCGCTGCTTCCCTCGAAAGGAGACGAGGGCTTGTGATTGACAAACCATGCCAATCCGCCGGCGGCCACGACAACGACGGTGAGAAGAATGAGAAAGAATCTCTTCAAGGATAATCCATCCTCTATAGGGGGCTTCTATGCGAACTGCACCGCCGGCGCATCTTGCGGGCGTTGCAGCTGCTCGACGCGCCTCCGCAGGCTCCGGACGGGTGTCGTCCGGAGCCTGCGCTGCGCTTAGCTTGCGAATGTGTAGTTGGAGAGCGGCATGCTGCGAATGCGCTGGCCCGTCAGGGTCGAGACCGCATTCGCAACAGCCGGGGGAACCGCCGGAAGACCAGGCTCGCCGATCCCACCCATCTTTTCTCCGCTTTCGACGATCCGCGTATGTACACGCGGCATCCGGCTGGGCGGCAGAATGGGGTAGAGATCATAGTTGCGGGCCAGCGGCTGTCCCTTTTCATAGACCGCCTCTTCCAGCAGAACCTGGGAGACTCCAAGTGCTACTGCGGAATGGATCTGCGCCTCGATGATCGCAGGATTGACGATGCTGCCCGGATCGATCGCCTCCCACACATCGTGGACGACGACCTCTCCCGACTGGATCGAGACTTCAGCGATCGCAGCTGTGTGGCTGCCGAACGGAGACGCCATGCCGACGCCGCGGGCACGGCGGGTACCGTCCGCTGCCGTGAACGGGCCCCGCTTCCAGCCGCCCGAAAGCTCCCCGACCGCCTTCAGGAGCGTGGTCAGACGAGGGTTATCCTTCAGAAGCTGGAGACGCAGTTCGTAAGGATCCTTGCCACCCTTGTCGGCCAGTTCATCCAGAAAACTCTCATAGAGAAAGTCGTTCATCGAATTGCCGACCGACCGCCAATAGGCAAGCATTGTCGGGTTCTCGACATAAAGCTGGGCGATCCGCTTGTTGGGGATCGCATAGGCCTTGCCGGTCAGCCCTTCGACCGCCGTTTCGTCCATCTTATCAGGATTATGGCCGGAAATGCCCTCGGTCGGGCCTTCGCAAATGCTGATCGCTTCAATCGCCACCGGCATGCCGTTTTCGTCCAGTGCCCCCTTGAAGCGAACCGCTGCCATCGGCCGCATCGGGTCACGCAGGAACTCTTCCTCGCGGCTCCAGATCAGCTTGATCGGGCGACCCGTCTCCTTGGCGAGCTGGATGGCCTGCGGATAGGGATTTGCCGTCGCATAGAGGAAATGGCGGCCGAAAAATCCGCCCAGCAGAGGGCTGTGAACGTTGATCTTCGAGAGATCGAGGCCCGTACGCTTGGCAATGTCGGCCTGAAACATCTCCGGCGCCTGATTGGGCGCCCACAGATCGAGACTTCCGTCGTCGTTGAACCGCGCAAGTGCTGATGGCGGCTCCAGCTGGGCATGGTGGAGATACTGGCTGTGATAGGTTGCAGACACGACCGTCTTGGCAGAGGTGATCGCTCCCGCCGCGTCCCCTTCCGTTTCGGCATCCTTGCCAGCACCGGGCTCATTGGCGAGACGCTGTGCAAATGCCGCCGTCGAGAAGTCGGCCGGCATGTTCCTGGCGCCTTCCATGATCGGCGTGCCATTGGCTTCCTGCCAGTCGACCTGCAGCGACTCGACCGCCCGCTTTGCATTCCACCAGCGTTCGGCGACCACCGCGACGGCACCGGGAAGGTGATGCACGGAATGGACACCCTTCATCGCCTTGACCGCATCCTCGTTGCGGACGGTCCCGACCGTCATTCCAAGCCGCGGCGCGTGCTGGACTGCGGCATGCAGCATGCCGTCGACCTTGGCGTCGATCCCGTAGACGGCGCGTCCCGTGGACTTGTCGAGCATGTCGAGCCGCTTGACCGGCTTACCGATCCAGCGGAACTGGGCCGGGTCACGCAACGTCACGCTGCCGGCAGCCGGGATCGGCAGGTCGAGCGCATCGGTTGCGACCTCGCCATAGGTGAGCGAACGGCCGGACGCCGCATGCATGACCTTACCGGGCTCGGTCGTCAGTTCTGCCACCGGAACACCGAGCCTGCCGGCGGATGCCTGCAGGATCATCAGGCGCGCCGACGCACCGAGATGGCGCATCGTGTCATAGCTGGTACGCACCGACATCGAACCGCCGGTGATGCGCATCTTGCCGAAGACGACGAGATAGTCGGGACCGGTCGGCGCGTGATCGACGGTGAAAGACGCCGGATCCATGTCCAGCTCCTCGCCGACAATCTGGGCCATCGCGGTCATGACACCCTGCCCGCCTTCGATGAACGGGGTCATCAGCCGCACGGTATTATCCGGACGGATTTCGAGAAATGCCGGAACGCGTGTGCCGGGCACAATGGTAGCGGCTTCCTGCGCGCGGGCAGTGCGGATCGGCATGCCGAAGCCGATGACCAGAGCGCCGGCAGCGGCTCCTGCCGATGCAAGCAGGAAACCCCGGCGCGAAATATTGACCGGTTCACCGTTCGGAAATTCGCTTACGGGCGTGTCCTTGCGAAAGATCTCGTTCATAGCGACGCCTCCTTGAGGCCCGCTACGTCGTTCACGGCGGCCTTGATGGCGTTGTACGTTCCGCATCGACAGAGATTGACCATCGCCGCTGCGATATCGTCTTCGGTTGGAGCGGCGGTCTGCTTGAGGAGGGCGGTTGCGGCCATCACCTGGCCGGACTGACAGTAACCGCATTGAGGCACCTGATGCTTCACCCAGGCGGCAACGACCTTTTCGCCGACCGGATCGGCCTCGATCGCTTCGATTGTCGTGACCGAGCGATCGGCGACACTTTGAACCGGCGTGACACATGAGCGGACGATTTCGCCATCGACCAGCACCGAACAGGCGCCGCATTGCGCCAACCCGCATCCGTATTTGGTGCCGGTCATACCAAGCTCATCGCGGATGACCCACAAAAGAGGCGTATCCGGATCGGCGTCGACCTCGTGAACCGCGTTGTTGATACGAAGTTGCATGATTAGCTCCTTGTATTGGCTGCACCGTCACCGACAGGCTTGCTTGACCGGCTGCTAGCTGGAGCTAGCAACGCGTGACCGCACATTATGCTCCCACCTTGCAGATATGTTTAGAGCGTGCAGCTCGATAACCGTTATGAATGAGCTTCATGAATGCGTTGCTGTAGGATGTCGGCGACCACTCGAAAATCGGTCTCTGTTACCGAGGTCCTGCCCACGACTTCTCCGCGGGTCGAGGCGAAAAAATCATGCGTCCTTGGAAGGGCGCTTCACAATATCATGAAATGTGATTGTCAGGTCAGGAGCCTGCCTGAAAAACAGAATCGGCCCGACCTTTGCAGATCGGGCCGATCAAGAATAAAACCAACTTCAGCCCTTCGCGTAGCTCGATTCCACCGGCCAGACGGACTGCAGTTTTTCACCGCCAAGAATGCGATCGCGGGCCGAGGCCTCGTTGGCGCCAAGCTTGTCGGCCTGGTCTGCGACGGCGGTCAGCATGCCTTTCGGGATGACCACCACGCCATCGATATCGGCAAAGATGATGTCGCCCGGCGCGATCTTGACCTTGCCGATCTGGATTTCGATCTGCGAGTGCTTGGGCTCCATCTTGCCGGAAACCGAAACCGGCGACAGCGAGCGGCCGAACAACGGGTAGCCCAGCGATCGGACCTGCGCGATGTCACGAACGGTCCCGCTGACGATGGTTGCTGCAGCACCTTTCGTTTTTGCCCCGGTGCTCATCAACTCTCCAGAGCAGGACCCCTGCGCGCAGGATGCATCGACAACGAGGATGCCGCCTTTCGGGACATTGTCGATCGCATTGTGATAGACGTCCTGTGGCTGGTTTTTCCGTTCGCTCGGCTCGAACTGTACCGTCACAGCCGGCCCGCAGACGACTTCGCCGGCGCCAAGCTTGCCCTGCAGCGAGATGCCTTCTAGATAGCCCCAGCCCCCCAGTTGCTCGAGGCTGTCATGCACGTCACCCGAATACCACTTGGACAGGCGTTCGATGGCCGCCCAGTCGGTATCGGAATAATCGAATTTGCTCATCTTGTTTTACCCTTGTTCTTGAGATTGGCGTTGTCCAGCGCAACCTTCAGGTAGCTGGCGCTATGGTCGATCTGTTTGCGGATCGCGGCACGGGCGGCGTCGGGCTGCCTGGCCATGATCAGCCGGTGGATTTCCTCGTGTTCGGCATAACCGTCATCGAGAGACTTGTTGGGAACACGGCTGGTGACGCGGATGACGTCGATGATGATCGAGAACAGGTTGTCGTAGACCACGTTGAGGATCTCGTTGCCGACCGAGCGGACGAGACCGAGATGGAAGGCCGCATCGCTATCGGTGAAACGGACGATATCCTTGGCATCCGCTGCAGCACGCATGTTGGATAGGGCTTCTCCGACTTCGGCTGCTATCGGCAGGTCTTCCGAGCTCAACCGCGTCACCACCTCCGTCTCGATGATACGTCGAACATCCATCAGCTGGACGAGGTAGTCGGAATTGTTGGCGAACAGCTGCTTGACCGTTGCGGCCAGCGAACCGAGGAATTCGCCGACATCGTCACGGACAACCAGTGCCCGTTCCCCATGTTTGCGACGAACCAGCCCCTTGGTCTCGAGGATCTGCAAGGCTTCCCGCACCGATCGGGTACTGACGCTATAGAGACGTGCAATTTCGGCCTCGGCAGGCAGGCGGTCGCCGATCTTGAGCGTCCCCGAAAGGATCTGCGCTTCGAACGCTTCGACAACGGAGACGTGCAGTTTTCCCCTATCGGAACTGCCGCGCCTTGTACCGTGCATGCTATCTGCCGGGCCGTCTGTCACCATGCGGTAAAGCCTCCATCAACTACGACGTTTGAACCGGTCATATAAGACGAGGCATCAGAGGCGAGAAACTGGATGACGCCGTTGTACTCATCGATTTCCGCCTGGCGATCCATCGGCACACGTTCGAGGAAAGCATCGATGAACTCCTTGTCGAAATTGGCCGTCTTGACGCCGCCGAAGGAGATGAGGTTCACGCGGACCTTCTTCTTGGCCCAGTAGGTGCCCAGATACCGCGTCAGATTGACGAGCCCGGACTTTGAAGCAGCATAGGAGACCGCCTTGATGAAGGGCTCGCCATCACGCGCCTCGCGATAGGCATAAAGCGCCTGGTTCGGCGAAACGATCCCGTAGATCGAACCGACATTGATGATGCTGCCGCGCCCGGCCTCGGCCATCTTAGACCCGATGACCTGGCAGCAAAGCATGACACCGGTCAGATTGGTGTCGATAATCTCATCCCAGTATTTTTTGGGATAGACCTCAAACGGACTATTCTGGTCGGCGGAACCTGACGGCTTGGAATCGATGCCGGCATTGTTTACCAGGATATGAGGCACGCCCCAATCCGCGATGAGTTGGCCGGTCGCCTCCTCAAGCGCCTCCTTGTCGGTCACGCTCGCCACATAGACGCGGATATTCTCCGTCAGCCCCGGAAACTTTTCCTCGAGAACGTCGGCTCCAACCGCACGCCGGCTGAAGATCGCCACCTTGGCGCCGGCCTCCGCAAGCGACTTGCTGAATTGCGTGCCGAGCTGGCCGAGGCCGCCGGTCACGACTGCAATCCTGCCCTCGACATTGAATAGATTGGTCATTCTGATGTTCCTGAAAATGGGACGCTTGCAGTGATGGCGGAGGGGCAGTCCCCCTCCGCCTCATGATCAACGGGGAAGGTCAATTTCCGCCAGACGCTTCGGGTCCAGCCGGACATTGTGGTACTTCTGATAGATATCGAGCAGCTTTCCGTTATCGAGATTGGTCTTGATCCATTCGTTGATCCACTTGGTCAGGCCAGGCTCGCCCTTGCGGATGGCAACGCCGAGCGGGTAGGATCGGGCAACAAATTTTTCCTCGATATCGAGCTTCGGATTGGACTTAATCAGGGCGTTCAGCAGCGGACGCGAGGTCGCATAGATGGACATCTGATTGCTGGTCACGGCGGCGCTGGAGGTCGGATCGTCCTCGAAGCGAACGATCTGCACACCCGGAACCTTGGCCGTCGCTTCGGTCAGGTTGGTATCGTTGACAGTGCCGCGGGTAACGGCCACCTGCATGTTCGCCAGATCCGCGTAAGACGCGATCTTCTGCGCCTTCGGCCCGGCGACCACGATGCTGGTATCGGCATAGGGAATGCTGAAATCGACGACCTGCAGGCGCTCCTTGGTGATCGACAATGTCGATACCGCAACATCAGCCTTGCCCGATACCAGGAACGGGATACGAGCGGATGTCGGAACGGTCAGGAACTCGACCTTGACGCCCATATCCTCGGCCAGAAGCTTGGCAGTCTCAACCTCCGATCCGGTCGGCTGGAAGGACGCATCCATCATCGCATAGGGTGGGTTGCCGAGATCGATCGCGACCTGAAGCTTGCCGCGCTGGCGAATGGTGTCGAGCTGGTCGGAAAGGGCGGACTGGGCGAAAAGCGCGACAAGGCCAAGGCCGAGTGCAAGCGTTCGCAATCCTCTGGATGTCTTCATTACAGGCATGATGTCTCCTCCGGTGAATGTTGATCGGCGCAGGTCCTCCACCAGCGCCGCCTTTCTCGGTCAGTGATGCGAACCGACGAAATTCTTGAGTTCGGCCGTCTGCGGTGCGGTCAGGATCGTTGGCCCGCCCTTTTCCCAGACCTGCCCTTGGTGCATGAATACGATCATGTTTGCGACGCGCTCGGCGAAAGCCATTTCGTGGGTGACGAGCAGCATCGTCATGCCGTTGCGAGCGAGATCCTCGATGACCTTGAGCACCTCCCCGGTCAGTTCCGGATCAAGTGCCGACGTCACCTCGTCGAACAGCATCACTTTCGGCTTCATCGCCAGCGATCTGGCGATCGCGACACGCTGCTGCTGGCCACCCGAAAGCTGTTCTGGATAGGCATCGATCTTTTCGGCAAGCCCGACCTGCCGCAATACGTCCTTGGCCAATTCGCGGGCCTCGGCCTTGTCGACCTTCTTCACCCAGCGTGGTGCAAGCGTGATGTTCTGTTCCACGGTCAGGTGCGGAAACAGATTGTAGCTCTGGAAGACGATGCCGACATCCTGCCGCAAGGCCCTGAGGTCGAGCTTGGGATCGCTGACCCGATGGCCGCAGACCCATATGTCGCCTTCCTGGATGATCTCGAGCCGGTCTATGCAGCGCAGAGCCGTGCTTTTCCCGGATCCGCTTCGGCCGATCAGAGCCACCACCTGGCCTTTTTCGATATCGAGATCGATCCCCTTGAGTACCTGCAATGCACCGTAGCTCTTGTGGACGCCCTCAAATTTAACGATGGCTGACACTGTAAATCCTCTCGAACCTGCGGCTCAGCGCCGACAGTGGGTAGCAAATGGCGAAGTAGAAAATCGCGATGACGAGATAGGTGGTGAACGGCTGGAAGGTCGATGCGTTGATCTGCTTGCCGATATAGGTGACCTCGGCCATGCCGATGATCGAGGCAAGCGACGTGTTCTTGACGATCTGGACCATGAAACCGACGGTCGGTGGCGTGGCGATCTTCACGGCTTGCGGCAGGATGACGAGAAACAGCCTTTGCCAGCCGGTCAGCGCCAGGCAATCGGCAGCTTCCCACTGGGTCTTGGAGACCGACAGCAGACTGCCGCGCCAGATGGCGCCGAGAAATGCGCTGGAGAAGACGATCATCGCCACGCTGGCTGCAAACAGCGAGGAAACCTCGATGCCGAATACGGGCAGGCCGAAATAGATCAGAAACATCAGGATCAGCACCGGCGTGCCCTGCACCAGCGCTATGTAGCCGGTTGCCAGAGACCGGACTTTTCCATTTTTGGAGATCCCGCCAAGAGCCACGGCAAACGCGAGCATCCCGCCGAAAACGAAGCTGATCAGCGACAACACGATCGTCCATGAAAGGCCGATCAGCAGGACCTGGATATGAACCCATGAGAAGCTCAGAAACATCACGCGCTCCCTAAAGGTTTGTGCCAAGCCGCCGCTTGCGCGGAAACAGCAGGAGCCCCAATGCGCCGAACAGGCCACGCATGAGGAAGGAGAGGGCGAGATAGATCACCAGGATGACGATATAGACCTCGAAGGATCTGAACGTGATCGACTGGATGCGCGCAGCCGCACCGGTCAATTCCTCGGCCGAAATCTGCGAGGCGACGCTGGTCGCCAACATCAGCAGGACATATTGGCTGACCAGAGCGGGGTAAACCTTTTCGAGAGCCGGAGGCAGCATGATCCCTGCCAGCATCTGCAGACGCGACAAGCCCAGCGCATCGGCCGCCTCAAGTTGGCTCGGATGGATTGCCTGCAGGCCGGCGCGAATGATTTCACTCGAATAGGCCCCCACATTGATCGTCAGGCCGATCAGCGCCGATGTCTGCGCCGAGAACTTCAGGCCAAGCGACGACAAGCCGAAATAAACGAGAAACAGCTGAACCAGCAGCGGCGTGTTGCGGATTGCTTCCACATAGATGGCAACAATGATCCGCAGGATCTTGTAGCGGCTTGAGCTGGCGATGGCGCACAGCGTGCCGAGAATGAAGCCGACCACGGTCACGACAACCGACATCTGGATCGTTGCCAGGGTGCCGCTCAAAAGAAGCGGCCAATATTCCCTCAGGAAGTCAAAGCTGAATTGATAATTCATGAGCCGCATGCCCAAAGAACGGACAGGCAGCCAGCGTTCGATAGCGCGCAGCAAGAAATAACGACAGGGCGCGCATCAGCCCGCCCGCGCTTGGCGAGCTCAGCATAAGTAGCATTCACAGGTAGTCTCCTCCCAGAGCGCGGCTCCGATCCTCCTCAAGATCAACACCGCAATTGGAAGCTACTCTTGACATATGACATATGTCAAGAGTAGCAGCGACAGATATTGGCCATCAGCCATCCTCCGTCACCATACGACTGAAATTTAATGAGAAATCATTTTGTAACCAACGCCGTTGGCCGCGATGCAGCCAAGCCTTGCGTTATATCTGCGACGCAGACGACGCTACGATGGGCGTCTTGAGGCCAGGCGCTTTCGCACCTGGCCTCTGTTTTTAGTTCTTCACGGTGTCTTCGAGGAAGAAGCGACCGAGCGGGTTTTGATGGAAGTTCTCGACGTTCTTGCGGGCGACGTTGATGTAGGGGCTGTAATAGAGATCGACCCAGTGGACATCGTCCTTGGCGGTTTTCTGGATCTCGACATACATCGCTTCCCGCTTCTTCGGATCGAGCTCCAGGCGGGCAGCAGCCACCAGGTCCTTCACCTTGTCGCTCTTGTAACGGGTCATGTAGTTCATATTGGTGTCGTGGCCGAGTACGAAGGTCGTCTTCTGGTCGGGATCAAGGATGTCGTTGGTCCAGTACATGACCGAAATATCATAGCTGCCGTCGATCAGCATGTTCCAGCTCTGGCTCGGATCGACCTTCTGCAGGTTGACGGTGATGCCCGCCTTGGCAAGCTGCTGCTGCAGCAGGACGGCGATCTGCTCATCCACTTCGTTACCGGCATTTACCACGTAATTCAGTGACAGGTCCGACGCGCCGGCATCCGCCAGCATGGCCTTCGCCTTTGCCGGATCGTAGGGGTATTGGTAGTTGGCATCATAATGGTAGAGCGAGCCCTTCGGGATGTAGGAATTCGCGACCGTGCCGATGCCAAAGGTCACGGTATCGACGATCGCTTTTTTGTCGATCGCCATATCGAGTGCCTGGCGCACTTCCTTTTTGGCAAGCGGACCATGCTCGTGGTTGATCAACAGATGGTCCTCGCGGGTCGATGTGTCGATCAGGACATTGAGATTGGCATCTTTTTTCAGTTCTTCGACGCGGGAGAAAGGTACGAAGATGGCGGTGTCCAACTGCCCTGCCTGCACGTTCAGCATGCGGGTATTGTCGTCGGGCACCGAGATCCACTCGACGCCATCGAGCTTCACCCGGTCCGCCTGCCAGAAATTGGGGTTCTTTTCGAGAATGACGCGATCACCCCGACGCCACTCCTTGACCGTGAAGGCGCCCGACGATGCCGTCGGCAGCTCGGCAAAAGCGTCCTCTCCGGCTTCGACTGCCTTCTTCGACAGGACCGAGACGTTCGGCAGCGCAAGTGTCGACAGGAACGGTGCGGACGGCGTTTTCAGCTTTACGGTCAGCGTCTTCGGGTCCGTCGCCTCTGCCGTCTCGACGATCTTGTAGCTGTCGCTCCAGAGCGAACCTTCGTTGTCGCGGATGCGCAACAGGCTGAAGGCGGCGTCTTCGGCGGTGATAGGCGAGCCGTCGGAGAATTTTGCATCACGAATCTTGAATGTGTAGGTCAGCCCGTCGTCCGAAACTGTCCAGCTCTCGGCAAGGCCCGGCTCCAGCTTGGTACCGGTCTTGTCGACACGGATAAGGACGTCGAAGACGTTCGAGAAGACCCAGTTGTCGACATTCTGTGCCGATTTGATCGGGTCGAACGTAGTCGAATCCTCGCGGCGGCCGATGGTCAGAACACCGGCGGCTTCGGCAAAGCTGGCACTGAGGCTGAGGGCCGCGGCAAATGCCGCAAACCCGATCGATTTCCACTTCCTGTTCATGATGTCGTTCCCTTCTTTGTTATGGCATGCTCTTGATGGATGGGATGTTCTGAGGGGTGTTGCGGGCACCGTCGAACAACGACTTGCCCGGATCGATATCCGGGATCGCCGCGATAAGTGACGCCGTGTATGGATGACTGGGCCGCGAGAAGACCTGTTCGGACGGCCCGTCCTCAACCACTTCGCCGCGATACATGACGATGGTGCGGGCACAAAGATTGCGGACGATCGCCAGATCATGGGCGATGAACAGCAGCGTGAGGTTCATCCGCGCCGTCAGTTCGCGAAAAAGATCGATGATTTGCGCCTGAATAGTGACATCGAGTGCCGCAACACATTCGTCGGCAATGATCAGCTTCGGATCGACGGCCAGCGCACGGGCAATGCCGGCGCGCTGGCATTGCCCGCCGCTCATCGAGCGCGGTTTCCGGCTGGCAAACTCGCGTTCCAGCCCGACAAGATCGAGCAACTCGGCAATACGCTGCGGAATATCTGCCTTGGCGACCTTACCCTGCACCGCCAGCACCTCGCCAATCGTCTGCCCGATGGTCATTCGCGGATTGAGCGCATTGAACGGGTCCTGGAAAACCATCGCCGCCTCGCGCCTCAGCTTTGCCAGGCTCGCCTGTCTCTGCAGGGCAAGATCGGAACCTTCAAAGCTGATGTGGCCGGACGATATCGGCGTGAGGCCGAGCACGGCGCGGGCGAGCGTGCTCTTGCCGCTGCCGGATTCGCCGACGATTCCGACCGTCTCGCCAGGCATGATTTGCAGGCTGACGCCGGAGACGGCCGATATCGTTTTGGCCGCACTCCCCCTGAACAGGCTTCCCCCGACAGGAAAACGCACATGCAGGTCGTCGATTTCCAGGACCGGCCTTGCCGACGCTGCAGTGGCGGCCACCACGGGCTCGGCGTCAGACATTGATGGATGGCTGTGGATGAGCTTGATCGTGTAGGGATCGCACGGCCGAGACAGGATCTGCCGCTTCAGCCCCTGTTCAAGTAGTTTGCCACCGCGCATGACCGCGATGCGATCGCAGGTCTGTGCCACGATGCCGAGGTCATGGGTGATCAGGATGATTGACAGGCCGCGTTTGTCGCGAAGCTGCATCAGCAAAGCCAGGATTTGCGCCTGGATCGTCACGTCGAGCGCCGTCGTCGGCTCATCGGCAATCAGGATCTTCGGATCGCAGGAAAGTGCCACGGCAATCATCGCACGTTGGCGCATGCCGCCGGAAAATTCGTGCGGATAGCTGTCATACTGCCGGATCGGATCGGGGAAACCGACCTGCGACAGGATCTCGGTCGCGGCCTGACGAGCCGATTTGTCGTCGAGGCCCTGATGATACCGGATACCCTCGGCAATCTGGTCACCGATCCGCATGACCGGGTCCAGATGGCTCGACGGGTTCTGGAAGATCATGCCGATCTCGCCGCCACGCACCTTGAGCATCTCGGCATCGCTAAGGGCGGTCAGATCTCTGCTTTCGAGAAGAACAGCGCCGCCCTCGATCTTCAGCCGCGAAGATGGCAGCAGCCGTACGAGCGAGCGGCAGAACAGGCTCTTGCCGGAACCGCTTTCGCCGACCAGACCGAGGATTTCACCTTTCGCAAGATCCAGGCTTACGCAATCCAGCAGGACACGCGTTTCCCCGTCGAGATGGGCTTTGACGGTCAGGTCACGGACAGAAAGAACTGGAGCACTCATTCATGCACTCCCAGCAGTTCGCCGAGTGCATCGCCCAGAATGCTGAAGCCGAAAGCGAGGCAGACGATCGAGAAGCCGGGAAACAGTGTGATCCACCACGCTGTGGTGATGAAGCTCTGGCCTTCCGCGACCATAACACCCCATTCGGCGACGGGCGGCTGAACGCCCAACCCCAGATAACTCACGGCCGCGCCCGAAAGCAGGACCAGGACCGCATCCGACATCGAAAAGACGATCGATCCGGCGATGGCATTGGGGAGTAGATGGCGGAACATGATCCTTATCCGGCCAAAACCCAGGCTGACGGCGGCGACTGCGTAGTCGTTATTTTTCAAGACAAGGATCTGCGCCCGGATCAGCCTTGCATAGGAGACCCAGCCGACCAGCGCCATGGCGATGTAGAAGCTGGAAAGCCCCGGCC
Organism: Aliirhizobium sp. YIM B11859; assembly: GCF_057163345.1. Taxonomy (NCBI): domain Bacteria; kingdom Pseudomonadati; phylum Pseudomonadota; class Alphaproteobacteria; order Hyphomicrobiales; family Rhizobiaceae; genus Aliirhizobium; species Aliirhizobium sp. YIM B11859. Next base: position 68,656 of record NZ_JBXHAY010000009.1, read on the forward strand.
CCAGAATGGTGATGATTGACAGCATCAAAACCAGAAAGGGGAAGGCGATGATAATATCGACGATCCGCATGAAGACCGCATCGACGATGCCGCCGAAAAAGCCTGCAACTGTGCCGACAATCGTGCCGATGACAAATGGAAAGGCGACGCCGATGAACGCGATCTGCAGGTCGATGCGTGCACCCCAGATGATGCGGGAGAGAATATCGCGACCGAAATTGTCGGTGCCGAAAGGATGCGGAAGAGACGGCGCCTGCAGCCGCGCACTGCTGTCCTGCAGGATCGGATCGTAAGGCGCGATCAGAGGCGCAAACACGGCGATCAGGATGAAGAACAGCATGATCGACGCGCCGGCTGTAAGCATCGCCCGCCTGCCCAGAAAAATCCTCCAGCCGGACGGAGAAAGGGAAATGGCACCAGCGCTCACAGCTTTATCCTCGGATCGGCCGCGACGGTGGCGATATCGGCAAGAAAACTGACGAGCACTGTTGCGCAGGCAAACACCATCGCGACGCCCTGCACCACCATGTAGTCGCGCGAGAAGATTGCCCGCACCAGCAATTGCCCCATGCCGGGCAGAGCAAAGACACTTTCGATCACCACCGTACCGCCGATCAGCCAACCGGTGTTGACGGCCAGGAGATTGATCGTCGGCACCAGCGAATTCGGCAGGACATGCCGCCAGAAAACGATGCGTTCGGGCATGCCGCGGGCCCGCGCCGCCGTGGCCACATCCGATTTCAGTCCCTCGATCATCGCCGCGCGCAGGCTGCGTATCAGCACCGTCGACAGCGACAGTGCGATCGTGAGGCTCGGCAGGATCAGATGGGAGAGCTTGTCGCCGAATGTGGCGCCGTAACCCGACACGGGCAGGAGGTCGAGTTTGACGCTGAAAAGGATGATCAGCATCAGGCCGAGCCAGAAAGGCGGGAAACCGATGCCGAAAGTGGAGAGGATACGAACCGCATGATCCGGCGCACGGCCCGCATTGCGCGCGGCAATCGACGCCATCGGCACGGCGATGGCGATCGACAGCAGCAGGCTGCAGACAACGAGCGCGAGCGTCGGCTCGATACGTGTTGCGATCAGCTTCAGTACGTCGATCTTGTAGAGGATCGATTTGCCCATCTCGCCATTGGCGAGATTTCGCAGGAAATAGAGATATTGCATCCAGATCGGCTCATCGAGACCGAATTGCGCACGGATATTGGCGATCGCCGTCGGCGTCGCGCGTGTGCCGAGCAAAACGCGCGCCGGGTCGCCGGGGATCAGCCGTACCAGAATGAAGGTTATGATACTGATCCCGAAAATGACCGGCAGGAACTGCAGCGGCCTCAGAAGAACGAACCTATACCGATGCATGACACCTCCGTCGTCCGATACGATCGTTGACCGGTCTATGCATCAGTTCGGCCTGTTGCGTGCCAGGAAATCGAAAAGCGCCGGATAATAGTCCGCCGGGTTTTCGTAAAAGGGCATATGGCTCGCATTGGCAAAGACCTTGAGCTCAGCATTCGGGATGGCGAGTTTCATCTTGAGCGCGCAGGCCGGGGTCAGTTCATCATGTTCGCCGCAGGTGATCAGCGTCGGCACCGTCATGCGCGGCAGGTCGGCAATCCGGTTCCAGTCCTTCAGGTTGCCGATATAGAGGAATTCGTTCGGGCCCTGCATGGTGCCGTAAGGTCCCATGTTCCAGTCACCAAGAGACCGGTTGATCGGAGCTGGCCATTCCGGCAGGCGGCAGACATGGCGATAATTGAGGATGGTGACAGCGGCGAGATATTCCGGATGGTCGTAAGTGCCCTGCGCCTCATGCTTCTGCATCATCGAAACTGTTTCCGGTCCAAGCGCCGCGCGCAGCCGTTCCAGCTCCGAGATCAGATGCGGCATGTCGGCAACGGTATCTTCAAGGATCAGCGTCTGAAGATTTTCCGGGTAGGTAAGCGCGTAGTCGATCGCCAACCAGCCGCCCCACGAATGGCCGAGCATGTGCACCTTGCCGAGCCCGAGCGCCTTGCGGACCGTCTCCGTTTCCTCGACATAACGGCCGATTGTCCAGAGCGACGGATCAGTCGGACGATCTGATGCACCGGTACCGAGCTGATCGAAGGCGACGACACGATAGCCTTTGTCGATCAGGCAGGAATGGGCTTCACGCAGATAGTCGCAGGGCAGGCCCGGCCCGCCATTCAGGCACAATACGGTCTCAGGGCCGTCACCAAAGCTGTAGGCAACCACTTTATGGCCATCGACTTCAATCTCGTGCCGAGCATCGGGCTCGATTTCACGCCACATTGGCCACCCCGGAGAAAACATCGCTTGCTTAATATTTGAGCACGGCCGATTTTTACCGCAAACGCTCTTGGGCGCCAGCTATAAGAAGTGATAGGATCAGCGCTTGCCCGGCACCGGAGCCCGCGATGATTGACGAAATCGGCACGATAAGAAGCCAGTTTACCGCGCATCGGACGCTGGACGGTCGTATCGACCAGATTTTCGAGGCGATGAAGGCGATCGGCTTCGAAGCACTGATCTACGATTACACCCCGGTACCCTACGATCTCGATGGCGGGATCATGATCCCGTCGCTGCTGAAACTGCGCAACATATCCGAAGACATGCGTGATTACTGGTTCGATCGCGGTTATTTCCGCATCGACCCCGTGCAACAGGTTGCGTTGCGCACCTCGGCGCCGTTTTTCTGGAATTACGATGCGGAAGCAGACACGCTGATCCGCCGCTTCATGACCGAGGACACCGCACCCGTGGCGCGTTATCTCAGCGAGAGAGACATGTCGACCGGCGTCACCGTTCCTGTCCATATGCCCCGCGGCGACTACGCGACGGTCACCGGCGTGCGATTCGGTGGAAATCACCAGTTTGAGCGCCACGCACTGCGCTACATTGCCGATTTCAACCTGCTGGCCCACGTCTTTCACGAAGCAGCCTATTCACTGTTCGATGACCAGACGTTTCGCTCCGGTACGACGCGACTGACGGAGCGCGAGCGCGAGTGTCTGCGTTATTCTGCCGAAGGACTTTCCGCCAAGGAAATTTCCCGCATCATCGATCGCTCTGTCCCCACAGTCGTGATGCATCTCAATGCGGCGGCCAAGAAACTCGGCGCCAAGAACCGCACCCAGGCGGTTGTCCGCGCCGCCCATTATCGGCTGCTCGAAGACCGGCCATCCTATAACTTGTGATAGCTGCCGCGCCGCGTGTCGCCACGTTATGCTTTTCCATCGACCGCCACGAGATGGAGACGCATGTGCCTGCAATTGCTGTGAAAGAAGCCTTCTTGCCCTTTCGCGAGTACCGAACCTGGTATCGCATCACAGGCTCGCTCGACAGCGCAAAGCTGCCGCTGATCGTGGCCCATGGCGGCCCCGGATGCACGCATGACTATGTCGACAGCTTTAAGGGCATCACGGAGATCGACGGACGTGCGGTCATCCATTACGACCAGCTCGGCAACGGCAATTCGACCCGCTTGCCCGAAAAAGGCCCGGACTTCTGGACCCCTGCCCTGTTTCTCGAAGAACTCGATGCCTTGCTGAACCACCTCGGCATACAGGATCGCTACGCGTTTTTGGGCCAGTCCTGGGGCGGTATGCTGGGCGCCGAACATGCGGTACGACAACCGCAGGGATTGAAGGCACTCGTCGTCGCCAACTCGCCAGCCAACATGCATACCTGGGTTTCCGAAGCCAATCGACTGCGCCGGGAATTACCTCAGGATGTGCAGGATACGCTGCTGAAACACGAAAAGGCCGGCACGATCTCGGATCCCGAATATATCGCAGCTTCGCGTGTGTTTTATGATCGCCATGTCTGCCGCGTCACACCCTGGCCGCCGGAAGTCGCCCGCACCTTCGCCATCATGGACGAGGACAACACCGTTTATCGTAATATGAACGGTCCCACCGAATTCCACGTCATCGGCACGATGAAGGACTGGACGATCGAAGACCGCCTGCATCTTATCCTGGCACCGACGCTGCTCCTATCCGGAAAATACGACGAGGCGACGCCGCTGGTGGTCAAGCCTTATGTCGACATGGTCAAGGCATGCGAATGGGTGCTGTTCGAACAGTCGAGCCACATGCCGCATGTCGAGGAAGAGTCACTTTGCATGAAGACGGTATCCGACTTTCTGTCGCACCTGGATTGATCGTGACCGCAGGAACTTGGCTTACGACCATCGGCGCCAATAGGCGGCATAGTGCATTTTGAATCCCCAAAACACATAGTCAGCCTTCAACCGTGTCCCGTGCTCCGGATCGTTGTCATGGGACAGGGGCTGATCGCTAAACTGGGCAGTATCGGCGAGGTTATTCTTCATCCGATACCGCCTGTACAAAGGCGTTGCAGGGGGCGGCGCCGACGCTTGGCAGTGTCGCAAAGAAGCAATGGTGCTTTCGACCGCTCAACCATCTCTTCCGCTTTGCTGGTCGGCGCAGGTGCGTTGCACGGGTTGCCACATGGCGGCGAAAAACTGGCTTGTTTTCTCTCTACGGAACCGGATTGGGTCTGTAGCGTGGCGTCAGAGTGCCTCAAAGTAACCTCCGACAGCGAGCGAACACATTAGCTGTCGACATAGGCGGCAATCTCGCCGATCTTCGCCTTGACGAAAACGTCGTAACGGGTGCTTTTACCCGCGATCTGATGAGACGGTTTGCGTAGGCCCGGCATAGGCTCTCCGCGCAAGGGCCATTTCAACACGACCCGGCTTCGCGCGGCTTCCAGCGCCACCTGCATGAGCTCGATGGAATCAGGGTCGGTGCCGACGATCTCCCGGATCAACCGCATCTCCTTTTTGACCAGCGCCGTTTTGTCGCGCGGCGGGTGCATCGGATCGATCAGGATGACTTGCGGCCGCATTTCCGGAAGCAGCGCCCGGGACTCGCCGAATATCAATGTCATTCGCTCGACCGTTTCGGCATGGCGCCCCCCATTTGCGTGAGCCCGCTCAAGGCCTTCCGCAAGGAGAGCATGCATTGTTGCCGAGCGCTCGATCAGCGTCACGCGCGCTCCGAGAGATGCCAAGAAAAAAGCATCACGACCGAGGCCCGCCGTTGCGTCAACGATCTCCGGAATCACACCGTTCGAAAACCCCACGGCTTTCGCCAAGTCTTGTTTACGCCCCTCGCCGGAGCGGAAGCGATGGCCCACCGCCCCGCCGACAAAATCAACGATCAAGGGCGTTTTTTCGAGTTTCTGCGTCACTGTCCAACCTCAAAAAGGCGTGGCGGCCATGAATGTGACCTCCGATCCGTCAGGATGACGGAAACCCAATTCTTCGGCGTGAAGAAGCAGACGGTTCGAGGCCGACAGCGCATCACCATCGGCATAGAATTCGTCGCCCAGGATCACATGCCCCATCGCTTTCATGTGCACGCGCAACTGATGCGTGCGTCCAGTCAGCGGAAACAGCCGAATGCGCGTCGTGTTCTGACCATGACCAACGACCTGCCAGCGAGTTTGCGCAGGCTTGCCGTGATCGTGATCGACGCGATGGCGAGGTTTATTCGCCGGATCGATCGCCAAAGGTAGATCGATCATTCCTTCCTTGCCCTGGACCTGCCCCCACACTTCCGCGACATAGCTTTTTCTGGTGATGCGCGCAGCAAATTGCGCCGCGACAAAGGCATGAGCCTTGCGGTTGAGCGACATCAGCACGACACCGGATGTATCCTTGTCCAGCCGGTGCACGATCAATGCTTGCGGAAAATCTTTCTGCACACGCGTCAGGAGACTGTCCTGGAGCGCGGGATGGCGCCCAGGCACCGAAAGCAGACCGCTGGGTTTGTCGAAGACAAGAAAATCCGTGTCACGGTGAATGAGTGAAACATAAGGATCCAGCGGCGGATTATAAATCGGAGTGGAATCTGAAAGCGCGTCCATGATAACCGTCTACCACAAATCCACCGCTGCGGAAGATATTGCAGGACAAGACCTTGCCGCTCGCAAGGACAAAGCTGGAGTTCGCGAGCTCACTTCTTCGCTATGCCGATCAGCGCTGTCCGAGAGCAAATGACGAAAATACCCTGAATGAAATCAAAGGAACGGCATGGCGGAGAGGGTGGGATTCGAACCCACGATACGGTTGCCCGTATGCCGCATTTCGAGTGCGGTGCTTTCGACCACTCAGCCACCTCTCCGCTTTGCTGGTCGGCGCAAGTTGTGCGCGGGCTGTCTCATAGCGGCGAAAAATCGGGCTGGCAAGGGGCGAAATGCAAGTCTTCATATCCTTTCGCCTTGACAGTTTTTTGTCGCTCGCGTAAGCCCGCCTGCGTTCAGGTTGTGGAAAATCGTCCACTCCTGTCGATTGCGGGGGATACCATGAGTTTCCTCGCAATTTCACCGGCAGATCCGTTTTGAAGGGATTTCTCTCTTCTAACCCCCTGCTAGACCGACTGACAAAAAGACGGCCATTCCTTTTGGAAGAGAGCCGGAACGAACATGAAAGGATATAAAATGTTCGCAGTCATCAAGACCGGCGGTAAGCAGTACCGCGTGGCCGCCAACGACGTGCTGACCATCGAAAAGCTGGAAGCCGAAGCTGGTGCAGTTGTAGAATTCAACGAAGTCCTGGTCGTCGGCGTAGGCGCCGATGCCAAGATCGGTGCCCCATTCGTTTCGGGTGCAACCGTAAAGGCCGAAGTTGTCGAGCATAACCGTGGCAAGAAGGTTCTCTCCTTCAAGAAGCGTCGTCGCCAGAATTCGAAGCGAATTCGCGGCCATCGCCAGCATCACACGGTTGTCCGCATCACCGACATTCTCGGCTAATCAGGTTTCGAAGGTAAAGGAGAAATCCAATGGCACATAAAAAAGCTGGCGGTTCGTCGCGTAACGGTCGTGATTCCGAATCCAAGCGCCTTGGCGTGAAGAAGTTCGGCGGCGAAGTCGTCATTCCGGGCAACATTATCCTGCGCCAGCGCGGTACGCAGTGGCATCCGGGCGCCAATGTCGGCCTCGGCAAGGATCACACGATTTTTGCACTCACCGCCGGCAACGTGAATTACCGTACGAAGGCTAACGGCCGCGTATACGTGTCCGTTATGCCGAAAGCGGAAGCCGCAGAATAAAGCCGGCAAGCGTTATGCAACCGGCGTCTCATCGACCCGGTTGAACGTTTGAAGGTTCAGTCAAAGAAAAGGGGAGATGGGGCGCCACCCACCTCCCCTTTTTCTTTTGATCCTTAAGGAGACTGAACCATGCAAGTCGAATTGTTGAGGGCGAGCCAATCACGGCCGCCGGAAGAACGGCTGAGGCCGGACCGGTCCGAGGACCGGTCGAGAAGCGAGTGCCCTGTCTTATTGTCGCCGAGACTGGTTCTCCGCGCTCCCCACGAAGAAGACATCGACGCACTTGCCCATCTCGCCAACAATGCCGCCATCGCGACCATGGTGTCGCGCATGCCGCATCCTTACACGGCGAAAGACGCAGCCGATTTCGTGCGACGCACGAATGCCGGCGAGATTGGCAAATGCGTCTATGCCATTACCCGAGGAAATGACGGCGCCTTCCTGGGCTGCTGCGCACTTGAACCACAGCAGGATGAGCGCACGCTCGAGATCGGCTATTGGCTCGGCGAACCCCATTGGAACAAGGCTTACGGTACCGAAGCCGCCCACGCGCTGATCGACATGGCCTTCCGCACCAGAAGCGAAATCGACCAGATCGACGCGCGTTGCCGGGTTACCAACATTGCGTCGAAGCGGGTGATCCAGAAATGCGGCTTCCAGTTTCAGGGTGCCGGCATGATCGATTGCCTGGCGGAGGGCGCCATGGTGCCGGTCGAGTGGTTCCGGCTGGATCGGAAGACCTGGATATCCTTGAGAAGCTGGGGAGAGCTGAGATGAACGCCGCCGTCGTAGACAGGGCCGCCGAACGGCAGCTTTCGCCCGGTCCCTGCCCGGTCATCCGCTCTCAGCGGCTGACCTTGCGGCCACATCGTTTGGCCGATGCGGAGGCGATCTCCGTCTCGCTTGGCGATTTCAAGGTGGCCCGCATGCTCGCCCGCGTGCCCCAGCCCTATCACCGGGAGGACGCGCTTGACTGGCTGGTGCGCCAGACGTCCGGCCTCGTTCCGGACTGGAACCTTGCCATCACCACCGGCGACGACGTCCATATCGGCGCCGTCGGCATGGAGTTGCGCAGAAACGGCTGGCATCTCGGTTACTGGCTGAACCGGTATTACTGGGACCGCGGTTACATGACTGAGGCGGCCGGTGCCGTTCTGGAGCGCTTCTTCCGGCGGATGCCGGAGGCGGTTCTTCGTTCCGGAGCCTTTGCCGACAATCTGGCTTCGCTCAACATCCAGAGAAAGCTTGGCTTCCAGATTGCCAATGCAGGTGAGATCTTCTCGATCTCACGCAACCGCATGGTGCCGCAGATCGAGACAATTCTCGAAGCCAGCGACCTTATCCTGCCGCAGCCACGCTAGATACGACCCACCATCCCCGGCACCCGCCGGGGATGGTTATCCGATCTCAACCCAAACCGGAAAATGGTCCGAGCCCAGCACAGTATTGTCGACTGACGCGGACTTGAGCCGCGGCACCAGACCGGCATTGATGAAACAATAGTCGAGATGCATTCTGACCGTTCCTTCGCCCGGCGGCTCCGCCCAGCTGTAGCTTTCAACCGACAGGCTTCCGAGATGATCGAGAACGTCGACGAACTGATCTGCGCGAAGGGACCGGCCATAATAGCGATCCGGCCGACCGACGGCAGCGATGTATTCGTCCGATCCCGGCACCATGTTGAAATCGCCCATGACGACAAAATCGTCCGGCAGAGGAAGCTGTGGCAACCCGTCCTCGCTGCCGGCGGTGAGGGATCCGCCCTCCGCGGCGAAGTTGAGAACGCGTTGCTTGAGATAGGCGATCTGCGCAATCCGCTCGTCAGGAGAAACGTGGTCGAGATGCACGGAATAGACCCTGATCGGTCCAGAAGGCGTATCGATCAGGACTTCAAGCGCCCCGCGCTGCAGGTTGAGCTTGTCGAAACTGCGCGTTCGCGGCAGCAAAAAGTGACGGGTGGAGAGGATCGGAAACCGCGACAGGATCATGTTTCCGAACTGAAAACGCCGTTCCACCAGCCGGCCATTAACGGTCTCGGTATTGAGCAGCACATCGCAGGGCGCACCATAGGCATGAAAGTGATCAGGCAGCATATCGGCAAAGCGGCCGACAAGATCGATGCCGCCATTCTTCGGAGATCCGCGGGTGATTTCCTGGAGAGCGATCACATCGGCCGTCCGGATCGTCTCAGCAATACGTTCCGGGTCGAAGTGTCCGTCCATGCCGATGCCGTATTGAACGTTATAGCTGACGAACTTCATGATAATCTTTGACCTCAAAGGCAACGAACGGTATCGAAACGCATCAGAAGGCGTCCAGAAATCCCTGATGACGTTGCGTAACACAAGACTGACGGCAGCAAGATGAAATTTCTCGACGAAACAAAAGTCTATATTCGCTCCGGCGACGGGGGCGGAGGTGCGGTTTCGTTCCGGCGGGAAAAATTCGTCGAGTTCGGCGGTCCCGACGGCGGCGACGGTGGCCGTGGCGGCGACGTCTGGGTGGAGGCGGTAAACGGCCTCAATACACTCATAGACTTCCGCTTCCAGCAGCATTTCAAGGCGTCGATCGGCATCCACGGGATGGGCCGCAACCGCACCGGTGCGAACGGCGACAGCGTGACCTTGAAAGTTCCGGTCGGTACGCAGATCTTCGAGGAAGACAACGAGACCCTCATCATCGACCTGATCAAGGAAGGACAGAAGTTCCGCCTCGCCAAGGGTGGCAATGGCGGCTTCGGCAATACCCATTTCAAGTCTCCGACCAACCAGGCGCCAAACTGGGCGAACCCAGGCCTGGAAGGCGAGGAAAAGACGGTCTGGCTGCGACTTAAGCTGATTGCCGATGCGGGCCTCGTTGGCCTGCCGAATGCCGGCAAGTCAACCTTCCTTGCCTCGGTTACCCGCGCCAGACCGAAGATCGCCAACTATCCATTCACAACCCTTCATCCCAATCTTGGCGTCGCGGCAATCGACGGCCGCGAATTCGTGCTGGCCGACATTCCCGGCTTGATCGAAGGTGCCCATGAGGGTATCGGCCTCGGCGACCGTTTCCTCGGCCATGTAGAGCGAACCCGCGTGCTGCTGCATCTGGTTTCCTCTTTGGAAGAGAACGTTGGCCAGTCCTACAAAACGGTGAAGGCCGAGCTCGAAGCCTATGGCGGCGGCCTGATCGACAAACCGGTGATCGTCGCCCTGTCTCAGATCGATATTCTTGATGACAAGGAACTGAAGAAAAAGGCGAAGGAACTGGAAAAGGCCTGCGGTCAAACCCCGTTCCTGATCTCTGCCGTCACTGGCAAGGGCATGACCGACGTCCTGCGCGCTCTTCGCGACGTCATCATCGAGGCAAGCGACGGTCAAGACACCGCTCTTCCAGACCGCTCGACCCCATTGCAGGAATTCGACGAGGATGACGAGCAATGAACGAGGCTGCTGCGATTGGTCGTAGAGCGCTCGCAAGCTACAAGCGCGTCGTCATCAAGATTGGCTCCGCATTGCTGGTGGACCGGAAAACCGGGCTGAAATCGGCGTGGCTTGATTCCGTCTGCAGCGACATCGCAGGCCTCAAGGCATCCGGCATGGATGTGCTCGTTGTCTCTTCCGGCGCCATTGCACTTGGCCGCACGGTGCTCGATCTTCCCCCCGGCGCGCTGAAGCTGGAGGAAAGCCAGGCGGCGGCGGCCGTCGGCCAGATCGCACTTGCCCGTGCATGGTCGGAAAGCCTGTCGCATGACCAGATAATCGCCGGCCAGATCCTGCTGACACTCGGTGATACGGAAGAGCGCCGGCGTTATCTAAACGCACGTGCGACGATCAACCAGCTTCTGGGCATTGGGGCCGTACCGATCATCAATGAGAACGACACGGTCGCTACATCGGAAATTCGTTATGGTGACAACGATCGTCTCGCGGCACGCGTGGCCACCATGACGGGAGCTGATCTTTTGATCCTGCTCTCGGATATCGATGGTCTCTATAGCGCGCCACCGCATCTCGATCCCGACGCTGAATTTCTCGAGATCATTCCGGCCATCACACCCGAGATCGAGGCGATGGCAGGTGGCGCTGCATCCGAACTGTCGCGCGGTGGAATGCGCACCAAGATCGATGCCGGCAAGATCGCAACCGGTGCGGGCTGCGCCATGATCATTGCTTCGGGCAAAACGGATCATCCGCTACAGGCCATCGAACAGGGAACGCGCTCTTCCTGGTTTGCCCCGTCGGGAACCCCGGTGACTGCTCGCAAGACATGGATAGCCGGGCAATTGCAGCCGGCCGGCGAACTTCATATCGATGAGGGGGCCGAACGTGCTCTCGGCTCCGGAAAGAGCCTCCTCCCCGCGGGCGTTCGTCGGATCGACGGTCCCTTTCATCGTGGCGACACCGTTGCGATCATCGGCACGGATGGCCAGGAGATCGCACGCGGACTGGTCAGTTACGACGCCGATGAAGCGCGTCAGATCATCGGTCGCAAGTCGACCGAAATAGAAACGATCCTTGGACATGCCGGCCGCGCCGCAATGATCCACCGTGACGACCTCGTGGTGACAGGCCGCATTCGGCGCAAGACGAACAGCAAGGAGGACATTGTCCATGCTGGATAAGGTTTCGACGACCGACATCGCCGCGGTTATGTCCACGATCGGCCGCAACGCAAAGGCCGCCGCACGGCAGCTGGCCATTGCACCGACCGAAGCGAAGAACAGTGCGCTTCATGCCATGGCCGACGCGATCATCGTGGCCAAGGACGAGATTTTGGCCGCGAATGCCGAGGATCTCAAACAGATCGAGGGCAAAGATCTCCTCCCATCCTTCATCGATCGCCTGACGCTGACGGAAAACAGCATTTTCGGCATGGCGCAGGCGCTTCGCGAGATCGCCGACTTCAACGACCCGGTAGGTGAAGTGATCGCGGCCTGGGATCGCCCGAACGGTTTGAACATTGAGCGTGTGCGTACGCCGCTCGGCGTCATCGGCGTGATCTATGAAAGCCGCCCGAATGTAACCGCCGATGCCGGCGCGCTATGCCTGAAGGCCGGCAATGCCGTCATTCTGCGCGGCGGATCCGACTCGGCACATTCATCGCAGGCTATCCACAACTGCCTCGTCACCGGCCTGAAGGCCGCCGGCCTTCCGGAACATGCGATTCAGATCGTCCCGACCACGGATCGCGCTGCCGTTGGCGCCATGCTGTCCGGGCTCGACGGGGCGATCGACGTCATCGTTCCCCGCGGAGGCAAGAGCCTCGTTGCGCGCGTCCAGAATGAAGCCAGGGTACCGGTTTTTGCCCATCTCGAAGGCCTCTGCCACATTTATGTCGACGCGTCTGCCGATCTGGACATGGCAAAGAAGATTGTCGTCAACGCCAAAATGCGACGCACAGGCGTCTGTGGCGCCGCGGAAACCCTGCTGGTGGACAGGGCTGTTGTCGGCACGCATCTCATACCATTGCTTCAAGCGCTCAAGGATGCCGGCTGCGAAATCCGCGGCTCCGCCGACGTGTTGCTGACTTACAGCATGGCCAAGGCGGCGACGGAGGAAGACTGGCGCACAGAATATCTGGATGCCGTCATATCGGTTGACGTCGTTGACGGCATCGATGGCGCCATCCGCCATATCAATACCTATTCTTCGAACCATACGGAGGCCGTAATCGCCGAGGATCCGACAGTGGTGGCGCGCTTCTTCAACGAGATCGACTCGGCCATCCTGCTGCACAATGCCTCCACCCAGTTTGCCGATGGCGGTGAGTTCGGAATGGGCGGTGAGATCGGCATCTCTACTGGCAAGATGCATGCCCGCGGGCCTGTCGGCGTGGAACAGTTGACCTCGTTCAAATACCGCGTGCACGGCACCGGCCAGATACGTCCATAGAGACGCGGCCGACGTGGAGGACCAGAAGATCGACCGCCGTTATCTGATCATGCCGCATGTGGAACGCGGCATGGCTATTGGTCTTTTCGGTGGTTCATTCAATCCACCGCACGAAGGCCATCTGCTGGTCGCCGAGATCGCACTGCGCCGTCTCGGCCTCGACCAGCTTTGGTGGATGGTGACACCGGGCAATCCCTTGAAGAGCCGCACCGAACTTGCCCCGCTTTCCGATCGGATTTCGATGAGCGAAGGCCTCATACACGACCCGCGCATCAAGGTTACGGCATTCGAAAAGACGCTCGGCGGCTCCTATACGGCCGATACGCTTGCCCACATAAAGTCCAGGAACCCGCAGGCGAATTTTGTCTGGATCATGGGCGCCGACAGCCTGAGTTCCTTCCATCTCTGGCAGAAATGGCGGGAGATCGTCTCGATGTTTCCGATTGCCGTCATCGATCGGCCGGGATCGACGCTTTCATTTCTATCATCCAAAATGGCGCGGACCTTCGATTATGCCCGCGTCGACGAGGACGATATCGGCACTCTGTGGAAACGCCGGGCACCGGCATGGACCTTTATTCACGGTCCCCGCTCAACATTGAGTTCGACGGCCCTGCGCGCAAACGACAGCAAGAAAGTCCAGTAAAGCCCAACAGCAGATTCGCATGTGAAGGTTTCGCGTATTGCGATCACCTTTTATGGTTCTCCCTTGAAAGATTAACCATTCGGTGCCACCTTCGACGAAGCGGCCGGCCCTGATCGGATTCGCTGAAAGTGGATGTTGCTGTTACTTGGTAAGAAAGGAAAAACCCTGACAACAGTACACGCCAAGGGACGGATGGCTTCCATCCTCCCGCAGAGTTCCGAACGTGGCGTCGATGCCGCTGCTCGTGCTCTCGAACTGATCCTCGCAAGCCTCGAGGATTCCAAGGCAGAAGATATCATCACCATCAACATTGCTGGAAAGTCGGCACTCGGCGACTACATGATCGTCGTCACCGGGCGCTCAAGCCGGCATGTCATGGCGATCAGTGACCATCTGGTCACGGATCTCAAGGACGAAGGACTGGGCACCGCCCGTGTTGAAGGACAGGAGACCGGCGACTGGGTTCTGATCGATACCGGCGACGTGATCATTCACGTATTCCGCCCCGAAATCCGCGAGTTCTATAACATCGAAAAGATGTGGGCAGCTCCGGAAATCGAGGAAGGACCGCTTCTGCATTGAGCGGTTTGGGCTTGGCCTGAACCGTCGAAAGCCGCTAAAGCGAAACTGGCGCGTCGCGCCGGGAGAGCAGATTTTGGCTGCTTGAATTCGGACGGATCAGGACATGCGTATAACTCTTTTTGCCGTGGGACGGCTTAAGGCCGGACCGGAGAAGGATCTTGCGTCCCGTTATCTCGACCGCTTCGCGAAGGCAGGGCCTGCTATTGGTCTCGAACTTGGCAAGCTTTCCGAGATACAGGAGAGCCGGGCGTCCAACCCCGACACGCGCAAACGCGAAGAGGCGGCAGCGCTTGAGAAGGCTTTGCCGGAAGGCGCTATCCTTGTTCTGCTGGACGAGCGTGGCAAGGCGCTCGACAGCCAGGCGTTTTCGGAAGTCATCGGCCGTTATCGCGATAACGGCAAACGAGACCTCATGCTGGCGATCGGCGGTGCGGATGGGCTTGATCCAGACCTGCGGGCAAAAGCCGATCTCGTCCTGAACCTCGGCAGCATGACCTGGCCCCATCAACTGGTCCGCATCCTGATTGCCGAGCAGCTTTACCGTGCCGTAACTATCCTTTCCGGCCATCCCTATCACCGCGTTTAACCTTTCATTCAGGCTCAAACACGATGTTGTTTCTGGCGTAACCGGGCAAATCACCCTAGGCTTTGCGATCTGTCATACGGAGCTGAAATGGGTGCATGTCGGAAGAGACTTGCCGGGTGTGGATCGGGTTTGGCCAGCACACTGGCCATCACCCTCGTTCTGCTGGCAACACCTCAACCGCTCGCCGCCCAGGATGAATCCCCGGCGGACAGCGGGATAGAAACTGCTGCACCAGCTACGGAAAATCCGGCCGAGGAACTGAATCGGAAACAGGAAGAGACCCGCCAGCAGCTCGAAGCGCTCGGCAAGACAATGAAATTGTCGACCGACAAGGTGGCCTCGATCGAGCAAAGCATAGCCCAGACCAACAAGGACAGTGCCGATATCCGAGAGGCACTGATCGAATCCGCCGCAAGGCGAAAGGATCTCGAGCGCAAGATCCAGGACAGCGAAAAGAAGATCGCCAGCCTTGGAGTTCAGGAAGATCGCATTCACGACTCCCTTCGCAGCCGGCGAGGGGTTCTGGCAGAGGTTCTCGGCGCCCTGGAACGAATGGGGCGCAATCCGCCCCCGGCATTGCTGGTAAAGCCGGAGGATGCGCTGGCATCGGTCAGGAGCGCCATCCTTCTCGGCGCCGTGGTTCCCGGGATGCGTGCCGAGGCCGAACGCCTCGTCGTTGACCTGAAGACCTTAAGCGAGACACGAAACGCCGCCGCCGCCGAACGACAGTCGGTTGCCGACACGATCACGGCAAGCCTCGAAGAAGACAAACGCATGGATCTTCTTCTGGCCGAAAACGAAAAATTGAACAGCAGGAATACCACCGAACTGGACGCCGAACGTAAGCGTTCGACGGAACTCGCCAATCGCGCGACATCGCTTGAGGGCCTGATAGGTTCGCTTGAGGACCAGATCGCCTCGGTCCGCGAAGCCATGAACAAGGCTCGCGCGGAAGAAGAACGGCAGAAGCAATTGTCGGAAACGGAGCGCGAAAAGGCGAGGCAGCTTGCCGAAAATGGGGTGCCCGACAAAAACCGCATTGCGCCAGCATATGCTTTTTCCAGTCTCAAGAATAAGCTGGATTTTCCTGTTGCCGGCGATGTGGTGCGTTGGTTCGGCGATCCTGACGGGACAGGACATGCGGCGCGAGGCATAACGATTGCCTCGAACGCGGGCGCGATCGTGACTGCACCGGCTGACGGCCTGGTCGTGTTTGCCGGTACCTTCAGAAGCTACGGGCAAACAATCATTCTCAACGCCGGTGATGGCTACTATGTGGTCCTCACGGGCATGGAAGAGGTTAATGTTCGCCAGGGCCGGTTTGTGTTCGGCGGCGAGCCCATCGCTGTGATGGGCGAGAAAAGAGTAGCGAGTGCAACGGCGTTGGCGCTGGAAACGGATCGCCCGACGCTTTACATTGAATTCAGAAACGACGGTACACCAGTTGATTCCAAACCATGGTGGACCGCGAAAGAAATTGGAAGGGCGCGAAATGATTCGTAGGGCTTCGCTTGTCATCGTCGGTGCACTCATGGGTGCGACAGCGATGAGTCTCATCTATTCGGCCGGCGTGCCGGCTCAAGCAGCCGGAGCATCTACATATAAGGAACTTTCCATCTTTGGCGACGTGTTTGAACGCATTCGCGCCCAATACGTAACGCCTCCCGACGAAGAGAAGCTCATTGAAAGCGCCATCAACGGCATGCTGAGCTCTCTCGACCCGCATTCGAGCTTCATGAATGCCCAGGATGCCGAAGACATGCGGACCCAGACCCGCGGCGAGTTTGGCGGCCTCGGCATAGAAGTGACGATGGAAAATGAACTGGTAAAGGTGATCGCGCCGATCGATGACACGCCCGCCTCGAAGGCAGGCATCCTCGCCGGCGACCTGATTTCCGAAATCGATGGTCAGGCGGTCCGCGGCCTGAAGCTCGAGGATGCCGTCGAGAAGATGCGCGGTGCGATCAATACGCCGATCAAGCTGACGGTTATTCGTCAGGGCGCCGACAAGCCGCTCGATATCACTGTCGTGCGGGACGTGATCGCAGTTCGCGCGGTCAAGTCGCGCGTTGAAGGCGGAGACGTGGGTTATGTTCGTGTCATCTCCTTCACGGAAAAAACCTATGACGATCTTGAGAAGGCCATCAAGAAGATCAAGGCTGATGTTCCGGCCGACAAGCTCAAGGGCTATGTCCTCGACCTTCGCCTGAACCCAGGCGGGCTTCTCGATCAGGCCATCAATGTCTCCGACGCCTTCCTCGAGCGGGGTGAGGTGGTTTCGACACGCGGACGAAACGCCGACGAAACCCGGCGCTTCAATGCTGGCCCGGGCGATCTGACTGATGGTAAGCCGGTGATCGTGCTGATCAACGGCGGTTCAGCTTCCGCTTCGGAAATCGTCGCCGGCGCGCTGCAGGATCTGAAGCGTGCAACCGTTGTCGGAACGCGTTCCTTCGGCAAGGGTTCGGTTCAGACGATTATACCGCTCGGCGACGCTGGTGCGCTTCGCCTGACGACGGCGCTTTATTACACGCCATCGGGCAAGTCGATCCAGGGTACGGGTATCAATCCCGACATCAAGGTTGATCAGCCGCTGCCACCGGAACTGCAGGGCAAGCTGAAGCCTGAGGGCGAATCGAGCCTGAAGGGTCATATTCAGGGTGCAGCGGAAACCGACGAAGGGTCAGGATCGGCAGCTTATGTGCCGCCGGAGGCCAAAGATGATATCCAGCTTAACTATGCGCTTGATCTTCTTCACGGCACCAAGACCGACCCCAGCTTTCCGGCCAGCCCAGACAAGGCCGCCGCAGCCGTAAAGAACTAAGCAAACCGCCAAGGGAACTTCTCGCAAGTTCCCTTGGTTTTCGGCTGGCAGCATAGCACGGACATTCGAGTGGGCACTGATCTCCATGCACCCTTGGGACAAGGGCGTCAGCCTCGCCAAAAGCGCCCGCGGCGAAACTATGCGATAGCTCTGGCAGCGACTGCGGCAGCTGTCGGAATAGTGTCCCTTTCTATATATTCCCTGAGTGGAGACGATAGACTGCAACAGTCTGCCTCTGATGGCGGCTCATCGTCTATCGAGACTGCTTCCAAAACTGCGGAAGAGGCGGGTAAAGCCACGCCCACCACGCAGACGGAAGCCGTCGCTCGCAACGCCACTTCCGGCGCCAATATCGAGCGTGTGCCGACAGGGGATGGCGGTTATGTGACCAAATACACACCTCGCGATCGCCAGGGGCCGCTTGTCATGGACGCGCAGCGCCTGGGGCAGGATCCACGCATGGCAAGCCAGCCCAATCCCGACCTCATCGAGGAAACGGACATGGGCAAACTTCCGGTCGTCGGCGCTGATGGACTACGCCCCATGGACCAATATGCAAGGCCTTGGTCGGGAGCGAGGGGAACAAGGGTCGCCATCGTGATCAGCGGCCTCGGTCTCAGCCAGACCGGCAGTCAGAGGGCTATTCAGCAGCTGCCGCCCGGAGTCACCCTGGCATTTGCGGCAAGCGGTAACAGCCTTCAGCGCTGGATACAGGAAGCCCGTCAAAAGGGTCACGAAATACTGCTGCAGGTGCCACTGGAGCCGTTCGACTATCCAGCGGAGAACCCCGGGCCTGGAACCCTGCTGACCACGAGCTCGGCAAAGGAAAATCTTTCCCGACTGCATCAGGCATTGGCGAGAATAACCAATTACACTGGCCTGATGAACTATCAGGGTGGCCGCTATCTTGCCGACGAGAAGGCCTTGCAGCCCGTGCTGCAGGACGTCTCCAAACGCGGCCTGCTTTTTCTCGATGACGGGACCTCCTCGCTTTCCAAGACTGGTACGGTGTCCGATGCGGTTCAGTTGCCGCACGCCTTTGCGGATGTCGTGCTCGACGGTCAGTTGCAAAAGCAGGCCATTCTGCGAAAGCTTGACGAACTTGGCCGTATCGCGGACCGAAAAGGCACCGCAATCGGCGTCGCCGCCGCTTTCGACGAAAGCATCGATGCGGTAAGGCAGTGGACGGAAGAAGCGACACAGCGGGGCGTCGAGATCGTCGGCTTATCGGCGATCGTGCGGGACAGTAGCCAACCTTGAACGGAGAAGGCATATGGCCAGGAAGGATCGGGCGGTAAAGGTGGAAGACCTGCCATATCGCCCATGCGTCGGCATCATGGTCCTCAATCGCGACGGACTGGCCTGGGCCGGACGACGGATCAAGGAAGGCAATAGCGAATACGATGGTTCGCCGCAGCTTTGGCAGATGCCGCAAGGAGGAATAGACAAAGGCGAGGATCCTTTGCCTGCCGCCTACCGCGAACTCTATGAAGAGACGGGCATGAAGACGGTGACGCTGCTGGCCCAATCCAAGGATTGGATCAATTACGATCTGCCGCCGCATCTCATCGGTATTGGGCTCAAGGGAAAATATCGTGGCCAGACACAGCGCTGGTTCGCATTTCGCTTTGAGGGAGATGAAAGCGAAATCGCGATCAACCCTCCGCCCGGCGGACATCAGGCCGAGTTCGATGCCTGGGAATGGAAACCGATGCACGAGCTTCCCGGTCTGATCGTACCGTTCAAGCGCGCGGTCTACGATCAGGTCGTGGCCGAGTTTTCCAACTTGGCCAGAGGCGCAGCGTAATCTGCACCACCCGCACTTATCTTGAAGAAAGACCCGGCCTGATGCCGGGTCTTTTTTATTATTCCGCAGCGTCGGCAGATTCAGCGTTGAGCTGACCGTAGCGCTCCTCGCCGATCTTCGACAGAAGATCGAGCTGGGTTTCAAGGAAGTCGATATGGCCTTCCTCGTCCATCAGGAGCGCCTCGAACAGTTTCATCGAGACATAATCGCCCGCCTCGTGACAGAGATCACGAGAGGCCTTGTAGGCGGTGCGGGCATCATATTCGCCGGCGAGATCCGCTTCGAGAACTTCCTTGACGTTCTGGCCGATACGCAGCGGCGCGAGCGTCTGCAGATTGGGATGGCCTTCCAGAAAGATGATGCGGTCGATCAGGCGATCGGCATGCTGCATTTCTTCGATGGATTCTGCACGCTCCTTCTTCGCGAGCTTGGTGAAACCCCAGTCGCTGAGAAGACGATAGTGAAGCCAGTATTGGTTTACGGCGCCGAGTTCGAGGAATAGTGCCTCGTTAAGCCGCTCGATTACCCTTGAGTCGCCTTTCAATGTCCGCTCTCCTATTTTCCTCATGGAATTGTCTTAGGCGGGACATATATACAACGACTTCGTCTTCCGTCGAGTGACGGGAGGCATGATAATCCTCGGTCGTTCGGATGATGAGATCAACGACATTCGGGAAACAGCCGCAACAGCGACCACGTTTGCTCATCGCATGATAGACTTTTGAGGGAACGATCAGCTGCCAACAGTCTTCGTCGAGAAGCTGGACGATGACGTCTCTGATTTCCTTGTCCGTGATATAGTTACAGCTACAGACGAGCATTCCCGGATGACCTGTCAAACATGACCAAACTTATCTTCTTTTGAGAAAGAAGAGCTAATATGTCAAGAAAAATCCGGCCAAGGGTGATCACAGACGACTGAACAGCGGCAAATTTGCCTGCATTTGGCAATGCGGACTTCCATGGCAGCCGCAATTCTCAATGAAAATTTCTTCCCCTTGGCATAACACGACCCGGATCCGTCTCCTCGGAATGAGAGGTGATAAGGTTAGCCTCGCTTTGGGGAGGGACACGAGGAGCGGAAGAAGATCGCGGCCTCCATGAGCCGCCGCCCGACTTGAGGGCTTCATCGGATCGAGGCACCCCGAACAGGCGTGCTTCTTTCTGTAGCAGCCCAAGCATCGGGGTAATGTCTTCTATGTGCTCGACGACGGTATGGATGACACCATGCTGACTTTGCAGCCTGCCCTGGATCTTCACCAGCCGTGCTCCCATCACGACCGAACGGTATTTTTCAAACGTCTTGGGCCAGACGATCGCGTTGGCAACACCTGTCTCATCTTCAAGGGTAATGAAGATCACGCCTTTTGCCGAACCGGGCCGCTGCCTGACCAGCACAATGCCGCCGATTGTGACCCTCTCACCGTTGCGGACATTGAGAAGATCAACACTGCGGAAAATGCCCATCGACCTGAATTCCTCGCGAAGGAATGAGACAGGATGGGCCTTGAGGGAAAGTGAGAGATGGCGGTAGTCCTCAATAACCTCCTCGCCAGGCAACATCAGAGGCAATTGTGTTTCCGGTTCAGGCCGAAGATCCTCTGCTCCAGCGATCTCGAACAAGGGGGCGCAGTCCGACGCGGTTTTCATCTCAAGTCCCCTGACCGCCCACAATGCTTGACGACGCCCAAGCCCGACCGACGTGAAAGCATCGGCATCGGCAAGCTTTTCAAGGCAGGCCCTGTCCAAGTCCGATCGGCCCCAGAGATCATGCACACTTCGATATTCTTTGAGCCGCTTGGCGATGAGTTTTTCGGTAATATGCTTTTCGTTCAGGCCTTTCACTTGCCTGAATCCGAGCCTGATCGCATATCGGGTTCTGATGACATCCCGCATGCTTTGATGCCGTCTATCGATCAAGGTCCGGTCGAAACCGACCTCTTCCAGAGTACAGTCCCATTCCGACCTGTTGATGTCGACCGGAAGCACGATCACCCCATGTTCCCGCGCGTCACGAATAAGCTGCGCCGGGGCGTAAAAGCCCATCGGCTGGGAATTCAGCAGTGCCGCGCAGAATACGTCCGGATAATAGGTTTTGATCCAGGATGAAGCAAAGACCAGCAGCGCGAAGGACGCGGCATGGCTTTCGGGAAAGCCATATTCGGCAAATCCCTCGATCTGGCTGAAACACTGCCTGGCAAACTCTTCCGAATAACTGTTCTCCCGCATCCCTTTGATGAAATCGCGCTCGAATTCTTTGACCCGTCCGGATCGTTTGAAGGTCGCCATCGATCGACGAAGCTGATCGGCCTTTGCCGGAGAAAAACCGGCACCGTTGATAGCAATCTGCATCGCCTGCTCTTGGAACAACGGAACACCAAGCGTTCTCTCCAGCACCTCCTCAAGGGCAGGGGTCGGATACGCAATCGGCTTGCCATTTCTCCGATCCTCGCGGCGCTTCAGATAAGGATGCACCATATTGCCCTGGATGGGCCCCGGCCGCACGATTGCCACCTCAATGACGAGGTCGTAGAATTTCCGCGGCTTCAAGCGCGGCAGCATGCTCATCTGCGCCCGGCTTTCGATCTGGAAGACCCCAATCGTATCTGCCCGACAGATCATGTTGTAGACATTCTGATCACGGTTTTCGTCCTGCAGACTGGCAAGCGTCTGTTCCTGCCCGTAATGATCCCGCAACAGCCCGAAAGCCTTCTTCAGGCAAGTCAGCATGCCGAGCGCCAGAACGTCGATCTTCAGCAGTTTCAGCGTATCGAGATCGTCCTTGTCCCATTCGATCATGTAGCGACCCGGCATAGCCGTCTTCATGATCGGCACAACTTCATCAAGCCTGTCGCGGGTGATCAGGAAACCGCCGACATGCTGGGTGAGATGCCGCGGAAATCCCATCAGTTCCTTGGCGTGGGCGATAACTTTCTTCGTCACGGCTTCGTTTACATCAAGCCCTGCCACCTTGGCTTCGCGCTCCGATAAGCCGTCTTCCGACAAACCCCAAACCGTACTCGAAAGCGCTGCCTGCACATCTTCCGAGAGACCGAAGGCCTTTGCCACTTCCCGACCGGCCATTCGTGTCCGGTAACTCGTCACCGCTGCCGTCAATCCGGCATGGCGATATCCGTAATGCTGGTAGATGTACTGGATAACCTCCTCACGCCGTCCGTGTTCGAAATCCACGTCGATATCGGGCGGTTCGTTCCGCTCGGTGGAGATGAAGCGGGCAAAAAGCAAAGTCGCGGATTCAGGGTTTACCTCGGTAATTTCGAGACAATAGCAAACTGTCGAATTGGCAGCCGAGCCTCGCCCCTGGCAGAGAATCTTCAACACGTGCCGGGCGTGCCAGACGATATGCCGTACCGTCAGGAAATAGGGTTCGTATTCCATCTCTCTGATGAGGCGGAGCTCCTCGCGGATATGGCCTTTGACTGCGGCAGGAACCTCGCCGGAATACCGGCGCGCCGCCCCTTCCCATGTCAATCGCTCCAGCGTCTCCGATACGGTTTCGCCAGGCACGCTTTCATCCGGATAATTGTGCTGGAGTTCCCCAAGCGAAAAACTCAACTTGCTGAAGAACACAGCCGTATTTGCCACCGCATCCGGATAGGCATAAAAAAGGCGCGCCATTTCAGACGCCTGTTTCAGATGCCTTTCTCCATTCGGCGCAAGCAGAAAGCCTGCCTCTTGGATAGTGACGTGATTTCGAATGGCCGTCATAACATCTGCAAGCGATCGCCGGTAGGGCAGGCTGAAAAGCGGCAGGTTGGTTGCGATCAGCGGTACCCGGTTCTGTCTCGCGATCTGTGCAAAAGTGGCAAAAACGAAAGCATCGCGCCCGTCATAGGTCGGTGACAATGCCATATAGATATTTTTGCGAAATCTTTGTCGGTAAACAGCAAGTCGCTCACCGAGCGCCACCAGATAAGGGATCTCATCAACACGAGAAAAATCCGGCACCACCGCCAGCATCATCTCGTCGCACCATTCCAGAAAATCCCATTCTTCCAGAATACAGGCCCCTTTTTCGGCGCGGAGATTTCCCCGGCTCAACAGGCGGCAGAGATTGGCCCAGCCCTTGCGATCTCGAGGATAGGCGAGCACATCCGGCGTTGCGTCGACAAACACCAGTCGTGCGCCGGGGTGAAATCTGCAGGGCTCGATGGCGTCTGCCTCTTCCTCCTTTTCCTTGCCATGTTTTTTCTGTCGCTCGAAAGACGCCTCCATCTCCAGAACCTGGCTATGAGCGCGCACCACGCCGGCAACCGAATTGCGATCGGCAATACCAAGTCCGGAAATTCCAAGGACGCTGGCAGCAATAATCATCTCCTCGGGCCGCGCAGCGCCCTCAAGGAAGGAAAAGTTCGTCCTTGCGCCAATTTCAAAGAAAACCGGAGAATCCGTCATGCGAATACCCCGTGCATCCGCCAGGTCGGGGGAGGATTTCCATCGTAACGCCCCAGCCGGAAAACCCAGAAGAGCCGTCCAAACTCGCTTTCGAGGCGGAAATAGTCACGCTCCTTGTCCTCTCCGTTTTCAAGCCACCATTCCGGCGCGATCCTTTCCGGCCCTTCGGCGCGTGTGACCATGTATAGGACATGCCGCCAGCGGAACCCTTGCGGCGGACCGTCAGGAACAATGGCCGCAAAGGTTTCGATAGGTTCCGGACGGCGCAGAAGCCGTAGCGGCCGACCTGATTTCGGCGCAAAGGGCAAGGCATCGTTGCCATTGTCAGGCTCATTTATTGCCTCGATTGCCGCGACAGATGTTTCGGCGCGTTCGGGGATATGGCTTTGGCGCGACCGATAGACTTGAAGGCAATCGGATCCAAGCCGGGCGGAAACCTTGTCGATAAAATCGACAAGTGATGCTTCCCGCCCGTCATCCCCTGAAAAATCACTCTGCAGCACGCGAAAGGCTGCGTGCTGCACAACGTTCAGCCTTAGAAGTTCAAAGCCGAAGCCGGCATCCAGATGATCGTGAACGGCATCGAGGCGCTCGGAAAACAGGCTGGCAATTCCTTTGGGATCTCTCAATGCTCTTGATGACCCGACCTTGATGCGGAAAACCCGCCCATCGACACGAAACAGGACGAGTTCGAAAATCGTCCCCCCGATACCCCGAGCCTCCAGGCTACTCTTGAGCGAAGACGCAATCTCGCGGGTCACCCCGATAATATCCTCTTCCGCCTGGATCGGTTCAGCCAACTGGCGTTCTGCGGAAAGTGCGGCAACCGGCCGTCGCGGCGATATCGCCTCTTCATTGGCCCCAAGTGCCTGATCCAGCCTCAGGAGAAGTTGCGCGCCGAACCTTCGTGCAATCGATGCTCTCGGCATCTCCATCAGATCGGCAACCCGTTTCAGCCCCAGCTTGCAAAGAGCCGCAATCGTTGCCTCTTCAAGACGAAGGGCACGGACATGCAATCTGGTCAATGCATGTGCCGTATTCTCGCCAGCGACAACCCCACCATGGCCGCACCGGCTCACCGCCCATGACAGGCCGGGAGAGCTCGAAATTGCTCCACGGACATCGAACCCCATCTGCAGAAGCCGGGCGAGAATATCGCTGAGCATAGCCTCTTCTCCGTCAAAGAGATGGACGCAACCACTGACATCGAGGAAGAGGCCGTCTTTTCCATCCAGTGCAACGAGGGGTGTAAAGCGGTCGCACCAGTCCGCAATCGCCTCAAGCATCGCGAAATCTGCGACGCCATCCTCATCGAAGACACCTGTTTTGGGATACATCGCACGCGCCTCTGCAAGCGCCTGCCCTTGCTTCAGACCGGATGCTTCGGCCACCTCGTCGAGCGCCGTCAAACGCAATGCATTATTGCACCGACCGGCACAAACGATCGGCGGATGATCAGGACGCCCTTTCGAACGCCACGACATCCCCCACAACCTGCGAGCGATCCTGTCTGTCGGCAGATGCGGAAAATGAAGCGCCAGAATGCGTCGGTCGTTGACGAAGGTGAGGGCCTTTTGTCCCTCTGGCGAGATGAAATTGGCGGTCATGAAGGTTCCACTCTAGGAAGAGAGAAAGGGGAGCCGGGTTGCGGCTTTTCTCAAGGGTAATCCGGAAAACTGGATGGCCGATGCTGCCGCCAAGCATCGTTCCATCTCCAAGACGCCGCTCCAGAGCCGGCGCCGGTTCGACAAGCATGCGGAAGGAAGCGCTGCTGGCCTCTTCGCCCCCCGCATGCCGCAGAAGCAAAAGCGGCCGTCCCGCCGCTTTTGCCCGAAGTTTCAGCCTTCGGCTTTCCGTCAGGCCGAAAGGTTTGGGATTGCCATGGATTTCCAGGATCGTCGCAGCGAAGGCCTTGCTGGTAAGGGCCGCCTCCGCAAGCCAGAGAGCGTCGTCCAGCCTGCGGGGCGAGGCGTGAAAAACCAGATGAGGATCGATGCCGATTTGCCTGATGCCTCCGGCATAAGGAATTCCAGCCTCGTTTGCCGAAAATCCGTCTGCAATCCAGAGCACTGGCCCGTCTGAAAGGTTCCGGGCCTTCATTAATGCCACGAGCGAGAGAGCAAAACCACTGGCCGCACCGGCATCGTAAAGGGTATGCGAGCGTATTTCGGTGAGACTATCCAGCCTTAAGCCACCATCCAGCGCCTCGTCGAAAACCGGAATATCGAAACACAGTCTTGTCTGCCCTGCCTTGTGCGCATCCTCGTCTGGTTCTACGGCAAAATTCTCCTGTTTTGCCGCAACCTCTGTCGGCAAAGGCTTGCCTTCCAATCTGGCAATCTGTTTGCGCAGGGCAAAAACCGTCTCCCGCGCCGTGGCATTGTCCGCCATGGCGTCAGCTCCAATCCATTTGTTCACTTTATGTTCCTATGGATTCCAGAGCCATCGAAAAGAGTCAACAACGCAAAGACAGGAATCTTTTCCTGATTAGCTATAGCAATGATTCTTATCTCGAAAAAAAACGCCATCGGCCTTATATGTGACCTGTAAAAGGGAGGCCTCATGGCTCGCATCGACCAAACCAACGACTGGCAGGATCGCCATGCGCCAACGATAAGTACCTTTGAATCGTTAGCGATCGAGGCCTATGGCCACCTTCCGCAGGAATTCAGAGCCCTTACGACAAACCTGATTATCGAGGTTGAAGAATTTCCGGACGACGAGGTTTTCGAGGACATGGCGCTGGAAACGCCATTCGACCTTCTTGGCCTTTTCGAAGGACGCGGGATTTCGGAACGGTTTACCGTCGAAACGGGAGAACTGCCCAACCGGATCAGGCTCTACCGGCGGCCGATCCTGGACTACTGGGCGGAAAACGAGGAAACTCTGGGCGACATCATCACCCATGTCCTGATCCATGAAATCGGTCACCATTTCGGCTTGAGTGACGATGACATGGAACGCATAGAAGCCAGCGCCGAGGATGCGATCCAGCGCTGACCCGTTCGGTGATTACTGTTCGCCAAGCTTCATGTCAGGATGATAATCCTTGCCGTCCACGGTTTTTGTCACAGCCTGGCCGCATTGCATTTCACCGCTTGTGGCATTGAATGAATAACTCGCGGAACCATGAAGTTCCCACCCTTTGTTCAGTGCCGCCGTGACCTTGTGGCAGAAGGAAGCGTCGTCCGGGCCGGTGAGGAAACGATAGAGTTTCATGATATCTTCTTTCTTGCAGCAATTGCGGAAATCTGGGCCAGAAGCTTCTTAGCCTCTTCAAAATGAAGGCGCTCGACCATTTTTCCATTTATGTTGACGACATTGAGACTTTTGGCACCGGGCGCTTCGAAAGCGGCAACAATTTCTTTGGCCTCCTCGAGGCTTTGCAGGTCGGGTGCGAAATGCCGGTTCGCTGCCTCGATCTGCGCCGGATGAACGAGCATTTTCCCTGAAAATCCCATGGCGCGGCCTTGTGCGCAATCAGCTTCAAAGCCGGCTTCATCCTTGAAATCGTTGAACACGCTGTCGACCACATCAACGCCATAGGCCCGGCCGGCAAGCACGATCTGCATCAACCATGGAACGAGATAGGCCCGGCCCTTCTGCGGCAACACGCCCGTCGCCTTGCGCAAATCATTCAGACCGACAACGAAGCATTGCAGTCCGGTGCCGCCGGCAGCGATTGAATTTGCATTCAACACACCTTTTGGCGTTTCGATCATCGCCCACAGAGCAACTGGCTTCGATGGGTTGAGCGCCTTCAGAATATCCGAAGCTGCCATAATCTCGGAAACATCTTCCACCTTTGGAAGAACAAGCGCGTCAGGAGCAAGTTTTGCAACGAGTTCCATGTCCTTGGCGCTGAACTCGCTACCGATGGCATTGATGCGGATGGCCCGTTCCTGGTGCGATATCGGAGCATCACGAAACGCATCTGCAAGGTTGTTGCGTGCTTCCGCTTTTCGTTCAGGCGCGACGGAATCCTCCAGATCGTAAATCACCGCATCGCAGTCAAGATTTGGAGCCTTTACCAAGGCTCGCCTGTTATCGGCCGGAACACTGAGGAGAGAGCGGCGAATGGGCAAACTGCGATCTTCCAAGAATTGCATCACTTTCTTCTGACGATCTTTTCACGTCCCAGTAATTAATCCCGCATGAAAACCTCTTGCAAGATGGCAACGGAAAGCCCACATTTCCTGTGCAGAAAGGCTTGGACATGCAAAATATTCGTTCATTCTTCATAATCGCGACCGCTATCGCAATCCTTGCGGCAGCAGCATTGCTGACAGCATCCCTGACGATCGCCTTCATGGGTACGCTCGCCATTCTTTCCGTTGGCAAGGCGCTTTCCAACCGGTTGAAACCTCTCCCGGTTCGCGCAAAGAACAAGCGGCAGGATATGCGCGTCTGGAACGACGGACGCGGTACGATCATCGACATGTAAGCTCCATCTGCCCGGATCCGCAAAATGCGGTTCCGTGGCAGAAAATCGGCACGTACCGATTGGTACTGAAACGGACTTCAAATTCTTCCGAAAATCCGTTATGGCAGCCTCCATCAAAGTCTTCATGGAGGCACGATCATGGAAAAATTTGAAAAGCTGACAGGCGTTGCTGCGCCTC
Source organism: Aliirhizobium sp. YIM B11859 (assembly GCF_057163345.1). Taxonomy (NCBI): domain Bacteria; kingdom Pseudomonadati; phylum Pseudomonadota; class Alphaproteobacteria; order Hyphomicrobiales; family Rhizobiaceae; genus Aliirhizobium; species Aliirhizobium sp. YIM B11859. The sequence goes on from NZ_JBXHAY010000009.1 coordinate 97,103, forward strand.
TTCCGGTTGTCAACATCGACACCGACATGATCATCCCGAAGGATTATCTCAAGACGATCAAGCGCACAGGCCTTGGAAAAGGGCTGTTTGCCGAGGCTCGCTACAGCGAAGACGGTTCTGAAAACCCCGATTTCGTCTTGAATAAGCCTGCCTATCGCGGCGCCAAAATCCTCGTTGCCGGTGATAATTTCGGCTGCGGCTCTTCACGCGAGCATGCGCCATGGGCCCTGCTTGATTTCGGCATCCGCTGCGTCATCTCCACCAGCTTCGCCGACATTTTCTACAATAACTGTTTCAAGAACGGCATCCTGCCCATCGTCGTCAGCCCGGAAGACCTGGAAAAGCTGATGGATGATGCCGAGCGCGGTGCAAACGCAATCCTCTCAATTGACCTGCAAGCTCAGGAAATCACCGGGCCGGACGGCGGGCACCTGCATTTCGACATTGATCCCGGCCGTCGTCATATCCTTCTCGAAGGTCTGGACGATATTGCCTCGACATTGAAAAGTGACGCCGCGATCTCGAGCTTCGAAACCAGGAATAAAAGCGCGCGCCCCTGGCTCTGACTGCTTTGCTTTCCTCACCCTGCGGCAGGCAGGGGTGAGGTATTTCCATGCGCAGCCGCGCTGCGCATGAGGATATTGGACCTGCAGAACTGCAAGGACGGCAGACGAATGGCAAAAAAACTATTCCTTCTTCCAGGTGACGGCATTGGCTCCGAAGCCATGGGCGAAGTCCGCAAGATCATCGCCTATATGAACGACAGGATGAATGCGGATTTCTCTCTCGACGAAGGTCTCGTTGGCGGATGTGCCTACGACGCCCATGGAGTGGCAATATCCGATGCCGACATGGCCAAAGCCATGGCCGCGGATGCGGTTCTTTTCGGTGCCGTCGGTGGCCCGAAATGGGATAGCGTCCCCTATGAGGTTCGGCCGGAAGCCGGCCTCCTGCGCTTGCGCAAGGACATGCAGCTTTTCGCCAACCTCCGCCCTGCGATCTGCTATCCGGCACTTGCCTCCGCCTCATCGCTCAAGCCCGAACTCGTCGAAGGTCTCGATATCCTGATCGTTCGCGAATTGACGGGTGGCGTCTACTTCGGCGAGCCGAAGGAGATCATCGATCTCGGCAATGGCCAGAAGCGCGGCATCGACACCCAGATTTATGACACATACGAGATCGAACGCATCGCAAGCGTTGCCTTCGAACTTGCGCGCACACGCCAGAACGCCGTCTGCTCGATGGAAAAGCGCAACGTCATGAAGTCCGGTGTTCTTTGGAACCAGGTCGTCACCGAAATCCATAAGCGCGCCTATTCGGACGTGAAGCTCGAGCATATGCTGGCCGATGCCGGCGGCATGCAGCTTGTAAGATCGCCGAAACAGTTCGACGTCATCGTCACCGACAACCTCTTCGGCGACATGCTGTCCGACGTTGCAGCCATGCTGACGGGATCGCTCGGCATGCTGCCATCTGCCTCTCTCGGCGCAGCAGATGCAAAGACAGGCAAGCGAAAGGCAATGTATGAGCCAGTCCACGGCTCGGCGCCGGATATCGCCGGCAAGGGCATCGCCAACCCGATCGCCATGATCGCATCCTTCGCGATGTGCCTTCGTTATTCGTTCAACATGGTGGCCGAGGCCGACCATCTCGAAAAGGCGATCGCCACAGTCCTCGATCAGGGCATCCGAACCGGCGACATCATGGCGGAAGGTTGCCGCCAGGTCGGCACGTCCGAAATGGGCGACGCAATCCTGAAAGAATTCCAGGCTCTTTCTGCCTGATTGAAACCTCCAGAGCCTCCATGAAAATGGGGGCTCTTGTTTTTCGCCTGTCATCAACCCCGGTTATGGTCGCGCGCACAAGCCACGACGCGCCCAAGCACCCGGACCGATGAAGAACACGATCAACATCTTGCGCCGCCGCCGCGAACGCTGCCAGAAGTCCCCTTCTTCCATTTGTTGCATCTGGACCTGGGCATTCATCACGATCAATCCGATTTTGATCGCGCTTTTCCTGCTGGATGGCCCGGTTGCCTCCTATGCCCAGCATAATTCGCAACTGCTGAAGCCGATCGGCAGCACGATCACCGATTTCGGAAAATCCGACTGGATCATTTTCGCAAGCCTTTTCATCTTTGCAGAAGCGTTTGTCGCCTACAGATTGGCGCCGACCCTGAAAGGGCGCTTCCAGGCAGCCCTTGTCAGCCATATGGCAATCTATGTCTTCCTCTGCGTCAGCCTCTCGGGCATTCTCGCCAATCTCCTGAAAAGGATCATCGGCCGTGCGCGCCCGACCCTTTTTGACGAACTGGGATTTCTGAGCTTCGATAGTTTCGCGGGAAGTTCGCGCTTCGAAAGCTTTCCCTCCGGCCACGCCACCACTGCCGGAGCCCTGATGATGGCCATGGCGCTGATTGCCCCGCCCTATAGGCTGGCCTTCCTGAGCATGGGCCTATGGCTTGGTTTTTCTCGCGTCATCGTCGGCGCCCATTATCCAAGCGATGTCATCGCAGGCCTCGCACTTGGCGCCTGGTTTTCGCTTGCAATGGCCATCATCTTTGCCCGCCACAGGATATTATTCGCTCAGAGGGCCGATGGTTTACCCGTTCTGCGCCATCCCCTGCCTCTCTCTTTGACCCCGCGCATGCCGCAATACCGCAGGCCCGAATTTCGCCCCCTCACAACCTACCGGACACTGTTTGTCCGCGGATGACAAAAGCCCGGCACATGGCCGGGCTTTTTCTTAAGCTTCTATCCTTTGATCGTCCTTCAGACCTCATTCGGCGTGAATGTCACGATCCTTGGTTTCCGGCAGGAAGAGTATCCCGACGACCAGGGTGATCGATGCAAACACGATCGGGTACCAGAGGCCATAATAGATGTTGCCTGCCGCCGCACTCATGGCGAAGGCGGTTGCCGGAAGAAGTCCGCCGAACCAGCCGTTGCCGATGTGATAAGGCAGCGACATCCCCGTATAGCGGATACGGGTCGGAAAGAGTTCGACCAGAAGAGCCGCGATCGGACCGTAGACCATCGTCACGTAGAGAACGAGGACGAACAGCACGGCGATCGTACCAACCCAGTTCACCCGTGCCGGATCAGCCTTCATCGTGAAAGCACCGCCGTTCGCGATGGTGTAGACGGGCATAGTCGTGACGCCATTCGCCTCTTCGGCCGTCAACAGCTTCTGCGAGACGAGGTCCGCAGAGGTCACAGCCGCCTTGTCACCGGACCGAACAGCCTCAGCATTGAGCCCGAGTTCCGGATTTGCGGCAATGAAGCCATCGAGCTTCGAATCCGGCACCTTGGCGGGACTGCGGCTAAGCGGATAGCCCGCGTCGTGAAGAGCAACATTGATGCCCTTTTCCAGCACGGTCTGCTTGGCCTTGGCGTCGGCACCGGCTGCGATCGCATCATAGCTTGTGACGCTGTTGTCGCCGATCTTGACCGTCGCCGGCTGTCCGGTCGGGCCGGGCACAACTTCATACGGCACCGAGTTCCTGGTCAGGAACGAGGTGGCGATATCGCAGGAACTGGTGAATTTCGCCGTTCCGGTCGGATTGAACTGGAATTTGCAATCTGCCGGATCCGACGTAACGGTCGCCCGTATCGAAGCCTGGGCCTCGGCAAGCGCCGGGTTTGCCATATGGGTCAGCGCCTTGAACAGCGGCATATAGGTGACTGCCGCAATCAAAAGACCCGCCATGATGATCGGCTTGCGGCCGATCTTGTCGGACAAAGAACCGAACACAACGAAGAACGGCGTTGCGAGAAGCAGTGCGATCGCAACCATGATATTGGCGGACTGCAGATCGACCTTCAGCACGTTTTGCAGGAAGAACAGCGCATAGAACTGACCGCCGTACCAGACAACCGCCTGACCCATCGTCGCACCGAGCAAAGCGACGATCGCGATCTTGGCATTCTTCCAGGTGCCGAAGGCTTCGGTAAGGGGTGCCTTGGAGCCCTTGCCCTCCGCCTTCATCTTCTGGAAAGCCGGAGATTCGTTCATCTTGACGCGGATCCAGACGGACACGCCGAGAAGCACGACGGAAACCAGGAATGGAATACGCCATCCCCAGGCGGCAAAGGCTGCATTGCCCATGATCGACTGGACGGCAACGATGACGATCAGCGACAGGAAAAGACCGAGCGTCGCGGTGGTCTGTATCCATGACGTGAAATAACCGCGTCGGCCGTTTGGCGCATGCTCGGCGACATAGGTGGCGGCACCACCATATTCACCGCCGAGTGCAAGGCCCTGCAGCATGCGCAGAATGATCAGGATGATCGGCGCCGCGATGCCGATCGTTGCCGCACCCGGCAGGACACCGACGAGGAAGGTCGAAAAGCCCATGATCAGGATTGTCACGAGAAACGTGTATTTGCGGCCGACGAGATCGCCGAGCCGCCCGAAGACCAGCGCACCAAAGGGACGGACGAGAAAGCCCGCCGCGAAGGCCAGCAACGTGAAGATGTTGCGCGTCGCTTCGGGATACTGGGTGAAAAAGGTCGCGCCGATATAGGTGGCAAGCGAACCGTAGAGATAGAAGTCATACCATTCGAACACGGTGCCGAGGGAGGATGCGAAGATGACCTTCTTCTCCTCCCGTGTCATGGGGCCGGCCTTCGTATCGGCCGCCGCTGTGACGTTTGCCATTGTCGTCCTCCCAACAAGGTGAAAATCCTCGCAAGGCTGCTCTGGACTTTCCTCCTCTGCCAAAACAACCGTGACGCGATCATCGCAGATTGACAGAAATCAGGACAACCGGTGAGTGATGCTTTGGGATTATGACTTTCGTCTAAACTACGGCGAGAGCGGAGAACTGCTCCTGTTCCAACTCAGCTTGACTCCATTGCAGAATGTTCTAAACACATGCGCGAACGGGAAAACGCCCAAATGATAGCTCGCGAATTTGACATCGCTGCATCTCGACTGCCGGCCGAACAAGCCGGACAGCGTTTTTTCGCTTTCTCCAAAACCATGGCCAAAACGACGACGAAAACCGTCTGACGTCTCTGGCCCGCCGCTCTCTCCCCGGCAAGGTCGGGGACAAGGAACACCGTCGCCGGTAAGGCACGGCTTCCCCCTCAAAAAGACCGAGGAGAGACAGAAAGAGAGCATAGACATGGGTTTCAAGATTGCAGTCGCCGGCGCAACCGGCAATGTCGGCAGGGAAATGCTGAACATCCTGGCCGAGCGCGGCTTTCCGGCTGACGAGGTCGTGGCGCTGGCTTCCGCCCGCTCGCAGGGCACCGAGGTTTCCTTCGGCGACAAGACCCTGAAGGTTTCCAACCTTGAGAATTACGATTTCTCGACCACCGACATCTGCCTGATGTCCGCCGGTGGCACGGTATCACAGAAATGGTCGCCGAAGATCGGCGCGCAGGGTTGCGTCGTGATCGACAACTCCTCTGCCTGGCGTTACGATTCCGAAGTTCCGCTAATCGTGCCGGAGGTCAACCCGGACGCGATTTCCGGCTTCACCAAGAAGAACATCATTGCCAATCCGAACTGCTCGACCGCCCAGCTGGTTGTGGCACTGAAGCCGCTGCATGATTTCGCCAAGATCAAGCGCGTCGTTGTGTCGACCTACCAGTCCGTCTCCGGCGCCGGCAAGGAAGGCATGGATGAACTGTTCACCCAGACCCGTGCTGTCTTTGTTGCCGACCCGGTCGAATCGAAGAAGTTCACCAAGCGCATCGCCTTCAACGTCATCCCTCACATCGACGTCTTCATGGAAGACGGCTACACGAAGGAAGAGTGGAAGGTCCTGGCGGAAACCAAGAAGATGCTCGACCCGAAGATCAAGGTAACCTGCACCGCGGTGCGCGTTCCTGTTTTCATCGGCCATTCGGAATCGGTCAATATCGAATTCGAAAACGAGATAACCGCCGATCAGGCCCGTGATATCCTGCGCGAAGCCCCGGGCTGCCTCGTCATCGACAAGCACGAGAACGGTGGCTACATCACCCCGATCGAATCGGCCGGAGAAGACGCGACTTACATCTCCCGTATCCGCGAAGATGCAACGGTCGAAAATGGCCTGAATATCTGGGTGGTTTCCGACAACCTGCGCAAGGGTGCCGCACTGAATGCGATCCAGATCGCCGAGCTTCTGGTCAATCGTGGTCTTATCAAGCCACGCAAGGCCGCGGCCTGATCGATAGAATTCGTTAAGCATATTGATCTAGAAAATCCCGCCAACAGGCGGGGTTTTCTTTTTGGAGGAGGTCCTCACGAACTATTCATGGGCGTTTAGCTGGCAATTGCTTGCAAGCTTCTGCCTTTACAACGAATAGTAAGAGAGGATGAACCGCCGCTGACCGGCAATCACGGATTATCGCATGAACAAGATTTTATTGGCAGGACTGGTCTTCGCCGGATTGGCTGTGGCAACACCCGCAGCAGCTCTTCAGTGCGGCAACGATTCATCTGGCTTCAATCGTTGGGTGCAGGATTTCAAGCAGATAGCACCTTCCAAGGGCATAAGCCCTGCGGTTCTCGACCGAGCCTTCGCAAACGTCTCGTACAATCGTCCCACGATCAGCGCGGATCGCGGTCAGAAGAGCTTCAAGCTTTCCTTCGATGAATTCCTGAAGAAGCGTGGCGCGGCCGCCATCATCTCGCAGGGAAAGCGGAAAAAGGCCGAAAACGCAGCGCTCTTCGATCGAATCGAGCGCCGCTATGGCGTTCCTGCCGGCCCGGTCATCGCGATCTGGGGCATGGAAACCGGCTTCGGTTCCTTCATGGGCAACCAGCACACCCTGTCGGCAGTAGCAACGCTGTCCTATGATTGCCGTCGATCCGATTATTTCACCGAACAGCTCTATGCTGCTTTGCAGCTCGTCGCACGCGGTGATCTTAGCACCACAGCCCGGGGCGCCGCCCATGGCGAGATTGGCCAGACGCAGTTCCTGCCGCTCAACGTCATCCGGTATGGCGCCGATGGCGATGGCGATGGACATATAGACATGGTCGGCTCACGCGCCGATGCGCTCGCCTCGACGGCCAACTTCCTCAAGGGTCATGGATGGGTCACCGGTGCCGGCTATCAGCCGGGCGAGCCGAGCTTTGCCGCGATCCAGGGCTGGAATGCCGCAACCGTCTACCAGCGCGCCATCGCCTATATGGGCGCGCAGATAGACGGGAAGTAAGACCTAGGAAGCAGGCGCCTGCTCCGGTTCGGCCGGCGCCTGTTCTACTTCCAGGTCGGGGCGCATGAAATCGCCCTTGTCGTTCATCACCCAAAGCTCGCCGGTCGAAATATCAAACCAGACGCCGTGAACCGCCAGTTCACCCTTTTCAGTCAACGACTTGATAAAAGGGAACGTCGTCAGGTTGGCGATCGAATTGCGGATCGACACGCGCTCAAGCGCCGTCTGCCGCTCCGATGCGGTCATCAGGTCGTTACTCTGGATCTGCTCGGCAGCCGGCCTCACCAGACCAATCCATTTGCCGATAAAGTCACCGGGCGAAAGCGGCTCAAGTTCCGGATCCAGCGCCGCCTGGATGCCACCACAGCGCCCGTGCCCCATCACAACGATATCGCGGATCTTCAAGACCTGGATCGCATATTCGAGCGCTGCCGACGTGCCGTGAAATTGGCTGTCCGGCTCGTAGGGCGGAACCATGTTCGCGATGTTGCGAACCACGAACAATTCGCCGGGCCCACAGTCGAAGATCGTCTCCGGCGCCGCACGGGAATCGCAACAGGCAACAAGAAGCGTGTGCGGCTTCTGCCCGTTTTCGGCAAGCACTCGGTAGCGTTCGCGCTCGTCAATGTAACGACCACTCATGAAATTGCGGTAGCCCGCAAGCAATTTGGCTGGAAATTCGCTCATGAGCGAAACGATTATTACGCCTTTACGGCAATATCAACGGTTCGTTACGAGCAAGGCTACGCTTCATACACTCCGCTGCACCGCATGAACCAGCTGTCGCATCTGCACGCCGACAACTGGCGAGAGCAGATTTACGGCGTGAGAATGGAGCGCGAGCTCGTCGCGCCCCTCAGCAAAGGTCCGCGACAGGATCTCGAATATGCTCGCAGTCGCAAGCCTCACGGCCTCTTCCTCGTCCATCCCGGACATCAGACGCGACAGGAAAACGGCAGATAAAAGATCGCCCAGACCATTGGGCGGATTTGGCACGAGACGATGTTCGGCAAGCAGCACGCGCCTGTCCGACACCGAGAGGTTACCGATCGCGCCGGCCATCATCGGTATCGCCGAAGTGACGAGCGCTCGCCTGATACCGAGCATTCTCACGGCATCGACAATCTCCGCATTGGTTTCGACACCCGATCCCGAAAGCCATGCGAGCTCATGGCGGTTAGGCGTGATGACATCTGCAAGCGGAATGAGGTTTGAACGTATTGCCTCCGCAACGGCCTGCGGCACATAGAGCCCACCGGTATCGCCGATGACCGGATCGCACACGTAAAGAAGATCGGGATTTTTTGCCCTGAGCGCGCTGACAAGCCTTGCCACCGCCGCCGGTTGATCCGCGTGACCGAAATAGCCGGTCAGAACCGCCTTGACCTCGCCGAGCCACGGCGCGCGGATGAGATCGTCGATGGCCTTGTCGAAATCCGCAATCGGATGATGCAGCCGCGTCGACGGACCATGACCGGGATGCCATGGCAGTACGATCGTCGGAAACGCCCAAACGGGATGCCCCATGCTCTCCAGCGCAAATACCGCCGCGCGATTGCCGACAGCGCCACGGATGACATGGCTTGAAATGACGATGACCGCGCCGTTTTGTGCCTGCATGATCCCGATCTCGATTTTGTTGGCCGTTGATGGTTGCTTTGCCACATCCTGTCAATAATGCTCGTTACAACGATGCTATTGGCATTGCGTCGGACGGGCCTAGGCCATCCGAAGCAGCGTTCAGCCGGAAAGGGAGAGGTCATGGTCTGGAAGCATAGCCCGAAACGTAGCAGGCAGATGGAGGAGGCGCGTTCGTTTGCTGAGAGAAGCGGCGGAGATATGCTCGATCCCGCCATCCTTTTCGGCAGGGCAAGTGACGACGATCTCGCCCCCTATACACCTGAAATGCTTGGAATTGCGGCAGCACATGCTGCAACTCGCCTGAACCAATGGAACCGTGTCCGCGCGGATATCAGCCTTGTCCAGGTACCGGGTATCGAGCCTGCCGGCCTGCCGGCATGGGTACTGACCGTCATAGATCGCAATATGCCTTTCCTGTTCGATTCCATCATGGGGGAGGTGACGGCCAACCACCGCAGCCTCGCCATGGCCGTTCATCCGATCCTCACGATCGAACCCGGCAAGCATCCCGTGCTGCGCAGCAAAGACGAGCCCACCGATCCTGCCTACCAGGTCAGCCTCATCCAGATCCATCTTTGTCAGTTGAACGAGATACAGGCCGATCACCTGGTCGAGCGCATCCGGTTCATTCTCGAGCAGGTCCACCTGGCCATCACCGACTGGTCGGCCATGCTCGACACCATTGATGGCGCGGCCGGGCAGTTGCTGAATGCGAAACTCAGGAAGGGTGCAGATCGCGAAGAAGCTCTTGCCTTCGTCGACTGGCTGCGGGACGACAACTTCACCTTCCTCGGCATGCGCGAATACGTCTATTCAGGCAAGGGTTCGGAGGCGAAGGTCGAACGCGGCAAGGGAAGAGGTCTCGGCATCCTTTCCGATCCGGACGTATTGGTCCTGCGACAAGGCAAGGATCAGGTGACCACTACTCCGGAAATCCTGGAGTTTCTCGATGGTCCTCAGTTCCTGATCGTTACCAAGGCTAACGTCAAATCGGTCATCCATAGACGCGCCTATATGGACTATATCGGGGTAAAGCGTTTCGACGAACACGGCAATGTCGTTGGCGAATTGCGCATTGTCGGCCTGTTCACGGCAACGGCCTATACGCAATCCGTCCGCGATATCCCGATGCTGCGGACGAAGGTTGCGGGCATCGATAGACACTTCAGCTTCGATCCCCAGAGCCATTCCGGCAGAATGCTGGAAAATACGCTGGAATCCTATCCGCGCGACGACCTCTTCCAGATAGATGGGGATCTGCTGGCAAAATTCTGCGAGCAGATCATGGAGCTCAGCGAACGGCCCCGTGTACGGGTACTTGCCCGCATCGACCATTTCGATCGTTTCGTCTCGACCATCGTCTATGTGCCACGCGAGGATTACAATTCTGCCGTTCGAGAGAAGGTCGGTGCCTATCTCGCCGACATATTCGACGGGCATGTTTCGGCTTATTATCCAGCCTTTCCGGAAGGCGGTGTGGCGCGTGTCCATTTCATCATCGGACGCCGTGGCGGCAAGACACACCGTGTCGCTCAAGCAAGGCTCGAAGATGCGGTTCGCCTGATCGCCACGCCGTGGCAGGAAAGTTTCTCGCTTCTGGCGGAGCACGGGCCGCATCTTTCGGTCACCAACGCCTTCCAGGAAGCCTTTACTCCGGCGGAAGCCTTCTCCAACCTGGCGGACATCGCAGCCTGTGCAGCGGGTGAACCGATCCGGATCGAATTTTACCGGCGCCCGACGGACGAGGGGAACGCAATATCCCTCAAGATTTTTCACGGCGATCATCATCTATCGCTTTCACGCCGGGTTCCGCTTCTGGAAAACCTCGGCTTCCATGTGGTCAGCGAACAGACATTCGAGATCCATGTTGGTCCGGAAGCGAGGCTCGTTGTCCTGCACGATATGGAATTGCAGCTTGAGGACGGCCGCGGCGTCGATCTTTCCCGTGAAGGCCCGCTCCTCGAAGAAGCCTTCCTTTCGGCCTTCGCCGGCTCCATAGACAATGACGGCTTCAACCGGCTTGTTCTTCTCGGCGGACTTGCGGCACGGGAAATCACGGTTCTGCGTGCCTATGCCCGTTATCTCCGGCAGACGGGCATCGTCTATTCCCAAGCCTATATCGCCGACACGCTGGTGAAGTATCCGCATATATCTGCGGCAATCTTCAATTTTTTCGATACCGGCTTCGATCCCTCCCTCCTCGAGAAGGCGCGAACGAAGAAACTTGCACAGCTTCGCGAGACCATTGAGGAAAACCTGGGCGCAGTACCGAGTCTCGACGAAGACCGCACGCTGCGCCGTTTCGTCAATGCGATCGACGCGACCCTGCGCACCAATTATTTCCGACGCGATGGCGACGCTGCTCCGAACAGGATGCTGGCCTTCAAATTCGACCCCAAACTGCTGGACGGCTTGCCTGAGCCGCGACCGTTCCGCGAGATTTTCGTCTATGGCACAGAGGTGGAAGGTGTGCACCTGCGCTTCGGCAAGGTCGCGCGCGGCGGCCTGCGCTGGTCGGATCGTGGCGAGGATTACAGAACTGAAGTGCTCGGCCTGGTCAAGGCACAGCAGGTGAAGAATGCCGTCATCGTACCGGTCGGCGCCAAGGGAGGTTTCTTCCCGAAAATGCTGCCTGCAGGCGGCTCGCGAGACGAAATCTTCAACGCCGGTAGGGAAGCCTACAAGACCTATATCCGCACGTTGCTGTCGATCACCGACGACATCGTCGACGGCGAAATCGTCGGGCCGGAAGACATGATCCGCATCGATGGCGATGACCCCTATTTCGTTGTTGCAGCCGACAAGGGCACGGCGACATTTTCCGACACCGCCAATGGCCTGGCACAGGAAGCCGGTTTCTGGCTCGACGATGCCTTCGCATCCGGCGGTTCGGCTGGTTATGACCACAAGAAGATGGGCATCACCGCCCGCGGGGCCTGGGAGGCCGTCAAACGCCACTTCCGCGAAATGGATGTCGACATCCAGACGACCCCGTTCAACGTCGTCGGCGTCGGCGACATGTCGGGTGATGTTTTCGGAAATGGAATGCTGCTCTCGCCGAAGATCCGGCTGATTGCAGCCTTCGACCACCGCGATATATTCATCGATCCCGACCCCGATATCGAAAAGTCCTTTGCCGAGCGCAGCCGGATGTTCGCTCTGCCGCGCTCAAGCTGGCAGGATTACGACCGCTCTACACTGTCTGGCGGCGCGATGATCATCTCGCGTGCAGACAAGTCGGTTAAGCTGACGAAAGAGGCCGCGGCCGCGATAGGTATCGACAAGGCGATTGCGACGCCTTTCGAGATCATGACGGCAATTCTCAAGAGCAAGGCCGATCTTCTCTGGTTCGGTGGTATTGGCACCTACATCAAGGCAGCCTCCGAAACTGATACCGAAGTCGGTGACCGCGCCAATGACCCGATCCGCATCACTGCCGGCGAGGTGGGTGCCAAAGTCATCGGCGAAGGCGCCAATCTCGGCGTCACCCAGAAGGGCCGCATCGCCTATTCGCTGGCTGGCGGACGTTGCAACTCCGACGCGATCGACAATTCCGCAGGCGTCAATTCCTCCGACGTCGAGGTCAATATCAAGATCGCGCTCAATGGCGCCATGCTCGACGGACGGCTGCCCCGTGCAAAACGCAACCAGCTTCTGGCATCGATGACCGACGAGGTGGGGGATCTCGTGCTACGCAACAACTACCTTCAGCCTCTGGCGATCTCGCTCCTGGAGCGCAAGGGTGTGGCAAACCGCGAGCAGCTTGCACGCCTCATGTCCGTACTGGAAGCTCAGGGCAAGCTGAACCGGAAGGTCGAAACCCTGCCGGATGATGCCGAACTTGCAGAACGTTATGCAAGCGGAAAGCCGTTGACTCGGCCTGAAATCGGCGTGTTGCTCTCCTATTCGAAGATCGTCCTCTTCGACGCCCTGCTTGACAGCAATATTCCCGACGATCCGTATTTCTCGGCGGTGTTGAAGGACTATTTCCCCGCCAGGATGCAGAAACCCTATGCGGCCGACATCCAGAAACATCGCCTGCATCGCGAGATCTTGGCAACCATACTCGCCAATGAGGCGGTCAACCGCAGCGGCCCCGGTTTCATTCAGGCCATGAGCGATATGACCGGCGCTACGGCCGCGAATGTCGTGAAAGCGATCCTGCTGGTCCGTGATGGCTTCGATCTGCCTCGCCTCTGGGCCGAGATCGATGCTCTGGACAACCGTATTCCCGGCCGCGTTCAAAATGATCTCTACGCTCAGGTCAGCCGGATTATCCTCATAGGTACCTACCTAGCCCTCCAGACCCAGATAGGTTCCTCGGAAATGACCGAGGGCGTTGCGCGGCTAAGGAGTGCCATAAAGGGATTGCGGACAACCGTTACCGAAGACATCGTCGCGGAAACGGCGCCGCTCGCAGCCGGACTTGAGGCCGAGGGTGCGCCGGCCGATCTCCTCAAGGAGATCCGGATATTGTCGGCTCTTGTGATTGTGCCGGAAATCATGCTGATCGCCGAGCGGACGGGCGAAAGCATGCCGCGCGCCACCGAGAGTTATTTCTCCGTCACCGAGACTTTCCGCGTCAACCGGCTGATCGTCGCGGGCGAACGGATCAGCACCTCCGACCACTACGAGAGCCTCGCCTTGTCCCGCAGCCTCCAGCAAATCGCCTCCGCACGGCGTGATATTGTGATCGCCGCATTGAGCGAGCATCGCGGGGATAAGAAACCGGTAGCGGCCTGGATCGCTGCGGATCGGGTTCGGGTGAACCGGATCGGCAGTGAACTCGTCATGCTAGGTGAAAGCGGGGACCTGACACTGTCGAAGATTTCCGTTGCGGCAGGCTTGCTCGGAGACCTGGCCAGTGGGCGATTGCTGTAGGCGGGGCCTGGGGAGACTGGATGAATATGTCTGACATCGATGAAGCGCCGGTCAAAACCGGCCGGCGCGGAATATGGGGCTGGATGCTGTTCGACTGGGCGGCGCAGCCATTTTTCACCGTTGTCACCACCTTCATCTTCGGTCCCTATTTTGTCTCGCGTCTGACGGAAGATCCTGTTTCCGCTCAGGCGGCATGGAGCAACATGGCAACGATCTCTTCGATCGTCATCGCCATACTGTCTCCGATCCTTGGGTCGATCGCCGATCAATCAGGCGCTCGAAAACCGTGGATCGCGGGCTTCGCAATGGTGAAGATCGCAAGCCTTATGATGTTGTGGTTCGCGGCACCGGGCTCACCTCTGATCTGGCCACTCGTCTTCATGGTCCTGGCATCGATCTCGGCAGAATTTTCGATCGTCTTCAACGATTCCATGATGCCGCGCCTCGTCTCTCGTAACGAGGTCGGGAGGATCTCGAATATCGCCTGGGGTCTCGGTTATCTCGGCGGCATGCTCGTCTTGATCGCGGTCGTGACCCTGCTGGCCGCAAACCCGCAAACGGGCATGACGCTGATCGGCATTCCCCCGCTTCTGGGCCTTGACCCTTATCTGGGAGAGGATGCTCGCATCACCGGGCCGATCGCAGCAGTCTGGTATTTCATCTTCATCCTGCCGATGTTCCTGCTCACGCCGGACGCAAAGAAGGGACTGCCACTCGGCGCTGCAATACGATCGGGATGGCACGAGCTCGCGGGCACCCTGCGCGAACTGAAGTTGCGACAGGATATAGCAAGATTCCTGATTGCCCGGATGATCTATCAGGACGGCGTCAATGGACTCTTGATCCTCGGCGGGACATTTGCCGCCGGGATGTTCGGCTGGGCAACGATCGAGATCGGGATTTACGGCATCATCTTGAATGTCGTCGCGATCTTCGGGTGCATCGCCGCGGGCCTGCTCGACCGCTGGCTCGGTTCCAGAACCGTCATCGTTACAAGCCTCATTCTTCTGCTGGCTGCAACGGTGGGCATCGTATCAACCAGCCCCGGATCGGTATTCTTCGGGCTGATGCCGCTTTCGGTCGAAGACAGTGGAGGATGGTTCGGGACGGCCGCCGAAAAGGCCTATATCCTGTTCGGCTTGTTGATCGGCATCGCTTTCGGCCCGGTTCAGGCCTCGTCGCGATCCCATCTGGCGCGTTCCATCAGCCTCGACGAGGCTGGCCGCTATTTCGGCATCTACGCACTGTCAGGACGGGCGACGAGTTTCCTCGCCACCCTGTCCTTTTCCATTGTCACATACGCGACGGGCTCCGCCCATCTCGGCATGGCGACGCTCGTCATTTTCCTCTTGGCAGGCTTGGCATTGCTTGTGAAAGCGCCTGCTGCCTCCGACTTAGCCTCGCCGGCAAAGCCGGAATGACTCCGGCTAAATAGATTTCGACTTAGTGCCGGAAGTGGCGCATGCCGGTGAATACCATTGCAACATTGTGCTCGTCGGCAGCCGCGATCACTTCCGCATCGCGCATCGAGCCGCCCGGTTGGATCACCGCGGTGGCACCGGCAGCAATCGCTGAGAGCAAGCCATCGGCGAACGGAAAGAACGCTTCGGATGCGACTGCAGAACCCTTGGTCATCGGCTCGGCCCACCCCATGGCCTTTGCGGCATCCTCGGCCTTGAGGCCGGCGATACGAGCGGAATCGATACGGCTCATCTGGCCGGCGCCGATACCCGCGGTCTGTCCCTGTTTCGCATAGACGATCGCGTTCGACTTGACGTGCTTTGCAACCTTGTAGGCGAATTTCAGGTCTTCCATCTCGGTTGCGGTCGGCGCGCGCTTGGTGACGACCTTGAGGCCGACATCCTCGATCACGCCATTGTCGCGGCTCTGGACCAGAAGCCCGCCAGCGACCGTCTTTGCGGTGATGCCACGCGACCGCGGATCGGGAAGCCCGCCGGTGACGAGCAGGCGCAGATTTTTCTTTGAGGCGATAATGGCCTTCGCCTCGTCGGACACCTCGGGTGCGATGATGACCTCTGTGAACAGTTTGACGATCTCTTCCGCGGTTTCGCCATCAAGCAGCTGGTTAAGCGCGATGATCCCGCCAAAGGCCGACGTGCTGTCGCAGGCAAGCGCACGAAGATAAGCGTCTTTCAAGGTCGAACCGGTGGCCACGCCGCACGGGTTGGCATGTTTGATGATCGCGCAGGCTGGTCCCTGATCGGCCGAAAACTCACCGATCAGTTCGAATGCGCCATCCGTGTCGTTGATGTTGTTGTAGGAGAGCTGCTTGCCCTGCAGCAACGTGGCGGTCGCGACGCCCGGGCGGTTTTCGCCGGTCACGTAGAAACCGGCGCTCTGATGCGGGTTCTCTCCGTAACGCATGGCTTCCTTCAGCACGCCACCGATCGTTCGGTAGGCGGGCGTCTCGATCTCGAGAGCCTCGGCGAACCAGTTGGAAATCGCGGTGTCATAGGCTGCCGTGCGGGCATATGCCTTGGCCGCAAGCTTCTGGCGGAAGGCATATGCGGTTTCGCCGCCATTTGCCTTGAGCGCCTCGATAAGATCCGGATAGTCGAGCGGATCGGTGATAATGGTCACATAGGCGTGGTTCTTGGCAGAAGCGCGGATCATTGCCGGACCGCCGATATCGATATTCTCGACCGTGGTCGGATAATCGCCGCCGGCTGCACGGACTTCCTCGAAGGGATAAAGGTTGATAACGGCGAGATCGATACCCTCGATGCCGTGCTCCTTCATCGCAGCGACATGTTCCTCATCGTCGCGGATGGAGAGAAGACCGCCATGCACATTGGGGTGCAGCGTCTTCACCCGACCGTCCATGATCTCGGGAAAGCCCGTCACCTCGGAAACGTCCGTCACGGGGAGGCCTGCCGCGGCGATCGACTTATGTGTCCCGCCGGTCGAGAGCAGCCGGACGCCTTGTTCACTGAGAGCGCGCGCGAGCTCGATGATTCCGGTCTTGTCCGACACAGAAAGCAAGGCGGTGCGGATCTTGACGCGATCGGGAGCGGGGATTTTTTTGGAAACGACGGCCATCGGTCTCTCCTGAAAGAGCATGCCACGGGGGCTTTGAAGGGGATGCGGGCCGGTTAGCACAGCTTGCCGGAAGAAGGAACGCTTAATCGCCCTTTCGCAACATCCAGCGAATTTCCTTGAGACCGGAAACGGCGCTTTCCAGCACCAGTTGCTGGCTGGGACGCATTCCGGATACGTCTGCAAAGAAGACGTCCTCGTCGATCTGAACCTCAAGGCCGGGGGCCGCAAAAATCCAGCCCTGCCCGTCGGTGGCGCGCAATGCGACGCTCTCCGCGTCACGCCGGGTGATCGTGATGCCAGGATGAATATGAAACCTTACGATCGCCGTTGACGTTTTGGGCTGTCCATCAAGACCTTCCCGAGGAATCAGGCGGTCGCAACCCTTTATCTTGTCGCCTGCCACGTTGAGCGCGATTTCCCGTTCATGCGTATAGTCGAACTGATCCATATAGCCGTTGTGCCGTGCACGCAGCCAGTCGTTGCCATGTTTGTCGTCCCATCGCTCGACATCAACATCCGACATGCCGGGCATCAGAACCGGACCGGTGAAAGTGGAGTTGATCACCCGGCTTGAAGATACGTTATCGAGCGTCAGCGTCGAATGGGCAGCCGTGGATCGCGCAAGATGCCGGTAAAATCGGCTGGCAAATTTCGGCGAACCGGAATTGATGATGAACCGGTGTCGGCCGGAAGACATTTCGAAGGAAAGCGCACCTGCATGGGTACCATGCGATGCCGCGATGGTTTCCGGGCATCCGGTATCGACGATGATCACCGTATTGTCTGCCGCAAGACGATGATAATGCATCTGCGGCAAGGCTTTGAACGGCTTTCCGGCGGATTCGTCGTAACGAAGTACCGACATGAGCTCGCTTGCGGATGTGGAACTCGCTCCATTGAAAAGGGCCAGATCGCCATCCAGGTGGCGGAAGAACCGCAAAGCCGGATACATGCGGTCGATCGCCGAAATCAGCTTCTGCGGTAGGTCGTAACCCAGATTGATATAGGTCTGCCGCAACGGCAACAGATCAATCAGGATATCGAGAATGGCGCGGGGATTACGCGACACATGCCCGCCATCCGCAAGGATCTGCCGGTCGAGCTCCCGGTCCAGTGCCAGGCTTTCGCGATTGATCCCGGCAATCCGGGTTGGCAGGGCCAGCGATGCCATGGCAAGCGCAGTCCTCACCCTGAGCCGGCTTTCGGCGTCCGGGCAGCACCGGGCGGTCTTCCTCAGATAGCTGATCTGATAAGCGATGCTTTTCATGAAGCGGCGATAGAAGCCGGCTTCTGCCGCATGGAGAATGATTGTCGAATGGGAAAGCCAGGCGATCACGCGCGTTGCGACGACGTTTGGCTCCCAGGCCATACCGCGGCGTCTGCGTCCGTGAATAGAGATCCAGTCGCCAACGATGTGCCGCGCATGCGCACATCCGGCCTCTGTCTTGTCTGCCCGGATATGACGCAACCATCCGAAGCCATGCAGCCGTTCGGCGAAGGAACGCGATGGCAATTCGAGCTCGAAGGGCGAATCGCCGAGCGTTTCGAGAACCCGGCCGGCCAAAGGAAACCGCCCGTCGAATATTTCGTGCGCGATAAACGGATCCACGGCGCGCAGATCTGTCGGAGCGACGATCAGGCGCTCAGGCACGGGAGATAGCGGCGCGGACAGCGCAACGCGATAGGGTGCCATGCGCAAGCGCAAGCGCCTCCGCATTTCCCGCATGCCGAAAGCCACAAGCCTTCGGCGATCGGCAAGCCGCATGGTCACCCTGGTTTCTCCGCCGGAATGGCTGTCTGCTGTATCAGCTGAATCAATTTTAGTTGAATCGCAATTATCGGTTGCGATGGTGAATAAAATCTTACTTTAGGATCAGCACGCTGGCAAAGAAACCATCCATGCCACCTGCAAAGCCGTCTGATGGGGGCAGCATTGCCGGGGTCGTGCGGAAGTCACCCTTGGCTGTAATTGCATCTTCGAGACCCGGCCAGGCTGCGGGGTTAATCGCCAATCGCGCAAGTGACGGGACATCGGCCAGAACGCGTTCCACAAGGTCCTCGCCTTCAAGCGGATCGAGCGAGCAATTTGAGAAAACGACGATGCCGCCGCTTTTCACCAGCGTCACCGCGTGACGCAGCATACGCTCCTGCAGGGCGGCAAGCTTCTCGATATCCTGCATGCCTTTGGTCCACAACACATCCGGATGCCGACGCGTCGTGCCGGTAGACGAGCATGGTGCATCCAGAAGCACGCCGTCGAACTTTTCCTCGGGCGAATATTGAAGGAGATCTCCACCCACCAGATCGGCCTTCATGTGCAAGCGCGCCAGATTTTCCTTGAGGCGCTCGATGCGATTGGATGATTGCTCGATCGCCGTCACCTCGGCACCGGCAGCGATCAACTGCGCGGTCTTTCCACCGGGAGCCGAGCAGAGGTCAGCGATACGCTTGCCCTTGAGATCACCGAAAAGTCTGGCTGGAATACTGGCAGCGACGTCCTGGACCCACCACTCGCCTTGGTCGAAACCGTCAAGCCCTGTCACCGAACCTTCGAATGAACCGAGCCGAATGCTTCCGGTCGGCAATAGCTTGCCGCCAAGCTTTTCTGCCCAGGCCTGCGGATCGCCTTTCACGGTCAGATCGATCGAAGGTGGCGTAAGTTGCGCCTCGGCAATACGCGCCGCCTCCGCTTCGCCATAGGCAATGCTCAGCCGTGCACGGAACCAGTCCGGCACAGGAGACACTGAAGCGGTAGCAGCAAGAACATCTTCCTTCTCACGAACCAGACGGCGCAACACCGCATTCACGAGCTTGGCAAAACGCCGATTGCGCGGATCGCGATTGGCCTGTTCGACGGCAAGATCGACAGCCGCGTGAGAGGGCACGTCAAGATGCAGGATTTGCGCAGCAGCGACAATCAACACATGATGAAGCGCACGTGCGCCATCCGGCAAGGGGGTATCGATCAGCGATGCGATCGCAGCCTCAAGCCGAGGCAGATGCCGCAAAGCCGTCGTGAGTATCGCTCTTGTCAGTGCACGATCGGCATCATTGAGCGCTTTGTAGGCCGGATTTCCGTGCTTGAGATCCAACATCCCATCAAGGGAGATCTTTCGATCGACGGTGGCACCAAGCAGCTTGGCCGCCGTTGCCCGGACTTCAAATCCGGGCTTCCTTGGCTCCCTGCTCGAGGAAGCAACGGCCTCCCCGTGGACAGGACGTTTGAAAGACTTCTTGTTTTTCGTCTCGTTCAAGACCAGGGACCTTTGCGCGGTTCATCCGATCCGCGACCCCATGGATTGTTTGCACCGGTATTTGGGACGGAGCGCGCGGTGCGGTGCGGTCTAGCAGCCGAAAACGATCCCGTCGACCCACCACCGCGGAACTCGCTCGCCATCTGCCGAAGCGCGGCGATCCGGTTTTCGGTATTCGGGTGAGTGGAGAACAGATTGTCCATCCGTTCGCCCGACAGTGGGTTGATGATGAACATATGTGCCGTTGCCGGATTACGCTCGGCTTCGTAGTTGGGGATTGCCTGAGCCGAACCAGCGATTTTGGCGAGAGCCGAGGCTAGCCACATCGGGTTGCCGCAAATCTCGGCACCCCGGCGGTCAGCCGAATATTCGCGCGTCCGGCTGATCGCCATCTGTACAACTGCTGCCGCAAGCGGTGCAACGATCATCGCTGCCAGAACCCCGATGAAACCGAGGGGATTGCTGTTGTTCTCGCGATTTCCGCCGAAGAAGAAGGCAAAATTGCCAAGCATGGAAATGGCACCGGCAAGCGTCGCGGTGATTGTCATCGTCAGCGTGTCGCGGTTCTGCACGTGTGCCAGTTCATGGGCCATGACGCCGGCGACCTCCTCATGCGAAAGACGCTGCAGCAGGCCGGTCGATGCTGCAACGGCGGCATTCTGCGGGTTACGACCTGTCGCAAAGGCATTCGGCTGCGGGTTGTCGTAGATATAAACCTTCGGCATCGGCAGCCCCGCATTGGCTGAAAGATCACGGATCATCAGATAGAATTCGGGTGCGCTGCGCTCATCCACCTCTTGGGCATGATAGGCCGAAAGCACCATCCTGTCTGAATTCCAGTAGGAAAAAAGGTTCATGCCGGCAGCGATGACCAGCGCGATCATCATGCCACCTTTACCACCGATCAGGAACCCGACCCCCATGAACAGAGCGGTCATGAAGGCCAGAAGCATGGCGGTGCGCATCACATTCATCGTCATCTCTCCATTGCCGTTTTCGTTCCTCTGACAAAACCAGGCATGTCCAAGGGTTTTCCAGCGGTTGCAAACAGCCTATCATGTGGTCAATTCAACCAGAGTTTTCAATAAACCTTCCGGTGATGCAAAAGATGCAAAGCGCTGACAACGATAATTCGGATTTCGCCTCCGAGAACGAGGCTGCAAAAAAGCCGCTTTCGGCGGCGGCACAACGAGCCTTGAAGGAGGCCGAAGACCGTCGGCAGGCGTCAGAAAAAGCGGATATGCCTGAAGAGTTTGGCGGTCGCGGTGGCGCCGACCCGGCTCGTTTTGGTGACTGGGAAATCAAGGGTCGGGCGATCGACTTCTGATCGACCATCTTCGAAATAAGATAAAATTCCTATTGACTTCAGCCCTTCTCCGGAATTTATTCCTTTCATGGCAAAGGCAATATTCCTCATTGCGGGTATGGTTTCGGTGTTCTCCACTGGAGCTGTCGCACGCGATGAAATATCTGGACCGGTCTCAGCCGAAATTATTCGCGTCGTTGACGGGGACACTATCCTTGTCGAAGCTCAACCTTGGCCGCAGCAGAAGATGGAAGTTTATGTCCGACTTCGCGGCATAGACGCGCCGGAACTGAAATCAAAATGCGCGGCGCTAAGGTCAGCAGGGCTGGATGCTCAGCACGCCCTGGAAGCGATGGCATCACAATCGCCGCAGATAAAACTTATCCGCATTTCGGGGGACAAATATTTCGGCAGGATCGTCGCTGACGTGATCCTGCCGAACGGTGAAAGCGCAGCAGACAATTTGCTGCTCGCAGGCTTGGTCCGGACCTACGACGGCGGCCGCAAGCCCAGGGAAGTATGCGCTAGTTGATACGGCAAAACTTCAGGCACCCGCCTTGTTCTGTCGGTTGGCAATCAGATCATCCACCACAGCTGGTTCGGCAAGCGTTGACGTATCGCCCAGTGACCCGAAATCGTCTTCGGCAATCTTGCGCAAGATGCGCCGCATGATCTTGCCGGATCGCGTCTTTGGCAGGCCTGGCGCAAACTGGATCTTGTCCGGTGCAGCGATCGGGCCGATTTCGTTACGGACGTGTTTGGTAAGTTCCTGACGCAACTCATCGGTGCCGGCATTTCCCGCCATCAAAGTCACGTAACAATAGATACCCTGGCCCTTGATGCCATGCGGATACCCCACGACGGCCGCTTCGGAGACCAGGTGATGCGACACCAGCGCGGACTCCACCTCCGCCGTGCCGAGCCGGTGACCGGACACGTTGAGGACGTCGTCGACCCGGCCGGTGATCCAGTAATAACCGTCCTCGTCACGCCGGCAGCCGTCGCCGGTGAAATATTTGCCCTTGTAGGTGGAGAAATACGCCTGCACGAAGCGATCGTGGTCGCCATAGAGCGTGCGCATCTGCCCCGGCCAGCTGTCGGTAATGCAGAGATTTCCGTCGGCCGCCCCTTCAAGCACATTACCCTCGTTGTCGACGAGCTGCGGTTTTACGCCAAAGAACGGTTTCGTCGCTGATCCCGGCTTCAGGTCCGTGGCGCCGGGCAAAGGCGTGATCATGTGGCCGCCGGTTTCCGTCTGCCACCAGGTATCGACGATCGGGCATCGCTTTTCGCCGACGACGTTGTAATACCATTCCCAGGCTTCCGGATTGATTGGCTCACCGACCGTCCCGAGCAAGCGAAGGCTTTCCCGCGACGAGCGCTTTACGAAATCGTCGCCGGCACCGATCAGCGAGCGAATAGCCGTCGGTGCAGTATAGAAGATATTGACCTTGTGCTTGTCGACAATTTCCCAGAACCGCCCCTGGTCTGGGAAATTCGGCACGCCCTCGAACATCAGCGTCGTTGCGCAATTCGCCAGCGGCCCATACACGAGATAGGAATGGCCGGTGACCCAACCGACATCGGCCGTGCACCAGTAGACGTCGCCATCCTGATAATCGAACGTGTATTCGTGCGTCATCGCCGCATAAACGAGATAACCGCCGGTCGTGTGCAGGACACCCTTGGGTTTGCCGGTCGACCCGGACGTGTAAAGGATGAAGAGTGGATCTTCAGCCTTCATCTTCACCGGTTCGCAATGTGGCTTAACGGTCGCAATTTCCTGATGATACCAGATATCGCGGCCCGGCGCCCAATTGGTCTTGCCCCCGGTGCGGCGCACGACGAGAACCTTGTTCACCGTCACATATTGGCGGGCTGCAATATGGATGGCCTTGTCGGTATTTTCCTTGAGCGGCACCGGTTTGCCGCCGCGCACGCCCTCATCGCAGGTGATCACGAACGTCGACTGGCAATCGACGATACGGCCAGCCAGCGCTTCCGGCGAAAAACCACCAAACACAACCGAATGCACCGCGCCGATGCGAGCGCAGGCGAGCATGGCATAGGCTGCCTCGGGGATCATCGGCATATAGATGGTGACCCGGTCACCTTTTTTGACACCGTGCTTCTTCAGCACATTGGCCATGCGGCAGACCTGATCATAGAGCTGGTTATAGGTGATTTTTTTGTCGATATAGGGATTGTCGCCTTCCCAGATGATGGCGGTACGTTCCCCATGTGTCTTCAGATGCCGGTCGATACAATTGTAGGAGACATTCGTCAGTCCGTCCTCGAACCACTTGATCGAGACCTTGCCCTTGAAGGAGGTGTTCTTGACCTTTGTATAGGGCTTGAACCAGTCGATTCGTCGACCATGCTTGCCCCAGAATTTGTCCGGATCCTCGACGCTTTCCTCATACCACTTTTCGTATTTTTCCTTGTCGATGAGCGCCTTAGCCTTGGTAGGCTTGAGAACCGGATAGATTTTTTCGGACATGTAATTCCTCCCTCACTGGCACCGCCGACCTGACGTTCATCGTCGGTGCGACATTTTGGCATTCATAACAATTGGGGCGGAGGCGGCAATTAGACAAATGGCTGTGAGGTCTGGGAAACGATCGACAGTGATGACGTTTCAAAGAATTGCATTTCTGTCCTAATTCGATTATACGGCGATAAATTCCCGGAAATTGTGGTTGATACCCACGCCCGCGACACCGGCGCGGACGGACAGAGGAACTATATCCATGGCTCAACAATTGCTCATGCCGAAGGCGACCGCAGTCTGGCTCGTCGACAATACCGCGCTTTCGTTCGACCAGATTGCCCAGTTCTGCAAACTGCATCCGCTGGAAGTGAAGGCGGTTGCCGATGGCGAAGCTGCACAGGGCATCAAGGGCCTCGATCCGATCGCAACCGGCCAGTTGTCCCGCGACGAAATCGAACGCGGCGAAAAAGACATCAACTACAAGCTGAAACTGTCCGAGCCCAAGGTTCGCGTCCCTGAATCGAAGCGCCGCGGTCCCCGTTACACGCCGGTCTCCAAGCGTCAGGACCGTCCGAATGCCATCCTCTGGCTGGTTCGCAACCACCCGGAACTGAAGGACGCACAGATTTCGCGCCTCGTCGGCACCACCAAGTCGACGATCGAGCAGATTCGCGAGCGCACCCACTGGAATGCCGCCAACCTGACGCCGATGGATCCGGTCACGCTTGGCCTCTGCTCGCAGATCGACCTCGATCTCGAAGTGGAAAAGGCATCCAAGGGCCGGCCGCTTCCGACCGCAGCCGAACTCGGCGCATCGCTTCAGCCAGCTTCCGAAACCGAAAACTTGGGCTTTGGCGATTATCGCAGCGAGCGCGAGGAAGAAAAGGAAATTGACGCGGACGCAGTCTTCGCCAAGCTCTCTTCGCTCAAGTCGACCCGTACCGAAGAAGACGAAGAAGACAACTTCTAAGCCGCTTCAAGCCGGATTTGATAAAGCCCCGTTTCGGGGCTTTATTTTTTCCTACGTGGCGGGCGTGGCCGTGCTCCTTTCATCATGAGCAAAGCCGTGTTTCCACAATGTCTCCCTGATCACATCCAAAGTCGCCGGATCTTCGATTGTGGCAGGCATTGTCCAGGGCAAGTCATCGGCAATCTTCTGCATCGTACCGCGGAGAATCTTACCCGAGCGCGTCTTCGGCAATTTCGGCACCACCATGACGGTCCTGAACGCAGCAACAGGGCCAATCTGCGCCCGAACCATATCAGCCACCTCACGGGCGATATCGGAGGTTTCCCGTGAAACATGGTTTTTCAAAACGAGAAAGCCGCAGGGTATCTGCCCCTTCACCCGATCTTTCACTCCGATCACTGCACATTCGGCAACATCCGGATGTCTGGCGCAGACTTCCTCCATTGAGCCGGTCGACAATCGATGTCCCGCGCAGTTGATGATGTCATCGGTGCGCGCCATCACGAATACATAACCATCTTCATCGATCAGACCCGCATCGGCCGTTTTGTAATAGCCTGGAAACGTGTCGAGGCAGGCTTCGCGAAAACGGGCATCGGCGTTCCAGAAGGTTGGCAGGCACCCTGGAGGCAAAGGGAGCTTGAGGACGATATTGCCAAGCGTGCCGCACGGCACCGGGTTGCCGTCATCGTCAAACACATCGGCTGCATAACCGGGCATCGGCCGCGTTGGGGAACCATGCTTGAACGGCATCAATCCCAACCCGACCGTATTGGCTGCGATCGGCCATCCGGTTTCCGTCTGCCACCAGTGATCGATCACCGGCACCTTCAGTTTCTGCTCCGCCCATTTCAGCGTTTCAGGATCAGCCCGTTCCCCCGCGAGAAACAGCGCCCTCAGGCCGAGCAGGTCATGATTGTCCACTAGCTCGCCATCGGGATCATCACGCCGAATGGCGCGAAATGCCGTCGGCGCAGTGAACAAAACCTTGACGTCATGGTCGGCGACCACCCGCCAGAAGGTTCCGGCATCGGGCGTCCCGACCGGCTTTCCTTCAAAAATGACGCTCGTATTGCCGTTCAGCAATGGCGCATAGACGATATAGGAATGCCCCACGACCCAGCCGATATCGGAAGCAGTCCAGAACACTTCGCCGGGCGCCATGCCGAAAATGTTCGGCATCGTCCATTGCAGGGCCACCATATGCCCGCCATTGTCACGCACGACGCCCTTCGGCTGTCCCGTCGTTCCGGATGTATAGAGGATGTAGAGCGGGTCGGTGGATCTGACCGGCACGCACGGAACGTCACGCCCGCGTGCTTTACCGACCAGCTCCTCGAAGTCTAATTCCCCGCGCTCTGGGCAAAGCGGCACGACAAGCTGCGGACGTTGCAGGATGAGGCAATGATCGGGCTTGGCATCTGTAAGTTCGATCGCCTTGTCGAGCAGCGGCTTGTAGGCCACCACCCGCCCCGGCTCCAGTCCACAGCTGGCCGAGATAATCAGTTTCGCTTGCGAATCGTTCAGCCGGGCTGCAAGTTCCTGTGCCGCAAAGCCACCGAAAACGACGGAGTGGACAGCTCCCAACCGTGCGCAGGCCAGCATGGAAAACACCGCTTCCGGCACCATCGGCATATAGACGATTACCCGGTCACCCTTGCCGATCCCCAGGTCCTGCAGCACGGCCGCAATCGCCTTCACCTCGGCAAGAACTTCAAAATAGCGAAAGCTTCTACGTTCGCCAGTCATCGCACTGTCGAAGATAAATGCGCGCTGGTCACCGCGTCCGGCAGCAATATGGCGATCGAGGCAGTTAAAACAGGTATTTGTCTCGCCACCGACAAACCACCGGCCATAAACACCCTGGTCCGGATCGAAAACCCTGTCCGGCGACTTGAACCAGTCGATCGCGCGGGCTGCCTCTCGCCAGAATTCTTCCGGGCGCTTTTCCCAGGCCTCGTAGATGTCGAAATAGCGGCTTTGCATATGCACCTCCCGTTACATGAGCCTAGCCTTATCAAAGCAATCTAGGTCGTGCAGGAAGACGCGGAAACCCCGACGAAGGGGTAAGTCGCTCAGCGCGTTCCGAAGATCGCCGAGCCCACCCGGACACTGGTCGCCCCGAACTCGACGGCTGTCTCGAAATCGCCGGACATGCCCATCGAGAGTTTTTCGACACCGCACTCTCGGGCGAGTTTGGCAAGCAACGCAAAATGCGGACCCGGATTTTCTCCCGAGGGAGGAATGCACATCAATCCGTCAATGACGAGGCCAAGTTGCTTTCGGCAGAGATCCACGAATGCCGCCGTTTCCTTTGGCGCGATGCCGGCCTTCTGCGGCTCAAGACCGGTATTGACTTGCACATACAGTTTAGGAGACCTGCCCTGTCTTTCCATCTCGGCAGCCAGCGCTCGCGCAATCTTCTCGCGATCCACCGTCTCGATTACGTCGAAAAGCGCCACAGCATCGGCCGCCTTGTTGGACTGCAGTGGACCGATGAGATGTAATTCGATACCGGATGTCTCCGCTTTCAGCTCCGGCCATTTGGTCTGGCTTTCCTGAACCCGGTTTTCGCCGAAAACGCGCTGGCCGGCAACGATCACAGGTCTGATATCATCAGCCTCGAAAGTCTTGGAAACGGCAACCAGCGTCACGCTGGCCGCCTGGCGCCTAGCATAGTGTTCGGCCTTGGCGATCTTGTCCTTGACGTCCTGCAATCGTTCTTCGACAGTCATGCCCGGCATCCTTTTCCGCATTTCTTGTGGGACTAGCGATTAATGCCCATATGAAGCTCTGCCAAGGGCATTCCGCATCAAAGTTTGGCAGCCGGCAGGCCTCAAAAACTTGACGCTTGCAGCCATTCATGATGAAGGTCTGCCCGACTCTTTTATCCTGATTTCCCGGAATATCATCCTGATGGCGACTGAACGTTATAACCCGCGCGATGCTGAACCTCGTTGGCAGCAGAAGTGGAACGAGACGAAGGTTTTCGAAACCGATAACGCCGATCCACGGGAAAAATATTACGTCCTCGAGATGTTCCCCTACCCATCCGGCCGCATCCATATGGGCCATGTGCGCAATTATGCCATGGGCGACGTCGTGGCGCGCTACAAGCGTGCGCGCGGATTCAATGTCCTCCATCCGATGGGATGGGATGCCTTTGGCATGCCGGCGGAAAATGCGGCGCGCGACAACAATGTGCATCCGAAGACCTGGACCTACCAGAACATCGCTTCGATGAAAAAGCAGCTGAAGGCCATGGGCCTGTCGCTGGACTGGTCGCGCGAATTTGCCACCTGCGACGTGGAATATTACCAGCAGCAGCAGCACCTTTTCCTCGACATGATGGAAAAGGGCTTGGTTTACCGCAAGCAGTCCAAGGTCAACTGGGACCCGGTCGACCAGACGGTTCTGGCCAACGAACAGGTTATTGAAGGGCGCGGCTGGCGTTCCGGCGCGCTGGTCCAGCAGCGCGAATTGGTTCAGTGGTTCTTCAAGATCACCGATTTCAGCCAGGATCTGCTGGATGAGCTGGATCATCTGGATCAGTGGCCGGAAAAGGTCCGGCTGATGCAGAAGAACTGGATCGGTCGCTCTGAAGGCATGGCATTGCGCTGGGAGATCGTCTCGTCAACGGCACCTGCGGGTGAGACGGAAGTCACGGTCTACACGACGCGCCCCGACACGCTGTTCGGCGCCTCCTTCCTTGCGATCGCCGCCGATCATCCGCTGGCCAAGGCGGCCGCGGCCAAGAATCCGGCTATCGAATCCTTCGCTGAAGAGTGCCGCCGCCAGGGAACCTCGCTCGCCGCATTGGAGACGGCCGAGAAGAAGGGCATCGACACCGGCGTCCGCGTCAAGCATCCATTTGATTCCAAATGGGAATTGCCGGTCTATGTGGCAAACTTCGTGTTGATGGAATATGGCACGGGCGCTATCTTCGGCTGCCCGGCCGGCGACCAGCGCGACCTCGACTTTGCCCGGAAGTATGACTTGCCGGTCGTTCCTGTCGTCATGCCGAAGGATGGCGATGCGGCAAGTTTCGCAATCGGAGACACGGCTTTCGTCGACGACGGTGTCATGATCAATTCACGCTTCCTTGACGGTAAGACCACCGACGAAGCCTTTCAGCTGGTCGCCGACAAGCTGTCTTCCGAGACCCTGGCTGGCGCGCCGCAAGGCGAGCTCAAGGTGAATTTCCGTCTGCGCGACTGGGGCATTTCCCGTCAGCGTTATTGGGGCTGCCCGATCCCGGTCATTCATTGCGAAGTCTGTGGCGTCGTTCCGGTGCCGAAAAAGGACCTGCCGGTCAAACTGCCCGACGATGTCACATTCGACCAGCCGGGCAACCCGCTCGACCGTCACCCGACATGGCGCCATGTCTCGTGCCCACAATGTGGACACGATGCCCGTCGCGAGACGGACACGATGGACACGTTCGTCGATTCAAGCTGGTATTTCACCCGCTTCACCGCACCATGGGAAGGCAATCCGACCGATCCGGCGGTCGCCAATCGCTGGCTGCCGGTGGATCAGTATATCGGCGGCATCGAGCATGCGATCCTGCATCTTCTCTACTCCCGCTTCTTCACACGTGCCATGCGCGAGACAGGCCATGTGAACGTCAAGGAACCTTTCAAGGGCCTGTTCACCCAGGGCATGGTGGTTCACGAGACCTATCGCTTGGGCGCCGGCGGTCAGAACGGCGAATGGGTTTCGCCGGCAGATATCCGCATTGAGGAGATTGACGGCAAGAGACAGGCAGCCCTGCTGAGGACCGGCGAAGAAGTAACCATCGGCTCCATCGAGAAAATGTCGAAGTCGAAGAAGAACGTTGTCGACCCGGACGATATTATCGCGTCCTATGGTGCCGATACTGCGCGCTTCTTCGTTCTGTCCGACTCGCCGCCGGATCGCGACGTGATCTGGTCCGAAGCAGGCGTCGAAGGCGCACATCGATTTACGCAGCGTCTGTGGCGGCTGATTTCGGAAGCCGCAGATAATCTGAAGGACATCGATCCGGCGCCGGCCAGGGAAGGAGACGCATTGGCGATCTCCCAGCTTGCTCACAAGACATTGCAGGCCGTTCAGGGCGATCTCGACAAGCTTTCCTTCAACAAGGCCGTGGCACGCATCTACGAGCTGGTAAACGCCCTGGCAGCGCCACTGACGGATGTTGCGGCAGGCAAGGGCGATAGTGCCTATCGCGCCGCTGTTCGCAATGCTGCAGAGATTCTCATCCAGATCGTCGCACCGATGACGCCGCATCTGGCCGAGGAATGCTGGACAGTGCTCGGCAATGACCAGATGATCTGCAAGACGGAATGGCCGAAATTCGATCCGGCCCTGGTCGTCGAAAATGATGTGACGCTGCCGGTCCAGATAAACGGCAAAAAACGCGCCGAATTGACAATCTCGCGCGACGCGGATCAAACTGCCGTCGAAGCTGCGGTTTTGGCACTGGATGCAGTCAAGGCGGCTCTTGATGGCCGCGCGCCGAAGAAAGTCATCGTCGTCCCACAGAGGATCGTGAACATTGTTGCCTGACCGCTCATCTCTGCCGCGCCGCACCGCTCTCCTGCTCGGACTGGCGCTTTGCGCCGGTCTCGCCGGATGCCAGGTTCGCCCACTTTATTCCGAGGCCGGTGGCGTTCTGCCAAAACTGGCGTCGGTAGGCTTTGCCGACCCCACAAACCGGATTGAGCAGGTGGTGCGCAACGAGCTTGTGTTCCTCGCTGCAGGCGGCGCTGGCGAGCCGTTGAAGCCGGCCTATGACGTGACCTTGCATGTATCCAGCACCGCGTCGAACGTCCTCGACGATGACGGGCTGGTTGAAGCAAGCGTCCCGGTAGCCGGCCGCGTGCAGGTGACAGGCTCCTATACGATTACCCGCATGAGCGACAGCAGGGTTCTCAAGCGTGGCGAACATTCCAGCGTCTCGTTGATCGACGTATCGCGCCAGAGTTACGCTAAACTTCGCGCCATCAGAGATGCCGAGAACCGCGCCTCGCGTGAACTGGCCGAGTTCATTCGCGCCGACATCGCCATCGTGCTGGCCAAGGAACCGCCACAACAGCAAACCGTATGGCAGAAATAAAGTCCCATGAGTTCGAGCGCTTTCTGGACAAGGGGGCGGAACTCTACCGGTTCTACGTCATATACGGGCCTGACCGCGGCCTGGTGTCCGAGCGTGCCGGTCTCCTCGCCAAGCGTAGCGGCGTGCCGTTGGACGATCCCTTCGCGCTTCTGAAACTTGATGTCGCAGACCTCCAGGGATCACCCGGACGTCTTCTCGACGAGGTGAACGCGCTCGGCCTTTTCGGCGGCGACAAGCTCGTCTGGTTACGTGGTGTCAACAACGAAAAACCGGTACTGGATGCGGTTCAGGCCATCCTGGAGCAGGGCGCTCCCGCCAACACGCTTCTCATAGAAGCCGGCGATCTGAAAAAAGGCAGCGGCCTTCGCAAGATCGTCGAGCCCTCCAGGTCCGTCGCGGTCATTCCCTGCTATGCGGATGACATACGGGCTCTCAACGCCCTGATAGACGCCGAACTGGCACTGGAGCAGCTCACCATCGCCAGCGACGCGAGGAAACAGCTTCTCGATCAGCTGGGCGGCGACCGTGTGGCGTCCCGCAATGAGATCCGCAAGCTTGCTCTCTACTGCCGCGGCGTGGGCAGGATAGAGGAGAGCCACGTCAGCGATATCATTGGTGATGCAAGCAGCGTCTCTGCGGATGATGCCGTGGACGCGATCCTGATCGGCGATCTGCCGGCCTTCCATAAGGCGTTTCAGAAAATCCTGACATCCAAGACGCCGCTTTTCCTCATCCTGCAATCATGTCTGAAACAGTTTCAGCTTCTCGACTCGATGAAAATCGAGATGGAGGAAAAGCGGACATCATCAAGCCAGGTCATGCTCACGCTCGGGCGACATATTCACTTCAAAAGAAAGCCGATATTCGAAAGAGCACTCAATGCCTGGCGGCCAGAGGCCGTCACGCGGGAGGCAGAACGGATACAATCGACCGTTCTCATGTCACGCCAAAGGCAAAGCCTGGAACCAAGCATCGTCTTCCACGCCCTGCTTGCTGCAGCCGTTCAAGCCGCCCGGCGCTGATTACCGCCTTTCAAGAAGTCTGCAGATCTCCTCAAGCTGCTCGAGGCTCTTGTAGGAAATTTTGATCTGGCCGGGGCCGCCCTTGTGGCTGATCTTGACCTCAAGTCCAAGCGAATCCGTCAGTGTGCGCTCCAGGGCCAGCGTGTCAGAATCCTTTTCCGGCTTGGCGGCAGCCTGTGGCTCCGTTTGCGCGCGGATATCGCTTTGCGCCAGACGCTCGGCGTCGCGAACGGACATTCCCTTGGCGATCACGGCCTTCGCGAGCGCCGTTGGATCCGAAGTCGGAATAAGTGCCCGCGCATGCCCGGCGGACAAGGTACCGGACGACAGCATGTCACGAACCGGGGAGGGCAACTTCAACAAACGCAGACTGTTCGCCACATGGCTGCGGCTTTTGCCGATAATGTCGCCAAGATCGTTCTGGGTATATCCATGTTCAGCAATAAGCTGCTCGTAGCCCAGCGCTTCTTCAAGTGGGTTGAGATCCGACCGCTGGACATTCTCGACGATGGCGATTTCAAGCGCAGTCCTGTCGTCGACATTGCGAACGATGACCGGAACTTCCACCAACCCCGCCAGCTGAGCGGCACGCCAGCGCCGCTCGCCGGCGATGATCTCGAATTGACCTTCAGCCAGAAGCCGCGTGACGACGGGTTGGACGATGCCATGCTGGCGGATAGAGCTGGCAAGATCCTGCAACTCGCTCTCATCGAAGTGACGACGCGGGTTGCGTGGGTTGCGCGTAATGTTTTCGATCGGTACCAACCGATCGGCACTGACGCTGGCCGACGTAGTCTCGCTTGGCATCGGCTGATCCATCTCGCCGATCAGTGCTGCAAGACCCCGCCCAAGGCGCCGCTTTGAAATATCATCACTCATACGCTTCTACCCTCGCTTGGCCTGCGCCCTACGCAGCGATCTTCCGCATTCGTTCCCGCTGTATTACTTCCGAGGCCAGCTGAAGATAAGCTTGGCTGCCTGCGCATTTCAGATCATAAAGAATAGCCGGCTTACCATACGACGGCGCCTCCGACACGCGAACATTTCGGGGAATGAGAGTCTGATAGACCTTTTCCCCCAGATAGGTTCTGACATCGTTGACGACCTGTTGCGCCAGATTGTTGCGCGCATCGAACATGGTCAGCACAATTCCCTGGATATCCAGATGAGGATTGACTGTGCGCCGAACCTGATCAACCGTTTCGAGCAACTGGCTCAATCCTTCAAGCGCGAAAAATTCGCATTGAAGGGGAACGAGCACGGAATCCGCGGCCGCCATAGCATTCATAGTCAGCAGGTTGAATGATGGTGGGCAATCAACGAGGATATAGCTAAATTCCTCCGCGCCGGACGTTACAAGCGCCTTTTTGAGCCGGTAGGCCCGATCGGGAGCCTGCGAAATCTCCATCTCAAAGCCCAGCAGGTCCATCGTTGAAGGTACGATGGAAAGGTTGGGAACGGCGGTTTGAACAGCAGCCTCTCCAACCGACATAGCATCGATGAGAATGTCGTAGGACGAGATCTTGCGGTTGCGCCGGTCGATACCGAGCCCCGTGCTCGCATTGCCCTGAGGATCAAGGTCGATGATCAGCACACGCTCGCCGATCGCCGCCAACGCCGTAGCAAGATTTATCGCAGTCGTCGTTTTTCCAACGCCGCCTTTTTGATTTGCGATTGTAATGATCCGACGTTTGCCAAGCATCTTGCACCCGATCCTACAGTGACCTCCGTCGGAGGTTTCCGATCTCGAGGATTACCGAATCCGTCTGAATTGAACTCTGGTGTTTTACCAAATCAAAATCCCAACCGCCATGCGCTTTCCGCAATTCCGTCTCGTAATCCCGGCCTTTATGAAAAAAAGCCGTTGACGGGCGATCGATCATCCACGGTGACGCGTAATTCAGAAGCTTGTCGAGGTCGGCCAGAGCCCTCGCCGAGACGTAATCACAGTCGGCAACTATCTCTGGCGCTTCCTCAATCCTCACCGGATGTACGGATCCACGCGCACCGGTTGACGCAAGGGCAACACGCAGAAATGACGCTTTTTTCTGATTGCTTTCGATCAGATGCACCCAGCCTGTCTCGAACTCGGCGAGCATAATCGCGGTAATGATACCAGGAAAACCACCACCAGAGCCCAAATCGACCCAGCGACCTGGTTTGGCAGCCAGGTTAAATAGCTGTGCGCTATCCCATATATGCCGATTCCACACATCCTGTTTGGTGGAGGGAGCGACCAGATTAATGGCTTTAGCCCATTTGAGAAACAGCTCCGCAAAGATATCGAGGCGCTCGCGCGTTTCACGTGAAACGTTGTGGATGCTCATATGGATTATGACGCCTCACTCAGAATACGGCTGGATTTTCTAACCAGAACAAGCAGCAAGGTAACCGCTGCCGGAGTCATGCCTTCAATCTTCGCAGCTTGGGCGATACTACGCGGCTGAAGACGGACAAGCTTCTGCTTCAGTTCGTTGGAAAGCCCGGATATCGATTGAAAATCAAAGCCTTCGGGGATTTCCAAGGCCTCGTCACGTTGGGCCGAACGAATATCATTGGATTGCCGATCCATATAGACGGCATATCCTGCTTCGATTTCCAGCGCTTCGGTGATCAAAGGCGATAGCGAGGCCAGTTCCGGCCAGACATGATAAAGACCGTTTAAGGAAGCTTTGGGGTAGGAAAGAAGTTCATAGGCGGAACGCCTTTGGCCATCCTTGTTCAGCTTCAATCCGCGACCCTCTGCCTCGTTCGGCGTCAATGTAAGAGACTGCAATAGGGCGCGCCCGATTTCCATTTCGTTCCTGAAAGCGTGAAATTTGGCGGATCGCGCTGTGCCGACCAGACCGAGAGATTCACCCAATCCAGTCAAACGCATATCGGCATTGTCCGCACGCAGCGACAGCCGGAATTCGGCGCGCGAGGTAAACATCCGGTACGGCTCAGTTACACCTCGAGTGACCAGATCATCGATCATCACCCCGATATAGGAATCTGTCCGGCTGAAAATGTGGGGATCAAGTCCCTGCGCTCTTCTTGCAGCATTCAACCCACCGACCAGACCTTGCGCACCGGCTTCCTCATAACCAGTCGTTCCATTGATCTGCCCCACCAGGAACAGCCCCTTGATAGCCCTTGTCTCAAGCCACGGCCTCAACTCTCGGGGATCAACATGGTCATATTCGATGGCATAACCGGGATGAAGAATTTCGACCTGTTCCAGGCCGGGTATGGTTCTGATGAACTCTTCCTGCACTTCCGCCGGCAGCGAAGTCGAGATACCGTTCGGGTAGACCGTCGCATCGTCCAGTCCTTCTGGCTCAAGGAAAATCTGATGCCCGTCGCGCTCGCCGAACCGGACGATCTTATCCTCGATCGACGGGCAATAACGCGGACCAACGCCCTCTATCTGACCGGAATACATCGCAGAGCGGTGAATGTTATCCGCAATGATCTGATGTGTTCTGGCAGTCGTGCGGGTCACCCCGCAGGCAATCTGCGGATTTGTGATCCTGTCGGTCATGAAGGAGAAAGGCGAAGGGACCTCATCTGCTTCCTGCCGATCGATCGACGACCAATCGATCGTCTTCCCGTTCAGTCGCGCCGGGGTCCC
Organism: Aliirhizobium sp. YIM B11859; assembly: GCF_057163345.1. Classification (NCBI taxonomy): domain Bacteria; kingdom Pseudomonadati; phylum Pseudomonadota; class Alphaproteobacteria; order Hyphomicrobiales; family Rhizobiaceae; genus Aliirhizobium; species Aliirhizobium sp. YIM B11859. The sequence goes on from NZ_JBXHAY010000009.1 coordinate 132,601, forward strand.
GGTCTTGAGACGGCCCAGAGACAGGCCAAACCGTTTGAGCGTGGCTGACAAGCCCAGTGAAGGAGCTTCACCTGTTCTGCCAGCCGGTATCTTCTGGTCACCGATATGGATCAGGCCTCGGAGAAACGTGCCGGTAGCCAAAACAACCGATCTGCAGACGATGTGACGGCCATCAGCGAGGATTATTCCGGTAAGCTCGGAACTGCCGTCCACGCTGATATCGAAAGCGTCGCCTTCGATAACTGTCAACCCGGCATGCTCAAAGATCTCAGCTTGCATCGCTTCACGATAAAGCCGACGGTCAGCCTGTGTGCGAGGTCCGCGAACGGCGGGTCCTTTTTTGCGGTTCAGCAACCGGAACTGGATACCCGCAGCGTCGGCAACACGGCCCATCAAGCCATCAAGCGCATCGATCTCTCGCACAAGATGACCTTTTCCCAAGCCGCCAATAGCGGGGTTGCAGGACATTACGCCGATCGTATCGCGTCTATGGGTAATCAGGGCAACTGTCGCACCGGCTCTGGCGGCCGCGCTCGCAGCTTCACATCCGGCGTGACCCCCGCCAACTACGACGACATCGAAACTCATTCCAGCCATTGTAACCCCGGATGTTTCACGTGAATCATTTACCGATGCAGAACTTGGAGAAGATCACATCAAGCAGATCTTCGACATCGACGCGTCCGGTGATCCTGCCCAGCTCGTCGCCCGCAGCACGCAAGGCGTCGGCCTTCAGTTCTAATCGAGTTTCGTCTATTGCATTTTCAATGAATTTGGAAGTCGATCTTATATACGCAAGATGCCGTTCTTTGCCGGCAATGTCGACCATGCCGGCCGCGGCACCTGCTCTCGCCACAATGGCCGCACGCAGATCATCGAGACCAAGACCGCTTTCGCTCGATATGCACAGGTCATAATCGTCTCTTGCGCCATAGACATCAATCTTTGTGCCGATCGTCAATGTCGTTACCGGAATGTCGGTATATCGTTCCGGAAGCGAATCGGATTGCGTCAGGTGAAGAACGAGATCTGCGTCCAATGCCGCCGAGCGGGCTCTACGAATGCCCTCACGCTCAACAACATCTTCAGCCTCGCGAATTCCGGCCGTATCATGGATACGAACCAGATACCCTCCCATATCCACGTCAACCGACAGAACATCACGGGTGGTCCCTGCTATATCTGTCACGATAGCGACTTCACGCGCGGCTATTGCATTCATCAGGCTCGATTTTCCCGCATTCGGCGCACCGATGATCGCTACTTTGAAGCCGTTACGAATAATCTCTGCCGAAACGGTAGCTTTCGTGGCTTTGGCCATCTCTTCAAGAAGAGCCTCGAGATCATTGGAAATCAAATCGGCTGCCGAAGACGGCGCGTCCTCCTCGTCGGCGAAATCCAGCTCTGCCTCTATCATTGCCCTGGCATAGGTGAGCCTCTCGGCCCAGCTGGAATAACGCTGTGAGAGCGCACCCAGCCCGGTCTGCAATGCCAGCTTTCGCTGCATCTCGGTTTCGGCAGCCACAAGGTCCGCAAGTCCCTCCACCTCGACCAGATCGAGGCGACCATTTTCGAATGCGCGCCGGGAGAACTCACCTGGTTCAGCGTGTTGCAGTCCAAGGTCCAGAAGATTGCGGCTTATTGCATCGATAACGGCGCGACTGCCATGCACCTGCAATTCCGCACAATCCTCGCCGGTAAACGAGAAGGGACCAGGGAAGTGGAAGACCAGCCCCTCATCCATAAGCTCGCCATCGCGTGCGCGAATCTTCCTTAGAGCCGCCTGCCTCGGTTCGGGCAGAACAGTCACCAGCGATGTCAGCGCACTGATCGTTTCGGGACCGCTCAGACGGATGACCGCAATACCAGCAGGAACGTTCCCGCTTGAAAGCGCAAATATCGTCCGCTGTGTCATCGGCTTTACGTCCAGTAGTTTCAAAGACAAAAGGCGCCCGACAAATCGGACGCCTCAAAATTCATGTGATGAATCCGGCTAAGGATCACGTATTCATCGAATCGAAGAAATCGCCGTTGCTTTTCGTCTGCTTCAGCTTGTCGATCAGGAACTCGATGGCGTCGGTCGTGCCCATCGGTGCAAGGATGCGGCGAAGCACGAATATCTTCTGAAGATCCTGACGCGGCACGAGCAGGTCTTCCTTGCGTGTTCCGGACTTGAGGATATCCATGGCCGGGAAGATACGCTTGTCGGCCACCTTGCGGTCCAGCACGATTTCCGAGTTGCCGGTACCCTTGAATTCTTCGAAGATGACTTCGTCCATACGGCTGCCGGTATCGATAAGCGCCGTGGCTATGATCGTCAGCGATCCGCCTTCCTCGATGTTACGGGCAGCACCGAAGAAGCGCTTCGGGCGCTGCAGCGCGTTTGCATCGACACCACCGGTCAGGACCTTACCGGAGGAAGGAACGACGGTGTTATAGGCCCGGCCAAGGCGGGTAATGGAATCAAGCAGGATGACAACGTCACGTCCGTGTTCCACGAGACGCTTGGCCTTTTCGATGACGATTTCCGCGACCTGGACGTGGCGAACAGCCGGCTCGTCGAAGGTCGAGGATACCACTTCACCCTTCACCGAACGCTGCATGTCCGTCACTTCTTCCGGACGCTCGTCGATCAGCAGAACGATCAGATAGCATTCGGGATGATTGTTGGTGATGGAGTGGGCAATATTCTGCAAGAGCACGGTCTTACCCGTGCGCGGCGGCGCAACGATCAGACCGCGTTGACCTTTGCCCAGCGGGGCAACAAGATCGATGACACGAGACGACAAGTCTTTCGACGTAGGAATTTCGAGCTCCATCTTGAAGCGCTCATTCGGATAAAGCGGCGTCAGGTTGTCGAAATGAACCTTGTGCCTGATCTTTTCCGGATCATCGAAGTTGATCGTATTGACTTTCAGCAGAGCGAAATAGCGCTCGCCTTCCTTCGGCCCGCGGATGGGACCTTCCACCGTATCGCCGGTCTTCAACGAGAAACGTCGGATCTGCGATGGGGAAATATAGATATCGTCGGGGCCGGGAAGATAGTTGGCATTCGCCGATCTCAGAAACCCGAAACCGTCCTGCAGCACTTCCACGACACCTTCGCCGATGATTTCCACATCCTGGCTTGCCAGAACCTTCAGGATTGCGAACATCAACTCCTGCTTGCGCATGGTGCTGGCGTTCTCGACCTCCAGCGACTCTGCGAAGGTCAGCAAATCAGTCGGAGATTTGCTTTTGAGTTCTTGAAGCTTCATTTCAGACATGAAGGGGAGACCACTTGAGAAAATAATGGGAAATGGGCGTGTCGGTGAGAAGTTCGTTACCGCGGAGCAAAATCCGGGGAAAACGACAGATTACACGCATGCCACGAGATGGAGCTGAACTGAAAATAGCGATTCCCTTATCTGCCCGCAAGGGGCATCTGCAGAAAAAGCAGGATGCGGATCAGAACGGCTTCACGATGACCAGGATGACGATGACGATCATCAATACGGTCGGCACTTCGTTCCATATGCGCCAGTGCCTTGCGGGCTTTCTCGGCCGGTCTGCGGCAAAATCGCGAACCGCCCGGCTGAAAAGAACATGCACCAGGGTCAGCCCGACCACCATGGCGATCTTCAGATGCAGCCACCCACCTTGAAATCCGTAAATATCCCAGGCGAGGTAGAGCCCCAGCACCCAGCTGACCATCATTGCCGGGTTCATGATGACCTTGAGCAGGCGCCGTTCCATCATTTTGAACGTTTCAGACCGATCGGATCCGATCGGCGCATCGGAGTGATAGATAAACAACCGTGGCAGATAGAGCAGGCCAGCCATCCAGGACATCACGGCGATGACGTGAAAGGCCTTCACATAGAGGAAGAAATCGTCCGGACGAAGCACATAGGTGCCGGCAAGGATGAACAGGAAAATCGAAAGCGCGACGAAGGCACGCGCCTTTGCCTTCGCACCCGCATCCTCGGGCCGAGATCCGTCATGCGGCGCCATCAGTGTCTCCCCTCACACGCCTGACCAGTGCCGCGACATGTTCCGGATCCGCATTAGGGGTGATGCCGTGACCGAGATTGAAGATCAGCGGCCCGTTGCCCAAAGCCTGCAAAATCGCGTCGATCCCCTCGGAAAGCGCCTTTCCTCCGGCAACAACCCGCATCGGATCGAGATTGCCCTGCACCGGGCCATCCTTCTGCAAGTCGGCAGCAAATGACAGAGGTACGCTCCAGTCCAATCCGATCGCATCCGCACCCGTTCTCTGCCGATAGTGCCGAAGATTGAAGCCAGCCCCCTTGGCAAAGGCGATGATGCGCGCCTGAGGCCGCTTGTTACGGACGATATCGATCATTCTGGCAACCGGCTTGATAGCAAATGCCTCGAACTCTTCCTCACCGAGCACACCCGCCCATGAATCGAAGATCTGCACCGCATCCGCGCCGGCATCGATCTGCGAAATAAGATAATCCGCTGAAATCTCGGCCAGAAAAGCCAGCAGGTGTTCAAGCGCCTTACGATGACGATAGCCGAACAGGCGAGCCGGTGCCTGATCTGGCGTCCCGTGTCCCGCAATCATGTAGGTCGCAACGGTCCACGGCGCCCCACAGAAGCCCAGCAGAGCTGTTTCCGCAGGAAGTTCGGCCCGCAACCGCGTCACTGTCTCGATGACGGGAGACAGATGCTGGAGAGCGCCTGTGGCATCCAGAGCGTAGATCCCTGCTTCGTCGATGGGATCCATCTGTGGGCCTTCGCCGGGTGTGAAGCGTACCCCTCTTTTCAGGGCATCGGGAATGACCAGGATATCGGAAAACAGAATGGCAGCGTCAAACCCGTAGCGCCTGATTGGCTGGAGTGTAACCTCAACTGCCAGATCAGGCCTGTAACAGAGATCGAGGAAACCACCCGCCTCCGCGCGTATCGCTCTGTACTCCGGCAGATAACGTCCTGCCTGTCTCATGAGCCATAGAGGTGGAGGGGTTATCGTCTTGCCTTCCAGCACCTCAACGATCTTGCGTCGCATGGCCGCCAATATCATTTCCTCATCTAAAAAATCTATTTCTATAAGGTTTCTATTTCTTAGACTCGGTGAGTATCAAGGATTAAAGTCGACCCACAGATTAACCAGATCGTCCTGCGCCTTCCGCCAGATAGTGGACAACAAGAAAACGAGGACTGGGATTTCTCTAAAAAATCTATTTTTCTCGTTAAAAATCAATATTTTAATTGATTGTTTTGTTGAATCCCATCGGTGGACAACATGTGGATAAGTTTTGAAACAATGATCTTTATCCACGCAACTCACAGCTTCGTCGGGCGACAATCAGATCAAACGCCTTTTGTGGAAAACTCGGCAGTTTTCCCAGACCCTGCTAGCCTCGGGTATCGCGTCGATCGGCTGTCCCGACTTATCAACAAACGGTGAAGAATAACGTGGAGAATCGAAAAAACTTCTTCCACTTGCATCTCGTTTCTGACTCGACCGGCGAAACATTGATCTCGGCCGGAAGGGCCGCCGCCGCACAGTTCCAAAACAGCTATGCGCTGGAGCATGTCTATCCGCTGATCAGGAATCGTAAGCAGCTGGCAGCGGTTCTTGATGCGATCGACGCCGAACCTGGGATCGTTCTTTATACCATTGTCGATCAGGATCTCGCCTCGCTCATCGATCTCCGCTGCCGCGAGATGAGTGTTCCATGCGTCAATGTCCTGGAACCGGTGATCACCTTGTTTCAGGCTTTCCTTGGCGCGCCATCGCGCCGTCGGGTCGGCGCACAGCATGCCTTGAACGAGGATTATTTCGCCAGAATAGAGGCGTTGAACTTCGCGATGGATCATGACGATGGCCAGATGACGGAAACCTACGACGAAGCCGACGTGGTTCTGGTCGGCATCAGCCGCACGTCCAAAACCCCGACCAGTATTTATCTGGCAAATCGCGGAATAAAGACGGCGAATATCCCGATCGTTCCCGGTGTCGAACTCCCCGCTGCGCTTTATCTCGCCACACATCCGCTGATCGTCGGGCTGATCGCCACCACCGATCGGATTTCGCAAGTGCGTGAAAACCGTGAACTCGGCAGTTCCCAGGGCCTCGATCACAACACCTATACAGACCGCGCGAGCATCAATGAGGAACTGAAATACGCCAGGGCGCTTTGCGCGCGAAACAACTGGCCGATTATCGATGTGTCCAGGCGATCCATAGAGGAGACCGCGGCCGCAATTCTTGCACTGCGCCCAAGGCTCAGATAAGCCCGGCCTCAGCAAAATCTGGAGATCGTACCCGACGTGCCCCTTGTCCTTGCCTCGTCTAGCCCGTTTCGCCGCATGCTGCTGGAAAACGCCGGCCTGACGTTTGAATGGCGCGCCGCAGATATCGACGAGCGGCAGATCGAAGCCTCGATCGATGGCGCAAGCCCGGATAAGGTGGCTGCTGTCCTTGCCGGAGCCAAAGCACTGGATGTATCGCGACACTTCCCTTCGACCTTGGTCATCGGTTCGGATCAGACCATGTCATTGGGCGACAGGGTCTATCATAAGGCGCGAAACCGGGCTGAAGCCAAAGAGACACTTCTGTCGCTTTCCGGCCGGACCCATCGATTGAACAGCGCTGTCGCGATTGTGGTGGACGGAGAGATAGTCTGGGAACATGTATCCCACGCTCAACTCACTGCCAGGATCCTCGATGAGGGTTTTGTCGAAAGATACCTTGATAAGGTGGGGGAGAAGGCAATGACGAGCGTCGGCGCCTATCAGCTGGAAGGCGAAGGGATCCATCTTTTTTCCGAAATTGACGGTGATTATTTTACCATCCTCGGCCTGCCCATGCTGCCGCTGTTGCGGGAACTGCGTCACCTGGGAGCGATCGATGGCTGATTTACTTCAAACAACGGCGCCGGCAGCCTTTGTTACCGGCTGGCCCATCAAGCATTCACGCTCGCCGATGATCCATCGACATTGGTTGAAACACCATGGGCTCGATGGCCGGTATGAGCCCATCGCAATTGCCCCGGAAGATTTCGCGTCCTTCATCACCTCGCTGAAGGATGGCGATGGCGGTTTCCGCGGTGGCAACGTCACCATCCCTCATAAGGAAGCCGCCTATATCATGTCCGATCGCGCCGATGCATTGGCGCAGGAACTGGGCGCGGCCAATACGCTCTGGCGCGATGATGACGGCCAGATCCATGCCACCAACACGGATGGTTATGGCTTTGTGGCCAATCTGGATGATCGCAGCCCGGGCTGGGACCGGGTTGATCGGGCGGTGATATTGGGTGCCGGCGGGGCAAGCCGCGCCGTAATCCAGGCCGTCCGCAACCGCGGGATCGGCGAGATTCATGTCGTCAACCGGACCTTCGCACGTGCCCGGGAGCTGGCAGACCGTTTCGGCCCTAAGGTTCACGCTCACGGTCTGGACGCGCTGAGTGAAGTCATGAACGGAGCAGGCCTGTTTATCAACACGACGTCGCTTGGCATGGATGGCCAGCAATCCGTCGAGATCGATTTCTCCGGAATGCATACGGACGCTCTGGTGACCGACATCGTTTATGTTCCGCTTGAAACCCCGATTTTGAAGAAGGCCAGCGAACAGGGCTACAAAACCGCCGATGGCCTCGGAATGCTCCTGCATCAGGCGGCACCCGGCTTCGAGAAATGGTTTGGTTATCGCCCTTCTGTCGATGAAACGCTGCGTGACCTCATCGTTAAAGACATCCAGGCGGCGCCATGATCGTGATCGGTCTGACTGGCTCGATTGGAATGGGCAAGTCGACGACGGCCGGCATGTTTAAAGCACTCGACATTCCGGTCAATGATTCCGACGCCGTCGTGCATGACCTCTACCGCAACGAGGCAGTTGAACCTGTCGGCGCTGCGTTCCCGGGGACAATCCGTGATGGTGCAATCGACCGGGCGGAACTATCCCGCCAGCTGGCCGGTCGGCCGGATGGTTTCAGGCTTCTTGAGACAATCGTTCACCCGCTGGTTCGCGAGCGCGAAAGACGGTTTATCGAAACGCAGCGCGCGGCTGGCGCCGATATCGTGTTGCTGGATATACCCCTGCTTTTCGAAACGGGTGGGGAAGACCGCGTCGATGCTGTTGTGGTTGTAACCTGCGATGCGCGGATACAGAGAGAACGTGTCCTTGCCAGACCGGGCATGACCGAGGAAAAATTCGAATTGATCCTCAGCCGCCAGATGCCTGACGAGCAGAAGCGGAAACGGGCGGACTTTCTGATTGACACTAGCGATGGTTTGGACGCGGCAAACGAAAGGGTCGGGCAGGTTGTCGGCCTTCTGCGTTCAGGAATACGGAGCGAGAAACATGCGTGAAATCATCTTTGATACGGAAACGACGGGACTTGAATCCAAGCAGGACCGGATCATCGAAATCGGTGGGGTGGAGCTGATAAATCACTTCCCGACCGGTCGGACGCTGCATCTCTATATCAATCCGGGCGACCGCAAGGTTCATCCGGATGCTCTGGCGGTGCATGGCATTACCGATGAATCCCTGAAGGACAAACCTCCGTTTGCCGATGTCGTTCAACAGATCCTGGAATTTTTCGACGGGGCGAAGTGGATCGCCCACAACGCCACATTCGATATGGGCTTCATCAACGCTGAACTTGATCGCTTGGGCCTGCCGCCTATCCCGGGCGATCAGGTGGTGGACACACTTTCGATGGCCCGCCGCAAGCATCCCATGGGCCCGAACTCGCTCGATGCGCTCTGCCGCAGATATGGGATAGACAACGGGCATCGTACCAAGCACGGCGCCCTGCTCGACTCCGAACTTCTGGCGGAAGTTTATATCGAGATGAACGGTGGCCGCCAGGCCGCGCTTGGCCTCGGTGGTGTCGAGCAGACGGTGGCGGTTGAGGATGTGGAAGATGACGTGATTGTCACCAATCAGACGAGGCCTCGGGCATTGCCCAGTCGTGTCAGCGATGATGACGCTACGGCTCATGCCTCGATGGTCGAGTCCATGAGAGGCAAGGCGATCTGGCAGAAATATCGCCCGGAAGACGCCTAGAGCAATTCCAGCAAAAGTGGGAACCGGTTTCGCGTCCGGAATTGCGTTGCAACAGACAAATAGTGAAGTTTCGCGTTTCGAAGAAAGGCGGAAATGCTCCAGCAAGCAGGATACATTTAATAAAAAGCCCGGGAGACCCGGGCTTTTCAGATTGCTATCAGCTGTTCAGCGGCTGGACCTGAGCGCGTGTCTGCTCTTCCGCCATGCGCTGGGAAAACATCTGCGCGAAATCGATCGGGTCGATCATCAGTGGCGGGAAGCCGCCGTTACGGGTCACGTCTGCGACGATCTGGCGCGCGAACGGGAACAGCAGGCGCGGGCATTCGATGAACAGCACCGGCAGCATGTGTTCCTGTGGGAAGCCGGTGATACGGAAGACGCCACCATAAACGAGCTCGGTAGCGAAGACGACCTTATCGCCTTCCTTCGCTTCGGCATTCAGAGACAGAACAACATCGAAATCGTTGTCCGACAGCGGGTTGGCGTTGACGTTCACGCCGATATTGATGTTCGGAGCCTTGTCACGAGCTTGCAGCGAGCGCGGTGCGCCCGGATTTTCGAATGAAAGGTCCTTGGTGTACTGGGCGAGAATGTTGATCGAAGGGCTCGCCGACTGCGTGTTTTCGTCTGCCATGGAATATCCTCGGAACTTGTGTGTTGAGGCCGTCTAACATCTAGCCATTTCGCTTACAACCCGTACCAGCCGGCAGGATCAAGACGGATCGCGATCGATACCTTTTGACCAGGGTGAGGACGGCCTGTCATCCGGCGTGCGTCGAAACTCGTCCTCATCGAGATCGACAACCTTGGTTCCGGCGTCGGAGCGGTTTTGCGAAGGCCCGCCTTTATTGTCCGATGGCCGGCTGCGGTTGTTCCGCCCCCTCGATCCGACAATCACGACGCGCTTGCCGATCATCGACCAAAGAAATTGCCTGACGAGGGGGATGAACAGCGCCATTCCGACGAGGTCGGTGATGAAACCGGGCAGGAGCAACAATATACCGGCAACAACGATCATCGCGCCGTCGACCAGTGAACTTGGCGGAATCTGGCCGCCCCGGCTTTGTTGGGAAAGCGTTCTCAGGAGATGCAGACCCTGCTGCCTCAAGAGATAGGCCCCGAGAAGCCCGGTGAGAATGACCAGGGCTAAAGTCCACCAGAGACCGAGCACACTTCCGACAACGACGAAACCTGCGATTTCGGCCAGGGGCCAGGCAAGCAATATGACAAGGGCAAAAATCGGGCGCATGATCCAATCATCGATAAACGAGGCAGCTTCGCAGTCTCACACCTTCGCTATTTGAAGATGCCTGAATGCAGACTATATGATGAAGAGCATTCAACTTTTAAACGGTAATCGCGGGTTAAAATGGGTTCCAACGACTTCATTACACTCTTTTTCCTTGTTGCCGCAGTCCTGATCTTTCTGCAATTGCGCAGCGTTCTGGGCCGGCGGACGGGAAATGAGAAGCCGCCTGTGGATTCTTACAGCCCGCGGGATGTGGCAAAGAACCCTGCTCCGGGGACGGACGACGGCAAGGTCGTGACCTTGCCTCGGCGTGAGGCAGCGGAAGAGGACCAGCGTTTCGCTGATGCGGATACGTTGGCTCCGGCCGGCAGCGACTTGAACGAATCGCTCAAGGCTTTGATCAAGGCCGACCTGTCCTTCAACCCGAAGGAATTTCTGAATGGCGCCAAGATGGCCTACGAGATGATCGTCATGGCCTTTGCCGATGGCGACCGCAAGACGCTGAAGGGCCTGCTTTCCAAGGAAGTCTTCGACGGTTTCGATGCGGCTATTCGCGAACGGGAAACAAGAGGTGAGGTGATAAAATCCACCTTTGTCGGTATCGGCAAGGCTGCAATCACTCACGCGGCACTCAAGCAGTCCGAAGCGCAGGTGACCATCCGCATCGTCAGCCAGCTTATCTCCGCCACGTTCGACAAGGATGGCAAGCTGATTGACGGAGACCAGGAAACGGTTGCCGAAGTGACGGATATATGGACCTATGCCAGGGACGTTCGATCCAAGGATCCAAACTGGAAACTGATCGCGACCGAATCCGAACAATGACCTCGTCTTCGCCGGGATTCCGCCTGTCACCAGTATCCTTCGGCGATCTTCCGGGCTGGAAGACTGATGATCCTCGACCTTTGTTCGAGGGAATGTCGCGATGTCTCTCTTATATTCGCGGTGTAAAACCTTATCGAACCGGGGCACTGGGCCTTTCCGCCGAGGATCTTGAACCGCTGCTGGAGATGGTTGCCGACAGGCAGCCATCGACTGCCGTTGAAGCGCGAACCTTCTTCGAAGACAATTGTGTTCCGTTTCTCATCACCCGCGACGATGGCGGACGTGGGATGGTGACCGCTTTTTATGAACCGGAGGTCGACGTTTCGGCCCAACCTGACGGGAATTTTGCACACCCGTTCTATTATCGGCCTGACGATCTCATCGATCTTGACGACGCCAACAGGCCGGCCGATCTCGACTCCGGCTACATGTTTGGTCGGCAGACACCGTCCGGGATTGAAGGTTATGTCGACCGGCGGGCTATCGACCAAGGGTTCCTGCAGGGCCGGGGTCTGGAAATCGCCTGGGCACGGTCCAAGGTCGACGTCTTCTTCGCTCACGTCCAGGGGGCCGCAAGACTGCGTTATCCTGATGGCAGTATTCGCAGAATTACCTATGCAGCCAAGGCGGGTCATCCGTTTTCGCCGATAGGAAAGCTCCTCATCGACATCGGCGAGATCGAGCGAGAAAAAATCTCGATGCAGTCAATCAGGGAATGGTTGGCGAGGAATCCGGCTAAGGTTGATGAAATCCTCTGGCATAACCGTTCCTACATATTCTTCCGCGATGCCGATGTGTCGGAAGACAGCCTTGGCCCGATCGCTGCGGCAAAAGTTCCGCTGATGGCCGGCCGGTCGCTGGCCGTCGATCGGTTGATCCATACATTCGGCTATCCGTTTTTTGTCCACGCGCCCACACTGACCCATCTCGATGCGGGTGCGCCCTTTTCAAGATTGATGCTTGCGCTGGATACCGGGTCTGCAATCGTCGGCCCGAGCCGTGGCGATATCTTTACCGGCTCGGGTTATCACGCCGGCGAACTTGCCGGCACGGTGAGGAATGAGGCGGATTTCTACATCCTGGTTCCCAGAGCGGCGGCGGGCAGGTATGGGCCATGAGCGGCGGGCGCAAACTTAATCCCGAGGAGCGGATGTTGTGGGGAAAGGTCGCGACGTCGACCCGTGCCCTTCCCGATCGCCGGCGTGATCTTTTGCAGTTCGAAGCAGAGGAAACGGCAAGACAGGCGGAAACACTGTCCAGGCCGGCGCCGAAGGACGTTACCGAGAAGCAGGTCGTTGGACATGTGCCGGTCGGACGAAAGTCGAGCGGTCTCCACCACCCGTTGGAGCGCCCGACGAAACAGAAGCTGGCAAAGGGCAAGCTCGCGATCGAGGCGCGGCTTGATCTTCACGGTCTTTTTCAGTCCGAGGCGCACGACCTTTTGCTTGATTTCATCTACCGGGCCCATGAGCGGGGACTTCGTCACGTTCTGGTCATCACCGGCAAGGGCAGTTCCATGGGAAGTGAGGGGGTTTTGCGTCGGGCGGTTCCTCTCTGGTTTTCCAAGGCGGAGTTTCGCTTCCTGATCTCGTCCTACGAATGGGCCGCGCGCCATCATGGTGGTGACGGTGCACTTTACGTGAGACTGGCTCGCGGTGAGAGGATCGGCTTGTGACCCCTTTTGGGCGGGCGATGCGCGAACTGCGCGAGCGTAGGGGCATTACCCAGCGCGCCCTGGCGCAGGCAATCGGCGTGACGCCGGCCTATCTTTCTGCGCTGGAACACGGCCGGCGTGGACGCCCGACCTTCGAGCTTCTTCAGCGCATTGCCGGTTATTTCAATATCATCTGGGATGAGGCCGAGGATCTGTTTCGCCTGGCCGATGCGTCGGATCCTCGTGTAGTGGTTGATACCGCCGGTCTCGCCCCCGAATACACGTTGTTGGCCAACGAACTGTCCAAACGGATTAGCACTTTGCCACCGGACGTGGTAGATGAGATCATCAAGCTCTTGAAGCGTCCACAATAGCCGCTTTTTCTGGGAAACATCCACGGCTTTTGCTGCCATTTTGGCCTGCCCAACCTTTAGGATCAGCCCGGTATTTCCTATATTCACATCGGAAACAGCGGTGATTCGTGCGTCACTGACAAAGAACCAACCTGGAAGAAACTGAATGACCGATATACCCGCAAGCGAAAACGGTGCGAGTGCAGAATATGGTGCCGATTCGATCAAGGTACTGAAGGGCCTGGATGCGGTCCGCAAGCGCCCCGGCATGTATATCGGCGATACCGATGATGGATCCGGTCTCCACCACATGGTCTACGAAGTGGTGGACAACGCGATCGATGAAGCGCTTGCCGGCCATGCGGATATCGTGACAGTCACACTCAACGCTGACGGATCCGTGACCGTTACCGACAACGGCCGCGGCATCCCGACCGACATCCACAAGGAAGAAGGCGTCTCTGCAGCGGAGGTCATCATGACCCAGCTGCATGCCGGCGGTAAGTTCGATCAGAATTCCTACAAGGTCTCTGGCGGTCTGCACGGCGTCGGCGTCTCTGTCGTGAACGCGCTTTCGGTCTGGCTTAAGCTCAGGATCCGCCGCAATGGCAAGCTTCACGAGATTTCGTTCACCCATGGCGTTGCCGATGGTCCGCTGAAAATTGTCGGCGAATATGAAGGCCGCTCCGGCACGGAAGTCACATTCCTTGCCAGCACTGAAACCTTCACCATGACGCAGTTCGATTACAATACGCTCGAACACCGCTTGCGCGAACTGGCCTTCCTGAATTCCGGTGTCCGAATTCGGCTCACCGATCGCCGCAAGCCGGACGTCAAGGAAGAGGAAATGATCTATGATGGCGGCCTCGAAGCCTTCGTCAGCTATCTGGATCGCGCGAAGAAGCCGCTCGTTGAAAAACCTGTTGCCATCAAGGGCGAGAAGGATGGCATGACGGTCGAAGTGGCAATGTGGTGGAATGACAGCTACCACGAGAACGTCCTCTGCTTCACCAACAACATCCCGCAGCGCGACGGCGGCACCCATATGGCCGGTTTCCGTGGTGCATTGACCAGACAGATCACCTCCTATGCCGATACGTCAGGCATCATGAAGCGTGAAAAGGTCTCCTTGACCGGTGACGACTGCCGTGAGGGTCTGACGGCGGTCCTGTCGGTGAAGGTTCCCGATCCGAAATTTTCATCGCAGACGAAGGATAAGCTGGTTTCCTCGGAAGTCCGTCCGGTTGTTGAAAGCCTCGTCAACGAAGCGCTGAGCTCGTGGCTGGAGGAACATCCTGCGGAAGCCAAGGTTCTTGTCGGCAAGGTCGTCGAGGCCGCGGTTGCCCGCGAGGCAGCCCGCAAGGCCCGCGAACTCACCCGACGCAAAGGGGTACTCGATATAGCATCGCTGCCGGGCAAGCTTGCAGATTGCTCCGAGCGTGACCCGTCCAAGTCCGAAGTTTTCCTCGTCGAAGGTGACTCCGCCGGCGGTTCGGCCAAGCAGGGCCGTTCGCGCGAGAACCAGGCAATCCTTCCGCTGCGCGGCAAGATCTTGAACGTCGAACGCGCACGCTTCGACAAGATGTTGTCCAGCCAGGAAATCGGTACACTGATTACCGCGCTCGGCACATCGATCGGCAAGGACGAGTTCAACGCTGACAAGCTGCGTTATCACAAGATCATCATCATGACGGACGCTGACGTGGATGGCGCGCATATTCGCACGCTCCTCCTCACATTCTTCTTCCGTCAGATGCCCGAACTGATCGAACGCGGCCATATCTATATCGCCCAGCCGCCGCTCTATAAGGTCGCTCGAGGCAAATCCGTGCAATACCTCAAGAACGAGGTCGCTCTGGAAGAGTACCTGATCAGCATGGGTATCGAGGAAGCCACCCTGACGCTCGGCTCCGGCGAAGTGCGCGCTGGCCAGGACATGCGCGAGGTCATCCATGATGCCCAACGCATTCGTTCTCTGATCGATGGCCTCCATTCCCGTTACAGCCGGTCGATCATCGAGCAGGCGGCGATCGCCGGGGCTCTCAATCCGGAACTCACGGACAATCGCGAGCGTGCTCAGCAAACCGCGGACGTGGTCGCCCAGCGTCTGGACATGATCGCGGAGGAGACTGAACGTGGCTGGTCCGGCCATGTGACGGCTGAAGGCGGCCTGAGCTTCGAACGCATGGTTCGTGGCGTTCGTGAAGTTGCCTTCCTCGATAACGCGCTGATCGGCTCGGCAGATGCACGCTATATCGCCCAGATGTCGACGCGACTGCAGGAAATCTACAGCACGTCGCCGGTTCTCGCCCGCAAGGAAGGTTCGCAGGAGATTTCCGGACCCCGCGCGCTTCTCGACGCGATCTTCGCTGCAGGCCGAAAGGGTTTGTCGATGCAGCGTTACAAGGGCCTGGGCGAAATGAATGCCGAACAGCTCTGGGAAACCACGCTCGATCCGAACGTTCGCACACTTCTGCAGGTCAAGGTCAATGACGCGACGGATGCGGACGGGCTCTTCTCCCGCCTGATGGGTGACGAAGTCGAACCCCGGCGCGAATTCATCCAGGATAACGCCTTGAGCGTGGCCAACCTCGATATCTGAGGTCGGGCATTCGGGATCCTGTTAGAACCGACACGGGGCCGATTGGCCCCGTTGTCTTGTCCGGCTAATGGTTCACGTGAAACGCTTGTTCGCAGAGTGTTTCCGGCGAAGGTGTCAGACCGCTCCACGTACGCAATCGGCTGGAAACCGGAAGCCGGATTAGGTTATCGCATTCATTGGCATATTAAATCAGCGAGCGGCTTTTGTGAGTTGGTAAACCCGTTACGGCTCACCGGAGAACTTTCCTTCAAACGCAATCTCCGACACCGGCTTGCGGCCGCTTGGCACTTCCCGCTCCTGCAAATCAGCAGGTAACGTGCTTTTGTGCGCGATACGCCCGATGGCCGCCGCCGCCTCGACGCGGAAACCTTTCGGTAATCCCATAACGTTGATCGCCTTTTCCTTGTCGAAACCTTCCATTCCATGAGCATGGTAGCCGAGCTTCATTGCCTGGCAAATCACCGAAAACCATGCCGCTCCGGTATCGAAGGAATGGGTATAGGCCGGTCTGTCTTCGCCCTTCGAGGAAACACGATGAGTCTTGGAGGTTATGATCATCAGTGCCGCTGCATTTTTCGCCCATCGCCGGTTTCCCTCCACGAGAAGATCCAGAATTGCGTCGAATGCCGGAGTGCCGCGCAGACCGTAGATGAACCGCCATGGCTGGTTGTTGCCGGAAGAGGGTGCCCAGTGAGCGGCATCGAGTATGGTAAGCAGCGTGTCCTGATCCATGGTTTCGTCTGTGAAGGCGCGTGGTGACCAGCGGTCGAGGAAGACGGCGTCAATGGGGAATTCTGATGTTCTGGAATTGCTGCTGGTCATCGCCGATCTCCTTTTCGTGTCACGAATAAGATAGGTGCTGCAGCGCCTGTGGCAATCGAGGAACTCGGGCGCGCAGGTGACAAGTGGACATTCGTAGGTCATAGATGGCTGGGGAGGCGCGTATGGCGAATGTCATGCGCGAAGGACGCTTTAAATGGCAGGAGGAGCGCGGCCATGAAGGGCAGCTCGATCATGTTCTACCAGTTCTATGAGTTGAACCACGCCGCCATGGCGCCATTTCGTGCCGGCGCCGAGGCGCTGCGGTTTGTTTCGGGCAATCCGCTCAATCCGCTTTCCCAGACAGTGTTGGGTCGAACGCTGACAGCCAGCCTTGAGGTATTCGAACGGGCGACGCGTCGTTACGCCAAACCCACTTTTGGTTTGAGCGAAACAAGAGTCGATGGCGAGCATGTTGCCGTGACCGAGGAAGTCGTATGGGGAAAACCCTTCTGCGATCTCCTGCATTTCAAACGCGATCTACCGGTATCTCGGCCGCCGGATCAGAAGATATTGCTCGTCGCGCCGATGTCCGGCCACTATGCGACATTGCTGCGTGGCACGGTGGAAGCCTTGCTGCCGAATGCCGATCTCTACATCACAGATTGGATCGACGCCCGGATGGTGCCGGTCACCGAGGGCAATTTCGATCTGGATGACTATATCGACTATATCATCGAGATGCTGCACCACCTCGGTTCAGGGGCACACGTGATTGCCGTCTGCCAGCCGTCAGTGCCGGTTCTTGCGGCCGTTGCGCTGATGGAGCAGAAGCGGGATCCGACTCTCCCCGCCTCCATGATCCTGATGGGCGGTCCGATCGACACGCGCATCAACCCGACGGCGGTCAACAAGCTGGCCAAGGAACATTCGCTCGATTGGTTCAAGGACAACGTCATCATGACGGTACCTTTTCCGCAGCCGGGTTTCATGCGGCCTGTCTATCCGGGTTTTCTTCAGCTCTCCGGCTTCATGTCGATGAACATGGACCGGCATATGCTGGCACACCGGGAGTTTTTCGAACACCTGGTCAAAAATGATGGAGAGCCGGCGGAAAGACATCGCGACTTCTATGACGAATATCTGGCCGTCATGGACCTGACGGAGGAGTTCTATCTCCAGACGGTAGATACCGTTTTCATTCGCCATGCGTTGCCGAAAGGTGAGATGATGCATCGTGATACTCCAGTCGACACAGGCGCTATCCGTAACGTTGCCCTAATGACGGTTGAGGGAGAAAATGACGACATTTCGGGTCTGGGCCAGACCCAGGCGGCCCATACGATCTGCCCCAACATTCCCGGCAAGCTGCGCCTCCATTACGTGCAGCCGGACGTGGGCCATTATGGCGTTTTCAACGGAACTCGTTTTCGCAAGGAGATCGCTCCGCGCATATTGGAGTTCACCACTTTGCACGCCCAGGTTCAGACCGCTGACACTCCGGCACCCAAACCCAAACGGACGAGAAAGAGCAGCTCAACCGGAGCCAGGTAGATTGAATTCTCCCATATATGTCAGTGCCTTGTAGAATTTAATCTTTGATCTTCTTGAAGGCGCAACCGGGGCTCACCAAATCGATTCCGTCGGGTCGGCATGTGGCCTCCCGCTGCAACCTTAAGGGTGTGACCCATGAATCAGTCTGCCTTGATCCGTCCTGGTTGGACGCCGGCCACCATCGCTCTCATGGTACTCGGTTTTATCGTCTTCTGGCCTCTCGGCCTGGCAATGCTCGCCTATATCATTTTCGGAGATCGGCTGAACGGCTTGAGGAGCGATGCCGATGGCCCGGGCAAATGGTTTGCCAGCTGCCGGCGCGGCGGGCGTCATTACAAGACGACTTTCTCTACCGGCAACGTTGCCTTTGACGACTGGCGTCGTGCCGAACTGGACCGACTGGAAGAAGAGCGTCGCCGGCTTGATGAGATGCGGGAAGATTTTGACACTTACGCGCGCGAACTCCGCCGTGCCAAGGATCAGGAAGAATTCGATCGCTTCATGCGCGATCGGAAGAACCGGCCTTCCGGCGGTGAGCCTGTCGTCGACGTCTGATTTTCCCATCAGTCAATCAAATAGAAGCTGATGTCTCGCCGACATCAGCTTTTTTCGTGCCGAAAATCCAAGGGAATCGGGTAAGGAACATGCATGTTCGCGCTTCTGAAAAAGCCTGTCCGCCGTTCGACGAAACCGCTCGAGACGGTCAAGCGAACCCTCGACGTCGGTAATCGCACGATACCGCTGACGATCAGGGAGAACAGCCGCGCGACACGCATCACGCTCAGGATCGAGCCAGGCGGCAGGGCGCTTAACCTCACCATCCCGGTCGGTCTCAGGCACTATGAGGTGGATGACTTTCTCGCGCGGCACGAGGGCTGGCTCGAAACCAAGCTGGCAAAATTTTCGCTCGACAATCCTATTCGGCCCGGCGGCCTGATCTCCATCCGCGGCGTTGAGCACCGTATCGAGCATACCGGATCCCTGCGTGGCGTTACTGAGGCGTTGGTGATCGATGGTCAGCCCGTCTTGAAAGTAAGCGGGCTCGACGACCATATGGGCCGGAGGATTTCGACCTTCCTCAAGAAGGAAGCCCGCCGCGATCTCGAATCACTGGCCCGGCAGCATGCTGCATCGATCCGCAAGCCCATCGCGTCTGTCTCGATGAAGGATACGCGCAGCCGCTGGGGCTCCTGTTCCTGGGATGGAAACCTGAGCTTTTCCTGGCGCATCGTCATGGCGCCGCCCGTTGTGATCGATTATCTGGCGGCACACGAGGTGGCCCACCTAAGCGAAATGAACCACGGACCGAAGTTCTGGTCATTGTGCAAGCAACTCTGCCCGAGAATGGAAGAAGCGCGTCGTTGGCTGAAGCTGCATGGCTCACAGCTTCACGCGATCGATTTCAGCTGATTATTTTGGTTTGGCTGACGGGCCCCGGCCGTTTATTGCCAGTCGCTCGTTCGCATCGTCCAGTTTTCCTGGCTCGGCACGGACACAGGCTCGGCCATGGCCATTCCGGCTCCGGGGCGTTTCTGGATATTCGGACGTGCCGCGGGCACGGGAACGCTCACGCCGTTCGCAAGGCTTGCCTGATAAAGGTGCGCCTGCGTGTATGACGAGTTCTGAGGAACTGAATAGGCTGTGTCAAACGCTTCCGCCATGCTGGCATGGGCGATAGCTGCCGTGATAACGGGCGCAAGCGGCGGCCTGGAAACAGGCGAGGCCTGCTGCGGCTGTGCGGCGCTGCTTACTACTGCTGTTGCCGGCGAGGCGACGAGGGCCTGGGCGGAGACAGCCGGCGTGGATGCCATTGCGACCTGCGTGCCCGCGGATGCCGCGGCACTTGCAGCCTCGGCGATAACCGAAGACGACAGGGCAGGGTTCTGTTCGGGATCATTGGACGCGTAGGCGAGAATATAGCTGTTGGCGGATTTCGGTTCTGCCGTTTCCAGATTACCGTCTTCGTCACGCTTTTCGTAAAAAACGTTGCCACCGGCAGCAGCCACGTAATGCATGTTGTTGTAAGGGAACTTATACCCCTGGGTATGGA
Organism: Aliirhizobium sp. YIM B11859; assembly: GCF_057163345.1. Classification (NCBI taxonomy): domain Bacteria; kingdom Pseudomonadati; phylum Pseudomonadota; class Alphaproteobacteria; order Hyphomicrobiales; family Rhizobiaceae; genus Aliirhizobium; species Aliirhizobium sp. YIM B11859. The sequence continues at coordinate 152,678 of NZ_JBXHAY010000009.1, forward strand.
AGAACATTGCGCTCTTCACATCCGGATGACGGGCACCCTTCAGCACTGCGTCCGCTGCTTCATTGAGATCAGGTGCCGTCGCCTCATCCATCTTGCGGGTCATCACACCCGGAGCGAACTGGTTCTTCTGTGCCACCACACCGCAGATCGTCGGCGCATAGATGCCAGAGGTCAGGCGGTTCATGATCACGCTTCCGACGGCAAGGAAGCCTTTTTCGCTGGAGCGCTCGGATTCGAAATACATCGCGCGCTTAAGGCATTCACGATCTTTGTTCGTGTAGCTGTATACAGCCTTCTGGGGACCGGCTTGCGCAGCAGCCAGCTTCGTCGACTTGGCCTTGGAATCCACGGAGGAAACCGTCTGTGTGCTGGTGCACGCCGAGAGCAGGCCTCCAGCAGCCAGACATAGAGCTGCGCGCGAAACAGCTACCGTTATCCTCGTCATCATACCCCGCCAAAAAATTCCAAAAAACACTGCGGCACGGAATAAGCTACCCCAATTCGCTGCTTTAATCAATTATCTTTCACGATGCTGCAACCTGCGGAAATTCCATTCCTTTTTCTGTTTGCGAATGCAAAAACGTTCATGAGCGTATATTCATATATCAGCCATTTATGAACCGTGAGCGGATCGCGATTCGGAGGCTTGGCGCGGCTTCTGGCGATCCTTCCTCACGCTTACGCAATCTGCGTATCAATGCAAAAGAGCCTCGACTCTGCCGACATTTCGTGTCACTTCGCCGTCATGAAACTCGACGTCAAGATCTGTGGATTGAAGACTGCTGATGCCGTGGACCTGGCGGTCGCGCGCGGCGCCAGCCATATCGGATTCATCTTTTTCGAAAAGAGCCCGCGCAACATTTCGCCAGAGGTTGCCGGCGAGCTTGCGGACAGGGTTCGCGGTCGTGCCAAGATCGTTGCCGTCACCGTCGATGCGGGCGATGAGGAACTCGACGATATAATTTCTTTTCTGAAGCCGGACATATTGCAGCTTCATGGCCACGAGAGCCCGGAGCGCATCCTTCATATCAAGGCATTATACGGTCTGCCGGTCATGAAGGTTTTTTCAGTCCGGGATCAGGATGATCTTGATCGCATCGACCCGTTCATCGGGGTTGCTGATCGCTTCCTGTTTGATGCCAAGGCGCCGAAGGGATCGGAATTGCCGGGTGGCAATGGCGTTTCCTTTGACTGGAGCCTGATGCGCTCGCTTGACGAAGGCGTCGATTACATGCTTTCCGGTGGGCTGAACAAGGATAATGTCGCGTCTGCGCTCGCATCCACGCGCGCGACGGGTATCGATATATCGTCCGGGGTGGAACGCGCCCCGGGTGAAAAGGACCTTGGAATGATTGATGCGTTTTTTGACGCGGTCGTCGATGCGACGCAAAGAAAACGCTGAAGGAGCAGAAAGTGAACCAGACGCCAAAACCCAATTCCTTCCGTTCCGGTCCCGATGAGGACGGTCGTTTCGGCATCTTCGGCGGCCGCTTTGTCGCTGAAACGCTGATGCCGCTGATCCTGGATCTCCAGGGTGAATGGGAAAAGGCGAAAAACGATCCGGAGTTCCAGAAGCAGCTCGCGGATCTCGGCACGCATTATATCGGCCGCCCGAGCCCGCTTTATTATGCGGAGCGGCTCACCGAGCATCTCGGCGGCGCCAAGATCTATTTCAAGCGTGAAGAGCTGAACCATACCGGTTCGCATAAGATCAACAATTGCATCGGCCAGATCCTGCTTGCCAAGCGGATGGGCAAGACCCGCATCATCGCCGAAACCGGTGCTGGCCAGCACGGCGTGGCCTCGGCCACGGTCGCTGCCCGCTTCGGCCTGCCATGTGTCGTCTACATGGGCGCCACCGATGTCGAGCGCCAGTCGCCGAACGTGTTCCGCATGAAACTCCTTGGCGCCGAAGTCGTGCCGGTTACGGCTGGCAGCGGCACGCTGAAGGACGCCATGAACGAGGCCTTGCGTGACTGGGTCACCAATGTCGACGATACCTATTACCTGATCGGCACCGCCGCTGGCCCGCATCCCTATCCGGAAATGGTCCGCGATTTTCAGGCCGTGATCGGCAAGGAAGCCCGCGAGCAGATTCTCGAAGCCGAAGGAAAGCTTCCGGATGTCGTCATCGCCGCCGTCGGTGGCGGATCGAATGCCATCGGTATCTTCCATCCCTTCCTCGACGATGAAAGCGTCAAGATCGTTGGCGTCGAAGCCGGCGGTCATGGTCTTGATGGCAACGAGCATTGCGCCTCGATCACCGCTGGTTCACCCGGCGTACTGCATGGCAACCGCACCTATCTTCTGCAGGACAAGGACGGTCAGATCCTCGAAGGTCATTCGATTTCGGCCGGTCTCGACTATCCGGGCATCGGTCCTGAGCACAGCTGGCTGAACGATATCGGCCGCGCGGAATACGTGCCGATCATGGACAACGAAGCGCTGGAAGCTTTCCAGCTTCTGACTCGGCTCGAAGGCATCATTCCGGCGCTGGAGCCGAGCCATGCGATTGCCGAGGTCATCAAGCGCGCGCCGAAGATGGGCAAGGACCAGATCATCCTGATGAACCTGTCCGGTCGCGGCGATAAGGACATCTTTACCGTCGGCAAGATCCTCGGAATGGGGCTGTAATCATGACATCCAGAATGGACACTCGTTTCGCCAAGCTGAAGGCGGAAGGTCGGCCGGCGCTGATCACCTATTTCATGGGTGGCGATCCGGATTTCGACACATCGCTTGGTATCATGAAGGCGCTTCCCGCCGCCGGGGCCGATATCATTGAGCTCGGCATGCCGTTTTCCGATCCGATGGCTGATGGCCCTGCCATCCAGCTCGCCGGCCAGCGCGCCCTGAAGGCCGGTCAGACGCTGGCAAAGACGCTTGAACTCGCAAAGCTGTTCCGTCAGGACGACGCCGAGACCCCGATCGTTCTGATGGGGTATTACAACCCGATCTATATCTATGGTGTCGACAGGTTTCTCAATGACGCGCTCGCAGCCGGCATTGATGGCCTGATCATCGTCGATCTGCCGTCCGAAATGGATGACGAACTCTGCATCCCGGCGATCGCCAAGGGCATCAACTTCATCCGCCTGGCAACCCCGACAACCGATGAGAAGCGGCTTCCCGCCGTGATGAAGAACTCGTCCGGTTTCGTCTATTATGTATCGATGAATGGCATCACCGGTTCGGCTCTACCGGATCCGTCGCTGATCTCGGGTGCGGTTGCACGCATCAAGGGGCATACGGATTTGCCTGTCTGCGTCGGGTTCGGAGTGAAGACGGCCGACCATGCCAAGGCCATCGGCGCTGCAGCCGATGGTGTGGTCGTCGGGACTGCGATCGTGGCGCAGGTTGCCGGCAGTCTCACCAAGGATGGTGCCGCGACGCCGGATACGGTTTCAGCCGTTTCGACCTTCGTCCGCGGCTTGTCGACCGGCGTGCGTTCTGCACGCCTTGTTGCCGCCGAATAACTGGCCCACATAAGGCATACCTCCCGAAACGGGCCACCGGTTTCGGGGAGAAGGTATGTCTGAGAAAAAAGAACTGAAGCGTGGCGGGCGATCCAGGGGATCACGCACGCTTCAGGCCTGAACACTAGATATCGGAGTACGCCAAGTGAACTGGATCACCAATTACGTCCGGCCGCGTATCAATTCCATGCTCGGCCGCCGCGAGGTTCCGGAAAATCTCTGGATCAAGTGCCCGGAAACCGGCGAAATGGTCTTCCACAAGGATCTGGAAGAGAACAAGTGGGTCATTCCCGCATCCGGTTTTCATATGAAGATGCCGGCAAAGGCACGCCTGAGGGATCTCTTCGATGGCGGCGAATATGAAGCCCTGCCGCAGCCCAAGGTCGCTCAGGATCCATTGAAGTTCCGCGATTCCAAGAAATACGCTGATCGCCTGAAAGACAGTCGTCTGAAGACCGAGCAGGAAGATACGATCTTGTCCGGGCTTGGGCAGGTTCAGGGTGTCAAGCTTGTTGCCGTCGTGCATGAATTTAACTTCATCGGCGGATCGCTCGGCATGGCTGCCGGCGAAGCGATCGTGAAGGCGGCGGAACGTGCGCTCGCCGAAAAATGCGCGCTGGTTATCTTCCCGGCCTCGGGTGGCGCCCGCATGCAGGAAGGCATTCTGTCGCTGATGCAGCTACCACGCACGACGATTGCCGTGGACATGCTCAAGGAAGCGGGCCTGCCTTACATCGTGGTCCTCACCAATCCGACGACCGGCGGCGTCACGGCGTCCTATGCAATGCTGGGCGACGTTCATATTGCCGAACCGGGCGCCGAAATCGGCTTTGCTGGCAAGCGGGTCATCGAGCAGACGTTGCGCGAAAAGCTCCCGGAAGGTTTTCAGACTGCGGAATATCTGCTGGAACATGGCATGGTCGACATGGTGATCAAGCGCCACGACATTCCGTCGACGCTTGCCCGCGTGCTCCGCATTCTGACCAAGCAGCCTGTGCAGGAAGCGCTTCCGGCGCCGATGCCGATAGCGGTCGGCGCCTGAGCCGTACCCAGAAAGCCGAAGCTTCGGGATGACGATGATGAACAAGCCCGTCGCCAGCGCGGCCGAGCAGGAGATCGAGCGGCTGATGACCCTTCATCCGAAGGGTTTTGATCTGTCGCTCGACCGGATTTCCAGGCTTCTGGAAACGCTTGGCAATCCGCACCTGAAATTGCCGCCGGTCATCCATGTTGCCGGAACCAATGGCAAGGGCTCATGCACCGCCTTTTGTCGTGCGCTTCTGGAAGCCGGTGGTCACGCCGTTCATGTCCATACCTCGCCGCATCTGGTGAACTGGCATGAGCGTTTCCGCATCGGTGTGAAGGGTGGCCCCGGGCAACTGGTCGAAGACGCTCTCCTCGCCGAGGCGCTGCGTCGAGTGGCGGCAGCCAATGCCGGCCAGACGATCACCGTCTTTGAAATCCTGACTGCCGCAACATTCCTGCTTTTTTCGGAACAGCCGGCGGATGCCGTGATACTCGAAGTCGGCCTAGGTGGCCGCTTCGATGCAACCAACGTCATTACCAGCCCTGCCGTCTCCGTTATCATGCCGATCGCGCTTGATCACCAAGCCTATCTCGGCGACCGGGTGGAGCTGATCGCGGCAGAGAAGGCCGGCATCATGAAACGCCGCCACCCCGTCGTTATCGGCCAGCAGGAATTCGAGGCCGCCCGCGAGGTCCTGATTTCCACCGCCGAACGGCTCGGCTGTCCCGTCACTGTCTACGGCCAGGATTTTTCCGCCCATGAGGAATTCGGCCGTCTCATATACCAGGATGACGATGGCCTGCACGACCTGCCGCTGCCGCGTTTGCCCGGTCGGCATCAATATGCCAATGCCGCTGCCGCGATCCGCGCCGTCAAGGCTGCCGGTTTCGTGGTCACCGATGCGATGATGGAAAAGGCGATGACGAGCGTCGTATGGCCTGCTCGCTTGCAGCGCCTGACCGAAGGCAAGCTCCTGACCGTCGCACCGAAGGGATCGGAACTCTGGCTCGATGGTGGTCATAACCCGGCCGGTGGCGAAGTGATCGCCGAGGCGATGGCAGCGTTCGAGGAGCGCCAGCCGCGCCCACTCTATCTGATCACCGGCATGATCAACACAAAAGATCCGGTCGGTTATTTCCGCGCTTTCGCCGATCTCGCCGAGCATGTTTTCACTGTGCGGATTCGTGACAGCGAGGCCGGGCTCGATCCCGTTGTTCTCGCCCATGCAGCGTTTGATGCAGGATTGGTTGCCGAGCCCGCCAACTCGGTCGCCGAGGCTTTGCAGGAAATTGCCATCCGTCAAATTCCCGATCGGCCGCCACCCCGCATCCTGATCGGCGGCTCCCTTTATTTCGCCGGAAATGTTCTGGCCGATAACGAGACCCCGCCGGCCTGAGATATGCTCGTCGCATCATCCGCTTGCCGCCATGCTCCTGCCGCCTGCGCGGCGGACGATCTGGGTCGCATCCCCGCCCTTCCGAATCATGCCTACAACCACCTGTCCTGCTTCTGCTACACCGGTTCGCATTGCCGGCGAGGTGGGATCGGTGATCGCATGGACCGCAGTAATGCAGGCGGGACAGCGCAGAAAATGGTCTGCCTCTCCTGACCAAGGGGCGTGCGTGTGTCGCACACATACCGGTTTAGGCCAACCCGCAAGGGCATAGGGCCCGGATCACCGCAGACGGACCGGAGTTGTGCGGAAAAACGAACCGAGCAGGGCACGCCGTGTGTCATTCTATAAAAATTCGATTCGAGGCACCCGACGTGTCCCGGCCGAACTGAAAAACCGAGATCGCCAAGGGCGCATTCCGTCCTCCGGCGGGGGGCAACGACAGGGAACTGTGACGGCCAACAAAAAACCGGCTGGGTGACCAGCCGGTTTTTTGGATTCACGTGAAACACTTTCTTAAGCGTTTATGCGGCGCTGGAAATCCATGCGGCAAGGGCAGTCTTCGGAGCCGCACCAACCTTGATGTCGGCCACTTCACCGCCCTTGAACATGGCAAGCGTCGGAATCGAACGGACACCGAACTGGGCAGCCAGTTCCGGGTTCTCGTCGATGTTCAGCTTTGCGACCTTCACCTTGCCCGAGAGTTCGGTAGCAATCTCTTCGAGGCTTGGAGCAATCATCTTGCACGGGCCACACCACTCGGCCCAGAAGTCCACGACAACCGGCTCAGCGGAATTCAGCACTTCGGCCTGGAAATTATTGGCGTCGACTTTCACGGTAGCCATCGGGCTCTCCTTAGCGATTTGTAGGTTATTGCAGATGTGAGATCGGCATTGATCGTTTTCAATATCCGTCATGTCACTTTGTCTTGAGCTCTGCAAGCGAGCGCTCCATCAGCTCTATAGGTAGTGTGATGATCGCTGCCGTCTCGGTGTAGATAAGCACGCAATCGATATCCTTGCCGGGATAAAGCGGCGCCAGTATTTCGCGGTAGATGGCAAGCTGCGCCCGATGCGCCAGCGGTACCGTTTCCGGCTCCGCGGGCGGCATGCGGTTGGTCTTGTAGTCGAGAATGATCACGGTGTTGTCGGTCTCGACCAGCCTGTCGATGCGGCCCGAAATTGCAAAGTCCTGACCGTCCAGTGTCAGCGTGCCCATGATCGACACTTCCGATTGACTCCGGGCCGAAAATACCGGAGCGAGCTGAGGCTGCAGAAGCACTGTCATGATACTGCCGACCAGCCTTTCTCTCTCCACCGGCGGCCAGAAGCGGGCGGCGCGTTCCACGTAGCGACGGGCAGCTGCCTCTCGCTCGGTTTCAGGAAATTCGGTCAGCATCTGCAGCATCCGGTGAACGAGCTTGCCCTTCTGCAGGGCAAGGCTGCCCGAAGGTTTTTCTCCGAACAGCGGCGAGGTGACGATCAGATCGTCGGCGTCGTCATCGATCATGGTACCGGCGCCCGAAGGGCTGAGCGGCCGCGGCAGGATTTTTTGCGGCGGCAACGGTCGTGACAGGGCAGGGGGCAATACCTGCTTCGCTGAAACCTCGACGGTCCTGTCGCTCGCCTTGGGAACCGCCTTGCCCCCGGTCACCGGCAACCGCCATCGAAGCCCGCTCCATTCCCCCGACGGTCCGCTGAAGGTCGCAGCGCTGCAATGATCTTTATCCAGCAGCAGCGCACGCGAAATGATGCCCTGCCAGCTGTCGGGATTATCGCGCATGCCCCGATATCCGCAGACGATCAGCCAGTCGGCCGCCCGGGTCATGCCCACATAGAGCAGCCTTCGGTTCTCCTCTTCGGCGGAAACCTTCAACCGTTCATCGTCAGTGGCGGTCAGCGTGTTGGAAAGATCCTTTCCAGCGAGCCAGGCCGGGACATCGCCATGCGCTGTCTTGAGCAGCCGGAACTTCGCCACATGCGACGGGTTGAAGGCTTTCGAATTGCTGTCGACGAGGAAAACGACTGGCGCCTCCAGCCCTTTGGAAGCATGTACCGTCATGATCCGCACTTCGTTGCGGCCGCCATCCTGTTCGCGCTTCACTTCCGGAGATTCCAGTTCCAGCGTCGAGACGAAGGCCTGCAGTCCGGGAAGGCCGGAGGTTTCGTGATCCAGCGCAAAGGTCAGGAACTCGTCGAGAATGTCACCCGCCTCTGTTCCCAGCCGGCCGAGGAATTTTCGTCGCCCGCCATACTGGCCGAGCAGCCTTGCATAGAGATCATGCGGGCTGAGCAACCGGGAGAGGGACAGAAGATGCCGAAGCCGGTCGGCCGTATTGCCAAACCGCACCGGTTGATCTTCGGCAAGCCGGGCGAGATGTAACCAGGCACTGTCTCCTTCTGGGCGAAGTGCGGCGACTTCGAAGACGTCTTCTTCGGTAAGATCGAAGAGCGGGCTCTTCAACAGCGCTGCAAGCGACAGGTCATCTTGTGGCAGAAGCAGGAAGCGGCCGAGTGCCAAAAGATCCTGCACGGCAATATGGCTCGTCAGCCTCAGGCGGTCGGCACCGGCCACGGGAATGTTGCCACCCCGCTTCAATGCCCGTGTCAGGGCGTTGACGAAGGCATCCCGTTTGCGCACCAGAACCAGGATATCTCCCGGTTCGATCGCCCGCTGTGCGCCCTTGTCGATGATCGTTTCACGACCGACCATCTCGCCGATCCGCGCCGCGATCCGGCTTGCGAGGATGGCAACCGGCGCCTTGTCGGGTGTCGAATCGAACGGTGCGGTCCAGTCCTCCTCCTGTTCGGAAACGTCCGGCGCGACGACCTCCCACAGGTCCACCGCACCGGCATGTCCCATCCGGTTGGAACGGTGCTGCACAGGATCGCCATCGGCGCTCAGCCCATTGGCATTCTCGTCGATCGAGAAGACCTGGTCGACGGCGGAAAGAATATCGGCTGTCGAGCGAAACGACAGTGGTAGTCGTATGGCGTGAAACGCCTGGCCGCTGCCGGTGACCTGAGCCTGGGTTTCGCTTCGCTCTTCGGCAAACCGTTCCGGCCGGGCGCCCTGGAACGAATAGATCGACTGCTTCTCGTCGCCGACGGCAAAGATCGTCCGAAGTGTCTCGCGGGCGCTGTTGCCCGAATAGAAATCCTCCGCCAGCGACTTGATCACCGTCCACTGGATCGGGCTCGTATCCTGTGCTTCGTCCACCAGAATGTGGTCTATCCCCTGGTCGAGCTTGTAATGCACCCAGGCGCCCACGCTGTCGCGGGTCAACAGATCGGCGGTGCGGGCGATCAGGTCTTCGAAATCGAGCAGGCTGCGCTGTCTTTTCAGATCCTCGTAATCGTCGTTCAGTCGCGCTGCCAGTGTCAGCGCAGCCTTGGTGGCGGCAAACATATGCATCAGCCGCAGCCGGTCCCGGCAGGCGAAAACGTGGTTGCGCGCCGCATCGATGGCATCGGCGAGCTCCGGTGCGATCTTGATCATTGCCGCCGCGATCAGGCTGCGATCGGCCTTCACCGTGCCCTTGGCGGTAAGGAAGATCGATTCGAGATGCTCGACCCGCTTCAGAGGGTCCGGCTCCTTGGCGACGACGCGCAGCCCGTAGGCGATTTCCTGCACCGTTGCGCTGCCCTTCTGGTCGGCGAGCGACAGATAGAGATCGAGCGTGAGGCCGCACAGGCCCGGCAGCGGCCAGTAGTCGCCGGCAACGCTTTCCTCCGTCGCCGCCTCCCCAATCTGCAGCAGGCGTTTCAGCCACGGCCCGATCCCGCCATGCCGCTCCGCATCACTCATGAATCGGCGGATCGCGGTCCGGTTGGAAACGATATCCGAGAGCAGACTGTCCAGCCCGAATTCGTCGCCGAGATCGAGCACATGGGCGAATGCCTCGGCCAGATCCGGATCATCCTCCGCCGATGTGGCGGTCAGCAGCGATCGCCGCGCTTCGGCGAGAAGCGCGGAAGCGTTGCGGTCGTCGAGCACGGAGAAATGGCCGGCGACATTGGCCTCGAGCGGAAACTGATGCAGCAAGGCCTCGCAGAAGGCGTGGATGGTCTGAATCTTCAGGCCACCCGGCGTTTCCAGCGCCTTGGCGAAAAGTCGCCGTGCTTCTGCCAGCTTCAGCGCGTTTGGTTCGGCACCTTCGATCGTCGCGATCCGCTTTCGCAGATCGTCGTCTGAAAGCACCGTCCATTCTGAAAGCCGCTGGAATACGCGGTTTGACATTTCCGATGCCGCCGCCTTCGTATAGGTGAGGCACAGAATGGACGATGGCCGGCAACCGGCCAGCAGCAGGCGGATCACCCGCTGGGTCAGCACATGCGTCTTGCCGGAACCGGCATTGGCCGATACCCAGGCCGAACTGGCCGGGTCGGACGCACGTGATTGCTGCACCGTCGTCCAGTCGATCCAGGTCTTTGCATCGTCGCCCTTGGGCAGGTCTTCGGTCAGAAGGTCACTCATCGCCGTCTGCCTCCCCGTCGTCATCAGCGGTGGACCATTCGGCGACGCGGGCCATATGGTCATACTCGCCGCCGAAATCGCCTTGGGCGAAGGGCACAAGTCGCGAGGCAAAGCCGGCTTCGCCCTTGCGAAGCTTGATGACGAATTTGGTCAACTGATCGATGGAATCCTGCGCCAGGTCTATTGCCGATTTCGGCTGCCGTTTCGCGGTTGCAGCCTTTTCTTCGTTGTTGACGCGGTCCTCTGCGAACCGGTCGCCCGGTCGAAGCCGGACATAAATCAGATCGCCCGGCCGCTGTACGCCCATCGACTTGAACGCTCCGGCCTGCAGTGCCGCAGCCTCCAGCGCCAGCTGCGGATCAAGCAGGGAGCGGGCCTGTGAGGCGGTTGGGCTGAGGCCTGTCTTGTAGTCGATGATATCCGCTTCGCCGGATCCCTTGAGATCGATCCGGTCGGCGATGCCGGTGATGCGGATGCCCGCCGCTTCCACATCGAAGCCGGCGCCGGCTTCCGTCACCGTGCTGCGGACGTCGGGCGCGCGCCGCTCCTCCCATCGAAGGAAGGCACGGGCGACCTCTCGGAAGCGCGGACGCCATACCCGATCGATATGCGGCGGCAATTGTTCGGCGTCGAAGAGCTGTTCGGTAATACGCTCCATTGATTCACGTGAAACAGGCGTGCCCGGCTTGTTGCCCTCACGCGTATAGCGGTCGATGATTGCGTGATAAAGCGTGCCGCGCTGAGCCGCGCCGGGATCCTCGTTGAACGGCGCCAGCGGATCGAGCTTCAGGATCCGGCGCGCATAGATCGAGTAGGGATCGCGCCGCAACCGTCCCACTTCGCTGAAAGAATATTTCACCGGTTGAAGCTCCGCCGGGGGCCTTGGGGCAGGACGTTTTGCAGTCTGTTGGCTTTCACCTTGATCGATCAACGCGGCCCAATGCCTGAATTCTTCTCCGCGTCCTTTCAGCTCCTCGGAAAAGCCCTTGCCGCCAAGCGCCAGCAGCCTCTGCAGCCAGCGGGAAGCGACCGTTGGTGTCGACCCCTGGCGCAGCGCGCGCGAAAGGATCAGGTTGCGGCTGCCGCAGGCCATTTCGAAATCATGGGCCAGCTGGCCGATCCGCCGCTCCGGAGGCTCCAGCCCCATATCGGTTTTCATCGATCGCGACAGGAACGGATTGTTGACGGTCTGGCCCGGCCAGGATCCTTCGTTGAGCCCGCCAAGGATCATCGTGTCGACACTCTGCAGCCGCGCTTCCAGCGTCCCGAAGATGAAGACCCGTGGATGGGCAAGCGAACGGGGTTTAACCGCTTCGCCGGTTGTCAGCGCCATCACTATATCGATCCATTGCGGCCCGTTCGCCTCGAGCTGGCCGTCGGTTTCGATCACTTCGGCAAGCAGTCCGGACAACCGGTCGCCCGCTTCGCCCGACCACAACCCGGCGAGATCGCCGCGTTCGTCGATCGCAATCGCCTCAAGCGCCCGCCCGGTTCGGGCCGCCCAGTCCGACAGGGTCAATCTGGCGGTCAGCCCGCGACCAGCGGAACCGTGGGAAACAAATGCGCCGACCAATGGTTCGACGGCGGCCGCAATACGCCGTGCTGCATCGCGCGCCTTTTCCGCCGCTCCCTCCGGCAGAGAAGCGCGCCATTGCGGCATGTGACGGTTGTCGCGCATTGCAGCCAGCTGCACGTCGAGAAGCGGCTCGAGCGCGGAAATGTCCATATCGCCCACACCGCCACGCAGAGACAGGACTTCGAGCGCATCGACGGCGGCACGAAGATCGTCGGCCGGCAGGCCGAGCCGCATCAGCGGATGTTTGAGCAGTCCGACGATCGCCACCGGATCGCCGGGTCTCAGCGTCGCTTCAAGCAGAAGCTGGGTGAGGGTACCCTGTGGCGATCCGGACAATGACGCGCCGGCGGAATCGTCGGCGAGGATACCGAAACGGGCAAGCTCGGCCGCCACGCGCCGTCCAAGCGCTCGATCCGGCGTAATCAGGGCAGCCTGTGCATCGCCGCCATTGCGGCCCGGTTTTTCCAGTGCCAGGCGCAGCGCGATTGCGATTGCCACCGCTTCCTCGCGCTCGCTTGCCGCTTCGATCAGCGTCACGTCGGCAAATGCCTGATGAAGTTTCTCCGGCTGGGCCATGTCCCGCCACACACTCCAGCTGTCCGTCGCCTTGGCCGGTAGCAAAGCCTGCGAGATGACCTTGGCCCGAAAATCGAGATCGCCGTCGACGGTGCCGATCACCTCGATCTCGCTGCGGGCGACACCGATCTTTTTCAGCAGTCGCGACAGGCCGAACTGCGAATGGCTGCGGCCGGCAGTGTCGGCTTTGCCGTCGAAGATTTCTTCATCGACCATCTTCCATTGATCGTCGGGCATCGACATATCGAGCCCCGGCAACACGACGGTGCCGTTCGGTAGGCGGGAAATGGCCGCGATCAGTTCCGCGGCGGCAGGCACGGAGCCGGTCGAGCCGGCAACGATCACCGGCCCTTTGTGGTCCCGGTCTCCGATGCGCCTCGCCTCGGCAAGCAGGATGGCGGCGCGGTGCTTCGCCGGTGAAGACCGTTTCAGCTCCTCCAGCCTTGTTGGCCAGAACACGCTGGCGATCTTCAGGAATTCGGCTGTCAGTTGCCACCAAAGCGCATGTTCGCCGGTCTGCAGGTTTTGCAGATCGGCCCAGCTTCGGTCCTCGGTCTCGACCGCATCAATCAGCTCCGCCAGGGCGCGGGCGAGCCAGATCGCGTCTGCCGGGCTGGCGGGTGCCACCAGCGGTGATTCGGAATGGATATCGAGCACGATCTTCGGCAGCTGATTGCGCCAGGCGAGGATCAGCCGTCCAAGTTCAAGCAGTCGAGCCGTGCCGCCGATCGGCATGGCCAGATCCATCTCCTCCGGCGCAGTGAGATCGAAAAAACCGCTGTCGTCGTCGGTTTCGCCGAGAGGCCGGATGACCGGAAGGATAGCGGCCCGGCCCCCCAGAAGATCGACGAATTCGGAACGCAGCACACGCGCCGAACGGCGCGTCGGCACGAAGATGGTGACATCGGCCAATGCCATCGGATCGGCCGCATCGAAGCGGAAGCTGTTATCGAGTTTGCCCTCGCAAAGCCCCGCCGCGAGTGTCTTCAGGAAGGGCGCGCCTGGAGGAATGGTGAAGATGCGATTTCGCTGGACGTCCGGCATGGGTCAGGCCTCTACCGAATGGCGCGCGATGACGGCTTCCGCCTGCGGCAGCGCCTCGGGCGTCCCGACCGTGATCCACTCACCATCCATCATGACGCCGAAGAGCCGGCCTTTCTCGATTGCCCGGTCGAAATAGATATTGAGGTTGAAGGCATCATCCGCTGCATCGTCGAGCAACCGCGATTGCATCACGATGGCGCCGGCATAAACGACCGGATTGTCGCCACCCTCGATATAGCGCGACAGCCTTCCGTCTTGCCCGAGCTGGAAATCCTTCTTGCCGTTATGTCCCGTGGTGCGATCCAGCGATACGCAGAGCAGCGCCATGTCCATGGTCCCGGCATCGAAAAAGTCGGACAGCCGTCGAAGATTGCTGGGCCGGTCATGTGCCTCGCCGATCCAGAACAGATCCGCGTTCATCACATAGACGATACCCGGATCAAGCAGGGCGAGGCCTTTTTTCAATCCGCCGCCGGAATTCATCAGGCCGCCGCGTTCGTCCGATATCGCAATTTCAAGATGCGGATATGCCGCAAGATGCGCTTCCATACGGTCGGCGAAATGATGCACGTTGACGACGGCACGGGTAACGCCCGCCTCGGCCAATGCGTCGAGACCATAGTCGATCATCGGCTTGCCGGCGACCGGCACCAATGGTTTGGGCATGGTGTCGGTGATCGGTCTCAGACGTGTTCCGAGCCCGGCGGCAAGCACCATCGCCTGGGTGATGGGGGCCTTTGTCTTGGTCATTGCACGCCGTATTTATGATTCGGGAAGTTCTATTCCAGCCCGCCGGCACCAATCGCGCAAGGGGGCGAGTGCATCATGGGCCAGTGACGTGGACAGATGCCGCAACGTACGGGGCATATGCTTGAGATATTGCGGCTTCCCGTCACGCTCCTTCAGCCGTACCCAGAGACCGGCAAGCTTGCAATTGCGCTGCGCAGCCATGATCGCCCAGGCCTTCAGGAAACGCGCCTCGTCGAAATCCCCGAGCGCCCGGCGCAGCGTGACATAGTCGATCATCATCTGGTCGGCGAGCGGCTTTGCAATATCGACGCGGGCATCCTGAACGATCGAGGCGAGATCATAGGCTGTCGGCCCGATCATCGCGTCCTGAAAATCGATCAGCCCGACGCGACGAACCCCCTGTTCCTCCGGGCGCCAGATGATGTTGGGTGAATGAAAATCCCGCAGCAGCAGGTTCTTCTCGGCATCGGCAAGGTCGCCGATCAACCCGTCCCAGATGGCAAGATAGTCCTGCCGCTCTTCTTCGCTGGGCGGCGCGTCCCGCCTCCAGGGCAGGTACCAGTCGAGAAGCAGCCGGGCTTCCATCTTCATCGCGATCGGATCGAAATCCGGGACATGATGGACAGGCCCGTCTCTGATCGGCAGATCCTGCTGCATCGGGTGGCCGTGAAGGAAGGCGAGCGCTACGACGCTTTCCCGATAACGTTCCTCGATCGGTTGTCCTTCGTCATCGAGCACGCCCCCGCTGCCGAGATTCTCGATCAGGAGAATGCCCTGACCGTAATCCACATGCAGGACATCCGGTGCGACAAGTCCGATGCCGCGCAGGTATTCGGATATCGCCACGAACGGATAGGCATCCTCTGCGATATGGGCAACTTTCGGATAGGGCTTGCCATCCAGAACCGGCGGGCCTTCGGCGCGCCTTGGCCAATCCATCAGGATCAGCGTTTCGCCACTTGCCGTGAGGATGCTCTCATAGGCCCGCATCGAGGCATCGCCGGTGAGAAAACGGCGTTGCGCATCACCATAGCCATGCAGCTGGAGAAAATCGCGGATCGCCAGGACACGCCGAACCCGGACAATCACCGCCTCGGGTGCCGTGATCGTTGCGCGCCGGCCTGAGCCCTCCTGCTCGAGTTTCAGGATGATCCGATCTCGCGGCAAAAGGTCCGCCGCCATTTCCGGCCATTCGACAAGACAGATCCCGGAGGAAAGCGCCTCGTCGAAGCCGAGTTCATCCAGTTCGGATGAATCCGCCAGCCGGTAGAGATCGAAATGGGCGACGGGAATGCGCAGCTCGTAAGCCTGGACGAGAGTGAAGGTCGGGCTCGGCACCTCCAGAGAGACATCATCGGCGACCGCACGGATCAGGGCCCGCGCAAGTGTCGATTTGCCGGCACCGAGATCACCTGAAAGCGCAACGCAATCGCCGGGCTTTAGTGCCAGTGCCAGATCTTCGCCGAATTTTATCGTCTGCGCTTCGTCGGCAAGGACGAGGGTCAGCACGGGGCTGTCCGTCATTCTGCCGCGACCGAATGGGCTGAAGATCCGGCGGGAATGCGGCATGTCACGGTCGTGCCTTCACCGGCCCGGCTGTCGATGCTGACATCGCCATTATGCAGATGCACGAAGCTTTCGACGATCGAAAGGCCGAGGCCTGCACCGCTGCGCTTGCCATCCTTCGCCTGTGCGCGGAACCTGTCGAACACAGTCTTGAGCATGTCCGGAGGAATGCCCGGTCCGCGATCGCGGACGGAGAAGAAGACATTCGTCTGGTCTCGCCAGCAGTTCAGCGTGATGGTCGAGTTTTCCGGAGAAAAATTGGTGGCATTGGTCAAAAGCTTGATCAGGATCTGCTTCAGCCGCTGCTGGTCGGCGACGATCGTGCCCATTCCGGCGGGGGCGATGATCTCCAGCGTCATGTTGTTTTCCTGCAGCCGGTCGGCGATCTGCATCGCGACGTCGTCGAGCAGATCCTCGATTGCCATTTCCGAATAGTTGAGCTGCATGATGCCGGCATCAACGGTGGCGAGATCCAGGATGTCGTTGACGATGGTCAAGAGCACGGAAGACGATGTCGATATGTGGTCGATATATTCGGCCTGCCGTTCGCTCAGCGAGCCGATGCCCGGCGTCTTGAGAAGATCCGTAAAGCCGATGATGTTGGTCAAAGGCGAACGGAGTTCGTAGGAAACATGCTGGACGAAATCATTTTTCAGTTCGTCTGCCTTGCGCAAGGCTTCGTTCTTTTCCTTCAGCGCCTTTTCGGCCCTGGCACTTGCCGTCATGTCGACGAAGGTTAGCATCGTCTGCGCGTTCGGCAGCGGGGTAACGGCGTAGTCGAGGATAAGGCCGGAATAGAGATCGAACGTGCCCTGGAGCGTCGCTCTCTCATCGTCGAAATTGGTCAGTGCCTGGGCGAACCTGCGCCAGCCATCTGGCTCGGCATAGGAAGGCGCGCAGGCGGTTTCGATCTTCTTGATATGGGTGCCGGGTTCGGCTTCTTCCGCAGTAATGCCCCAGAGCGCGCGAAATGCAGGGTTTGAAAGCCGGATCCGGCCATCGGGACCAAACACCGCCACACCTTCCGAAAGGTGATCAATTGTCTCGCCCTGGACACGCACGAGCGTGTTGTAGCGCGCTTCGAGATCCACCTGTTCGGTCAGGTTCTCGAACACCCAGGTCGCCCCGCCTTGCGGATGGGCCGTCGCGATCACCCTCAGCGTCTGGCCGTTCGGCAGGTGCCAGGTATCCGTCCTTGTATCGAGCGACTGGTAGACGGCAAGCGCCGTCTCCTTCCAGTTGCGCCAGTTCAGCTGCTCCGGCAGTTTGCCATTGCTGCGCAGTCGATCGAGAAGTTCGTTATTGTCCGGCTTCGATTCGAGGAAGACCAGGTCCAGTCCCCAAAGCTGCACGAAAGCCTGGTTATAAAATTGTAGCCGGCGGGCGCTGTCGAAGATGGCGACCGGTGTGGCGAGGTGATCGAGCGTCTCCGCATGACTTTTCAACGTGCGCTTCAGCTCTTCGCGGGTCGTTTCGGCTTCCGACACGTCGATCGCCATTCCCGCCGAGCCGTTCTGCACCACGACGTCGACGACTTCGAGCACGGCCCGGTTGCCATGCACTACGGTGGAGAGGCGGTCGTGGAACGGAGAGGTCGCCGTCGCCTTTGCCCTGATCATTTCGCGACTGACCGTGCCAAGCAATTCGCGGCCTTCTTCCACTGCGCGCGCCGGGCTCACGGCATCGACGGCATCGCCATAGGCATGGTTGACCCAGGCGAGCTTGCCTTGGCCGTCACGGCGCCAGACGGGCTGTTCGATTGCGTCCAGCAGGCCTTCGAACATCGAAATGGAACTTGTCAGCCGTTCCCGCTCGATCTTCAGCTCGGCAAGCTCCGCCCGGAGATTGTTGAGCGCGAGGAACCGGACGAAGGCCTTGCCCCCGGATACGCGGCCCTGGACCTCCAGCAATTCATCCCTGCTCGTCTCCACCACCATGTCGAAGCTTCGGGCATTGGTTCGCAGTTCGTCGATCGCTTTTTCCAGCTCGGCGGCAGAACTTGACCTCA
Organism: Aliirhizobium sp. YIM B11859; assembly: GCF_057163345.1. Lineage (NCBI taxonomy): Bacteria > Pseudomonadati > Pseudomonadota > Alphaproteobacteria > Hyphomicrobiales > Rhizobiaceae > Aliirhizobium > Aliirhizobium sp. YIM B11859. Next base: position 170,570 of record NZ_JBXHAY010000009.1, read on the forward strand.
GCCATCGCCCAAACGCGAGGAACTCACGATCCGCCTGCGGCGCGCCGGTCTCGGCCGGGATCTGGCCAAGAAATTCCGCCTTCGATGATCCGCTTTCCCAGACGATGATCCGGCGGTTCTTGTCGGCGATAAGCGCTTCGTATTTGGAGATCCGCTGCTGCGCATCCGATAGGGCGCTGCGCATCTCCAGGCTTTCGGCTTCCATATTGCCGCGCTGGCGCACCAGCCATATGGCCGACAGAAGGGCAGCGCCCAGCGCGCCCATGACGACGGCCGAGACGATCATTTCCGCGGAGGAAAACAGACGGGATGCTCCTGAACTCTGCGCCAACGCAGCGCTCGGCACTGTCGCGAGTGCGGTGGCCGAAAGCAGGAACCGGACAAATCTTGGCAGCCGAATAGACGTGGTCCTTCCGTGTCCGCCGTTGTCGCAAAACGGTTTGTTGAGTGCGCGCATTCCCGCGCGGAAAATTGGATCGGCCTGTTTGAGCAGGCTCGTTGTTTTTACCGCCATGACCGGTGTGTCTCCGTCCAATTGCCGCTCATCGACAAGACATACCACATCGCACCTTGCCCGAAGCCGAATGGCCCGAACCGGTTCGAATCAAGTCCCAAAACAATACGTGTTCGGTCAAAAGGCGGGAAGGGATGCAAGCAAAAAAGAAGCCCCAGCCTTTTGTCAAGGCTGGGGCCACAAGATGTTGTGGATTAACCGGCTAGCAATTAGTAGCGGTAGTGGTCTGCCTTGAACGGACCCTCAGCCGGAACGCCGATATAAGCTGCCTGCTCGTCAGAAAGCACGCTCAGCTTCACGCCGAGCTTGGCGAGATGCAGTCGGGCGACCTTTTCGTCGAGGTGCTTCGGCAGGATGTAGACGTCGTTCTTATATTCACCTTCCTTGGTGAACAGTTCGATCTGCGCCAGCGTCTGGTTGGTGAACGAGGCGGACATCACGAAGGACGGGTGACCGGTCGCATTGCCGAGGTTGAGCAGGCGGCCTTCCGACAGAAGGATCATCCGGTTGCCCTTCGGGAACTCGATGATGTCGACCTGCGGCTTGACGTTGGTCCACTTCAGGTTCTTCAGCGCGGCGACCTGGATCTCGTTGTCGAAATGGCCGATATTGCCGACGATCGCCATGTCCTTCATCTCGCGCATATGCTCGATGCGGATGACGTCCTTGTTGCCGGTCGTGGTGATGAAGATGTCGGCAGACGACACGACGTCTTCGAGCGTGACGACTTCAAAACCGTCCATTGCGGCCTGCAGCGCACAAATCGGGTCGACTTCCGTGACCTTGACGCGGGCGCCGGCGCCGGCGAGCGAAGCGGCCGAACCCTTGCCCACATCGCCGTAACCGCAAACGACGGCAACCTTGCCGGCCATCATCACGTCGGTGCCGCGGCGGATGCCGTCGACCAGCGATTCCTTGCAGCCATACTTGTTGTCGAATTTCGACTTGGTGACCGAATCGTTGACGTTGATCGCCGGGAAGGGCAGCAGGCCCTTCTTCGACAGTTCGTACAGGCGGTGAACGCCGGTCGTGGTTTCTTCGGTAACGCCCTTGATCGCGTCGCGCTGCTTGGTGAACCAGCCCGGCGATGCGGCAAGACGCTTCTTGATCTGGGCGATGAGGATCTCTTCTTCTTCCGAGGTCGGGTTGGAGAGAACGTCCTCACCGGCTTCGGCGCGGGCGCCGAGCAGAATGTACATGGTGGCATCGCCACCGTCGTCGAGGATCATGTTGGACAGGCCGCCATCGGCCCACTGGAAGATCTTGTCGGTATATTCCCAGTATTCGGTGAGCGTTTCGCTCTTGACGGCGAAGACCGGGATGCCGGCGGCAGCGATCGCGGCAGCGGCGTGGTCCTGGGTCGAGAAGATGTTGCACGACGCCCAGCGGATCTCGGCACCGAGTTCCTTCAGGGTCTCGATCAGCACGGCCGTCTGGATCGTCATGTGCAGCGAACCGGTGATGCGCGCACCCTTGAGCGGCTTGGACGTGCCGAATTCCTCGCGGCAGGACATCAGGCCCGGCATTTCGGTTTCGGCGATGTCCAGTTCCTTGCGGCCGTAGGCTGCAAGGTTGATATCCGCGATGATGTAGTCTTTTTCGCTGCTCATAAAGCTCTCCAGATCTCGTTGCATGACCAATGCGGCCCGCCACACGCCACAGGGCAGCGGCAAGCAAACCGGCTCGCGGTGTAGCAGGAGTCACGTCCGCTTGCAATGTTGATATAAAGAAGTCTTTATATGTTTATATCGCTAATGCGATCAGGCTTCTTCGCCGAACTTGTTGGCGATCAGCCCTTCAAGCGCATCGAGTGCCTCGGTTGCCTGAGGCCCCTCGGCTGCGACATCGATGGAACAGCCCGTGCTGGCTGCCAGCATCATCAACCCCATGATCGACGTGCCACCGACGCTCATACCGTCCTTCGACACGATGATCGCGGCATCGAAGCTTTCCACCATCTGGACGAATTTGGCAGATGCCCGGGCATGCAGCCCACGCTTGTTGACGATCAGCAGTTGGCGGGAAAGAGCAGACATGCGGTTCTTGGCCTACTTACCGCTCAGCACGCGGCTGGCGACGTTGATATATTTTCGTCCGGCATCGGATGCTTCGGCGAGCGACCTCTCCATGTCGTTGTCGCCGCGCACGCCTGCAAGCTTGATCAGCATCGGCAGGTTCATGCCGGCGATCACCTCGGTCTTGCCGCTTTCCATTACGGAAATGGAAAGATTGGAGGGGGTGCCTCCGAACATGTCGGTCAGGATGATCACGCCACTGCCGGCATTGGCGCGGGCCACTGCGTCGAGAATGTCCTGGCGCCGCTGATCCATGTCATCCTCGGGACCGATACAGACGGTTTCGATGAATTTCTGAGGTCCCACGACATGCTCGACGGCATGCCGGAACTCCTCAGCCAGCTTGCCATGGGTGACAAGCACCAGTCCGATCATGAAAATACGTCCCCTGATTTCAAAACTCGCGGCCCATATCGCAATGCGCTGGTGCCGTCCAGCGGCGGGATGCCATCTTCGCCAACTGGAATTGAAGTTCAAGTTAAAAAATTGACCGGATGGATTACCAAAATGCTGCTTCGCTGCGCCAGGCGGGCATAAGAGCACCGATCACGGCGAGCGGATCCGGCGCGCAACTGGCCACCCTCACCATAGGCAATCGGCCTATCGCTCCGAGGTCCAATTGTTCGTCACCCGGGGGAAGCCGCTCCGTTTCACCAATCGAAACCACCTTTATGGCAAGGTCGAGAGGAGCGGAACTGACATGGTTCATCGTGATGATGCCGCTCCCCCGCAACTCGATCATCCCGGCAATTGTTGGCGGGCAGGTAGCAAAAATCCTGTCGCCGCGGCGTCCGAGAAGTATCTGGTCATCCGCCACCAGCGCTGCAAAAGCTTGGGCTCGGCGGCCAATGGCAAGGCAGGTAAACGCCATCATCGACTTTCCGATACCGGAGTGGCCAACGAAAAGAAGGCCTTTTCCGCCAATCACGATCGCTGTGGCGTGGATGTTCGAACCGGCGCCTGTCACGCGGCATTCCCCGCTGGAAGAGAGAGCGTAAACCGCGCTCCGTTGATCTCCTGCGACTTGCCGTAGAGGTTTTCAGCCTTCAGGCTGCCGCCATGCGCCTCGGCAATCTGCCGGCTGATGGAAAGGCCGAGACCGGAATTCTGGCCAAAACTCTCGCCGTCCGGCCTGTCCGTGTAAAATCGCTCGAAAATGCGGTCGATATTTTCCGCCTGTATGCCCGGGCCGTTGTCATCGACCGTGATGATGACCTTGTCCTTGTTTCGGACAAGCCGCATCGAAAGCTTGCCGCCCTTTTCAGGCACGAAGGATCGGGCATTTTCGATGAGGTTGGTGATGATCTGCCCAAGACGCAGGTCATGCCCGTTTACCAGGTAGATATGGCGATCCCCACCGCGGTTGTCGATCGAAAGATCGATTTCGACCGGTTTGCGACCCGTGCGGATCTGTTTGGAAATGTCGACGAGGTTGGAGAGCAGCGTTTCCATATCGACGGGGGCGGAATCCGTTCGGGCGAGTTCGGCGTCGAGACGCGACGCGTCGGAAATATCGCTGATCAGGCGGTCAAGCCGGCGAACGTCGTGGAAGATGATTTCCGTCAGTCGCCGCTTGGAATCCTCGGATTTCGCCAGCGGCAGTGTTTCGACCGCGCTCCGCAGCGAGGTGAGGGGGTTTTTCAGCTCGTGGCTGACATCGGCGGCAAAGCTCTCGATCGCATCGATACGGTCGTAAAGCGCATTCGTCATGTCGCGAACCGCGATGGAAAGATTGCCGATCTCGTCCTGGCGGTAGGAGAAATCCGGTATTTCCTCACGCTGCTTGGCTCCTCTGCGTACCCGGATGGCGGCAGCCGAAAGCCTTCGCAACGGATTGGCAATCGTCGAGGACAGGAGGAGCGAGAGCACGATGTTGACGAGCGTCGCGACGCCGAAGACCCGCATGATTGCAAGCCGCTCGGCATGGACGATCTTGTCGATATCGCCGGCCTGGGTGGACAGCAAAAGAACACCAAGTACAGCCCGGAAACGTTGCACGGGCACCGCGACCGAAACGATCAGCTCGCCACGGTCGGTAATGCGCACCAGCGCGCCGCGAACGCCGGTGAGGGCGTTCATCACTTCGGGATAGATGGAGCCATCGCCACCGGGCGCTTCCCGGTAGAGGGGCAGATTGCCGGGCTGCAGCAGGCGATTGAACAGGCCGGCCGACCACTCGCTCCAGGTCTGCGTCTCGTTTTCGACAGGCGGAAGATCGTAGCGGAGAACCTGCCCCCGGGAATAGAGATGGCGCGAATCGAGAAGCAGGTTGGCGTCCGCGTCGAAAAGGCGCGCACGTGTCCTTGTCGGCGAAATCAGACGGCGAAGCACGGGCGCGACGCGCTCCGGATCGATCGGGAAATCGAGATCCTCGTCGTTGGGAACGGGCGTTATGCTCTGGCCGGCCTGCAGTTCCAGCAGCTTTTCCGGATCGATGGTGATCGAATTCGTATCGACCGAGGCCGAAGCGGAGATGGCTGCCGAGATGATCTCGCCCTGCGTCAGCAGGCTTTCGACGCGTGCATCGATCAGCCCTTCGCGAAACTGGTTGAGATAAAGAATGCCGGCAACGAGCACGACGGTCGCCGCGATGTTGAAAAACAGGATCCGCCGCGTCAGGCTGGAAAAGACCGCGTGGCCGAACAGGCGCCGAATGATGGTGAACGCATGCGGCCAATGTCGGCGGCGGCCACGCTTCGCCGGTGCCGTCTCGATTTTCTGGTTTTCAAGCAGTCTGTCTGCCACGTCTAATCCTTCCACCCGGCCAGTCTATAGCTCGCCGGGTCGTGGCTTCAAGTTAACCTGTTGTAACGCGATGCGTCACGCCGCCTCGCGGAAGCGATAGCCAACACCATAGAGGGTTTCGATCATGTCGAAATCCGTGTCAACCATCTTGAACTTCTTGCGCAGGCGCTTGATGTGGCTGTCGATCGTGCGGTCATCGACATAGACCTGCTCGTCATAGGCGGCATCCATCAGCGCGTCGCGGCTTTTTACGACGCCCGGCCTCTGGGCCAGCGAGTGAAGAATGAGAAATTCCGTGACCGTCAGCGTAACAGGCTCGCCCTTCCAGGTGCAGGTATGGCGCTCCTGGTCCATGGCCAGCTGCCCGCGCTCCAGCGTCCGGGCAGCGATCTGGTCGGCCGTGGGTTTCATGCCCGGTGCCTGCAGATCCCGGCTCCCGGCGCGGCGCAGGATCGCCTTCACCCGCTCGACCAAGAGACGTTGCGAAAACGGCTTCGTGATGAAATCGTCCGCACCCATCTTGAGGCCGAACAACTCGTCGATCTCCTCATCCTTCGAGGTGAGGAAAATAACCGGAAGATCGGATTTCTGTCTCAGGCGGCGCAGAAGCTCCATCCCGTCCATGCGCGGCATCTTGATGTCGAAAATGGCCAGCTGGGGCGGTCGTGCGACCAGACCGTCCAGCGCCGATGCGCCGTCCGTATAGGTCTCGACCTTGTAGCCCTCCGCCTCGAGAGCGATCGACACCGAGGTCAGAATATTCCGGTCGTCGTCTACGAGCGCGATTGTTTGCATACCGTCCGTCTCCATTGCCATTTCGTGCGCATCTCCTGGAATGACTTCAGCCAATTCCCAGCCCTCGCCATGCGCTTCATGAGGAGAAAGGTGGAACAAATTGTGGCAAAGTTAAAGGGGTGGCTTGTAGCTCATTGCCGGGATCGGGCTTTTCGGCACCCCAAAACTGCGCTTCATCAAGCGCATTAAAACGCTCCGTAAAACGATTTAAACGGAAATAGATTTCTTTAAATCGATTAATTTATTGATTTTGTTGATCTATTTTCAGATCGACGCTTGCCGTTTTAAAAAACAGCAACTAGCTTCAGGCCCGACTGCCAATCCTGACAATGGTAACCAGAGGTGAGCGCGTATGGAGCAGCTTGGACTTTACAACCCGGCAAATGGCGTAGCGGCGATCGGCCTCGAAAAGGTTTCTCGCGTCAACTACAACCTGTCCGAGGTCGAGCTTTACGAAGAAGCTGTTCGTCGCGGTGAGGCTGATCTGACCGCTGACGGTGCCTTGCGTGCCGTTACCGGACAGCACACCGGCCGCTCGCCGAAGGACAAGTTCGTCGTCCGCGATGCCGGCACCGAAGACAAGATCTGGTGGGACAATAACAAGCCCATGTCGCCCGAGCATTTTGCCGTGCTGAAGGCCGACATGCTGGCCCATGCCGCCGGCAAGGAACTTTTCGTTCAGGATCTCGTCGGTGGCGCCGATGCCGATAACGCGCTTCCCACGCGTGTCGTCACCGAGTTCGCCTGGCATGCGCTCTTCATCCGCAATCTGCTGATCCGACCGAAGCGTGAAACGCTCTCGACCTTCGAGCAGAAGCTGACGATCATCAATCTGCCGAGCTTCAAGGCCGATCCGGGACGCCATGGCTGCCGCAGCGAAACCGTTATCGCCTGCGATCTCGAAAACGGTCTCGTCCTGATCGGTGGCACATCCTATGCCGGCGAGAACAAGAAATCGGTCTTCACCGTTCTCAACTACCTGCTGCCGGCCAGGGGCGTCATGCCGATGCATTGCTCGGCCAATGTCGGCAGCCAAGGCGACACGGCTGTGTTCTTCGGCCTGTCCGGCACCGGCAAGACGACACTCTCTGCCGATCCGGATCGCACGCTGATCGGTGATGACGAGCATGGCTGGGGCAAGAACGGCGTCTTTAATTTCGAAGGCGGTTGCTACGCCAAGGCGATCAAGCTTTCCGCCGAGGCAGAGCCGGAAATCTATGCCGCCACCCGCCGTTTCGGCACAGTTCTCGAAAATGTCGTGCTCGATGAAAACCGCGTCCCGGATTTCGACGACAACTCGCTGACAGAAAACACCCGCAGCGCCTATCCGCTGCATTTCATTCCAAACGCCTCGGAAACCGGTCTGGCGCCGCATCCGAAGACGATCATCATGCTGACGGCCGATGCTTTCGGTGTCATGCCGCCGATCGCCAAGCTGACGCCGGAACAGGCCATGTATCACTTCCTGTCCGGTTACACCGCAAAGGTTGCCGGCACCGAAAAGGGTGTGACCGAACCGGAAGCGACCTTCTCGACCTGCTTCGGCGCGCCGTTCATGCCCAGGCATCCGGCCGAATACGGCAACCTGTTGAAGGCACTGATTGCCGAGCATGGCGTCGATTGCTGGCTGGTTAATACCGGCTGGACCGGCGGCGCTTATGGCACTGGCCGTCGCATGCCGATCAAGGCGACCCGCGCGCTTTTGACCTCTGCTCTGAACGGCAGCCTCAACAACGCCGAATTCCGCACCGACGCGAATTTCGGCTTCGCCGTTCCGGTTTCCGTCGAGGGTGTCGAAACTGCGATCCTCGATCCCCGTTCGACCTGGGCCGATGGCCTGGCTTACGACAATCAGGCCGCCAAGCTGGTGTCGATGTTCATCAAGAACTTCGAAAAGTTCGAGGCCCATGTCGACAGCAAGGTCAAGGACGCGGCGCCTGGATTGTTGATCGCAGCCGAATAATCGCGAAACGTGTGATTCACGTGGAACCATCGGTCGGCGCAAGCTCCGACCGATGGTTTTCTTTTTCTCGAGTTTGTGAGAAACATGCCGGCCGGAGACAGTCATGGCCAGCAACCCCCTCATCATCAACAGCCGCATCACCATCGCTGCATGGGAACTGACGGAACAATTCGTTCTGGCGGGTGGTCCGGGCGGCCAGAACGTCAACAAGGTCTCGACCGCCGTTCAGCTGTTCTTCGATATCGCCAACTCTCCGGCACTTTCCGACAGGGTAAAGACGAATGCCCTGAAGCTCGCGGGAAGGCGAGTGTCGAAAGAGGGCGTGCTGATGATAGAGGCCAGCAAGTCGCGCAGCCAGGAGCGTAATCGTGAGGAAGCGCGTGAGCGGCTGAAGGAACTGATCCTTGAAGCCGCAAAGCCGCCGCCGCCGGTCCGCAAGGCGACGAAACCCACCAAGGGTTCGGTCGAGCGGCGCCTGAAGGCAAAGTCCGGTCGCTCCGACGTCAAGAAGATGCGTGGCAAACCGGCCGGAGACTGACGAAGGAGACTGAAACATGGCGACCTTGCCGAACGGGATCCGTCACTTTCCGGGTTTTCTCGAGCGTTCGGCGCAGGAACAACTGGTGGAGGTTATCCGCCGGATTGTGTCCGAGGCGCCGCTTTACATCCCCGCCATGCCCGGCACCGGCAAGCCGATGTCGGTCAGGATGACCAATTGCGGGTCGCTCGGTTGGGTAACGGACAAAGAGCGCGGCTACCGCTATCAGGCAACTCATCCGACGACAGGCAAGCCCTGGCCCGCCATTCCGGCGGAGTTGATCGAGCTTTGGAATATGCTGGCCGGTTACGAAAAACCGCCGGAAGCCTGCCTGGTCAATTTCTATTCCGATGAAGCGCAGATGGGCCTGCATCAGGATAAGGACGAGCAGGAACTCGCAGCACCCGTCCTTTCCATATCGCTCGGCAATACCTGCCTGTTCCGCGTCGGCGGAGTGGATCGCAAGGATCCGACCGGCTCGTTCAAACTGTCGAGCGGCGATATCGTGCTGCTCGGCGGGGAAGGGAGGCTTGCCTTCCACGGCGTCGATCGGATTTATCCGGGCACCTCGACGCTGCTGAAGAATGGCGGGCGGATCAATCTGACGTTAAGGCGGGTGACTTAGTTTTCTCGAAGCTGATCCGGGGAATTGACGAGCACGATGTTACGGCAAAAGGAACATCTGGTTTTCGCTGCGTTCATTTTCGCGGCGGTCCTGCTCATCGGCGTCATCTATCAGGTCGAACTCTGGACGCTCAAGGCTGATGGATTTTCATCTCTGTCAAAGGGCCTGCCATACTGGGACTTTAGCAACCTCTGGGCAGGAGGCCGCCTTGCGCTCGAAGGCCGGGTTTCGGTCCTGTTCGACACGGATGCCTATCGTAGCGCATTGCGCGCTTGGTTCGGCGCAGGACTACCCAATCAGGAATGGAGCTACCCGCCGTCTATCCTGATGATAGGCGCTCCTTTGGCCCTTCTGCCGTTGCCGGTAGCTTACGTCGTCTGGACGCTTGGCACTCTGTTTTGTCTGTTTCTGACCGTTCGGCTTCTGCGTCTTCCAGGTTATGTCACTCTCGCCTTGCTGTTATCGCCTGCCGAAGCGATGAATATGATGCTCGGCCAGAATGGAGCGCTGTCGGCTGCGCTATTGCTTGGAACGTTCCTTCTCCTCCCCAACCGGCCGGTTGCGGCAGGCATTCTGGCTGGGCTTTTGACGATCAAGCCGCATCTGGGCCTTCTTATCCCGATCTGTTTCCTGGCCGCGGGGCAATATCGAGCCATATTGGCCGCATGTATCACCGCGGCGGTCCTTGCGGGACTGACAGCTATGTTCTGGGGAGGCGGTGTCTGGTCGGGCTTTATATATGATACCGGCCCTTTCATGACCGCCATCATGGAGGCCGACTATCCGCAGACCTACCATAAGAACGCGATGACCGTTTTCATATTCGCACGATGGATAGGGTTCGATATTGTCGGGGCCTATGTCATCCAGGCCGCATTCATTGCCGGCTGCGCCGCACTGGCGACCTGGTTGTGGAGGCCGGCGTCGACGATTGAGAACCGCAGGCGTGCCGTCATCACCGGGGTGCTGGCACTTATCGCGACACCCTACGGATATTCGTATGACGCAATTCCACTATGTATCGCGGTGGCCTTTTTTTATTTTACCGAGCCACGCCTACGACGTTCGGCGCTTGTGCCTCTCTATCTGTGGCCGTTTTTCCTGCATGTTTTCAATGATGGCGGCATAGGAATTGCAGTTTTGGCACCGCTGCTTTTCATTGGTCTGGCAATGATGCCGGAGAGCCGGAAATCGGCACGAGCCCCGGACGCCGAAGGCAAGCCGATCAAAGCTTGCGAAGCGAGACCGTCTCGATGAAATGATCGCGGCTCTTGCGCAGGATGATGTCGGCGCGCGGCCTCGTGGGCAGGATATTCTGCCGCAGGTTCTTGAGGTTGATGTTTTCCCACAGACCCTCGGCAACCATCCTTGCCGTATCTATGTCGATCGCCGCATATTTCTTGAAGAACGATGTCGGGTCGCGGAAAGCGGTTTCGCGCAGCTTCATGAAGCGCTGCACATACCATTGATGGATCTGTTCCTCGTCCGCGTCGATATAGATCGAGAAATCGAAAAAGTCGGAGACGATGGGCACAATCTTGCCGTCAACGGGCAGCGCCCGTGATTGCAGCACATTGATGCCCTCGAAGATCAGGATATCGGGCCGATCGACAAGCGTATAGTCGTCCGGCAGCACGTCGTAGGTGAGGTGGGAATAACGCGGCGCTTTGACATTCGGTTCACCGCCCTTGATGGCGGAAAGGAAGCGCAGGATCTGGCCGATGTCGTAGCTTTCCGGAAAGCCCTTTCGCTGCATGAGGTTCTCACGCTGGAGCACGGCATTCGGATAGAGAAATCCGTCAGTGGTGATGAGGTCGACCTTCGGGCTTGATGGCCACCGGGCAAGCAGTTCCTTCAGCACGCGTGCAGTTGTCGATTTTCCAACGGCCACCGAGCCGGCAATGCCGATGATAAACGGCGTCTTCGAGGCATCGGGCAATGTCAGAAAGTGGTTGCGTTGTCTGAACAGGCGTTGTGAGGCCTCGACATGGGTCGACAGCAGGCGGGATAGCGACAGATAGATGCGTCGAACCTCGTCGAGGTTGATCGGATCGTCCAGCGACCGCAGGCGCGCAATCTCGTCTCCGGTCAGAGTCAGCGGCGTATCGGCGCGGAATTTTGCCCATTCATCGGCCGTGAAGTGATGGTATGGCGAATAATATCCAACCATTGTGCCGGCTTCCGGCTCGTCGGCGGGCTTCGGTGCGATACTCATGACGTCGGCCGGCTCGCCTTTTCTTGCAGGCCTGATTGTGTGGTCCTGCGGTGAAGTTCGTCAACGACATCCTGCAATGGAATGCCTGCAATATTCAATACGACTAACAGGTGATAGATCAGGTCGGCGCTCTCCGAAGTGAGTTCCTTCCTGTCCTGCGCAAGCGCTGCAATGACGGTCTCGACCGCTTCCTCGCCAAGTTTCTTGGCGGCCTTCACCTGGCCGGCTGCGGCAAGTTTCGCAGTCCAGGATACGTCGGGAGAGGCTTTGGCGCGAACCGCAACGATCTCCTCCAGTTCGTTCAGCGTAAATCCGCTCAATTCAGTCTCCTCAGTCCAGTCGCATGGCAATGCCACGGTCTGCCATATAGCGCTTGGCCTCGCCGACCGTATAGGTGCCGAAATGGAAAATCGATGCGGCAAGAACGGCGGTAGCATGCCCTTCGGCGATGCCCGCAACCAGATCGTCGAGATCTCCGACGCCACCCGATGCAATCACCGGAACACGAACCGAATCGGCGATGGCGCGGGTCAGTTCCAGATCGTAGCCGATCTTGGTTCCGTCGCGGTCCATCGACGTGACGAGCAATTCGCCCGCGCCGCGCTCCACCATCTTCTGGGCAAATTCCACCGCATCGATCCCGGTCGGGTTGCGACCGCCATGCGTATAGATTTCCCATTCGGAGCGATTGTCGCCGCCAACGGATTGCCTCAGGCGCCGCTTGGCGTCGATCGACACGACGATGCACTGGTTGCCGAATTTATCGGCGGCTTCGGAAACGAAATCCGGGTTGTTCACGGCCGCCGAATTGATCGACACCTTGTCCGCGCCAGCCAGCAGAAGCCTGCGGATATCCCCGACCGCCCGGACGCCACCGCCAACGGTAAGCGGCATGAAGCAATGTTCGGCCGTGCGGGCCACGACGTCGAAAATCGTCTCGCGATTGTCGGAGGACGCGGTGATGTCGAGGAAACAAAGCTCGTCGGCACCGGCGGCATCATAGGCTTTCGCCGCTTCCACCGGATCACCGGCATCGACGAGGTCGAGGAAGTTGACGCCCTTGACGACGCGGCCGTCCTTGACGTCGAGGCAGGGAATGACACGGGCCTTGAGGGTCATGCTGCACGACCTTTCTCGGAGCGGATCAACGCCAGAGCTTCTGCCGGATCAATGCGGCCATCGTAAAGAGCCCGGCCGGAAATCGCTCCTTCGAGGCGGGCAGCGTCGGGTTGCAGCATTCGGCGGATATCGTCGAGCGAAGCAAGGCCGCCCGAGGCGATGACGGGAATTGAAACGGCATCGGCCAGTTCGAGCGTCGATGCCCAGTTGATCCCGGCGAGAATGCCGTCGCGGTCGATATCGGTATAGATGATCGCCGAAACGCCGGCCCCTTCAAACTTCCGGGCCAGCTCGATCACGCCGAGTTCCGAAGCCTCGGCCCATCCCTCGACCGCCACCTTGCCGCCCTTGGCATCGATGCCGACGGCGATCTTGCCGGGGAATTTCTTGCAGGCTTCGATGACCAGTGCCGGATCGCGCACCGCAACGGTGCCGAGAATGACGCGTGCCAACCCACGGCTCAGCCAGTTTTCGATATGCTCGAGCGTGCGGATGCCGCCGCCGAGCTGCACCGGGTTCTTTGTCGCCTTCAAAATGGCATCGACGGCATCGCCATTGACGCTCTCGCCAGCAAACGCGCCGTTGAGATCGACCACATGCAGCCATTCGAAGCCTTGGTCTTCGAAGGCTTTGGCCTGGGCACCCGGGTCGGGATTATAGACAGTCGCCTGGTCCATATCGCCAAGCTTGAGCCGCACGCACTGACCGTCCTTGAGATCGATAGCCGGAAAAAGGATCATTTCGTCTTGGTCCTTGGGTAATGAACGCGAGCCTTACGGCTTCCAGCGCAGGAAGTTTGAAATCAGGGCGAGGCCGAGCGTTTGGCTTTTTTCCGGATGGAACTGCGACCCCGCCATGTTGTCGCGGCCGACAAAGGCGGTCATCGCGCCGCCATACTCGGTCGTCGCGATGACGTCTGCCGGATTGGTCGCCGCCAGATGATAGGAATGCACGAAATAGGCATGCAGACCATCCGGTCCGGTTGCAATGCCGTCGAACAGCGGGTGAGGGCTGTTCAGCGTCAGCGTATTCCAGCCGATCTGCGGGATTTTCAGATCCGGATCGGACGGCGTCATCTCGACAACATCACCATCGATCCAGTCGAAACCCTCGGTCGTTGTCTTTTCCAGCCCGCGCGAGGACATCAGCTGCATGCCGACGCAGATGCCGAGAAAGGGGCGCCCCTTGCTCTCGACGGCGTCGATCAGCGCTTCATGCATGCCTGAAACAGCGTTGAGCCCCGCCCGGCAATCGGCATAGGCGCCCACGCCCGGCAGCACCACGCGATCGGCCGAGGCAACCGCCTCCGGCCTGTCGGTCAGGTCGATGGTCGCCTCGATCCCGGCCTCACGCGCTGCCCGCTCGAATGCCTTGGTTGCGGATCGAAGATTGCCCGATCCGTAGTCGATGATTGCGACGCGCATCAGCGTCCTCCGTGATCGAAAAGTCCGAGAGCCGGACCCTGCCAGCCCGATACGGGCTGCTGTTTTGTGTTTTTGGCCCATTCCGCCGAAGACGGCAGAGGCGAAGATGCCGGTTGCGGCAGGCTGGAGAAATAGATTTCTTCAGCCGTCTGCCGGTCCACGGCGCTGATGACGTTATCCAGGTCCCAGCCGCGGCGAACAAGAGAGTTGCCGTAGAGATTGCGGCCTTCGAGGGCAACGAAAAGACTTGTCGCAAAGCCAAGTAGTATGCCGGCCGGCCAAAGCCCGTCCATGCTGATCAGCATCCCGCTTGCAGTCTGCGCGGCAAAGGCGATGACGCCCGCGATCCAGAGCCGATGCCAGATCAGCCAGATCCAGGGAAATAACAGTGCCAGCCAGGAAAAACCGTCGGGCAGAACAACAGTGGAGCGGTGTTCCCGGTCCGGTCCGCCCGGCGGCGTCAATACGAGATAGCTTCTCAAGGATGATCTCCTGGAGGCGTCAGGCAAGCGTTCCCTTGGTCGAAGGAACGCGATTGGCCTGCCGCGGATCGATTTCGATTGCGGTGCGTAAGGTCCGCGCCACGGATTTGAAGCAGGTCTCGGCTATATGATGGTTGTTGGCGCCGTAGTGGTTCAGGATATGCAGCGTGATCCCAGCATTCTGCGCCAGTGCCTGGAAAAACTCCCGCACCAGTTCGGTATCGAACGTGCCGATCTTCGGGGCGCTGAACGTCACGTTCCAGACGAGGAAAGGCCGGCCGGACACGTCGATCGCGGCCTTTGTCATCGTCTCGTCCATGGCAAGGTCGAGCGACGCATAACGGGTAATCCCCCGCCGGTCGCCGAGCGCCTTGGAAATCGCCTGGCCGATCGCGATCCCGGTATCCTCGACCGTGTGGTGGTCGTCGATATGCAGGTCGCCTTTGACGTCGATATCCATGTCGATAAGCGAATGTCGCGAAAGCTGGTCGAGCATATGGTCGAAGAAGCCAACTCCCGTGGAGATCTTCGCCGCGCCGGTGCCGTCGAGATTGACGGAAACGGAGACGGAAGTCTCGTTGGTCTTGCGGGAAATGCTTCCCGTGCGTCTGGCTGTCGTCTCGCCCATACGGGTCTGCTCCAATGCTTTTGATCGCTGCTCCTTACCAGCAGGCCCGGCAAATATCCAGCAAAAGCACGGCCATTTGCGACACCTTGTCGACAGGCCGTTGCGAGATTGTATTCGGCGGTTCGCCACTTACATAGGTGTCAACACGGTCCCGGCAAAGCCCGATTGGGTTTGGCGGGATCTCGCAATCAAGGGCCCGCTTTCGAGGGGCAGACAGGTGTATTGAATGACAACGATTATTACAGTGCGGAAGGGCGGCAAGGTGGTCATGGCCGGTGATGGCCAGGTGAGCCTCGGCCAGACCGTGATGAAGGGCAATGCCCGCAAGGTGCGCCGGATCGGCAAGGGCGAAGTTGTCGCCGGTTTCGCCGGTGCGACTGCAGACGCCTTCACGCTTCTCGACCGTCTCGAAAAGAAGCTCGAACAATATCCGGGCCAGCTTATGCGTGCAGCGGTCGAACTCGCCAAGGACTGGCGCACCGACAAGTATCTGCGCAATCTCGAGGCGATGATGCTGGTTGCCGACAAGTCGACGACGCTCGCCATTACCGGTAACGGCGATGTGCTCGAGCCGGAACATGGCACGATCGCCATCGGCTCCGGCGGCAATTATGCCTTTGCTGCGGCCCGCGCCATGATGGATGGCGACAAGTCTGCCGAAGACGTTGCCCGCAAGGCCCTCGATATCGCAGCCGATATCTGCGTTTACACAAATCACAATCTCATCGTCGAAACGCTCGACGCCGAGTAAAGTCTTTCAGCAAGAGGATCCCTCACTGGCCGGGCCTGAACGGGACGGCCAACCTGGGACGCCAAGAGGATGTCATGACCAATTTTTCTCCCCGCGAAATCGTTTCCGAACTCGATCGCCACATCATCGGCCAGCATGATGCCAAGCGCGCTGTTGCGATCGCTCTGCGCAACCGCTGGCGCCGCCATCAGCTCGACGAGAGCTTGCGCGATGAAGTCATGCCGAAGAATATTCTGATGATCGGCCCGACCGGTGTCGGCAAGACCGAAATCTCTCGTCGCCTCGCCAAGCTTGCCGGCGCGCCCTTTATCAAGGTCGAAGCCACGAAGTTCACCGAGGTCGGTTATGTCGGCCGCGACGTCGAGCAGATCATCCGTGATCTCGTCGAGATCGGCATCGGTCTGGTACGTGAAAAGAAGCGTTCGGAAGTGCAGGCCAAGGCACATCAGAGTGCCGAGGAACGCGTGCTCGACGCCCTTGTCGGTTCGACGGCGTCGCCGGCCACCCGCGACAGTTTCCGCAAGAAGCTTCGCTCCGGTGAGATGGACGACAAGGAAATCGAGATCGAGGTGGCCGACAGCGGATCCGGCATGCCCGGTTTCGAGATCCCCGGCATGCCGGGCGCCAATGTCGGCGTACTCAATCTTTCCGACATGTTCGGCAAGGCCATGGGCGGCCGTACCAAGAAGGTCAAGACGACCGTCTCCAAGTCCTATGGCGAGCTGATCCGCGATGAGTCCGACAAGCTGATCGACAATGAAGTCATCCAGCGCGAGGCCGTTCGCGCGGTCGAAAACGACGGTATCGTTTTCCTCGATGAGATCGACAAGATAGCGGCGCGTGATGGCGGCATGGGCGCCGGTGTTTCACGTGAAGGCGTGCAGCGCGACCTGCTTCCGCTGGTCGAAGGCACGACGGTCTCAACCAAATACGGACCGGTGAAGACGGATCATATCCTGTTCATCGCATCGGGTGCCTTCCATGTGGCAAAGCCTTCGGATCTGCTGCCGGAACTTCAGGGTCGTCTGCCGATCCGCGTCGAGCTTCGGCCGCTGACCAAGGAGGACTTCCGTCGCATCCTGACGGAAACCGAGGCTAGCCTGATCCGCCAGTACAAGGCGCTGATGGGTACGGAAGATCTGACGCTCGAATTCACCGAGGATGCGATCGACGCATTGGCGGATGTCGCCGTACACCTGAATTCGTCCGTCGAGAATATCGGCGCTCGCCGCCTGCAGACCGTGATGGAGCGTGTGCTGGATGAAATTTCCTACACGGCACCGGACCAGGGCGGTACGTCGGTGACGATCGATGCCGACTATGTCCGCAAGCATGTGGGTGAGTTGGCCGCCGATACGGACCTGTCCCGTTATATTCTCTAGTCGCCTTGCGTGGCAGCCGGGCAACGTCCGGCTGCCACATATGTCCGACCTGACGCTATTTTGAACGTCTTTCTCTCGACATTACAGCATCTCTTCACGTAAGGGTGGCGCGCTTTCGCGAATGTGCGGGCCGCTCCATGATTTGACTTGTCACAGCCTCTGGAGCCGAAACTGGCGCAGGCCAAATGCTGGGACACGGAAATCTTGAAACGCATCCTGATTGCATTGCTGTTCACCGTCGCCTGGGCGGTTTCGTCTTCGGTCCCGGCCGTTGCCATGACAATTGTGCCGGAAGGCAATCGCAATACGGTTCAGCCGAAAATTCCGGGCGCCTCCGTGCGCCGTACTCGTGCAGGTCGCACCACGTTCGACGACAAGTATGACAAGGTCATCGAGCTCCTGTCATCCGACCATCAGCTGATCGGCAAGATCAAGTTGACCGCTTCCGCCTATGGCATCGATCCGGTTCATATCATCGGTGCGATCGTCGGCGAGCATACCTATAACGTCGATGCCTACGATCGCCTGCAGACCTATTACATCAAGGCGGCGGCCTATGCCGGCGAGCGTTTTCGTTTTGCTTACGGCGACGAAAGCATCGATCAGTTCGTCTCCCGTCCGCAATTTGCCAGATGTGCCGAATATACGGATTCCTACAGGCTCTGGACCTGCCGCGAAAACGTCTGGGACAAGACCTTCCGCGGTGAAAGGGTCGATGGCACGTCCTACCCCGACAACCGCTTCAGCGCCGTTTTCTTTCAGCCGTTTTATGCCGGCCAGACCTTCGGGCTCGGCCAGATCAATCCGTTGACCGCATTGATGCTGTCCGACAGCGTCGCACGCACGTCCGGTTTTCCGAAGCTCGACGAGAAAAAGGCTGCCGAGGTCTATGACGCGATCATGGATCCGGACAAGTCCCTGGCTTACATGGCGGCCAACATCCGACGGTCGATCGATGACTATAAATCGATCGCCGATGTCGATATCTCGCGCAATCCCGGCATCACCGCAACGCTCTACAATACCGGCGGATCGGTACAGCGCGCCGCAGCGCTCAAGGCGCGCGGTGGACTGCCGGAGGAAAATTATTACGGCTGGCTCGTCAACGACAGGATCAACGAGTTGAAATCGCTGCTCTGAAGCCAGATATCCTTCGGATCAGGAACTGAAGAGGAAGGTTGGTCATGGACATGCGCCCCGACCCCTTTGTGCCGCCGGCCCCGATCCCGCACACGCGACCGCTTTCGCGCTGGGGCATCATCTCGACTGCGCTGCGCAATCCGCTGGAATTGTGGGGCGAGATGTCCTTCACGCTTCCCTGGATCGACACGAAATTCTTCAAGGAACGCACGCTGATCGTCAATGATCCGGGGCTCATCCGCCACGTCCTGGTCGACAATTCCGCCAATTACGAAATGGCCGAAGTTCGTCAGCTGATTTTGCGACCGATTCTGCGTGACGGCCTTCTGACTGCGGAGGGCCCGGTCTGGAAACGTTCGCGCAAGGCAATGGCGCCCGTCTTCACGCCTCGTCATTCGCGCGGTTTTGCTGGTCAGATGCTGGTGAAATCAGAGGAATATGTCGAGAAATATCAGGCAGGGGCAGCAGCCGGTGCTGTTCACGATATTTCCGTCGACATGACGGAACTCACCTATGCTCTTCTCTCGGAGACGCTTTTCTCCGGTGAGATCGCCGGCGAGAAGGGCAGCGTCGCCGACGACGTCGATAGCCTGCTTCACCGGATGGGCCGCGTCGATCCGATGGACCTGATGCGCGCACCGCCCTGGGTGCCGCGGCTGACCCGCATCGGCGGTCGCAAGGTCCTCGACAAATTCCGCAACATCGTCGCCGAGACCATGCTGATACGCAAGAACCGGATGCGCGAGACGCCCGACGACATCCCTCAGGATTTCCTCACCCTGCTTTTGCAACTCGAAGGTCCGGATGGGCTGTCGATGGCAGAGATCGAGGACAATATCCTGACCTTCATCGGCGCCGGCCATGAAACGACGGCCCGCGCGCTCGCCTGGACCCTGTATTGCGTGTCTCACTCTCCGCATGTCCGCGAAAAGATGGAGGCAGAGATCGATCAGGTCTTGGCAAGCGGCGCGGAACCGGTGGAATGGCTGGAGCTGATGCCTTGGGTACACGCCTCCTTCGAAGAGGCATTGAGGCTTTACCCGCCGGCACCGTCTTTGAACCGGGCAGCCATTAACGCTGACAAATGGACGAGCCCGACCGGCAAGACTGTCGAGATCGAGGCGGGTGTTACCATCCTCGTCATGCCCTGGACCCTGCATCGCCACGAGCTCTATTGGGAAAAGCCGCGTGCCTTCCTGCCGGAACGGTTCCTGCCGGAGAACCGCGGCAAGATCGGCCGTTTCCAGTATCTGCCGTTTGGTGCCGGCCCGCGCACCTGTATCGGCGCCACCTTCGCCATGCAGGAGGCGGTCATCGCGCTCGCCGTAATGATGAAGCGCTATCGTTTCGACAGCTTGCCGGATACCGAGGTTTGGCCGGTACAGAAACTGACGACCCAGCCGCGCGACGGCATGCCGATGCGCGTCAGCTTTAGACAGTCGGCGTCTTCAATGAACAATTGATCGATCCCCGCCATAGGTTATTCATTCAGGTGAAGTGATTTTTTCAGGACCCTCACGTGGCGTCACCTCTTCTTCTAGGCATTGATACCGGTGGCACCTATACGGATGCCGTTCTTTTCCGCGAAGATGAGGGGGTGATTGCCAAGGCAAAGTCACTCACCACGCGGCATGATCTATCCGAGGGCGTGGCTGGCGCGGTCGGTGCGGCGCTGGAAAAAAGCGGAATTTTGTCGGCCAATATCGCCATGGTTTCGCTCTCGACGACGCTTGCGACCAATGCGCTGGTGGAGGGGCAGGGAGGCCGGGCGGCTCTTGTCATGATCGGTTTCGGTCCGGCCGATATCGCCCGCGGCGGCCTTTCGGAAGCGCTCGGCACCGATCCGGTAATCTTTCTTCCCGGCGGGCATGACGTTCATGGCAACGAGACGCCGCTCGACATGGCCGCGCTCGACAATGCGATCGAGGCACTCGGTGCAACCGTGTCGTCATTCGCCGTCGCCGGTTATTTTGCCGTCCGGAATCCGGCTCACGAAATCCGGGTGAGGGATCGTATTCGTCAACTCAGTCACAAGCCGGTCACCTGCAGCCACGAACTGTCGTCGAAGCTCGGAGGTCCCCGCCGCGCGCTGACGACGCTTCTCAATGCACGGCTGGTATCGATTATCGATCGTTTGATCGGGTCGACAGAGGATTTTCTCGACAGATCCGGCATCGCTGCACCTCTGATGGTCGTGCGCGGCGACGGAGCGCTGATGTCCGCCGCCGAAGCGCGTCTGCGTCCGATCGAGACAATTCTCTCCGGCCCTGCCGCAAGCCTCGTCGGCGCCCGGTATCTCACCGGGCTGGACGAAGCAGTCGTCTCCGATATCGGCGGCACGACGACCGATATTGCCGTTCTGCAGGGTGGTCGGCCGAAGCTGGCGCCTGACGGAGCAAATGTCGGCGGTCACAACACGATGGTCGAGGCGGTGGCGCTGAGTACCTATGGACTTGGTGGTGATTCGGAAGTTCATGTTGACGAGCGGGGACTGGAGGCGAAGATCACGCTCGGGCCGCGGCGTCTCCTCCCGCTTGGTCTCATCGCGGCGATCCACGGTGAAAGCATATTGCAGGCCTTGGACATCCAGCTTCGTGCCAGCCATGCCGGCCGCCACGATGGTCGTTTTGCGGTGCGGATTTCGGCAGGCGACGCCGAAGGTCTCCAGCCTCAGGAACAGGCGCTTCTGGCTCGGATCGGACTGGTGCCCGTCACGCTGAACACACTGCTGACGATGAATTCCCAAAAGGCGGTACTCGACAGATTGGTCGGTCGTGGGCTCGTGCATCTGAGTGGCATCACGCCAACCGATGCGCTGCATGTTCTGGGGCGTCAGAACCAATGGAATGCCGATGCAGCCCGGCTTGGCTTGCAGATCGCGGCCCGCCGGAAAAATGGTGCCGGACGCGAGATCGCGGCGTCTGCCGAAGAATTGGCCAGCAATATCGTCGATCGCCTGACCCGGCAATCCTCCGAGGTAATCCTTGCCGCTTGCCTTTCGGAAGATGGCGCGGGCGCAATCGACCCGGCGGTATCGCTGGCGGTCGACCGTGCGCTGAGACGGGTGCCGGGCATAACACGCTTTTCCGTGACGCTGGACCGCCCGCTTGTCGGGCTTGGCGCCTCGGCACCGGTTTATTACCCTGCGATCGCCGACATGCTCGGTGCCCGTGCCGTCATCCCGGCAGATGCCGATGTAGCCAATGCGATCGGTGCCGTCGTTGGCCAGATCCGCGCCGTTGCTGTGGTGACGATCACTTCGCCGGAAGAGGGGATTTATGTCATCGCCGGTGCCGGTGCAACCGCCACGGTGGTCGGTGAAACCCGGGCGCTTGCAACCGCGCGTGACCGGGCTGTGGCCGCGGCTCGTGAAAAAGCACGCCAGGAAGGAGCCGCTGACATCGTCATTTCCGTCGAAGACGAGATCTCTGCGCCCGAGGTGGAGGGCTCCAGAAAACTGGTTGAAGCGCGGATAACCGCCGTCGCGACGGGTCGCCCCAGAATGACCCATGGGGAATGATCCCTGCGGCAGCGTCAGCCGAACCGTCTTCGGCTTTCGGTGCATTGACACCCGATATGTCGCGCGCAATGTGACGCTCACGGAAAACCAAAAACATCTGAGGGAGGAGCCGCATGGCCCGCAAGGATATCGCCGGTCTGCAGATAGATGAGCAGCTTTACACGTTTATCGTGGATGAGGCTCTACCGGATACCGGGGTCGATACCGACCACTTCTTTGCGGAGTTCTCAAGGATCGTGCATGACCTGGCACCGAAGAACCGCGCGCTTCTGAAAAAGCGTGATGCCTTCCAGGAAAAGCTCGACGCCTGGTACAGGCAGAACGGCGCCCCGGTTGATCTTGCTGCCTACGAGGCTTTCCTGCGCGAGATCGGTTACCTTCTGCCCGAGGGGCCGGATTTTAAGGTCTCGACCGAAAACGTCGATCCGGAAATCGCTCGGATCGCCGGACCGCAACTGGTCGTGCCGGTGATGAACGCTCGTTATGCCCTCAACGCTGCCAATGCCCGCTGGGGTTCGCTTTATGATGCGCTTTACGGCACCGATGCCATTCCGGAAACCGACGGCGCCGAAAAGGGCAGGGGATATAACCCTGCGCGCGGCGCGAAGGTCATCGCCTGGGCGCGTGATTTTCTCGATCAGTCCGCACCGCTTTCCGGCGCCGGCTGGAACGACGTTGCATCTTTCAGGATCGATTCCGCCGCCCTGTTTGTGACGCTGCTCGGTGGCCAGACGACGGGCTTGAGCGATCCTTCGCAGTTTGCCGGCTATCTAGGGGAGCCGGGCGCTCCGAAACAGATCCTGCTGCGGAAGAATAACCTCCATGTCGAGATCCTGATCGATCCGACGACGGAGATCGGCAAGGCCGATCCGGCCAACATCTCTGATGTCCGGGCCGAATCGGCGATCACCACGATCATGGACTGCGAAGATTCTGTCGCCGCTGTCGATGCCGAGGATAAGGTCGCGGTTTACCGTAACTGGCTCGGCCTGATGAAGGGGGACCTCATCGAACCCGTGTCGAAGGGCGGCAAGACCTTCACCCGCAAGCTCAATCCTGACCTCGATTACACGGCTCCCGATGGCTCTTCCTTCGAGCTCAGATCCCGCTCCCTGATGCTGGTGCGCAATGTCGGCCACCTGATGACCAATCCCGCAATCCTCGATCGCGGCGGCGAGGAAGTGCCGGAAGGCATCATGGATGCGATGGTCACGGCGCTGATTGCCATCCACGATATCGGGCGGTCGGGCGGCCATCACGGGCGCCGGAAGAACTCGAGGCTCGGCTCTATGTATGTGGTGAAGCCGAAGATGCACGGGCCGGAAGAAGTCGCCTTCGCCGCCGAAATCTTCACCCGTGTCGAACAGGCGCTCGGCCTGCCGAAGAACGCGATGAAGATGGGCATCATGGACGAGGAGCGCCGCACCACTGTCAACCTCAAGGAGGCGATCCGCGCTGCCAGCGACCGCGTCGCCTTCATCAATACCGGCTTCCTCGACCGCACCGGCGACGAGATCCACACATCGATGGAAGCCGGGCCGATGATCCGCAAGGGTGACATGAAACAGGCGGCCTGGATCGCGGCCTATGAAAACTGGAATGTCGATATCGGGTTGGAATGCGGTCTTTCGGGACATGCGCAGATCGGCAAGGGCATGTGGGCCATGCCGGACCTGATGGCGGCGATGCTGGAGCAGAAGATCGGTCATCCGAAGGCAGGCGCCAACACCGCCTGGGTGCCGTCGCCGACGGCTGCCACCCTGCACGCCACCCATTATCACAAGGTCGACGTTGCCGAGGTTCAGAAAAGCCTGAGGAGCCGCACTCGGGCCAGGCTTTCGGACATCCTGTCCGTGCCGGTTGCACCACGTCCCAACTGGACGCCGGAGGAAATCCAGCGTGAACTCGACAACAATGCCCAGGGCATTCTTGGTTATGTCGTGCGCTGGATCGATCAGGGCGTCGGCTGCTCCAAGGTGCCGGATATCAACGATGTCGGACTGATGGAAGACCGCGCCACTTTGCGTATCTCGGCCCAGCATATGGCGAGCTGGCTACACCATAAGGTCGTCAACGAAGACCAGATCATCGAGACGATGAAGCGCATGGCAAAAGTGGTCGATGGTCAGAATGTCGGCGACCCGCTCTACCGACCGATGGCCGGCAACTTCGATGCCTCGATCGCCTTCCAGGCAGCCCTCGATCTGGTGCTCAAGGGCCGCGAACAGCCGAACGGCTATACCGAACCGGTCCTGCACCGCCGCCGGTTGGAGCTGAAGGCGAAAGCCGGCTGATCCGCCAAGTAATTCCAGCGAAACTGTGCAGCGGTTTCGCGTCAGGAATTGGGTAAAACAAGGAGCCGGATCATGTCATCGGTTTGATGACATGATCCGGCCAACAAAAAAGCCGCCGGGATATATCCTCGGCGGCTTTTTCAATTGAACTTCGTCGTCCTTATTGGATGACGATAACCTTCGTCTGGTGGCCGGGGCGAACGCGGCTGTAGAGATCAATCACATCCTGGTTCATCAGCCGAATGCAGCCGGAAGAAGCGGCCGTGCCGATGGAGGCCCATTCCGGCGTTCCATGCAGGCGGAACAGCGTGTCCTGGCCCTTTTCGTTGAACAGATACATGGCGCGCGCGCCAAGCGGGTTCGACAGGCCCGGACCCATGCCGTTCTCGACATATTTGGCAATGTCAGGCTTGCGGGCAGCCATTTCCTTCGGCGGATGCCAATTCGGCCATTCCTGCTTCCAGGCGACATAGGCTGTGCCCGACCATGCAAAGCCCTGCTTGCCGACGCCGATGCCGTAACGCATCGCACGACCGCCCGGCATGATGTAGTAAAGGTGACGTTCGCGCGTATTGACGATGACCGTACCCGGCTTTTCCGTCGTCTCGTAATTGACGATCTGGCGAACGAACTCGCTCTTGACCCGGTTGATCGGGATTGCCGGCAGGGTATAGCCTGCATCCGTCACAGAACCGTACGAATCGGTGAATATCTGGGCTGTCTCGACCCGAACCGGAACGTCGGCCTGGGCAGTCTGGGACGTGGTAGAGCAGCCGGCCAGGGCAGCGGATGCCAACAGGCCGAGTGCGATCATGCTGGTGCGGAAGCGCATGGATGTCTCTTGATGAACGAATCGATTGAAATGGGCGTCACATCGCCTTGGAAAACGTTATTTTCCATTCGATTGTTATTGGCAAGTTGTCGTGGCGCCTTGCCGTCAGGCAGAGGACGAATTGGCAAGGCCATGGTCTTTTTGCAACATTTGTAATTCTGGCGGGAGACGGGAATGACGATATTACGCGTGGTAAACGATAATCCGCTGGTCGATGGAAGGCAGTCCACCCGCGCCATGATGGTGCGCAAGGGGGCGCAGATCCTGCTTCATGACATGCGGCATGTCATTTTGCCCGAAATGGCATTGCCCAGCGGTCGGCGCGCCGATCTCGTCACGGTCTCGGAAAAGGGCGAGATCTGGATCGTCGAGATCAAGACCTCGATCGAGGATTTCCGGGTGGATCGCAAATGGCCGGAATATCGCGCCCATTGCGACCGGCTGATCTTCGCCACGCACCAGGATGTGCCGCTTGACATCTTCCCGCAAGATTGCGGTCTGCTTCTCTCAGACGGTTATGGCGCAGAACTGCTGCGCGAGGCGCCGCTGCACAAGCTTGCCCCGGCCAGCCGGAAAGCGTTGATGCTTGATTTCGCGCGCGCCGCCGCGCTCAGGCTGATGATGGCGGAATGGTCGACCGGCAGGAGCTTCGACGATGTCTAGCCTTTGGCAGGCGCCTTATTTCGGCGCCCGCTTGGCCAGGATACGCTGCAGTGTCCGGCGATGCATGTTGAGGCGGCGTGCTGTCTCCGAAACGTTGCGCTCGCACATTTCATACACACGCTGGATATGCTCCCACCGGACGCGATCGGCCGACATCGGATTTTCCGGCAGGTCTGCCTTTTCACCGGGCCGTTGCGTCAATGCGTTGAAGATGTCGTCAGCATCGGCAGGCTTGGACAGATAATCGACGGCTCCGAGCTTCACTGCAGTCACGGCCGTTGCGATATTGCCGTAGCCCGTCAGCACGATGACGCGCGTGTCGGTGCGGAACTGCCTGATCGTCTCGATGACATCGAGGCCGTTGCC
Source organism: Aliirhizobium sp. YIM B11859 (assembly GCF_057163345.1). Lineage (NCBI taxonomy): Bacteria > Pseudomonadati > Pseudomonadota > Alphaproteobacteria > Hyphomicrobiales > Rhizobiaceae > Aliirhizobium > Aliirhizobium sp. YIM B11859. The sequence goes on from NZ_JBXHAY010000009.1 coordinate 196,641, forward strand.
ATCGCCGAGCCGAAGATCCACGACCGCGTATTTCGGCGCCCGCTGGCGGACCTTGGTGATACCGTCCGCCACCGTTTCGGCAACATCGACCGCGAAGCCGCGCGTTTCCATGGCCCGTGCCAGACGACGCAGGAACGGCCCGTCGTCATCGACGATCAACAGCGAGGGGTCTGAACCGATATAGTCCTCGGTCTGAGGATTGGACTGCTGCAGTATTGTTTCCATCTCTATTCTCCGGGATCGATGGATCCCCATTAGCATATCAGAGCCGATCAAACTGGAGCCAGATCAAATTGGCCGGTCCATTATCGATCTTGGCCACTCTATTCGAACGCGTGCTCCGGCTTTGCCATCGTCGCGATTGCCGAAGCGGATCAGGGCACCGGAACGCTCCAGCAGGGTTTTGGCGATGAACAGTCCAAGGCCAAGGCCTCCCGCGTGTTCGCTTCTCTCACGGGTCCGTGAGGTCATATAGGGCTCACCTATCCGCGAAAGGACGTCGGCGGAATAACCGGGGCCATCGTCCTCTATCACGATTGCCACTCGTTGATCATCGAATTCGACGAATATGGTGACCTGGTTCTTGGCGTAGTCGACGGCATTCTCGATCAGGTTTCCGAGCCCGTAGAGAATGCCGGCATTTCTGACACCGACCGGTTCGGGCCGGCCATCGTTTTTCTCGACCAGTTCGATGTCGATGTCGAACTGCCGGTGGGGTTCGATGACCTCCTCCATCATGGAGGACAGCGGCAGGCGGCGCATGTGTTCCTCGCCTTCGGCCGGAAGCGATGTCAGTCGCCGCAGAATATCCCGGCATCGCTCGCTCTGGCTGCGCAGAAGCTGCAGATCCTCGCTGAAACGCTCGTCATGTCCCAGTTCGCGCTGCATTTCTTTGGCAACGACGCTGATCGTGGCAAGCGGCGTTCCCAGTTCGTGGGCGGCAGCCGCAGCAAGGCCGTCGAGCTGCCCGAGATGTTTTTCCCGCTCCAGCACCATTTCGGTGGCAACCAGCGCATCGGCAAGCAGGCTCGCCTCATGGGAAACCCGGTAGGCGTAAAACGCGGCGAACACCATCATTGAGGCGATGGCGGACCACACGCCGAGCTGCATCATCGGCTGGATGCGAAGATGTTCGCCCGCATACCAGGGCACCGGATAGGGCGAGAAGGTCAGGGCCGTCGTGCATAAAAGGGCAAAGACGAGCAGGATCAGCGAGTGATTGAGCGGCTGTGAGGCAAAGGCGATGATCACGGGGACGCAGATAAGCGGCGCGAAGGGGTTGCCGAGCCCGCCGGTGATGAACAGCAAGGCGCCCATTTGCAGAAGGTCGAAGCAGAGCAGGGCGAGCGCCGATTTCGGCCCGAGCCTGTGGGTGGCGGGAAACCATGATGACAGGATGAGATTCGCCACCGCCAATGCGCCGATCAATATCGCGGCCTGTACGATCGGCATCGAAAAGTCGAGAATGGCCCAGATGATCAGAACCGTCAGGCTCTGTCCCGCGACTGCAAGCCAGCGCAGTCTGATCAATGTCTCCAGGCGGATGCGCCGGCTTGAATGGCCGAACTGCCCTTCGAGGGTTAAAGCTGTTTCCGTGTCTTGCGCCATCGTTTTTCGTTTCCCGCTTTGTCCCATGCTCATAAATCGGCTGAATGCCTGAAGAGACGTGACATCCTGTCACGTGCCCCTCGGCTTTGCACGATGCGTCGCTACGGCATCCGCCGGGTTTTCTGGCCATGGATGTTTTGGATAGCGCCCCCGCATCTCCGAGCGGACGTCTTTCCACGACCCAGACCAGAAGCCGGGCAGATCCCGCGTCGTCTGGATCGGGCGATGTGCCGGCGATGTCAATTCCAGCAGCAGCGGAAGCCTTCCGCCTGCCACGCAAGGATGAGCCTTGAGCCCGAACAGTTCCTGCACCCGGATGGTCAGCATCGGCTCGTCTCCTTCATACTGGATCGGATGGCGCTGGCCGGTCGGCGCCTCGAAATGTGTCGGTACGAGCCGGTTGATGTCTCGCAACAGATCGTGCGGCACCAGCGAACGCAGCCCCTCCGACAGGGACGCCGACGAAATGGCCGAAAGACCGGAGACCTCGCCCTGAAAGGGAACGAACCAGTCCTCGAGACGCAAGAGCAGCGCTTCGTCGCTGACATCCGGCCAGGGCTTGCCGATCGAACGATGCAGGAAGCCCAGTCTTTCCTTGAATTGAAGAGCCTCCTTCGAGAACGGCAGGGCCTGCAGGCCGACCTCTGCGACACCCTCGGCAAGGGCGCGTGCAGCCTGTATGCCGGTTGGTCTCGGCAATGGCGTCTCGGAAAAGACGATGGCGCCGAGCCGCGTCACCTGGCGCGCCCGGACCTGACGGCTTGCCGGATCGAAAAAGCACTCGTCGATTGATCGGACCGCTCCCCCCATTGCGGCCTCCACCTCCGCCCTTGTCACCTGGGCGGCGGCGAGGATACGGGGCCGCGCCGCCCGGCCTGCCACATCGGCGATCACCAGCATCGGCGCGCTTGCGAGCCGTTCGGTCTCCGGCAGTTCGGCACCCCGGCCATTGGCCATGATAAAGCGTCCGCGGCCGCCGCGCTGCAACGCGATCCGGTCGGGATAGGCACGCATAAGCAGCGATCCGGCTTGGCCGCGTTCGCCCGAGCGTCCGCCATGCGGCAGCTCGCGGGCGATCTTTTCGGCAAGGCCCCGGCTTGCCAGCGCTCTTTCGCCACGATCCATCCGGAACCGGCGCATCCGCTCGTCGAGATCGATATCGGTTCCGCCGAGCCCCTGTTCGGTCAACAGGACGGCAAGTTCGCTTGCCTCGCGCCCGCGTCCTTCTTCGTCGGCACGGAGCGCCATTGCCGCAAGCCGCGGCGGCAGTGCCAGCTCGCGGATCAGCCGGCCGCTGGCCGTCAGCCTTCCGTCTTCGTCCAGCGCTCCGAGCAGTTGCAGCAGGTTGCGTGCCTCGGCAAGCGCCGGGCCGGGCGGAGGATCAAGGAAGGCAAGCGTCGATGGATCGACGACACCCCAATGGGCGAGATCGAGAACCATGCCGGAAAGATCGCTCGCGAGAATCTGCGGCGGTGTAAACGGTGCAAGCGCCGCCGTCTGCCCCGCATGCCACAACCTTATGGCAATGCCGGGCGCAGTGCGGCCGGCACGGCCGGCACGCTGGTCGGCCGATGCCTGTGATACCCGCACCGTTTCGAGTCGCGTCATGCCCGTTGAAGGTTCGAAGACCGGCAGCCGCTGCAGCCCGCTGTCGATGACGACGCGCACTCCGTCAATGGTGATCGAGGTTTCGGCGATCGATGTCGCCAGCACGATCTTGCGCTTGTCTTTTGCTGCAGGCCGGATGGCGAGATCCTGCTCCTGCTGTGACAGATTGCCGAACAGCGGCGCAATCACGGTGTTTGGGCCAAACCGCCCTTGCAATCTCTCGGCAACCCGCCTTATCTCTGCCTGTCCCGGCAGGAAGGCGAGGATCGATCCGTCTTCCTCGTCATGGGCGGCCTCGATCGCCCGGGTCACCATATCTTCTATGGGCTGCTGCGGGTTGCGCTCGCGATAGCGGATCTCGACCGGAAAACTCCGTCCCTCGCTGCTGATCACCGGCGCGCCGTTGAGAAGCGCTGCAATACGATCGGTGTCGAGTGTCGCCGACATGACCAGGATGCGCAGATCCTCCCGCAGCGCCGACTGCGCGTCGAGCGCAAGCGCCAGGCCGAAATCCGCGTCGAGCGACCGTTCGTGGAATTCGTCGAAGATCACCGCCGAAACACCGGCAAGTTCGGGATCATCGAGGATCATGCGGGAAAACACGCCTTCGGTCACGACTTCAATCCGTGTGCCTGCCGAAATTCGCGTGTCCAGCCGCATACGGTATCCGGCAGTGCGTCCGACGGCCTCGTTCAGCAGCGTCGCCATACGCGATGCCGCTGCCCTTGCCGCAAGCCGCCGTGGTTCAAGCAGGATGATCTTTCCACGGCACCAGTCTTCGCCGATCAGGGCAAGCGGCACGACGGTGGTTTTGCCCGCACCCGGCGGCGCTGACAGCACGGCCCTGTTCATGTGTCGCAGGGCTTTAGCGAGATCTGCCAGCACCTCGCATATAGGCAGGCCGAGTCTCGCCAGGTCTTTATGAGTGTTGTCATTGCTGGGCATGCCGCTGCCTGTCCGTCTTATTGTTATCCGTAACCGGGCGATCCGTTACCTTATATGCCGGCCTGCCTCTTGGTCCGCGGGCATTGGTCCTGGGTCGGAATGCCATAACATTTGCGCGCAATCCCGCAAGGATAAGAAGCCGCGAAATGCTGCTGAAAATATATGCATGCTCGTAATTTAAGCGATGAGCGGGGCTCTCTATCGCCTTGGAGAAAAATGACATTTTTTTGAAAATGGCTGTTGACTCATCGGTGCCCGCGGAACTATAACCCGCTCACTGAACGAGGGCGGCGGCGCTGCTAGCGACGGTTTCTTTCGTTCTGTAGCAAACCACGACAGAGTTGGTTATATCTGATTGGG
>NZ_JBXHAY010000010.1:0-170288 GCF_057163345.1 Aliirhizobium sp. YIM B11859
GAAAATGGCGATCAGTGCCTGGAAAAGGCGCTTGGCAAAGAAAATCGGCACTGTGTTTTCCGCAGCGTTGGAGGGCTGTGATCCGCGGCACGCGGATCACAGCCGGCTTCCATCAGTCGTTCCAGGCCATACGGTTCAGGAACATGCTTTCGTTGGCGGTCGGCTTCCATTGAAGGTTTTTTGCCGCACCATAAAGAACGGCAGCCTCGTAAAGCGGCACCATCGGCACGTCATTGGCGACGAACTTGGCGATATCGACATAGGCCGCCTGGCGTTCCTTCTCGTCGAGCGTGTTGCGCGCCTTGACGAGCAGTTCGTCGATCTTCGGGTCACGCACCGACGACCATGAGCTCGATGAATGCAGGAGCGGGAAAAGCACGCCATCGACATCCTGGCAGGCGCAGGACCAGCGGCCGAAGGCGAGGTTTGCCTGCTGCGACGGCTCGCTCTGGGCACGTTTCAGATAGGCGGCCATGTCGGTCAGCTGGATATCGACGCTGAAACCGACATCCGAGAGCATCTGCGCCAGTGCCTGAACGATGCGCTGGTCGAAGACCGGAGAGGTTGCAAACGACAGCTTGGTCTTGCCGGCGCCGGTCTCCTCGACGATCTTCTTTGCAGCCTGCGGATCGAAGGCGAGGTTCTGCAGGTCGGGGACATAACCGAAATAGGAATTGCTTGCCATCTGCGTCGCCGGCTTGTCGAAGCCGCCGAGAATGCCCTCGACAATGCCCTGCTTGTCGATCGCCATGGCAACCGCTTGGCGGACCTTGACGTTGTCGAGCGGCGGCAGGCCGGGATTGAGCTTCAGATAGGCGATGCGCTCGGTCAGCGCGCTCAGTACCTTGGCGGAACCGCTGCCTTCCAGCTGAGTGGCCTGGTCGGAATCCAGCGTCACGATGAGATCGGCATTGCCGGCCTGGAGATCGGCAAGGCGGGTCGCCGCATCCGGCACGGCGCGGAACTCGACTTTCGGGAAAACGCCCTTGTTGCCCCAATAGGCATCGTTGCGTGAAAGGGCGACCATCGACCCGCGGTCCCAGCGGTCGAACTTATAGGGTCCGGAGCCGACGGGAGCGGCATTGAAGGCATCATCGCCGACCTTCTCGACGACATGTTTCGGCACGATCGACAGCTTCACCAGCTGGGCAAGCAGTACCGGATAGGGGCCGTCCGTGGTGATGGTGACTTCGTTATCGCCGGTAACGGCGGCCGACTTGATCTTGTTGAACTGGCTGAGCTGCGGGCTTTTGAACGCCGGATCGATGATCCGTTTCACCGAGAAGGCGACATCCTCCGCCGTCAGCTTCTCGCCGTCGTGGAAGGTCACGTCGCTGCGAAGCTTGAAAACGACCTCGGTGGGCGACTTGTAGTCCCAACCGGTGGCGATCTGCGGTGCGATCTTGCCGTCGTCGTCGCGGGTGATCAGGTTGTCGAAGACGTTGCGATAGACGTAATAGCTGTCCGGGTTCCACTGCTTCTGCGGATCAAGCGAGGACGGTTCGTTGACCAGATCGACCACGAACATGTCCTTGGCGCTTGCAGGGCTGCCGAGGAAAGTGCCGCTGCCGAGCGCGGCGGCGAGGAAAAGTGCCGAAGTAATACGTCTCAAACCTGGCATCGTCAGTTCGTCCTTGTTCGTTCCTGGTTCGGTTGAAAATCGTTTTTCTCCGCCTTCGCCTTTTCGGCCCGCTTGCGGCGGATCGGAGGGTCTGCGAGGACGGCGGAGGATTCGAGAAAACGCGCAGCAAGATAGATTTCCAGCTGGTCGATCGCGGCTGTGAGATGGGACTTTGCGCCCTCGCTGTCGCCGCTCAGAAGGCAGGCACCGAGTGCGGCCCGGTCGGCACCCTTCAGTTTCACCGGGCTGCGGGCCTCGAAGAACGTCACGAGCCGGGCGGAGCGATCCCATAGATCCACAAGCCAGCCATTGACCGTCGGCATGTTGAGCCGTGTCGACAGAAGCGCCAGCAGGTCGCGTTCGGCGCGTCTCAACGTTCCCTGCAGGTCGAGTGAAGGGTCGCTCCGGCCATGCAATGCGCCATACATGTCGCAGAGTTTGGCCAGATGCGTCTGGTCGGCGTCGGTGAGCTTGACGTTGACCAGCATCGCTTCCAGATGCCGGCGCGCTGCAACGACTTCACGGATTTCCGCGGCGGAAACCGGCGCTACCTGCCAGCCGCTTCTGGCCGCTGCCGTGACCAGCCCGCTTGCCTGCAGACGCTGCAAGGCCGTGCGCACTGCGCCGCGGCCGATGGCGAATTCTTCGCACAGGCGGGCCTCGGACAGCACTTCCCCGGGCTTCAGGACACAATGCACGATCGCGCTGCGCAGCGTCTGTTCGGCCGAAAGACCCTTGGCAAGGCCCGGCAGGGGCGAAGAATAGGCATCGTTATCAAGCATTCTGGCATCTCAACCGTGCATCGTGACAGCCACGATGGCTGTCTTCCGATGCTTTCATCGTTGGGTTCGCAGAACTTGTCAAAGCAGATTCCCAGTATCGGCCATCTCGGCCAGACCTTGCGCCGTCAGCTCTGTCGGCTGTTTGGCACCTTGTCGTTTCACCTCGGTATTGAGGATTGCATGGCGCAATTTAAGATGTCAACATCAGCATTGTCGATGTCATTTATTTTATCTGACATCTCAGAAATGAAAAATTATTGCACGACCTGCGCCGGCGCACGGTGCAGACTGGTGTGTTTCAGGAGAAGTGGATTATCGCCAAATAAGGGGAACAACTCATGCGATCATACAAGCATATTGTCGCCGGCATCCTGATTGCCGCGACCAGCGTCACGCTGTGGCAACCGGCGCATGCATCGAAGGATCTCTTTGTCATCGACCTGCCCGGAGAGCCGTCTTCGCTCGATCCACACGTCCAGTGGAACCCGGACAGCTACAACGTCTACCGCAACGTCTTCGACAATCTCGTCACCCGCGACGATGCCGGCAAGATCGTGCCACAGATCGCGACGGGGTGGGATTACCTTTCCGATACCAGTATCCGTTTCAAGATCCGCGACGACGTCAGTTTCCACGACGGCACGAAGCTGACGGCCGATGATGTGGTGTTTTCGGTGAAGCGCATCACCGATCCCGCTTTTGCCAGCCCCCAGCTCGGTCAGTTCAACCAGATCACCGATGCCGTTGCCGATGATCCGACGACGGTGACGCTGACCACCAAGGGGCCCTATCCGCCGCTCTTTGCGCAATTGGTCAAGCTGTCGATCGTGCCGAAACATGCTGTCGAAAAGGCCGGTAAGGATGGCTTCAATCTCAGTCCCGTCGGCTCCGGTCCATACCGGTTCGAGACATGGCAGCGGGGCGTCGAGGTGACGCTTGCACGCAACGACGCCTATTGGGGCGACAAGGGTGCCTTTCCGAAGGTTGTCTTCCGCGCCGTACCGGATGCCGCGACACGGGTGGCGAACCTGCAGGCGGGCGCAAGCGATCTCGTCACCTATCTGAACGGCGATCTGGTGGCGCAGATCAAGGCTTCGGGCAAGGGCAAGGGCAAGGCGCTGGTCGGAAATACAGAGCGTGTCGCCTATCTCGGGATGAACGTGACGAAACCGCCGCTGGACAAGCCGCATGTCCGTGAGGCGATCGCCATGGCGATCGACAAGGCGGGCATTACTGACGGCATTCTCGCGACCGGTGAAAGGCCGGTGCCGGAAATCGCTTCGCCGGCACATATGGGCTGGGTCGAGGGCATTTCCGCGGCGCCTTACGACGCGGCCAAGGCCAAGGCGATCATTACATCGACGCCCGGTGCCGATATTCCGATCAAACTCCTGACCTCGCCGGTCTATGACCAGCGTGTCGTCCAGGCGATCCAGCAGATGCTCAACGATGCCGGCATGAAGATCGAGATCGAGATGACGGACATGCCCAATTGGCTGAAACAGATGCAGGGTGGTCCGGGCGTCATTCCGGCAATTGCCTTCAGTCGCTGGAGCTGCGGCTGCCAGGATGCCGATGGCATCCTCTACCCGCTGCTGCACTCGACGAGCGGCTGGTCGAGCATCAAGGATGCGGAGATCGATGCAGCACTCGATCTTGCGCGCAAGTCGCTGTCGCAGGAAGAACGGCTTGCCGCATATAAGACGGTACATGAGAAGGTCAACGCGGAACATTACATCGTCCCGCTTTACCAGGCATCGGTGGTGTATGGCGCCGCCGAGCAGGTTTCGTTCACCCCGACGCCGAATGAAAGCATATTCCTCAACAGGATCGCCTGGAAGGATTGATCGTCCGTCTGGCACCGTGTCGTCGGATGTCGCGACAGCGTCTCAGGCGAATGCAAGAGACCTGTCGAAACCGCCTGGTGATTGCACCGCCAGACTTCCCGCCCGGATGCCGGCAGCCAGCCGGGATGCGGGCGGCTCTCCCTTAAGCCAGCTGTCCATGAAACCGGCATTGAAAGCGTCACCGGCACCCGTCGTATCGACGACCGGTACGGCTTCGGCCGGGACATGAAGAACGGCGCCGTCCGACATCGTCCAGGCCCCTTGCGCGCCGCCCTTCAGCGCCACCTGCGCAAATATGCCGGAGAGTGTCCGCAATGCCGCTTCTGGATCGGCCGAGCCGGTGATCGCCTCTGCCTCCTCGAGATTGGGGAGGAATAGATCGACGCCGGAGCAGGCCTGCAGCAGACCCTTGTCATAGATCAGCGTCGCATCCCAGCTTGGATCGAGCGAGACCGTCAGGCCCTTGGCCTTGGCGCGCGCAACCAGATCCGGGATCTCGTGCAGCGTCGCATATTCGGCGATGTGCAGATGTTTTGCCTCTGTCCAGGCGAGAGCCGCGTCGAGCGTTGCGGGCAGGGCGGATCCCGCCCGCCGGGTCAGGAAGGCGCGTTCCGTGCCGACGACGGCTGCAACGGTGACCTGAGGCCCGGCCTCGGCCGCCTGTTCGACAAACCGCAGATCCACATGGGTTTGCCCGATCTGCCGTCCGACATCGACTGAGAGCGCATCTGTTCCCAGCCGCGCGACGACGGCCGCCTTGCGGCCGGCATGGACGAGATGGGCGGCGGCGATGAAGGCCCCACCGCCGGCCGCAATCTGCATGCCGTCGGAAAACAGTTCACGTCCAAGCACCGGAAGCGCGTCGAGGCCGGTGAAGATGAGGTCGCAATAGATCCGCCCGATGCTCAGCACCGCCGATCGTGTCTGTGTATCGTTCATCATGAGCGGCCCAGGCATGCCTCGGTCCGGGCGTCGAAGAGATAAAGACTGCCGGGCGCTGCCGTGCAGGTGAGAGTGTCGCCCACCGCCGGCACGAATTTTTCCCGCGCCGTGGCGATCACCGGATTGCCACCTATCTCGAGATGCACGAGCGTTTCAGGTCCGAGCGGCTCCACCGCCGTCACTGTTCCAGTGAGGCTGAGACCCTTATCTTCGCCCGATGCCACGGCACGAACGATGAGGTCATGCGGACGGATGCCGATCAGGATGTCGCCACCAGCCGCAACCGAGACGGTCGTGCCGTCTTCCCGGCCGGGCAAAAGGTTCATCGACGGACTGCCGATGAAACGGGCGGTAAACACATTGACCGGCTCCTCGTAAAGTTCCGTCGGTGTGCCAACCTGCAGGATATGGCCATCCTTCATCACCACGATCCGGTCGGCCATGGTCATCGCCTCGACCTGGTCATGGGTGACATAGACGGTCGTCGTCTTCAGCCGCTGGTGCAACCGCTTGATCTCGATGCGCATCTGCGCACGAAGCTGGGCATCGAGGTTGGAAAGCGGCTCATCGAACAGGAAGGCGGACGGATCGCGAACCATGGCGCGGCCGATCGCGACGCGCTGGCGCTGGCCACCGGACAGTGCGGCCGGACGCCGGTCGAGCAGGGCTTCGAGCCCAAGGATGCGGCCCGCCTCCTCGATGCGCCGGTTTTTCTCGACCTTGTCGAGCTTCGACGTGTAAAGTCCGAAGCCGATATTCTGGCGCACCGTCATATGCGGATAGATCGCATAGTTCTGGAACACCATCGCGATATTGCGCTGTTTCGGATCGCGCTCGTTGACGATCTCGTCGCCGATCTTCAGCGTGCCGTCGGAGATTTCCTCAAGCCCTGCGATCATTCTGAGCGTCGTCGACTTGCCGCAACCAGACGGCCCGACAAAGACGACAAATTCGCCGTCGGCAATCGCAAGGTCGATGCCCTTGACTGCCTCGGTCTTGCCGTAGCGCTTGATGAGCTTTGTGAGTTCGATTGTCGCCATTAGCGGGCTCCCGTCAGCGCGGTAAATTTCTGTTCGAGTTCGGCCGCGGCCGCCGCCTCGTGATCCTCGGCACGTCTGGCCTCGCCCTCGAACGCGTCGAGCCGCTTGCGATAGGCAGCAAGTGCCGCCTGCATCGGTTCCGGCGCCGGGCCGCCGAAGCGGCTGCGTACAGTGACGAAATGTTCGGGCGAGACGATCTCTTCGAATTTCACCAGATCCAGCGACGGCTTGCGGCCGGTCGACTGTTCGAAGGCTGTAAGGAATGGCGCATAACCATCGTCTGCCAGGCTGCCCTTGGCCGCAACGACGCTTTTGGCCGTTGCCGCTGCGATCTCATGCGCCTCGCGGAAGGACAGGCCCTCGATGCGCACCAGCGAATCGGCAAGCTCGGTAATGGTGATGCAGGAGCGGCGGATGTTCTGGTCCACCCGCTCCGGATCGATGCTGATCTGGGCAATCAGCGCGGCCAGAAGGTCGAGCACGCGGCCAGCGGAGGCAAAGGCCTCGTAGCCCATGCCCTGGGTTTCACCCTCGCTATCGTTCATGTCGGTAAACGGCGTGTTGTGCATCACGTCGAGCATGGTGCGGGCGCGTCCGAAGGTCTGGCTCGACAGATGCCGCAGATGTTCGATCGGCACGGGATTGCGTTTCTGCGGCATGATCGAGGAGATCTGCACCAGCGCATTCGGCACGTAGACCTGGCCGACTTCGAAACTCGTCCAGAACTGAAAATCCTGGATCAGGCGGCCGAGATGCAGGAACATCAGCTCGATCGCCGAATAGGTGGAGGTGGTGTAATCCACCGCCGCGATGCAGGAATAGGAATTGCGCAAGGGGGCGGAAAAACCCAGCAGTTGCGCGACCCGCGCCCGATCGATCGGGAAACCGGACGTGGTGATAGCCGCCGCCCCCATCGGCGACAGGTCGACGATCCGTCGCGCCTCGGCAAACCGTTCGATATCGCGGATCAGCACTTCGATGGCAGCAGCGAGATAATGACCGAAGGTGGTCGGTTGGGCTGGCTGGCCATGGGTATAGGCGACGATCAGCGTCGATTTCTGCCGCTCGGCGGCATCGATCATCGTCGCAAGAAGTACGCGTGCCTTCGACATCAGCACGTCGATCCGCTCTTTCAAGCCGAGCTTGAACAGCGTGTGGTCGATATCGTTGCGCGACCGGGCGGTATGCAGGCGGCCGGCGATATCGACGCCGATGCGGGCCTTCAGCTCCTTCTCGATCAGGAAGAAGAAATCCTCGACTTCGCCGTTATAGACGAGCGTCGACGGATCGATCTCCCTGTCTATGGCAACGAGCGCTTCGGCGATCCTTGCTGCAACGTCGCGGTCGAGAATGCCGGTCTCGACAAGCATGATCAGATGGGCGCGGTCGATGCGGCGGAAACCGTTGACGTGATGGCTTTTGGCCCCGTCGAACAGCGGCCGCAGCACGGTCTCCTTGTAGACCGGATCGGGAAAGCTGCTGGTGTCGGAAAGGCGCGGGTCTTTGTCCGCCATGGCTTTTATCCTTTCAGGCCGGCGAGCATCACACCGCGGACGATGTAGCGCTGCAGCACGAGGAAGACGATGAGGGTGGGAAGGGTGGCGATGGCCGCCCCCGTCATGATCATTTCCCACTGGATGGACTGCTCGACGGCGAAGCTCGAAAGCCCGACCGGCAGCGTGTAGAGTTCCTTGCTGGTGGTGACGATCAGCGGCCAGAAGAACGCCGTCCAGTTGCTGAGGAAGGTGAAGATGGCGAGTGCCGAGAGCGCCGGCGTGACCAGTGGCATCGCCACCTTCCACCAGATCTGGAACTCGTTGAGACCATCGACACGTGCCGCCTCGAGGAAATCGTTGGGAACCGTCTCGAAGAACTGCTTCATCAGGAAGGTGCCGAAGGCGGTCATCATGCCGGGAAACATGATGCCCCAATAGCTGTCCAGCCAGCCGAGCTGGCTCGACATCAGATACCAGGGAATGACCAGCATCTCGGTCGGGATCATCAGCGTCGACAGGATGGCGATGAAGATGAAGTAGCGGCCGCGGAACTGGAATTTCGCCAGCGTGTAACCGACCAGGCTGTCGAAAAAGCAGTTGGAAATCGTAACCCCGACGGCCACCAGCATGGAATTTGAAAACCAGCGCATGAAGCGGCCGTCTGCCAGTACCGTGATATAGTTTGCCAATGTGGGCGCGGCCGGGATGAGCCGCAGGTCGTAGACCTGGTCGGCGGTCTTCAGCGAGGTCGAGAACATGAACAGCAGTGGTGAGACCATGATCAGCCCGCCGATGAACAGCAGCGTCCAGGTGATGATCCGTCCGGGCCGGATATGGGCGTGGGAAAGTGTTGGCGTATCGGTCATTTCTTTTCCCTCAGCACCCAGAGCTGCAGCAGCGAGACGATCAGCAGGATGGTGAACAGAACCACCGTCTGTGCCGCCGCATACCCCATCGCATAGGAGCTGAACGCGGTCTGGTAGATCATCAGCACCAAAGGCTTGGTGGAGCCCAGCGGACCACCGGGATCGTTGGTGGTCATGTTGTAGACCTGGTCGAAGATGCGCAGGAAGGCGATCGACGAGAAGACCACGAGGAAAACGGTTGTGGGTTTCAACAGCGGCAGGGTGATCTTGCGCAGGATCGCCCATTCGCCGAGGCCGTCGATCCGTGCCGCCTCGTAGAAGGTCGACGGAATGGCGCGCAGGCCGGCCATGAAGATGATCACCTGGAAACCGAGGCCGGCCCAGATGGCGGTGACCATGACCGAGAACAGGGCCTGATCGGTCGAGCGGATGAACGGCTGCTGCGGGATGCCGGCTATCGCGAGAATGTCGTTGATCACGCCGATCGGCGCCGGCTGGTAGAACCAGCGCCACACCCAGGCCATGGCGGCAGCGGTGGTGAGATAGGGCAGGAAATACAAGGCCCGGATGAGATTGTGCATGAACCGCACGCGGTCGAGGAAAAACGCGACCGCAAACGCGATGACCAGGCTGAGCGGCGTGCCGATCAGGAGATAGGTGAAGGTGTTTTTGAACACCTTCCAGAACTGCGGATCCTTGAACAGCTTGATGTAGTTGGCAAGACCGACGAACTTGGCGGGTCGCACCAGATCCCAGTTGGTCAGGGACAGGTAGAAGGCCTGGAATGTCGGATAAAAGCGGATGACGGCATAAAACAGGATCGGGATGGCCAGAAAGCCCCAGACCCAGAGCAACCGCCTGGTGCGCATGGAGAGACGGTCCAGCATAGCGCCGCCGCCGGGGCGGCCGCTCGCCGCCCCTTGCCCCTTGATCGTTTCCATCATCAACTCCGCTTATCGCTGACCGGCGCTTATGGCTTTGCCGCGTCGATCATTTCCTGCTCCGCCTCGGCCGCCTGCTTGACCGAATCCGCCGGTGCCTGCTTTTCGAGGAGAACGCGGTTGGTCATGTCGATGACGATCTGCCTTTGGCCCATTTCATCGACGAACTGCGTCGTATGAGCGTAATCCAGCGCCTTGAGGAACGGGCCGTAGATCGGGTCGGCAAGGTTCTTCTCCGTCAGTGCCGCAGACCGGCGGGCGGGCAGTTCACCGACCGATTTCAGCCAGATATCCATGGCTTCCGGCGAGGAGATATAAGCGAGGAACTTCTTTGAAGCTTCCAGCTTTTCGCCGGTCACCTTGCCGCCGATACCATTGGCGAAATAGCTCGCATAGTTGGATTTGACGCCTGCGGCATTTGTCGGCAGTTCGGCGACGCCCCATTCGAAATTCTTGATCGCCTTGAAACTGCCCAGGCGGAAGGTGCCATCGATGGTCATTGCGGCGCGACCTGCCTTGAATGCCGCCTGTCCTTCATCCATGAAGCCGGAGAGGCCGACGCCCTTTTCCAGCTGCAGATCGGTATACCATTTCAGCGCAGCGGTGCCAGCTTCGCTATTGTAGGTGACCTTGGAATAGTCGTCATTATAAGGCGCACCGCCGAACTGGCGCACCAGAACCTCGCGCCACCAATGGATGTCCTGGCCCGGCATGTCGAGCGTGATGCCTTCCGTGACGATATTGCCGGCGGCGTCCTTCTTCGTCAGCTTGGCGGCATCGACGGCCAGTTCGTCGAGTGTCTTCGGGGGCGCATCGATGCCGGCTTCGGCAAACAGCTTCTTGTTGTAGAAGAGCGCCAGCGAGCGGACAGCCGTCGGCAGGCCGTAATAATCGTCGCCGCGCTTCATTGCCGTTACGATCGGGAAAAATTCGCTCTCGATCTTATCATGCGGGAAGGCGTCGGTCGGCAGCGGCTGCAAGAGCTTGCCGGTGGCGAACTTGTCGAGCCAGCCGTAGAAAAGCTGCATCACATCCGGGCCCTGGCCGGACATGTTGGCGGCGACAACACGGGTCTGGTAATCGGCATAGGGGAAGGTCACCTGCTTGACGGTGATGTCCGGGTTGGCCTTCTCGAAATTGGCGATCAGCTCATCCATCGTCTTGACGCGTGTCTCGTAGACATATTGCCAATACTGGATTTCAACGGCCTGTGCCGCGTTGAACGCGAATGTGCTGAAACCGGCAACCAGACCGGCCAACAAGACTGACTTGCGCATGTGAGCCTCCATTTACCCCACCGGTTCTTCCGGTTTTCAGGGTTCGATTGTTCCCTGCATTCGGCCGTGTCACGGCCGATGCGTTGTTATCCTTGCGGATCGATCCGATGGATCCATCCGGTATCGCGGGGTTTGCCCCGACTGCCCTAAAGCTTCCCTGAGCGGCTCTGTTTGTCAATAAGATAATTTACTTGAATTAATCTATTCGCGGTGGCGCCGGCTGTGAACCTGTGGTTTGAAAGGCGATAGAGGTTTAAGACATGACTGTTCACACGACCGGCACCTATCCAGTGGCCATCGGGAAAAATCCCGAGCGCAGCCGTGAGCACAATCGGCGCGTTGTTCTCGACATCATCCGCCGTCACGGCTCGCTTGGCCGCGCCCATATCGGCAAGCTGACGCAGCTGACGCCGCAGGCGGTCGCCAACATCGTCGATGAGCTGATGGGCGAGAACCTTTTGATGGAGACCGGCCGCCTGCGGTCCGGCCGCGGCCAGCCGCCGATCCAGTTTGCCGTCAATCCGCAAGGCGGCGTGACGATCGGCGTGGAAATCGCCGCCGACCACATGGTCACCGTCGCCCTCGATTTTTCCGGCAGGCTGCGCGACAAGCGGATCGCACCGATCAGGGATACGACCCCCGACGCGATCCTGTCGATTTTCTCCCGCGAGTTTTCCGGCCTCACACGCACACTCGGCGCCAGATTGCTCGGCGCCGGAGCCGTCATGCCGGGCCCGTTCGAGATCGACGGCATGACCTCGGTCGGCCCGACAACGCTTTCGGGATGGGCCGGGATCGATGCGGCGCAGGCCTTGAGTGATGCCTGCGGCCAGCCGGTCGTGGTTGAAAACGACGCGACCGCGGCCGCCGTCGGCGAGCGGCTGTTCGGCGCCGGCCTCGCCATTTCCAATTTCTGCATGATCTATTTCGGTGTCGGCCTCGGTCTCGGTATCATCCAGGACGGCGCGCCCTATCGCGGCGCATTCGGCAATGCCGGCGAGATCGGGCATGTCACGGTGGTGCCGAAGGGCCGGTTGTGCCCTTCCTGCGGCCAATGTGGTTGCCTGGAAGCCTACGCATCGGTTTATGTGCTCAAGGAGCAGCTTGCCGCCGCCGGGATAGCCGACAGCGAATTTTCCGATCTGGAACGGCTGCATGCCGAGGGCAATCCGATCCTGAAAGCATGGATCGAAGATGCCGCCACCTATTTTGGCCCGATGGTGGCGATGCTTGAAAACATTCTAGACCCCCAGACGGTGATCCTGGGGGGAGCGCTGCCGGATGCGATCATCGACGAGATTATTGTGCGCATGGGCAATCTTCCGACCTCCGTCGCGAACCGCCGCCAGCGCGAGTTGCCGCGCGTGATGCGTGGCAAGACCGGGCAACTGACCGCGGCACTCGGGGCCGCCGCCATTCCGCTGTTCGATATGGTAACGCCGAAGCTCGAAACCTCGCCCGGTGTCGCGACCGGCGTTTGAGACGCCGATCTCCAATCTTTGCGTGGTATCTGGATGCCTGCTCTTTTGATAGGTTTTTGCTATCGCGTAACCGATTTCGGCTATTGACCATCATCCCCCGAAGGCGCGACACTTTGCATCAATCCGCGATGTAAGACCATCTTATCCAATGCGGATTTTGACCCGATGGAACGACGAGGAGGTCGGTACCGGAGGGGCAGCCGGGAGGCATAGAGACATGAATATTCGGATTTCCGCCGGTGACGTCACCGGACGGTCGATCGATATTATCCGCAGTCTGAAGCATCTCGAAGGGCCGATGTTGCCCATTCTGCATGCCATTCAGGCCGAGTTTGGTTATGTGCCGGACGAGGTGAAGCCGATCATCGCGGATGAGCTTAACCTGTCACGCGCCGAAGTGCATGGCGTCGTGACCTTTTACCACGAGTATCGCGATCACCCGCCCGGCCGGCATGTCCTGAAGATCTGTCAGGCCGAGGCCTGCCAGTCGATGGGCAGCGATCGTGTCGCCGACAGCGCGAAGCAATTGCTCGGCATCGATTTCCATCAGACGACGCCGAATGGCGCGGTCACGCTGGAGCCCGTCTACTGCCTCGGGCTCTGTGCCTGCGCACCCGCCGCCATGCTGGATGGCGAGGCCTATGGCCGGGTCGATGAGCACTGTCTTTCCGACATCGTTGGGGAGGTGAGCCGATGACGGTGACGATATTCGTTCCTCGTGATGCCGCCTCTCTGGCGCTCGGAGCTGAGAAGGTGGCGAGCGCCATTGCAGCCGAGATTGCCGGCCGTGGCCTTGATGCCAGGATCGTGCGAAACGGCTCGCGCGGCATGTTCTGGCTGGAGCCGCTGGTCGAAATCCGCACCGATCACGGTCGCGTGGCTTACGGGCCGGTAAAGGCCGGGGATGTCAAAAGCCTGTTCGATGCCGGGTTTCTGACCGGTGCCGGACATCCGCTCTGTCTGGGGCTGACGAAGGAAATTCCCTTCCTTCGTCAGCAGACCCGGCTGACATTTTCACGCTGCGGCGTCACCGATCCGCTGTCGATCGAGGATTATCGTCATTATCAGGGTCTCAAGGGGCTGGAAAAGGCGATCTCGCTGACACCGGCCGAGATTGTCCAGGAAGTGACCGATAGCGGCTTGCGCGGTCGCGGCGGCGCGGGTTTCCCGACCGGCATCAAATGGAAAACGGTGATGGAGGCGGCCGGCCCCCAGAAATACATCGTCTGCAATGCCGATGAAGGTGACAGCGCCACCTTTGCCGACCGGATGATCATGGAGGGTGATCCCTTCGTGCTGATCGAGGGCATGGCGATTGCCGGCATCGCGACCGGCGCCACCAAGGGCTATATCTACACCCGTTCGGAATATCCGCATGCCATTGCCACCATGGGCAAGGCGATCGAGATCGCCCGCGCCGCCGGCATTCTCGGCCCCTCGGTGCTGGGTTCGAAACATAGTTTCGATATGGAGGTGCGATGCGGCGCCGGCGCCTATGTCTGCGGTGAGGAAACCGCGTTGTTGAACTCGCTGGAAGGCAAGCGTGGTGTCGTCCGGGCGAAGCCGCCGCTCCCGGCGCTGAAGGGGTTTCTCGGCCGGCCGACAGTGGTCAACAACGTCATCTCGCTCGCCTCGATCCCGGTCATCATGGACAGGGGCGCGGCCTTCTACCGCGATTTCGGCATGGGCCGCTCGCGCGGCACGATCCCGATCCAGATTGCCGGCAACGTGAAATATGGCGGCCTGTATGAGACCGCCTTCGGCCTGACGCTCGGCGAGATCGTCGATCATATCGGCGGCGGCACGGCAACCGGGCGCCCGGTCAAGGCGGTGCAGGTGGGCGGTCCGCTCGGCGCCTATTTCCCCCGCGCCCTGTTCGATACGCCCTTCGATTACGAAGCCTTTGCAGCCAGGAACGGGCTTATCGGCCATGCCGGCATCACCGTTTTCGATGACACGGCAGACCTGATGAAACAGGCGCGTTTCGCCATGGAATTCTGCGCCATCGAAAGCTGCGGCAAATGTACCCCCTGCCGTATCGGTTCGACCCGCGGGGTGGAAACGGTCGACAGGATCGCCCGCGGCATCGAGCCCGAAAAGAACAAGGCGCTGCTCGCCGACCTCTGCAACACGATGAAATTCGGCTCGCTCTGCGCGCTGGGTGGCTTCACGCCCTATCCGGTGATGAGCGCCATGACGCATTTCCCGGAGGATTTTGCGCCCGTGCCAATGGTGGAGGCGGCGGAATGATTTCCACCTTGGGATTGCCCCTCACCCTAACCCTCTCCCCGCCTGCGGGGAGAGGGGACGTGCCCTGCCCAGCGTTCGAATGGATGGACAGGCTGCCACGAGTTTCCTTCTCCCCGTTTACGGGGAGAAGGTGCCGGCAGGCGGATGAGGGGCAGAGGCCGAACTCGGATAACACTTACTCTGGAGGAGCACATCATGTCCCTCGTTCATGAAATCGACTACGGCACGCCCGCCTCGCAGTCTGATACCCAGATCACCCTCACCATCGACGGACGCTCGATCACCGTGCCGGAAGGCACGTCGATCATGCGCGCCTCGATGGAGGCCGGTATCCAGATCCCCAAACTCTGCGCCACCGACATGGTCGATGCCTTTGGCTCCTGCCGGCTCTGTCTGGTCGAGGTCGAAGGTCGCAACGGCACACCGTCCTCCTGTACCACGCCGGTTGCGGCCAACATGGTCGTACATACCCAGACCGGCCGGCTGAAGGATATCCGCCGTGGCGTGATGGAGCTTTATATTTCCGACCACCCGCTCGACTGCCTGACCTGTGCTGCCAATGGCGATTGCGAATTGCAGGACATGGCCGGCGCTGTCGGCCTGCGCGACGTGCGTTACGGGTATGACGGCGGCAACCATGTCCGCGCCCGCAATGATGGCGCCATCAACGCCCAATGGATGCCGAAGGACGAGAGCAACCCCTATTTCACCTATGATCCGTCGAAATGCATCGTCTGCTCCCGTTGCGTGCGGGCCTGCGAGGAAGTGCAGGGCACGTTCGCGCTGACCATCGAAGGCCGTGGTTTCGAAAGCCGCGTGTCGCCCGGCGCCGATGAGCATTTTCTCGATTCCGAATGTGTTTCCTGCGGCGCCTGCGTGCAGGCCTGTCCCACCGCGACGCTGACGGAAAAGTCGGTGATCGCCATTGGCCAGCCCGAACATTCCGCCGTCACCACCTGCGCCTATTGCGGCGTCGGCTGTTCGTTCAAGGCGGAGATGCGCGGTGAGGAACTGGTGCGCATGGTGCCGTGGAAAGATGGCCAGGCGAACCGCGGCCATTCCTGCGTCAAGGGCCGCTTCGCTTATGGTTATGCCACCCACAAGGACCGCATCCTCAACCCGATGATCCGCGAAAAGATCTCCGATCCGTGGCGGGAAGTCAGCTGGGAAGAGGCCTATGCGCATGTCGCCACCGAGTTCCGCCGCATCCAGTACCAGTACGGCCGCGAATCGATCGGTGGCATCACCTCGTCACGCTGCACCAACGAGGAAACTTTTCTCGTCCAGAAGCTGATCCGCGCCGGTTTCGGCAACAACAATGTCGATACCTGCGCCCGCGTCTGTCATTCGCCGACCGGTTACGGTCTCGGCCAGGCGTTCGGCACCTCGGCCGGCACCCAGAATTTCGACAGTGTCGAACAGACGGATGTCGTGATCGTCATCGGCGCCAACCCGACCGATGGCCATCCGGTCTTCGGCTCGCGGCTGAAAAAGCGGCTGCGGCAGGGTGCCAAGCTGATCGTCATCGATCCGCGCCGCATCGACCTCGTCAGGACGCCGCATGTGGAAGCGGCCTATCACCTGCCGCTCAAACCCGGCACCAATGTCGCGGTGATGACGGCGCTCGCCCATGTCATCGTCACCGAAGGCCTGTTTGACGAAAAATTCATCCGCGAACGCTGCGACTGGCCGGAGTTTCAGGATTGGGCCGCCTTCGTCTCCGAAGAGGCGCATGGTCCGGAAGCGACGGAGAACTTCACCGGCGTCCCGGCCGATCTGCTGCGGGGTGCCGCCCGGCTGTTCGCCACCGGCGGCAATGGCGCGATCTATTACGGGCTCGGCGTCACCGAACACAGCCAGGGATCGACGACCGTCATGGCGATCGCCAATCTTGCCATGGCGACCGGCAATATAGGCCGCCCCGGCGTCGGCGTGAACCCGCTGCGTGGCCAGAACAATGTTCAGGGCTCCTGCGACATGGGCTCCTTCCCGCACGAACTGCCCGGTTACCGCCACATCTCCGACGATGCCACCCGCGAGACCTTCGAAAAGCTTTGGGGTGTCTCGCTCAACAACGAACCGGGTCTGCGCATTCCCAATATGCTGGATGCCGCCGTCGAAGGCACGTTTAAGGGCATCTATATCCAGGGCGAGGATATTCTGCAGTCCGATCCGGATACCAAACACGTCTCGGCGGGCTTGGCCGCGATGGAATGTGTCGTCGTCCACGATCTCTTCTTGAACGAGACCGCCAATTACGCGCATGTCTTCCTGCCGGGTTCCACCTTCCTCGAAAAGGACGGCACGTTCACCAATGCCGAACGCCGCATCAACCGCGTGCGCAAGGTGATGAGCCCGAAAAACGGCTATGCCGATTGGGAAGTGACGCAGAAACTGGCCCAGGCCATGGGGTTGAACTGGCACTATGCGCATCCATCTGAAATCATGGACGAAATCGCTGCGTCGACACCCAGCTTCGCGCTGGTCTCCTACGACTATCTGGAAAAGGTCGGCTCGGTTCAGTGGCCCTGCAATGAGGCGCATCCTGAAGGATCGCCGATCATGCATGTCGGCGGTTTCGTGCGCGGCAAGGGCAAGTTCATCCGCACCGAATATGTGGCAACCGACGAGCGCACCGGGCCGCGTTTCCCGCTCCTGCTGACCACCGGCCGCATCCTGTCGCAATACAATGTCGGCGCCCAGACGCGGCGGACCGAAAATGTCGCCTGGCATGCGGAGGATAGGCTGGAAATCCACCCGCATGATGCCGAACAGCGCGGCATCAAGGATGGCGACTGGATCAAGCTCGCCAGCCGCTCGGGCGATACGACGCTGCGGTCGCTGATCACCGATCGCGTGTCGCCGGGCGTCGTCTACACCACCTTCCACCATCCCGATACGCAGGCGAACGTCATCACCACCGACTTCTCCGATTGGGCAACCAACTGTCCGGAATACAAGGTGACGGCGGTGCAGGTTTCTCCGTCCAACGGCCCGACGGAGTGGCAGGAAGACTATGACGAATTGTCCCGTCGTTCGAGGCGGATTGCCGGGAAACTGGAGGCGGCGGAGTGATCCGGGCTTATCATTTGCCAAGTGCAATTGGATAAAACGTCGCACTCTTGCAAATGCGGCGAAAACTGGAGTAAGGGAGGAGCGCTATATTGTCGCAGAGTCCGATGACGCCACAGATCGTCACCATTGCAGTCCTTCAAGATAGCCGTCGAAACGGTATCAGGATTGCTCGCTCAGACTGGCATATAGGCAATCGGGCGATAGTTTTTTTCTATCATAAAATCGGCCATGTCCTGACGGGAGGTGCCGCCGATGCTGTCTGAAGACGTCCATCAGGACCATGCCCATCAGGCCACCGGCCAGCAGAAGCTGGTGCGGATGGCAAACCAGATAGCCACCTTCTTCCTGTCGCAGCCGGAACATGTGCGCGCTGAAGGGGTGGCAAATCACATCAACAGATTCTGGGAGCCGCGCATGCGCCGGCACCTGTTCACGCATCTCGATGATGGCGCAGAAGGGCTTCTGCCGCTCGTCGTCGAGGCGTCGAAGCTGATCCGCCGGCCTGAAACCCAGGCCGGCATGGATAAAGGAGTTCGGGAGGATGCCGCCGGAAGGGCTCTGCGCGGCGAGGAACCGGGAGAGGAAGAAACGCTTTCCAGACCTCACGGTTAGGAAGGCAATGCGTAACGCCTTGCCCGCTGACACCCCACGGACACCCCGCGGGACAAGGCAAGGGTTACTCTGAAAGCCATTACTCAGAGAGAGGGATTTCTATGGCAGCTACAGGAATTTCAGGAGCAGGCGCGGCGGGCGCCGGCTTCCTGGACAAGGAACATATTATCGCAAAGCCGGGCTTCAACCGGTGGCTCGTGCCGCCCGCGGCGCTCGCCATTCATCTTTGCATCGGCATGGCCTACGGCTTCAGCGTTTTCTGGCTGCCGCTGACCAAGGCGATTGCCGGCACGCCGGATCCGTCCTGCGCAAGCATGTCTCTGGTGACGGCCCTGTTCACCACGAACTGCAACTGGCGCGTTGCCGACCTCGGCTGGATCTATACGCTGTTCTTCGTCCTTCTCGGCTGCTCGGCAGCGATCTGGGGCGGCTGGCTGGAAAAGGTCGGGCCACGCAAGGCCGGTTTCGTGTCCGCCCTTTGCTGGTGCGGCGGCATCATGGTTGCCGCGATCGGCGTGATGACCCATCAGCTGTGGCTGATGTGGATCGGCGCCGGCGTGATCGGCGGCGTGGGCCTCGGCCTCGGTTACATTTCGCCGGTTTCGACACTGATCAAGTGGTTCCCCGACCGTCGCGGCATGGCGACCGGCATGGCGATCATGGGTTTTGGCGGCGGCGCAATGATCGGCGCACCCCTTGCCAACCTGCTGATGAACCATTTCAAGACCGACGTTTCCATCGGTGTGTGGCAGACCTTCATCTGCATGGCTGTCATCTATTTCTGCTTCATGATGGGCGGTGCGTTCGGTTACCGCATCCCGCCGGCCGGCTGGCGTCCGGATGGCTGGACCCCTCCGGCAGGCAATGGCAAGGCAATGATCACGCACAAGCATGTGCATCTGCGTGACGCGCACAAGACCCCGCAGTTCTGGCTGATCTGGGCAGTCCTGTGCCTGAACGTGTCGGCCGGTATCGGCGTCATCGGCATGGCTTCGCCGATGCTGCAGGAAATCTTCGCCGGTAACCTGATCGGCCTGCCGGACCTCACCTTCTCGCAGCTCGACGCGGGCCAGAAGGCACAGATCGCGGCAATCGCCGCCGGCTTTACCGGTCTCCTGTCGCTGTTCAACATCGGCGGCCGTTTCTTCTGGGCCTCGATGTCCGACAAGCTCGGCCGCAAGAACACCTATTATACGTTCTTCATCCTCGGCATCGTGCTTTACGCACTTGCCCCGACGCTTGCCAACATGGGCAACAAGGCCTTCTTCGTTCTGGCCTTCGGCATCATCCTGTCGATGTATGGTGGTGGTTTCGCAACGATCCCGGCCTATCTGGCCGATATCTTCGGCACCCAGTTCGTCGGCGCCATCCATGGTCGCCTGCTGACCGCATGGGCAACCGCCGGCATTCTCGGCCCGGTCGTCGTCAACTACATCCGCGAAGCGCAGATCAATGCCGGCGTCGCGCCCGGCCCGGCGCTTTATACCGGCACGATGTATATCCTCGCCGGCATGCTGGTGCTTGGTCTCATCGCCAACTCGCTGGTGCGTCCGCTGAAGGACAAGTGGTTCATGTCGGATGAGGAAGTCGCGTCGCTTCAGGCGAAGTCCGCTGCCGCCAATGCCGGCCCGACCGGTTCCTTCGGCATCGGCAAGGGCGGTTTCGACGCCAAGGCCGCACTCGCCTGGGCCGTTGTCGGTATCCCGCTTCTGTGGGGCATCTGGGTCACGGTCAGAAGCAGCTTCGCGCTCTTCGGCTGATCCAAGGTCGCTCAGTCGATTGGATAGATAAAACGAGGAAGGGGCCGGTTTCGGCCCCTTTTTTATGCCGTCACGGGTTGCCCGCATGGCGGGCGCCCGCGCGCCGTAGCGTGGTGAGCCCTGGCAGGCTATCGGCCGGCGACCGCACCGTGCCGCTGGAACGGCCGGCCTTGCGCAAAAGGCGGTCGAACAGTTCGTAACCCTGTTCCCAGCGTCCATAACCGCTTGCCACATTGATATGGCCGGCAAAACCGAGCGTCGTCAGGTCGCTGCCCCAGGCGTGGCCGTGGCGCTCCAATTGGTCGAGATCCATATAGGGATCGTCGAGACTGCCGACGACAAGGCTTGGAAACGGCAAGGCATCAAGCGGCGCGTCGCCGAAATCGATCATGCACGGATGCCGCCGGATCGCCGTCTGCAGATCACAGGGTGCCACCAGCAACGCGCCGAGTATCCGGTTCGCCTCGCGCCTTCTGGCATAACTTGCAATCAGCAGGCAGCCGAGGCTGTGTCCAACGAGAAACGCCCCGTCGGTCTTGGACAGGGCGTGATCCAGCTTTGCCTGCCAGTGGTGAAGTCTGGGACACGCCCAGTCGTCCTGTTCGACGACCAAAGCCTCGTGCCTGTCATCGGCCCAGTGCCTTTGCCAGTGATCATCCGAGGAGCCGTTCAGTCCGGGAATGAGAAGCGTCGTGGCCATAAGCAGCCTCTTTTTATCATCGGTGAGACCAGACAATAGAAGGCGTTTCGGCCTACGTCGGCAAAAGGACGTTCAAATTCCATAAATATGGTAGATTTCTATTTCATCCGACGCCTCCCGCCTACGCGGCACGAAACCACGACGGTGGTCGCGATCTTGGGATGAAAATTCTGCAAAACGCGAATCTATGAGCAATCAACCTCCATGATGTCCGGATTGGGCGGAATGGAGGTTTTTTATTCTATGGCGGACCAAATTTCCTTCCTGCACCATTGCGCTTCCGATAGATTTGAAGGGTAGAGTAAAGAGGGACGATCCCATGGTAACCACAGCATTTCCGAGCCTTTTGACGCCTGGCCGCGTTGCAGTGATGCCTATCCTCTCTTGTTGTCTGCGCCTCGAAAAACGAATGCGACTTCCGGTCGGACCGGAAGCAGCACAGACAGAATTTCGATTGCGAGAGCGAGACTTAAGACATGCAAAGACAAGTCATTGAACACGGCGGATTGCCGGTTGGAATTGCAATTCCGGATAACGGAGAGCTTCGCTTCATTGCGGTGAAGTTTCACGTCATCGATCTGGACAACAGGCGCTTTTCAAGCGTCGGGGATCTGAGGGCCGCCATAGGTCGGCATCTTCTATCGGGGCAAGCCCTTGCCGCATGAGATGGAGCAAACTGTCTGAGGCTGCGCCGTAAGGGCGCGGCCCGGATTTCCGTTGCGCCTCGACGCTCTGTATCCCATTCATTTCACGTTTTTCCGGAAAGCCAAGACATGACAAGATTTGCCGCTCACCTGCCGGGTGCGATCGGCGCGCTGTTCGTGCTGCTGGGTCTCGCACCGAAACTGGTGAAACTGCCCATACCCGAATGGATTGCCTGCCTGAACCTCACCATGGGGCTGATTGCGATCATCTTTGCGCTCGGGCGTCGCAGCTGACGGGCACCGCATCCGGTCCGGCTGCATCCATCCCGAGCTTCTTATCCGCTCTGCCGAGCCGTGCCGTGCCTGTTGGCCAAACAAGCCTTCGGGCTAGCTTTCCCGGGCGATTTCGGGCTCCTGGCGGTAAGCCGGTTCCTCCTTTCGCACCTTGTAGCGCGAGCGTAGGATGACGAAGAAGACAGGTGTGAGGAACAGGCCGAATAAGGTTACGCCCAGCATGCCGCTGAAGACGGCTGTTCCCAAAGCCTGACGCATTTCAGCGCCCGGCCCGGTGGCGATGGCCAGCGGGAGGACGCCGAAGATGAAGGCAAACGCCGTCATCAGGATCGGGCGCAGTCGCAGAAAAGTTGCTTCGACTGCGGCGTCCACGGCATTCTTGCCCTCATCTTGCGCCTGGCGGGCAAATTCGACGATCAGGATCGCATTTTTTGCTGCAAGGCCGATCAGCACCACGAAACCGATCTGGGTGAGGATGTTATTGTCCATGCCGCGGAAATAGATGCCAAGCAGGGCACCCAACACCGCCAATGGTACGATCAATATGATCGCCAGCGGAAGTACCCAGCTTTCATATTGCGCCGCCAGCGCAAGGAAGACAAAGGCGACCGACAGGGCGAAAATCCAGGTCGCGCTGCCGCCCGCCTGGCTTTCCTGATAGGCGAGTTCCGTCCACTCGAACGTGGTTCCCGGTGGCAGTGTGTTTGCTGCCAGCGTTTCCATCTTCTGCAGTGCCTCGCCGGTCGAGACCCCGGGCATGGCGTTTCCCTGCAGCGGGACGGAAACATACATGTTGTAACGCTGCACCAGCGCCGGGCCGCTCGTATTGCGGATCTCCACCAGCGTGCCGAGTGGCACGAGAGCGCCTGTCGCCGAGCGGACCTTGAGGTCGAGTATGTCGCTTTCCTCCATGCGGAACCGCTCGTCGGCCTGGACACGGACCTGGTAGACGCGACCGAAGGCATTGAAGTCGTTCACATAGGAAACGCCGAGATTGTTCGACAGCGTGTCGAAGATGTTCTGGATCGGAACGTTCAGATATTGCGCCTTTTCCCGATCCACATCGAGGAAGAACTGCGGGCTCGATTCGGAGAAGGTGGTGAACACGCCGGTCAGACCCGGTGTCTGGTTGGCGGCAACCATCATCTGCCTTGCCAGCCCCAGGGCACGCGTCATGGTCGGGTTGTCCTCGTCCATGATCTGCATCTTGAAGCCGCCGGAATTGCCGATGCCCTGAACCGGCGGCGGCGGGATGGCGATGATGAAGGCCTCGTCCAGCTTCTGCAGGTTCTGGTAGAGCGATCCAATAATCTTGGCAGCGCTGTCGCCATGTTCCAGCCGTTCCTCGAAGGGCTTGAACGGGGTGAAGACAACGCCGGCATTCGACGCATTGGTGAATGTCGCCCCGCTGAAGCCGGCAAATTCAACCGCATTGCCCACCCCCGGCGTTTGTCTGGCAATATCGGCGACCTCACGGACGACGGCATCCGTCCTGCCCAGCGCCGCACCTTCGGGAAGCTGGATCACGATGATGGCGTAACCCTGATCCATGACCGGAATGAAACCGCTCGGCACTTTGGTACCGAGCAGCCACGTGCCCCCCAACAGGCCGAGGAACACGAGAAAGGCGCAAGCCAGTCCGACTGTCGAGCCGACGACGCGGCGAACAATGCGCGAGTATCCGTGGCTCACGGCATCAAAGCCGCGGTTGAAGAGATCGGCTGCTCCGCCAACGGTCCTCGAGAACACATTGGGCTTTTTATCCTGCGAGTGGTTGTGCGGGCGCAATACCAGCGCCGCAAGTGCTGGCGAGAGGGTGAGGGAATTGAGCGCTGAAATGGCTGTCGCGATCGAGATCGTCACCGCGAATTGTCGATAGAACTGGCCGGAAATGCCCGGTATGAAGGCTGTTGGGACGAAGACGGCGATCAGCACCAGTGAGATGGCGATGACGGCGGTGCCGACCTCGTTCATCGTCACATGCGCAGCTTGGCGCGGTGTCATGCCCTTGACGAGGTTGCGCTCGACATTTTCGACAACCACGATCGCGTCGTCGACGACAATGCCGATTGCCAGAACCAGGCCGAACAGGCTCAACATGTTGAGCGACATGCCGAAGGCGGCAAGGAAGGCGAAAGTGCCGATCAGCGACACCGGAATGGCGACGATCGGAATGATCGCCGTGCGCCATGACTGGAGAAAGATGAGAACGACGATCGCGACGAGTATCGCCGCTTCGGCGATTGTCCGGTAGACTTCGGTGATCGATTCCTCGACGAAGCCGCTTGTGTCGTAGACGATGCGATATTCCAGCCCGGGCGGGAAGTTTTTCTCGGCGCCGGTCATCACATCCCGGACCTGAGCCGCGGTATCGAGCGCATTGGTGCCGGGGCGGGCGAATATGCCCAGAGCCACTGCCGGGTTGTTGTTGAGATAGCTGTTGGTGACGTAATCCTGGGCGCCGAGCTCGATGCGCGCGACATCCTCCAGTTTCACCAGACGGCCATCCTCGCCGGATTTCACGATGACATAGCGGAATTGCCGTGCGTCCGAGAACCGGCCATCCGTGGTGATCGTGTATTGGAAGCCCTTGTTGTTCGGGTTTGGCGGTCCGCCGATCGAGCCGCCGGAAACCTGGACGTTCTGGTCACGCAACGCACCGACCACATCGGAGGCCGTCATTCCATAGGCCGAGAGCTTTTCCGGATCGAGCCACACGCGCATCGAATACTGGCGCTCGCCGAAGATCTGCACGTCGCCCACGCCTTCCAGACGGACCAGCCGGTCGCGGATGCGGTTGCGGGCAAAGTTCGACGTGTAAAGCTGGTCGTAGCGTCCAGTCGGAGAAAGGATATGGATCACCATCAGCAGGTTCGGCGAACTTTTCGTTGTCGTTACGCCAAGCCGCTGGACTTCCTCCGGCAATCTCGGAAGCGCGGTCGAGACACGGTTCTGGACAAGCACCTGTGCCTTGTCGAGATCGGTGCCGAGCTTGAATGTGACGGTCAGCTGCATGGTGCCATCGGCCGTCGAATAGGACGACATGTAAAGCATGTCTTCGACGCCGTTCACTTCCTGCTCGATCGGCGTCGATACGGTATCGGCAATCGTCTGCGCATTGGCCCCGGGATAGGATGTACGGATGACGATGGTCGGTGGTGCAATTTCCGGATATTGGGCGACGGGTAACTGGAAGTAGGCAACGCTGCCAACGATCAGCAACACCAGTGAGATGACCGAGGCGAAAACCGGGCGGTCAACGAAGAAATGGGAAAATCTCATTTCTGTGCCTCCGGTGCCATGGTGTCAGCCGTGCTAGCGGCCGGTGCGTCAAGGTTTTCCGGCGGCAGTTCCATCGTCACCGGGGTTACCTTGGCGCCGGGGCGAACACGCACAACGCCCTTGACCACGATCGTATCATTGGGGTCGAGACCGCTGCGCACCACGCGGTAACCGTAAAGACGCGGCCCCGGCCGGATGGATTTGGAGACGACCGTATTGTCAGGCTGCAGGACATAGACGACCCGCTCGCTCTGGTCTGCGCCGATCGCCTCGTCGGGAATGAGCGTTGCGGTATAGGTATTCGACCCTTCGATCTCGATGCGGCCGAAGAGGCCGGGTTGGAGAATGTAATCCGGATTGGCAAGCCGCGCCCTCAGCCTCAACGTCCCGGTTGCCGGATCCAGGCTGTTTGCCGCAAAATCCACCCGGCCTTCGAACCGTGACTGGTTGCTGTCACCAAGACGGACCGAAACCTTGAGGCCACCGCCGCCCTCCTGCAGGTAGGTACCATTTTTCCTGGCGGTTTCCGCGTAGTTGAGCAGACGCCGTTCATCGACGTCGAAATAGAAGTCGATCGGATCCATCGCCACGACGGTGGTGAGTTCGGTCTGATCCGCCTGGACCAGATTGCCGACCGATATCAGATGACGGTCGATCCGACCGCTGATCGGTGCGCCGACCCGGCTGTAGGTGAGGTCGAGTTCGGCGCGTTCGACGCTTGCCTGCGACCCCTGCAGGTTGGCCTGGGCAGATTCCAGCTCGCGACGGCGGTCATCCAGGGTCGAGACCGTCTGGCTGCCGGACTTCACCAGGGTATCCACCCGGTCGAATTGCGCCTGGGCATAAACCAGTGTGGACTTTGCCACCGACAATCGGGCGCTGGCCTCGTTCAACGCGGTGGTGAAGGGCCGCTGGTCGATCTGGAAAAGCGGGTCTCCCTGCTTGACCATCTGGCCGTCCTTGAAAGCGATCCGGTCGAGATAACCTCCGACACGCGAGCGGATCGATACACTTTCGGAGGCCTGAAACCGGCCGATGAAATCATCGGTTTCCACCACATCGCGCACGACCGGCTTGGCGACGGTCACTTGCGGTGGAGGCGGTGCAGTCTGGGCCAACGACATCGACGGAATGAGCCAGCCTGCGGCAAACACGCAGGCAAGACGGCTCGAAGGGAAGCAATGCATGCACTCACTCTCCTCTACCCAAGTGCCAGGGCACTTGCCGAATTTTCAGAAACTTTGCATCGCAGTCGAAGAATGCAGAAATATCGAGAGCATCGAGGCCGCTTCAGCTACGCTTGTGGCTTCAGCAATCCATTGTGGTCGCAACCTTTCCTACAAGGTGCGACGGTAAGCCAACCGGGTTCCGTGCGCTTGGATGATGATGCGGCTTTGTGCACTTGGCAAGGTTGTATGCGCAAGCGCCGATGCACCGCGCCGATGGACAAGCCTCGTAGACTGGTCGGGGGGGCGCCGCACGCCCGATGAGGCAGGTAGGAATGGTCCGTGCATTAAGGCCACCTGACACAGGCTTTCGGAACTTGAGGGCCGGACGTCGTCATTGAGGTAACCGTCGGTCGCCGAACATGGTGGCGCGCGACAATCCTTCTTTACCGAAGAAATATGTGATCTGACCGCGGCGCGTCGTCCGCGGTCTTTAATGATCCCGCTCAGCGAGCCAGCGCGTAGCTCTGCATATGCCGTGGGGTCGCGCCCGCATAAACCAGACCGCCGCGGCGTTCGACGGCGCAGACCCGGCCGAGCGACCAGCCGTCCATCACTGAGAGCTTGTGGCCGCGTGCCCGCAAGTCGGCGATTACCGCCTCGCCGTAACGATCTTCTATCTGCAGCCGGCCAAGCTCGTATTCGCGCGGATAAAAGGAACCCGGCCAGTGACGGCTGTGGAACATCGGCGCGTCGATCGCCTGCTGCAGGCCCTGTCGATGCAGGACATGACGCAGGAAGACGGTGAGCGGCCACTGGTCCTGCTGATCACCGCCCGGCGTGCCGATCGCCATCACGCCGTCGCCGTCGCGGGTGACGAGCGTCGGCGTCAGCGTCGTGCGCGGGCGCGTGCCCGGACGCAGCGTCGAGGGCAGGCCTTCGTCGAGCCAGAACATCTGGGCGCGGGTGGAGATCGGGAAGCCGAGGCCGGGCACGACCGGCGAGCTCTGCAGCCAGCCGCCGCTCGGCGTCGCCGATACCATATTGCCGAAACGGTCAACCACGTCGAGATGCACGGTATCGCCTTCGATCTCCGGAACGGCTGCGAATGTGACTTCGCCACCGCCCGGACCTTGCGGGATTTCGCTGCCGCCGCGAGCGGCAATCTTTGCAAGACGCTCTGCAGCACCTTCCAGATGGCTGGCGACCAGATCCATCGAGGCGCGGTCGCCGATCAGCTTTGCCCGCTCGCGGGCGTAGTCGGACGAAAGAAGTACTTCCATTGGAATATCGGAGGAATCCGGGTCGCCATAAAATGCCTCGCGATCGGCAAAGCAGAGTTTTGCGCTTTCGACGACGGTGTGGACGTAATCGGCACTCATCGTATCGAGCCCGTCCAGATCGAATTGCGACAGGAGCTGCAGTTGCTGCAGGAAGACCGGACCCTGACCCCAGGGGCCGGTCTTGTGAACCCGCATGCCGCGGAATTCGACCGACAGCGTCTTTTCCCTGGTCGCCTGCCAGCGGGCCATATCGTCGCCACGCAGCAATCCGCCATTGCGGCGGCCGGACGTGTCGAACAGTTCGGCGGTGCTGTAGAACCGGTCGATCGCCTCGGCGACGAAGCCGCGATAGAAACTGTTTCGTGCCGCCTCGATCTGGACGATGCGATCGCTGCCGGCGGCCTCGGCCTCGGCGATGATGCGCTTGTAGGTTTCGGCGATTGCCGGATTGCGCATCGGCGCGCCGGGTTTCGGCGCGTTGCCGCCGGGCAACCAGACTTCTGCCGAGCTCGGCCATTCCCGCTGGAAGAACTCGGCCACCGGGATGATCGAGGCGACAGCGCGCGGCAGGAGCGGATAGCCGTTCTCCGCATAACCGATCGCATAGGACAGCACGTCGGCAAGCGACATCG
Organism: Aliirhizobium sp. YIM B11859; assembly: GCF_057163345.1. Taxonomy (NCBI): domain Bacteria; kingdom Pseudomonadati; phylum Pseudomonadota; class Alphaproteobacteria; order Hyphomicrobiales; family Rhizobiaceae; genus Aliirhizobium; species Aliirhizobium sp. YIM B11859. The sequence continues at coordinate 27,992 of NZ_JBXHAY010000010.1, forward strand.
TGCCGTAATCGCGCAGCATCAGCATCCAGGCATCGAAGGCACCGGGCACCACGGCCGGCAAAAGTCCGGTGCCGGGCACCATGTCGAGGCCGAGCGACTTGAATTTTTCCACCGTTGCAAGCTGGGGCGCCACGCCCTGGCCGCAGATCACGACAGGTTCGGCCTCATTGACGCTTTTGAGGATGATCGGCACCTCGCCACCCGGACCGTTCAGATGTGGTTCGACGATCTGCAGGGTGAAACCGCAGGCGACGGCGGCATCGAATGCGTTGCCGCCGCGTTCCAGCACGGCCATGCCGACGGCGGTGCCGAGCCAGTGGGTCGAGCTGACGGCACCGAACGTACCGCTGACTTCGGGCCTTGTGGTGAAGGAAACCATGAAATGATGCCTATCTCTGGACGATCTGTTTGGCGCCGACGAGACGCTCGGCGGCAAAAAGGACAAAAAGAATGATGAGGACCTGCAGTGAGGAGGCGGCAGCGACGACGAGCTGGTTGCCCTGGAACTGCAGGTAGCTGAAGATTTCGATCGGCAGGGTCACGACACCCGGTCCGGTCAGGAACAGCGCCGTGTTGAGTTCGCCGAAGGAAACGACGAAGGCGAACAGCCAGCCCGACAATACGCCCGGCCAGATGATTGGCATGGTGATCAGCAGGAAGGAGCGGACGGGACCGGCGCCGAGGCTCTGGCCCGCCTCCTCGAGCGTCGTGTCGAAACTCTGCAGTGAGGTCAGGATGGAGCGGAAGGCATAGGGCAGGCAGACCACGACATGGGCGATGAACAGGCCCGGAAGCACGCTCATGTTGACCGTCTTGTAGAGGAGCAGCAAGGCAAGTCCGAGGATCAGCGCCGGAAATACCAGCGGCGCCATAATCAGCACCTGAAGCACGACCGAAAATGCGTTGCGATGGCGCGAGACATAGACCGCGCCGAGCAGGCCGACCACCGCCGAACCGCAGGCAGACGCCACGGCCAGCACGATCGACAGCACGAAGGCATTGCGCATTTCGGCGATGCGGAAGAACTCGATGAACCAGCGCAGCGAAAAGCCGGGTGGCGGAAAGCTGAGCGCTTCCCCCGAACTGAACGAGGCGATGATGACGACGAGGATCGGCCCGATGACGAGCGCCAGCACGATGCCGACGATGAGGCGAAGAAGAAAGCCACCCATGGTTCAGCCCTTTCCCTGGACGCGTTGCGGCCGGATCACCAGCTGGATCACCACGGCGATGACGAGCGCGATCAACAGCAGCACGAAGGAGAGGGCGGCAGCGCGCGGCCAGCGGAAGGTCGAGACGCTATCGAATACCATGCTGACCAGAAGCTTGTAGCGGGGGCCGCCGAGAAGCGCGATCGACACATAGGCGCTGAGTGCCAGGAAGGTCACCAGCATCAGACCCGATGCAACGCCCGGGCTCGAAAGGGGAAGCGTTACCCGGAAGAAGGTCCGCCACGGCCCCGCGCCAAGCGAGTGGGCCGCTTCCGTGTAACGCTTGTCGATGGTCGCCAGCGAATTCGTCAGCGAGATCACCATGAAAGGCAGAAGGATGGTCAGCAGGCCGAGCGTGACAGCCTCGAAGGAGTAGAGATATTGCACCGGGCGCTGAAGGATGCCTGTTCCCACCAGGGTGCTGGACAGCACGCCGCTGCGTCCCAGAATGGCAACCCAGCCATAGGCGCGCACGACATTGCTCACCATCAGCGGCACCATCATGATCATCAGCATGATCAGCCGGCCACGGGGTGACAGATGCGCCGCGTAAAAGGCGACCGGATAACCAAGCAACAGGCAGAGGACCAGAACGGTTGCCGTCGACAGAAGCGTGCGCTGAATGATCAGCCAGTAGAAGCTGTCGGAGAAGATTTCCGTGTAATTGGCGAGCGTCGGCTGGATGTCATAAAGTGATGTCGCCGAGTTCGACATGAAGCTGATGAACAGGAGGTAGCCGAGCGGCACGACGAAGAACAGGCAGAGAATGACCAGCGGCGGCAGGGCCACCGCCCAGGCGAGCGATTGTCTCGACAGCGCAGCCTTCATGGCGTCCGCTCCAGTTCCACCAGATTGGCATTGTCCCAGTGAAGGGCGACGGATGCGCCCGGCGCGAGGTTCATCGGCTCGACGCCGGCATTCTGCACGAGCGCGTTGACCGGCATGCCGTTGATATCGAGATAGAGGAAGGTCTGCGCACCGCGATAGATCGCCTCGCGCACGATGGCGGGAACACCGCCCGCCCTGCCGTCAGCGTTCGAACCGATGGAAATCTTTTCCGGCCGGAGCGCGAACCGCAACGTCGCACCGGCATCTGCGGAGACATTGGCGACTTTCAGCACACTTCCGGCGACATCGATGATCGCGCCGTCTGCGTCCTTGCCCTTGACCGTGGCCTCCAGAATGTTGCTTGCGCCAAGGAAGGTCGCGACGAATTCGGTGCGGGGTCGGTCATAGATATCGCGAGGCGAACCCGTCTGCTGGATGCGGCCATCCTTCATCACCGCCACCCGGTCGGCCATGGTCAAGGCCTCTTCCTGGTCATGGGTGACGAAGACTGTGGTCATCTTCAACCGTTGCTGCAGATGACGGATCTCGACCTGCATCTGCTCACGCAACATCTTGTCGAGCGCGCTCAGCGGCTCGTCGAGCAACAGCACGTCCGGTTCGAAAACGACGGCGCGGGCAAGCGCCACGCGTTGCTGCTGGCCGCCGGAAAGCTGGCGCGGATAGCGGCCGGCAAACTTGCCGAGTTCGACGAGATCAAGGGCTGCTGCAACTTTGGTTGTGATCTCAGGCTTGGCGACATTGCGCATTTTCAAACCGAAGGCGACGTTTTCGGCGACTGTCAGATGCGGAAACAGCGCGAAGCTCTGGAACACCATGCCGAAGCTGCGCTTGTAGGCCGGCACACCGGTGACGTCATTGCCGCGAATATAGACATGGCCGTTGGTCGGCTGCTCGAAGCCTGCAATCAGCCGAAGCGTGGTCGTCTTGCCGCAGCCGCTCGGCCCGAGCAGCGCAAACAGGCTGCCGCGCTCGATTTCCAGATCAAGCGAATGAAGCGCTGTCGCGGTGTCGAATTTCTTCTCCACCTGGACGAAACGAACATCCGCGTTGGTGACCGAGGTGTTCGTAGGAGTGGATTGCTTATTCATTTCGGTGTCTCCAGGGCGCTGAGGGCGCGATCGCATGCAATGATGCGAAGCGCCGCTGCCACGAGGCGGATCGGTAATTCGGTCATGACGAGAAGTTCCGCCAGACGGGTTTGCTGTTGCGCGCTGGCGGCCGTGTCAAGAACTGCGGAAAGCCCGCTTGCGACGCGGACATCGATCGGGTCACGGCCTGCGGCCTGCCTGAGGGCCGAGGATAGCGCGTCCCATTCGGCTTTCAATCGCGATGCTTCCGCCGCGATGATTTCCTGCAGGCCGATCGTCTCTTCGGTCGCCATTCTGGCGATCGCCGCGAACTGTCCGGCCATCGTGGTCTCCAGCCGGTCAACAATTCCGGCGAGCCCATCGGCCGGTGCGAAATCTGCTGCCGTGACGGCTGCTTTGTCGAACAGGCCGAGGCAGGCGAGTGCGTTGTGGATCAGGCGAAAGCCGGCGCAATCTTCCTTCATGAAGAAACGCAGCGTCTGGTCCATTACATTGAAGCCGCGGATCGGCAGGTAGTGGCGGATGTAACCTTCAAAGGTGATGCCCTTGCGGACAAACTCGCCCATTTCCGGATGTGGTGAGAAGGTCAGAACCTTGCCGTCGCCGAAAGGCGCCATGAAGATCGCCGGAGTGTCCTTCATGTCGCGGCCGAAGAGGTCGGGGGACAGCGGATTGTCGATGAACAGGCGGCTGTCGGAAATATAGTTTTCGAAGCGGCCAAGCGTCTCGGCGGAGCGTTCGGCATTCGAATAGATCGGGCCGTGATAATAGGGCAGCTCGACGGTTTCCGGCAGGCCGCGCCCGATGACCGCGCCCTTGACCGATATACCGATGACAGCGGCGCCGGTCAGCAAATATTCCTGGGTGAATTTCGGCATCGCATCCACTGCGCCATGCCAGCCCGGCCGTCCTTGCGACATGTAGAAGGCACCGCCGCAGGAGCCCATATAGGCGCCGCCCTTGCGGATGAAGGCGGAAATCGCGGCATCGATGCCGTCCGTGCCTTCGGCTCGGTCCAGCCCCCAGGTGGCGAAGCCTCCCGGCATGACCAGCAGGTCGCAGTCGTCGAGACAGCCGCCGGCAACATCGGTGCCGGTGACCGCCCGAAAGCCGAATCCGAGGCTCAGCAGGGCATGGGCATAATAACCCCAATAGGGATAACCGACCGCATCGCCGGCATAGATCGCGATCCTTGGAGCGGAGGCCCGCAGGTTGGGAGCTGTGCGGGCCTCCGTTTCCGGTTCGGGGAGAGGGGAAAGACCGAACCGTGCCGCCGCGTCTGCTGCGGCGGAAGCGACCAGAAAACCATCGTCGCTTTCGTCGACGCCGAACCCGTTGATCCTGCAACGGTTGATGAATGCGAGCGTGCCACCGGCAAACGCGCCGCTATCGGCAAGGCCGAAAGTCTTCATGGTGTTGATGTCCTGCAAGGGGAGGGCGGCAGGTCCTGCCGCCCCTTATGATCAGCCGCCAGCGATCACGCGGTTCCAGCGATCGGTCCATTCGCCGCGATGGGCGGAGATGAACTCGTGGTCGAGATCGATGATGCGGGCGACTTCGGCGTCGGAAAACTGCACGCGCTGCTGCAATTCAACCGGCAGCGTCTTCAGCGTATCGGGATGGGTGCCGCCATAGTTGAACACCTTGGCGACCCAGCCCTGGGTGGCGGGGTCGATGGTGGCGTTGACATATTGTTCGGCAAGCGCCTTGTTCTTGGTACCCTTGGCAATGCCGGTGCCGGAGAGGTAGGAAATGGCGCCTTCCTGCGGGAAGACCCATTCGACCTTGCCGCCCTGCTTCAGCACCGTATAGGTCTGCGACTTGTAGAGCAGGCCGACGGCCGCTTCGCCGCTTACCAGCGAGCTCATGATCGTGTCGGTATCCTTCGCCCAGATCGGCTCCAGGTCATTCATCTTGGCTAGCATGTCGAAACCGGCTTCGGCGTCCTTGGCATCCTTGCCGGCCGCCATGGCGCCGATCGGGATCATGTAGGGGCCGATCGAATGGGTGATTTCCGGCAGCACGATCTGGCCGCGATAATCTTCGCTCCAGAGATCGGCAAAGCTCTTCGGCGGCGTCTTCACCATATCCGGATTGTAGACGATGCCGAGCGCCGAATAGATCATCGCCACCCAGCCCTTGCGCTTGAAGCGATCCGGCACGGCCGACAGGAAGGGGAGGTTGGCAGAGTTCGGATCGAGGTCTTCCAGCACGCCCTGGGCTTCCGCCAGCGGCACGATGCCGTCATGCAGCTGGACGAGATCGAAGACCTGATTGTCCATGCTGATCTTCAGCTTGGTAATACGCTCGACGGGGCTCGATCCGCGATCCTGCACGATCTTGACGCCGGTCTTTTCGGCAAAAGGCACGTCGACATTCTGCGCCATGCCATCACCCCAGAGCCCGCCCCAGGTCATCAGCGCCAGAGAATCCGGCTTTGACTGGGCAAAGGCGGAGCGGGCCGAGCCGAGCATGGGCAAGGTTGCGGCCGACGCCGCAAGTGTCAGAAAATCACGTCTTTTCATATCAAGTTCCCCGTTTTTATTCAAACCAATCAACATTGGTTCAATTAAATCGCGCTGAATTCCAGCTTCTTCCGGCCATTCCTTGCCCTCAACCTTGCTTTAGTCAAGCAATATGTGTCAATTTTTGATCATAATTGCGGAGTTTGCCCCAGTTTGCCTATTCCTTGATCAACGTGCCTAACTTGCAAATTGGTTTGCAATGGTTCAGATGATTGAGGCGGCGTAACGAGAGAAGAAATCATGTCGACGGTGACCCGGGAAAAGATCGTCGAGGCATTGCGCGCGGCAATCGGCGAGGCGGATACACGTTTCGTCAGCGACGACCGGCTGTTGCCGGAACGCCAACTCAGCGCCACGCTCGGTGTCGGACGCCGGCTATTGCGCGAGGCGCTGAATACACTCGAAGGGGAAGGGCTGCTTTTCCGCCGACAAGGGCAGGGCACCTTCATTCGCGAGGTCAATGCCAAGACGACCAGCCTGAAATCGCTGACCAACCGGACAAGCCCGCATGACATTATCGAAGTGCGGCAGGACATCGAACCGATCCTGGCAGGACTGTCGGCCATGCGCGCCACACAGATCGAAATCGACCAGATGAAACATTTCGTCCGCCGGGCAGCGCTCGCGGACAGTCCCGACGAATACGAGCAGTGGGACAGTGCCTTCCACTCCAAGATCGCCGAAAGCGTGCGCAACAGCATGTATTGGAGCATTTTCCGGCTGATCAATTCGGTGCGCAAGGAACATCACTGGGTCAGTTCCAGATCCCGTGTCTTCATCGGCGGTGTCAGCAAGGAAATGGTGCAGCAGCATGAGGCCATCGTCGAGGCGATCCAAGCTCGCAACGTCCGGGCGGCCGAGGAGGCGATGCGCCATCATATCATGACCGCGGGGGTCCGCATCCATGAAGCCGAACGAACCTGAGGTCCGCATCATCCACCTTGTTCGATAGTCGCCAGATCAGATATTCAAGGCGATCGCGATCCTCAGGCGCCATCAAACCCGCGCGGATAGTTCGCCGGCATCGTTTACATTGCTGACGCCATCGCCTAGTGACGGCGCTTGTTTCGAGCATCCGCGGGCGAAGACCATGTTGATCAAGCAGAGCGACTATCACCGGATCTACCGGGTCATCAACAGCCTGCTGGTCGGGGCAAACGCCGACCCTGCAACGGCATCGATGTATTTCAGCACATTCGGGACGTTCATCCTCAAGCAGCACTACAAGCTCGATGCCGCACCAAAGGGCGGTCTTGCCGCTTATAATCTCGGTGGCACCGTCATCCTGTTCGGGGATCACCGCGAGGATGGTTATGTGACCGGTGCCGGCGAAAATTTCCATTGCTGGATCGAAGCCGAAGGCTGGGTGATCGACTTCATGGCGCCGGCATTCCCGCAAGCGGCGAACAATCCGTCCCTGCCGTCCAAAATGTTTCAGCGGCCGCTATCCGCAATTGCGGCGTCGATCAACGATCTTGGCAGGTCCGGGGACTTCTTCTGCCAGCATGAACCTCAGGCGATGGCGCGCAACTTCGCCGATTGGCAGAAACATGCGGTGATCGGTGACATGGCGACGATCGCGGCGAAGTGGTTTCGCAAGTCGCCGAAGCAGATGCCGGCGTCGATCTCGATCGAGGGGTCGAAGGGTGAGTTGAAAAGCGTGCCGCTTGTCGGCAATTCCCTGAACGGCACCTGGTAACGCTGATCGCCGCCCTTTCGGGGCGAGCGCTCTTCCTTTCTTCCCGCAGGTCCAGACGCAAAAACGCTCGACATTTTTGCTGCAGTCGTTTTAGCGCGGGCGAGCCCTCGTACGCTTCTCATCGCCGTGTGGATCGGTCTTGGCGTAATGGGCCTTCTTGTGTTCATACATCAGCGCGTCGGCGCGCTTGACGACGGCTTCCATCGTTTCGCCCGTTTCGCTGGTGGCCGCGCCATAAGACATGCTGAGCGGTGCGTTGGAATAGAACTGGTTGTTGATCTTCAAAAGCTCGACGATCGTCTCCACCATCGCTCCGGCCGCCTTGGTATCGGCGCCGGGCAAAAGCACGGCGAATTCATCCCCGCCGATCCGGCAGGCGTGGTTGGGTAGCGAAACCGCACCATTGAGGATCTCCCCGAAACGGCGCAACAGCCCGTCGCCGGCATCGTGACCGAGCTGGTCGTTGGCCTCTTTCAGACCGTTGAGATCGATAACGATCGCCGAGACCGGACGCAGCGACTTGCGCTCCAGGCGATTGATCTCGTCGGCATAGAAGGCACGGTTATAGAGCTTTGTCAGCACGTCGTGCTTGCCGAGATATTCCAGATAGGCTTCCGCCTTCTTGCGCGCGGTGATATCGGCAAGCGCCACCTGCACACGCGACCAGTCCCGCTCATGGCCCGGAAACACCGAAAAGTGCAGCAATATATGGCGTTCCGATCCATCGAGCGCATAATTGATCACTTCGCGATGATGGAAGAGATTGCCGTTCCACAATTCTATCAGCTGCTCCCGGAACGGCTTTTCCATGTCGTCGCGAAAGATCTCGTTCAGCCGCTGCAGAAGATCCGGGCGGTCCTTGGCGCAGAACAGGTCAAGTGTCGCCTGATTGACGTCGATGACGCGGATCTCGCTCATGCACTGGCCGACGAACTCGGGATGAACGTCCATGAAGGTGCGGAAATCGGTGATGCCGCGTTCTCGGATATCCTCGATCAGCGCCCGGATACGACTGAAATCCTCGATCCATAGCGACACCGGCGAATGTTCGAAGACACCTTCCGCCTGAAGGCGCTGTTCGGCTTCCGCGCGCCGTGCATCCTCGCGGGCGGTGATGTCCTCGGTCGTCAGCAGCAGCCTGCCGAGCGTGCCCTCGTGACCGGGTAGGACGGTGCCGCGCAGCTGGATATCCAGCCGGCGACCGGAGATCGTGTAATTGACGGTCGTGCTGGAAAAGGAAGACTCGCCGTCAAACAGCGCCGCCAGCTCGTTGATATGGGTGTCCAGCATATCGTCGCGAAAGACCGCGCCAATGTTTTCGATCAGATGATCAAGACTGCCGGCTTCGAAAAGCTCCAGCGTCTTGGCGTTGACATCAAGCACCTTGATACGCCTGGAGCATTCCAGCACCCGCTCCCGGTCCTCGCGCAGAAATGTGCGGATATCTGTGGTGCCCTCTGCGCGCCACAGATCGAACAGCGCCTTGACCTCGCTGAAATCCTCGATCCACATGGCGATCGGCGCAAGGTTGAAAATGTCGGAATCGAATGCCGTAGTCATCATCTGTGCCTGAAATAGCCTTGAAACATGCGTGCGACCCGTAGCGTCGGCAGGCGGTGACCTTATGGACAATAGGTAAACCGGTGCTTGCTTTGGTCATAAACCTTTAGAACTGGACTGGTGATATCAGGTTCGCATCTCGATGCACAGTTTCGGCTTCGTCAACAAGCCTGTTCAGATAGATGCCACGTCGATCAAATTCCGCGGCAAGCTGTTCATCGATTCGCATCCGGCTTCCGTCACCAGAAACTGATCCTCGATCATCAGCGCGCCTAGCCCCTGGCCGTAGAACGGCGCCTCCAGCGCCACGACCATATTGGGCTCGATGATTTCCGGATTGTTGGCGGAAAAGAACGGCCATTCCTCTATGCCGACACTGCCTCCGACAGCATGGCCGAAGTGACCGCGATAATATTCGCCAAAACCATCCCGTCGCATCGATTGCAGCATGGCCGCATGTACGGTGCCGAAACGATTGCCGGGGCGGATCTGCTCCAGCCCGGCATGAAATGCCGCCTCAAGAGATTTAAAGACATCCGTCGCAAGCCCGGCAGGCGGACCATAGCTGTAGGTTCGTGCGCCATCCGACGAATAACCGTCGACGAGTGTGCCGACATCTGCCTTGATAAGGGCACCCGGCGTCACCCGGGCGGCCATATCCGAAAGATCAGCCCCGACCGAAATGTAATCCCAATGGCCGCTGAGCGCGAAACCACCTGTCGCGGCGGCGGCCAGTGCGCCGGCTTTCCATGCCGCTGAAAGCTCGGGCAGCGCGGCGCCCGGCCTGATCGCCTGTGCCATCGTTATCAGTCCCGCTTCCGCGGCGGCGCAAGCGTGGCGCAATCGGTCTATTTCCAACGGTGTTTTCACCGCACGCAGCCGGCGCAGCACTGTCGAGCCGTCCAGCCAGGCGGCTTGCGGCAACGTGTATTTCAGAACCTCGAAATCGGCAGCCGGCATGAATTCGAGATCGACGCCAAGGCGCGCATTCGAAAGACCGCGATCGCGAAGCAGCTCACCCAGAAGACCGAAAACCGCGTGCCGGTCGAATGTTTCGGGGCGTGGGCCACCCATGCCGGAACGCCGGTAGGCGTCGTCGATCTGCGTCACCGTTTCAGCGCCGGTCACGTCTAGCATGTCGATCCAGATCCGGTGGGTGCGCAATTCCACGTCGGGCGCCTGTCGGCGAACCGCCGCTCCCGCATGATCGCTGACGATCGCCGCCAGATCGGCATCGACCTGTGCCGGTACGATCGCGATCGCAGCCCCTGCCCGCCCCCACATCGTGGCGACACCCGCCGGTGCACCGATCGCATACCGGAAAGCCTCCGGCTGGAAGAGGATGAGTGCGTCGATGCCGGCCTCGTCCATCAGCCGGCTTGCACGCTGTCTGTCGATGTCGCTCATGCCCTGCCCCAGCCCCGGATGTATGTGAAGGACTTAAGTGAGCAGCGGGCAAAGTTCCAGCACCGCAGCAAACTTCTTGGCGGCCGCCACCTTGGTGATCAAGCCGATAGCAAGAGACGGGCGGTGTTGTGCCGCTGCGGCCGACGAGTTCACCAATCCTTCTTCATCGGGAGGTAATGATGCAATTGGCGGTGATTTCAGGCGATCGGGGCCATTCCATGCACTCCGTTTGTAACCGCATTGCAACGTTTGATATGTAGCCTTGACCAATGTTCTGGGACGATTTCCGAAAAGCACTTATATCGACGATCCTCGGCTTCGTGGCACTGGCATCCCTGCTTGCCACTCCCGTCGACGCGGCTGAGTCGAAGAACATTCAAAGCTCCTGCTGGACGTCCAGCGATGTGTCGGAGGATCTTGCCGCAGTCATCCGCTCGCCCGGGGGCTGGATTTGCAATGACTTGACCTATTCGCTTGAGGGCGAGCGGGTGCTGCTTCGTTTTGATATCGGACCGGACGACGCCCTCCCCCACTACCTTCTTTCAAGGCGAAGTGCGTTGGTGGCCGTGCATCTGCTGGCCATCGATCGGGACGGTACAATACGCCAGACATCCCTGCGTGCCGGTGATCTGCCGAGTTCTCTGCGGGGCGGGTATTTCAAGGCGCCTTTGCCGGACGTCACCGGCGCGACCCGGCAGGTGGTCGTTGCCTTCGATTTGCCGAGCCATCGGATGACGCTCGAGAGAGCCTATCTGTCACCATCCGACCTTACATTCGACCCTGGCTTTCTACGCTCCATCCTGCTTTTAGCCATTCTTGCCGGCATGTTGTCCATGCCACTGATCTTCAACGCGGCCTTTTATCGTATTCTGCGCGAGCCATTCGTGTTGTGGCATTCGCTGCTGACGATCGCCTTGCTGCTGACAATCCTGACCTCATCGGGTCTTGCAGTTGTCCTCTTTGATCCTCCCGCAATGACATTGAGCTGGATGACGACGCTGATCTTCGGTCTCACCGTTTCGTCCGGAGCAATGTTTACCTACAGCTTCATCGAACCCGGCAAGATGCATCCCTGGCTTCGCAAGGCACTGCTTTATTGCGCCGCCTGGGCGGTGTTTCTGAGCACGTTTCACGCGGCCTTCCCCTTTGTTGCGCGCTCGATCCAGTCGACCGTATACACGGCGGCCTTTATGCCGGTGCTTGCCATTTTCATGCTGTCGGTTGCCGATGCATTGCGGCGCGGAAGCCGTGCCGCAAAATTCCAGGCCATTGGTTATATACCGGTGATCATGGCCGGGCTGGTGCGGCTGGTCACCGGCGTGGTTCCCTGGCTGGAAAGCAATGATGCCATGCTGCTGTTTTATGCAGGCTGTGCGTGCGAGGTGCTGTTCACGACGCTTGGCGTGGCCGATCGCTTCATGACGATCCGGCTGCAGCGGGACCATGCACGCTTTGAAGCCGATGTACTCAAGCAATTGTCCGAACGCGACGCATTGACGGGATTGCTCAATCGGCGGGCGATCGAGCAGAATTTCGCAAAATACCTCGAAGCGGGTTACCGCGCGTTGGCCGTGCTCGATCTGGATCACTTCAAGGCAATCAATGATATTCACGGCCACGGAGTTGGTGATGCGGTCCTGAAGTCCGTGGCCGAGGTTCTCCAGGCCGACCCGCAGGTCTATGCGTTCCGGCTCGGTGGTGAAGAATTCGTACTGCTTGTCCGCGGTGAGGATGCCCAGTTGCGGGCCGAGCGCCTGCGCCAGGCGATCCCCGCTGCCATCGCCAACGCGATTCCGGGCCTTGGACGCCAGGTGACGGCCAGCATGGGCATGACGGATACGTCAGCAAATGCCGATGTCGGTTTCGCGGAGCTCTATAAACAGTCGGACCGGCTGCTTTACGACGCCAAACGCGCCGGTCGCAATCGAACGAAAGTGGCGCTGGCGCAAGCCGGCGAAGGATGACGGGCGCCTTTTCAGGAACTCGTGGCTCCGCACAAAATGCGCCGTGGCGTCTGCGTCAAGCGGATGCCGCCATCTCTGCCGACCACAACCGTCTCGCTGAAGCCCAGCCCCTGCGCCGTCGCATAAAGATGGAACACCATTCCTTCTTGCAGCGCCCAGTCCGATGTCGGCAGAAACACGCCGGAAAAATCGCTGGTGCGCGGGGTGCGGGTATAGAGGCCGAGCGTATAGGCGGTGACATTGTCATAAACCGGCCGAAGGCCCGCATCGAGCGCGCCCTGCCGCAGGATCGCATCGACATCGCGGGCAATCGCCCCTGGTTTCATCGCCGCAATCTGCCTGTCCTGCAACTCGACCAGCTTTTCGGCCGCGGCGGCAAGTTCTGCGGAAGGCGTGCCGACCACGATCGGCCGCATCATCCGTGCGCCATAGTTTCCAACGCGCGGGATGAGTTCGACATGCAGCACGTCGCCTTCTTCGATCGCTTCGGTCTTGAACACGCCATGGAGGAATTCATGGCTGCCGGATGCCTTGACCACCGGGCCGACTTCGCCGGTATCGGCGCCCTCGCGCAGGAAGACGCCGGAGGCGATCGCCGCCGCATCGCGCGTCGTCATGCCGGGTTTGGCCTGCCGTGCAATCTCGGCCATCGCCTTGTCGGCAATCGCGGAGGCCTGCGAAAGCACCGCGATCTCCTCGCCCGACTTCACCCAGCGCAGGCTGTCGCTCAGGCCCGGCATCGGCACGAAGGTTGCTTCGGGTAGAAGCTGGGTGAGACGCATGAAGGTTGCCGCACTCAGGCCATAGGAATTGGTATCGAGGCCGATCCGGGCCGTGCCGAAACCGTGGTCGCGGATGCTTGTCGCAACCGCCGCCTGGGCTTCCTTGGTATCGGCAAAGCCGGTGACATCAGTGATCCAGCTCTTTTCCCGGCAGGGTGCCTCGTCCAGCGCCCGCAGCGTGAACCACGCCTCACCCTCGCGCGGCAGGAAGGCCGCGCGATACATGGTCTCGGAGACTGTATAGCCCGTCAGCCATGCGAGAAGCTCGCCGCTGTCGGCAAGCAGAAGGTCGGCGCCCGAAGACGCCATGGCATCCCGGGCGAGAGCGATACGGCGATCGAATTCCGCCCGGGAAAACATTATGCCACCTCGCAGATGTCGAGAATGGTCAGCATGTAGACGCGGATCATGTCGAGGAAGTCGATAATGTCGACCCGCTCGTCCGGCATGGTGTTGTAACGGCCGCCCGGACCGCAAACGATGCCTTCCATACCGAGCTCCTTGTAGAGATGGCCGGCATCGGTGCCGTAGAAACGCGTCGGCGTGATCGCGCCGGTCGGCTGCTTTTCACCGCGCACGGCCTCGTATGCCGCATTGATCGACTTGACGATGCGGCTGTCCGGCGAGACCTCGAAGGGCGGCATCAGCGGCCGGCCCTCGATCATGTCCGGCACCAGCTTGGCCTGAAGTCCCGGGAAGCGGGCTTCGAGCGCTCGCAGTTCCTTTTCGACGTCGGCCAGCACGCCTTCCTGTGTCTGCCCTGGCGCATAGCGCAGCGAACCGCGCAGGCGGACGAAATCGGCCACCTGCGGCGGGCGCCATTCTTCCAGATCACGGCCGAGCGCGCCATGGACGACGCCGACATGGCCGCGATTGATCGAGCGATGCGCGTCGCTTTTGGCGCCGCTGAAGGTCATTGCATTGATGCGCGGAATGATGTCGCAAGCCGCGGCAATCGCATCGACGGATTCTTCGCGCTTCGATAGGTGGCGGGTATCGCCGGTCAGTTCGATGACATAGCTCAGTGCCGCCGCATGCATGGTGACGGCAACCAGATCGCTCGGCTCGCTGTTGATGAAATAGTCGGCCTTGACGCCGCCCTTGATCGCGGCCAGCGTGCCGACGCCGCCCTGCAATTCGCCGACGACGAAGGTCAGCGTCACATCGCCCTTCAGCTTGATGCCGGCTTCCAGCAGCGTCTTTACCGCGCAGAAATAGGCGGCATCACCGGCCTTCATGTTGGAGACGCCGATGCCATAGATGAACTTGTCGTCGACGAGGCCCGCGTAAGGGTCGACCGTCCAGCCTTCGGTGACCGGATTGGTGTCGAGATGGCCGTTGAACAGCAGGCTTTTAGCCCCGCCTTGACCTTTCAGGCGGCCGATCGTGTTGAAGCGGCGGCCTTCGTCGAAGGGCTGCAGCTCGGCGTCGACGCCGATCTTTTCAAGCTCCTTGGCCATCCAGCGGGCGAGATCCTTCTCGCCTTCGGTTTCCGAATGGCTCTTGTGCTGGACCATTTTCGACAGGAAATCGAGGCAGGCCTTTTCGTCGATCCGGTCCAACAGGGACTTCGGGTCCATTGTCATGCTCCTTGATGCATTCACTGGTATTGTGCGGCGGCGCGCGGCACCGCCTCGATCAGGCGGCGCGTATAATCCGCCCGGTCAGGGCTATCGATCTCGTCTGCCTTCACCACCTCGATCAGGTCGCCGCGATACATGACGGCGATCCGGTGGGCGATCTGGCGGATGAGGTTGAGGTCGTGGGTGATGAACAGATAGGCCGTGCCGCTCGCCTTCTGCAGTTCCAGCAGAAGTTCGACCACCGAGGCCTGAACCGAGACGTCGAGCGCCGAGGTGATCTCGTCGCAGATGACGAGACGGGGTTTCGAAGCGAAGGCACGGGCGATCGCCACGCGTTGTTTTTCGCCCCCGGAAAGCTGGTGCGGGTAGCGATCGGCATGGGTGCGCGGCAGGCGCACCTGTTCCAGCATGTCGCCGATCTGCTGCTTTATATCGCCGCCGTTGCCGTAAAGCTTCAGCGGTCGTGACAGGATTTCGGAAATCTTCTGGCGCGGATTGAGCGACGCGTCGGGGTGCTGGAAGATGATTTGCACGTCCTTGCGATAGGCCGTGGACATGTCGCTGACGCTTTTGATCTCGCGGCCGTCGAACCAGATTTTTCCCTCGAACCGGTTGAGGCCGGTCATCGCCTTGGCAAGCGTCGATTTGCCGGAACCGCTTTCGCCGACAATGCCGAGGATTTCGCCCGGATTGACGCTGAGGCTGATCGCATTATTGCCGGTCACCCGCTCGGTCTTGCGGCCGGTCAAAGCCGCAAGGAACGGCTTGCGGCCGAAATGGACGCTGACATTTTCGACCTTCACCAGCGGCGTGCCGGTCTCGACCACGTCGTCTTTCACCAGCCGGTGGGCGGGATCGGGAACGGCGGCAATCAGCTCGCGGGTATAGTCTCGGCGAGGGTTGGTGAAGATCTCGCGCACCGTGCCCTGCTCGACGATATCGCCGCGCTTGATCACTGCGACGCGGCCGGCGGTGCGTGCCACCAGCGCCAGGTCATGTGAGATATAAAGCGAGGCGACGCCGGTTTCGGCCTGCAGCTCGACAAACAGGTCGAGGATCTGGCGCGAGGTGATCACGTCGAGCGCCGTGGTCGGCTCGTCGAAGATGATGCATTCCGGATTGCAGGCAAAGGCGGAGGCAATGACGATACGCTGCTTTTCGCCGCCGGATGCCTCATGCGGCATGCGGTGCATCATCTGCGCCGGGGTTTTGAGGCCCACATGGGCAAGCCGTGCCTCGCCTTCCTTCCACGCCTGCTGACGGGTCAGGCCACGATGACGCATCAGCACTTCGGCCAGCTGTGTGCCGAGCGACAGCGTCGGGTTGAGCGAGGTCGATGGGTCCTGGAACACCATGCTGATGCGCCGGCCGCGAATGGCTTCCATCTCGCGCTCGGATTTCTCCAGCAGATTGTCGCCGCCGAGCAGGATTTTTCCGCCCGGCTCGCGGGCATTTTTCGGCAGGTAACGCATGATCGACCAGGCAAGCGAGGTCTTGCCGGAGCCGCTTTCGCCGACGAGACCGAGGATTTCGCCGCGGTTGATGGCAAGGTCGATATTTTTCAGCGCGTGATACGGGCCATTGGCCGTCTGGTAATCCAGCGAGTAGTTCCGGATTTCCAGAACCGGGCCAGGGACCGGCGAGACGGCCGGGCTGTTGTCTGTATTGTTCATGGGTGTCACCTCAGGTCCGCGGATTGAGGGCATCGCGAAGACCGTCGCCCAGAAGGTTGAAGCCGACGGCAACGGTGGCGATCGCCACGCTCGGCCAGATCAGGATGCCGGCGGAAAGATGCATGTAACGGCGCGCTTCCGAGACCATCAGGCCCCATTCAGCAGCCGGTGGCTGGGCACCCAGACCGAGAAAGCTCAAGGTCGCAAACAACATCACGGCGAACGACACGCGAATGGTCATCTCGACGATGATCGGCGCGATCACGTTCGGCAGCATTTCGCGGCGGATGATGTAGCTCGAGCTTTCGCCACGGGCGATCGCCGCATTCACATAATCCTGCTTGCGCACCGACAGCGCCACGCTGCGGGTGATACGGGCCATGCCCGGTGCAAACGCGATGGCGACGGCCACCAGCGCGTTGACGGTGCTGGAGCCCAGAAGGTTGACCACGAGAAGCGCAAACAACAGGCTCGGGATCGACATCACCGCATCGATGGTGCGCATGATCAGCTCGTCGGCGCGTCCGCCGAGAAAGGCGGATGCGGTACCGATCAGCGCTCCGATCAGCGTGCCGGCGATGGTCGCAAGCACCGCCATCACGACGGTCGCACGGGCGCCGATCAGAAGACGGCTGAAGATGTCGCGGCCATACTGGTCGGTTCCCAGCCAATAGGCGGCACTCGGCCCTTTGTAGCGGGCGAGCGGCGACAGCTTTTCCGGATCGTAAGGCGCTAGCATCGGGCCGAACATGACGATCATGAGGACCAAAGCCACGAGGAAAAGGCCGATGGCGCCCTGCGGCGTCTTCAGGAGACGTTTCAGGAAATCAGTCATACTGGATCCTCTTGTCGAGCCAGGCATAGAGGATGTCGGCGATAAAATTGACGATCGAATAGGTGGCGGCCATGATCAGCACGCCGGCCTGGATGGCTGGCAGGTCACGCGCCTGGATGGCGACGATCAGCTGTCGGCCGATGCCGGGAATGGCGAAGATTTCTTCCACCACGATGACGCCGCCGAGCAGGTAACCGACATCGAGCGCGACGATGGTGATGGTCGGCAAAAGCGCATTGCGCAGCGCATGGCGGCGCAGAACATGTCCGCGCGACAGGCCCTTCAGCCTGGCGGCGCGGATATAATCGGTATGCAGCACGTCGACGAGTTCGGAGCGCACCATGCGCGAGACATGGGCGATCAGGATGATCGAGATGACACAGACCGGCAGCACCAGATGCGCGAGGCCATCGAGAAAATTCTCAGTGAGCGGCACGTAGCCCGTGGGCGGCAGCCATTTCATCCAATCGGCGAAGATCAGGACGGCAAGCGTCGCGGTGACGAATTCAGGCAGCGCCACGCCGGCATAGGAGATCAGGCTCACCACCATGTCGGCGATCTTGCCGCGGCGGATGGCGGCGATGATGCCGAGCGGAATGGCCAGCACCAGCATCAGCCCGATCGACAGGAGCGCCAGAAGCAGCGAACGGCCGAGCGCCTCGAACATGACCGGACCGACCGGCTGGCCCGTGCGCAGCGAAGTCCCGAGATCGCCCTGCAGCACATGGCCGAGCCAGGTCGCATATTGCTGCCAGATCGGCTGGTCGAGACCCATGGTCTGGCGCAGCGCGTCGAGCGCATCCTTGGTGGCGTTTTCGCCCAGCATCATGACGGCGGCGTCGGCGGGCAGAATCTGGGTAATGGCGAAGACGATCAGCGACACGACAAGGAGTGTGTAGACGATCATCACCAGCCGCTTGGCTATGTAGTTCGGGGACAGGGGCTTGTTCCTTGGTCAAGAGGGCCGGACGCTCGGCGGTTTGGAAATGACATTCAGCAAAGACCCCCTCTGGCCTGCCGGCCATCTCCCCCACAAGGGGGGAGAAGACCTGTGGCATCCGCTTTGCCTCGATTGAAGTTCGGCGGATCGGCCGGGTTAAGCCCTCCCCCTTGTGGGGAGGGTTGGGAGGGGACTTCGCTCATGCCATGGTCTTGCCCGAGGCAAGCGTCCGGCAGTCAAACAGATCAGCCGCGCTTCGGCGCCTTGTCGGTGAGCGAGGCGTAATCGAGGCGGTAGACCGAGGCGCGGGGATGTGCTTCGAACCCTTCGACCCAGCTGCGCTTGGCAGCCAGAACGTCGAAGAAGGACGGGATGATCGAGGGAACGTCCTCGTTCATGATGTCCTGTGCCTTGGTATAAAGCTCGGTGCGCTTGGCCTCGTCGACCGTGCCGCGGGCTTCCGCGATCAGGGCGTCGAATGCCTTGTTGTTCCAGCGGGTTTCGTTCCAGGCTGCATCAGAGGTGTAGAGCAGCTTGAAGATGCCATCCGGGGTCGGCTGCATGTTGTAGAAGCCGACATAAAACGAGCCCTTCTTCCACACCTGATCCAGATAGGTCGCATGCGGCATGGTCTGGACGTTGATGGTGATACCGGCTTCCTTGGCCATTTCCTTCAGCGCCACGGCAAGCTGGGTGCGCACGGCCGGGCGGTCGGAGGCGATCAGCGTTGCTTCGAGACCGTTCGGGAAACCGGCCTCGGCCAGAAGCTTCTTGGCTTCCTCGATGTTCTTTTCGCGCTGCTTGATATCCTTGAAGAAACGGTAGGACGGGTTGAGCGGCGTGTCGTTACCGATCGTGCCGAACCCTTCGGTGACGAAACCGACCATGGCTTCGCGATCGACGGTGAGCGCAATGGCGCGGCGCACGCGGGCATCGTTGAACGGCGCCGTGTCGCAGCCGAAGTTGATGTTGCAGAACTGGCCGGACGGCGTGCGCAGCGTGACGATGCCGTCATTGCCGTCGACGCGCAGGAATTCCGGCGGCTGGATGGTCGAGACGATGTCGATATCGCCGGCGAGCAGCGCCGAGCTTTCAGCCGAGGTATCGGGGAAAACATGCACTTCGACGCGGTCGAGGTAAGGGCGTGCCGGGTCGTAATATTTTTCGTTGCGCTCGACGACGATCAGGCGGTCCGGCTCGTAGGAGACGAGCTTGAACGGGCCGGTGCCGACGGCCTTGGTCGACAGGCTCTTCAGGTCACCCTTGGCAATCGATGCCGGAATGATGCGGGCGTTCGGATAGGCAAGGGCTGCCGGAAGGTCGGCATAGGAGCCGGACAGCTTGATCAGTACGGTCGTGTCGTCGACGGCGGTGATATCGGAAATCGGGCCGATATTGTTGCGGCCGGGCGACGCGGTTGCCGGATCGAGAATGGTCTTGAGCGAAACAACGACGTCGTTGGCGGTGAAGGCGGAACCGTCATGGAAGGTAACGCCGGTGCGCAGCTTGAAGGTCCATTCGGTCAGCGCATCGTTGGCGCTCCAGCTTTCGGCGAGATCCGGCTCGATCGACATGTCGACCTTGAGACGCGTCAGGTTGCTGTAGAGCAGCTCGGTCACCAGGTATTCCGGGTTGACGCGGGTCAGCAGCGGATGGATGACGCTTGCCGCCTGGTCGACGGAGATCTTCAGCGTGCCACCCTTTGCAGGCGTTGCCGCCTGGGCAAAGCTCATCGAGGGGGCCGCGAGAATGGCGGCGGTGCCGGCCAGGAAGAAGCGGCGTTTCATTTCCAGCATGTTTCAGTTCCCTTGGTTATCAGCTGCGGTTTTCAGGAATGGCGTGTTTCTGGGATTGCGTCTGGGGCAAAGTCGGCCGCGAGATAGGCGAGAATGCTTTTGGCGAGCGCGATGATGTCCTGGCGAGTCGTGTGTTCTTCCGGGCTGTGGATGCAGCTTGCCGGCCGGCCGAGACCGCCGAGCAGCACTTCCGGTCCGAATCCGGCCTTTTGCACATAACCGAAGTCGGAGCAGGAGGCCGCACCCCATTTGGCAAAGTCTTCCGGGGCATAGCCAAAACCTTCCGACAGCGCCTTTTGCCAGCGCGGCCAGTGCGGGCCATCCGGATCATCGGTCGGGATCAGATGGCCGACGAGGTCGATGGCGAGCTTCAGGTCGGTGCCGGCAAGGCAGTCGCCGATCACGGTCTCGATCTCGGCGCGCGCCGCGTCATAATTTTCTTCGGGCGCGTAGCGGCGCGAGACGAGGATCTTGATTTCCGCCGGTACCTGGCCGCCTGCCGTGCCACCATTGACCGCGGCGATCGTCAAGGACGGGCGAAGCGGCCCGGTCGCATGCGGCGGCGGTGCGAGCCTGGATTCCCGTTTGGCGATTTCCGGCTTGAGAGCGGCCAGCGCGTTCAGCACCGGCAAAGCGCCTTCGATGGCATTGACGCCGGCACCTGTGCGATTGCCCTCGCCGGCATGCACCGCATGGCCGGTAATCGTCACCTGCAGGTTGAAAATGCCGAAACAGCCGGCCCAGACGCGCGGCGCGGCCGAACCGTTGAAATTGAGGATATGGCCCTTGAGCATGTCCTGTTCGGCCAGATAACGGATGCCGGGATAAAGCCCGCCTTCCTCGTCTGTGCACAGAAGCAGCATCGGATCATAGGCCAGTGTTACGCCGCACTGTTTTGCCGCGCGCAGCGCGAGAAGCGTGGCGGCGATCGTGCCCTTCATGTCGGCAGCACCAAGCCCATAGAGGTTGTCGCCTTCGACGGTCAGCGACAGCGGATCGCGCGTCCAGCCGGGCGCGACCGGAACCGTGTCGACGTGGTAATAGAGGCCGCAGACCGGCTTGTCCGTCACGCGGCTCGCAACCAGATTGGTGCGTTCGCCAGAGGCCGGTCCGCCGGCAACGTGCCAGAGCTCGCGCGGTACCGTCACCCGCTCGAAATCGAAGCCGAGAGGCGCAAGCAGCTCGGTCATCAGATCGGCGAACGGACCATAACCTTCACCGGGCGGAAAGGACGTATCGACGGCGACCATCCGTGCCAAATCCTGAACGGCGACCTCGACATCCTGTTCAATCACTGCCATGGCAGAGGTCAGGGTGTGTTGCAGCGCGGATGGCTGATCGTTCATTACGGTATCCTCGGCACCTTGCGCCCGCCTCCTCAGCTTGCGCTTTAATATAAACTATATAGTAATACTGCGTAGATCGACCGGATGAGTCAACTCCAAAGAAGAGGCAAATAATTGCCGGAATTGCCTAATATATCATCAGATGCCGGAAAGCTCGGCGAGCTTTCTTTGCCGCTTTATGAAGTGGTTAAGCGGCAGATTACCGAAGCGATCATGATCGGCAAGCTCGAGCCCGGCTCGGTTCTGCCTAGCGAAGTGGCATTGTCGCAAACTTACGGCGTCGCCGTCGGCACCATTCGCCGGGCTTTGATGGATCTGACCAATGACGGCATTCTCAGCCGCCGCCGCAAGACCGGCACGGTGGTCACCGGCCGCAAGCCGCAGCACAGCCTTCGCCTGTTCTTCCAGTATTTCCGCCTGCACGGGTTGGATGGTTCGCTCAGCAAGTCGGTGACGACCGTCACATCGCTCGAACGCGGCGCCGCATCCGCCGACGATGCGGGAAAATTGCAGATCGAAGAGGGGGCGCCGATCGTCCGCTTTCATCGCTACCGCAATGTCGACGACCGGCCGATCATGCATGAGACATTGACGTTGTCTTTGGAGCGGGTTCCCAATTTTCCGCAGAACAAGGAAGACATTCCGCCGCTCTTCTATCTTCACCTGCTCGAACATCATGGGCTGCGCATCTCTGCCGTACGCGAGCAGATCGGCGCCGATCTGGCAACGGAAGAGGATGTGCGCTGGCTTGGCCTGACGCTGCCCGCTGCGGTACTGACCATTGACGAGATCGCCTATGACCAGATGGCTGTGCCGGTGCTGATCTCCGCCCACCGGGCAACCACCGCAAACCATCGCTACGTCAACGAAGTCCAATAGGATTGGGGTGGGCAGCGGACCGGGCGTCGCTTGGCCGCTGCTCCATACTCTGTCGATGTGCTGTCAGTCGCCGAGCAATTGCCGGTCGTCGCCGTCGCGGTTGCGCACCAGCTCTTCCTTGATCGCCCGCAGCGATTTCATCGCTCTTGTGCGGTCGGCATAGGCGACCATGTTGGCAAGGATGTCGATCGCCGCCAGATAGGCGTAACGCGTCGAGGTCGGGCGAAAGATGTTCTTGCCCTCCGGCATCTCGATGGCGATCACCAGGTCGGCGGCATCCGCCACCGGCGAGCCGCTCTGGGTCATCACGATCGTCGGGATGGATCGCTCCCGCAACAGCTCCAGGCAATGGACGAGCCCCATGTCGCGGCCGGTAAAGGACGAACCGAAAACCACCGTGCCGGGCTGGGCAGCGGCCGAAATCATCAGGTTCATGCCGTGGTCGCTCGACGCATTAACCCGGCAGCTCAGGCGAAAAAGCCGATTGTGCAGCTCGTTGACGATCATCGCCGAATTGCCGCTGGCGCCGAAGGCCTGGATGAACTCGGCGCCCCGCAGCATCTGCGCCGCCTTTTCGATTGCGCGCAGATCAAGTTGGCGATGCACCTCGAACAGCGCGTTCTGCGCCTTCGACACGATATCCTGCGCCACTTCTTCCGCCGTTGCCGTCGGCGCTTCCGGGGTCAGATAACGCAGGCCGACATAGGCGAGCTTTGCCAGCTGCACCTTGAAGTCCGAATATCCCTGGCAACCCAGCCGCCGGCAGAAACGGGTGACCGTGGGCGGCGAAACGCCGGCTTTTTCCGCCACCTCGATGATCGATGCATTGACGACGAAATCGACATTGTCCAGCGCGAACCGGGCAAGCTTCGCCTCAAGACCGGAAAGCTTGGCGTCCTGATCGGAAAGGGCATGAAACAGATCCATTCGGTCTTTCCCTCGGATTGGCCGCATCAGAAAAATGCGCAAGCTTGTGAAAATGAATTTCACTGATGAGCAATTTGATAGCATAGTGACGGCCAGCATCAATCAAACTTGCCTGTTCGACGAAAATAAAAGCAATCCTTCTGGCGCCGCCATCATCTGCATCCGGCAGCACATCCATTCCAACGAGGTCTTCATCGATGAACTATCCGTGGCCCGAACCCGGCACACCGCTCGATCAGGTTGCAACCCCCATGCCCGTTATCGACGAGGACAGGCTGGCCGCCAATATCGCGCGGGTGCAGGCCTATTGCGATCAACACGGCAAGGCCTTCCGGCCACATATCAAGACCCACAAGATCGCCGCCATCGCCCGCCAGCAGCTGGAAGCCGGCGCCGTTGGCCTCAATTGCCAGAAGGTGACCGAAGCGGAAGTGTTCGCCGATGCCGGTTTTGACGACATCCTGATCACCTACAACATTCTCGGCGTCGCCAAGCTTGCCCGCCTGAAGGCGCTCAATGCCCGCGTCGCAAAACTCGCCGTCGTCGCCGATAGCGAGACCACCATTGCCGGCCTCGCCGCGACCTTCGAGGCCGAGAAGCCGCTCACCGTGCTGATCGAATGCGATACCGGCGGCAAGCGCTGCGGCGTGCAAACGCCGGAAGCGGCCGTTGCGCTTGCCGAAAAGATCGCGGCGGCCCCCGGTCTTCGGTTCGGTGGCATCATGACCTATCCGTCGGTCGGCGGCGCGGAACAGGTCGAGACCTTCATGGCTCGCACCATCGCATTGCTTGCTGAAAAAGGCCTCGAATGCCCGGTCCGCTCCAGCGGCGGTTCGCCGGATCTGTTTTTCGCCCATCGCGTGCCGTCCGCCACCGAACACCGCGCCGGCACCTATGTCTATAACGACCGCAGCATGGTGCGCGCCGGCCATTGCAGCAATGACGATCTCGCCATGCATATCCTCGCCACCGTCGTATCCCGCCCGGCGCCGGATCGCGCGGTGCTGGACAGCGGCTCCAAGGCACTGACCTCCGATCTGCTCGGCTTTACCGATTACGGTGCAGTCGCCGGTTTCGAGGGCGCCCGCATCGTCTCGCTGTCGGAAGAACATGCCGTGGTCGATCTCACCGACTGCAAGACGCCCTTCCCCGAGATCGGTTCGATGGTGAAGGTCGTGCCGAACCATACCTGCGTCGTCACCAACCTGTTCGACCGCATGGTCTTCCATCGCGACGGCATCGTTTCGCGGGTTGAAAATGTCGATGCGCGCGGCACCGTCTGGTAGGGCTGCGGCCTGAAAATTTTTACCGCAAAAGGCCGGCCGCTCCTTACCGCAGGGCGCGGCGGTCACGGAATGATGAAAATCGGGCGCCTCTCAGGGGCGCCCTTTTTCATGCGGCTATGACGATTGTTTGCCGCCGGCACGCAGCCGGGACCGGCCGAATGGCTTGATTCCAAAACAGAATGCCGTTGCACCGGCCTCGACTTCGGCTGCTACGCCTCGGGAAGGCCGTGAAAATTTTCTTCGATTTTCGCGATTAAGAAAATAAATTACACAAAATAGTGCGAAATCTGAAAATCCGTTGACTTCGGCAACATTTGACGCATTATGAAGAAAATAAATTACACCGAAACGGTGAGTGGGTGAACTTGAGGAAAACGGGACATCGGATGAACCGAGAGTGCCTGGACTGTCGCTGAAGCGGCGGTAGGGACATGGCAGCTTCGGCAAACTTCACATCAGGGACAATATGGCGACGGTATTCGGGCGGCTGTAACAGCGGCGCGTTGGCCGGAGTGCATTCGGATAACAGACATGCGCATCTTCACCGCCTCGCTGGCGACCGAGACGAACACCTTTTCCCCCGTGCCGACGGATATGAACGCCTTCAAGGCGGCGTTTTATGCCGCGCCGGGCGAACACCCGGATACGCCGACCTTGTGTTCCTCCGTCGTCCCGATCCTGCGCCGCCGAGGCCGCGAAGAGGGTTTCACCGTCATCGAAGGCACGTCCTGCTGGGCCGAACCCGCCGGCCTCATCCAGCGCCAGACCTATGAGACCTTGCGCGACCAGATCCTTGCTGAGCTGAAAGCCGCCCTGCCCGTCGATGGCGTCGTGCTCGGCCTGCATGGCGCGATGGCAGCCCAAGGGTATGATGATCCGGAAGGCGATTTCCTCGCCCGCGTCCGAGACATGGTCGGGCCAGACGTGCTGATCGCCGCCGAATTCGATCCGCACAGCCACCTGACGGCCCTGCGCGTTGCAAACCTCAACATCATGGCCGCCTTCCTCGAATTCCCCCATACGGATTTCGAACAACGCGGCGAACATGTGGTCGAACTGGCGCTCCAGGCGCTGCGTGGAAAAATCAAGCCGGTCATCTCCACCTTCGACTGCCGGATGATCACCATTTTCCCGACCAGCCGCGAACCGATGCGCTCCTTCGTCGATCGCATGCAGGCGCTGGAAGGCCATGACGGCATCCTGTCGGCCTCCGTCATCCATGGTTTCATGGCCGGCGACGTGCCCGACATGGGCACCCGCATCGTCGTCGTTTCCGACAATGACAAGGCAAAGGGTGACGCACTGGCGGCAAAACTCGGCCGCGAGCTTTACAGCCTGCGCAAGACGACCGCCATGCCGATGTTCGATACCGAAGCCGGTCTCGACAAGGCGATCGCCATCCGCGCCGCGCATCCGCAAAAGCCGGTGACCATCGCCGATGTCTGGGACAATCCGGGCGGCGGCGTGGCAGGCGACGCGACCTATATCCTGCGCCGGATGATGGAACGCGGCATGGACGATTTTGCCGTCGCCACCATCTGGGATCCGATCGCCGTCAGCTTCTGCCACGCGGCGGGTGAAGGTGCGGAACTGGCCTTGCGCGTCGGCGGCAAGTCGAGCCCGGAAGGCGGCGATCCGCTCGACCTGCGCGTCACCGTGCAAAAGGTCTTCGACGCCGGCTGGCAGAGCTTCCGCAATTCCCGCGTCACGCTCGGCAGCGCCGCCGTCATCCGTCCGGTCGGCACCCATATCGATATCGTGCTGATCACCAGCCGCACCCAGACCTATGAGCCCGACATCTTCTCCAATCAGGGCATCGATTTCGCGCGCAAGTCCTACATGCTGATCAAGTCGACCAATCATTTTTATGCCGGTTTCCAGCCGGTTTCCTCCGAGATCGTCTATATCGCCGCGCCGACCTCCTATCCGACCAATCCGGCGACGACGCCCTATCGCAAGGCGAGCCTGAAGCTCTGGCCGCGTATGGCCGATCCGCTGGGACTGGATGCCTGAATTCTCGGCCGGACAGGAAAGCCGGCCGAAATCACTGACCGAACCGAACACAACAAGGGGATGACCATGAAAAAGAGTGCACTTGTCCTGATGACGCTGGCGGCCTTGGCCGGCACCAGCAGCCTGGCTCTCGCCCAGTCGAGCGACGGTATTCTGACGGTTGCGACGATCGGCGAACCGCCGACGCTCGACGTCATGCAGACGGCGACCGATATCGTGCTGACCATCGACCAGCACATTTTCGAAACGCTCTATACCTATGACGCCGAATGGAAGTCCGTACCGCTGCTCGCAGCCGGCATGCCGACCATTTCTGAAGACGGCCTCACCTACAAGATCCCGCTGCGCGAAGGCGTGAAATTCCACGATGGCAGCGACTTCGATGCCAAGGACGTCACCGCGTCGCTGAAGCGCTGGATGGCGGTCAATTCCAAGGGCAAGCAGGTTGCCGGCATTGTCGAAAGCCTGACCGAAGACGGCGACCATGCGGTCGTCTTCAAGCTGAAGTCGCGTTATGCGCCGCTGCTCGCCACGCTGTCGCAGGCCTCGGTCATCATGCCGTCGGAAGACGTCAAGGACACGCTGACCGATTTCGTCGGCACCGGCCCTTACGCCCTCAAGGAACGCAAGCCCGACCAATATACCCAGCTCGTCCGTTTCGACGGCTACAAGTCGCCGGAAGGCACGCCGAGCAACTATGCCGGCAAGCGCGAGGCGATCGCCAAGGAAATCCGTTTCGTTCCGGTTCCGGACGCCAATACCCGCGTCGAAGGCCTGATTTCCGGCCAGTTCGATTACGCCGATTCGCTGCCGGTCAGCGCCTATGAGCGTGTCGAAAAGAGCGGCAATGCCAAGCCCGTCATCTTCAAGGATGCCGGCTGGGCATCGATGAACATGAACATGAAGGAAGGCCTTCTGGTCAAGAAAGAGCTGCGCCAGGCCGTTCAGGCAGCCCTCAATGCCCAGGACATGATGCTGGCCGCCTTCTCCGACGATCGTTTCTTCAGCGTCGATGCCTCGATCTTCCCGAAGGGTTCCTTCTGGCACACCGAAGCCGGTGTTGCCCGTTACGGCGAAGGCGATCCGGAAGCGGCTGCCAAGCTCCTGAAGGCTGCCGGTTACGACGGCACGCCGATCCGGCTTCTGACAAGCCGCCAATACGAGTTCCACTACAAGATCGGCGAAGTCGCCAAGGCCTATCTCGAAGCCGCCGGCTTCAAGGTCGATCTGCAGGTGGTCGACTGGGCAACGCTCACCACCCGCCGCGCGGACAGCAAGGCATGGGATATCTTCATCACCCATTCCAACTTCCCGGGCGACCCGACGACGATCAACACGATCACCGACACCTATCCGGGCTGGTACGTTTCCGACCAGAAGACCAAGGCCGTTGCCGCCTACATGGATGCGACGACCGACGAGGCCAAGAAGAAGGCCTGGGACGGTATCCAGACGGTCATCTATGATGATGCTCCGCTCTACAAGGTCGGCAACTTCAATGCCGTGTCCGGCGTCGCCAATGGCGTGTCCGGTTACGAGCCGACCTACTGGCCGCATTTCTGGAACGTGGCCCCGAAGAAGAAGTAAGGCCTAAAAAGAGACTGGGAACCGACTATGGCAAGGATCGCACAGGCATTGCTGAAACGACTGGGGGGCATGGCAATCGTGCTCGCCCTCGTCGTGACGGTGGTCTTCATCATCGTTCGCGTCACGCCTGGCGATCCTGCCGCCGTCATGCTGGGGTCGGATGCGACCCCGGCCGATATCGCGCAATTGCGCGAGAAGATGGGTCTCGATGCGCCGATGATCGTTCAATATGGCCAGTTCGTGCTGGGCATATTGCAGGGCGATCTCGGCCAGTCGAACTTTCTGAACCAACCGGTCACGACGGCACTTGCCGCGCGTGCCGAACCGACCTTTTTCCTCACCCTGTTCTCGATCCTGATCGCCGTCGGTATCGCGCTTCCGGTCGGCATCCTGTCAGCCGTCAAGCGCGGCACGATGTTCGACCAGATCGTCGTGACGCTGACCATGGTCGCCGCCAGCGTGCCGAGCTTCTGGCTCGGGCTGATGCTGATCCAGATCTTTGCCGTCGGCCAAGGCTGGTTCCCGGCTTCCGGTTACGGCGGACCCGAAACGCCTTTCCTCGAACGTCTGCACCATCTGGTTCTGCCGGCCGTGGCGCTTGGCGTCGTCAATTCGGCGCTGATCACCCGCTTCACCCGCGCCGCCATGCTCGATGTTCTGGGCGATGACTACGTTCGCACCGCCCGCGCCAAGGGCGCTGGCGAAGGCCGTGTTATCCTCAAACACGCCCTGAAGAACGCGATGATCCCGATCATCACCGTTATCGGCCTGTCGGTCGCCATGCTGGTGGCCGGTGCCGTTGTCACCGAAACCGTCTTCGGCCTGCCGGGTGTGGGCAATCTCGTCGTCTCGGCGGTTCTGCGCCGCGATTACCCGGTCATCCAGGGCGCGCTGCTCGTCGTGGCCGCCATCTATGTCCTCATCAACTTTGTCGTCGACATGCTTTATATTCTCGTTGATCCGCGGGTGCGCCTATGACCACGATGGCTTCCCTCTCCATGCCCTTCGCGTCTGGCCTTCGCCGCCTGTTCGGCAACCGCGCCATGTTGTTCGGGGCGATCATCCTGGTCATCGTCGTGACTGCGGCGCTGCTCGCGCCCTGGATCGCGCCCTATGCGCCGAACAAGCTTTCCATCGTCAACAAGCTCAAAGCCCCGTCGATGACGAACTTCTTCGGCACCGATGAATTCGGCCGTGACATCTTCTCGCGTGCCATCTTTGCCGGCCGCATCTCGCTGCTCGTCAGCCTCGGCGTCGTCGTCATCTCCACCGTGCTCGGCGTTATCCTCGGTGTCGCCGCCGGCTTCTTCCGCCGCCTCGATGCGCCGATCTCGCGTCTTCTCGATGCGATGATGTCCTTCCCCGACATCCTTCTCGCCATCGCTCTGGTTGCAGCCCTCGGCCCTTCGCTGACGACTGTCATTCTCGCCCTCGGCATCACCTATGCGCCGCGGCTTGCCCGTATCGTCCGCGGTTCGACGCTGGTGTTGCGCGAATTGCCCTATATCGAGGCGGCCGTCGCCATGGGCCTGCCGACCTGGCAGATCCTTGCCCGCCACGTCCTGCTCAATCTCGCCTCGCCGATCCTCGTGCAGGCCACCTTCGTTTTCGCCTCGGCAATGCTGGCGGAGGCGAGCCTCTCCTTCCTCGGCGTCGGTGTCTCCACCGACATGCCGACCTGGGGCACGATGCTGGCATCCGGCCGCGAATACATGAACAACGCCCCGTGGCTGATGGTGTTTCCGGGGCTGGCCATCGTCTTCTCGGTTCTCTCCCTGCAATTGCTGGGCGACGGCCTGCGCGATCTCGTCGATCCGCGTCTCGCCAAGGAAAGCTGATCATGACCGAAACAGTTACAAAGAAGCCGGTGCTCTCGGTCGAGAACCTGACCACCTCGTTCAAGACGCGGGATGGCTGGAAAGCCGTCATCCGCAATATCAGCCTGCATGTCGATGCCGGCGAAACGGTTGCGATCGTCGGCGAATCCGGCTCGGGCAAAAGCGTCACGGCGCTATCGACCATGCGGCTGCTGCCACCCGGCCGTTCGCGCACCGAAGGCCGCATCCTGCTCGAACGCACGGACCTGCTGAAGGCCAGCGAAGCCGAGATGCGCAAGGTGCGCGGCGGTTCGATCGGCATGATCTTCCAGGAGCCGATGACCTCGCTCAACCCGGTCTTCACCATCGGCAACCAGATCGCCGAGGCTTTGGTCCTGCATCGCGGCCTGTCATGGGCGCAAGCCGAGGCCGAGACCGTGCGGCTGATGGAGCGCGTGCGTATTCCGGCCGCGAAAACCCGCCTGCACGAATATCCGCACAAATTCTCCGGCGGCATGCGCCAGCGCGTGATGATCGCCATGGCGCTCGCCTGTCGCCCGAAACTGTTGATCGCCGACGAACCGACCACCGCGCTCGACGTGACGATCCAGGCCGAAATCCTCCACCTGCTGCGCGAGCTGCAGCGGGAGGAAAACATGGGCGTGCTGTTCATCACCCATGACATGGGCGTCGTCGCCGAAATCGCCGACCGCACCGTGGTGATGTTCCGCGGCGACATGATCGAAACCGGGAAGACAGCCGAAATCTTCGCAGCACCGAAGGCGATCTACACGAAATCGCTGCTCGCCTCGATCCCGCGGCTGGGCACGATGGGTACCGCCGTCGCGCCAAAACGTTTCCCCGAAGTGGATGCCGCGACCGGCGTGGCCATCGATGGCCGCGAGATGAACCCGGTCGCGGCGACCATCGAACCGATCCTCAAGGTTGATAATCTCGCCGTCCGTTTCGACCTGCCGAACGGCCGCGTCCATGCGGTGGAAGATGTCTCCTTCGACCTGCGGCCCGGCGAAACCCTGTCGCTGGTCGGAGAATCCGGCTGCGGCAAGTCGACGACCGGCCGCGCCATCATCCGCCTGCTCAATCCCTCCGCCGGTTCGATCGTCATCGGCGGACAGGACGTCACCAAGGCCGGCACGCGGGAATTGCGCACCATGCGCCGCACCTCGCAGATGATCTTTCAGGACCCGTTCGCCTCGCTCAACCCGCGCATCACCGTCGGCTCCGCGATTGCCGAACCGATCCTCGCCCATGGCCTGATGGGCCGCCGCGACGCCAAGGCCCGCGTCTCCGAACTGCTGGAACAGGTTGGCCTCTCGGCTGCGATGGCCGATCGCCATCCGCACGAGTTTTCCGGTGGCCAGCGGCAACGTATCTCGATTGCCCGCGCATTGGCGCTCGACCCGAAATTCATCGTCGCCGACGAAGCGGTCTCCGCACTCGACGTGTCGGTCAAGGCGCAGGTCTCCAACTTGCTGCTCGACCTGCAGGAAAAACGTGGCCTGGCCTATCTGTTCATCAGCCACGACATGGCTGTTGTCGAGCGCATGAGCCACCGCGTCGCCGTCATGTTCCTCGGCGAAATCGTCGAAATCGGCCCGCGCTCCGCGATCTTCGACAATCCGCAACATGCCTATACGCAGCGGCTGATCTCGGCCGTGCCGATCCCCGATCCGTCGCGCCGCGGCCAGACCCCACCGCCGCTTTCAGAAGAGGTCAAGAGCCCGGTGCGTCCCTTCGATTATGTCGTGCCCAAGCGGACCTATCGCGAAGTCTCGCCCGGCCATTTCGTGCAGGACGCTCACTGAAGCGTCACCGTCCATCCCGAATAGAAAGACTATCCCATGAGCAGTAAGAAAATCATCCGCTATGACGTCGCCGATGCCCAGGCCGGCGGCCAGCGCCGTCCCTTCGCCAAGGCGGTGCGCGCTGGCGATTTCGTGTATGTCTCGGGCCAGGTGCCGACCGTCGACGGCGAGGTTATCGTCGGCAATATCGTCGCCCAGACCGAACAGGTGATCGAAAACATCAAGTCGGTTCTGGCACTGGCCGATTGCACGCTGGAACATGTCGTCAAGGTCAATGTCTGGCTCGACGACGCCCGCGATTTTTCGAGCTTCAACGCCGTCTTCCAGAAACATTTCATCGACCACCCGCCGGCCCGTTCCACCGTCGAATCCCCGATGATGGTCGACGTCAAGGTCGAGATGGACGTGATCGCCTACAAGCCGCTGGATTGAACCGGCAGAAGGCGGCGGTTAATCGCCGTTCGGATGCTTGTTATGCCGGCACCATCGTCATTCTCGGCGCAAGCCCGAGGATGACGATCATCAGTTGTCTGATCGGGCCGCCGTCTTCGGCATGCAATTCGACCTGAAAGCTGTTGGCATCGATCTCTCGGCGAGCGCAGTTTTACGACCGGAATTGCGCTAGCGTGCTAGCCCGCACTCCTTTTCCCGGTATCAGCGGTTGGCAGCCGGTGTCGCGACGCGGCGGCTGCGAGATCGTAGAAACCGAGTTCCAGATAGGCCGAAAACCACGCGCATAAAGTGGACCTGCCGCGCGACAACATCTGTCTCAGCTCTGCGCCGTCGAGCCAGGCGATGTTGTCGACTTCCCGGGCGTTGATGGCAATGTCGCCCTCTATCAGTCCCGCGTAGCCGTGGACAAATTCGTATTCCATCAGGCCGGCGCCCACATCGGCACGATATGTCATGCTGCCAAAGTGAGACACTTTTGCGCGGCAGCCAAGTTCCTCGCGTAGTCGTCTTGCCATGCAGTCTGCCGGCGCTTCTTCGGGCCTTGGATGCGAACAGCATGTATTCGCCCATAGTCCCGGGCTGTGATATTTCTCCAATGCGCGCCGCTGCACGAGAAGACGTCCGTCGGCATCGAAGATGAAGCCCGAAACGGCGCGGTGCAGAAGCCCGTCCCGATGTGCGTCAAGTTTCTCGGCAACCCCGATCTGCCGGTCGAGATGATCGACCAGCACCACATATTCCTCCTTCGCGGAACGTGTCATTGCCTGTCCTTCGCCGGCTTTCCGGCTTCCTCGACCTCCGATCGGGAGCTCCAGGAAAGCTTGTGGCCGAACTCTTTTGAATTGTCGGTCAGTTTGGCGTGGTCGATCGCAACTGCCCAGATCGGCGAACGGAAGCTCCGTGCGAATGGAAACCGCTGCATATATGCTGAAAGCGCCTCGTCCTCGGCATGTCCTGCAAGCAACAGGGCCTTCCCGCTGAACTGTATCCCCTTGATCGAGGCGATATCAACCGGCTGTCCGGCAACCGTTCCCGCAACCTGTCCGTTTGCCGCGAGCATCCGGCCGTGCCGGGTCTCTGTCGACGTCAGAAACAGCAATTGCCGATTTTGCGCCTCGAAATGATAAAAGACACTGGCGCACCAGATCCCTTCGAGGCTCGACGCGGCAAGGCTCATGACATGGTGGTTGCGGAAAAACTCCGCGATTTCTAAGGGTAATGCGGTCATTGTCGCTGTCCGATTGAAAACGGGCAGACCGGGTGTCTGCCGGCCTGCCCTGGCTTGTCAGAACATATGTGTCCACAGAACCGAGATCGGCATGGCAAATAACAGACCCGGCAGCATGTTGGCGACGGGAAACACCTTGATGCCGCAGATCCGCAGGCCTGTCGCCAGCATCAGCAGCCCGCCGACCGCCGAGAAATCTGCAATCATTGCCGGGGTCGTCAGCGGCATGATCTGCACGGCGCCATAGGCAAGTGCGAGCTGGATGATCAATTGCGGCACGGCGATCACGACCACCGGGAACCCGAGCGAGGTGGCGAAGATTGCCGCAGTGAACAGATCGAGGAAGGATTTTGCGATCAGGATCGAAGCATCGCCCGTCATTCCCTCCGTCATCGACCCGAAAATGCCCGTGCCGCTGGCGCAGAACAGAACGATGATGGCGACGAATTTTTCCAGGAACTCCTGCTGGCTGATGCCGCCTTCGGGAGCCGGAAAAATCCTCTCAACCAGCGTTTTTGCCTTGCTGCCCGCCCAGCCTATGCCCTTTTCCAGATAGATCAGTTCACCGATCAGCGAACCGAGAATGGCTGAAAGCACCATGACCGGCATGTGAACCGCACGGTTTATCAGAATGACACCCATGGCCATCGAGGCTGCACCGAAGGTGAGCGGCATGGCGATACGCAGTCGTTCGGGCAATCGGTTCGACAATGCGCCGCCACCAAAACCGCCGAGAATGATTGCGCATCCGTTTATAATCGGGCCGATCATCATGCTGTCATTCCTTCGTCCGTGATTGCCTTGACAGTTTCGCCCCAGCGGGGAAGCGCCTGATGGTCGAAACCGAGCAAGGTGAGTGCGCGCGCCGCGCTGTGAGTGATGATGGCGTCAAGGCTGTCCGCGCCCGTATAAAGGGGAGGAACAGGCGGAAAGACGATCGCGCCATATTCGGTGACGCGTTCCATGTTGCGGATATGACCGAGATGCAGCGGGGTCTCCCGCGTCATCAGCACGAGCTTGCGTCTTTCCTTCAGCACGACATCGGCCGCCCTGGTCAAAAGATTGTCGGTCACGCCGCTCGCTATGGCCGCGAGCGTGTGCATCGAGCAGGGGGCGATGATCATGCCGGCGGTACGGAACGAGCCGCTGGCGATGGCGGCGCCGACAGCACCTGGCGGATAGACGACGTCGGCAAGCCGGGTCACGTCGCTTTCTTCGTAATCGGTTTCGTGTTTGCGGGTCAGGCCCGCGGCCCGAGACATGACAAGATGGCTCTCGGTATCCAGCTCCCGAAGGAGCTGGAGTACCTTTACGCCATATTGAAAGCCGGTGGCGCCACTGATGCCGACAACCACACGTGGCTTCTGCATGGCGATCACCTCAGTTCTTGAAGCCTGAAATGAAACGGGTCACATCGACTTCCTTGAATTTAGAGCGCTGGAACCGGTGCTTCATGTTGAACGGCACCGTGCAATCGAAGATGGTCTTGCAGGTGATGCCATGGTCGCGGATTGAGGGGCTGAAGTCCGGATCCTGCGACGGATCGAGAGGATGGCACCTGACGCCGGGAATGAAAACCGTGCTGGCGTCGCCCTGATACCGCGTCTGCATGGCCCACAGGACATCGTCGGTATCGAAGAGATCGACATCCTCGTCGACGATGATGACATGTTTCAGTTCCGAGAAGGCTGCAAAAGCCAGCAGAGCTGCCTGCCGCTGTCGCCCTTCATCGACGGCCACCGACTTCTTGAACTGAAGCACGGCGAGATATTTGCCGCCGCCCGAGGTGTGAGCGAAGACATTGAGCAGGCGGCCCGGCATGGCGGCCTCGACCATCTGCAGGATGCTGGCTTCGGTCGGGATGCCCGCCATGTTGACGTGTTCTTCGCTCGGGCCGATGCAGGTCTGCAGGATCGGGTCCTTGCGGTGGGTGATCGCCTTGACCTTGATCACCGGAACGGCCGGCTTGGCTTCCCCGGTATAACCGGGAAATTCCGGCATTGCCTTGCCGCTGTCTGTATTCTGGTCCTCGCGGACCCGGTAGTTGGGAACGAGCTCACCTTCGATGACGATTTCCGCATTGGCGATGGCACGGGCACCGACGGTCAGGCAATCGACCAGTTCGACAGCCTTGCCACGCAGGCTGCCGGCAATGCTGAGCTCGTCGAAGCCGAGTGGCGTGGTCGGGGCCTCGAAGCAAGCACCGATCTCGATTGCCGGATCGACGCCGATCGAGATCGAGATCGGAAGCGGCTTGCCGGCGGCTTCGGCCTTCATGCGGAAGGCATCGAGATGGCGACCGGGGACGAAATACATCGAGATCTCATCCTTGCTCTGCACGCAAAGCCGATGGATCGTGACGTCGGACTCTCCGGTTTCCGGATCGGATGCATAGCACATGCCGAGCGTGAAATAGGGGCCGGCATCCTCCTCCGTGTTGGTCGGGGCCGGCAGGATCTTGCGCAGATCGAAACCGGGATCGCTCGCCAGGTGCCTGACTTCCTGGCATACGGCCTGCGCCTGCGGAATGACCTTTGGCGGGATCGGTGTGGCGACCGAATTCTTCAGCATGTGTCCGAGATCTCTCGGGTCGCATCCGAACATCCGGGCGACGCGCTGGCGCGATGCCAGCAGTCCGATCAATACGCGTACGCCGTCATAACCTTTGACCTTGTTGAACATCAGCGCCGGTCCGAGCCTGGTGGGCCGGCTGACGGTGCCGCGGGCGCCGACATAGCGATACACGCCGGACAGTTCGGCATGCGGATCGACGGGCTCGTCTGTCTCCAGATACTCGCCGTCATACTGTTTTAGAAGCTCGAGCGCCGACCGGAAGTCGGTGATCGACGTGCTTTTGGGATCACGATTAGCCATGAGATGCCTCTGCTGATAAGGCATGACTTCAGATGAATGCGGAAGTAATGCCCGTATAATGAGTAAATATTCTGGAATTATTTTTGTAATTCACCAGATTTCGCGAATTGTATTTTGTATTATTTCCATATTCGCATGTGTTTTGCTTCATTGCTCCACGAATTATTCGAAATTATATTCCAGTAATACATATGCGACGATAGGTCATGATTGCGCTCAAATCCATTTTGGATATTTGTCGGAATGATAAGTCCGCACTTATGAGTCCCATGGATATTCATCAGCTTCGCGCATTTCTGATGGCCTGCGATGAACTGCATATCGGCAGAGCTGCCGAAAAACTCGGCATTGCCCAGCCCGCGCTCAGCCAGCAGATAAAGGGATTGGAGGCACGTCTCGGCGTGCAGCTGTTCGATCGGGCGCATCGGCGCATCGATCTCACCGAAGCCGGGATGGTCTTCGAGAAGGAGGCGCGCAAGGTCGTTTTCTCGATGGAACGTGCCGTCAATCTGGCGCGTGCAAGTGCCCGTGGCATGGCTGGAGAACTTCGGATCGGTTATGTCGGCTCGGCCGTTGAGGATCCGCTTCTCGGCCAGTTTCTTCGGGACTTCCTGAAGACCTATCCGAAGCTTGCGTTGACGATGCACGAGAACACGCCGCTCAGGTTGCTGGAGGATATCGGCGCCAGGCGGCTCGACATCGCTCTCGTGCGCAGCCCTATCGGCGATGTTCCTCCGGAATTCGACAGTGTCGTTCTGGCAAGAAGCAAACTGGCGATCGCCCTGCCGCAGGGGCATCGCCTGGAGGATATGGAAGAACTCTCGGTCGACAGGCTCGCCGAGGAGAAGTTCGTGACCTATCCGGACCCGGTGGGTGTCGGTCTTGGCTCGAGCCTGATGCAGTTATGTGCCGCCGGTGGCTTCGAGCCGCTTATAGGGGTAACGGCGGGGAGTGTCGCAAGCGCACTGAGCCTCGTCAATTGCGGCCTCGGGATTGCCCTGGTTCCGGCATTCTCCAGCCATCGCGGCGTGACGGTCAAACCCTTGAACGATGCGCTGGCATGGTCGGAAATATGTTTGATCAAGAAGTCCAGCGCGGCAAGCAGCCTTAACAGCCGCTTTATCGAGCTTGCTCTATCCTGCCTGCGGCCGCCACCGGTGGCGGGTCACGGCATCTAGGCGAACCTGTTTATGGCGGTAGGTGGCCACGGGCCAGCCTTCTGTTCAGCTGGCTGGCGGATCGTCCGGAGAGGCGAGCAGCAGAGCCCACCCTCCTTGCTGCCGTCGTTGCCAGACTGGCGAAAATGTCGCATTGGTTGTGCGTAAAGGTCGCGCTAAGAGGCAGGCCTCGCATTTGTGGAAACGACCGGACGTGACGATTTCCAAGCCGACCACCTATAGGAAATGGGGCCTGCGCATGATCTGCGCATTCGCCCTGATCATGGTCGGTTTTGCCCATAAGCTGCCTCTCTCGGATCATCCTGTCTTCAACCTTGCCGAACTGGCGGCCTATACGCTGCCCGACGGCACTCTCCCCACCCTGTGCGTCACGGTCCGGGCCGAAGACGGTTCAGGCGACCACAAGCATGATGCGCAGTTTGCCAAGGGCTGCGAAGCCTGCCGGCTCGCTGCCTCGACGATCCTGCCGTTGCCGATGGCGCAGCTCGAAGCAGGCCTTGCCTATTTCGTTGCCGCAAGCGCTCCGCTCGCCGCGCAGCTGCCGTCTCCGCCCCGATTGCTGCCGCCCAATCAAGGGCCGCGCGCGCCTCCTTCCAGCGAGATGTCTACGTAAACGCCGGCGGCCAGCGCCGGACGTTGCCACATTCATGGCCTCCGTCGCGCTCGAAAAGCCGGCCGGCCATGTTACGCCCGGCTTCCATATCAGGAACCATATTGCCATTGGCCGGCCCCACGACCGGCCGGCCGGGCTGGCGCCCGCCTGCATTGGGCGGGTTCATTTCTCGCGAAAAACCATGCTACCCAACGTCAACAAGGAAACACCTCCATGCTTCGCAATATCAGGATCGCCGTGCTTGCGCTTGTCACGACCGTCGCGGTTTCCAGCCAGGCATTTGCCCATGCCCATCTGAAGACCTCGGTTCCAGCCGACACAGCTTCGGTGACCTCGCCTTCCGAACTCGATCTCACCTTCAGCGAGACCTTGAACCTCAAATTCAGCGGCGTGACAGTCACGGATGCCAGCGGAAAGAAGGTCGGGCTTGGAGATGGCAAGCTTGCCGACGGCGACAAGACGCTTGTGGTTCCCGTCTCCACCGCGCTTTCGCAAGGCATCTACAACGTCGAATGGCATGTTCTCTCGACCGATGGTCACAAGACGAGCGGCGCCTTCAGCTTCACCGTGAAGCCGTGATCGGACCGGACACAGCGTTTGTCGTCACCCGCTTTGTCTTCGATGTGGCGGTGCTTTTCCTATGGGGAAGTGCCGCCTATCTGAGGTTTCTCGTCTCCGGCGATCTTCGCGAAGAAGTCTGGTCGAGGCTTCGATTGCTTCGCATCACAGCCGTCCTGGTGATCCTCGCTGCAACGGTGGCGACGCTGCCGTTGCGCTCGGCGATGCTTGGCAACGGATGGCGAGACGCGACCGAGCTGCAGACGATGTTCGACATTCTTGATGCCACCAGCATCGGCAGCGCCTGGGTGTGGCAGTGCCTCGCGACGCTGGCGCTTTTCATATGCTCGGCATCGACCGGTGGCGACAGATCGATGTCCTTGACAGCGTTGGTATCGGCCTTGCTGATCGCCGGACTTGCAATGATCGGACATGCCACCATGAATTCCGGCTGGATCGGCACCACCCACCAGATAAACGACGCAATCCATCTCCTCGCCGCAGGGGCCTGGGTGGGAGCGTTAGTACCGGTGGTCGTGATGCTTCGCCTGATGCGGAGCAAGCTTTTCAGTCGCCAGGCAATGCACGCGCTCATCCGGTTCTCGACCGCCGGCCATGTTGCGGTCGCCATCGTCGTGTTTTCTGGCGCCGTGAATACGATGTTGATCATCGGTGGTCTTCCGGACGACTGGTCGCAGCCCTATCAGCTGGTTCTCACCGGCAAGATAGCGCTTGTGGCGCTGATGATCCTGATCGCCGTCGCCAACCGCTACTGGCTGGTGCCCCGAATTGCGCGATCGCGATCGGCAGAGGCCGCTTTGACGGCAGCGACGATTGCCGAAATTGGTCTGGCGGTCGTCGTCGTCGCATTTGTCGCCTGTCTCGGAATGCTTGCTCCGACGGCTGCCTGAGGCGGCATCAGGCGGCGCATGATGCCGCGACAACGCCCGTTCTCGGTGACGGTCCGACCTAACCACAATTTAATATTGCTCCGGTTGACAGGAGGCGCGCGGCAAACAATATCGGTACTTATCAGTATCATAAAGGTTGTATCGTCCATGCGGCTCAAGAAAGCCATTCCTCTCCTGTTTCTGGTTGTCGCCATTCTCGGTGGCGTCGCCGTCTCCAGGCTGTCTTTCTCCGCTTCCGGTACAACGGCTGCCCTCACCGCGCCGGTGACGCGGGCCGATATTGAATCCACTGTCCTTGCGACCGGAACGCTAAAACCTTCGAGGCTGGTCGCGGTCGGTTCACAGGCCTCCGGTCGGATCACTTCCCTGAAGGTTGCGGTCGGCGATACCGTCAAGTCCGGAGACCTGATTGCGCTGATCGATTCCACCACGCAGGATAATGCGCTCAGGACCTCGAAGGCCGCCTTGGCAAACGTCCAGGCACAACGCAACGAGCGTGTGGCCGAGCTGGAAAATGCAAAGCTGACGCTGGAGCGCCAGCAGGCGATCTACGACAAACAGGCGGGATCGCGCGCAGACCTGCAATCAGCCGAGG
Organism: Aliirhizobium sp. YIM B11859; assembly: GCF_057163345.1. Lineage (NCBI taxonomy): Bacteria > Pseudomonadati > Pseudomonadota > Alphaproteobacteria > Hyphomicrobiales > Rhizobiaceae > Aliirhizobium > Aliirhizobium sp. YIM B11859. Next base: position 67,995 of record NZ_JBXHAY010000010.1, read on the forward strand.
CGGAAGTAAAGGTCGTCACGGCCCAGATCGAAGCGCTCGACGCGCAGATCACCGAGGCCGAAGTGGCGGTCGAGACCGCAGAGGCTGATGTGGGTTACACCCGCATCAGCGCACCGATGGACGGCACGGTGCTTGCAATCGTTAGCCAGGAGGGCCGTACCGTCAATGCGACGCAGTCGGCACCGACCATCGTCGTCCTGGGCGATCTCACCCGGATGACCGTCCGTGCCGAGATTTCCGAGGCGGATATCACCCGGGTTGAAGCCGGGCAGAAGGTTCGCTTCAATGTGATCGGCGACAGGGCCAAGACCTATGACACGACGCTTACGGCAATCGAGCCGGCGCCGGAATCGATCACCGACGATAGCAGCGTATCGACGTCGACCACGAGTTCGTCGTCGTCATCTTCTTCGACCTCGTCGTCGGCGATCTATTATATCGGCGTCTTCGACGTCGCCAACGACGACGGTCGTTTCCGCACCTACATGTCCGCCGAGGTGAACATCATTCTCGGCTCGGCCAAGAATGTGCTGACCATCCCCTCCTCGGCCCTGCCGGAGACCGCAGCCACAGGCGCCTCGCAACTGCGTGTCGAAAAAGACGGCAGAATGGAAACGCGCAAGGTGGAGATCGGCCTCAACAACAAGATCAGCGCGGAAGTGAAATCAGGCTTGAACGAAGGCGAACGGGTGGTGATCGGCGAGGCAAGCGCCGGCGCATCGACGACATCCGGCCGCCGTGGCCCGGGCGGCCCGCCGATGGGCTTCTGAGGGGGTAAGCAATGACCGAACCGTTGATTTCGCTAACCGGCCTTCGCCGCGATTATGCCTCGGGTGACGGCACGATCACTGTCCTGAAGGATGTCGACCTGACCATCGAGCGAGGCGAGATGGTCGCCATCATCGGCGCCTCGGGTTCCGGCAAGTCGACCCTGATGAACATTCTCGGATTGCTCGACCGCCCGACCGCCGGCACATACAGAATTTCCGGGCGCGAGACATCGGCGCTCGACAACGACGCCCGCTCGGCGCTCCGGCGCGAGCATTTCGGCTTCATATTCCAGCGTTACCATCTGCTGGACGAAATCTCGGCACTGTCGAATGTCGAGATACCGGCGGTCTATGCCGGACGCGATCGCAGCCAGCGTCGCGAACGGGCGGCCGCTCTTCTCGGGCGCCTGGGCATGGCGGATCGGACCGACCACCGCCCCGGGCATCTCTCCGGCGGTCAGCAGCAACGCGTATCGATCGCACGCGCGCTGATGAACAATGCCGACGTGATCCTGGCCGATGAACCGACCGGTGCGCTCGACAAGTCGAGCGGCGAGGAAGTGCTGCGCATTCTCGACGAATTGCATGCCGAGGGCCGCACCATCATCATCGTCACCCATGACGCCAACGTGGCGGCGCGGGCCGAACGCATCATCGAGATTTCGGATGGCCAGATCGTCTCCGACACGCGCTCGCAGGCCGCCCAGGCCAGGAAGGGTAATGTCGCGCCTCGCGAACCATCCCCGGCAAACCGCGTCGGGGCCGGCATTGACCGTTTTCGCGAAGCCTTTCTCATGGCCTGCAAGGCGTTGAAGGCGCATCGCATGCGCAGTTTCCTCACCATGCTCGGCATCATCATCGGCATCGCATCGGTGATATCGGTCGTGGCGCTCGGTACCGGCAGCCAGCAGAAGGTGCTTGCCAATATCAGCAGCCTCGGCACCAATACGCTCGAGGTGTTTCCCGGCAGCGGCTTCGGCGACATGCGGTCCGGCCGGGTGAAGACACTCGTGGTGTCGGATGCCGAGGCGCTGGCAAAGCTCTCCTATGTTGCCGCCGCCACCCCGACGGTGTCCACCAGCACGACGGCGCGGTTCGGAGCGACAGAAGCCAATGCCCTGGTGAACGGTGTCGGCAGCCAGTATTTCGAGGTGAAGGGATCGAAGCTGCTGGCCGGCCGCTTCTTCGACGATACCGGCGTATCGGCGATGGAACAGGACGCGGTGATCGACGAGAATACCGCCAAGACCCTGTTCGGCAGCGATGCCGGCAAGGCGATCGGCGAGGTCATCCTGGTCGGCAGCGTGCCGTCGCGGGTCATCGGTGTGATCTCCTCGCAGCAAGGTGGTTTCGGCTCCAGTGACAACCTTTCCATCTACATGCCCTATACCAGCGTGCAGACGCGTTTTACCGGCGATCAGTCGCTGCGCAGCATCACGCTGAGGATCGCAGACGACACCGACACAAGTGTCGCCGAACAGACGGTGACGACATTCCTGACCGGCCGCCATGGCTCCAAGGACTTCTTCATCCTCAACACCGACGACATCCGCCAGACGATCACCAGCACGACCCAGACGATGACGCTGCTGATCGGCGCCATCGCCGTCATCTCACTGATCGTCGGCGGTATCGGCGTGATGAACATCATGCTGGTCTCGGTCTCGGAGCGGGTCAGCGAAATCGGCGTGCGCATGGCCGTCGGTGCCAGACGCCAGGATATCCTGCAGCAGTTTCTCATCGAGGCCGTGCTTGTCTGCCTGATCGGCGGCGTGCTCGGTGTCGCCCTTGCCTTGCTGTTCGGGGTTGCTTTCAGCCTGTTCGGTTCAAGCTTCAGCCTGGTGTTTACCGCAACGCCGATCACGCTCGCAGTCGTGTCATCCTGCCTGATCGGTATTGTCTTTGGATACCTGCCGGCGCGTAATGCCTCACGGCTGGATCCGGTGGCAGCCCTTGCCTGAGCACAGCCGGGATATCAGGCAGGACATTGCAGGCAGGACACGGATGGAATGATGTGATGGATGATCCGGACAAAAAGCGTGTGAGAGGTCGGCCGAAAAAACTCAGCGACGAAGACCGCCGCACGGTGATCGTCGACGAAGCCCGGCGGACTTTCGTCGAGCTGGGTTATCGCGGCACGACGACCGACATTGTCGCGGCCCGATGTCATATCTCCAAGCAGACGATCTACAACGTCTTCTCAAGCAAGGCCGAGCTGTTCCTCGCCGTGGTCGGATCCCACAGGCGGATGATGCTGGCCTTGCCACGGCCTCCAGGAGAGGACCGCCCTGTCGATCAGGTCCTCGAGGAGATCTTCATGATCGATATCGAAGAGGCCGACGAACGCGAGCGTGAAGCCTTTATCGCCTTTGTCATTCAGGAAGCCTCGCAGGTTCCCGAACTCGGCGAGGTCCTGCGGGTCGAAGGTATCGACCGATCCCGCCGGCTTCTGGCGGAATGGCTCGATCTTCAGGTCGCACAGCGGAAACTGGTTTTCGACGATACGATGAGCGGCGCCCGGATGCTGATGGACCTGCTGTTTGGCGGCATGGGACCGGCGGGCCGCGACTGGAAGAACAGAGACGATCGCCACCGCCACCTGCGCCGATGCATTGGTATTTTCGTGCGCGGCACACGTCCGTCTTGAATTCAGTACTAATTAGTACCATAAATGCGGCGCCTCGCGTTTTCAATCGTGTGCGCATCTGCCGAGCGTGCGACCCCCAGCGATGAGCGCGAGGCACCAAGGGGTCAATTTTTGCACGGCACGGCCTTGCGCGACCGAGGCAATCCTCGGACCGATTACCGGCGATCGCCGACAACACAGGCCGAATACCCCTGCAATGGAGCCGTTATCGGCCCTCCGGATGGACCGGAGGGTCGATAGTTTCATAGAGGCGCGAAGTCGTGGTCGCCGCTCCTGCTCATTCATGCGCAAGTCGTGCGCATGGCCCTTCGATTACGCCTTGAACAGCGATTTCAACGTCGAGGGCTGGCTGCGATGATACTGGGGCGCTGCAGATACTTCTCCACCAAGAGCTGCCGCGGCATGCCAGGGCCAGCGCGGATCATAAAGGACCGTGCGCGCCAGCCCGATGAGATCGGCATCTTCGGTTGCGATGATCGCCTCTGCCTGAGAGGGCTCGGTGATCAGTCCCACAGCGACGACAGGCATGCTGACCGCCGCCTTTACCGTGCGGGCGAAAGGCACCTGGTAGCTTGGTGATACCGGGATTTTCTGGTCGACATGCAGTCCACCGGTCGACACGTTGATGGCATTGCAGCCGCGAAGATCAAGAGCCTTGGCGAATTCGACCGTCTCTTCCAAATTCCAGCCGCCATCATGCCAGTCCGTCGCGGAAACACGAACCGAGACGACCTTTTCGGCCGGGAAGGCGGCACGCACCGCGTCAAACACCTCCAGCGGGAAGCGCATGCGGTTCTCGAGGCTGCCGCCATATTCGTCTGTCCGCTGGTTGGCGAGCGGCGACAGGAACGAATGCAGAAGGTAACCATGTGCGGCGTGGATCTGCACGGCATCAATCCCGATACGCGCCGCACGAACCGCGGCCGCCACGAAGGCATCGCGAATAACCAGCATGCGCTCGCGGCTTATCTCGGTTGGCACTGTGTCTGTTGTCTTGAACGGCACCGACGACGGTGCCTCCGTCTGCCATCCGTTTTCATGGTCGGGCGCGATCTGCCCGCCGCCATGCCACGGCAGATCGGACGATGCCTTGCGTCCGGCATGGGCAAGCTGAACGGCAATCGGGATGTTCGACCATTTGCGGATGCTGTCCAGCGTCCGGCGCATCGCCGCTTCCGTCGCGTCATCGTATAATCCGACATCCGCGTAGCTGATCCGGCCTTCGGGAACCACCGCAGTCGCCTCGATCGTCAGCAGTCCGGCGCCGGACAGTGCCAGTTGCCCAAGATGGATCAGATGCCAGTCGGTCATGCATCCGTCCACGGCCGAATAGGTGCACATCGGGGCGATGGTGATGCGGTTCTCGAGTTCCAGATTGTGGATCTTGAACGGTGTAAAAAGCTGTGGCTGGGGCATGTGGCTCACTTTGGGCATTTGGGAGGCATGTTGGGGGACATGTCGGGTTTGACATCGTTTCCAACGAGTTTCTTGGATAAAAAGCCCGCGACGATGCAGCAGTTCGATCGACGCCGGCAGGTTTGGTGGAACGCGCTGGTGCGATGCCGACCATAGCTACGGCCTCACGAGGTATGCGTCAAGGCATACCTGTCGCTTGCATCAAATTGCCAATTTCCCTAAGCATGCATCATGCCTGACCTTCTTCCCCAGCCCGCGCGCGATGAGATCGACCTCAGTGTGGTGTTTTCCACCCTGTCCGATCCACTTCGCCGCATGGCAATTGCGATTCTGGCGACGCTTCCGGATCACACCGAGCGCAACTGCGTGTCGTTCGGCTTTCCCGTGGCGAAAGCCTCGCTCACGCATCACTTCAAGATCCTTCGCGAAGCCGGGCTGATCAGTCAGGTCGATTACGGAAACCGCCGCGCGTCCTCGCTGCGCCGGGAAGACATCGAAGCTCGGTTTCCCGGCCTTCTGGCCATGCTGGTAAAGGAACTTGAACAGGATGGTGGCGCCGGGAAGGCTGTCACATCTGTCGGCAAGCGCTGAGTTTCAGGCTTCTGTAGGGGTATCAATGGATGGCATAGGCATTTTTTAGTGCCGCTGCGGAGGTTTCGTTGTGCTCAGGGACTGATAACCCAGAGCGGTCATGCGGTCGCCATGTCCCTGCTGTCGTGCCTTGGCCTCAAGGCTGAGGATCTCCTCGGCGGAAAGAATGTCGCTCTGACCATTGGGAAGCAGCAGGCCTTTCAGCCGAAGGTCGATGAAACGCAGGCAGCAGACCCTGAGGAACGAGGTGAAATTGCCCAGGTCATGTCCGGCATCGATCGACTCGTTGTAAAGCTGGTGCAGCAGTTGCGGCACGTTCAGGTCGTCCTTGGCGGCGATCTCCTCAAGCACCGTCCAGAACATGTTTTCCAGCCTGACGCTGGTCACCATTCCGTCCATGCGGATGGAGCGTGTCTGACTTTCCCAAAGATGGGAATCAGCACCGATGAATAATCTGCACATGGGGTTCCTCCTCCGCCGCAGCTCTCCTCGTTTTCACGATAGCAGAAGCTAATAATCGTGAAAGGGCCGCGACATGGTTGCGGCCCTTCGCTGTTCAGAGATCGCCCTTCTTCAATTCGCCGGCGATGTGTTCGGCCTGCCTTATGGCAAGCGCGACGATCGTCAGCGTCGGGTTGGCGGCCGCACCGGTGGTCATCACCGAGCCGTCGGAGACGAACAGGTTCGGTACGTCATGCGCACGGCCCCAACGGTCGACGACGCCATCCTCCGCCTTCGCGCTCATCCGGCATGTCCCGAGATTGTGGGTGGACGGATAAGGCGGTGTCCTGTGCGAACCGACGGCGCCGACGGCCTCGTAAAGCTTTTCGGCATGTTCGTAGGCATAGGTGCGCATCGCCACGTCATTGGCATGATCGTCGAAATGGACATTGGGTGCGGCAAGCCCCCATTTGTCCCTGGTCGTCTCCGACAAAGTCACGCGATTGGTCGCCTGCGGCATGTCTTCGCCGACGATCCACATGCCCGCAGTCTGATCATAGGCCTCCATGATTTCGGCAAACTCAGGCCCCCAGGCTCCCGGCTCGGCGAAGGCTGCGAGGAAGGACGGACCAAGCGACAGCGTTTCCATGTAATAGCCGCCGACAAATCCGCGTTCGGGCCTGTGTGCCGCCTCGTCGGCGATGATCCCGGCCATGGTCTCGCCGCGATACATATGCACCGGCTTGTCGAACCGGGCATAAACCGACCCGGTCAGGTGGCGCATGTAATTGCGTCCGACCTGATCGGAGCTGTTGGCCAGTCCCTTCGGGAAGCGGTTGCTGTCGCTCAAGAGCAGCAGGCGCGCCGTCTCGATCGAGTTGCCTGCCACGCAGACGACTTTCGCCGCCTGCTGGTGTAGCGCGCCATCCTTGTCGACATAAAGAACCGCATCCGCCTTGCCGGAAGCATCATGGGTAATGCGCACGACATGGCTGTCGGGCCGCAGATCCAGAAGCCCGGTTTCCAGCGCCCGCGGGATTTCCCGCACGAGCGTGCTCCACTTGGCCTTGCTCTTGTCGCCCTGGAAGTTGAACCCGTCCTGGATCGAGGCAGGACGCCCGTCATAAGGCTCGGCATTGGTGGCATAGGGGCCGGTTGCGTAAAGCTTGTAGCCGACCCGCTCGGCACCATTGGCAAAGACCTTGTAGTTGTTATTGGCCGGCAGTGCCGGACGCCCGTGGCGATGGGTGGAGCCCATGGCCATTTCGGCCTTGTCGTAATAGGGCGCCAGATCCTGAAGCGTTATCGGCCAATCGAGAAGGCTCGCCCCGGCAACGTCGCCGTAAGTTGTGCGGGCCTTGAACTCGTAGTCCTTGAAACGCGGGGTCGCGCCCGACCAGTGGGTGGTGCTGCCCCCCACCGCCTTGACGATCCAGGCCGGCAGCGTCGGAAAATCCGTCGCAATCCGCCAGGAACCGCTGGTGGTGCGGGGATCGAGCCATGCCATCTGCTGGAAGGCTTGCCACTCGTTATTGTGATAATCCTCGTTCTTGATGAATGCACCGGCTTCCAGAACGACGCAGGCGATGCCCGCCTTGGTCAGTTCATAGGCCAGTGTTCCACCGCCGGCACCGGAACCGATGATGACGACCGCGGCCTCGTCCTTGGGGATCTGTTTCATTGGCCTGCTCCCGTATATTCCTCGATACGCGGTTCAGGCAGCCATGCGAGATCGTTGAAGCCGCGCTTGACATACCCTCCCTTGTCGAAGCTCGGGCCTTCGTAACCGAGCAGGCCCCAGACCTCCGGATCATCGTAAAGGGTCGTGACGGTGGTGCCCTTGACGAGCTTGAAGAACGGGGTGTCCTCGATGGTCTTCAATTTGGCAAGGGCAGTCTTGTCATCAAGATCGGTGAAGCCGCCGGCATCGAGATCATGCAGTGCCGTCGCGAATGCGACCTTTTCGGCCGGTGTTTTTGCTGCCGCCTTGAGAATGGCATCGGCGGTGCGCTGATAGGGACCGTCGGGGAAACGCTTGTGCGGAAACATGACGCGGATCATCCGCACCAGAGCCTTGTGGCTCGATTTTTCTCCTGCCGCATCCAGCGGCAGTTTTGCGAAAGCCACTTTCGCCAGGGCAGATGCTGCCAGTGCGGCGGACGCACCGCCAAGCAGCAAACGTCGCTTTGTCGTTTTCATTCTTTCCTCCCTTGAAAACAAATTCCTCCCGTCCGCATCGCCCCTCAGCGATATCGGCCGTGTTTCTGGATCACCTCTATCTGGTAGCCGTCCGGGTCCTGGACGAAGAAGAACCGTGCCAGGTTCTGCCCATTGTGCTGGAAATCCACCAGCTTGCGCGGTGCAAATCCTGCCTTCTCGAACCGCGCATGCTCGGCATCGACATTCTCGACGACAAAGGCCGAATGCCCGTAACCATTGCCCAGGTCGTAAGCGACGTCCTGGCCCTTGTTGACGGTCAGTTCTAGTTCGAAGTCATTTTCGTGATTGGACAGATAGATCAGCGTAAACGTGTCGAAATCGATGCGGTCTGCGACTTTCAAGCCAAAAGCACGCCCATAGAAATCGACGGACCGGGCCTCCTCCAGTACCCGGATCATGCTGTGCACAAACTTCGCCATGCTCTCCCTCTCATTAACTCCCGGTTCAGACTATAAAGATGGAAACGGAGGACTGGTATTATTCGGATACTACCTGTCTTATTTCGCGACGGGTTATTGCTGCGTTCAGAGGAAACGCGGTGTGGCCGCGATAAATGGGAGATTGCATGAACCGCGACGCATTGAACCGATCGGTGACCGACATCGTCGGCAGCCGCCATTGCCTGATCGCCCCTCGCCAGATGGAACGCTTCTGCCGCGGGTTTCGCTCCGGCGAGGGCGAGGCGATCATGGTGGTGGTCCCCGGCAGCCTGATCGAAATGTGGAGAGTGCTGCAACTGCTGATTGCCGCCGATTGCATCGTCATCATGCAGGCGGCCAATACGGGCTTGACCGAAGGTTCGACACCCAAGGGTGTTTATGACCGCGATGTGGCGATCATTTCCACATTGCGGCTCGACCGCATACATGTGCTCGATGACGGCCGCCAGATCGTCAGCCAGCCGGGCGGCACTCTGTTCGGTCTGGAAAAGCTGCTGGAGGGTTTCGGTCGACAGCCACATTCGGTGATTGGCTCGTCCTGCATCGGTGCCTCGATCATCGGCGGCGTATGCAACAATTCCGGCGGCTCGCTGGTGCGACGCGGCCCGGTATTCACCGAATTGTCCCTTTACGCGCAGCGGACCGCATCCGGCTCCCTGCAACTGGTCAATCACCTGGGGATCGATCTCGGCGAGACGCCTGAAGAAATCCTCGGGCGGCTCGATCGTGGCGATATCGACCCGGCAAGCGTCCGCCACGGCATCGGCCGCGCGTCGGATGACGGTTACATGACCCGCGTGCGCGACGTCGACGCCTCGACACCCGCACGGTTCAACGCGGACCCGCTTGGTCTGTTCGAGGCATCCGGTTCCGCCGGAAAGGTGGCCGTGTTTGCAGTGCGGCTCGACACGTTTCCGGTCGAGACCGATAACCGCGTCTATTATATCGGCACCAATGACACAGCAGCACTTGCCACCCTGCGCCGCCGTTTGTTGACCGAATTGCCGGAACTGCCGATCAGCGGCGAATACCTGCATCGCGATTGTTTTGATATCGCCCGGCGTTTCGGCAAGGACACATTGCTGATGATCCATTGGCTCGGCACCGATCGCCTTCCGGGCTTCTTCGCACTCAAGGGTGCCGTCGATGCGCGGTTGAAGAAACTGTCCTTCCTGCCCCGCAACCTTACCGACCGTCTGATGCAGGCCCTGTCGCGGCTTGTGCCCGAGGCGCTTCCCGGCCGCATGCTGGCATTTCGCGCAACCTTCGAACATCACCTGATCCTGAAAGTATCAGGCGCCACCGCCGCACAGACCGAAGCCATGCTGACAGCAGCCGTCGGAGAGAATGGCTGGTTCCTCTGCGATCCCGCCGAGGCCAAGAAGGCGATGTTGCACCGTTTCGCCGCGGCCGGTGCCGCCATCCGTTATGCTGCCGTCAATCCCGATACCGTCGAGGATATTCTGGCGCTCGACATTGCATTGCGCCGCAACGATGCCGATTGGTTCGAACATCTGCCGCCGGAGATCGATGCCCAGATCGAGAAGAAGATTTATTACGGCCATTTCCTCTGCCACGTCCTGCATCAGGACTATGTGGTGAAAAAGGGCAAAGACCCCAAGGCGCTCAAAGAACGGATGCTGGCGCTTCTCGATGCACGCGGCGCGGAATATCCGGCCGAGCACAATGTCGGCCATATCTATGCAGCCAAGCCGGCGCTTGCTGCCCATTACGCTGCGCTCGATCCGACCAACAGCTTCAACCCGGGTATCGGCAAGACATCCCGCCTGCGCCTTCACGGTAAGGATTGTTCCTGTACGAGGACATCGGCGTAATGGCCTGTTCGAAAAGCAGCCCTTAGCAATTCCGGAAGATACCGGACCCGCAAACTTGCAGCGCCGGCGAGTTCACCCAAGCCTCATTTCGAACACAATTTCGACGCCCAGCTTCCACTCACAGTTGGTTGTCGCGATCAGATGCACGGCCTAAACATGAGCCAATTACGAAGGCTTTTGGCGCCGGCACTGGAGAGACACCAGCAGTCCGCCAATACCGGACTGGATTGTGATGCTCGTCCCTTTTCTGATCATGTTTCGCGAAGGTGTCGAGGCCGCGCTGATCGTCGGCATCATCGCCAGCTATCTGAAGCAGAGTGGCCGCGGACAGTGGATGCCGGTGGTCTGGATCGGTATCTTTCTGGCGATTGCCCTGTCTCTCACCGTCGGCGCCATTCTGCAATTGGTCAGGGCTGAGTTCCCGCAGAAGATGCAGGAGCTTTTCGAGGCGGTGATCGGCCTCGTGGCCGTCTGCGTGCTCACCTCCATGGTTTTCTGGATGCGCAAGGCTGCGCGCTCGATCAAGTCGGAACTGCAACAGTCGGTTGATGCGGCGCTCGGCTCGTCAGCCGGCGGCTTCGGTCTTGCCGTCATGGCCTTTCTCGCTGTGGTTCGCGAGGGGCTGGAATCGGTATTTTTCCTGCTTGCCACCTTCCAGCAGTCGGAGACTGCCTCCGCACCGCTCGGGGCCCTGCTCGGCACGCTTCTCGCGGCAATGGTCGGTTACGGCATCTATATGGGCGGGCTGAAGCTCGATCTGCGTCGTTTCTTCCGCTGGACCGGGGTTTTCATCCTGGTCGTTGCCGCCGGCATTTTTGCCAATGCGGTCAAGGCCCTGCATGAGGCCGGCATCTGGAACCACCTGCAGGGCGTGGTTTTCGACCTCAGCGACCGGATGCCGCTCGACAGTCCGCTCGGCTCGGCGCTGGGCGGAATATTCGGCTATATCGATGCGCCGACCGTCAGCGAGGTAAGCGTCTACGTCAGCTATGTCGCCGTGGCGCTGGTCTTCTATCTTTCTCCGCCGTCCCGTGACACCGCTGGCCATCAGGCCGCAGGTCGCTCGGCACATTCGGCCTCCAAACAGTAAAGCGGCATCGGTCATGTCCGAAAACCCATCCGCATCGCCTCTGTCTCCGATCGTCATCAAGGCCGGCCTCGGCCTGTCGATCGTTTTCGTCCTCGTCGCAGGTGCTGCCTTCTATTACGCGTCACGCTCCTCGCATCTGGCGGGGCAGGCCGGCGACAGGGAGGCGACGACCGTGACCATTGCCGGCCGTGCCTGCGATCCGCAGGAACTCACCGTGCCGGCCGGCCGCCGCGTCTTCAACATCGTCAACAGGTCCGACCGCGCCGTCGAATGGGAGATCCTCGACGGAGTGATGGTGGTCGAGGAAAGAGAGAATATCGCGCCGGGCTTCACCCAGACGCTGTCTGCCCGGCTTGAACCCGGCGACTACGAGATCACCTGCGGGCTGTTGTCCAATCCGCGTGGCAAGCTGCATGTCACGCCCTCGGCGGAAAGCGACAAGGCTGCCGGCGCCAGGTTGACGATTACCGACCTCATCGGCGCGCTGGCGGAATACAAGGTTTATCTCGCTGGAGAGACACGCAGCTTCGTTTCCGCCGTCACCGACCTTTCCGACGCCATCAAGTCGGGAAATCTCGATACGGCCCGCGCATTCTACGAGCCGGCACGGATCGCCTATGCTCATCTCGGCCCGGTTGCCGGCCCGCTGTCGGATCTCGATACCGCGATCAATGCGCGCGCCAACGATTACGAGAAGAAGGAGGCCGACCCGGCCTTCGGCGGCCTGCATCGGATCGAATACGGGCTGTTTGCGCAACACAGCCTCACAGGTCTCGATACGGTTGCCGAGAAACTTTCAGCCGACGCCGCCGCGCTTTCCACCCGCATCCATGATCTGCAGGTGACGCCCGACCGGATGATATCGGGCGCCGCAAACGCGCTCGAACGGTTTGCCAGCGGCACGGCCGACACCGAGGACGATCGTTATGCGCATACCGACCTTGCCTCTTTTGCCGCGACGCTCGAAGGTGTTCGCAAGGTCGCCGACCTGATCAGGCCCGGTGCGATCAAGACCAATGCGACGGCCTTCCAGGCGATCGATACCGACGTCACAAACCTTGGCGCAACGCTTGCCGGACATCGCAGCGACGGCAGGTTTGCGGCCTATGACACGCTTTCGGAAACCGAAAAGACGGCGCTGAAGACACAGGCCTCCACATTGGCCTCTGACTTGAACAAGGTACTCGACGGGCTGGGGGTGCACGGATGACGCCATCGAAGATCAAGGCTGCAACCGATACCAGCCCATCGTCCCCGCAGCGCCGCCGACTGCTGATCGGAGCCGGCCTCGGCACCGCCGGCATGGCGGCCGGAATGGGCGCCTGCCCGATGCATGCATTCGCTGCGGGAACGGCTATATCCGAAGGCGTAACCTCGGCGCCGGAAAGCGACATGCTGCAGCAGTCGCATGCGTTTTACGGCCTGCATCAGCCGGGCATCGTCACGCCGCGACCGGCTGCCGGCCTGGTCGTCGCCTTCGACATCCTCTGCAAGGATCTCGACGGATTGGAGAGGCTGTTTCGCGTCCTGACGGAAAGGACCGCCTTCCTGATGAAGGGCGGCGAACCGCCGGCGCTCGACCCGCGTTTTCCGCCCGCCGATTCCGGCATTCTCGGCCCCAATGTCACGCCCGACAATCTGACCATCACCACCTCGGTCGGCGCATCGCTTTTCGACGAGCGGTTCGGGCTTGCCGCTGCAAAGCCCGGCCAGCTGCGGCGGATGGTGAGGTTTCCGAACGACGCGCTGGAGCGCGATTTCTGTCACGGCGACCTGCTCATCCAATTCTGTTCGAATACGCCGGATACCAATATCCACGCGCTGCGCGACATCATCCGCAACACGCCGGATTACCTGATGGTGCGCTGGAAACAGGAAGGCTCGGTGCCCGTGCGGGCGCCGGAGCCGGGAAAACCGAAGGAAAGCGCGCGCAATTTCCTCGGTTTCCGCGACGGCTCGGCCAATCCCAATTCGACCGACGACGGCCTGATGGACCGCGTCGTCTGGGTGCAGCCCGGCGGAAATGAGCCAGCCTGGGCGAGCCACGGCAGCTATCAGGCGGTGCGTGTCATCCGCAATTTCGTCGAGCGATGGGATCGTACGCCGCTACAGGAGCAGGAGACGATCTTCGGACGCCGCAAGGACAGCGGCGCGCCCTTCGACGGCCGGTCCGAGGGCGATGTGCCAGATTATGCCAGCGATCCGGCCGGAAAGTCGACGCCGATGACGGCCCATATCCGGCTTGCCAATCCGCGCGACGCGGCATCCGACGACAATCTCATCCTGCGTCGGCCTTTCAATTATTCCAACGGTGTCAGCAAGGCCGGCCAGCTGGAGATGGGGCTGCTGTTCATCGCCTATCAGGCCGATCTCGAAAAGGGCTTCATCCATGTCCAGAACCGCCTGAATGGCGAGCCGCTGGAAGAATATATCAAGCCTATCGGCGGTGGATATTTCTTTGTTCTTCCCGGCGTGATGGACGAGGGAGATTTCCTCGCGCGAACGCTTCTCGATACCGCGAGGCCGCAAAATGCGCCCGGCTGATTGCCCCCACTGTCCCATCTCAACCCGAATATAGAGAGATCGCCATGACCAAAACCCGTTCCATGCTTTTGCCCGCGGCCATGACGGCCGCGCTTTTTGCCGGTGTGAGCCTTGCCCACGCAGCCGTATCGCCCATCGACCTGGTCCAGCCGATCGCCGACTATAAGATCTTCGTTCAGGAAAACCTCGACAAGCTGGCCAAGGACACCAAGGCGTTCACCGCCGCGGTCAAGGCCGGTGACCTGAGCAAGGCCAGGGAGCTTTATGCTCCGACCCGTGTCACCTATGAAAAGATCGAGCCGATCGCGGAACTGTTTTCCGATCTTGACGGATCGATCGATTCCCGCGCCGACGACCACGAACAGGCTGAGAAGTCCGACGATTTCACCGGCTTCCACCGGATCGAATACAGCCTGTTCACCGAGAACTCCACCAACGGCCTCGATAAGCTCGCCGACAAGCTCTATGCCGACGTCATCGAACTGCAGGGCCGCGTCAAGGATCTCACCGTGCCACCGGAAAAGGTCGTCGGCGGTGCCGCCGCGCTGATGGAAGAAGTCGCCGCGACGAAGATCTCCGGCGAAGAAGACCGCTACAGCCATACCGACCTCTGGGACTTCCAGGCCAATGTCGACGGCGCCAAGAAGATCGTCGATCTGCTTCAGCCGCTGGTCAAAAAGGAAGACCCGAAGCTGGTCGCCAAGGTCGATGCAAACTTCAAGTCGGTCGACACGATCCTTGCCAAATACAAGACGAAGACCGGTTACGAAACCTATGACAAGCTGACCGAAGACGACCGCAAGGCGCTTGCCGGCCCGGTCAACACGCTGGCCGAAGACCTTTCGACCCTGCGCGGAACGCTCGGCCTCAACTAAGGCGTCGATTGGCCATCGCCCTTATATGGGCGGTGGCCAACAAATGCGTCCTGACTGCTTGCCTTAAGCTCTAAAGTACCGCCCGCTTGTCGTGCCGGCCCACTCGCGCCAGCAGGTAGTCGACCTCTGCCCTGGCGGTTGCGGTCAGCATCTGGCCCGGCTTGCGCTGCACATCCGATGCGATCACGCCACGGCGCTTCAAAACATGCTTGCGCACGGCAAGTCCGATGCCGAGCTGCTGCTCGTAACGGATCAGCGGCAGATGCGCGTCGAACAGGTCATGCGCCTCGTCGCGTTTTCCGGCGGCAAACAGGGAAACAAGCTCCGTCAGCATGTCGGGAAAACCATAACCGGTCATCGCCCCGTCGGCGCCGCGTTCCGGCTCGAAATCGAGAAACATGCCGCCATTGCCGCACAGGATGGAAAATTCTCGCAGCTCGCCGGATGTCTGCATGGCGCGCAGTTTCGAGATCTTTTCCAGCCCCGGCCAATCCTCGTGTTTCAGCATCTGGCAGGACGGATGATTGGAGATCACCTTGGCGATGACGCCGGGCGAAATCACCACATTCAGCGTCAGCGGATAATCCTGCAATACCCAGGGGACATCGTCACCGACCGCTTCCACGGCGCCGGCGAAATAGCTGATGATCTGGTCGTCGGTCCGCAGCGCCGGTGTCGGTGCGATCATCACGCCGGCAGCCCCCATATCCATCGAACTGCGGGCGAGCGAACGCATGGCGGCAAAACCGGGCGCCGAGACACCGACGATCACAGGTATCGTTGCACGCTCGACCACCCGCCTGATGATCGCCCGGCTTTCCTCCGGCTCGAGCTTCGGTGCCTCGCCCATGATGCCGAGAATGGTAATGCCGGTGCAGCCGCTTTCCGCGTAAAAATCCGTCAGCCGGTCGACCGAATTGAAATCGATCGATCCGTCGTCGAAAAACGGCGTTGCGGCAATCGCATAGACGCCGCTGGTGCGTGTGTTGAATGTCATTCGCTCTCCTCGCGGCACGGTGATGCCTGCACCATTCGCCGTCATCAACTGCGGCTGAACCGGCAGCCAGAACCGGCCGGCTTGTCAGCCCCCTCCCATCGGCTATCACGATTTGGCCATGTCATGCCATGTCCCGTGCCGGTCACGACAGTGTGTCGCAATCGGCCCCCGGATTGTACCGATTATTTTCCGCCCTCCCCTACTCGGCAGGCCGGCGCCTGTGCTAATGGCCCGGATCGGCGGCTTGCCAAACGCACGGCCGCAGACGACACGTCGAGGATCCTCCGGCTGACTGCCGAGAGATCCTGCGGCATTTGGATCGGATCCCGGCCATTCCGGGCTTCGATGGCGAAACGGTAGATTGAAGACATGCCCCTCCTGCCCCATCCCGGCACCCGCTCCTGCATGGAGATTTCCTATCCCAGGATCCTGCGCTGCGGCGACCGTGCCATCGGCATCGAATTTTCCGATCAGGTCAGCGAGACCGCCAATCTCGCAGTCCTGTCGCTCGATGCATCGCTTTCAGCCGAGCCGATCGCCGGCATTCTGGAAACGATCCCGACCTATCGTTCGCTGACGGTGATCTATGATCCCGCATCGGTGCGCGGGGCGGCGCTCGGCGAGCAGCTGATGCAGCGCGCCACGGTGTCGGCCGGCATGCGGCAGGATCCCGGCCGGCTGCTGGAGTTTCCGGTCTTTTACGGCGGCGAACACCAGGCCGATCTCGACGAACTGGCGGCATTGAAGAACATGACGGCAGCGCAAGTGATCGCCATGCATGCCTCGGCCGAATACCGGGTCTACATGATCGGCTTTGCGCCGGGTTTTGCCTATCTCGGCGGCCTCCCCGAAATCCTGCATACGCCGCGGCTCGCGGTGCCGCGCCAGCGGATAGAGGCGGGTGCGGTCGGTATCGGCGGTCGCCAGTCGAACATCAATTCGGTACCCGGCCCAAGCGGCTGGCGTTATCTCGGTCGCACGCCGTTCAGGCTTTTCGATCCCGCCCGCGCAGAACCGTTTCTGGTCAAGGCCGGCGACCGCATCACCTTCCGCAGCATCGATGCCGATGAGGCGAAAGATCTCGACCGGCAAGTTGCCGCCGGCACCGTTTCGCCCAGGGAGATCCTGTCATGACCGGCCTTCTTTCCATTCATCGCAGCGGACCGTCCATGTCGGTGCAGGATGACGGCCGTTACGGTTTTCGCGCCCGCGGGGTCTCGACCTCCGGTGCCGTCGACCGTGATGCCCATACGATCGCCAACGCCCTGGTCGGCAATGCGCCCGGTTCGGCAGCCATCGAATTTGCCCTGATGGGCGGTGTCTTCAGCGCCGATCGCGACCTCACGATCGCCGTTTCCGGCGGCAGCTGCGCCGTCGAGATCGCCGGCAGGCCGGTCTCCACATGGGAAAGCCATCTGCTGCGCGCCGGCGAGATGCTGAGCATCGGTGCGCTGCGCGGTGCCGTCTGGGGTTATCTCGCCGTTTCCGGCGGCATCGTCACCGGCAAGGTGCTCGGCAGCCGCTCGACCCATTTGCGCACTGGCCTCGGCGGACTGGACGGGCGTAGCCTTGCGGCCGAAGACCACCTGCCTCTCGGCGATGGCGGCGATCTCGTCGAGCGCGCGCTCGGCACGCCCTATCTGCGAGGCTCCGGGCCGATCGCCGTCGTTCCCGGCCCGCAGGACGATTATTTCGATGACAGCGCCTGGAAAACCTTTCTGCGCCGGCCCTACCGGACGACCGCCTCGCGCGACCGGATGGCGATGGTGCTCGACGGCCCGGCACTCAGCGCCTTCAAGGGCCACGACATCGTCTCGGATGCCACCGTCGTCGGCTCCATCCAGGTCCCGGGGTCGGGCAAGCCGATCGTGCTGACTGCCGACGGCCAGACGACCGGCGGTTATCCGAAGATCGCCACCGTCGCGTCCTTCGATCTGGCGCGACTGGCGCAATTGCCGGCCGGACAGGAATTTGTGTTCCGCGCCGTGTCCGCCGATATCGCCGAGGACATGTCGATCCATGCACAGGACCGGCTTGCCGCGGTGATCGGCGGTCTGAGGCAAAAGCCGGATTGAACTCTGATCAGGCTTTCGGATGGACCAGCGAACCGATGGTCCATCCGGCCTTTTCCAGCGCTGCCTTAAGCTGTCTTGCCATGTCGACGGCGCCGGGCGTGTCGCCATGCACGCAGATCGAGCCGATCGGCACTTCCAGCCGCTTGCCCGAGGTCGATGTCAGGCAGCCCTCGGAGACCATCGCGATCACCCGCTGCACCAGAAATTCGGGATCATGGATCACCGAGCCCGGCTCGGAACGCGGCGACAGGTTGAAATTGTCGGCATAGGTGCGGTCGGCATAGATTTCGTTGATCGGCGTGAGGCCGAGCGTTTCGGCGGCGCGCGCCGTTGCCGTGCCCGGCATGACCATGACTGCCAGCGCCGGATCGACCGCCTTGATTGCCCGGCCGACCGCAAGCGCCGTCGCCTCGTCATCGGCGCAGACATTGGCAAGCGCCCCATGCGTCTTCACATGGGTCATCGGATGGCCTTCGAGTGCTGCGATCGCCGCCATCGCGCCGACCTGATAGGCGATCATCGATTCGATCTCGGAAAGGCTGAGGCCCGGCAGGCGCCGGCGGCCGAAACCGATCAGGTCGCGATAGCCGGGGTGGGCGCCGAAGGCGACGCCGCGCTCTTTTGCCAGTCTTACGGTGGCGCGCATCGTTTCGGGATCGCCGGCATGGAAACCGCAGGCAATATTGGCGGTGCTGACGATGTCGAGCATCGCCGTGTCATCGCCCATCGTCCAGGGCCCAAAACCTTCGCCGAGATCCGAGTTGAGGTCGATACGCATGCCATCTCCTTTATGCCGGCCGATATCGCTCCAATACCAAATCGGCGTGCGAAAGCCACGGTCTTGATGGTGTTATGGATCGATGATGCGGCGCTGCCCGCCTGCCTTATTGCTGCGGAGCGCCGGTCAGGCTGAAATAGGCATAGACCGCGGCAAAGGCCGCAATCACCACGACGACGGTCAGCACGCGCTTCAGCCACGGCGGTGTCTGGCGCGGCGGCTTGGGCTGTTTCGGACGCTGGAACTTGATGACGTTATCGCTCATGCGATCGTTTCTAACCGAGCCGTTGCGGAAATCAACGAGGAACGGACGGTCATCCCCGAACACCGTGAACAGAAGATGGCGATCGGAGAGACATCTTTTGTTCGTCTCCCGCCGCCGGTTGTTTCCAGACGGCGGAAGACAGGGGCCTGTTCGTCAGGCTGCAGCCAGCCGCTGGCGGCTGCGCCGGGTGGCAAGCCAGGCGACGATCAGAGCCGCAAACAGCACGCCGATGGCGACCGGGATGACCACCAGCCACGCTCCGAGCCTGGCAAGCAGCGGCACCGGGCCGCCGCTTCGCAACTCGGCAACCTGTTCAGGCGTCACCTTCATCGCCGGATTGCCGAAATTCTGGGCGACGAAGCTGGCAACGGCTGCAACCTGACGGTCGGAAAGGTCATGCTCGAAGGGCGGCATCAGCGTCGGGCCGCTTGTGCCGGTGCGGTGAACGCCTTCGAGAATGGTCATCACCAGATTGTTCGGCCGTGCCGATCCGGTCGCCGTGCTGTGATAGAGCGATGGATAATAGCCGTCACTGCTGCCGGCGCCATTGGGCATGTGGCAGGTGGCGCAGGCCGCGTCGTAAAGCGTTGCACCGTCGTTGAGACCGAGGAAATTGCCGCGTGTCGCATCCTTGTAGATTTCGGCATTGGCGGCCCGGCCCGCATCGGCGGCATGCAGGATCTTGCGGGATTGTTCGCCGTCGAAATCATAGTGATCCTTGACCGGCGTGCCGAAGCCCGCGGGCGAGCCGGTCTGCGTGCCGTCCTCCACCGCAGGCACGGTGCGCAGATAGGCGGTGATCGCGGAAATGTCGTCCTTGCTCAGCTTCGACAGGCTGAGTTCGACCGCTTCCGCCATCGGGCCGGCAGCAACGCCCTTGCCGGGCACATGGCCCTGGCTGAGATACTGGCCGATTTCCGCATCCGTCCAGTCGCCGATCCCGGCAACCTTGTCGGAGGTGATGTTGGGGGCTTCCCATGCGCCGACAAAACCGCCGGCGAGATTGGCGCTTCTGTCCATCGCCATGGTCGCATCGCGCGGCGTGTGGCAGGTGGCGCAATGCGCCAGGCCTTCCGACAGATACCGGCCGCGGGCGACTTCGGCACTCTCGCCGAGCTTTTGTGCAAACCGTGTATGGTCGAGGTTGATGAGGTTCCAGCCGGACATCAGGATGCGCTGGTTGAACGGGAAGGCGAGCTCTGTCTTATGCGCCGGTGCGCTGTCCACCGGGGCAACGCCCTGCTGGAAATAGGCATAAAGCGCCTTCATGTCGTCATCGGTGATTGCCGAATAGGAATCATAGGGCATCGCCGGATAGAGATTGCCGGAGGGCGCAACGCCCTCACGCACGGCGCGGGCGAACTCTTCCTCGGTCCAGTTGCCGATGCCGGCCTGTTTCGACGGCGTGATATTGGTCGACCAGATCGTCCCCATCGGCGATGCGATCGGGTAACCGCCGGCAAACGGCTTGCCGCCCTTAGGCGCCGTGTGGCAGGCGGCGCAGTCGGCCGCGGTCGCCAGATATTGGCCGCGTTTCACCAGATCGCCCGCTTTCCCAAGATCATTGTCCTGGGCGGTGGCGGTGCCGGCGATGGTGCAGGCAGCGAGAGCCGTTGCCGCAAGTGTCGCAAGACGCATCATGGTCAGATCTCCCTTGCGATGATGTCGGCCGAACGGAGCGACAATGCGCATCCGGTCATGGTTGGGTTGTTGGCGGCCGAGGCGGGCATCACGCCCGACGTGGCGAGGAACAGGTTGTCATGGTCATGGGTGCGGCATTCGGCATTGACGACCGAATCCGTCGGATCGTCGCCCATGATCACCGTGCCCATCGGGTGGTCGCGGTTTTCCCAGACGCTGGTATTCTTGCTGAACACGGTGGCGCCCAGCAGCGACTGGAACCTGTCGAAATCCTGCTTCACCACTTCGCCGGCACGGCGCACGTAATCATCGACATCATAATGGATGGAGTTCAGCGGCAGGCCGAACCTGTCCTTGTTGGTCGATGACAGCGTCACCCGGTTGGTCGGGTGCGGCAGCGATTCGATATTCGACGAAACCGGCGTGAAACGCGCCGCCATATGACGGATCTGCTTGTCCAGTTCCGGACCGATGACACCCTGCGCCATCAGATATTCGGTGATCGGTACATTGCCGACGAAATTGCCGATCTCGTAGCGAATGCAGCCATGTTCCGAGCGCCAGGCGCCGTCGCGCCAGTTGAGGATATCGCCCTGCTGTACCGGGCCGCGGCCGGACCACATCGGTTCGTCGGACAGGAAGGACGCACCGAAGGCATTGTGGTCCATCAGGTTGCGGCCGACCATGTCGGAGGAATTGGCGACGTCGGAGAGAAGCAGCAGCCGCGGCGTCTCGATCGCATGGGCCGCGACGATGACGTAACGGGAGGTGAGCGCGTGGCTGTTGCCGTTGCTGTCGTGATAATGCACGGCGGCGATCTTCTTGCCGTCGGCTGATTTCTCCAGCCGGTAGACGGCGGCGTTCTCGATCAGCTTGGCGCCGGCCTGTTCGGCGAAGGTGACGTTGCGGTCGCCGGAATATTGCGCCCCGATCGGACAAATCGGCGAACAGTTGTTGTTGCCGACACAGGCCGGGCGGCCGCCATAGGGGTCTGTCGCGCGGCCGTTGGGCTGGTAGGTATAGTTGTAACCGCCGGGCGCGACCTTTTCGGCGAACCGCTTGGAAAAGTAAGACAGTTCCTGCGGCCGTATCGGGTAGGGTTCCTTGCGCGGCGGATAGGGCTGACCACCCTTGCCGGAATAGTCGGCATGATCGTCGCCCGACACACCCATCCTCGTCTCGGCCTCGTAATAGAACGGCTCGAGATCGTCATAACCGATCGGCCAGTCGCGGCCGACGCCATAGGTGGATTTCAGCTTGAAATCATTGGGCAGGTTGCGCCAGCAGGCGCCGCCCCAGTGCCAGGTCGTGCCGCCGACCAGTTTCAACATGCCCGCGACATAAGAGACCGGGCCGGTGTTCTCGACATAACCCGGCACGAAGGAGGTGGGGGCCCAGGGTTCGTTCGGATAGGGTTGGTTGCGGTTGCCGCCATTGGAGGAGACGTTGCCGCTGGAGCGGAAACTGTCGACGATCTTCCAGCGCGGAACACGCGGGCCGGCTTCGAGGATGATGACGGATTTGCCGGCTTCTGCGAGCTTCTGGGCGGCAAGACCGCCCATGGCTCCGGAGCCGACGACGATGACGTCGGCGTCGAATTCTGTATTGGCCATTGGATTACCTGATGGGAAAAATTGGAAAGGTCAGTCGGTCGCAAGCGTTGCTGGCGGTGCCGCCCAGTACCCCGGACCGCCGCGCGCATAGGTCGGCAGGACGGTGACGTCGCTCGTCGGTCGCCACATCAGGGCGCCGGTATAGGTAATGAAATCCGGGCCTGGCTCGGCGCGGTCGAGCACTTCGCCGACACGGCCCAGATACCAGGCCGAAACGAGCGTGACGGCGGTTTTCTTCGTCGCCGGATCGGCCAGAACAGGGGACTGTTCGAGTGCTGCAAAATCGACAAGCCCGTTTGCCTCGATCGATTTGACCAGGGCGGCATAACCGGCCTCGAATGTTTCCTCGCGGCGGGTCAGGGCGGACCACGCCATGTCTGCGAGCGTATCGTCGATTTCCGGATGGCCGGTCAGAAGACGTGAGACCTGCATGAAATCGGCCGGCGCTTTTGCCGTCGGCAGAACCTGCGCCAGGGCACCGGAGGCCGACATGCTGCCGTTCAGCAGCCAGGCGGCAGGAACGGAAAAGGAAAGGGCTTTCAGAAAATTGCGTCTGCTGACGGCGGCCTTGGGCGGGGCGCCGGGTTGGGGACATTGAGCCATGGTGAATTCCAAGTGATTTTCCCATGCGGGGGAGCTGTTGGGGCGGGTCCGTTCCACCTCGGGAAAGCTGCGCAAGGCTTGGCCGGAGCGGAAACTGATAAGCTATGAGAGCGCTCTCATGAGTCTGGTATAGGGACGTTTCGTCGCAGCGTCAATTAGGGTCATGGCATGATTGATCGCATTGCCCGCATTGCGACTTTCTCCTAGAACGGGTGGCAATCTGGAGGTGTCGATGAAAAAGGGTGCGGTTACCCTTGAGGATGTCGCGCGGGCGGCGGGCCTGTCGCGGGCGCAGGTCTCGCGGGCGCTGAGAGGCGATCCGGGCGTCACGCCGGCGACGCGCGAAACCGCGGAGGTGGCAGCGCGCAGCCTCGGTTATCGACCCAATCTGGCGGCACGAACGCTTGCATCGGCGCAGTCGCGCAGTGTCGGGATCGTCATCGGCGAGCCGCTCAATCCGTTTCACATGCTGTTGGCTCAGGCTCTCGATGAACGTCTGGCCGCCAACGGCTTTGATTCGATCGTTTCGCTACGGGCGATCAATGACGAGGCCGTTCTGCGCGAAAGCGACCGGCTTTTGTCGATGCGGGCGCAAGGGGTTTTCCTGATTTCGACGCCGGATAGCGATGAGGCGATCATATCTCTCGCCAAGGCACTTCCGAGCGTTTTTATGGGCCGCCTTCTGCAGGATCTCGACGTCTCCTCGGTGAGCGCCGACGACGAGGCGGCCAGCATGCGCGCCATGCGGCACCTGATAGACCTCGGCCATCGCCGCATTGCCCATATAGAGGGCGGCAGCAAGCCGGGTGCTGATGAGCGAAAGCGCGGTTACCGGCGTGCCATGGCTGAAGCGAACCTGCCGCTACTGGAAGTACCCGGCACGCATGACATCGATTCGGGGCGGCTCGGCGTGGCAACCTTGCTCGACACCGCCGAGAGGCCGACGGCGATCTTCGCCGACAACGACCTGACGGCCATCGGTGCGATCAACGAGTTGAGACGGCGCGGCACAAGCGTGCCGCAGGATATGTCCGTCCTCGGTTTCGACGACATTCCGGCTTCGGGCACGGAGACAATATCGCTGACGACGGTGAGGCAGGATGCAGGGTCCCATGCGGCGGCCGCGATTGACCTGATGGAAGGGCTGCTATCCGAGCCGGAGGGTGGCAGGACATTCCGCATCGTCGAGTCTCCTCTCATCGTGCGCAGGTCGACGGCACCTCCGGCAATTCGATAATGGCTGATGCGGGTCTCATCGCCGCAGGGGCCCTCCCCTCCCCTTCCGACGCCTTGGCCGCGCGCTGTGTAGGCGGACATGAAAAAGGCGGGCTTGTCGCCCGCCTCCAAGGTCGTGATTGAAACCGGCCGATCAGGCAGCCTGAGCTTCATCCTCGAACTGGCCGCACCAGTCGTCAGCGGAAACCACCGGCCAGAAGCCGCGTGCATCGGCCGCCGGCTGCGTGACCGGCGGGTTGAAACGACAGAGACCGGCGTCAGCCGGAGCCGAACCGGCGTTCACGACGTGGTCTTCATAGAACGAGCAGACCTTGCAGGATGTATCTTTGGACATTGTGGTTCTCCTTCTTCGCAATGCCAGGGATCAAAACCTGAGCCCTGAACTCATAAATATTAGAATGATTCTAAAATAGAAAAACGTGTCTGGCAACCGGGTAAAATGCCTTGGACTGAACCGTCGTCAATTTTTTGCCGCGACATTTCGACTGCATTTGATGGCAGCACGACCTGTTTCCGGCATGCTCACCTCTGATCTGCGCGGCATGTGGCGACTTGAAGTTTCCGCCCTCCCCTGCCGGCAAGCCCGATGCGCAAGCCTGGCGAATCGGGCGGTGATTCTTTGAGTGGTTATCACCAGGCGGTGGGCAACAGCGGCCTACATTTCATCTGAGAGCGCTGCCACGCTCAGTGGATGACACTCGATCCGCCAACGGCGTGGTGAGTAAATCATAGCAATTTCAGATAGATAGAATGAATGCCTCGGAATCCGATTCCATTGGATTAAGGAAGGATTTACCAAAAATTCCTTGTCAGCAGACGAGAATCGCCGATACTGGCGGCAGTTCTCCGGAAATTTGTATTTTATCGCCAGAATGGTTCCTACATGAACGCCACTTCGAAATTGCCGTCTTTCGAATTCGACGAGAAGATCCTGCTGCAAGGTGCGGAGATCTCCCGTCGGCTCGACCAGCTTCGGATGGAAAAGTTTCCGCCGAATGCGAAGAAGACGTTGCGCATGTTTTCGATGGCGGAAGTTGCGCATTATCTCGGCGTCAGCCCCAACAATCTGAAACGGCTGCATCTGGAAGGCAAGGGCCCGATCCCGACGACCTCGAGCGGCGGCCGCCGTTTTTATACCGGCGAGCAGATGCGCGAATTGCGTTTCTTCCTCGACAAGACCGGCAAGTCGGATGCCAAGAAATATGTCCCGCAGCGCAAGGGCAATGACAAGCTGCAGGTGATCGCCGTCGTCAACTTCAAGGGCGGCTCCGGCAAGACGACGACGACGGCCCACCTTGCCCAGCACCTGGCGCTGACCGGCCACCGTGTGCTCGCCATCGATCTCGACCCGCAGGCATCTTTGTCTGCCCTGCACGGTTTCCAACCGGAACTCGACAAGAACCCGTCGCTCTATGACGCGATCCGGTATGACGACGAGAGGAAGTCGATCGCCGATATCATCCAGCAGACCAATTTCCCCGACCTCGATATCATCCCGGCCAATCTGGAACTGCAGGAATACGAATACGACACGCCGCTGTCGATGCAGACCTCCAGCGAGGGCAAGCGGTTCTTCACCCGTCTCGGCAAGGCGTTGCAGGATGTCGAGGATCGTTACGACGTGGTCGTCGTCGATTGCCCTCCGCAGCTCGGCTACCTGACGCTGACGGCGCTGACGGCTGCAACCTCGGTGCTGATCACCGTCCATCCGCAGATGCTCGACCTGATGTCGATGAGCCAGTTCCTGCTGATGCTCGGCAACATCACCAAGACGATCAAGCGCGCCGGCGCCAATGTCGAGATGGACTGGTTGCGATATCTGATCACCCGCTACGAGCCGACCGACGTGCCGCAGGCGCAGATGCTTGGTTTCATGCAATCGATGCTGGCCGAGGAAATCCTCAAGCATCCGATGGTGAAATCGACGGCGATCTCCGATGCCGGCCTGACCAAGCAGACGCTTTACGAGGTCGAGCGCACCAATTTCACCCGCGGCACCTATGATCGCGCCATCGAATGCATGGACGGCGTCAATTTCGAGATCCAGGGGCTTATCCATCGTGCCTGGGGGAGGATGTGATGCCGTTGACTGCCGTCAAAACGCGTAAATTCTCCAACTCCGCCAATAGGATGGGGACAGAAGAGGGAGGCTCGCATGGCGCGTAAAAACCCTTTTGCCAACCTGATGAACGAAGAGCGGGTCGATAACGGCGTAGCGCTCGATTATACCGTCAAGGGTGCCTCCCGCTCTATCATCTCATCGATCGACGAATTGGCGGAGCGTGCCGACAAAATGCTGGAAGGCGAGACGGTCGTCGAGCTTTCCCCCTCCGTCATCGACGGCTCCTTCATCCGCGATCGTCTTGAGGACGATCTGCAGGCATTCGACGACCTGGTTGCAGCAATCCGCGAACATGGCCAGACGAGCCCGATCCTGGTGCGCCCTCACCCCAAGCAGGATGGCCGTTACATGGTGGTGTTTGGCCACCGGCGCCTTAAAGCCGTGGAGGCGCTTGGCCGCAATGTCCGCGCCGTGGTCAAGCCGATCTCGGACCGCGAACACGTGATTGCCCAGGGGCAGGAAAATTCCGCCCGCGCCGACCTTTCCTTCATCGAGAAGGCGACCTTTGCCCGCCGGCTGTCGGAACTGCATTATGACGCGGACAGCGCCACCGTCCTGGCGGCCCTGTCGATCGACAAGGCGACGCTTTCCAAGATGATGTCGGTCGCCAACATGCCCTACGACATTCTCGAGGCGATCGGCGGCGCCAGGTCGCCCGGCCGCGACCGCTGGTACGAGCTGAAGCTGCTGCTGGAAAAACCGGCCAATCTGGAAAAGCTGCGCGAGGTTCTGGCCGGGACCGACCTTTCCGGCCTCAATGGCGATGCGCGTTTTGCCTTCGTCGTCGACGCCCTGACCCGCAAGAAGATCGTTGGTTACGCCAAGTCGCCGAAGCGGTCGAAATGGGTTCCGAAGGACAAGGCTGGTTCAAAGGCGGTGTCGGCTGACATACGCAATGACGGCAAGAATTACACGCTGGCCCTGAAGGCCAAAGATGCCGTCGGTTTCGGAGAATTCATCGCAGACAGTCTCGACGAGCTTTATGCCGCGTATCGTCGAGCCATGAGCAAGGACTGACAATCGACCAAAAGAAAAAAGCCCCCAAAACGTTTCCGTCGTGGAAGCTTCTCTCTGATTAAGCACCTGAAGAATCGCATTTCCACGAATCACAGTCAAGAGTGTTTGGCATCGTTTTGGTGAGCGTATTTCTTTTGCCTGAAGAAAGGTGAAGTGAGAGATGCGAACTGGACATGTGACGACGCCTTTCGGGCGGCGGCCGATGACGCTTGCCCTGGTGAAAGGACAGCTTCAATCGACCGGCGACCGGTCCGAGCGTCCCGTCGAGAAGTGGAAAGTCTTCCGCGACATTGCCGAATCGCGGCAGCTGCTCGGCCTGCAGGATCGTGCCCTTGCGGTTCTCGATGCACTGCTGACCTTTTATCCGAGCAACGAATTGTCGGCCGGCGACAAGCTTGTCGTTTTCCCGTCGAATGCGCAGCTCTCCGTTCGTGCCCATGGCATCGCGGGCACGACGCTGCGGCGCCATCTCGCAGCCCTGGTTGAGGCCGGTCTTATCCACCGCCGCGACAGCCCGAACGGCAAACGTTACGCCCATCGCGACAATTCCGGCCAGATCGAGGACGCCTTCGGTTTCGATCTCGAACCACTTCTGTCGCGTGCCGCCGAACTTGCGGGCCTTGCCCAGCATGTGGCAGCCGAACGGACCCGCTTCAAACGCGCCAAGGAAGCCCTGACGCTTTGCCGTCGCGACGTCCGCAAGCTGCTGACGGCTGCGATAGAAGAAGGGGCAGAAGGCGACTGGGGCATGATGGAGGAGTTTTACATCGCTCTGATCGCCCGCCTTCCGCGCTCGCCGAGCCGCGAAAACGTCGAAGCCATCCTCGACGAAATGGGTCTGCTGCGCGACGAGATCGTCAATCGGTTGGAACTGCAGGTTAAAACACAAAAAACAGATGGCAATGATGTTCAAAACGGGCGTCACATACAGAATTCAAAACCCGAATCCATCCATGATCTTGAACCTCGCTCAGAAGAAGAGCAGGGCGAAATGGCACAGCCAACCAAGGTCCGGCAGAGCGAAACGCTGAAGGCTTTCCCGCTGAACATGGTGTTGCGAGGCTGCCCGCAGATTATCGACTATGCCACCGGCGGCGAAATCGCCCATTGGCGCGAGTTGATGGCGGCTGCCGTGGTGGTGCGCTCGATGCTCGGGGTCAGCCCGTCCGCCTATCAGGAAGCCTGCGAGGTGATGGGGCCGGAAAATGCCGCCGTCGCGATGGCCTGTATCCTGGAGCGCGCCGGGCATATCACCTCGGCCGGGGGGTATCTGCGGGATCTGACATCGAGGGCGCGGCGCGGCGAATTTTCGCTCGGGCCGATGTTGATGGCGTTGATGCGCGCCAATGCCGGCGAAACCTCCAAACGGGCGGGATGAGGAGGCCGGAATGCCGTTGACCGCAGTCAAAAGCCTTATTTTCTTCAAAGAATTCGGTGATTTAGGTGGTTTTACGGTATGATGGCAATCGAGAAAGGTGCTGGGTTATGGCGATCAGGCTGAAACATCTGGCTTTTGCAGCAGCGGCAATGTTTGCCGCGCCGGCTTTTGCGCAGACTTCCGATCTGGCCTCACCCTGCGAGCGTCAGCGCTTCGACGGGACAGGTTTCATCGTCTGCACTGTCACGGTTGAAAAGGCCGACCTCCGGCTGTTCTGGAAGGACGGTTCGGATAAGCCGTTCCGGAGTTTCGCTAGGCTGAATGATGCCGTCGCGGCCGAGGGCAAGAGGCTCGTCTTCGCACTCAATGCCGGCATGTATTCGGATGATTTTATCCCTGTCGGCCTCTATGTCGAAAACGGCCGGCAATTACTCCCGCCAAACACCCGCGAGGTCAAAGGCAAACCGGCTTCGATCCCGAATTTCTATAAAAAGCCGAATGGCATCTTTTTTCTCGACCAGAAGGGCGGCCATATTCTGCCGACCGATGCGTATCTGCGGCAGAGAGCCGAACCCGGGCAGGGCGAGCCACGTTTCGCCACCCAGTCCGGGCCGATGCTGGTCATCGATGGCGAACTCCATCCGGCGCTGATTGCCGGATCGACGGATCGCACAAGACGCAGCGGCGTGGGCGTATGCGATGGTGGTATCGTCCGTTTTGCGATCAGCGAAGACGACGTCAATTTCTACGATTTCGCCCGTTTGTTCCGCGATGGGCTGAAATGCCGTGACGCACTGTTTCTCGACGGCGGCCATGGGGCCGGTCTTTTCGAACCTGCAATGGGCCGTGCCGACTGGTCCTGGCATGGCGGTTACGGTCCGATATTCGGGCTGGTCGAATAGGGCAGGGAGCCAAGAAATCAGTTCAATCTGGTCAGCATCTGGCCGGCAGCGGAAAGAGACATGACCGTCACGTCACTTTTCAGCGGATAGGTTTCCTGCCCCGGATAGATGACGATGCGTTTTTCCGGCTGCAGATCCTCGCAGGCGAGATAAAATCCCTTCTCGAGTTTCGGCGTGAGGCTTCGCTTGATCTCGATCGCCAGCGGACGTCCGCCGGGGGGCGTGAGCAGCAGGTCGATCTCGGCGCCGGCGGAACTGCGATAGAAATGGGCTTGCGTGCCTTGCGGGGCAGCGGCAATCATCGTCTCGATGACAAATGCCTCCCAGCTTGCACCGGCAATGGGATGGCCGAGCAACTGTTCGCCGGTACCGATCCCGAGAAGCGCATGGGCGATGCCACTGTCGCGAACGTAGATTTTCGGCGATTTGACCAGCCGCTTTCCGGCATTGGCATGCCAGGGCTGGAGGCGCCGCACGAGCAGGAGATCGACGAGAAGATCGAGATAGGAGGCGACCGTCTTTCCGTCGACACCCAGCGAGCGGGCGAGATCGGCCGCATTCAAAAGGCCGGACTGGTGATGGGCCAGCATCGTCCAGAACCGGCGGAGCGTCTCAGCCGGGATTCTCGGCCCGAGCTGGGGAATATCCCGTTCCAGATAGGTGCGGATGAAATCCTGCCGCCAGCGCAGGCTGGCGCGGTCGTCGGGGGCAAGAAAGCTGTCGGGGAAACCACCGCGCAGCCATAGGCTGTCAAGCCGATCGCGTTCGATCTCCAACCCGTCGACCGGATGCATTTCGAGATAGGCGATACGGCCGGCGAGTGTTTCACCCGATTGTTTCAACAGATCGATAGAGGCGGAACCGAGCAGCAGGAACTGGCCGTTGCGGCGCCCAACGCGACGGGCACGGTCGATCAGTCCGCGCAGGTTCTGGAACAGGTTCGGCAGCCGCTGCACCTCATCGAGAATGACCAGCTTGTCGTCATGCTGGCCAAGATAGAGTTCCGGCTCCGCGAGCTTGGCGCGATCTGCATCCGATTCCAGATCGAGATAGATTGCCGGACGCTGTTCGGCGATCTCCAGGGCGATGGTCGTTTTTCCCACCTGCCGTGGCCCGAGAAGCGCAACGGCGGAGCTGGAGCCGAGCAGTTCGGCAAGCTGGGGTTCAATTCTTCGCGTTATCATCCTTGCATTTATGGAGTTGTATTCCAGAATTACAAGGATAATCGAGACCCAGGCCAGGAATCTTGGGCCTAGTTTTGTCGCCTGTCACGATGTCTGATCGGCAGGGGAGGGGGTTAAAGCCCGGACGCCTTGGTGAGATTAACGCGGAAGCGGTCGCGTCGTCTCTGATATCTGCGGGTCATTTCGGCAGAAGCATGGCCGAGCTGCTTCTGCACGTACCGCTCATCGACCTCCGCGGAAGAGGCAAGGCCGGCACGCAACGAGTGGCCGGAGAATTTCATCGCCCGCTCGACTTCGCTGAGATCGCCGCGCACGCCGGCAGCAATCGCGGCCCGCTTGACGAGACGGGCAATCTCCTTGTCGTTCAGCCGTTCCGGCCCGACGGATTTTCCCTTTGCCGTCACCCGGCGGAAGAGGGGACCATGGCCGAGCCTGGCAAACTTGATCCAGGTCTCGACTGCCGCAACCGGGCAGGTGGCAGCGGAGGAACCGCGACCGATCTCGACCTCGCGCCATCCGGTCTTGCCGCGCAGGCTGAGGAGCATGCCCTTGTCGACAATCTCGATCCAGCCGCGCCCGTCTTCCGTCTGGTCAGGTTTCAGATCGAGACCGACGATTTCCGAGCGACGAAGACCACCGGCAAAACCGATCAGCAGCATGGCACGATCGCGCAGCCCGCGCAGCGAACCGCGATCGAGTGTCTCGATCATCGCGATGATATCATCTGCCATCACCGCTTCCTTCTGCGCCGGCGGCCTGGCATGGCTGTTGCGGATACCGGCCATCACGGTAGCAATGTGGCGATCCTTGCGGTCGAGAGTGTCTCCACCGCGCTGCGCATAGTTCCAGGACAGGGATGACAGGCGCCGCTCGATTGTGGACACAGAATTCGGTCTTGCGCCGCGCTCGACGGCGCCCGACGCGCAGGCGGTGATGTAGAGACCGACAGTCGGTGGATGGGGGGGGAGAGTGGAAAGGCCGGAGCGTCGGCACCAGGCGGAAAAATGTTTCCAGTCGGAAGCATAGGCCTTTCGCGTATTGGCGGAACTGGCGGCCTCGACATAACCGCGTGCACGATCGGCGAGGCCGACCAGATGTGTGATGGCCGGTTCGGACACCGTGGAGGAGGCCGCTTGCGTCGACAACCGCGCCGCGGAAATATCATCCGCCAGTGCCCTATCCTCAGACGGATCGGACCTCTTCCCGACGTGAATTTCGCTGTTCTGCTCGATGATCTGGGCCATTCCTTTATAATGAGCATAATGTCCGATAATGCAAGATTATCGGACATTTTTGATAATCGACTGGTGGTGCGGTTAATTGCGATATAAGCGGTCAATACCGCACATAGAACTTACGCTGCCCGGCATGGATTTGCGCGGGGCATGCCTTCTCCCATGCCTGCATGGTGAGTTCATTTGCCAGACCGGGCGTTGCCGCCGGGTCGTGGCATCAACGATGGAGATGCCACGTTTGCAGCCGGTATCACGCTGAAATCACTCGATGATCTTGTTTAGGCCGAGCCGCCATGGCTCGCCTGCCGGCGCTCGGCGCTCGGCTTTCGGCTCATCACATGTGACCGTGCCATGGGTCGTCAATGCGACAATCAACACCATGCCCGAGATAAGAACTCGAAACGATGGCGAGCCGGTCGCCACCGGGGACAATGAAATCCAGGATGGCGTGGGATGGCGGGAGGCAATCGAGAGCGGCGTTCAGGCCTGTCGGGCTAGACGCGGCAATTGCTGATCCGCCATTATCAACCTCAAGGCTGCCGCGGCAAGCGCGTGGTTGGAATCGTAGACTTTCAGGCCATGGCTTGCGAAATGCGGAATGAGGGTTGAAAGTTCGGTGCAGCCAAGCAGCACCGTATCGACCCCGGCCGCGTGCAACTTCGCCCACAAGTGGTCGAGCTTTTCCAGGCTGTCGGCGCCGACAGAGCTGTGTACCTTGACCTCTTCCAGCACGCTGGAGATCAGCGCTTGATCCTCGCTCGCAAGCCGATAGCAGGCCATGCCCTGTTTTTCGATTTCTCGGCCGTAAAGATCAAAATTCGCCAGCGACGTGGAGGTGAGGGCGGTGACCAGCGAAGCCTGGTGACGGCTTGCGAGAGCCACCGTCTCGTTAACGATATGCGGGACCGGCACAGGCGTCTCTGCCGCCCAGCGATCGTAGAGCAGGTGCGCGGTGTTGCAAGGCAGCACGATCGCGGTGGCGCCCATATCCGCCATTTCCCGGATCGTTTCAGCAATGAATGGCGACGGGTCGCGTTCCCCGAGCTGAAAATATCGCCCGCGGCTCGGCAGCTTTGTGTTGGTGTCGGTCAGCACGCGCGGATAGTGCCAGTCTTTGGTCGCGGGGATGAGGGCGTAGAACGCGCGCAGGAACTCGATGGTCGCCCATGGGGCAACTCCGATCACACCGAGCACACCTTCATCTTCCGGCCAGGAGACCTCGCCACCGAGGGGCAGGATCTTCGGCATCTCAGACTTCCGGCTTGAACCGGTAGATGCGCAGGCGCGTCTCCGGATATTTGTTCAAGGGCGAGCCTTCCTCGAACATGTTCTCGTCACGCTCGATGCTGAAACCGGCTGCGGCGAACAGATCGACATATTGCTCGCGCGTACGATAGGTCGCCGAATAGTTTGACTGCAGGTGTTCCGAAAGCCTGTCGTTGATCTCGTGGCGGCCGACAATGCCGGTTCCGTCGCGAAGCAGGATGATCGAGTTCGAGTGACAGGCCTTGGAGAGGTTGCGCATCAGCGCGTCCGCCTGATCGTCATTCAGATAGACGAACAGGCCGGATATGAAGACGATGTCGTAGCTTCGATCCGCAACGAAATCCTCTGCCGGAGAGACGACGAACTCGACACTTTCGGCACCCTGGCGGATGGCTTCCTGCCTGCCAAGTTCGGCGAGCGGACCGGAATATTCGACGGCGGTGACATTGAGGCCGCCGCGCGCAATGAAGCGGAACGTCCACTGGCCGACACCGGCCCCGAGATCGAGGACCGACTTGCCGCCGACATCACCAAGCCATGCAAAGACCTTTTCGGTCTCGCGGTCGATCTTCAACTCAAGATTCTGCTTGTCCTGCTCGAGATTGACGATGCTTTCAAATGCCACGGACTGGAAGGTCGATGCCCGATCATCCCAGAATCGCTTGACTTTGTCCTTATCGAGCATGTTTCGCACCTCAGTTGACGGTTAGATCGGAAAAGCGTGGAGACAGGAGGCTGAGCGAATGGGCCGATGTTGCCAGTTTCCGGTCATGCGCCTGAAGGGAAACGACGCGGCTGTCGCAGAGGAAGTCGAGATTGAATTCAGTGAATTCGTTGGGCTGCTTGTTCGGGATCGGCAGCACGCGTATGCCAAGCGGCTTGTGCAGCGACAGCGCCATCTGTGCGATGTCGAGCATCAATCCGGCGATTTCTTCCGGGAAACTGTTGCCGCTGATCGGAACCATATCCACCCCGCAACCGCAAACGGCCGACAGGGAGACCAGCGCATCGATATTGACGTTGCGGCGGCTGTTGGCGGACGCAAGTGCATTGTCTTCCATCAGCGAATACATCACGCCGTTGAAACCGACACTCAGTGCATCGCTGTTGCGCAAGGAGGTGCGGATCGCATCGGTAAGGACGCCTGTGATGAACACGCTGCCGTGACTGCCGACCGGCGCGCCGAGCAGGTGCTCGATCAGTGCCGCAACCGACATTTCGCCGTCCGGAAAAGGCGCAAGCGAAGCATCCAGGCCCTTATAGACGGTCCCCGTCCGCTCGGCGATCTGCTGGCCGAGCTGATCGATCCTGCCGAGTGCCTCGCTCAGCCTTTCGACAAAACGATCGCGGAACGTGTCAATTGCAGGTGCGATGCCCAGTTCCTGCACCACGGCAAGCGCGATGCCGGTCGTCTCCAGCGCGAAGCTGAAGGCGATATCCTTGCCCTCATGCCGCGAGAATGGAAAAAAGGGCGAATTGGCCGGGCAGCCACAGGATGCGCCAACACGGAAATTGTCGAAGCCGTTATTGCTCTTGCGGGCGATGCGCGTGACCAGTGCGGCAACATCGTTGACCGCCGGCACGGAAAGCTTGTGCTCGTCCGCCACGATCAGGTTCATGAACAGGCGCGGAAAACGGGTGACGATATCGAGCGCGGTCGCCAGTCGCTGGCGCCGCGGTCCTTCCTCGAGGAAGTTGAACGGCAGGCAGAACCAGCGCACATCGGTTTCCGTCGCCAGATTGTCGATCCAGCGCAGGGTGGAAAGGATCGTGCCTTCGTCTTCACCCTCGATGCCGACCGCCGGAAGAGTATACCGTATCGTGCGCGGCATGACATTCGCCTCGCCGAGGATTTCCCTGGCGACACCAACCAGCGCCTTTGCACCCTCTTCGAGTTCGGCGG
Source organism: Aliirhizobium sp. YIM B11859 (assembly GCF_057163345.1). NCBI lineage: Bacteria > Pseudomonadati > Pseudomonadota > Alphaproteobacteria > Hyphomicrobiales > Rhizobiaceae > Aliirhizobium > Aliirhizobium sp. YIM B11859. Next base: position 103,079 of record NZ_JBXHAY010000010.1, read on the forward strand.
GCGATTTCTCTCCGACCGGGATGCCTATCGTTAGCGATCTGATCATTTCTTTCGGCACCATTCCATGAAGTTGAGATAGTCGCCGGGCGTATTGATCTCGACGAAGGGATGGTCCTCGACCGCCACGGAGGCGATCGGCGCGCCGTCGCAAGGCAGGGTCTGGCCGACAAACAGATTGCCGTGGCGAACGCACATCTTCTTCCAGCGATCCAGAAGGTCCTGGTCGCTGATCTTGAACAGGCTGATGGCTTCCGGATGGCGCGGATTGCGCACGGCACCCTGATAGGTTTCCGCGATCGTTCCATCCTCGCGCAGCATGCAGTGGATGGCGGTGAGCGTTCGGTTTTCACGCGCTTCCGTCAGTGCCAGGTCGGCGGGCGCGGCATCGAGCTTTTCGATCAACGGACGATCGAAGAACACGTCGCCCGAGACCACATATGTCGGTCGTTCATCGAGTGCCAGACCGAGGCTCATCGCATTGTTGGTGAGCGCCCAGTCGTAGTTCACGACATAGTCCAGCTGCGGATACTGTTCCATGATCTGGACCGCGCGGAAACCGACGACCACGGTGATCTGCTTGCCGGCAAAAGCGTCGATGGCGTGATCGAGGATGGTCTTGCCGGTTATGGGGTGACGGATCAGGACCTTGGTGTAACCGTCAAGCTGGTGGCCACGTCCTGCCGCCAGAATGATCGCACGCTCTGCACCGCTCATCGCAGGTCGTCCAGGCTGTAGCTGATGGCCGGCAGGTCAGTCGGGAAACGATGCTTCACCGTCTTGTAGGGATAGATGTCGCCGCTCAGTGCCCGTTCGGTGACCATCTTCCAGTCGAATTCGTATTTCCCCGGGCGCAGGCTCCAGATCTCGACTTCGGCATAGCTGAACTTGACGGCCGGAACGCGCTTGAGACCAAGCGCACGCGCCACTTCCATGCGGTGCTGGCCATCCATGACGAGAGCATGCTGGTCGTCCAGGGCAAGCGGCTTGTTCCAGACCTGTTCGTTCAGGACCTTCTCCTTCAGCCACTCGACGCGACGCTTGCTGTAACCCTCGATATGCTTGAGGCTTTCGACCTCGACGAGTTCGACCTTCATCCTATCCTCTATGTCCTGCTGTCACTGCTTCATACTGGTGGCTGGCGTTGCGGTATGCCTCGACGTCATTGTAGGACGCTGCAAAGAACGCGCTGAGATTGAGCTCGCGGCAGGGAAGCGAGCCAAGATTTTCCACCCACGGGGTCATGTAATATTGTGCGATCGTCCTGCCGATCGCCTGCTTGCGGATACGCCGGTCTGCCTCGACTTCCTGACTGCCGACGTAAAGCGTGCCGAGAAGCTTCGACCAGCCTTCGCATCGTTCGTCATATTTCGGAGCGTAGATGATTTCCTCGATCTGTCCGTCCGGATTGGCCTTCAGCGCGCCGCCTGTCAGGTCGCGGTTGTACCGGCCTCGCGTAGACCATTCCGACGCCGTCCGTTCACCCCTGAAAACCCGCTGCCAGCCGGAGGCCTGCATGACGATATCCGTCTCGACGATCTGATAGCCGTTTTGCGGCGCATCGAGCCCATCCACACCGATATCGGTCGACAGGATGTTGGTATCGTCCGCATATCGCTCGTTGAAGACCGTGCGCACAGTCGTGCCATACGTGGCACGGACGAACTCTTCTATGTCGACACTGCGATAACCAGTGACGATCACCACGTCGCGTGGCTTTGCCGCCACCGCTATGTCCAGAATGTGCTCCAAGGCGGGCTTTCCCGCCACGGGCAGAAGCGACTTGTGCGTTTCCCCGGTGAGCTCGGACAACCGGCTGCCGCGGCCGGCCGCAAGAAAGACGATATTCATACCAGGCAACTCACGGCCATGTCGGCACTCCGGAATCTATAAATCCCGTCATGATTTGCACCTTAATCTTTTCCCAGGCTGACTAAGCTTCTTGTGGTGGTTTGGATGATCTCGCCAAACTGCAGGTTGTCCCGCAAGGGACCAGCTCGGGTTGCATTCGGCTTTGCGCGCCCGTTGCCAATCATGCCACGTCAGTTTGGTGCAAGACGTCGGGGGTAGGATTTCCAGCACTCCCGTTCAAGGCTCGTGCAATACCCAATTGAAGGCTCGTGATGGACAACTCTACCGGCGTTATTTCTTCGGATCCCATGAAGGCGATAGAGCAAAAGATCGACGATCTGTCGGCCAAAGTCGCTTCGCTTGTCGAGCGTCAGCAGACCAATGACGACCTCATGCTGGAAATGGTGAACTTTCTCGTTCGATTTCGCGAAGACGTTCTGGAAGGGCAGCAAGCCGGCGGCAAGCGGATCCAGGCGACCGCCGAAGCGGCCGTAGTCAAGGCAAACGAACTGGTCCAGTCAAACGTCAAAGTGGCCGAAGCGGTTTCAAGCGGCTTGCGGGAACTGAGCGCAGCTACCGCCAAATCCTCCGCCGAACAGTTCCGTGGGCTGCAGCAACTGGTCCAGGTGGGATTGCGCAAGCTGCCGGCGACGGGTGGCAAGGTCCGCTGCGTGTTTCTTGTCCATATGATAGAATCCTGGGATGCGCAGATCGACATCTACGAGGCCATGCGTGCGGATGCTCGTTTCGAGCCTGTCGTCGTCAGCATCAATCGCAAATTTCCGGGCGACGTCGGTTATGGCGGCGAGGATGTCGTCAGCAGCAAGCTCAGCGAACTCGGCATCGAACATCTGCGGCTCGGGACGCAGAATCTTGCCGAAGCGCAGGGCGTGTTGCGAAATCTCGCCCCGGATGTGATCTTCCGTCAGTCTCATTGGGACAATGACTATCCACCGGCTTTCAGCACGTCCGAGCTTGCATTCACGCGCCTGTGCGTCGTTCCCTACGGCATGTCCATCGTGCAGAAGTTCAACCCGGCAGAACAGACGCAGCTTGTCTCGCCGATGGCCTTCGACCAACCCTATCACCGGTCTGCATGGCGCATCTTCTGCGAGACGGAGCAGACCAGAGCCTATTTCCAGAGTTTCCGCCATTCGGATCCGAGCAAGTTCGTGCTGTCCGGTTATCCGAAACATGAGCGGCTGATGAAATCCATTGGCCATGGCAGCTGGCCGATCGCCGATACCGGTGAAAAGGCTTACCGGGTAATCTGGGCACCGCACCACTCTCTGGGCAAGACATGGCTGGGCTTTGGTGTCTTCCACAAAATCTACATAGACATGCTGCGCCTGGCCGAGCGTAATCAAGACATGCAGTTCGTGCTGAAGCCGCATCCGGCGCTGTTCTCGCTGATGATCGCCCACAGACTGGTGTCGCAGGCGGATTTCGACGAATTCCGCCGCCGCTGGTTGGCCCTTCCGAACTGCACGATATTTACCGGCCAATATGCCGAACTGTTCGCCGCATCAGACTTGATGCTGACGGATGGCCTGTCCTTCCTGACCGAGTACCAGCTTTTCGACAAGCCGCTGGTTTTCATCGACTCCCAGGACCACGTGCCGTTGAACCACCTAGGCGAACTATCGGTCGAATGCGCCGATACCGTCACCAATATGAGCGAGATCGAGCAGGTGTTGCGGGCCTATGCGGCCGGCAAACCGCTGGGCCACGACGAGGCCCGCGCGCGGCTGCGCGACGTTATGTTCCCGAACAAGCGGCCTTCGGTGGAGGTGATCGTCGATGCCATCGCCGAAGGGCTTGGCGTCGAGGAAAAGGCGATCTCCGCTTAACCGGAGATTGTTTTCCGTCGATGGCAGCCGATCGGTTCGAACGGCTGCCCGCTACCTGCGGCACTGCTTGGGCGTGAAGCCGTAGCGGCGCTTGAAAGCGGTGGAGAAGTTGGCGGCACTCGTATATCCGGCAATATAGGCTGCCTGGGCGATCGGCAGGCTTTCGGTTTCGAGCGCCAGCCGCGCCTGTTCCAGCCTGCGATCGCGGATGTAGTTGAAAACGCTGGTGCCGTAGGCGGCCTGGAACAGCCGCTGCAGGGTGTTGACGCTGACGCCGGTGCTGGCGGCGACGGTCTCGATCGAGGCCAGGGATTTGCAATCGAGCAGCAGTTCCTCGGCGCGTTGCAGGCGTTTGCGTTCCGCCAGGCTGAGTGCGGCCCGTTCGCCCGCCGAGGCATCTTCGGATAACAGGCCGAAAGCTTCCGCAACGACGCCGATGATCCGGCTCTCCATATAGAGTTTTGCCAGAAGCGGCTCGAAGGCCGGCGGATTGATCAGCTGTTCGGCCAGCGCCAGAAGTGCCCGGCTGGGGTTCCATGAGCGGGCGGCAAGCTTCTGCTGGGTAAATCGTTGAAGCCCGACAGCTTCGCCGCCGGCAAAAACGTCGCCGCTTTCCAGCCATTCCGGCATGATCTTGATGGTCAGCTTGCGGGTTCTGTCGCCGGCACCTGCATGGCGGGCAAAAACCTCATGTTCCCGCTGGTGAAACAATGTCGCCGACGGTGTCCATGTGCCGCCACGCTGTTGAACGGGCATCGGGATGTCGAGATTGCCGATCCGGGCGGCGATCCCGCCCTGGAAGAACAGCTTGATACCAAGATGCGGCTGAGCTTCGGTCTTGGTGGTGAAATCGCGCAGGCTGGTCATATCCGAATAATGGAAGGTCAGGCCGCGTCGCACCGTCGTGCGCCGGAACGAGCCCTTCATCAGGTCTTCATTGGCGCCGACATTGCTGTCGAACACCCTGAATGCTTCGTTCGTGGCCTGCAAGTGACCGAAGAACTCGTTCGCCTTCAACATCCTGCTCATTGCCACGCCCTTTCCGACCAAGACCCGCCCAAGACCGGAAGCGCCGCATCTGCCGCAAATGCATATGGCGTTTTTGCAAACATGTTTGCGATGGCCTCAGATATAGGGATGGCTATAAACCGTAAACATGACAAGCGCCATCATGTTTATGTGCTGGCCGTATGCGACGAAATGGCGAGAGGGACGATGAAGAGACCTGCATTTGTGACCGGACTGTTGAGCTCGGTCGTTCTGATCATGGCAACGGGCGCTGCGGCGCAGGAACAGTCGTCCACCGCGCTGAAACCGATCGTTCTGAATTCGGATGGAACCGCGCCGGACGCCGACAAGGGGCCGGTCGCCAAGCGCGCCCGGGCCGGTACGAAGACGGCGACGGCGATCATCGAGACGCCGCAATCGACCAGCGTGGTCACGGCGGAACAGGCCAGCAAACAGGGCGCGACCAGCGTTTCCAGTGCCTTGCGCTACGAGCCAGGCGTCACCACCGGCTCGCGCCCCGGCGACCGGTTCGACAGCATCTTCATCCGCGGCTTCGGCGGTTTCGGCGGCAGCGCCAACTATGTGCATTACTGGGACGGGCTGAAGCTGCCGAGCGGCATCAACTACAACGTCCCCTCCGTCGATCCCTTCTTCCTCGACCGCATCGAGATCATGCGCGGACCTGCTTCGGTCCTCTACGGGTCCGGCAATCCGGGCGGTCTGGTCAATCTCGTGAGTAAGGCGCCGCAAAAGCAAGCCGCAAACGAGGTCTTCACCCGTTTCGGCAATGACGGGCGCGCCGAAACCGGCTTCGATTTCACCGGGCCGGTGGATGAGGAGGGTGATCTTCTCTACCGGGTGACGGGTGTCGGGCGGCTTTACGATCTCGGCTTCGACAGTTCCGACAGCAAGCGGGTGGCGATCGCCCCATCGGTTACCTGGTCGCCGGACGAGGACACGACGCTGACGGTCAAGGCAAGTTATACCCGCGATCCGAATGCCGCGCTGACCAACTGGATGCCGGCGCTCGGAACGCTGCAGAAGAACCCGAACGGCCAGATCCCCACCGACTTCTTCAGCGGCAACCCGAACTACAACACGTTCAGCCGCACCCAGTCGACCGTCGGTTACGAGTTCGAACATCATCTGGATGATGTCTGGACGGTTCGCCAGAACGCCCGCTTCATGCATAGCGAAAGCGAATTCAAGGCCTATTCCGTGGTGCCGAATGCCAATGCCTGGGCTTCGGCGGCAAGCTGCGGCGGCGTCGCCTATCTGTGCCTTGGCCGCCAGTCGACCCATTATGTCGAGCAGTTCAACGCGCTGGCGATCGACAATCAGGCGGAGGCCGACTTCGATACCGGTGCGCTGGAGCACAAGATGCTGTTCGGCCTCGACTATCAGCGGGTCGATGCCCAATCCAGATACGGCACGGGGGCAACGACCTATATCAGCTACCTGAACCCGGTTTATGAGAGCGCACCCGATATCGCCTTTACCGGCCGGCAGGATCAGGTTCGCACCCAGACCGGTATCTATGTCCAGGACCAGATGAGCATAGACAACTGGCATTTCGTGCTGGCCGGCCGCAATGACTGGTCGTCGATCGACAGCGAAACGACGACGTTTTCGACCGGCGCCTCGAAGGAGACCAAGACACGCGATCACGCCTTCACCTGGAAGGCCGGGGTGCTTTACGAGTTCGACAACGGCATCGCACCCTATGCCAGCTATGCGACCTCGTTCGACCCCACAATGGGTACCGGTTATGGCGGCACGCCTTTCGAGCCGACCACATCCGAACAATATGAAATCGGCGTGAAATATCAGCCGGACGGGTTCGACGGCATCTTCACCGCCGCCCTTTACGACCTGACCCAGCAGAACGTGCTGACCACCGATACCGTGCATACGAGCACCAGCACGGCGGTGACGGGCTGCAGCTCGACAACCTGCCAGACGCAGACCGGCGAGGTTCGTTCGCGCGGCGTCGAACTGGGCGCCAAATTCGCCCTGACGGAGGGGCTCAACCTGAGCGCCGCCTATACCTATGCGGATGTCGAGGTGACCAAGAGCAATGTCGCAACCACACTCGGCAAGACACCGACCGGTGCACCGGAACACATGGCCAGCCTCTGGGCGGATTACACGGTCGGTGAGGGCGCCCTGGAAGGCCTGAATATCGGCGCAGGTGTCCGCTATATGGGCTCCACCAACGGCGATGCGGCCAATACCCGCGCCATGAAAGTACCCGCCTACACGCTGTTCGATGCCTCGGTCAGTTATGATTTCGGTCATTCCGATCCGAAGCTGAAAGGGCTCGAACTGGCGGTCAACGCGACGAACCTGTTCGACAAGGACTATGTTTCCGCCTGCGCCTCGGCCTATCAATGCTTCCTCGGCACGGGCCGTGTGGTGATGGCGACCGCGTCCTACAAATGGTGAGGCAGAACCGATGAACCACCGCCCGTTGTCCCTGCTGATCACGATCGTCGCGACCGTCCTCTTCGCCGCAAGCGCAAGAGCCGATATCCTCGTCAACGACATCAGGGGCAACATCGTGGCGCTGAAAGAGCCGGCCCATCGCGTTGCGGTTGATGACGGGCGCACGATCCTTGCCATGTCCTTCCTGACCGATGACCCGGTCGGGCTGGTGGCGGCCTGGCCGCATGACGTCGACCGCATGGGCCGCGAGATCTATGATGCCTATCGGCGGAAATTCCCGGCGATCGAAACACGTCCGCGCCTTGCCAGTAACGCGCAGGAAATGAATGTCGAGCAGATCCTCGGCGTCGATCCGGATGTCCTGTTCCTCTCGACCGCCTCGCATGTCAGCGAGATGCAGCTCGACCAGATCAGGAAAAACGGCATTGCCGTGATCTTCGTCGATTTCCAGACGGATCCGCTCGAAAACACCGATCGCAGCCTGCAGATCATCGGCAAGGCGATCGGCCGCGATGCCGAGGCGCAGCGGATCGTTTCGCTGCGCCAGAGCGTGCGGCGACGTATCGAAAAGCGCCTGGACGAGGCAAAAGGATCGGCGCGGTCGCCCGGTCTTGCCGGCCGGGCGAAACCGGTCGTGCTGATGGAGCCTCACGCATCGACGCGTGAGGCGTGCTGCAATTCGCCGGGAGATGCGGGCATCGGCACATTTCTCCGCCTGATCGGCGTCGATAATGTCGGCCATGTCCTTGGCGACCGGCCTGCGGGCAAGCTCGATCTGGAATATCTGATCACCGCAAGGCCGGATGTCTATGTCGCCACAGGCGGCCTTTACATGAGGGATCGCGGCGGCCTTCTGATCGGGCCGGGTTTCGAGGAGGCGCAGACGGCGGCGTCGCTTAAGGCGCTGACTGAACGGCCGGGCATCGCCGCGCTCGAACTGAAACCCGAAGCGTCTCATGGCCTTTCGCAGCAACTGTTCAACTCGCCGCTCGATATCATCGCGCTGGAACTGCTTGCAAAATGGTGCTGGCCGGAAATTTTCTCCGATCTCGATCCGGGGGAAACGATGCAGGAGATGAACCGGATGGTGGCGGTTCCACTGGAGGGACGATATTGGACTCGATAGACAATTATCCGAAGAACGGCGCCGGGCTCTGTCTGCCGGACATCACGACATTCGATATGGTGACGGATGACGGGCAGCGTGCCTACCAGATCTTCGTCTCCGTTCCGAAAGGCGATGTCCCGCCATCGGGCTTTCCGACCGTCTACATGCTGGACGGCAATGCCGATTTCGTCGCGGTTTCCGAGATCATGCGCCGGGTCACGCGGCGACCGGAAGCGACCGGCATTCATCCGGCGATCGTCGTCGGGATCGGATATCCCAATACCGCTGCCTACGACCTCGATCGGCGTTATGTCGACTTCACCCTTGAAGGGCCGGCCGGAAGCGGCGAGCAGGATGTCATTCCCCCCAATGGCGGGCAGGCCGATTTCATCGATTTCATCACCCGCCGCCTTCTGCCGCTGATCGAGAAGCGTTTCCCTTCCGATCCGCAGCAACGCCTGCTGCTCGGCCATTCGCTGGCCGGTTATTTCGCCCTGGAAGTGGCAGCACAACATCCGGATCTGTTTTGTGGTTATGCGGGTTTCAGCCCGTCCTTGTGGTGGGACGGGGAGGGGCTGTGGCAAAGGTTTGAGGCCGGCGCTCTGACGGCCGGAAAATCCAGGCTCTATATTGCGGTCGGGCGCTACGAGCAGGAAACTTCGCCGTGGCAGGCCGCTCACGCGGAAAGCGAGGACTATCTGGCGGTGCGCGAAGGTCGCCGGATGGTGGACAGTGCCCGTGACCTTTCAGCAAGGCTTGGCGGATTGCTCGGTGATGGCGGGCGTATCCGTTTCGAACTCGGCGATGAGGAAGACCATGCGACTATCGTCCCGACCTTCCTCTGTCGGGCACTCCGCTTCATCCAGCCGCGATAATCCCTGCCGTCTTAAGATCAGATCGGCTGCCGGCCGCCGCTGAGCCCGGCGGCAACCACCGAGACGCGGAACTTCCCGTCGAGATTGGGATCGAAGATCGCGCCAACGACGATATCGGCATCCGCTTCCACTTCGTCGCGGATCCGGCTTGCCGCCTCGTCGACTTCAAACAGCGTCATGTCCGATCCGCCGGAGATCGAAATCAAGACGCCTCTTGCGCCCTTCATCGAGATTTCGTCGAGAAGCGGGTTGGCGACGGCAGCTTCGGCGGCGGCCAGCGCACGGCCATCGCCGGATGCCTCGCCGGTGCCCATCATTGCAGGTCCCATGCCGCGCATGACCGACTTGACGTCGGCGAAGTCGAGATTGATCAGGCCTTCCTTGACGATCAGGTCTGTAATGCAGCCGACGCCGGAATAAAGCACCCGGTCGGCGAACATGAAGGCATCGGCAAAGCTGGTCTTGGCATCGGCGATGCGGAAGAGGTTCTGGTTGGGAATGACGATGACGGTGTCGGCCGCATCGCGCAGCGCCTCGATGCCTTCGTTGGCGGTCTTCATCCGGCGCTGGCCTTCGAAGGTAAAGGGCTTGGTGACGACGGCGACCGTCAGGATGCCCGCAGAGCGGGCGGCCTGGGCGATCACGGGTGCCGCACCCGTTCCCGTGCCACCGCCCATGCCGGCGGTAACGAAGCACATATGCGAACCGGCGAGGTGGTCCATGATCTCGTCGAGCGATTCTTCCGCGGCTGCCCGACCGACATCCGGCAGCGAGCCGGCGCCGAGGCCTTCCGTCACCTGCGTGCCGAGCTGGATGCGTCGCGATGCCTTGGAGGTGGCGAGAACCTGGGCGTCGGTGTTTGCGGCGACGAATTCAACGCCGCGCAGGTTTTCCGCGATCATGTTGTTGATCGCGTTGCCGCCACCGCCGCCGACGCCGATCACGGTGATCTGCGGCTTCAATTCGATAAGTCCGCTCTTGATATCCGCCATCGTCGTCTCCTTACGGCTGTCACCTGTCGTCCTGGGTCAGACGACGAATCGCGCGCGAGGGTATCTGTCCAACGTGTCGGAAACTAGGAGTAATCCTGCACGATAGATCTCAAGCGTCATCTTTGTGCATAAACGTTGTGCCGCCGCTCTTTTGCCGCGTCGAAAGGCCGGTTCACCCACTTTGTCTGATGGTCATGCAAGCCCGTGAATCGATCGAATGTGGATCGGCCGATAAGTTGTTCGACAATCGACAAAATGGCGATACCATGTTTTCGACCACACTCACCCGGCCGGCGCGGGAAACCTCGCCCTCCCTGATGGACGCAATTGGAGAATGCCCATGACGAAGTCTCACCCCGCCGATCTGACAGCCAAGGAAGCCGCAAGGCTGGTCGCCGCAAGAGCGCTGTCGCCGGTGGAAATGGCAAAGGCCAGCATCGAGCGGGTTGAAGCGCTCGATCACGCGATCAATGCCGTCGTCGCCAGCAATTTCGACCGGCTTCTCGACGAGGCGAAGCTTGCCGAGCAGAAGGTGATGGCGGGCGAACCGCTCGGGGTCCTGCATGGGGTGACATTCGGCGTCAAGGACATGATCGACGTTACCGGCCTGCCGACGACCTTCGGCTCGGAAATCTATCGGGACAATATTGCCACCACGGATGACGCGATGGTCACCGCGATGCGGGCCGCCGGTGCCATGCCGCTCGGCAAGACCAACAATCCCGACTGGAGCGCCGGCGCCAACACGATCAACAAGGTCTATGGCGCGACCGGAAACCCGCATGATCCGACCAAAAGTGCTGCCGGCTCTTCCGGCGGGTCGGCGGCCGTGCTTGCCGCGCGCATGACGCCGCTTGCCACCGGCTCGGATCTGGGCGGCAGCCTGCGCAATCCGGCGGCCTTCTGCGGTGTCGTCGGTTATCGGCCGTCGCCGGGCGTGGTGCCGGGCGATCTGCGCGCCATCGGACTTTTCCCGCTGTCGACCAGTGGTCCAATGGCCCGCAATGTCGCCGATCTCGGCCTGATGCTGTCGATCCTTGCGCGGCCGGACCGGCTCGATCCCTATACGATCGTGGTCGATGGCAGGACCGCATGGAACCCCGCCGATTTCGCCGATCCGGCGCCGCTCAATCTGAAGAAGCAGCGCGTCGCTTTTACCGAGGATTTCGGTTTTGCTCCGACGGAGACGGTCGTGCGCGATGCCTTCCGCAAGATCGCTGCAAAAATCGCCCCCTATTTCGGCAGGTCGGATGCGAGGCATCCCGTCTCGGATGATGCCGACCGGATCTTTTCGGTTCTGCGTGCGGTCGGCTTCGTCGGTCATGCCCGTTATCTTGCTAACGATGCCGACAAGATCGGGCCTAACGTGAAGGCCAATATCGAGGAGGCGTTTACCTATGGCGTGCAGGATGTCTATGACGTGCTGGCCGCCCAGACCACTTATTACCGCAACTGGCAGCGTTTCTATGATGACTGGGATTTCGTCCTTTGCCCGGCGGTGACGATCAGCCCGCGCGATTGGCACGAACTTTATCCGACCGAGATCGACGGCAAGCAGACCAAAAGTTATTACCACTGGCTCGCCATGGCCTATGCCTCGACGCTTGCCGGGCATCCGTCGATCACCATACCGGTCGGGCGTGACGCCATGGGCATGCCCTTCGGCTTGCAGATCGTCGGTCGGCGTCATGACGATCTGGGCGTGTTGCGCATGGCGGCCGCTGTCGAGGCGCTGCTGGCCGGCGATGCGGACCTTAGCGTACCTGAGGTCGATCTCGCCAAACTGGCCGCCTCTTCCCCGATCAAGGACATTCCAGGGTTCATGCCGGACTGGTAATTGCCATCGGCGATCCGTTTCAGCCTTGTGCGCTTTCCGGCGAAAATAATGGCAGTAAGCGCACGGGTGATATAGAATCCTGCCCATGGATTCGATCGCACCTGCAGTTTCGACAGTGAGGGAATGGGCACCGTTCCGGCCGGCATGGGCGCTGCCCGCCGGGCGGGAGGTTGGTGATGCCGATGCTGCGTTTGCCGCGGGTATTGCGCTCAAATCGCTCGACGAGCTCGTACGCAGCCAGCCACGCTGGGCGGGCTGCTGGCGTGCGCGGCAGGCACTCACATGTGCCGCCGTTGCCACCCGACTGCTTGGCCGGGGTGAGGAGGAAGCGGCGATCCGCGATGCGGCGCTTTTGACCGCGGCCGGCAATGATGCAGGCCCGGCCGGCCGCCTGTTCGTTGCCTACAAAAGGCTGACTGCACGAAAGCCCGTCCTGTCGTCGGCATCGATCGCCGACATCGCCGCCGCTCTGGGTCTTGCACCGGGCGCCTGGCTTGCGACCATCGTCGATCAGGCCGATGCGGCGCTGCAGTCGGGCCGGGCGGCGCCGCTTGCAGCCGCCGAACTGGTGACAGCGATCGTTGCAACACGTCCGGAGGCGGAACCGCTCGCCTGGATTTTGGCCGACATGCTGATCGCGATCCTGTTGACCTGGGAGCGCCCGGTACCCCTGCTGATCGCCGAACGTTACGGGCCGGCTTTCCGTGGCCGGACGGGTGCCGCCGCGACGCGCGGTCGTATCCGTCCCGCAGAGCCTGCCTTTCCACGTTCCGTCTGTCTGGCATTTGTCGAAGCGGCAGGTTCGGCGTTACGATCTGCAGGCGAGATATCCCGACGGGCAGACAGGCTCATGACTGCTGCCGAGAGGCTGCGCACCAAGGGCGGCGAGGCCGTGATACGCCGTCTGCTGGAAGATGATGCGCTGCTTGCCTCGGCACCCGGCGCCGATTTGTCCCGCTGGGCGAGCACCCGCATGTTCGAGCGGCTGCAGGGTCTCGATGCAGTACGTGAACTCTCCGGCCGGACGTCATTCCGGCTTTACGGGTTGTGACGATGGTGGCGCGCGAGGCGGCCGGAATGGGCGGCGGCGAACGCCGCAAGAAGGCGCAGACACAGGACGAGCGCCTGATCGACCGCGAACTGGAGGATCTGCCGGCCGATCTGCGCTGGCGCGAATGGATGCTGCGTATCGAGGCGGTCATCTTCGCCTCGTCCGAGCCGGTCACACGCGACATGCTGGCCCGAGTCGTCGGCCGCGATTGCAGCATCGACCTGCTGATCGACGATCTCTCCGAGGAGCTGCGCGAACGGCCTTACGAACTGGTTCTGACGGCCGGCGGCTGGCACTATCGTACCCGCAGGCGTTTTGCCGATGTCATCCGCGCTTCCTCGGCGCCGACGCGTTCGGCCGCCGCGACGCTGTCCGAATTCGAGGCGATGCTGCTGATGGCGATCGGATATTTTCAGCCGATTACCCGGGCGGAACTTGGCAAGATCTTCGGCCGCGACGTGTCGCGCGACACGATCTCCGCCCTGCGTGGGGCCGGTTTTATTGCCTCCGGCCCGCGAAGCCCAACGCCGGGCGCACCTTATAGCTATGTGACGACGAAGCAGTTCCTGTCCGCCTTCGGTATGCAGACGCTGCGCGATCTGCCGGATATCGAGGCATTGACGGATGCCGGGCTGCTGGGCCGCGAGGAGCTCCAGCCAGATGCCGGCCAGTCTTTCGGAGATGAATTCGACGACGAATGATCGTCCGGACTGGCCTGTTAAACGTCATCCTCCAGGTTGCGCATGGACTGGCGAAGCAATCTTTCGAAGGCCGAGGCGGCGGGCGAGAGCTGGTGATCGCGATTGGCGAGAAGCTGCAGGGTTCCGCTGGCCAGCAGGTCATCGTCGATTGCAATGGCTGAGAGCCTGTAGCCTGGCCGCACCATCCTGCCGGACATGTCCGCCATGATCGCCACTGCCCTTGCCTGCTGCAGGAAAGCCAGCCTCACCGGAACGGAATCGCTTTCGAGCGCGATCTGCATCAGGGGCAGGGCGGCCCGACGCACCGCCTCGTCGATCAGCATGCGGGTCGGAGATCCGGCCGGCGGCAGGACCAGAGGCCAGGGCGCCAGATCCTTCAGCGTGCAGGTGCGAAGCTTGCCCCCGAGGTCATCAAGAGGTCTGACCAGAGGATGGTTTTCCTCGACAAGCGCCACCAGCGGCACATGGCTTTGCGCCCGGATGATGATATCCCGGTCATGCGGCGCATTATAGGCCACCGCCAGTTCAACGATGCCTTCCCGCAAAAGCGAGATCACCTTGGAGGAATTGCCGACGCGAATATCGAAGGAAATCGCCGGATATTCCTTCTGCATCCGCTGCATGGCCGCCATCAGCAGCCCTTCGGCCACCGGTTCGATGGCCGAAACGGCAACCTTGCCGGTCGTCAGCCCGTTCAGCGCGCTGATATCGTTACGGGCGCTCGCCAGCTGATCCATGACGCCGCGGGCGCGCCTTGCGAGCATCTTTCCTGCCTCTGTCGGCCTGACGCCGCGCGGCAGCCGCATCAGCAGCGAAACACCGAGTTCCTTTTCGAGATTGCCGATCTGACGACTGAGCGCCGACTGGGCGATATGCAGGTCCTCCGCCGCGCCGCGCATCGAGCGGGCTTCGACCACGGCGAGAAAATAACGGAGAGCATCGATATCCATGCGGCATGATAACCGATCTCAAAACGGCATCGCAAATGCTTTCTCGATGAGATTGGTGAGGTGGCGCAGTCATGCTCTAGTCACGCCGACAGATGAGGTAGCAGATGATAGTTGGAATTGATGTCGGCGGCACGTTCACCGATCTGGTCGTGTCCGAAAAAGACGGCACGGATTTCGTCAAGGTGCCTTCGACGCCCGACGATCCCGGCCGTGGCGTCATCGACGCGCTGACCGCCCTTGCCACCCGCCGGCAGAAGACGCTGGCTGAACTGCTTCCCGAAATCGAGGTTTTCATTCACGGAACGACGGTTGCCACCAACACGCTGATCCAGCGCAACGGGGCAAAGCTGGGGCTGATCACCACCCGCGGTTTTCGCGACCTGCTGGAACTGAAGGAGGGCTCGCGCGGCGATCGCTACCGGCTGCGCCGTGCAGAGGCGCAGCCCTTGATCGACCGGCCGCAGCGGCTCGAGCTCGGTGAGCGGATCATGGCGGACGGCTCTGTTGCCTCCACACCGGACGAAGCCGAGTTGCGCGACGTCATCGAAACGTTGCGGCGCGATGGCGTGATGGGCGTTGTCGTCTGCCTCCTGCATGCATACCGCAACCCGGCGCATGAACAGCTGGTCCTCGATGCCATCACCAGGAGCGGCTGGCAGACCTATGTCTCGCTCGGCAGCGATATCCTCAGCCGGCAGGGCGAATATGACCGGCTGTCGACCGCGACGGTCAACGCCTATGTCGGTCCTGTCCTGCAGGATTACCTGAAGCGCCTTTCCGGTGAACTGTCGAGCCAGGGTATCGGTGTGCCGATCTTCGTCATGCAGTCGACCGGCGGGGTCCTGCCGATCGCCGAGGCTGGCCGGCGCGCGGTCGGTGCGGTGACGAGCGGGCCGGCCGGCGGTGCCATGGGGGCTGCCCTGTTTGCCCGTGAACTCGGGATCTCCAATCTCGTCACCTATGACACCGGCGGTACCAGCACCGATATCTGCGTCATCGAAAACGGCGTGCCGATCGAAAGCCAGCGCAGCGACATGGGCGATCTGCGCATCGCGGTTCCGGCGATCGACATCAATCCGATCGGGATCGGTGGCGGCAGTCTCGCGCGGATCGATTCCGGCGGCATTCTTGCAATCGGGCCTGAAAGCGCCGGCGCCGTACCGGGAGCTGCCTGCTTCCTGCGCGGCGGCACCCGCCCGACACTCACCGACGCAAACCTCGTACTCGGGCTGATCGATCCGGACAATTTCCTCGGCGGCAAGATGAAGCTGTCGCTCGATGCCGCCCGCCGGGCAATCGATGCCCATATCGCCGGACCGCTGGCGATGAGCATCGAGGAGGCCGCCTGGGCCATCCATGTTCTGGCCTCGTCGCAGATTGCCGAAGGCATTCGGTTGGCCACCGTCAAGCGCGGCAAGGACCCCCGCGATTTCGCGCTGATGTCGTTTGGTGGTGCCGGCGGACTGCATGCAAGCGAGGTTGCCGCTGAGTTGCAGATCCCCAAGATCGTCATTCCCGAACTGGCCTCCGTGCTGTCGGCCATGGGTTTCCTGGCAGCCGACGTGCGCCAGGACAGACAGCGCAGCATCGACCGGCCCTTGCGCGAGATGAGTGCCGAAGTCCTGCAGACACTTTTCGACGAGTTGCTGGACGAAGCGCGCGAGCAACTCGAGGCAAGCGGCGTCGGTACCGAGAACATGCGGGTGACGCGTCATCTGGAATGCCGGTATGCCCGGCAGGTCCACAGCCTTGCCGTGGATGTCAGCGACGAGCGCGATCCCGCCCGGATGGAAGCGGCCTTCGTCGCCAACTACAAATCGCTCTACGGCCATGCCCATGATGCCGAGCCGGCGATCATCGACACATTGCGGGTGTCGGTCTTCGGCGCCTTGCCGCAGATCCGCCTGGCCGACCTGCCGCAGGAGCCGCCGGAAACCTGGCCGGATGCGGCCCCCGTCGAACGGCAGATCTACCTCGGGCGGCCCGTCACCGCAAAAACCTACCGGCTGGAAAATCTCCGCCGCGGCATGATGCTTTCGGGTCCGGCCATCATCGAGTCGTCTTCGACGACGATATTCGTACAGGAAGGTTTTTCCGTCGGGCTCGACCGCAAGGGCAGCCTGCATCTGGAAGGAGGCCGATAATGTCTGCGGCACACACTCTCAGTCTCAATCCGCTGGTCATTGCCATCGTCCGCCACAAGCTGAAGGCGGTGACGGAGGAAATGGTCGAGACCATGACGCGCACCTGCTTCTCGCCGATCCTCAACCAGAACCAGGATTTTTCGGCCGTCATTCTCGATGCCGGCTTCCGCACCATTTCGCAGGCCGAACGCGTGCCGATCCATATGGGTGCAATGCCGCTCGCGGTGGAAAAGATGGCGGAAGCCTTTGCCGATGATCTGGGCGAAGGCGACGTGCTGATGGCGAATGACCCCTATTGGGGCGGCAGCCATCTTCCCGACATCACGCTGGCCATGCCGTTTTTTCTGCAAGGCCGGATCTGGTTCTGGGTGGCTTTGCGCGCCCATCAGGGCGATATCGGCGGCATGGCGGCGGGCGGTTATGCGGCAGAAGCCCGCGAGATCTGGCAGGAAGGGCTTCGCATCCCGCCGGTCAAGGCGGTCAGCGGCGGCCGTCTGCGGACCGACGTGTTGCGCATGGTTTCCGAAAATTCGCGCCGTCCCGGCGATCTCAACGGCGACATGATGGCCCAGCTGGCAGCGGTCGAAGTCGGCGCTCGACGCCTGAACGAGCTGTTCGAGCGCTATGCGGCAAGCGATGTCGATGGCGCCGTCGAGGCGATCCTCAACGGGGGCGAAGGCAATATGCGGGCGCTCCTGAAGACCTGCGAGGATGGCACCTATCGCGGTCTCAGCCACATGGAATATGCCCGAGCCGAAGGCGGGCTCCTGCCGATCCCGGTGACGATCACGATCCGGGACGGGCATGCCGTCGTCGACCTGACCGAGGCGCCGGATCAGGTTGCGGCCTTCATCAACAGTCCGCTTGCCAATACCCGCGCCGCCGTCATGGTCGCGTTCCTGTATTTCTCCGGCGAAGATGAGGGGCTGAACGACGGCAGTGCACGCGCGATCGAGATCGTCACCCGCAAGGCCAGCCTGCTCGATCCGGTCGTGCCGGCGCCGGTCGGAGCCTGCACCTCGTCGACGGCCTGCGCCATCATCGAGGCGGTGCTGCAGGCGCTGAGCACGGCGGATGCTTCCCGCGCGATCGGCGGCTTTGCCCGCCGTTTCCGCTTTGCGGTTTCCGGCAGGGCGCGCGACGGAAAACCGTTCATCTGGCACTATTTCTTCAACAAGGGCGGTACCGGCGGCAATCTCGGCCATGACGGCTGGAGCAATATTGGCGGGCTGCACAATCCCGGCGGAACACCATCCCCCAGCATCGAGCGGACCGAGGCGAGTTATCCCTTCGTCGTCGAGGAATATTGCCTCGTGGCCGATACCGGCGGTGCCGGCACCCATCGCGGCGGGCTGGGCGGGCGTCTGGTCCTGCGCTACGAGGGCGCCGACGATGCAATCGTCAACGCTTCCGGTGAAGGGGTCGATGTCGTGCCTTACGGAGCCGCATCCGGCGAGAATGCGCGTGGTCACGACTATCGCATCGGGACGGCGGACGGCAAGGACAGGGTGATCGGCGTCCATGACAGCGCGCTGCCGCTCGAGCGGGGCGGACGGATTGTCTGCCTGTCGGCCGGCGGTGGCGGATACGGCGACCCGAAAAAGCGCAGCCGCGAGGATGTCGGCCGCGACGTGCTGTTCGGTTATGTCAGCGAGGATGCGGCAAAAACCGTTTACGGCTGCGATCCCGCATGACCGGATCCTGCCCGCTATTCACCATCGGTCTGCTGCACGACGTAATCGATCTGGAACTCCTCCAGATAGAAGGATTCGCCGCAGACCAATGGGCGGCGATCGATCGAAAACAGCACGTAGTCGCGGATCAGAAGCGGGCTGCCGGGCGTGATATCGAGATGCCGGGCGATTTCGCCATGTGCCAGCCCGGCGCGGATCCTGCCCTCGACGCGGTGGACCGCGAGCCGGAAACGTTCGTCGAGAATGCGGTGGATCGACATCGATTGCAGCATTTCGACGGTGACGAGGCGTCCGAGTTCGGCCGAAAAAACGCGGCGCTCGACGCTCACCTTTTTGCCGCCGACGAGCCGCAGGCGATCGAGCGCATGCACCCGGTCGCCGGTATCGAGATGCAGTATCTCGATTTCGCTTTCGCTCGGTTCGCGTTCCGAAATGCCGATCAGCACATAACCGATCTCGGCGCCCTTGGCGGCAAGCTGCTCCTCGAAGGAGCGCACCCGCGACAATTCGATCGGCGCACTGAGCGAGCGGGGCGCGACGTAGGAACCGCTGCCAGCACGCCGGATGATGACGCCTTCGAAGACCAGTTGCTGCAGCGCCTTGGCGACTGTCGAACGCGTCGTGGCAAAATCGCGGGCGAGTTCCGGCTCCGAGGGGATGCGATCGCCGACCTGCAGGCGGCCGGCAGCAATGTCGCTGCGCAGGTGCTGCTCGATGCGGGCATAGATCGGCATAAAATCGCTCGGCGGCATATTGACCTCATCCCCGAAAGCTGCATAGTCAACTAGTCATTAATTGGTGCTACTGTATAGACAGGATTATGACGTGAAACAATGCTTTGATACGGTTCGCAAGTCAAAGGGACAGCGCCATGACCGGTGATGCGAGCCCTGTGGCACGGCCGGAAAAGATTGCGCGTCGTCCCTTCGGCGGTCGTTCCGAAACGCTTCTCATGCTCGTTTCGATCGTTGCCGGCCTGGTCGTCTGGCAAATGGTGGCGCAGCAATATTCGAGCTTCGTGCTTGCCTCGCCTGCTGCGGTTGCCGTCCGGCTTTCGGAGCTCATCGGAAGCGGCGAACTGCCGATGGCATTCGTTGCCGCACTCCAGCACATGCTGATCGGCTTCGTCATCTCCTGTGCCATCGCCTTCCCCCTGGGCTTCCTGATGGGCCGCATCCGGTTCGTGCATGACCTGCTCGATCCGATCGTCAACCTCATCTACGCTGTTCCGAGCGTCGCCTGGGCGCCATTCATCATGATCTGGTTCGGCCTCTATCTCGAGGCCCGGATCGCGCTTGTGGTGATGATGTGCGTCTTCGACATGATCATCGTGATCTCCAGCGGGGCCCGCAATGTCGACAGGAAGCTGATGAATGTCGGTCGTTCCTTTGGCGCAAGCGGCCTGCAGCGTACCTGGTATGTGCTTCTGCCCGAGAGCCTGCCCTTCACCTTCACTGCGCTGAGGATCGGTCTCGTCCGTGCCGTCAATGCGATGATCACCGCCGAGCTTTTCCTCGCTGCGGTCAATCTCGGCAAGTTGATGAAACAGGCTTCGGTTCGCTTCGACAGTGCCGCCGTGCTCGGAGTCCTCGTTGTCCTCAGCCTCACCGGGCTGCTGCTGCAGGAATTGCTGCTCATCCTGGAGCGCCGCATCTGTGTCTGGAGGCCGAACAAGTGACCCGGAAACAACGCTCGCTGGCGGTCAATGCGCTTGGCATCTTCCTTCTTCTCGTCCTCTGGCAGTGCGCCGGCATGGGGTTTGGCGAGGCGCTGCTGGCCACTCCGCTGCAGGTCGCGCCGGCAATCGTCGGACTGATTGCCGATCCCGATTTCTGGCCGGCGATCGGCTTTACCCTCTGGCAGATGTTCCTCGGTTATGTGCTTGCCATGGTCGTCGGCGTACCGCTCGGTATCGCCATGGGTCGCTCGCGCGTCGTCTACAGTGTCGTCAAGCCCTGGGCTTCGATGTTCATCGTCGTGTCTGCCGCCGCCATCGTGCCGCTGTTCATCATCGTGCTTGGACGCGGCGTGACCTTCCTCGTCTCGATCGTCTTCGTCGTCACCCTCTGGTACGTGGTGATATCGATGACCGAAGCGGCGCGAAACGTCTCGCCGAAGCTGGTCAATGTCGCCCTGTCCTTTGCCGCCAGCCCGTTCCAGCGGTTTCGTTATGTCCTGCTTCCGGCGCTGCATCCCTTCATCCTGATCGCCGCGCGTGTCGGGCTGGTGCATGCGCTCAGGGCCATGGTGACGGCTGAAATGTTCATCAGCGCCGGTTTCGGTGGGCTGCTCAACAATGCCGGCCTCGACATTTCGACCGCCAACCTGTTCGGCCTGATCGTCATCCTGATGGCGATCAGCATGTGTGCCACGCTCCTGCTGCGCACCGTCGCGGACCGGTCGGCGCCCTGGTACGCAAGCCGCCTCGGCGACTGATAAGGCACGTATTCACAACACCAAAGAAAAGGGGAATGACATGCTTGGAAATATCAACAGACGCAATGTCCTGCGCACCGGTCTTGCAGGTGCCGGCATGATCGCGCTCGGTCCGGTCTCCAGTGCCTTCGCGCAGTCCGGACGGGTGTTGAAGATCAACACGCTTGCCTCTGCCGCCGCCGTCAACGTGCCGATGCAGACGGCTCTGCGCATGGAATTGCAGAAGATCGCCGGTTTTGCCGCCCCTGAGGTTCGACCGACCGCAAAGATCCCGCAGATCGCCCAGGAAGTGATTGCCGGTTCGGCCGATCTCGGCGATGCCGATGTCGCCTCGACGCTTGCCGGTGCAGAAGCCGGTGCTGATCTGAAGATCATCGGCCTCTCCTACAGCAACACCTCGCAGGTCATCGTCGTCAATGCCGACAAGACCAAGAGCCTTGAAGACGTTGCCAAGAACGGCGGCACGATCGCCGTCAACAGCATCGGTGACTTCATGTATGTCATGCTGCTCGGTGCGCTCGCCAAGCGCAATATCGATGCCAAGTCGATCAACTTCGTCGAAATGGGAAGCTCCGGCGACCGTGCCCGCGCACTGCTTGCCGGCCGCGTCGATGCCGTGCCGATGCATGTCGAGCAGGCAGCCCAGCTTGCCGCCCAGGGCAATTACCAGATCCTCGTCCGTCCCTGGCAGGAATTCGACAACTGGTTTTCCGCTGTCATCATCTCCACCGGCGAATGGCTGAAGGCAGATGAAAACAAGGCCGCCGCCGTCGCGGTGATCAAGTCGGTGCTGACCTCCTTCCGCCAGACCAACAATGATTACGCCTGGTACAAGGCCCGTGTCGGCGAGTTTGCCTCTTCGAAGGACCTGAAGGCCGCCGGCGACGATTTCCTCAAGCCCGTCTGGCAGACCTTGACGACCGACATCAAGGCATTCCCGAGCGACATGGCGCCGCTCAATGTCGATGAATTCACCAAGGTCATTCCGGTCTACAAGCAGGCCGGCGCCCTCAAGGGTACCGTCGATCTCAACAAGGTCATCGACCGGACCTATCTTGAGCAGGCTCTGAAAGAACTCGGCTAATGGCGCATCTGTCGATTACGAATGTCTCGAAGTCCTTTGGTCAGACAGAGGTCATCGTGCCGCAATCGCTGGAAGTCGAGGATGGCGAGTTCGTTGCCCTCCTCGGCCCCTCCGGTTGCGGCAAGTCCACGCTTTTGCAGATCATCAACGGCCTCGTGCCGGCCGATACCGGCAAGATCCTGCTGAACGGCGAGGACATTACCGGCAAGACCGGCTTCGGCCGTGGCATGGTTTTCCAGGGCGCGGATCTTTTTCCGTGGCGGACTGCCCTGGAAAACGTTGCCTTCGGTCTGGAGATCATGGGCGTGGGCAAGGCCGAGCGGATCGAGCGCGCGCGGCATTATCTGCAGCTCGTGGGCTTGAACGGTTTCGAGAATTCGTGGCCGCATCAGCTGTCGGGTGGCATGCAGCAGCGCGTCGGCATTGCCCGCGCCTTCTGCATCCAGCCGAGCCTGCTGATGATGGACGAGCCGTTCGGCGCGCTCGACGTCCAGACCCGCGACATCCTGCAGGATGAGTTGGTGCGCATCTGGGAAGCCGAGCGCAAGATGGTGCTGTTCGTCACCCACGGGATCGAGGAGGCGCTTTATCTCGCCGACCGCATTCTCGTTTTCTCCAAGCGCCCGGCTCGGGTGCTGAAGGAAATCCGTGTGCCGTTTGCCCGGCCACGCCATGACGACATGAAACTGTCGCCGGAATTCCTCGAACTGCGCCGCGAGATCGCCGAACTGCTGCGCCACGATATTGAGATCTGAAGACATGGCCGACATGACGACTGCCACCCGCGCCTATGGTGCCGAACTCGCCAGATCCGTGGCCGCCATCCGCTACGAGGACCTGCCGGCCGATGTGGTGACGATCACCAAGCTGTTCACCCTCGACACGCTCGGCGTGATTGCCGGTGCTGCCAAGGCGCCGGGGATGAAGGAACTGGTCGCTTCGCTGGAAGCCTGGGAAAAAGGCGGTCTGTCGACGCTGCTGCTCGGCTCCAACAAGGTCAACCCGGTCAGTGCCGCGCTGGCCAACGGGGCCGCCGCCCACGCGCTTGATTTTGACGACCAGCACGATCCGGCCCGTGTCCATGTGTTCTGCGTCGTGCTTCCGGCGGTGCTTGCGGCAATCGAGGCCGAGGAGCGGCAGATTTCCGGGCAGGACATCATCCTCGCCGTTGCGGTCGGCGTCGAAGTGTTCTGCCGGCTCGGTCTTGCCTGCTACAATTCTCTCGGCAAGGGCTGGCATCCGACAACGGCGCTCGGCACCATTTCGGCCGCCGCCGCCGTCTCGAAGATCTTCCGCCTCGATGAAACGCAGACGCTGAACGCACTCGGGCTGGCTTTCGTACAACTGTCCGGCACGACCCAGTTCATCGCCGACGGTGCGCTGGCAAAACGTGTCGGTCCCGGTTTTGCGGCCCGTTCCGGCGTGCTTGCCGCGCATCTTGCCCGCAGCGGCATCACCGGCCCGCATCGTTTCCTCGAAGGCAGTTCCGGCCTGTTCAATCTTTATGAGCGCGGCGAGGTAAAGCCGGAGATCGTTGTCGGTGAATTCGGCACGCTCTGGCAGGTGCGCGACCTGTCGATGAAGCCTTTCCCCTGCTGCCGCTGCACCCATACGGCGATCCAGCTGGCGCTGGAACTGCGCAGCCAGGGCCTTACGGCCGCCGATGTGAAAAGCGGCCTGATCGAGCTTGGCGAGGTCAACCGCAAAATCGTCGGCGCCGCCTTCGACCGCGCCCATCCGACGCCGGTCGTTCATGCGCAGTTCAATGCCGCCTATGCCTTTGCCGCAGCGCTGGTCGATGGCGAAGTGACGATCCGCTCCTTCACGCCTGACCGCATTCGCGCCGATGACGTGGCTTATGCCGCGACGATCGACACCCGTTCGACGCCCGACTACGAGGAAACCGCCGTCGCCCCGGCCCGGGTTTCCATCACCACCCATGACGGGCGCGTATTCGCCGCCGAAAAACTGACGATGAAGGGCGCGCCGGACGAACCGATGAGCCATGCGGAAGTGCTGGCCAAATTCGCCTCCTGCCTGGAATGGGGTTTTGGCGCCACCGGCGCCCCGGTCGAGGAGCTGCAGGACTTCATCATGAGCCTCGACGGGCAAGCCGATGGCAAACGGGTCCTCGCGCTGTTCATGCAGGCGCGGGGGCGCTGAGAGACCCGCATGTGAGAAACAAAGGCCGGCCTGCGAGGTGATCGTCGCGCCGGCCTTTTTAATTTCGACGGATCAGGCGAAGGCATTGCGACAATCGCAAAAATTGCGCTCGAACTGCCAGCCTGATTACTTGACTAGTCAACTTGTCGCGACTACGCTCCGGGTCAATGCAGGATATGCTTTCAGGGAAAGACATGATGACAGGATCGAAGGGCGGATACAGGCTGGGTGTCGATATCGGCGGCACGTTCACCGATATCGTGATGATCGATACAAAGGGGACGGTGTTCTCCAAGAAGCTCCTGTCGACGCCGCATGACTATTCCGAAGGTATCGAGACGGGTGTGCGGGCGCTGCTTGCCGAACTGGATATCGCGGCCGACGAGATCGTCGAATTTGTCCATGCGACGACGGTTGCGACCAACACGATCATCGAGCGCAAGGGTGCCCGTGTGGCGCTGGTGACGACCGAAGGTTTTCGCGACGTCCTCGAAATCGCCCGTTTCCGCACGCCACGCCTTTATGACATCAACTACCGCAAACACGATCCGTTGGTCTCGCGCGAGCTTCGTTTCGAGGTCGCAGGCCGCCTCGATGCCGCCGGTGAAGAAGTCACGGCGCTCGACGAAAATGTCCTGAAACATATTGCCGATGAGATCAGGGCCGCTGGTGTCGAGTCCGTCGCCATCACTTTCATCAACGCGCATGTCAGCAACAGTCACGAAGCCCGGGCCGCTAGAATCCTGCGGGAATTGCTGCCGGATCTGATGGTCACCGCCTCGAGCGAACTCGTTCCCCAGCAGGGCGAATACGAGCGGTCGTCGACGACGGTGGTCAACGCCTATCTGCGCCCGATCGTGACGGCCTATGTCCGCTCGCTGCAGCGCCGCCTGGACGGGATCGGCATCGTTGCGCCGCTGATGATCATGCAGTCTTCCGGTGGCATTGCCCCGGCAGCCCTCGTTGCCGACCAGCCGATCACCATCATCGAAAGCGGTCCTGCAGCCGGTGTTCTCGGCAGTGCACGCCTGTCGCGCCATCTCGATCTTGGCGATGTCCTGGTCTTCGACATGGGTGGCACGACGGCCAAGGCGACCCTGACCGAAGCCGGCAGTTACGCGGTCTCTCCCGAAACCGAAGTCGGCGGCGGCCCGCTTCTCGGTGCGCGCATGGTGCGCGGTGCCGGTTATCCGGTGCAGGTGCCGACCATCGATATCGCCGAAGTCGGCGCCGGCGGCGGCAGCCTTGCGGCCAATGACGGCGCCGGTGGCCTGCTTGTCGGCCCGCGCAGCGCCGGTTCGACGCCGGGTCCCGTCGCTTATGGCCGCGGCGGCACGCAGCCGACCGTCACCGATGCCAATCTGGTTCTCGGTTACCTCAATCCGGGTGTTCTCGTCGGCGGCGAACTCAGCCTCGATACGGCGGCCGCCCGCAATGCATTCGCCGAACTGGCAAGCGGCCTGAAGCTCGAGGTGACGGAAACGGCCGAGGGCGTGCATCGTATCGCCAATGCCACCATGCTGCGCGCCCTGCGCGGCGTCAGCTCGGAAAAGGGCCGCGACCCGTCGCAGTTCAAACTTCTGGCAATCGGCGGCAACGGGCCGGTCCACGCCTGCTCTTTGGCAGAGGATGCCGGCATGGGCGAGGTGATCATCCCGCCGGTTGCGGGCCTGTTCTCGGCGCTTGGCATGCTGTTTGCCGATGTCGAGCATCAGCTCGTCGCTTCCTTCTACCGTCGCTTCGACGAGACGCGCGGCACAGAGGTTGCAGTTGCCGCCGGCGGCCTGATCGGCCGCGGCCGCGAGCTCCTGTCGACGCAGGGTTTCGATAGCGCCGTGCAGGACATCCGCATGCTGGTCGATGTCAAATATGCCGGCCAGACGGCGCCGCTGACCGTCGAACTGGATGCAGGAACCGCGTCCTTCGACGGGCTGGACGATGTTTCCAGGGAGAGCGCCCTGTTCTCGGAGATCGCCGAAAAATTCCATCAGCTGCACCAGCAGACCTTCGGTTACGCCTCCAGGGGCGAGCCACTGCAGTTCGTCGCTCTGAGAGCCATCTGCCGCGGCGTGCCGGAAATTCCGCGCATGCCGGCGCAATGCTCGCGCGGCAACGAAAAAGTTCCGCCGGCTGTCGAGCGCGACGCCTATTTCACCGGCCGCGGCTGGCATCGCGCCACCGTTCTCGGCCGAACGGCATTGCCCGAGGGGGATGACGTTTGGAAGGCAGGTCCGATGATCGTCGAGGAATACGACACGACCTGCGTCATTCCTCCCGGTTGGGAAGCACGGCGTGACGGCTGGAACAACATTCACGCCCGGCGCGTGGCCTGAAGGAGGCTCAGATGACGATCATCAACCCGATCAAGCGCGAACTCCTGAAGAATGCGCTCGTGACCATTGCCGATAATGCCCTTGTCATGGTGACGCGCACGGCGCGTACCGCCAACGTCAAGAACTCGATGGATTTCTCCTCGGCAATCTGCGACGCGGAAGGTTCGCTTGCAGCCCAGGGCATGGCTGTGCCGGTCCATCTCGGCGTCGTCATGCCGGCGCTCAAGGGCTGCACCGATTTCTTCGGCGGCGACATAACCGAAGGCGACGTGCTGGCTTCCAACGACCCCTATTCCGGTTGTTCGCATCTCAACGACATCTTCACCTTCAAGCCGATCTATGTCGACGGCAAGCGCGTCGCTTATGTGTCGCTTGTCCTGCATCATACCGATCTCGGCGGCCGGGTGGCTGGCGGCAACGCCGCCGATAGCCAGGAGATCTACGAGGAAGGCTTGCGCATTCCGCCGGTCAAGCTACGCGACGCGGGCCGCGACAATGCGGCCGTGTTCGGCATCATCGCCTCGAATTCGCGCGTGCCGGACCGCGTGATCGGCGACCTGAGGGCGCAGCTTGCGGCACTCGATGACGCCGGCCGCGAAGTGGAAGCGATCGCCCGTAAGCTTGGCCCCGAACTCTTCGGCGCCTATCTGGCCGATCTCATCCGCCATGCCGAGGACCTGACCCGCGCGTCGATCCTGTCTTTGCCCGATGGCACGACCGAATTCGAGGAGTGGAACGACGATGACGGTGCCGGCAACGGTCCGATCCGTCTTCATTGCCGCCTGACAAAACGCGGCGACGAAATCGAAGTCGACTATTCCGGCACCCAGGACGATACCGGCGGCGCCGTCCACTGCAACTGGGAATTCACGGTCTCCTGTACTTATGCGGCACTGCGCACGGTTCTGGCGGAAGAGATCCCCAACAATGCCGGCCTCTATCGCCCGATCAAGGTCGTCGGCCGTCCGGGCAGTTTCGTCAGCGTACAGTTTCCGGCAGCCGTCGGTTCACGCGGCCAGATCGGTTTCCGGCTGCGCTCGATCGTTCTCGGTGCGCTTGCCAAGCTATTGCCCGACCGTATGCCGGCTTGCGCCGGCGGATCGGAATTCGCCATCGTGGCTTCGGGCCTGCAGAAGGCGGCCGGTGGCGGGGATCGTCGCTTCCTGCATCTGGAGTTCCACAACAATACCGGCCTTGGCGGTGGACCGGATTCGGATGGCCAGGATGCCGGACCTTATTGCATCGGCAATCTCGCCAATGTTCCGGTCGAACTGATCGAAAGCGAAAACCCGATCCGCGTCGAGCGTTATGAATTCATCCCGAATTCCGGCGGTGACGGCCAGTTCCGCGGCGCGCTCGGCCTGCGTCGCGACTATCGTTTCCTCACCGATGCGGTTCGTGTTCAGGTGCGCTCCGACCGCTACACATCCAAGCCCTGGGGCATTTTCGGCGGCGGGCCGGGTGCCGGCGGCAAACTGATGGCCAATCCGGGCACCGGCAAGGAGCAGGCCCTGCCGTCGAAATTCATCCGCAATTTCGACGCCGGCGATGTGCTGAGCGTTGCCATGGCGGCGGCCGGTGGTTATGGCCCGGTCGAAAACCGCGATCACGTGGCGATCGAAAGCGACATCCGTCAGGGCAAGATGACGCCGGACCATGCCGAGCGCGTTTATGGCTACAAGACGCAACCGAAAAAGGTCGATGCCAAATGACAATCAGGGATGAAGGCGGGGTTTCTCCGCGCAAGGTAGCCGCGCGCAATGCCGCCTTCATTGGCATTGAGGGTGGTCGCGAAAAGCTGCTGACGCCGGCCTTGCTTGTCGAAATCGACACGCTGGACGCCAATATCGCCGACATGCAGGCGCGCTGCAGACGGCTCGGCGTGGATCTGCGGCCGCATGCCAAGGCGCACAAGACGCTGGCGATCGCCAGGCGGCAGATCGCCGCCGGCGCGGTCGGCATCTGTGTTGCAACGCCTGGTGAAGTCGAGATCTTTGCCGATGGCGGCATAACCGATATCCTTCTGACGTCGACCTTTGCACCCGGCGCGGCGCTGGAGCGCCTGGTCGAGGTGGCGAGCCGCTGCCGGCTGACGCTGGTACTCGACAATTCCGATACGGCCGGTGAGTTGGCGAAAGCTGCCTCGGCACACGGCATTGCGATCCGGGTGCTGATCGATCTCGACATGGGCCGGCATCGCTCGGGCCTGTCCGAGCGAGAGGATCTGGCCGCATTGGCACAGGTCATCGATCAGGCTGCCGGGCTCAATCTTGCCGGTCTTCAGGCCTATGCCGGGCATCTGTCGCACCGCCCGGATCTTGCCGCCCGAACGGCCGGTGCCGAAGAGGCCGCAACGCGCATCCGCATCGCACTGGAGGCAATCGAGCCCTTCATGCATGGCACAAAACCGGTCGTGACCGGTGGCAGCACCGGCGCCTTCCTCCAGGAGACGGCGCTTGACCTCTATACCGAATTCCAGTGCGGCAGTTATGCGCTGATGGATGCCGAATATGATGTCGTCGATCCCGATGGTTCGGCAACGCCGCTTTTTCCGACCAGCCTGTTTGCCGCCGTGCGTGTCATCAGCGCCAATCATCCGGGCCTTGCGACGACGGATGGCGGCGAGAAGCGTTTCGTCGCCAAACACGGCACCGCGCCGCTGATCAGGCGCGGCGGCCTGCCGGGCGCGAGCTACAAACCGACCAGCGACGAGCACGGCACGGTGACGCTTGCCGAAGGTGAGATCCTGCCGGTCGGTTCGCTTCTGGAGTTGCAGGTGCCGCATTGCGATCCAACGGTGAACCTCTATGATTTCATCCATGTCGTCCGCGGCGACATGCTTGTCGAGATCTGGCCGGTCGATGCCCGCGGCGCCTGAAAATACCGCCCGCCGTGAAGAAAATTTCATAAATGTCTAAATGACTAGTCAGGCTACTTGCCAAGCGAATGTTACTGAACTTTACTGGTGAAAGATGCCCGATATAGAGGTGTCGCCCAGTCACAAAAGGGGTCCAGAATGAATTTGTCTTCGATCGGTCGCCGCGCGGCGACTGCAATCCTTGCCAGCGCCGCTGCATGGCTTGTCGCCTTGCCGGCGCAGTCCCAGGAATATCCGAGCAAGGAAGTTCACATTGTCGTGCCGTTTGCAGCCGGCGGCTCGACCGATCAGCTTGCACGTATTCTGGCCGAACAGCTGAGCGACAAGCTGGGCCACCGCTTCCTGGTCGACAATGTACCGGGTGCCGGTGGCAATATCGGCATGGGCCAGGTCGCCCGTGGCGACAAGGACGGTTATACGCTGGTGCTGGTCAGCTCGAGTTTCGTCGTCAATCCGAGCCTTTATGCCAAGGTTCCCTACGACCCGAAAGCCGATTTTGCGCCGATCTCCTATATCGCCAGCGCACCGAGCTTCCTGGTCGCCAATCCGAGCCTCGGTGTAAAGACATTCGCCGAATTCCTGGAAAAGGCAAAAGCCGAACCCGGCCTCTTTTATGCGTCCCCCGGCATCGGGACCGCACAGCACCTGGCTGGCGAGCTGCTCAAATCGCAGGCCGGGATCGACATCGAACACGCGCCTTATAATGGCGCCGGCCCGGGCGTCACCGCCGTGCTCAGCGGCGAGGCGCCGGTCGGCTTCGCGTCGGTCCCCTCGGTGATCCAGCATGTCCAGTCCGGGGCCCTGATCGCGCTCGGCGTCACGACCAAGGAACGTTCGAGCTCTGCTCCCGACGTACCGACGATCGACGAACAAGGCGTCAAGGGTTACGAGGTCGATCACCTCCAGGGGCTTCTGGCGCCTGCGGGCACGCCCCAGCCGATCGTCGACAAATTGTCTGCCGCCGTTCAACAGATCGTTTCTGCACCGGAGATGAATGCCAGGCTTGCCAAGCTCGGTTTCGTGCCGGTCGGCAGCTCGTCTGCCGAATTTGCCAGGACGATCGATGCGCAGGTGACGAAGTGGCACGACGTCATCAAGTCCTCCGGCATCAAGGCCCAGTAAATCGTTGGCGAACCTGCCGGAGCAGATCGCTGCTCCGGCTCCGGAGATCTTCAAAATGACCAGATTACGGTCGGACGTGCTTTGCGGCCTGTTCCTGCTGGCGATCGCGATCGCTTTTGGCTGGGCAGCGACGGGTTATGAAATCGGAACACCAAGGCGCATGGGGCCGGGATTTTTCCCGCTGATGGCTGCCTTGATCCTCGGCGCGTTTGCGCTCGTCATCACCGTCAAGGGCGCTGTCGCAGGGCGAAGCGGGGATGGCGAACCGGTGTCGCGGGTGCCGTGGCTGCCGGGCCTTGCGATCATGGGCAGCGTCATGTTCTTCGGCGCAACGGCCTCCGGGCTCGGCCTCGTGCCTTCGCTCGCCGTCACCGTGTTTGTCGCCTCGCGGGCGGGAAACAACAGCTGGGTCCAGAGCCTCGTCCAAAGCATCGTGCTGACGGTGTTGTGCGCACTCATCTTCCAGCTTGGGCTCGGGCTGCAATTGCCGCTGTTCGGTCCGTGGCTGAGCACTATCTGAGGGACCGGAATGGATCTGTTTCACTCGCTTCTGGCAGGCATGGAAACGGCGTTCGCGCCGGTCAATCTGCTCTATTGTTTCATCGGCGTGTTCCTGGGCACCGTGGTCGGCGTGCTGCCGGGCGTCGGGCCGACTGCGACCGTGGCGCTGCTGCTCCCGGCGACGTTTTCGCTCGGCCCTGCGACCGGCATCATCATGCTCGCCGGGATCTATTACGGCGCACAATATGGCGGCTCCACCACTGCCATCCTCCTGAACCTGCCGGGAGAAAGCTCGTCTGCGGTCACCGCCATCGACGGATACCGGATGGCGCAGAAGGGGAGGGCCGGGGCAGCACTGGCGACCGCGGCTCTCGGTTCGTTCTTCGCCGGCACGGTCTCGACGCTGATCATCGCGGTGGCAGCGCCGGCACTCTCCCAGTTTGCGCTGCAGTTCCGCTCGGTTGAATATTTCTCGCTCATCCTGCTCGGCCTCGTCACCTCGGTCCTGCTGGCCCATGGCTCGGTCATCAAGGCGCTGGCGATGATCTTTCTCGGCATCCTTTTCAGCCTTGTCGGCCAGGATGTCGCGACCGGAACCCCCCGCTTCACCTTCGATTTCTTCCAGCTCTATAACGGCATCGATTTCGTCGCCGTGTCCGTCGGCCTTTATGGCATCTCGGAAATCTTGAAGAACCTCGAGGACAAGGAACGCCGTGACGCCATGGTCCACGCGTTGAGCCGGTTATGGCTGACGCGCGCGGAATTTCGCCAGATTGCCGCTCCCGTGCTGCGCGGCACGGCACTCGGCTCCTTCCTCGGCATCCTGCCGGGCGGCGGCCATGTCCTGTCGTCCTTTGCCTCCTACTCCCTGGAAAAGGCGATCGCCAAAAAGCCGGAAGAGTTTGGCGATGGTGCGATCGAAGGTGTCGCGGGACCGGAATCGGCCAATAATGCCGCGGCCCAGACGAGTTTCATCCCGCTTCTGACGCTCGGCCTGCCTGCCCATCCGGTGATGGCGCTGATGATCGGTGCCTTCATCATGCAGGGCATCGTGCCCGGCCCGCAGGTGATCAATTCCCAGCCCGGTCTGTTCTGGGGGCTGATCGTTTCCATGTGGGTCGGCAATCTGATGCTGGTCATCCTCAATCTGCCGCTGATCGGCATCTGGGTGAGGTTGCTGAGGATCCGCTATGACGCATTGTTTCCGGCGATCGTCGCCTTCTCTTGCATCGGTGCCTATTCCGTCGTGTCGAGCGGTTTCGGTGTTTTCCTGCTCGGCCTGTTCGGCCTGCTTGGTTATATCCTCGTGCGCTTCAAGTGCGAGCTTGCGCCGCTGATCCTCGGCTTCGTGCTGGGGCCGATGCTGGAGGAGCATTTCCGTCGGGCGATGATGTTCTCGCGTGGCGATCCGACGGTCTTCCTGCAGTCGCCGATCAGCGTGATCTTCATTCTTCTGTCGCTAGCGGCGCTGGCGATGATGGCAATGCCGGCATTCCGCAGACGGCGCTCGGAAATCTTCACCCAGTCGGACGACTGAGGCGTATAGTCAGCGCCTCAGACGTCGATCGGTTCGTCCACCGCGTAGGTGATCTGCACTTCGCGGGTGAAGATCGCCGTTCCGCTGACCAGCGGCGACATCTTCGCATCGCTGAGCACGAAGTCGCGCACGAGAACCGGAGTGTCCGGCCTGATGGCGAGTTTGGAAGCGGTGGCCGGGACGGCCGCGTCGGCGCGGATGACACCCTTGATGTGTGCTACCGGCCGTCCGGATTGAGCCAGTATGGTGAACATGGGCAGGCGTGACAGCGCATCGATGGTCAGCATCTGCCCGAGCTCTATCGGAATATGGCGGATCTCATGCACCGTCGGGGTGCCGTCGACGACGCGAACCCGTTCGAGGCGAAAGACGTCCTCACCGGCGCCGATCTGCAGCTGTTCCGCGACCTCTTCCGGGCAGGGTATCTGGGTGAAGCCCAGAAGCCGGAATTCGATCTTCGCGCCGCGTTCGATGACCTCTTCGTCAAAAGATTTGACGATGCTGGTGTGCTGGGTCACCCGGATTTCCTTGCGGGCGACGAACGTGCCTTTTCCGGCGATCCGGTTTATCCGGCCATCGGAAACCAGCGCCGACAGGCCGTGTACGACCGTGTTGCGGGTGACGGAAAAACGTTTCGCCAGTTCGGTCTCGGAAGGGAGCAGGTCACCGGGGCCGTACCTGCCTGCCGCGATCTCGGACAGCAGAAAACGTCTGACCTGTAGATAGGCAGGTTCCTTGACCTGATTCATCGGATACACCTTAACTTGACTAGGCAAGTTTAGAGATTCGAAAGAATTAGGCAACGGGCCAATGCCACATTTCTACAATCAATGGCTGTCGGCGCAAGGAGTGGCATTCATCCCGGCATAGGCGCGGCTTTGCTTGAAGCGCGTCACTATCGTTCGGATTGTGACATCGCAATTCGGTTCCCTGTCCTTTGCATGTCTTTATCCCGAAACCGGCGACCAGTTCGGGAGACGGGCTTCAGTCCCGCATGATCCCTTCGAGGACGCGGGCGGCCTGTTTGAAATCCTCGAATTCCATCGCCTCGTCGGGATTGTGGCTGCCATTGGCGTTCCTGATGAAGATCATCGCCGTCGCAACGCCCTGGTTGGCGAACACGGCGGCGTCATGGCCAGCACCGCTTGCCATCTCGATTGCTGGAATATCGAGGAACGCGGCGATTTCGACGAGCCGCTTGCGCAGGCCGGCATCCATGGTTGCCGGCTGGCTGCCGGTCCGCTCTCCAAGCTCGAAGGCGACGCCGGAACTTGACGTGATCGCTGCGGCTCTCGATCTGACGATCTCGTCCATCAGCGGCAGCATCTCGGTTTCGCAGGAACGGACGTCGATACTGAAATCCACCCGCCCGGAAATTTTCGAGAAATCGGCACGACCCGCTTCCGTGGCAAAACAGCCGGCGGTGATCACCAGGTCGCGGCCTTCGTTCTCGAAACGGGTCCAGTCCTCGTCGAGGGCGATCAGCAGCCGCGACGCTGCAAGCACCGCGTCGGCACGCGCATAACGCGGCACGGCGCCGGAATGCGCATAGGCGCCAACCGCCGCCGCGTGACGATAACGCGTGCTGCCGCGAATGCCGGTGACGATGCCGACCGGGATCTCCTGATTGATCAGGTGAGGACCCTGTTCGATGTGAACTTCGACAAAGCGGTCGATCTTCTTCGGCTCAAGGGATGGTTTTCCGGCCGCCAACACCTCGGCGTCGCCGCCCTGTGCCTCGATATGCGAGCGCAGGCTCAGGCCGCTGTCGGCGCGGGTGAGGTCGAGCGCCTCGGGCGGCAGAATGCCGAAGGCGGCCTTGCTGCCCGGATAGGAAATGGGGAACCAAGCGCTTTCCTCGGCCCTGATCGCGATGACGACACAGTCGCGGTCGGGCACGTACCCGGCTGCCTTCCAGGCGGAAAAGACGGCGAGGCCGGAGACGACGCCGGCGGCGCCGTCGAAATTGCCGCCACAGGGGACCGTGTCGAGATGCGATCCGGTCATCGCCACCGGCAATGCGCGGTCGCGGCCGGGATAGGTCACGTAAAGATTGAGTGCTGCATCGACATGCACGGGCAGGCCGAGCGTTTCGGCCAGCGCCCGGACACGGTCATGGGCGCGCTGCTCACCGTCGCCATAGGATGTGCGGGTAAATCCGATTTCCGCAGCACCGTCTTCAGCCAGACCGTCAAACAATGTCTGGGCCAGCAAAAAGTCAGGTTCGATTCGATTGTTCGGTCGAGAGACATCGATCTGGGAATTGTCATAAGTATCTGTATTTGATGCATTTACCTGCATTCTGTCATTCCTCGAACGGCCGCGTTTCCAAGTTTTTTTATTGCGCCGCAAAATTTTGTTGGCATTTCAAATATCTTGGGTCTACCTTTGGTCTACACCTGGTCTAATAAACAAACAAGGGAACGCAGTGTGAAAAATCCAAGTTCAATTTCCGTCTCGCGACGCACCGTTCTGGCCGGCATTGGCGGCCTCTTGGCGGCGCCGGCGATCGTCGGTCGCGCCTATGCGCAATCGTCGGAAGTGATGATCTATTCGTCGGTGCCAAGCGCCTACATGACGAAGCTGGCAAGCGCCTTCAATGCAGCGCAGTCGGAGATCAAGCTCAACGTCTACACTGCTGCGACCTTCCAGACCTACGAGCGCCTGCAGGCGGAAATCCGTGCGGACCGGGTTGCCGCAGACCTTTTCCAGGTGTCCGACCTCAGCTCGTTCGTCGAACTGAAAAACGCCGGCGAACTGATGCCGTATGAAAGCGAGACCTACAGCCACTACCCGGACAGGTATAAGGATCCCGATCATCTCTGGATCAATTCCAGAAGCATGATCACCATGTTCGCCTACAATACCAAGCAGGTTTCTGAAGCTGATGCGCCGAAGAACTGGGATGACTTCGCCAGCTCGAAATGGGCCGGAAAACAGGGCATGGCCAATCCGCGCGTCGATGGCGATGCGTATAACTGGTATTACACGCTGCGAAAGGCCAAGGGCCTCGACTGGTGGAAGCAGTATGCCTCCAACAAGCCGCAGGTGTTTACCGGTCACGGCGCTCTGATCGACAAGCTGAATTCCGGTGAACTGCCGCTGACCGAGCAGCTCGATTACATCGTCTACACCAACATTCGCGACAAGGGTGCACCTCTCAAGGCCGTGTTCTCTCCCGAAGTCGTACCTGTGACCATGACGCCGCTGTCGATCCTCAAGCGTGCCCGTAATCCGGAAGGCGCCAAGAAGGTCTTCGACTGGTTCCTCTCGAAAGAGGGGCAGGACCTGCTGCAGCAGATCAACGGCGTCTATTCCGTCCGTGATGACGCTGCCAAGCTGCCCAACCGTCCGGAGTTTTCGAGCTTCAAGACGATCGACATCGATCCGCAGGATTTCGCTTCCAAGCGTGAGGAACTGCAGACCGAATTCGCCGAGATCTTCGACCTCTAGGGTTTTAATACGTGCTTTCCAGACTGAACGTTCAGGCCGTCATCTTTCCGGTGACGGCCGTCATCCTCGCCCTGCTCGTGCTGGCTCCGCTGGCAACGCTGTTCCTCGGTTCCTTCAGTGCGGACCGGCACACGGCCTTCACGACGGACCTCACATTCAACAACTACCTCACCGTCTTTGCCAGCGCCCGCTATATGACGGCGCTGTGGAATACGGTCGTGATCGGGCTCGGATCCACGCTGCTTGCAACTGCCATCGGCATCACCATTGCCTGGCTCGTTGCCCGCACGGACATGCCGATGCGCTGGCTCGTCCATGGTGGCGTGATCGCGCCGTTTTTCCTGTCGCCCTTCATCGGCGCACTTGCCTGGGGATTGCTGCTGTCACCCAAGATCGGCCTGATCAACCAGGCGCTTGCGCTGATCGGTCTCGGGCCGTTCAACGTCTACAGCATCGGCGGCATCATCTGGGTGATGGGTCTCTATTACGCCCCTTACGTCTATATGTTCGTCCAGAGCGCCCTCTACAATCTCGATGCCAGCCTCGAGGAGGCGGGGTACATGAGTGGGCTGACGCCATTCCAGGTGGTGACGCGGATCAGCATTCCGCTTGTTGCACCAGCCATCCTGTCGGGCATGCTTTTGACCTTCGTGGCCGCTGCCGGCCAGTTCGGCGTACCGGCGGTTCTCGGCGCCCCGACCCGGATCAACGTGCTGACCACCTATATCTACGATCTGACCCACATCACGCCGTCGCGTTTCAACGTGGCCTCGACCCTGTCGATGCTGCTTCTGGTCATCGCCTGTGCCGGCGTCTGGCTGCAGAACCGCATCCTCAAGGGGCGCAGCTACACGACGGTCGCCGGCAAGAGCAGCAGGCCGAAGATCCTGAAGCTCGGAGCGGCCAGATGGCCCGCCTGGTTCTTTTCGGTCATCTTCCTGTTCTGCTCGTCGGCCTTGCCGGTTCTGGTCCTGCTTTATGTCTCGCTGGTGCCCTACTATTCGGGGTCGATCTCCTTCAGCGCCATGACGCTGCATAATTACATCGACATCTTCACCACCAACCAGGTGGCGCAGCGCTCGATCATCAACACGCTCGTCGTGTCGATGGGAACCGCGACCGTTGCCGTGTTTGTCGGCATCATCGTCAGCTGGATCCAGCTGAGGACACGCAGCTGGTACCGCACCGCCGTCGATCTGGCACTGGTTCTGCCGGTTGCCGTGCCGGCTCTGGTGCTCGGCCTGGCGATCCTCGGAACCTGGATCTACGTGCCGCTGCCGGTCTACGGCACGACCTGGCTGCTTTTCGTCGGTTATCTGACCGGTTACCTGCCGTTTGCCGTCCGCTCGATTTCGAGCGTCCACCGGCAGATCGATCCTTCGCTCGAAGAGGCCGGCTCGATGGTCGGTGCCAGCTGGCTGAACACGCTGCGTCACATCACCATTCCGCTCCTGAAGCCCGGCATCGCGGCCGGATGGATTCTGCTGTTCATCATTTTCGTCCGTGAACTTGCAATCTCCATCCTTCTCTATGCACCCGGCGGCGAGGTGCTTTCGGTCCTCATGTACAACCGCTGGGCCGAAGGTGACTACAACGCCCTGTCGGCCATGGCGATGGTTCAGGTCCTGATGATGACGGTCATTATCTTCGTGATCTGCCGCATCTTCAAAATCAGCATTTCCAAGGTAGCAGGCTAAGATGACCTTCCTCGAAATCAACAACATCGAAAAGCACTACAATGACTTCACGGCATTGGGTGATGTATCCTTCTCGATGCCGCGCGGCCAGGTGATCACGCTTCTCGGCCCGTCCGGCTGCGGCAAGACCACGCTTCTGCGTACCATCGCGGGGCTCGAGACGGCTGACCGCGGCACGATAACGCTTGATGGCCGCACCCTGATGGATACGGACAAGGGGGCTTTCCTGGCTCCCGAGCGCCGTGGCATCGGCATGGTCTTCCAGTCCTATGCGCTCTGGCCGCATCTGACGGTCGGTGCCAATATCGGGCTCGGCCTGAAGCTGAAGGGCATGGACAAGGCAAAGATTGCCGCCAAGACTGCCGAGGTCCTGCAGCTGGTCGGTCTGCCCGGTACGGAAGCCCGCTTTCCATCCTCGATGTCCGGCGGCCAGCAGCAGCGTGTCTCGCTGGCAAGGGCGCTGGCGCTCGAACCCGCCTGCATTCTCTTCGACGAACCGCTCAGCAACCTCGACGTTCTGCTGCGCGACCGGATGCGGTTCGAGATCCGCGAACTGCTGAAAGCTCAGGGCATCACGGCGATCTACGTTACCCATGACCAGTCGGAAGCCATGGTGATTTCCGACATCGTGCTGATCATGAACCGCGGCAGCCTCGTCCAGACCGGTACGCCGAAGGAGCTTTACACCAAGCCCCGGACCCGTTTCGTCGCGGAATTTTTCGGCCGTACGAATATCCTCGAAATCGACGCTGCCAAAAGCACTACGGACACGATCGTCACCGTTGAGGGCATTTCCTTCGACCGGACGGATCGCCTCAAGGGTGAAACGGGCACTCTCGTCGGCTTCCGTCCGGAAAATGTCGAGCTGTCGGCATCTGCAAATGGCGGTCAGATGCGCGGCACCCTGTTGCGAATGGTCTATCTCGGCGGTTCGACGCAGGTCGAGGTGGACGTGCATGGCAACACGATCATCGGCATGCTCAAGGGCGCTCCTGATTTAGAGATAGGCAGCCAGATCGGAATTGGTGTAGCCGGAGAGGATCTGATGATCCTGGAGGCGGACTGATCCCATGAATGAAACAGCTAGCGCAAATCTTGCCGGTCGCGGTCTTGTCGATTCCGTTCACCAGGAATTGCTCGAAAAGATCCTGTCCGGGGATCTGCCGCCGAACCAGACCTTGCTTGAACGCCCGGTTGCGATGAGCCTTGGCGTATCGAGAACCGTGCTGCGCGAGGCCTTGCGCCAGCTTGAGGGCCAGCGTTTTGTCGGCCGCCGTGATGATGGATCGCTGTTCGTGCGGCCGATCACGGTGGAAGAGCTACTCGACGTGCTGCATGTCCGCGCACTTCTGGAAAGCGATGCGGCAAGCCGGGCCGCCGGCCGTCTCGATATCGACATGCTGAGAGAGTTGCGCGAACGGGTGATTGCCGTGCGCGACGCGGAAACCCCCGATCTTGCAGAGCATGACCAGATCGACGGAAAGCTTCACGACCTGATTGCCGCCCGCGGTGGCGGGGAAGTCGTGCGCTCGGTGATTTTCGACATGCGTCGCCGCAACCGGATGTTCTCGATGAAACGCATCCCGTCGCGCTTCCTTGCCGTTTGCGAGGAACATCTGTCGATCCTTGACGCGCTGATCGCCGAGAGCCCCGAAGAGGCGGCCTTGGCGGTGCGCACCCACATAAACAACATCCGTGAAAGTGTCATTCAATGGCTGAAGCATACCTGAGGGTCAAATCCGTGGAGGCAGGCCAATGCTCTGCCTCGTAATCCAACCCATTCACCAGGCCGGCATTAAACTTCTCGAAGATGCCGGGCTGACCGTCAGGCGGGCGACCTCCGCTGCCATGGATATCGTCGCCCAGGAAATTGCCGAGGCCGACGCCGTCATCACCCGCAATGCCGGCCTCAACCGCGCCGCGATGATGGCGGCACCAAAGCTCAAGGTTCTGGGCAATCACGGCACGGGTTATGACCCGGTGGACGTGACCTATGCCAACGAGATCGGCCTGCCGATCGTCAACACCCCCTATGCCAATGTCCAGTCCGTTGCCGAACAGGCGATCGCGCAGATGTTTGCCGTCACCAAACGTATCCGCGAAGGTGACCGGGCGGTGCGCGAAGGCCGCTTCGATTATCGTTACGCGCCCGATTTCCACGAGCTTTCCGGCCGCACGCTGGGCATTGTCGGTTTCGGCAAGATCGGCCGCCGCACGGCGGAGATCGCCATGGCCGCCTTCGGCATGCATATCCTCGTCCATAGCCCGAGTGTTCCGGATGCGGAGATCGTGGCGGCCGGCATGGAGCCTGTCGCGACGCTCGATGCCCTGCTTCAGCGCGCCGACATCGTGTCGCTGCATCAGCGACTGACGAGTGCCACGCGCGCGCAGTTCAATGCGGAAAAGCTGGCGCTGATGAAGAAGGGCGCCATTCTGGTCAATACTGCCCGCGGTGCGCTGGTCGATCCGGCAGCCCTGATCGCGGCAGTCGAGAGCGGTCATCTTCTCGGCGCGGCCATGGACGTCTTCGATCCCGAGCCTCTGCCGGTCGATCATCCCTATACGGCATGCGACGGCATCGTGCTTTCGCCGCATACCGGCGGTGCGACCGGTGAAGCGATGGCGCGCACCGCCACCGAAACCGCGCGTCAGGTGATCGACGTGCTTGAGGGGCGTCGCCCCGAATGGCTGGTCAACGCCGAAATCTGGGATCGCCGCCGGTAAAATTCGGCTGCAGGAATTACAATCAAGGAACAGCATCATGATCAAAAGCAATCCGGTCAAGGCTCTCTGGGCCGATGACAAGCCTGCCTTCGGCACCTGGGTTACGCTCTGCCCGCATCCGCGTGTCATCAAGATCTTCGCCGCCGCCGGCTTCGATTTCGTCATCATCGAAATGGAGCATACGGATTTCTCCTTCGAGACCGTTGGTACGCTCGCCATGCTCGCCCGCGAAGCCGGCATTTGCCCGATCGTGCGTCCGCCGGGCACGATGAAACCGCATGACCTGACCCGCCCGCTCGATGCCGGTGCGCAAGGCCTGCTGCTTCCCTCGATCGAGACTGCCGAACAGATGCGGGCTATCGTCCATGCGACGAAATATTACCCGCTCGGCCAGCGCCCGATGAACCTGCGCGGCCCGCATACGGATTATCACGTCGGCAAGCCGGCCGATGTGATCGCTCATGTGAATGCCGAGACGCTTCTGGTCGTGATGGTGGAATCGCAGAAGTCGATCGACAATCTCGACGAAATCCTGGCTGTCGAAGGCGTCAATGCCGTCATGATCGGCCCCGACGACCTGTCGCAGGATCTCGGCATCCCGGGCGAACTGCAGCATCCGGATCTCTACGCGGCCTATGAAAAGATCTTCGCGATCTGCCGCAAGCACAACGTACCCTTCGGCCTCAGCGCCCAGTCGCCGGAAATGGCCAAGACCTGGCTGGAAAAGGGCGCCAAGTGGATCCCTTATCAGAACGACGCCGCCATGGTGTTCAACACCGCCCGCGCCGCCGTTCCGCAGCTGCGTGAGCTCGGAGGACGTTCCTGATGCAAGTCAAGGAAACCAACGGTCTCGGCGTCAGCCCGCAGCAGGTTGCCGGCAAGACGATGAAGGCCGTGCAGATGTACAGCCCTTACGGTTATCGCGGCAAGATCGGCCTGATCGTGCCTTCGACCAACACGGTGATCGAGCCCGAGTTCAACCGCATGGCGCCGCTCGGCGTCTCGGTCCACTCCGCCCGCATCATGCTGCTTGGCCAGGCGTCGGTGGAATCCTACCGCGCCATGGGTGACGAAACCGGTCGTGCAGCCGCCGAACTTGCGACCGCCGAACCGGACATCATCGCCTGGGGCTGCACGTCCGGTTCCTGCGTCGTGCCGCGCGAGGAACTGGAAGGCGCTATCGTCGAGCGGTCCAACATTCCGGCCGTCTCGACCATGAGCGCGCTGTTCGATGCATTGAAGGCTTACGGTGCAAGCACGATTTCACTCGGCACGCCCTATGTCCAGTTCGTCAACGAGACCGAGGTCGAGGTGATCGAGCGCGAGGGCATCAAGGTCGCGTCCTGGTACGGTCTCGGGCTTGGCGAAACCCAGGAGGAGCGTCGCGGGATCGGCCGCGTGCCGCCGGAATCGCTGTTCAGGCTTGCCCGCTATATCGACCATCCGGACAGCGAGGTAATTTTCCTCAGCTGCACCAATCTGGCGACGATCGAGATGATCGAGGCACTGGAAGAGGAGATCGGCAAGCCGGTGATCTCGTCCAACCTCGTTACCTTCTGGGCCTCGCTGCGCCGCATGGGCATCAAGGACCGGATCGACGGTTTCGGCAGCCTGCTGCGCGACCACTGACCTTTGACGCGGCGCTTCGTCATCCGGCGGAGCGCCTTTAACCCCACCTGCCGACAGTGGTCGAATGCCGACCGGCTGATCGCAAGACAGATGATGACACCCCCATGCGTTCACTTTTCCATCTCGCCTATCACGTCACCGATCTCGATGCCTCGCGCCGCTTCTACGGCGATGTGCTGGGCTGCGAGGAAGGCCGCTCGACCGATACCTGGGTCGATTTCGATTTCTTCGGTCACCAGATCTCGCTTCATCTCGGCAAGCCGTTCGAAGTCACCCGCACCGGCAAGGTCGGCGATCATATGGTGATGATGCCGCATCTCGGCGTTGTCCTGCCGCTCGACGACTGGTTCACGCTCGCCGACCGCCTGCAGAAGGCCGGCATTGCTTTCGATATTCCGCCGGTCGTCCGTTTTGAAGGTGAGCCGGGCGAGCAGCGCACCATGTTCTTCTTCGATCCGAGCGGCAACCCGATCGAGGTCAAGGGTTTCAAGGATTTCGACGGCGTTTTCGCCCACTAGCCGGACACCCCGCGCAAACCCCGGCGCCTTCAGCAGCCATGTGTCATCCAGGTGACGCATGGCTGTTGTCGTTTAAGCTGGGTCGCCCCGCCGTTAGCAGATTGACAAACATTCAAACGATTGAAAAACAATAAGTTTACCGGCCGTGATCGTGGTTGAAGAATCTTTGGCGACTCCTTGTTGACACCTAACATGTTAGTGCGATAGCGTTAATCATTCAGTGGAGGAGACCATATGAAACGCTTCGGACTTTCCGTCGCCCTGACGACGCCGTTCAACGATGCCGGTGATATCGTTATCGACATGATGATTGCACAGGCCAAGCGCAGCTTGGCTGCCGGCTGCGCCAGCTGCACGCTTTTCGGCACGACCGGCGAAGGTTCGTCGATCGGCACCCAGGAACGCGAAACCGTACTCTCGGCCTTTATCGACGCGGGGATTGCGCCTGACCAGATTGTCGTCGGCGTTCTGGTGGATGCGGCGGAAGACGCCGCACTTCAGTCGTCCCAGGCTCTGTCCAGAGGTGTGCGCAACATCCTTCTGGCACCGCCATCCTATTTCAAGAATGTCAGCGACGACGGTCTGTTCGGCTGGTTCTCGCAGGTTTTTAAGGCGCTCGGCGATCAGGCACGCGATATCATCGTCTACAATATCCCCTCGGTCACCATGGTGCCGCTCAGCGTGTCGCTTGTCGGCCGGCTTGCCCAGGCTTTCCCGGGCGTCGTCA
Organism: Aliirhizobium sp. YIM B11859; assembly: GCF_057163345.1. NCBI lineage: Bacteria > Pseudomonadati > Pseudomonadota > Alphaproteobacteria > Hyphomicrobiales > Rhizobiaceae > Aliirhizobium > Aliirhizobium sp. YIM B11859. The sequence goes on from NZ_JBXHAY010000010.1 coordinate 146,384, forward strand.
CCGGCGTCAAGGATTCCTCCGGCGACTGGCCTTACACGCAGGAACTTCTGAAAGCCCATTCCGACCTCATCATCCTGATCGGCGACGAGCGTCATCTTGCCGCCGGCACGCGCATGGGTGGTCAGGGCGCGATTTCCGGCATGGCCAATTTCGCACCGCTGGAAGTCGGCGCCATGGCCAATGAAGGCCGCGACGACGATCGCGTCGTCGATTTTGTTGCCGAACTTTTGAAGTTCCCGGTCACGCCGGCGGTAAAAGCGATGGTGGCGCGTATGCTGGATGACGAAAACTGGCTTGCAGTTCGCGCTCCGCTGCTTTCTATATCGAAGGACGGACAGAAGCAGCTTGGTCTGGTCTTTGACGGCCTGTTCCGGACAAAGGCGGCCTGAGGCCGAAAGGGCTTGAGGCCAGGAACAGGACGATGATCGACCAGCGCAACGACCAGTTGACGGAAGAGCCGACGCTCAGGGAGAAGGCTTATGAAAGCTTCACCCGGCATCTCCTGGCGCGCGATGTGCGTCCGGGGCAGTTCGTTTCGCAACGTCATCTGGTCGAGCTGACGGGCCTCACACTTGGCGCCATCCGCGAGCTTATTCCGCGGCTGGAGGCCGAGGGCCTGATCAAGACCGTGCCGCAGCGCGGTCTGCAGATCGCCCATATCGACCTGAACCTGATCCGCGAAGCTTTCCAGCTGCGCCTGTTTCTCGAAAAGGAAGCGGTCGCCCTGTTCGTCCAGTCGGCATCTGACGAGACGGTCGAAAAGATCGTCCGTCAGCACCGCGAGGTCGAGGAGGCAATTTCGTCAGGCAACGAAACACCCGAAATCGATGCCTGGGCTCAAGCCGTGGACTGGGGCATGCACGATGCCTTTGTCGCCGCTCTCGACAACAGCATCATCTGGAATGTCTATCGGGTCAATTCGATCAAGATGCGCCTGATCAACCAGGAGCGTTTCCGCATCAACGGCCGTGTCGCCCCCGTCATGGGTGAGCATATGGCCGTGTTGAAAGCAATCCAGTGTCGCTCTGCCGACGGTGCCGTCGAGGCGCTCGTCAAGCATATCGGCCACGCGAGGGATCGTGCCTTGAGAATCTAATGCAGTCAAAACCGGGATGAGGAGATCCCGGTGAAACCAAGAGGAGGAATTCATGACATCTTCATTCTTTACCCCGACACGCCGGAGCTTTCTGGCAGGATCGGCAGCCATCGGTGCCGCAGGCCTGATCGGCTCGCGCCCGGCATCTGCCGCCGTCGACTGGAAACGCTTTGCCGGCACCACGCTGGAAGTGAACCTGGTCAAGAGCCCGCGCGGCGAAACAATCCTGAAATACATCAGTGAGTTCGAGGCGCTGACCGGCATCAAGGTCAATGCCGAGGCAACGCCGGAACAGCAGCAGCGCCAGAAGACGACCATCGAGCTTGCCTCCGGTCGCCCGAGCTTCGACGTCGTGCACTTAAGCTACCACGTGCAGAAGCGGCAGTTCGAAAAGGGCGGCTGGCTTGCCGATCTTTCCGGCTACTTCAAGGATCCGGCGCTCACCGATCCGTCGCTGGTCGAAAGCGATTTTGCCGAAGCCGGTCTGAAATTCGCCAAGGATAGCGACGGCAAGCTGCGCACGCTGCCTTTCTCAGTCGATTACTGGATCGTCTACTGGAACAAGGAACTCTTCGAAAAGAAGGGCCTCAAATATCCGACGACCTTCGAGGAAATGGTAACGGCTGCCGAAGCGCTGACCGACAAGTCGGCCGGGACCTACGGTTTCGTCGCCCGCGGCCTGAAGAATGCCAATACGCCGGTCTGGACCTCGTTCATGCTCGGCTATGGCGCAACCCCGCTCGATGCCAGCGGCAAGCTGAACACGACGTCCGAAGGTGCGGTCGAGGCCGCAGCGCTTTACCAGCGGCTGATGACCAAGTCGGCGCCCGTCGGCGTATCCGGCTTCAACTGGGCCGAAGCCCAGTCCGCCTTCCTGCAGGGCAAGATCGGCATGTGGTTTGATGGCGTCGGTTTCGCACCGCCGATCGAGAACCCGGAAAAGTCGCGCGTCGTCGGCAAGGTCGGTTACGGCGTCATGCCGGCAGGCCCCAAGGCCCAGGCGGCTGCCACGACCGGCGACGGTATCGGTGTCACCGAGGCCAGCAAGAACAAGGAAGCCGCCTATCTGTTTTGCCAATGGGCGATCTCCCACGAGATGGGTGCCCGCCTGCTGCAGGCCGGTGCCGGCGTGCCCTTCCGTCAGTCGATCCTCGAGGACGCCAAGGTGCGCGAAGGCGTCAAGATGCCGGCGGCCTGGGTCGATGCGGTGGTTGCCTCCGGCAAGATCTCGCAGCTCGCACTGCCGGTCATCATCCCGGTCACGGAATTCCGCGACATTTACGGGGTCGGCCTCACCAACATGATCGGCGGCGCCGATCCCAAGAAGGAACTGGAAACGGCAACCGCTCAGTTCGAGCCGGTGCTTGCCCGAAGCGAGGGATAATGGCTTCCGTGACCATAGAACCCACTGCGGCCCGGGATGTGGCCGCAAAGGGGAGCAAGCCGCCAAGGCTTGCTCCCAACTACTGGCCCTTCGTCGTGCCGTCCCTGGTGGTGATCGGCGCGGTGATCGTTTTCCCCTGGGTCTTTACCCTGTGGATGAGCGTCAATTCCTGGACACTCGGCCAGGAACAGACCTTTGCCGGTCTCGACAATTATATCCGGCTTGCCGGCGACATGCGTTTCTGGGAATCCATGTGGCACACGCTGGTCTATACGGCGCTGTCGGTGATCGCTCCGCTGATCCTTGGAACGCTGGCCGCTTTGATCTTCGACGGCGAGTTTCCGTTGCGCGGTTTCCTGCGCGGTGTCTTCGTCATGCCGATGATGGCCACACCTGTGGCGATCGCGCTGGTCTGGACGATGATGTACCATCCGCAGCTCGGCGTGCTCAACTATCTCCTGTCGCTGGTCGGTATCGGCGCGCAGGAATGGATCTATAACCAGTCGTCCGTCATTCCGGCGCTGGTTCTGGTCGAGACCTGGCAATGGACGCCTCTGATCATGCTGATCGTGCTTGGTGGCCTCGCAGCCGTTCCGCGCGAACCTTATGAAAGTGCCGAGATCGACGGTGCCAATGCGTGGCAGAAGTTCCGTTACCTGACACTGCCGATGATCGCGCCCTTCCTGATGATCGGCGTCATCATCCGCTCCATCGATGCGGTCAAAAGCTTCGACATCATCTACGCGATGACCCAAGGCGGACCGGGCACGGCGTCGGAGACGATCAACATCTATCTCTACAACACCGCCTTTTCCTATTACGACATCGGTTACGGCTCGGCCATGGCGGTTGTCTTCTTCTTCGTCATCATCGCGCTGTCCTTCGTTCTGATGATGGTTCGGGCGCGTACCAACTGGTCGGATATGGAGGATCGCTGATGCCCGCCAAACTCAATCATCGAACCTGGAACCGTCTCGGCCTGTTTTTCGTAGCCTTCGTGATGATCTCGCCGGTCATCCTGTTCTTCGTCTGGATGATATCGCTGTCGCTCAAATACGAGATCGACAACGGCGCCTATCCGCCGATCCTCATTCCCGATCGGATCGCCTGGTCGAACTATGCCAAGGTCTTCGAGGAGAACAATTTCCTCCTCTATTTCTGGAATTCGATCCTCGTCACCGGTGCCGCGACCCTGCTCGCGCTGGTGATCGGTGTTCCGGCGGGTTACGGCATTGCAAGGCTGAAGGCCGAAAAGGCGGCGATGGTGATCATGATCGCCCGCATGACGCCCGGCCTGTCCTTCCTGATCCCGCTGTTCCTGCTGTTCCAATGGCTGAACATGCTGGGCACGCTGTGGCCACAGATCATCATCCATCTGGTCGTCACCGTGCCGATCGTCGTTTGGATCATGATCGGTTATTTCGAGACGACCCCGAAGGAGCTTGAGGAAGCCGCCAGCATCGACGGCGCGACCTCCTGGCAGGTCTTCCGTCTCGTCGCCCTGCCGATCGCCAAGCCCGGCATCGTCGTCGCCTTCATCCTGGCGGTGATCTTCTCGTGGAACAATTTTGTCTTCGGCATCGTGCTCGCCAGCCGCGAAACACGAACCCTGCCGGTGGCCGTCTACAACATGCTCTCTTTCGAACAGGTCAGCTGGGGGCCGCTGGCTGCCGCCGCACTGATCGTCACCCTGCCGGTTCTGGTGCTGACCATGTTTGCCCAGAAACAGATCGTCGCAGGCCTAACCGCCGGCGCCGTCAAGGGCGGCTAAAGAGCAACAGACACAACGACCCGAAAATCGGGAGGATTTTCAAATGGCTACAGTCAACATCCAGAATATCCAGAAGCGTTACGGCGCAGTGGAAATCATCCGCGATCTCAGCGTCGATATCGCCGATGGCGAGTTCGTCGTGCTGGTCGGCCCGTCCGGTTGCGGCAAGTCCACGCTGCTGCGCATGGTGGCCGGGCTGGAAGAGGTTACCGGCGGGGCGATCCGCATCGGACCGCGCGAGGTTTCACATCTTCCGCCACGCGACCGCGATATCGCCATGGTATTCCAGAACTACGCGCTTTATCCGCATATGACGGTGGCGGAAAACATGGCCTTCGCGTTGAAGCTCAAGAAGGCCGATGTCAACGAGACGCGCAAGAAGGTCGAAAATGCCGCCGGCATTCTCGGACTGGACAAGTTGCTCGACCGTTATCCGCGCCAGCTTTCGGGTGGCCAGCGCCAGCGTGTCGCCATGGGCCGCGCCTTGGTGCGCGATCCGCAGGTGTTTCTGTTCGACGAACCGCTTTCCAACCTCGACGCCAAGCTGCGCGTGCAGATGCGCGCCGAGATCAAGGCGCTGCACCAGCGCATCGGTACGACGATCATCTATGTCACCCACGACCAGATCGAGGCCATGACCATGGCCGACAAGATCGTCGTGTTGCAGGAAGGCAATATCGAGCAGGTCGGCGCGCCGCTCGATCTTTATGACCGTCCTGCCAACCTGTTCGTTGCCGGCTTCATCGGCTCGCCGTCGATGAATTTCATCGAAGGCAGGATCGAGGAAGGCGTGTTCCGCAGCGACAAGGGTCTCGTCCTGCCGCTGCCGACCACCACCGATCCGGCAAAGCTTGGTGGAAAGTCGCTGGTCTATGGCATTCGCCCGGAACATATCCGCGCCGATGCCGCCGGCAGCGTCAAGGGCCGCGTCGATATCGTCGAAGGCACCGGCTCGGAAATCTTCGCCCGCGTGGTCAGCCATGACGAGCAGATTTCCTGCCTGTTCCGCGAGCGTTTGAGCATCCATTTCGGCGATGACATCGGATTGTCCATCGACCCCGCCAAGGCACATCTGTTCGACAAGGCCAGCGGTCAGCGGCTCTGAGCCGTCCGGGGTAAGGCCCAACCGTCCTTCGGCCCGCCACAAGGGAGAGGGCTTAACCTAGCCGAGCCCTCTCAGGTGAATTGGGATGTGGGCGTTGTCGCAGGTTTTCTCCCCCCTTGTGGGGGAGATGGCCGGCAGGCCAGAAGGGGACTTTTTCAGCCCAATGTGCCCTATATTGAACTCGCCTCAATCTCATAGTGGATCGCACTGACATGACCTCATTCATTGGTATCGACGTTGGCAGCGGCAGCGCTCGCGCCGGCATTTTCGACGAGCGCGGCAAGCTTCTGGCTGCCAATTCTCAGGTGATCGCCACCGAGAGACCAAGGCAGGATTTCGTCAACCAATCCTCCCGCGATATCTGGGAGGCGATCTGCGCCTGCGTGAAAAAATCGATGGCGGATGCCAGGCTCTCGCCTTCCGATATCGCCGGCATCGGTTTTGATGCCACCTGCTCGCTGGTCGTGGTCGATGACAAGGGTGGGCCGGTAACCGTCAGCCCGGGCGGTGATGACGATTGGAACATCATCGTCTGGATGGATCATCGCGCCATTGGCGATGCCGACGAGATCAATGCGTTGAAAAGCCCGGTTCTCGATTATGTCGGCGGCGTCATCTCGCCCGAGATGGAAACGCCGAAACTGCGCTGGCTGAAGCGAGAGATGCCGCAAAGTTTTGCCCGCGCGAGCGTGTTTTTCGACCTGCCCGACTGGCTGGTTCACAAGGCAACCGGCAATGATATCCGTTCGCTCTGCAGCACGGTCTGCAAATGGACCTATCTCGGCCAGAACGGCTTGGCCGGCGAAGGTTGGGACAAGGCCTATTTCGAAACGGCCGGCATATCCGAGCTTGCCGCCGACAATTTCCGCGCCATCGGCAACCGGTTTGCAGCCCCCGGCGACAATGTCGGATCGTTGTCGGAGACGGCGGCGGCGGAACTGGGGCTTGCCCCCGGCATAGCGGTTGCCGCCAGCCTGATCGATGCCTATTCCGGCGCGCTCGGCACGATGGGCGTTGATCTCGGTGACGGGGCGCTCGATGCGCGGCTGGCGCTGATCGCCGGCACGTCTTCCTGCCACATCACCGTTAGCGAAAAACCGGCCTTCGTGCCCGGCGTCTGGGGTCCTTATTTTTCCGTTCTGCTGCCTGGTCTCTGGGCCAACGAGGCAGGCCAGTCGGCCGCCGGTGCGTTGATCGACCGGGTCATCGAAGGCCACGCCGCCATTTTTCAGGCCCGCGAGACTGCCAAGGCAGAAGGCATCTCCGTCTTCACCCTGTTCGACCGTCGTCTCGAAGCGATGGCGCATGACGGCGAAACGGCGACATTGACGAAATCGCGCCATGTGCAGCCTGATTTCCACGGCAACCGCTCGCCGCTCGCCGATCCGCTGCGCAAGGGCGGCATGACCGGCCTGTCGCTCGATCGCGGCCTGGACGATCTGGCGCTCGACTACCTCGCCACCTTGCAGGCGCTGGCCTACGGCACCCGCCACATCATCGCGGAAATGCGCGCCAACGGCGTCACCGTCGATACGCTGGTGGTGAGCGGCGGACTGGCGCAGAACAGGCTGTTCCTGCGCGAACATGCCGACGCGACCGGCTGCGCCATCGTCGTGCCGGACCAGCGCGAGCCGGTTCTGGTGGGTAGCGCCATGCTGGGTGCGGTCGCGAGCGGCCATTATGCCGACCTGCCTGCCGCGATGCGTGCCATGAGCGGCCCGGGCAGCCGGATCGCTCCGCGTGCAGGAGAGATCGCCGCCTATCACGACCGCAAATACCGCGTCTTCCGGCGCATGCAGGAGGACTTTGTTGCCTATGCCGAGCTGATGGCCGGCGCTTGAAGTTGATGTGAGGGAAGAGGATCATGACAAAAGAAATCGCACTTTTCGCCAGCGGCGACCTTCGCCTGTCCGCCAACCAGCAATGCTGGGCGACGCAGGACGCGATGGAAAAGAAGCTCGGCGAAGTGCTCGCCAGCCTTGGTTATACGGTGAAGCGTGCTCACGCTTACAAGCCGGAAGAAAGTCACGGTTTCCTGTCCTCGCAGCGCGAGGGCATGGATGCGTTTGCGAAGATCGATCCGAACGTGCCGGTCATCGTCGCCGAATCCGTGTGGCAATATTCGCATCACGTTCTGGCCGGTCTGACCAGCCACAAGGGACCGATCCTCACCGTCGCCAATTGGTCCGGCCAGTGGCCCGGTCTTGTCGGCCTGTTGAATCTCAACGGCTCGCTGACCAAGGCGGGCGTTACCTATTCCTCGCTGTGGAGCGAGACCTTCGACGACGACTTTTTCCATAGCGGTCTTGCGCAGTGGCTGTCGGTAGGCACGATCGATCACGACACCAGCCATGTGACGCCGTTCAAGGCCGGCAATGTGCCGCAGGATTTGCAGGACCTGGCAAAGGAGATTGCCACCGATTTCCGCACCAACAAGGTCATCCTCGGCATTTTCGACGAGGGCTGCATGGGCATGTATAATGCAATCGTGCCGGATGAGCTGCTGATGCCGCTCGGCATCTTCAAGGAGCGCCTGTCGCAGTCGGCGCTTTATTACGCCACCAATCAGGTGCCGGTGGAGGAAGGCCGCGCCGTCTATCAGGACCTGCTCGCCAAGGGCATGAAGTTCCATCTCGGAACCGATCCGAAGCAGGAACTGACCGAGGATCAGGTCATCGACCAGTGCCGCATGTATATCGCGGCCGTGCGCATCGCCGAGGATTTCGGCTGCGAGGCGATCGGCATCCAGTACCAGCAGGGCCTCAAGGACCTTCTGCCGGCATCGGATCTGGTGGAAGGTATCCTCAACGACGATGGCCGCCCGGATGTCAAAGGCCGCGACGGCAAGGTCATCCGGCAGGGCAAGGCGATCGTGCATTTCAACGAGGTGGACGAATGCGCCGGCCTCGACGGGCTGATGACCAACCGCCTGCACCGCGCACTCGGCCAGCCGGTCGAAAACACCCTGCATGACCTGCGCTGGGGCGGCGTCGATCCGACCGGATCGGTCGATGGTTTCGTCTGGGTGTTCGAGATCTCCGGTGCAGCCCCGCCGGCACATCATGAGGGTGGCTGGGCCGGATCCGACAGCCTGCGCCAGCCGCCGATGTTCTTCCCCGCAGGCGGCGGCACGCTGCGCGGTATCGCCCGGCCGGGCGAGATCGTTTGGTCGCGCATTTTCGTCGAGGACAACCGGCTGAAGATGGATATCGGCCGCGGTCAGGCCGTATCATTGCCGAAGGAAGAGACCGAGCGCCGGTGGAAATCGACCAACGAACAATGGCCGATGATGCATGCGGTGCTGACCGGCGTTTCCCGCGATCAGATGATGGCGCGCCACAAGGCCAATCACATCCAGGTCGTTTACGCCAATTCGGCGGCGGAAGCCGACCGCGCAGCACTCGCCAAGGCGGCACTTGCGGCGGAACTCGGGCTTGAGGTGAATTTCTGCGGCATCGATCTCGGCTAGGACCGGATGGTGCCCGGTCGAGCGAGTGACCGGTTGAAACAGTTGTGGCAACGATCATCTCGTTGCCACACACATCTCATGAACGTCTTAGAAACGAGCCGATCGCCAGCTTAAACGCCGGCGATTGCGTGCAGCCAGCCATGGCTGTCATTGGTCTGGCCGCGCTGGATATCCACCAGCGCCTGACGCAGCTTGGTCGTCGTCACGCCTGTGCCGCCATCGGCGATGTCGAACTCGCCGGACGGGAACTTGACCGTGCCGATGGCCGCAACGACGGCTGCCGTGCCGCAGGCAAAGGCTTCCTTGAGCTTGCCGCTCTTGGCGTCCTTCTGCCACTGTTCGAAGGAATAGAGTTCTTCCTTCACCGTCATGCCCTGCTCGCGGGCAAGATCGATCAGCGACTTGCGGGTGATGCCGGGCAGGATCGTGCCGCTCAGCGGCGGGGTGACGATCGTGCCGTCATCCATGACGAAAAACACGTTCATGCCGCCCAGTTCTTCGACCCAGCGATGCTCGGCGGCATCGAGGAAGACGACCTGGTCGCAGCCTTGCGCGCTTGCTTCCTTCTGGGCAATGAGGCTCGCCGCATAGTTGCCGCCGCATTTGGCAGCACCGGTGCCGCCTGGGGCCGCCCGCGTGTAGTTTTCGGAAAGCCAGATCTTCACCGGCTTGGCGCCGCCCTTGAAATAGGGGCCGACCGGCGAGGCGATGACGCAGAAGATATATTCCTTCGACGGGCGAACGCCGAGGAAGTTTTCGCAGGCAAACATGAAGGGGCGTAGGTAAAGGCTGCCTTCGCCCTGTGGGATCCATTTCGCATCGGCCTGCACGAGCTTTTCGACGGCGGCGAGGAAATCGGCTTCCGGCAGTTCCGGCATCGCCATGCGACGGGCCGATTCATTGAAGCGGCTGGCATTCTGGTCCGGGCGGAACAGCACGGCGCGGCCGTCTGCGGCGCGATAGGCCTTCATGCCCTCGAAGATTTCCTGGGCGTAATGCAGCACGCTGGATGCCGGATCGATCGGGAAAGGCGCGCGTGCGGTGATCTCGGCGGAGTGCCAGCCCTTGTCGGCGCTCCAGCGCACGACGGCCATGTGATCGGAGAAAAGCGTACCGAAGCCGAGGCTTTCGAAAGCCGTGAGCCTGTCGGCTTCCGGCATGGGATTGGCATTCGGCTTGATGTCGAATTTAAGAGTAGCTGTATCGGAGGGCATGAGAAGGTCTTTGTTCCAGGTGGTGTGTCCGGGCGGCAACTTGCGCCTTTGCACCATATCTTTCAAGACGGTGAAGGGCGCAAGCGGTACGTTTCCCGGACGGGCAGCCTACCCGAACTCAGCCGAAAGGCTTTTCGATCGACTGTGCGGGTTCGGTGAAGAACACCGGACCTTCTTCCGACATGTAGATGATGTCTTCCAGCCGCACGCCGCATTCGCCGTAGATGGCAAGCATCGGCTCGTCGGAAAACACCATGCCCGGCTCAAGCGGCGTCTTGTTGCCGCGCACGATGAACGGGTCCTCATGCATGTCCATGCCGAGCCCATGGCCGGTGCGGTGCGGCAGGCCGGGAACCTGGTAGTCCGGGCCGAAACCGGCGTCGGTCAGCACCTTGCGGGCGGCGAAATCCACCTCTTCGCAAGGCGTGCCGAGCTGGGCTGCATCGAAGGCGGCGCGATGGGCCTGCTGTTCCAGCGTCCAGACCTGCCGCTGACGATCGGTCGGTTCGCCAAACACATAGGTGCGCGTGATATCCGAGTTGTAGCGGTGGATATGGGCGCCGAGATCGATCAGCACCATGTCGCCCTTTTTCAAGGTTTGCGGGTAAGGCACGCCGTGCGGATAGGCGGTCGCCTCGCCGAATTGTGCCGCGGCGAAGATATGATGCATGCCGAGCTTCGCATGGGCTGCCGCGATGAAGCCGGTGACTTCGGTGGTCGAGACGCCTTCATAAAGACCTTCCCAGACGGCCTTGTGGACACCGAGGCTTGCGGTCATCGCTGCCTGGATGATGGCGATTTCGGTTTTAGACTTGATCTGCCGGCACTGGGCGATCAGCTCCTTGGCGCCGATGACCTTGAGGCGGGCACCGATATGCGCGGTGATCGGGCTCGAAAAGACGAAGGGCGTTGCGGGGTCGAAGGCCAGCGTGTCGCCGTCGGCGACAAGATCGCAAACGAGGTTGGCGACCAGAAGCGCCGGATCCTCATGCTCTTCCCATACGGCAATCTCGCCCTCGACGACGATCAGCGTGAGCGTCTTCGGTTCCTCGAAGGCAGGGCTGATATAGATCGGCGCACCGGAAGAGGGGATGATGGCGCCATGCAGGCGCTCGCTGGCGCCGAGCGTCATGGCGGTGAAATAGGTGAGGCTTGTCGAGGTGTCGAGATAGACGGCCTTGACGCCCGAAGCCTTCATCAGGCCCTGCAGCTTGGCGATGCGCGCGTTCAGTTCGTCGATGGAGATCGGCTGGATAGTGGCGGCGATGTTTTCGAATTCGGACAGCGACTGTTCGAACGACTTGTATGCGGGGGCACTCATGCTTCTGTTCCTGTGCGTGGCACGTGAGGATGTGACCGGTTTTATTCCGAATAATTGTAGCGCTTGGCAATGAACATGCTGCTGGCGACGGTGAGCACCAGTGTCACAGCCATCAGGATGAAGGACAGCGTTGCACCGAACGGCCAGTTGGCCTTGCCGAGAACTTCATCGACCACCATCGGCGCCATCATGTGGAAGGACGGGCCGCCGAGCAGGACGGGTGTCGCATAGGCGTTCATGGTGAGGATGAAGGAGAGCACGAAGGCGGCCAGAATGCCGGGCATGGCAAGCGGCACGGTGACCAGCCGGAAAGTCTCGAACGGACCGGCGCCGAGACTGAGCGACGCATCCTTGGTATTCTGGTCCAGGCCTTCCAGCACGCTTTGCAGCGTCAGCACGACGTAAGGCAGGTTGACGGAAATGATGCCGATAAAGACGGCGGTCGGCGTATACATCAGCGTCAGCGGCGCATTGATCAGGCCGGTGCTGGTAAGGAAATAATTGACGACGCCGTTCTGGCCGAAGGCGACCATCCATCCGGCGGCGCGCACGGCATTGCTGACGAACAGCGGCAGGATGATCATCATCAGAAGCAGCGTCTTGATGTAGCCCTTCTGGCGGGCGATGAAACCGGCAAGTGGCAGGCCGAGCACGATACAGGCGATCGTCACCCCGAAGGCCATCAGGATCGTCGTCTTGAGGCCGGCAAGATAATAGCTGTCGGTTAGCAGCGAGACGTAATTCTCGACCGTCATGCCCGGCACCATGAATTCGCCCGGCACGTAGCGATTGAAGCTGTAGCGCAGCAAAAGCAGCATCGGCAGAACCAGAAACACCACGACCATCAGCGTGGCGGGGGTCAAAAGGCCAGCTGCCGTCGTTCCCTTCTTGATCATGTTGTCTGCCGTTCCTTGGTTATGCCGGGTCGGGACGCCGGCCGGGATAAACCCGGCCAGCCGTTTTGTTCAAGTCGTGGAAATCAGCCCTTGAAGGACTTGTTCCACCAATCCTGAAGGGCACCGTCGTTCTTCGCCAGATACTCCATGTTCTGGACGAGGAAGCCCTTCTGCTGTTCAGGCGTATAGTCGACCACCTTGGCAAGGTCGGCATCGAGCTTGACCGTCGTATTGGTCGGCGCATAGCCCATCGTCGCGGCAAATGCCTTCTGCGGCGCAGGTTCCATCATCGCGTTCAGATAGGCGTAGGCGGCTTCCTTGTTGGGAGCGTTCTTCGGTACGCACATTTCCGACACGTAGAGAACGAGGCCTTCCTTCGGCACGGCGATCTCGACATTGATGCCGGCCTTTTTCCACATGTAGCCGCGGGCATTCCACATGATGCACATGACGCATTCTTCCGTCTGCATCGCCTGTGCCATGGCTTCGTTGGTCGGGTAGATCTTAACGCCCTGCTTCTTCAATTCGAGCAGCTTTTCCTTGCCCGGCTCGTAATTGTCGAGCGCGCCGCCGGAAATCATCGCAGCCGATTCGATGGTCGTCTGGTACTGGATGTCGATGACGCCGATCTTGCCGGCATATTGCGGATCCCACAGGTCCTTGTAGGAGGTCGGCGCCGTCTTGACGAATTTCGGATTATAGAGGATCACGCGGCCGGTATAGATATGTGGCGCGCCGTAATTGTTGCGCAGTGCTGCCGGCACATATTTCAGGTTCGGCACCTTGGTCTCGTCGAGTTCCTCGAGCAGGCCGTTCTTGTTCATCTCGTAGGCGCCCTGACCGGTCAGGCAGGCGATGTCCATCGTGCCGCGCGGCAGACGGCGTTCGGCGAGCATCTTGGTCTTGCGCACCGTGTCGTTGGCCGTGTCGAACACGACATTGATGCCGGCGTCCTTCATCAGCGTGTCGACGATGAACTGCTGCTGCAGGTTCTGGTAGTCGCCGCCCCAGGTGCCGACGACGACGCGGCCGGATGGAGCCGCGCGTGCGCTGGTGGAAAGCGCAGTGCTTGCCACCAGCGCGCCGGCCATCAGGCCGAATTGTCTTCTGTTGATACCATTCGTCATGCTGTTCCCTTTCTCGATTATTCGGTCGTTTACATCAGAACTGCGGATTCAGGCGTGAAGGAGAGGTGGAATCGGCTTCCGGCTTCTGCCGAAATGCCTCTGTCCTTCAGGTGCTTGACGGTGGTGATGACGGTGACGCTGTCACCGCCCGGAAGCGTTGCGACGATCTCGATATTGCCGCCGAGGAAGACGCTGCTGGCAATCTCGGCCTCGAAGCAGTTCACCGCCTCGGTTGCTGCGGGCGACAGTTCGATCATTTCGGGCCGGATCATGATTTCGCCATGGCTGCCCGAAGCGGCCTCGGTCTCGATCCGAAGGCCTGTCTTCGTCTTGAAGATCGACTGGCCGGCGGAAATCTCGCCCTCGAGGAAATTGGTGCGGCCGATGAAGGAAGCGACGAAACGATTGGCCGGGTGGTTGTAGAGCTCGGTCGGTGTGCCGATCTGCTGGATCTTGCCTTCCTGCATGACCACAAGACGGTCGCCGACATACATCGCCTCGTCCTGGTCGTGGGTGACCATCACGGTGGTGATCCCCAGTTTCTGCTGCAGGGCGCGCAATTCGTCGCGCACCTGAAGGCGCAGCTTGGCGTCGAGGTTCGAGAGCGGTTCGTCGAGAAGCAGGATATCGGGGCGGATGGCGAGCGCACGGGCAATTGCCACGCGCTGCTGCTGGCCGCCGGACATCTGCTTCGGATAGCGGTCCTCGAGATGGCCGAGCCGGACCAGTTCCAAGGCCTCTGCAACCCGCGTCTTGATCTCGGCTTCGGCAAGCTTGCGGCGACGAAGGCCGAAGGCGACATTTTCGAAGATCGTCAGATGCGGGAAGAGGGCATAGTTCTGGAAGACGAGGCCGATATTGCGCCGGTAAGGAGGTTCGGTTGTGATATCGCGGGCGCCGATGCCGAGCTTGCCTTCATTGGGCTCGATAAAGCCGGCAAGCATGCGCAGCGTCGTTGTCTTGCCGCAGCCGGAAGGCCCGAGAAGGATGAGAAACTCGCCGTCCTTGACGTCGAGGTTCATGTTGTCGACGGCAACGAAATCACCATAGACCTTGCGCAGGTTTTCGATCGTGACAGTTGCCATGTTCAAACCATCCTGGAGAGATTGACGAAACGATTGGTGATGACGAGCGCCAGGCCGATGATCGCGACCTGCATCACCGAGGCAGCGGCGATCGTCGGATCGATCTTCCACTGGAGATATTGGAGGATCGCCACCGGCAGGGTGACCTGGCCCGGCGTCGAGAGGAACATCGACACTTCGAGATTGCCGAAGGAAACGACGAAGCTGAAGATCGCGGCAGCAACGATGCCGGGGCGGATCAGGGGCAGCGTCACTTTCCAGATCACCGTGAAGGGCGCTGCACCGAGGCTTGCCGCCGCTTCCTCGACTACCTCGTTGAGGCCGGCGAGATTGGCGGTGAGCAGCCGCACACACCACGGAATGGTCAGGAGCACATGGCCGGCGATAAAGCCGGTGGTCGAACCGGTTGCCGGGATACCGGTGCGGACTTCCAGCTCGACCAGCGTCATGTAGAGCGACGCGCCGATGACGATCGCCGGAACGATCAGCGGCGACATCAACAGTTGCATGATGGCGTTGCGGCCGATGAAGCGCTTGCGCACCAGCACGATCGACGCCGGAATGGTGACCAGCATGCCGATCGCCGTTGCGCCGATCGCCACCATGGCACTCAGATAGAAGCCGTCGATGAACTGGGGCTGGCGCCAGACCTCGGCGAACCAGCGGAGCGAATACCCCTCCGCCGGCAGCGACAGGATACTGTTGGAAATGACCGACAGCCAGAACACCAGAATGAGCGGCAGAACGCACAGGGCGAGGCCGACGACATTGAGAACACCGACCGACAAGCGGCCGAGGCGTTCGGAGAAAGTCTTGCCTTCCACCATATGCACGTCCTTTGCGATCAGGCTGCCAGTTCGTTCTTGTAGAAGCGGCCGCCCTTCATGATGGCCTTGATCTTGTCGTGCTGTTCGAGCACGCCGATCTCTTCCAGCGGGTTGCCATCGACAACGATCAGGTCGGCGAAGGAACCGGCGGAAAGTTCACCGATCTTGCCTTCCATGCGGCACAGCTTGGCCGAAATGAGCGTGGCGGATTCGATGATGTCGGCCGCCGGCAAAACCTTGTTGCGGGTCGAAAACTCGATCGACTGGTACTTGTGCAGCTGGCCGAGCAGGTCGGAACCGTAAGCCATCTGAACGCCGGCATCATGCAGGATCTTCAAGGAGCGCAGCCCGCCGGTGCGAACGGTCTCGATCTTGGCGACAGAGTCAGGCTTCAAGCCGAAAGCCTCGCCTTCCATGGCAAGCCCTTCGTAAGCGGCAAGCGTCGGGCAGGCGATGGCGCCCTTCTTGGCGGCAAGCTCGGCTGTTTCCTTTTCGATCAGGTTGCAGTGTTCCAGCGAATGGACGCCGCATTCGACCGCACGGCGGATCGCCTCGTCGGTATAGACATGGGCCGACACATAGGTGCCGACATTGTTGGCTTCCTCGACGACCGCAATGATTTCCTCGCGCGAGAACTGCAGGACGTGGATCGGATCGGTCGGCGAGGCGACGCCGCCATTGGCCATGATCTTGATGAATTCGGCGCCGTTGCGGATCTCTTCGCGAGCGCCGCGACGGACTTCGTCGACGCCGTTGCAGATACGGCCGAGCGCGCCGAGGCTTGCCTCATGCAGCGGCCGATTGTCGAAACGGGTGCGGTAATCGGTGTGGCCGCCGGTCTGGCCGAGCGCCTTGCCGCAGATAACGAGGCGCGGACCGTCGATCAGGCCTTCTTCGACCGCGAGCTTCAAGCCGAGATCGGCGCCGGCAAGATCGCGCACGGTGGTGAACCCGCGCATCAGCATGCCGTTCATGATCTTCGAGGTCCGTAGCGCTACAAGCGAGGACGGCAGTTCGGCATTGGCGGCAAGATCGACCAGCGTGGCGACGACATGCACATGGGCGTCAACCAGGCCCGGCATCAGCGTCTTGCCCTTGAGGTCGATCTTTTCGGCCGTTGAGCCGGTGATCGGCTTGTCGGAGACTTCGCGCACGATGTCGTCTTCGATCAGAACTTCAATACCGCCGACCATCGTCTTGGTCTTGACGTCGAGGAATTGGCCGCCGGTGAAAATAGTCTGTGTCATCAAGAACTCCCAGTTCTAAACCGTCTGCAACTGCCGGAAATCCGGCGGAAAAATGGTCCGGGCAAAGCTTCGCCGTCACCGAAATCCGCAATATGCGGCGCCCGGTCCCGTGCTTGCCCTGTCGATTTCCGCTGCCATTGACCGCGTGGTTGGTGCGGCCTGACATCGTTCCCCTGCTTTTTGTTAAGCTGATAATACAAATTGTCGACATGACCGCAATAGAGATTTTGACGATCATTTGTTTTCGATCAACCGCCTGCTGGTTGCATGCTTGCCCACTCTCCAGGCAGGGGCGCACGTATATGGCATGCGGCACGCTCCCGGCGTCCGACAGCAACGAGTGCGGGCGGCCTGTTACGGCAGATGTCCTCGGCCAGCGGACAGCGGGTGACGAAGGAACAGCCTGCCGGGGGATTGGCCGGGCTCGGCAGATCGCCGGACAGCACGATCCGTTTGCGGGCCCGTTGGGCGACCGGGTCGGGCAGCGGCACAGCGGAAAGAAGCGCTTCGGTATAGGGGTGCACCGGCCGTGCAAAAACCGCATCGGTCGGACCGGTCTCGACCAGCTTGCCGAGATACATGACCGCTACACGATCGGCGAAATGGCGCACGACGGAAAGATCATGGCTGATGAACAGGTAAGAAAGGCCGAAACGCTTTTGCAGGTCGAGAAGCAGGTTGAGGATCTGCGAGCGGATGGAAACGTCGAGCGCCGATACCGGCTCGTCGAGGATGAGCAGTTTCGGCTGCAGCGCGAGAGCCCGCGCGATGACGATGCGCTGGCGCTGGCCGCCGGAAAAGGCGTTGGGCCGGCGTTCGGCATGCTGTGGATGCAGGCCGACAAGTGCGAGCAGTTCCGCTACCCGTTCTGCACGGGCCTTGGCATCGCCGATGCCGTGGATGGCGAGCGGCTCGGCGATGCTGTCGCCGATCGACATTTTCGGATTGAGTGCTGCGACGGGATCCTGGAAAACGGTCTGGATGTCACGCGACAACCGGCGGCGGGTCTCGTGCTCGCCATGCCGCACCTCGGCGCCGGCAAAGGATATCATGCCCGAAGTCGGGATCTGCATGCCGAGCACGGCCGCCCCGAGCGTCGACTTTCCACAACCGCTCTCGCCGACAAGCGCAAGGCTTTCGCCTGCAGCAATATCGAAATCAACCCCGTCCACCGCCTTCACATAACGGACATCGCCGCCGAACAGGCCTTTGCGGATAGGGAAATGGACCTTCAGGTCGCGAACGGAAAGCAGGGTCTGCATCAGGCCAGTTCCTCCACGCGGTCGCTATGCCAGCAGGCGGCACGGCCTGAATCGGGACGCGGTGAAAGGGCCGGCTGTTCGCGCAGACACCTGTCGCCGGCCACCGGACAGCGGGGATTGAAACGACAGCCGGGCGGCCAGGCACCGATATCGGGAACCATGCCCTCGATCACCGGCAGGTCGGTCTTCGGCGGCCCGTCTAGGCGTGGAATGGTCGATAGAAGCAACCTCGTATAGGGGTGGCGCTGGCTGGCGAAAATGTCATCGACGGGTGCTTCTTCGATGATGCGGCCGGAATACATCACGGCAACCCGGTCGGCCATGTCGGCGACCACGCCCATATCGTGGGTGATCAGCAGGATCGCCGTGCGGGTCTCGTCGCGCAGCCGTTTCATCAGCTCGAGGATCTGCGCCTGGATCGTCACGTCGAGTGCGGTCGTCGGTTCGTCGGCGATCAGCAGCTTCGGTCGACAGATCAGCGCCATGGCGATCATCGCCCGCTGGCACATGCCGCCGGAGAGTTCGAACGGATGCTGCCGGTAACGCAGCTGCGGCTCGGGAATGCCGACCTCCGCCAGCATGTCGATAGCGGCGGCCCGTGCCTTGCCGGCCGATACGCCGCGGTGGACGATCAGGCTTTCCTCGATCTGCCGCCCGATCGGCATCAGCGGGTTGAGCGAGGCGATCGGCTCCTGGAAGATCATCGCCAGTTCGGCGCCGCGCAACTGCCGCCGCCGCTCTTCGGCTATGCTGACGAGATCGGACCCGCCAAGCATGACCTTGCCGCCATCGATCCGCGCCACTTTCGGAAGCAGCCCCATGATCGCGAATGCGGTCATCGACTTGCCGCAACCGGACTCACCCACCAGCGACAAAATTTCGCCGGCCTGGATCGAGAGCGAAACCCCGTCGACAACAGTATTGCCCCGGATCGACACCGAAAGATCGCTGACTGCAAGCACAGGTCCCGTCATCGTATCTCCATGGCAGTCGCGGCCCAGGGGTGGTTCGGATGCGCCATGCCGACAAACTCGTCGCCGTCGCGCATCACTGCCGATGGAATGGCAAAATTGACGGGATAAAGCGTATCCTCGACGATTTCGACAGGGAATTCGGCGGAAAGCCGGCTGGCGACATCGGCGCGGGCTCGGCGATCGACCATGATCGTGACTCCGCTTGCATCGATGCGCGGGCTGGTAAAGGCGTCTTCGAGCGACAGACCGAAACCGGCGACATAGGAGAGGATCTGGACCACGGCCGGCATGATCTGCCGTCCGCCGGCCGCGCCGAGCGCCAGGAACGGCTTGCCCTCCCGGGTGGCGATGATCGGGCACATATTGGCAAGCGGGCGCACACCGGGCGCAATCGAATTCGGCTGTCCGCGGCGTGGATCGAACCACATCATGCCGTTGTTCATCAGGAAGCCGGTCTGCGGCAGCACCACTTTCGAGCCGAAGCGGGACAGCAACGTATTGGTCAGCGAGACCATCGTGCCGGTCGAATCGACGACGCTGACATGAGTTGTGCAGCTGCCGGCACCGGCATGGCCAAGGCTGCGAAGTCTGTGTTCGGAGGCACGCCGCAGAGCGCGGGCGAAGGCGAGCGAACTCTTGCCGGAAAACGCATCGTCGGATGGCAGCGTCTTGTCGAGTTCGGCAATCGCTTCGATCATTGTCGGGCCACCCGAAAGCCCACCCATCGCGTGAATGTCGAGACCGCGATAGCCATGCTTCAGCGGTTCGATCCAGCGGGGGCGGTAATCGCCAAGGTCCTGCGCATCGATCCGCGAGCCGCCGGCCTTCAGGTCTTCGACGATCTTTGCAGCCGTCTCGCCCTCGTAGAAGTCGCGGGCGCCGGCTTTGGCGAGCCGCTCCAGCATCGCCGCCTTCCGAGGCATCGGAAGATTGGCCTGCATGCCGCGCTCTGGCGCCCGTGGCGGGCGGCCGTCGACAAGGAAGATTGCCGAGGATGCCGGGAACCGCGCCAGGCCGGCCGCATCGATCGCCAGCGCCAGCACGGTAAACCAGTCGAGTTCGGTGCCGCGACGCGCATGTTCGATCGCCGGCTGGAGTGCGTCCTCCCATGTCAGCGTGCCGAATTTTTCGAGCGCCTCGGCAAAGCCGGCAATGGCGCCGGGTGTGCAGATCGACGAATAGCCGATGAGGTTGCGGTCGCCGGCAACCGACGGCCAGTCGAACCAGTCTCCATCGCGGCCGGCAGCCAGCGGATAATCGTCAGGATCGAGTGCGCGGGGCGACAGGACGTTGAAATCGAGCGCATCGACCGCACCGGTGGCGCCATCGGCCCGTAGCATGAAACCGCCGCCGCCTATGCCCGACAGCCAGGGTTCGACGACGCTGAGCACCAGCGCCGTGACGACGGCTGCATCGACGGCATTGCCGCCACGCGACAGCACCGCAGCACCGGCTTCGGCGGCGAGGCGGTTCTGGCAGGCGACCAGTCCGTTGCGGCTACGGGTCTCGCCCTTGCGGATAATCCAACTCTCGTTCATGCGTTCTTTCCATATCGCCGCGGGCCGATTGCCTGCGGTATTCTCGCGTCGACGGCGAAGCGGTTGCGGTTGGCCGACGCCTGGTGGAAGCTGGCGATTTCATCTGCGGTCGCCACCCAGGCAGCAGGTTCTGCCGCTATTTCGCCCAGCAGTTCCTCGAGCAGCGCGATGCGTTGGGCGCGGCCGGAGATCCAGTCATGCACGGTGAGCGTGAACAACCCGCCGAAGCGATGCAGCATGCGCCATTCCGACTTCCAGTCTTCCAGCACCGTCCGGCCGGATTGCATCGGGAAACGGTCGCGGCCGCCGCCCTCGAACTTGAAGAATATCGCGTCGTCGGTTGCCCACTGGACGGGAATTTCCGTGATCCCTCCGATCTCGTAGGGATGATCGAAACCGGATAGCGAACTGTCGTAGACAAGCCCGAGCCGGCGGATTTCCGATAACATATGCGGCGTCATTTCCCAGGCGGGTGAGCGAAAGCCGCTCGGGCGCCTGCCGGTCTGCCGGATAAACAGATCGAGGCTCGCCTCGATGGCGCCGGTAAATTCCGCGTCGGAAATCTCCGAGACGATCTCATGGAAATAACCGTGCAGGCCGATTTCGTGCCCGGCATCAAGGAGTGCCGGAAGCATGTCGGGGTTCTGTTCGGCGACATGACCGGGCACATAGAAACTTGCCTTGAAGTCGAAGCGGGCAAACAGGTTAACCAGCCGCCACAGGCCCGTCCGCGGCCCGAAATTGCGGATCTCATGCGTTGCAAGCCTTTGCGGCGCATCATCTCCAAGCGACCAGAGGAATGGCGAATTGGCGTCGACATCGACGGATAGCAGCACGGCGGACTGTTTGCCCTCTGGCCATTGATAGGCGGGGAAGGGCGACAACGGAGCCGCAATGTCCGGTTTCGGGTCTGGCATCTCTATCGTCCTTGTGTGCTAAAGGGCCTTCTTCTTTTCCTGGAAGACCGCGAGAGAGCCGATCGAATTGCCGCCGTCGACGGCAAGGGTTGCACCGGTGATGTAGGCGGCAGCCGAAGACGACAGGAACAGAACCGCATTCGACACGTCCTCACTGCTCGACGCACGGCCAAGCGGAATGGCTTCGGTCACTGCCTTGACATGTTCCTTGCTCAATGCGCTGACGCTGCTGCCGGCGGCAAAACCCGGCTCGACGATATTGACGCGAATGCCGTATTCCGCGAGCTCGATGGCAAATCCCTTGGTCAGCCTGTCAAGCGCCGTCTTGGAGGTCGAATAGGTCACGGCGGTGCGGCGCATCTTGCGGGCGGCGCCCGAAGAGATATTGACGATCGAACCCTTGACCCCCTTGTCCACCATCTGCCGGGCAAAGAGTTTGGACAGATAGAAGGGGGCACGCAGGTTGACGCCCATGATCGCGTCGAAATCATCAATCCCGATGTCGAGCAGAAAGCCGGACGGATAGATGCCGGCGTTGTTGACCAGCACGTCGGGCGCACCCCAGCGGCCGGCGACCTCGCCGGCGAAACGCTCCATGTCGGGTGCACTCATCAGATTGGCGGCGATGCCGAAGGTCTTGCCACCAAAAGCGCTGACGGTTTCGGCCAGTGCCGCACCGCGATGGTCCGTCAGGCACAGTTCGGCGCCGGCGTCGGAAAATGCCTTGGCGATCCAGCCGCCGATAATGCCGCAGGCGCCGGTCACGATGACCTTCTTGCCGGCGAATTCGTCCTTGAAATCCATGTCGGGATTACCTTGCTTTGGGATCGAGGCGATCACGCACATGGTCGCCGATCAGGTTGATGGATAAAACGAGAAGAAACAGCGCAAGCCCGGGGAAGGTGGCGATCCACCAGGCGGTGGCGACATAATTGCGGCCGGTCGACAGCATCGCACCCCAGCTTGCAGTCGGCGGCTGCACCCCGAGGCCGAGGAAAGACAGCCCCGCCTCGAAAAGCACCATCAGGCCGAATTCCAGCGTTGCGACGACGACCAGGGAGCCGGCAATATTAGGCAGGATATGGCGTCCGAGAAGCCGCAGCCAGCCCGCACCCATGAACCGCGACAGCCGCACATAGGGCATGTTGGCGACCGACAGCGTCTGCCCGTAGGCGACACGCGCATAACGCGGCCAGCGGGTCAGGGCGAGCACGATCACCACGTTGATCAGGCCAGGCCCGAGTACAGCAACGGTGATGATGGCAAACAGGATCGCCGGCACCGAGAGGACGATATCGACCAACCGCATGATGACGATTTCCACCCAGCCGCGATAAAAGGCGGCGACCATGCCAAGCACGCTGCCGAGCGTTCCAGACAGGATGACCGAGGAAAAGGCGACGAGCAGCGAAATCCGTGCGCCATAGATCAGCCGGCTCAGCACGTCGCGCCCGAGTTCGTCTGAACCGAGGACATAGGTGACGCCGCGCGAAACGGTGCCCGGGGCCTTCAGCCGTGCCAGGAGGTTCTGCGCGTTCGGATCGACCGGCACGACGAGCGGCGCCGCGATCGCGAGCAGCAGCATCACGCCAACGATCAGCACGAAGGGCAGAACCGTCCAGGGCAGGTTTGCGATCCTTGCCGATACGGAAGGCGTTGCCGATTGCGGTTGTGCGCTCATGACCCCACCCCCATGCGGATCCGCGGATCGATCAGGCTGTAGAGCAGATCGGCGACAAGGTTGAGGCCGATCGCCGTCACCGCGCCGAGCAGCACCACGCCCTGCACCACCATGAAGTCGCGGGCGGTGATCGCCTGGATCGTCAGCTGCCCCAGGCCCGGCCAGGCAAAAACGGTTTCCACGATCACCGCGCCTGCCAGGAGATTGGCGATTTCCAGTGCCGACACCGTCACCACCGGGATCGAGGCGTTTCGCAGCAGGTGGCGGAAGATGATGCGGCGCATCGGCAGGCCTTTGGCGTGACCGGTGCGGACATAGTCCTTTTCCAGTTCATCGAGGACCGCGGTTCTTGCGACGCGGGCGAAGGTTGCCATCGACAGGAGGCCGAGCGCGATCGACGGCATGATGATGCTCGACGCCTGCCGGGCTCCCGATGGCGGTATCCAGCCGAGCCAGACGCCGAAGACCATGATCATCAGGATGGCGCTCCAGAAGGTCGGCATGGACTGGCCCGCCAGAACCAGCGCGGAGAGCAGCCGTGCAATGGGCCGGCCGCGGCGAACCGCAAGCGTGATGCCGACCGGAATGCCGATACCGAAGGCGACCACCAGCGCGCCGCCGGCAAGCATCAGCGTATAGGGCAGGCGGCTCCGGATCAGTTCGGCGACGGGAATGTTCTGCACGTAGCTTCGGCCGAAATCGAAGAGCATGAGATGGCCGAGATAGTCCAGATATTGCAGGGCGAGTGGCCGGTCGAAGCCGAGCGCAATCCTCATCTGGTCGATATCGGCCTTTGTGGCATCCATCGGCACGAGCAGCAGAACGGGATCGCCCGCCAGCCTTTGCAGGAAGAAGATCAGCGTCATCACGCCGAAAATGGCGATCAGTGCCTGGAAAAGGCGCTTGGCAAAGAAAATCGGCACTGTGTTTTCCGCAGCGTTGGAGGGCTGTGATCCGCGGCACGCGGATCACAGCCGGCTTCCATCAGTCG
>NZ_JBXHAY010000011.1:0-92547 GCF_057163345.1 Aliirhizobium sp. YIM B11859
AACGATCTCTTATAGGAACTCTATCGTAAAGTTTTGGTTCCTCACATGGTACGATCGTCGGTTGGTGTTATAACTATCGATAAGTATCTCTTATCGGAAGTTATTGTTTTTCGGCCGCAAATCATCGAGACTCCGCCCAACAGTCGCTGTGGGCGCCGCTCAGACCGCCGTCCGCAGAACGGAAAATGATGCCAAAACAATTATTCGCTGCGTGGCGTCGCCCGGTGCCGTTGGGCTTTTGCCAGCTCGACAAACCGCCGCTTGACCTCAGCGAACAGTGCCGGCGGCAAAGGGCCATAATAGCCGCTGTCACTGTCGACCGGCCGCATGTCTGGGCCCGGCCACACAAACCGGTTGCTTTCCGTCAACACGATCCACGAGCGCTCGTCATTGAGCCCCAGGCGCCGCTTGGTCGCCGGCGGGATCTCGATCGCATCGTCCGGATTTTTGGGCGGGCTATGAGTGATCGGCAAGACGCGCACCGCCGGCGTGCCGTCGTCGAGATGGGCCACGATCGCCAGCACCAGTGCCGGGCGATCCTTGTCACCCTCCTCGCGGCCTTCAACGAACTGCCAGTGCCAGAGATAGGAATAGCGAAACACCCAGCCAACTTTTGGCTCAGTCGGCAGCATGTTTGCCCGTCAGCAATTCGGCATTGAGATGATCGAGCGACCCGTCCATGTCCGAAGCCTCGATCGCGGCAAGATCGTCCTCTCCCAGCGCGGATGTCAGCTCAACGCGCCGGTCGCGCTTTGTCAGCCGCAGATAATCCTCATAGGCGATCAGCACCGTGCGCGGCCGGCCGTTCTTGGTAATGATCACCGGATCTCGGACGGCGGCATCCTGGTAGGCGCCAAAATTTTTGGAGACGGTTGCCGCCGTAACTGTGGAGGTCATGTCAAAACTCCTTTTTACGGAATATACGGAAATTACGGAAGTTTTGCAACGGCAGCCTGCCGTCGGCATATGCGTCGCCAGTCTGTGCCACGGTCGAACGCTCGTTATTGCGAGCACGTGTAGCGACCAACGTGGATTAGGAGAAGAGAATGCGTGTTTTCGTTGATGTCGATGAAGCAGCCGAGCGGCTTGAGGAATTGATCGAGCTTGCGCTCCGCGGTGACGCGGTCCTGATTTGCCGCTCGGGAAAGCCGGTCGCGGAGTTGACAGCAATTTCGAAGCCTGCTGACACTCTGGATGACGTCTGGGCGCTGGCAGCCGCAGGGCGCGCGAACGTACCGGCCGGCGCCACCTCCAACCACGACGAGTTCTACGACGAACAAGGACTGCCAAAATGAGTGCCGTCGATCGCCGCGCCCACGAACTGGATACGATCGCTGCCGTGCTACCGATAGAGCGGCGCGACGAACTCGCCGAGCTGTTGACTGACCAGGACGTCGAAACGCTTCGGCATCTGGTGAATGAAGGCATGGGCGAAAACACTCTTCGCGCCCTCACCTCCGATCTCGCCTATCTGCAGGCGTGGTCGCTGGCGGCCACGAAAAAGGCGCTGCCCTGGCCGGCGCCCGAGGCGCTGCTGCTAAAGTTCGTCGCGCATCATCTGTGGGATCCGCAAAAGCGCGAAACAGATTCCGAGCATGGGATGCCGGCAGAGATGGAGCAGAACCTTCGGGGCCAAGGGTTTTTGAAGGTGGTCGGCCCACATGCGCCTGACACCGTGCGGCGGCGGATGGCCACTTGGTCTACCTTGACGAAATGGCGCGGTCTGACCGGTGCGTTCGCCTCCCCTGCCCTCAAGTCGGCGATCCGCCTCGCCGTGCGGGCCACGCCGCGGCCGCGAAAACGCAAGAGCGCCAAGGCGGTCACCGGTGACGTGCTGGCCAAAATGCTGGCGACATGTTCAAGCGGTAGCCTGCGGGACATCCGCGACCGGGCGATCCTGATGGTGGCGTTTGCGTCTGGTGGACGCCGGCGCAGCGAGATCGCCGGATTGCGTCGCGAGCAGCTGACGGACGAGCCGCCGATCGTTGTCGAGAACGGCCCTCCCCTCCCCTCTCTCGCCATTCATCTCGGACGCACGAAAACGTCCGGTGCCGATCACGACGAGGTCGTTTATCTCACCGGCCGGCCGGTCGAGGCATTGAACGCCTGGATGGCCGCTGCCGGGATCAAGACAGGCTCCGTGTTCCGAAAAGTGGATCGCTGGGGCAATGTGTCGAAGCGGACGCTCGATCCGAAATCGGTCAACGATATCGTCAAGCAGCGGGCGGAGATGGCGGGGTTGGATCCTGGGGAGTATTCGGCGCACGGATTACGGTCGGGCTATCTGACCGAGGCTGCCAATCGTGGTATCCCCCTCCCCGAAGCGATGGAGCAGTCAAGGCATCGCTCGGTGCAGCAGGCGTCGAGCTATTATAACAACGCAAGCCGGCGCAGCGGCCGGGCGGCGCGGCTGCTTTGAAACTTTGCGGGAGCCTGAAAGTGCTGTCCTGCAAAATAGCAGGCGACGTCCAGCCCGCCCTTAAGGCTCTACAATTTGCCGCCTCTTAAACACATGCCATGGATGCCTCGTGTGCGAGGCCTGTCACGGGTAAGGACTGTGAGACGTCTCGATCGACTTCCCTTCTTGTATCCTCATCGAGAGGTGTTGGATCGATCCGATCGAAGAACAGCGCATTCCATCACGCCCGGAAATTAGACGCGTTCAGCCGCATATTGCCCACTTGTGATGATCCGTGACCTGCAAGGATCATTCCCTCTCCGGCACAAAAAAGCTATCCAAAACGTTTTGGAGTTGACTACCAAAACGTTTTGGATGATGTTTTCGACATCTCGGGAGGAGATATGGCCAATCTGAAGCAACTTGCCCAGTCTTTGGGACTGTCGATTACCACCGTGTCTCGGGCGCTGGATGGTTACGCCGATGTTTCGGCTGCGACCCGCGAACGTGTTCGGCAGGCAGCGGATCAGGCTGGTTATCGTCCCAATGCCTCGGCACGCCGGCTGCGAAAGCAGCGCGCCGAGCTTGTGGCCGTGACATTGCCAAGCGAACCTGGACATATCGGTCCTGCGCACTTTCTCGAAATGCTTTCCGGCTGCGCCGAGCATCTCGCTGCTGCCGGCCTAAACCTTGTTATCGCCCCGGTTCCGAGCGGAGAAAGCGAACTGGACATGTGCCGTCGCTTCGTCGACGGACAGAGGGTGGATGCCATGCTCCTGGTGCGCACCAAACGCCACGACGAGCGCGTCGAATTTCTGCAGTCGCGCGGCATACCCTTCGTTACCAATGGCCGTACGGAAGCTGCCATTCAGCACCCGTTTATCGATGGTGACGGCCTCTCCGGCTTTCACCGGGCAACCGTGCGTTTTTATGATGACGGCCATCGGCGCATCGGCCATATCGCCGGCCCGCAGGACTATTTTTTTGCGCATGAACGCAAGAAGGGTTGGGAAGCCGCAATGCACGACTGTGGCCTGTCGACGGATCTCTGCGTTGAACAAGCACCGACCGAGCAGGGTGGCTATGAGGCTGCTCTAACGCTGCTCAAACACACCGATCGACCAACCGCGCTGGTTTGCGCCACCGATGAAATGGCGATCGGCGCTCTGCAGGCGCTGCGGGAGGTCGATGGCGGCAACACAATCAGCCTTGTCGGCCACGATGATCTGCCGATCGGGTCGTTCACAAGCCCGACGCTTTCGACCATGCGCATGACCGGCGGCAATCTGGGCCGCAGCTTTGCATCGCTTCTGCTGCGCACCATTGCCGGTGAACCAGCCGAAACGCTTCAGGAACTGCACGCGATCGAATTCGTCGACCGCGAAAGCCATCGCCGTTCAGTGCCGGCGAAATAAGCAAGAACCACGACTGAGAAGAATAAGGAGGAGAGAAAATGAAGAACCTGTTGTCACTTGCGATCCTGGCGTCGACAGCCATCGGCATCGCCGCACCGGCTATGGCCCAGACCGTGTTCCTGTCCACCCAGTTGCGCCCGATCGAGGAAGCAACGGCCGTGCGCGAAGAGCTGCTGAGCGGCCTCGAAAAGCCGGCCGACTACGTTGTTGAAGAACCGCCGCAGTTTGCCGTGCGCATGGAGGCCGAGCGGCAGGCCGGCAAGCATACGATCAGCCTCGTCGGTGCCCTGCATGGTGAATTGTCGCCGCTCGCCGACAAGCAGGTTCTGGAGCCGCTCGATGATCTGGCAAAAAAGCTCGCCAGCGCGGGCATGCCGCAATCGCTGCTCGACCTCGGCAAGCTCGGCAAGGCCGAACAGCAATATATCCCTTGGATGCAGGCAACCTATGTGATGGCCGCAAACAAGGATGCACTACAATACCTTCCAGAAGGCGCCGACATCAACAAGCTCGACTACGATCAGCTGATTGCCTGGGGCAAGAAGATGGAGGAAGCCACCGGCGCGCCGCAGATCGGTTTTCCGGCCGGCCCCAAGGGGCTGATGGCCCGTTATTTCCAGGGGTATTTCTACCCGTCCTTTACAGGTGGCGTGGTGCGGACCTTCAAGAATGCAGATGCAGCTGCCGGTTGGCAGAAGCTCAAGGATCTTTGGGCCGTTGTCGCCCCGACCTCGACCAATTACGATTTCATGCAGGAGCCGCTCGCTTCGGGTGAAGTCATGGTCGCATGGGATCACGTCGCCCGTCTGAAGAATGCCATCTCCGCGTCACCGGATCAGTATGTCGTCTTCCCCGCGCCGGCCGGTCCGAAGGGACGCGGTTATATGCCCGTCGTTGCCGGGCTTGCCATTCCGAAGGGCGCGCCCGACAAGGCAAATGCCACTGCGATCATCGAGCATCTGGCCACCCAGGACGTACAGCTGAAGACCGCATCATTGGTCGGTTTCTTTCCGACGATCAACGTGCAGCTGCCGCCGGATCTCGATCCGGGCGTTGCCCTGCTCGCCGGTGCCGTCACCGCCACACAGAGTGCTCCGGATGCAGTGATCTCACTGCTGCCGGTCGGTCTTGGCGACAAGGGTGGTGAGTTCAACAAGGTCTATATGGACGCCTTCCAGCGCATCATCCTTCAGAACGAGCCGATCGAAGAGGTCTTGAAGGCGCAGGGTGACACCATGGCCAAGCTGATGGCCGATACCAACGCTCCATGCTGGGCACCCGACGCCAAGAGCGACGGCGCCTGCCCAGTCGAATAAGCCCAGTTCCTGCCAAGGCCGAAGGTGACCGGGCGTGAATGTCCGGTCACGCCGACACCACAGTCTCGTCTGTCCGAGCGGCTTACGGCCGACGGATTGCTGCGACGCCTGTCCCGCCATTCCCTTCCAATGACCGAGGTCTGCTTTTGGAAAGCGAGAGCCGATGACCCAAAACCGATCCTGGATCCCCTACCTTCTGATCCTTCCGACCGTTGTCTTTCTAGGCCTGCTGTTCGTCGTACCGCTGGTTCAGACGCTGTGGCTTGCCGTGTCCGACAATGGCGTGCCGTCGCTTGCCAACATGCAGACGATGGTGAGCGACATCAATTTCGGCCGCTCGATCCTCAACACGTTCCTGCTGACGCTAGCCGTCGTGCCGGTGCAGATCGCCATGGCGCTGGCCATGGGTACCATGGTGTCGAAGGTCAACGGCGGCCGCGAAACCATCTTATGGATCTGGACGATCCCGCTCGGCATTTCCGACCTTGCTGCAGGCATGGTCTGGCTGTCCATCCTGCAGAATACCGGTTACCTCAACACGTTACTGTTCAGCATGGGCCTGATCGAACGACAGACGGCCTGGCTCACCTATCAGACACCCGTTGCCTTGTTCATCGGCATTGCCATTGCCGAAATTTGGCGCGGCACCGCCATCGTGATGATCATCATCGTCGCTGGCCTCAATCAGGTGCCGAAGGAATACAAGGAAGCTGCCGAAATATTTGGCGCAAGCCCGTGGACGCGGTTTACCCGCATTACTCTGCCGCTGATCCGCCCTGCCCTGCAGTCGGCGCTGATCCTGCGCACGGTGCTGGCCTTCGAGGTGTTTGCCGTCGTCTATGCACTCGGCGGACGCAATTTCCCGGTCCTCGTCGGTGAAGCCTACAACTGGCAGAACCAGAACCAGAACTATGGCGTGGCTGCAGCCTATGCGGTGCTGATCATGGTGATCTCGCTGGCTGCCACACTGTTCTATCTCAAAGTCGTCAAGGTCGACCCGGAGCGCCTACCATGAGCACAGTCAGCAATACGGGCTTCATCTCTGCCCGCCGCCTCCTTCTGTGGAGCGGTATAGTGGCGCTCTGCGCTTGGGTTCTGGTGCCGATCTATCTGGTCGCGCTCGGTGCACTCGGCGGGCGCTCCGGCGTTTACCAATGGCCGAAGACGGTGTTGCCGACCGGTATTTCGCTGGAGCCGTTCCTCCTGTTCCTGAAGACGGAAGGCGTATTCCAGTCATTCCTCAACTCGCTCGGTGCCGCCGGCATTACGGTTGCTCTGTCTATCGCACTCGGCGCGCCGGCCGGTTACGCGCTGGCTCGCTACAATTTTCGCGGCAAGGACAGTTTTCGCCTTCTGGTGCTTCTCACTCGGGCCTTCCCCCTGGCGATCCTGGCACTTCCATTGACGGTGTCGTTCATTCGTCTCGGACTTTACGATACGGTCGTCGGCGTCGGTCTGATCCACACCGTCCTGGCGCTGCCGTTTGCAGCCTTGGTCACGCAGGGGATTTTTCTCGGCGTCCCGCGGGAACTCGAAGAGGCTGCCTGGGTGTTCGGTTGCACCCGTATCCAGGCGTTTTTCAAGATCGTCGCGCCGCTTGCCCTGCCGGGTCTGGTAGCCACTGCGGTCTTTGCCTTCGTCATCTCATGGAACGAGGTGTTTGCAGCTTCGGTGCTGACAGTGCGTCACCGCACCCTCACCGCCTATTTGCTGACGGTGCTGTCGGAAAGCCCGATGCACTATCGTTTTGCCGGTGGTCTGCTGCTCATCCTTCCTTCTGTTGTCTTCATCTTCGCGGTCAGGCGCTACCTCTTCGCGATCTGGGGCATTTCCTCCAAGTAACGGAAAAAAATCATGGCCAACATTGTCATCGACAATATCCGCAAGAGTTTCGGCGCCTTCCGGGCCCTCAAGGAAGTCTCGTTGACGATCAACGACGGCGAGTTCGTATCGCTGCTGGGACCATCCGGCTGCGGCAAGACCACACTTCTGCGCATCATCGCCGGTCTGGAAACCGCGACATCCGGCGACATCAGCATCGGTGGTCGCTCCGTCGTCAATCTTCCGCCCAAGGACCGTGGCCTTGCCATGGTATTTCAGAACTACGCGGTGTTCCCGCATATGACGGTTTATGAAAACGTTGCCTTCGGCCTGCGCATGCAGAAGGCCGACGATGCGCGCGTCAAGAGACAGGTCGAAAAAGCCGCGGGTCTGTTGCATATCGAGCCTTATCTCGACCGTTATCCGAACAAGCTGTCGGGTGGTCAGCGTCAGCGCGTGGCGGTTGCCCGTGCGCTGGCGGTCGAACCCGGGGTCCTTTTGATGGACGAGCCACTCTCCAACCTCGACGCGCTGCTGCGCCTTGAAATGCGGACCGAGTTGAAGACAGTTCTGCAGTCGGCAGGCACAACCACGATATATGTTACCCACGACCAGACCGAGGCTATGGGTCTGTCTGATCGCATCGCCGTCGTCCATGACGGTCGCATCGAGCAGGTCGGCACACCTGTGGAAGTATACAACCACCCGGCTACCCGTTTCGTCGGCGGGTTCATCGGCAATCCACCAATGAATTTCATCACCATGCCGGTCCTCGACGGGCACGTCTTGATCGGCAATGATCAGTTTGCGGTTCCAGCCAGCGGTCACGATATCGTACTCGGCCTGCGTGGTGAGACAGTGGAGCGTGCTGCCATCGGACAGGGACTGGAGATGCAGGTCCGGGTGGCCGAACCGATGGGCTCTCATCTGCTTCTAACCGGCAGCATCCTCGACCAGCCCGCCCGCGTCATCCTGCCCGCCACGGAAATAGTCAAGAACGGCGAGACGATCGGCCTCACCCTTGATGCCAAACGTTTGACCTGGTTGTCCCCACAGGACGGCATTTCCTATCCGGTAGCAGCCTGAAAGATCTGGAGTTTTGACAATGACCAAGCACTTTGACGAGGCCCTGCGCATCCTCGCGACGAATGACCGTGGCGGCTACACGGTTCCAACCGACAGGCTCTATCCATTCCAGTGGAATTGGGATTCAGCCTTTGTCGCCATGGGATTTGCCACCTATGACGTCGATCGCGCCTATCGCGAACTGGAACGCTTGATCGAAGGCCAATGGGCCGACGGTATGATCCCGCATATCGTCTTCCACCAGCCGAGCGACACCTATTTTCCAGGCCCGGACGTCTGGCGCACGAACCACACAATTCCGACATCCGGCATCACCCAGCCACCGGTCTTCGGCATGGCGCTTCGCGTCGTCCACGAAGCAGCGGAAAAGGCGGGCTCCGACCGCGCCCATGCCCGAACCACCGCGCTTTTCGAAGCGGCGCTGAAATGGCACCGCTGGTGGTATGCGGCACGCGATCCTGAAGGCACTGGCATCGTCGCACTGCTGCACCCATGGGAGAGCGGCAGCGACAACTCGCCGGCCTGGGACATCGCACTCGCTCGCGTGCCGACAACGACCGACACCGCGGTTGTGCGTAAGGATACCGGCCATGTCAACGCAGACATGCGCCCGACCGACGAGGACTATCGTCGTTTCATACACCTGGTCGACACCTATGCGGCCTGCGGCTGGAGCCCGGAAAAGCAGTGGGAAAAAGCGCCGTTCAAGGTGGCGGAAGTGCAGACCACCGCTATCCTGCTCAAGGCCGGGGAAGACCTCGAGCGTCTGGCCGGCCTTCTTGGCCTCGCAGAGGCGGCAAAGGAACTCGCCGTCTACAATGATCGCACGCGCCACGCGCTGCTGGCGCAATGGCGACCAAAGCTTTCCCGTTTCGTATCGCGTGACCTGATTTCCGGCGAGGATATCGAAGCGCCAACCCAGGCCGGTTTCATTCCGCTGTTGGCGCTTGATTTGAACGCCGGCATGGCCGATGCGGCGGCTGCCGAAATGAGTAGCTGGTCGGACGGCATGAAAGTGGCTTTCCCGACGACAAAACCGTTTGTCGAGAGTTTCGAAGCCAAGCGTTACTGGCGCGGGCCTTCCTGGGCAATCATCAACTGGCTGCTGATCGAAGGGTTAGCCCGCAACGTCAAGGTGGATATGGCCGACGCCCTGCGTTCAAGCACGGTCAGAGCCATCGAAACGGAAGGGTTTGCCGAATATTTTGATCCGATCACCGGTGAAGGATGTGGCGGTCTCGGTTTCTCGTGGACCGCAGCCGCTTATCTCTCGATGGCCGCCTGAACACCGGACTGACCGGCTGCACAACCGCGTAGCGGAGTGTGGCTGGTCAGACAATTGATAGACCGTGGTTCAATGACAGCGCCACCTATTTGGCGGGTAAGCCTGTCGTACCGGAAAACCATGACGGAAATATCGACCATGTTATGGAATGACCAGACTGTTCGAACCCTGCTGCGTCAGATGTTCGATGCGGGCGTCGAGAGCGCCGCTCCGTCTGCAGCTGTATTACGCAACCTGCCACCAAAGCCGACCGGCAGATGCATCGTCGTTGGTGCAGGCAAGGCATCGGCCGCCATGGCAGCCGCACTCGATGCCGCCTGGCCGGACGTCGATGTGTCCGGCGTCGTTGTCACACGATATGGACATAGCGTTCCGGTTAGCCGCATCCGGATCATCGAGGCGTCGCATCCGGTGCCGGACGAAATGAGCCTCGAAGCCGGCCGCGTCATATTGCAGGCCGTGCAGGGTCTTTCGAAAGAAGACCTTGTCATCGCCATGATCTCGGGCGGCGGCTCGTCCCTGCTTGTGGCCCCGGCCGGAGACATGACGCTCGCCGACAAACAGGCGGTCAACATGGCATTGCTCAAAAGCGGGGCGACCATCCGCGAGATGAACACGGTGCGCAAACACCTGTCTCGGATCAAAGGTGGACGGCTGGCGATCGCGGCGCAACCGGCGCGTGTCGTAACACTGGTGATATCCGACGTACCGGGCGACGAGCCGTCCGAAATTGCATCCGGCCCCACGGTTGCAGACGATACCACCATCCAATCCGTCCGTGAAATCGTTCAGCGGCGGCATATCCAGTTGCCTGCGCGCGCGCAGTCGGTACTCGAGGCTGGTCTCGAAACCCCGCGGCGTGAAGATTTCATCAGTGATGTCCGGGTTATCGCAGCCCCATCCCTGGCTCTTTCGGCTGCCGCACGTGTAGCAGCAGATGCCGGCGTCAAAGCCCTGATCCTTGGTGACGCTCTGGAAGGCGAGGCCCGGGAAATGGGCGCGGTCATGGGTGGGATTGCGCTTTCCGCACGAACCAAAGGCCAACCTGTCGAGGGGCCGGCGGTGATATTGTCGGGGGGCGAGGGAACCGTATCCATCGGCGCTGTTGCGCCCGGGCGCGGCGGACGCAACACCGAATTCCTGCTCGGGCTTGCCGTCGCACTCGCCGGCCGCGACGGAGTATGGGCAATCGCCGGCGATACGGATGGCATAGATGGTACCGAGGACGCAGCCGGCGCGATTATAACCCCGGACACTTTGACGAGATCAGGCCGGGCAGGCCTTGATGCGAGAATGTTTCTGGCAACACATGACAGCTATTCGTTCTTCGAGAGGATCGGCGATCTGGTCAAAACCGGCCCTACCCTCACCAACGTCAATGACTTTCGAGCGATTTTCGTTCTGTGAAGCTCGAATGAACGCCGCGATTGTCATCCGCCAAGATGATGACGGTGAGCTGGTCACATTCACGTTCGCTACCCAAGGTGAGGCGGACGCCTTTAATGGGTCAATCTAAACGCCTTGCGAGCGGCTGAGCGGAAATCCGGAGTGCATCCGGATTTTTTCGACGGAGCTAAGCAACCGAAAATCCCTCTATAAATCCGGCCCCGCAATTCGCGGCGATGCTTAGGATTTATGTGATCATGCCGACAAGATCACGTTCGCTCCCTCGCGTCGATAAATCCAAGCAGCAGGGCAATGGTCAATGCAGCCAGATATGACGTGGCACCGGTCTTGACGTCCAGCGGCGGATTGACTTCCACCAGGTCGAAACCAGCGATATCGAAACGCTCGGCAATCAATTCAAGCAGCGAACGCATTTCGGTAAACGACGGGCCATCCGGCTCTGCCGAGACACAGCCGGGGACAAGCGGTCCGTCATACGCGTCGATATCGATGCTCAAATAGATCTTGGCGCCCGCGGGAATATGTGCGATGGCAGCCGCCAGACCGTTCTGGCGTAATTCCGGCATTGTGACGATACGGCTGCCATCCACCTTGGCCTTGTGGAAATCTGAGGGATTGGTGCGATAACTGCGGATGCCGATCTGGGTCAGGCTTCTGACGTTCGGCTGTTCGTTGATCTGGCGAAATCCCTGCCCGTTTCCGTAGCGGAATTCGTCGTCATAGACACCGTAATCGATGTGGGAATCAAGCTGGATGACATGGATGTCTTCCTCGAAGGCCCGCACTGCCGGAAAGCTGACAGCGTGATCGCCACCCAGCATCACCGGGATGGCTCCCCTCGCCCGCAGTTTCTTCACCCTTTCGGTCAGGCCGAAAAATGTCCGCGACGGACTGCTGGGAACGATGTCGACATCGCCGGTATCGACCAGTCTTCCTTCTCGAACCAACCCTTTCAGGTACGATGTCTCCGTTGCGGGATCGAATATCCCGTCGACGCTGAAGCGCAGCGAATGTTCGCGGATCGCACGCGGTCCGAAGCGGGACCCCGGCAGGAACGGAGAACCCTCGTCATATGGAACACCGAACACTGCGAACCGGGCATCGACTTGATTGAGATCCGCGCAATAATTGCTGCGCAGAAAGGTGGGAATGCCCACATAACCGCGATTGAGGCGGCCATCTTCACCCAGCATGCTCATATTGTTCTCCTGCAATTGTCTCAGTTGCCGATCATACCGAGAAGGCTCTGCAGCCTTTCCGTTGTTGGCGCGCTCATCACATCCTTGGGCGGCCCGGCCTCGACGATCTCGCCCTTGTCCATGAAGATCAGGTGGTTGCCGAAATTGCGGATGAAACCCATCTCGTGGGTAACGCAGATCATCGTCATGCCGGCTGCGACCAGATCCTGAAGAACCGTCAGGACCTCCCGCACCAGCTCGGGATCGAGCGCCGATGTCGGCTCGTCGAGCAGCATCAGTTCCGGCTTCATCACCAGCGCCCGAGCGATCGACACACGCTGCTGCTGCCCGCCGGAAAGCTCGTTTGGATAGGAACCGGTCTTGGTACCGAGGCCGAGTTTTTCCAGCATCTCGGCTGCGGCCGCGCGCGCTTCCGCCCAGGATTTCCCCTGCACCCGCACCAGCGGCAGGGCGACATTGTCGAGCGCCGTCTTGTTGAGCCAGAGATTGAACTGTTGGAAAACGAAGCCGATGCGTGCCCGCAGCTGCGTCATCTCCCGTTCCGACTGCCGGCGCCAGCGACCCTCCCCTTGCGGCACGCGGCCGATGAACTCTCCACGCAGGTTGACCGAGCCGCTATCGATCGTCTCAAGTCCGTTGATGCAGCGCAGAAGCGAGCTCTTGCCGCAACCGCTGCGGCCGATGATGCCGACCACATCGCCCGGCCGGACTTCAACGCTCACGCCGTTCAGAACACGGGTTGGACCATAAGATTTGACCAGCGTGTCGATCGTCAGGATCGGGGCTTTCATATGCGCCTCCCGGCGTCGAGCGTCAGATATTTGCGGGCAACCGGGCTGCGATGGGCGGCCGCCAGCTCGGAGGAACCGAGCTTGTGTTCGGCCCGACGGAAGAGCTGGGCGATGATGGCCGTATAGATCCAGTAGAGACCGGCAACCGCGAAGAACACTTCGAAGGGTGCAAAGGTCATGCCCTGCACGATCAGGCCCTGATAGGTCAGTTCGGCCACCGTGATCGTGCTGAGGATCGAGGATTCCTTGATCGCCATCGTCGTCGTGCCGGCCATCGGCGGCAGCGCGAACTTCCACATCTGCGGAATGATGATGTCTCTCAGCGTCTGCCCCCAGGTAAAGCCCATGGCACGCGCCGCTTCCACCTGACCCCGCGGCACGGCAGCCATGGCGCCGCGAATGATCTCGCCATAATAGGCCGAGGCAAACAGCGAAAGCGCGATGGTCCCGGCAAATTGAGCCGGCAGCCTGATCCCGGCAAAGGGAAGCCCATAAAAAAATATGAAGAGCAGGATGACGAAGGGAATGTTGCGCAGGATCTCGACATAAACGGTCGCGGCGATCCGAAGCGCGCGGAACCGGCTTGTCCTGACCAGCGCAATGCCGAAGGCGATGACGAAGCCGATAAGGATGGCGGCGAGCGAGATCTGGATTGTCATCCAGATGCCTTTGGCGAATAGCGGCCAGTTGTTGGTAACGACGGTATAATCCATATCGTTCTCCTCAAACGCCGCGGCGCAGCGCGAAGCGGCGCTCGAGCCAGAGCCCGGTCTGACTGATGACAAGGCTCATGGCCAGGAAGACGAGACCTGCGGCAACGAACGTCTCGAACGGGCGAAAGCTGCTGGAACCGATCTGCTGGGCGGTACGAAACACTTCGACGACGGTGATAACGGCGAGCAAGGCCGTGCCTTTGACGACGATCGTGCATTCGTTGATGATCGCCGGCAGCGAGCGCATGTAGAGCTGCGGCAGGATCACCTTGATCCAGATCGCCCGCGATCTCAGCCCGAGCGATGCTGCCGCCTCGATCTGGCCGGGCGGTATGCTTGCCAGCGAACCACGGAATATTTCGGTCATGAAGGCGGCGTTGTTGGCGGTGATGGCAAGCACGCCCGCCGTGACCGGCCCAAGCTTGATGCCGATTGCCGGAAGCGCATAAAAGGCAAGGAAGATCTGGACGAGAAGCGGCGTGCCGCGGATGAAGCTGATGTAAAGCCCGATGACCATGTTGAGCGGCCTGACCTTGAAGGCCCGGATAATGGTCAGAAGCGTGCCGACGGTGATCGAAAGAAGGATTGTAAGCGCCGCCACTCGGATCGTTACGCCCGCCGCTGAGAGCAATGCCGGTATGGTTGAAAACATGAACTCAAAACTGAATTCCATGGCGTTGCTCCGCGATAGGCAAAAAGATGCAGGGGGCGAATGTGCAATCCGTCCCCTGCCCGAAAACTCACATCAGGATCACAGAGCGCCTTCCGGCAGATAACCGCTGTCGGGCGTATCCATCTTGAAGCCGAACCACTTTTCCTGCAGCTCGCCCATCTTGCCGCTTTTGTTGAGGTCGATGAAGAATTTGCTGACGAAATCGCGGAAATCACCATCTTCCGGACGCGCCACCCAGGCGAGATAGCTCTTCTGGTCGGTGAGCGGCCCCATCAGCTTGAAGATGCCCTGACGTTCCTTCACGAGGACGGCAAGCGCCGGTCCGGACTGGACGACGGCGTCGATGGAGCCGTTGGCGAGCGCCACGTAGGTTTCCGGATAGGAGGTGAACAGCTTGAGTTCAGCGAGACCTGGCTTGCCGGCAGCCTTCATCTTCTCGTCGAAACCGCGGGCGATAGGCTCGCTGGCGGATGCCATCTGCGTGCCGATGACCTTGCCGTTCAGGTCTTCCGGGGTCTTCAGCTTGTCTGCATCACCGACGCGGATCATCACCGTCTGAGCGGAGGTGGCGATCGGGCGGGTATAAGCGTAACGCTTGGCGCGTTCCGCATTGATGCCGACCGACGTCGCGACGAAATCGAACTGGCCGGCGCTGAGGCCAGGCAGAATGCCCTGGAACGGCAGGTCGAGCTGTTCCAGCGTGACCTCCTTGCCGACTTCCTTCGACAGTGCCTGGATCAGCAGGTCGAGCAGATCCTTGCCGTATCCGGTGATCTTGCCGTCCTTGACGAATTCGAAGGGAGGATAGGATGCCTCGGTGGCGACCGTGATCTTGCCGGTCTCCTTGATCTTGTCCAGCACCGGGCCGGCCAACGCGGTGACCGGCAGGGCCAAGAGAGCAGCCGCGACACCGGCCGCCTTCATGAATTTCGCAAATGCCATGATGTTCTCCTATGGTGGTTTGTCTTATCTTTTTTTCTTGAAGTATTCCGCCCGAACGGCCGTGCCGATCAGATTGAAGATGAACCGGCCGGCGGCGATCAGCGTGCGGCGGTTGTGGTCGCGGTCCGGTGCGATCTCGACAATATCCATGCCGACCAGGGTGCCCTTGTGGACCAAGCCCTTGATCAGCGTTAGCATCTGCGGATAGAGCAGGCCGCCGAAAGCCGGGCCGAGAACCGCCGGCATCAATGATGGATCCATGCCGTCCGCATCGACCGTCAGATAATAGTTCCCGCCGTCGGGGATGCGATCGAGAATGGCCTTCATCCCGAGGTCGTGCACTTCCTGCGCAGTGATCAGATTGGCGCCGTACTCGAGGGCTGCCTCATACTCTTCCGTACGACCGCTTCCTGAGGCGCGCAGGCCGATCTGGAAGATTTCGCCGATATGATCCATTTCCGAGGCGCGGCGGATTGGGCTCGACAGACCTTCGGATACGCCGTTGATTTCCTGGCGCCAGTCGAGATGGGCATCGACCTGGATCAGCGTGATCGGCTTGCCGAGTTCAGCCAGCGCCTTGAAGATCGGGATCGGGGTCGAATGGTCGCCGCCGAGCACGATCGGCATGGCGCCGGACTTGAGGATCTGGCGGACGGCAAGTTCCGCGTTTTTCTGATGGACCGTCGGGTCCGAGGGATGACCGGCGACGTTGCCGCAATCGACCATCTTGATCGGCTGGTTGTCGAGCAGCGTGCCGCCGAGGTCGAAATCGAAGTGATCGAGACCGCGCACGATCCGGTCCGTCGCCCGACGGATGGCATCCGGAAACTTGGACTGTTCGCTCGACACCGCGAACTGATCATAGGCTGCGCCGTAGGGAATGCCGAGGAAAGCGATGTCGGCATCCAGCTTTTCGATATTTTCGCAGGGCTGGGAATAGAGGAGTGTATCGTGGACGGGCGCAGTTTTTACGGTAAGCAAGGCAATCTCCTTCATAAGGCTGTCCACAGCATGAAGAGAATGAATAAACTTGCAAGTCGGCGGTCCCGGCGCCAGTTCGCCGATTGAGGCAGAAACCGATTAGATATTGTGTGAATAATCCCATGAAATATATGAATATAACGGAATTTCCGTTTGCATCGTCGCCTGTGGCACGGCGGCTTTCATGTCGGATAAAACCAGCTATATTGAAATCAATTCATTCTGTCTGCATAGTGGCTCGGCGTCTGCCTATTTTTTGGGACTACGATTTCCATGCAAATCTTCCGTGATTTCGACTTAGCCGATCTCGATGCGTTCATTGCCGTATGCGAGACGGGCAGCATGACCGAAGCCGCCAAGCGCCTTGGCCTGACGGAATCCGCCGTATCGCATCTGATCCGCAGATTGGAAAAGCGGATGGGGATCACGCTATTCGACCGTTCGGCGCGCCCCCTGAAACCCACCGTGCTTGGAACGCAATTGTTCAATCGCGGTCAGCGCCTGCTGCAGGATGCAAGCGGCATCAACCAGGAACTGAGGACCAAAGGCCAGGTCAGGCATGCACATCTGGGTATCGGTCTCATCGAAACGCTTGGAAACTGGTTTGCCACCAATCTCGTCGAACAGCTCGCAGCAAACTCCCATTCCTGGACAGTCGCCAGCGGCAGCAATGCCGAGCTTTGGGAACGCTTCTATGCACGCGAACTTTCGGCGCTGATCGTGCTTGAAGATGACGAACGCCGGGACGGCGCAACGAAATTCCACCTGATGACCGAGTCCGTCGTCTTGATCACCCCTCCTCTTCTCAGCCACCTGTCGCTCGTCGAATTGGCGAACGGCGTGCCGATGGTTGCGGCGCACAAGGATTCAGGTTTCGGC
Source organism: Aliirhizobium sp. YIM B11859 (assembly GCF_057163345.1). Lineage (NCBI taxonomy): Bacteria > Pseudomonadati > Pseudomonadota > Alphaproteobacteria > Hyphomicrobiales > Rhizobiaceae > Aliirhizobium > Aliirhizobium sp. YIM B11859. The sequence goes on from NZ_JBXHAY010000011.1 coordinate 16,907, forward strand.
CGATTGACATCCGCCTATCTGTCACGCCTCAAGATCGATATCACGCCTGCCGCTACATTCGGAAGTCTGGACGCCGTGCTGATGATGGTGGCCCACGGCTTCGGATGGGCACTTGTTCCCTCGCTTCTGCTTCTCAGAGAAACACCGGAGCGGCATCAGGTAAACATCAGGCCGCTCGAAAAATCCGCGATCTCCCGCAGGATCACTTTAGCGACCCGACAATATGAGTTGGGTGCACTGGCAGACCTCATCCAAGGCAGCGCGAGAAACGTCGTCGACGAACAGCTCGTTCGAACGCGCCATCAGCATCCCGAGCTTTGTGCAAAGCTCAGCTTCAGTTTCGACACTTGATTTCGCCCGTTAAGCACGCTGCGAACCCATTAACTCCTGTGCATTGGCTGCACTTGCTTGATGATTACAAAGCTGACTGAGGGTCGCCAGACCTGGTCCAACTTGTTCCAGCATCGCCTGCTTTCCGGCCCAAGCCAAGGGTCAACAGTGGCTATTCAGCTGTTCGGACCCGCCAAGTTTTGCAAAGCTTCAAGAAGGCCGATGGTTGCCGCTTGCGAAACATCGCTGTCGCCGTCGTCATGCCGTCGAAGACCCCGTTCATTGGAGCCCGACACGACCAATGACGGTCTCCGTAGCAGTATTTGGCGGCCCGGACGACGATAGCTCTCATCTTTGGCCAACGTTCTCGATCTTCACCAACCATCCGATGGCAGTGGCCGATCGTAACGGCGATGATCCGCCCGCTCAATCGATTATCAGCCGAAGCGGGCAGTGGTCTGATACTTCAGGCTCGGTGACCACTGCGAACTCAGCGACGTTAACGTACTCATTGACCAGCATATAGTCGGCAAACCGTCCCGCCTTACGATAATGCGACGTACGGGTCCCGGTAAAACCTTTTCTGACGACCATGTCCGTCAGCCCTAGGCGTCCGAGGACATCGAATGTTTCACTGTCAGGCTCAACATTGAAGTCGCCGCAGACGATAAGCGCTTCCTTGTCGACGGCAACTTGCTTCACAAGGGTCGAGAGCCTTTCAGCCTGCTGACGGCGTTCAGGCGTATCATGCTTTCCGCCCAGATCCCGGAGGCCATGCATATGCGCGATGCAGACCGCTCTCTCAGACCGAAAGTCATAAACCCGAACAACATGCGCACTGCGAGATCTCGGATGATCGCCATAACCATGCGGCGAGAAGGTCTTGTGTACGAAGCCTTGGGACTGGGCAATCATCGACAGGGACTTGTGAACGAAGGTTGCTAATCCCCATTGGGACGGCACGGAGCGCTTACCGTCCCAAAGCAAGCCCTGAGCGGCCGGACAGAAAACTGCGTTGTGTGTTGGAAGCATTGAAGCGACCTCGCGAAATAGATTGGCGCGCTGTCGCAGCTTATGATCATTGTCGCGATAATCGAGCCACTCCGATTGGGTAGATGGAGTGTGAACGACCTCTTGCAGGCACAACACTTCAGGGGTCTCTTGCCTGATGTAGTCGTTCAATAATGGGCACAATTTCCCACCCCAAGCGTTGAGCGATATGATCTTCATTGACAGTCCCCCATTCCGCGGTTGTGTCAGACCCCATCAGCGGAAGCCGTCTCGAAATAGTGTGATCGACCATCGTGGTAGCCGCCGCCACTTGCAGCAAAGAAAAAATTTGCCACCGATGAAAGGGAAACCGCCGTGTGGCATGGGTCTCGCTAGCCCTTTGACGAAACCAACGATTGTCTCCACTTTCACAAAACGCCAAGCATCTGAGACAAGCGCGATCAACTTCTGATCCCTGGGTACGTCATCGGTTATCGAAAACCTTGTCAGCTGACAAGGTTTTCGCCCTCCCGTCGCGCATCACCAGAATTAGAGCGGAGCAAAGCCATCAACATCGGACCGAGAGAGAACTGCCCACCTTTGGTCCTCAGGGTTAAATCCCTTAAATATCCGCCGGCCGAATTTATGTGCCCGGCGCGCTCCAATATCGCCGCCATCGCAGTCGCCGCGTTTTCAGCCCCCATCACCTCGCAGGCATCCTGATACGCAGACGCACTGACGCCCAGCATCGACCGAACAACGATTGCTGCGGACATCAAATCCCGCCAATTTCGAACAATTCCGCCAGGTGCGTACGCCACCACCTCCGGGCAAGCTCGTAAAACCAATCCTAACGGGAATGCCTTAAGCGGCTCACTCCCTCCCCTTATGATCCGCTCAAATGTCTCCTCTGGCTCCTTTTCGGAGCAAGGTTCAAGTTCAGCGTAAGATTCGGTTTTTGAATTCTGTATGTGCTGACGGTTTTCGTTGTCATTGCTGCCGGTTTTTCCAGAAAGAAGCTGACTTTCCAACAAGTTGACTACACCTTCGCGCAAAAGGACCAGCTCATCGAGTATTGCTTCGTAATCGCTTGCGGATTTGGCATGGCGAAGCCTGCCGACGACGCGGACATACATCTCTTCCATAGCATTCCAATTGCCTGAAGCGCCTTCTTCAATGGCCGCGGAGATCAGCTTGCGAACATCTCTTCGCGTAATCGTCGTTCGTTCCTTGATGACTTTGAGATGTTGCGCCTGTTCGGCCACCCTTTGGGCCATGAGAGCCAACTCCTCGGCGCGCGCAAGCAATGGCATCAGACTGAAGCCGTAAGCTGTCTGGATGGTGCCCTCCCTGTCGCGCCGCACGTACCGTTTGCCGTTGGGACTATCATGACGATTGATCAGTCCCGCCTCGACGAGGACCGCGAGATTTTCTCTCAGGGTCGTACCCGCGATGCCGTTGGCCCGCGCGATCAATTGAGCATTGGAGGGAAAGACCGTCAGGTTCACGCCATGGCATAGATCCGTCTCGGGATAAAAAGACAGTAGGGCGTTCAGTACCGCAAGCGCACGGTCTCGCAGCCCCAGAAACTCTCTTGCCTCGCAAGCGTCTCTATAAACTTTCCATTTATCGACAGATTTACCTGGGCGAATTTCCGTAGCGTTGACTTGGGCTTTGACCAAGGCAAGCGTCATCGGCCGCCGCCCAAAGGGCGTCGTCACACTTCCAGTCTGCATTTCTCTCTTCCTTCAGTAGGAAAAAGAAATCCGCTCACCTAAACGGCGCCAAGACTCTTGACTGTGATTCCGGGAAGTGCGATTCTCGATTTGCTTAAGATCTGAGAGAGGCTTCCACGATGCGTCGTTTGGGGGCCTTTTTCTTTTTCTGTGTCGTCCTTTTCATTGGCTGCGATTGAAATCTTGTCCGCGGACAAGGCTCGTGTTCACTCAGTACGCCCAGCGAACTTCTTGATAAGCCCCGGCATCTCTTCCGTCAGGAAAGCGGCAAAATCCTCGCCTTCTGCACGTTCGAGAACGATGCGGATTTCCTTTCTGGCCGAGCGAACTCTGCCGAACAGTCGACCGGAATCATCTCTTAGCTCGTCGACGTTTCCGGTTTTTGTCTTCTTCGGTGATTTGACGCTTGCAAGAAGCGTTTTAAACCGTTCGTCCGATGAAAGGCCCAAAACCTTGTCAGCTGACAAGGTAACGGCGGCAGCTTTCACAGCATCACTTTCCTCAAGCATAGCCGCAAGTTCGAGCCAACGCGGGCGTCCAACTTTCGGAGCCCTGCCGACTGCCTCGATCAGATCGTCCGGAATGACCCTCGTGACCGACCGCATTTTCGCGAGTTCGGCATCGTCGATACCAAGTGCAGCTTTTATATCGCGCGACCTGATTTCTGCCTTGGCCATGCGTGCGGCAAAAATTGCGCGCTCGATCCATGAGAGATCCTGGCGGCTCGAATTCTCGATGCCTTGCGAGACGACAAGGTCATGGTCGCTCATCTCCATGATCAGCGCTTGAACCGGGCGGCCGAGCTCCTGAGCGGCTCGAAGCCGGCGATGGCCATAGATTACCTGGTAACGCCCATCCGCGGATGGATGAGGCCTCACCTGGATCGGGACTTTCTGGCCTTCCTCTTCAAACGTCTGGCGAAACAGAATGAATTCGGCGTCGTTATCGTCGGCAAGCCGGTCCGGGTATGGAGACGGATCGATTAAACCTGCATCGAGCTGGCGCGCGCCAGAGGTGCCGGCATCAAGCAACGCCCGAAGCTGATCACGCTCGTCTCGTATCTCACTGATGGCGCGCTGCGTTGCACCGATCACGCCCGCACCCACTCTCGGTGTGAGGGGCGGGGAGGGCTCGTCTGTCTCTTTGACCGACGAATTGAAGTTATCGGTTTTGATGTCGGCCGCCAGGGCTCCGAAACTTGCGATCAGTGATTTGCGTGCCGGCTTGCTCATTTGCGTCCCCAGCTGGTTTTGATCAGTTCGAGAATGGCTTCATTGACTGCATCCATCGCGTCGCGGGCGCGCTTTTGCGTGTCGCGGCCGATCTGCCCCATCTCCAATTCATAGAGGCTGCGCTTGGCGAGGCCGGCGGCTTCAACAGCTGTGCTCTCGATCGCAGTCGGCATAAGCACATCCGGGCCGAACAGGTGTCGGAGCATGGCAACCACCTGAGACTGGGGTTGGTCATTGGGATCGTGTCGGGTGATCAGGTAGTGGAAGAAGTCCTGTTTGAGGTGAGCGCCGTTTTCATTGAGAACCTGGATAAGGTCGCCCATCATCAGAAGAAACTGGCTCATCGATGCAACGTCGAGCATGGCCGGATGAACAGTGACGATCATGCCGGTTGCAGCATAGATGGCGGCAAGCGTCAAGAATCCGAGCGACGGTGGCGTGTCCAGAATGACGACGTCATAGTCGCTGTCGACTTCGTCGAGTGCGACACGCAAACGTTCGAAGAAGACACCGCCGCCGCCAACGGATCGCTGTGCCAGCACCCTTGGTGTTTCGTGTTCGAACTCCATGACCTCGAGATTGCCAGGTATGAGGTCGATGCCGTCGAAATAGGTCTTGCGAATAATATCGCGGATCGGCCGGCGCTCTTTATCATCGAAGCGCAAGGCCGCGTAAACGGTCTCATTGGCCTGTACGTCCACCTCTGGCTGTGAGCCGAACATCGCCGACAACGATGCCTGAGGGTCGAGATCGATTGCCAGAACGCGGTAGCCGTGCAGTGCCAAGTATTGCGCCAGATGCACGCTGGTCGTGGTCTTGGCACTCCCGCCCTTGAAATTCGAGACGGCAAGGACCTGGAGATGCTCGCCTTTGCGACGATGGGGAAGAAACTTCAGTGCGTCAGCGGGTTTCACTTCGGCGAAAACCGCGCGAAGCTCGTTGATCTGCGACAGCGTGTAGGCACGATGGTTATTTTCAAGGCGCGTCGGAACTGGCCCGCGGCCTTCATTGGACATCAACTTCAGCGTCGAGTCGGGGATGGACGTGAGTTTGGAAACTTCATTGGTCATGAAGTAACGAAGGCTTTTTTCGGCCTTGGGCGGATACATGCGCGCGCGCAACTGCTGAAGCTGATTGGACAGCATCGCCGCATGACGTACAATCTTGCCTGCGGCGTCTTCGCCTTGGGGATCGTCGTTCATCACTTGCTTTCCTAGCGCCATCGCATCCTCTTGTCGGCCAACACTCGTTTTATCGGCCACTGCCCGACAAGCTACGCCACGATTCTGAGATTGCCGCAAGAGATTTAGGGTTAACCAGATCTTAACGCCGGGTCGTCAGACGGTTGAAATTTCGCGCACCACCCCGGTTTACGCAACATTATCAGTTTCTTATCCGAAGTTTTGAAGAAGCGGATAAAATTGGGCACTAACACTTCTGCTAGTTTGGCCGGCGTCCCTATAGCCCCCAAACCTGCATGACGTCAGAGGCCTGGGAGAATCACCCGCTAGCAGTTTTGCTAGTAGATCGCAGGATCGACACGTCGCAAACCTCCTCGGGTGCCCACTCGACTGAGGATCGTCGCCAGATGAACGATAACCACAACCACGCACTATTCACACGCCAAGCCCCCTTGTCTGCGCAGGCGTAGGGGAGGGCGGTAGATGAACAACGCTCCCTCTCTCCCAAGACTTATCCGGAAACTCGAAGAAGCATTGGGCGATCAGATCTGCGCTGCGCTTGGTGATCAGACCGTCGTGGAAGTCATGCTGAACCCAGACGGGAAGCTTTTCATCGAACGTCTGGGCCATGGCATTGCCGCCGCCGGAAACATGTCAGCGAGCGCAGCTGAGATCGTCATCGGTAGTGTTGCCCATGTCCTTGATTCTGAAGTCGATGACCAGCATCCCATTGTCTCCGGTGAATTGCCGATCGGGGGCCATCGGTTCGAAGGATTGCTCCCGCCTATCGTTTCTGCACCATCTTTCACGATCAGGCGTCGCGCCTCGCAACTCATCCCCTTGGACGGCTATGTCGCGCAAAAGATCATGTCGTCCGAGCAAGCATCGGTGATCCGTAATGCAGTCCGGTCCCGGCTCAATATCGTCGTTTGCGGGGGGACGGGATCCGGCAAGACGACCCTTGCGAACGCGATCATTGCCGAGATCGTTGATCACGCGCCAGAAGATCGGCTGGTGATCTTGGAAGATACGGCCGAAATCCGTTGCGCGGCCAGCAATTCGATCGCGCTTCATGCGACCGATGAGGTCGACATGTCCCGGCTATTAAAGAGCACCATGCGGCTTCGTCCCGACCGTATCATTGTCGGCGAGGTTCGCGATGGCGCAGCGCTCACGTTGCTCAAGGCCTGGAATACCGGCCATCCTGGCGGGCTCTGCACGATCCATTCGAATACCGCCAACTCCGCCTTGCAGCGGTTGGAGCAACTCACGGCCGAGGCGAGCCAGCAGCCTATGAACAGCATCATCGGCGACGCCGTCGACCTTATCATCTCGATCGAGAGAACGCCGAGGGGCCGCCGCGTGAACGACATCCTGCAGGTTACGCGCTTTGCCTGCGGGCAGTACCAGACCGAATCCTACGCAGAGGGGTCCCGAAATGCGGCTTAATGGAATGATTACAAGGCGCACCGGACTTGCGCTGATCGCTCTCGCTTTCGCGACGCCGGCTTTGGCCAGTTCCGGGGGAAGCTTGCCGTGGGAAGGGCCGCTCGAGCAGATACAGGAATCGATTACAGGGCCGGTTGCCGGCTATATTGCTCTTGCAGCCGTTGCGATCGCCGGCGGTATGCTGATCTTCGGCGGTGAGCTCAACGATTTCGCGCGGCGGCTGATCTATGTCGTCCTTGTCGCCGGCATTCTCCTCGGCGCAACAACCATTGTCGGCCTTTTCGGAGCAACTGGTGCGTCCATCGGAACCCCGCTGCAGGCGCAGGATCGATGGACAGCCAGCGGACGGGAGAAGGCTAATGGTTAGCCAACAATCCAACCTTCAGCGTAATCGGATCCACCGTGCCCTGTCTCGGCCGAACCTGTTGCTGGGTGCGGACCGGGAACTTGTTCTGATCACTGGGCTTGCCTCGATCATCCTGATTTTTGTTGTGCTGACTGTCTATTCTGCCATTCTCGGCGTGGCACTCTGGATTTTCATCGTCGGAATGCTGCGCATCATGGCGAAGTCGGATCCGCTGATGCGCAGCGTCTATATCCGCCACATCTCGTACAGGTCTCATTACAAACCGACGAGCGCGCCGTGGCGCCGTTATTGAGGAACGATGATGGTTACCCTCAAACGTTTCCGCGCAACTGGACCGTCCTTTGCCGATCTCGTGCCGTATGCGGGACTGATCGACAACGGCATCATGCTCTTAAAGGACGGAAGTCTGATGGCAGGCTGGTATTTCGCCGGGCCCGATAGCGAAAGCGCGACCGATCTGGAGCGCAATGAACTTTCCCGACAGATCAATGCGGTTCTGGCACGAATGGGGTCCGGCTGGATCATCCAGGTCGACGCGGTCCGCATCCCGACGATCGATTATCCGACGCAGGATCGATCCCACTTCGCAGATCCGGTCACCCGTGCCATCGATGATGAACGGCGTGCTCATTTCGCCCGCGAGCAGGGCCATTTCGAAAGCAAGCACGCGATCATCCTCACCTACCGGCCCCTCGAATCGAAGGGGTCGTCGTTAAGCAAGTACATCTATTCCGACCAGGAAAGCCGGAAGCGCTCTTATGCCGACACCGCCCTGTTGATGTTCAAGAACGCGATACGGGAAATCGAGCAATATTTGGCGAATACGATTTCGATCCACCGCATGCAGACGGTCGCGACGCCGGAGAGGGGAGGGGAGCGTATCGGCCGCTACGACGAGCTTTTACAATTTGTCCGCTTCTGCATCACAGGCGAGAACCATCCAGTGCGTCTGCCGGATGCCGCCATGTATCTGGACTGGGTCGCAACGGCCGAGCTGGACCATGGCCTTACACCACGTGTCGAGAGCCGTTTCCTCAGTGTCGTTGCGATCGACGGACTGCCGGCAGAAAGCTGGCCGGGGATCCTCAACAGCCTCGACCTGATGCCACTTACCTATCGCTGGTCGTCACGTTTTATCTTCCTCGACGCAGAGGAAGCACGGCAGAAGCTCGAACGGACCCGCAAGAAATGGCAACAGAAGGTGCGCCCGTTTTTCGACCAGCTTTTCCAGACCCAGTCCCGCTCCGTGGATCAAGACGCCATGACCATGGTGGGCGAGACGGAGGATGCAATTGCACAGGCTTCCTCCCAGTTGGTGGCTTACGGGTATTACACGCCGGTGATTATTCTTTTCGATGAGGACCGGGGCGCGCTGCAGGAAAAGGCCGAGGCCATTCGGCGGCTGATCCAGGCAGAAGGGTTTGGCGCCCGCATCGAAACGCTGAACGCGACCGACGCCTATCTCGGCAGCCTGCCGGGAAACTGGTATTGCAACATCCGCGAACCGCTGATCAACACCAGCAATCTTTCCGATCTCGTTCCGCTCAACTCGGTCTGGTCGGGAAACCCGTTTGCGCCTTGCCCCTTCTATCCAGTGCATTCACCGCCGCTCATGCAGGTCGCAAGCGGATCAACACCGTTCCGCCTCAACCTTCATACTGACGACGTCGGGCATACCTTGATCTTCGGCCCGACAGGTTCGGGCAAGTCCACATTGCTGGCGCTGATCGCGGCACAGTTTCGACGCTACGAACACGCCCAGATCTTTGCCTTCGACAAGGGCCGGTCGATCCAGCCCTTGACCATGGCGGCTGGTGGCGATCACTACGAGATCGGTGGCGAGCGGGAAGGGGAGGGGGCGCCGTTAGCCTTCTGCCCGCTTTGCGAACTGTCGACGGACGAGGACCGGGCCTGGGCGTCCGAATGGATCGAATCCCTCGTTAGGATCCAGGGGGTGACAGTCACGCCCGACCACCGCAACGCCATCTCGCGCCAGATCATGCTGATGGCGCAGTCAAATGGGCGTTCGCTGTCGGACTTCGTCTCCGGCGTCCAAATGCGCGAGATCAAGGATGCCCTGCATCACTACACGGTCGACGGTCCGATGGGGCATCTGCTGGATGCCGAACAGGATGGGCTATCACTGCACGCCTTTCAGACCTTCGAGGTCGAGCAACTGATGGGGATGGGCGAGCGCAATCTTGTGCCCGTCCTGACTTATCTCTTCCGCCGGATCGAGAAGCGGCTCGACGGTTCGCCCAGCCTGATCCTTCTCGACGAGGCGTGGCTGATGCTCGGACATCCCGTCTTTCGCGACAAGATCCGTGAATGGTTGAAGGTGTTGCGCAAGGCCAATTGTGCCGTGGTTCTCGCAACACAATCAATTTCCGACGCGGAGCGCTCGGGCATTATCGACGTGCTGAAGGAATCCTGCCCAACCAAGATCTGCCTTCCGAATGGCGCAGCACGCGAGATCGGTACGCGGGAATTCTATGAGCGGATCGGCTTCAACGAGCGGCAGATCGAGATCGTCGCAACGGCGATCCCAAAGCGCGACTACTACGTTGCCACCCCCGATGGCCGACGTCTGTTCGACATGTCACTGGGACCTGTCGCACTCAGTTTCGTCGGCGCGTCGGGCAAAGAGGATCTGAAGCAAATCGCTCGGCTGCGCGGCGAGCATGGTGCCGCATGGCCGGCACATTGGCTTCATCAGAGAGGAGTGAACGATGTCCTATCGACAGGCAACGCCTAAACGGCTGGCATTCCTCTCCGCCACGGTTGTCGGCTTGCTATCCGTTTCCACGGCAAATGCCGGGACGGCGACAGGTGCAGCCACGGAATGGACCCAGTTGTTAAACAATGGCGAGCTCGTTTCGCTCGTTGGCCAGTCCGGCGAGCAAATCCAGAATCAGATTACCCAGATCACCCAGTTGGCCGAGCAGATACAGAACCAGCTGAACATCTATCAAAACATGCTGCAGAACACCGCCCAGTTGCCGACCCATGCCTGGGGCGAGATCGAAAGTGACCTCAATCAGTTGACCAGTGTGGTGAAACAGGCCCAGGGCATATCGTTCTCAATGGCCAATGCCGACGATATTCTGAAGCAACGTTTCAAGAGCTATGGCGACCTGAAAACCAATCTGCCGAGCAACGACAGCTTTGCGGCCACCTATCAAAGCTGGTCTGACACCAATCGGGATACGATCTCCGGCACGCTGTCCGTCGCCGGGCTGACGGCGGATCAGTTCGACAGCGAGGAAAGCACCATGAGCCGGTTGCGCTCGATGTCGGAGACCGCAGACGGACAGATGAAGGCGCTTCAGGTCGGCCATGAGATCGCCGCCCAGCAAGTCGCCCAAATGCAAAAGCTGCGCGGTCTTGTTTCTCAACAGATGACCTTGATGGGTACCTGGTTGCAGACGACGCAAACAGACAGGGACCTCGCCCAGGCTCGACGAGAGCAATTTTTCAAATCGACGGCGCCACCGACGTCGGGCGGTGAGGAAATGAAAATCGAATGGTGAAGACGAGACTCATCCTGACTTTGCTTATCGGCATCATTGCCCTTGGTGCTGCAGCGTCTTGGCCGTTCGTTTCGGAGAACCGGGCAGGCGAGCAACGCCGGTTCGATTTCTCTGCAACTCCAAGGCAGTCTCCGATATCAGGCGGCCAGACGATGAGGCCGGACTGATGACCGGCTCGAAGGACATCACCATCCGGATACTTTCGGTCACGGGTGTGGCCATTGCGATCGTCCTTGTCATCCAGGAAGCTGCGCACGCGCAACAGGGGGCCGTGCTGACGTCACTACAGAGCCAGATCTCGACGGCCGCCAAGGGGTGGGAGACCACCGTCATGGACGCGGCCAGGTCATTGTTCTGGATCCTCGCGACGATCGAAATCGCCATTGCCGCCGTCTGGCTTGCTCTTCAGACTGCATCGCTGGACAGCTGGTTTGCCGAAATCGTCCGCCGCATCATGTTCGTCGGCTTCTTTCTCTTTGTCATGACGCAGGGCCCGACCTTTGCGAAAGCCGTGGTCGACAGTCTGTTCCAGCTCGGTGCGGGTGGCGGAACAGCTTCTCCCGCCGACGTCTTCAACGCCGGTCTTTCGGTTGCATCCAAGATGTCGGAGAAGGCGCAGTTTGGTGTTTTCGAGGACAATGCTCTCGCGATCGCGGCGGTCTTTGCCATGATCGTTACCTTGATCTCTTTCTCGTTGGTTGCAGCGATCTTTGTTTCGGTCATGGTGGAAATGCATATCGGCCTTCTGGCCGGCATGATCATGCTGGGTCTGGGCGGCTCGTCCTACACCAAGGACTTCGCCATCCGTTATCTTGTCTATGCCTTTTCGGTGGGCATGAAGCTGATGGCGCTGGTAATGATCGCGAAGATCGGTTCCGAGGTGTTGATTGGCCTCGCCGACGAACCTGAACTCGGCGATCAGTTCCAGACGGCGCTTGCAATTTCCGGCATCGCTGTCGTCGTCTTTATCATCTCTATCTACGTGCCGAACATCATGCAGGGTGTCGTGCAAGGCGTTTCCGTCTCCGGCGGCATGGAAGCGATGCGACATGGGGGCCAGGCGGCATCCTTTACGGCCGGTGCCGGCTTTCTCGCGACGGGAGCGATGGGCGCTGGCTTCGCTGCAGGGCAGGCAGCGCGTGCGGCGGGGTCGTCAGTGGCCGGCGCTGTGTTGAAGGGCATGGCCGAGGGAGCAAGTACCGTTGGCAGGGCGACGGGCTCGGCCGCCAAGGAGAAGGCGATTGGATCCCCCGGCTCCTATGCCGGTTCCATCCTCGGGCTTGCAAATGCCAAGCTCGACCAGGGCCGCGCCGGCCACCATGTCCCGCCGCCACAGCGGAAGGATCTGTAATTTTCAGGAGTAGATACATCAATGGCCGCAAACCGCGCCCCAGAAAACCCTTATCTTGCCGCCCGCCAGGAATGGTCCGAACGGTATGGCAGCTACGTCAAGGCCGCCGCCGCTTGGCGCAATGTCGGTGTTCTCGGTCTGACCATGGCGGTGATCGGGTTCGGATATGCGCTTTACCTCAGCTCGCAAGTGAAGCTGGTTCCTTACGTGATCGAGGTCGACAAATTGGGGAATGCCGTCAACGCCGGCTTTCCTCAACAGATCGAATATGCTGATGCGCGCGTGGTGCGTGCCACGCTTAGCAATTTCGTCACGACGTTCCGCAGCATCACGCCGGACGCGGTCGTGCAGAAGCAATATATCGACCGAACCTATGCGCTGCTTCGAACGCCGGATCCATCGACAGAGAAGATCAATTCCTGGTTTCGCGCCAACTCACCCTTCGAGAAGGCGAGATCTTCGACTGTTGCCATCGAAGTCAACAATATCGTGGCGCTGTCGAACCAGACTTATCAGATCGATTGGACCGAGTATGAGCGCGACCGAAAAGGCAAGGAAACCGGAACCAGCCGGTTTCGTGGGATTGCGACGGTCGCGCTGACCGCACCGCAGGACGAGGCAACCATCCGGCTCAACCCGATCGGCCTCTACATTCGCGACATCGATTGGACTGCACAGCTTTAAGAGCAGGGGACTTCACATGCGCAGGATTGGACTATTGGCGGCCACGACCTGGCTGTCGGCGGTATCGCTCGCCGCCGCGGCGGATATGCAGGGTATGACTTCCAAGGAGGCGAAGGGCACAGCTCTGTCGCAGAAGTGGCGCGGGTCGACAGGGCTCGTCACGCGAGGCGCGGATGGTAAAGTCATCTTCCTCTTTGGCGAGACGCAGCCGTCGGTCGTCTGCTCACCATTGCAAGTCTGCGATATCGAGCTTCAAGGCGGGGAGATCGTTCGTGACGTGCTTGTGGGTGACTCGGTTCGCTGGAAGGTCGAACCGGCCACATCGGGCGCGGCCAACGGGCAGGCAATCCATCTCGTGATCAAGCCCGCAGAGGCAGCATTGGTGACATCCATGGTGGTCACCACATCGCGCCGAACCTATCACCTCCAGCTCAAATCGCATCCAACCCAATATATGGCGCGGGTCGGGTTCGAATATCCCGAAGACGCCTCGACAAAACTGGCGGACATCAATTCCAGGCTTGAGGCAGGCGGCAATGTCGGCGGCTCTCCCGACCGTCTGAATTTCTCCTACGCAGTCAGCGGCAGCGCTTCTTGGAAACCCAAGCGGGTCTACTCCGATGGCCAAAAGACCTACATCCAGTTTCCGCGCTCGATCAGCGGCCAGGATGCACCGGTCCTCTTCGTTGTTTCCGGCGGCCAGAACCGGATCGTCAATTACCGCATGAAGGACGACATGATGATCGTCGACTATGCCGTCGACAAGGCCATCCTCGTCTCCGGGGTGGGTTGGCATCAGCAAAAGATCACCATCAGAAGGGGAGGGTGATCATGCGCGTACGCTACCTGCTTCTTGCTGTGACATTGATGGTGGCAGGATGCCAGACCAGCGATGGCGATCTGTCCGTCGGCTCAACACCGGTCGCAATTTCCAGCTTAACGGCAAGTGCGATCGCAGGCGATCTGGCGAGCCGCCTAGCTGAGCAGGTGCCGCCTGCGACAACGGCAATCCGCCTGGGTGTCGACAAGTCAGACTTCGCGGTGGCTCTTGAAGCAGCACTGAAAGGCTGGGGTTACACCGTCGTGCCAGACGGTGGCACGAAAGGTGGCGCGGCGATCAAGCTGGCTTATTCGCTTCAAGCTGTCGACGGCCAGTTGTTGGCCCAGGTCTCGACATCGGCAATCGCGCTCGGCCGCGCTTACACTCCGTCCAGCACGGGTGCCGTGCCGGCAAGCCCTCTTTCTATCTTGCAACGGAATTAGGAGGCCCACCTTGGTGCAATCGCTGCAACTCGGCTCGTCCAATCAAGATGGTGGCGAAGGTGGCATGCGTCGCCTGAACCGGCTACCGGTTGTCACGGCGATCGTCTTCATAGTCATCTTCATTGGCGTGGTCGTCATCGGTCTTTCCTGGCGCGGTTTGGCGCTCAACCGAGACAATGGCATCGACAACGCCTTGAATTCACCCGCCACGTCATTCGGCGAGCAGCTGAAGCGCGGCGTCAGTGACGCCATTATTGGCGACACGCAGGATCGGGAGGTTTTTCAGCCAGCGCCGATCCCTCCGCCGTCAGAGACTGGAGCACAGATCACGCAGCGACCGGCGACCATTGATCGGCCGCAGCGAAACGCTGCATTGGAACCGGAGGATGCATGGAAGGAACGGCTGACGCGCGAACAGGAAGAGCAGGCCCTGCGGGAGAAAAATCGGCAGCGCATGGCGCGACTGCAAGCTCAGGCAACGGCTCTCGATTCCCCACTCAAAATCGATGTCTCCGAGATCCAGCAGGATGTGAAAGCGTCTGCGGCCGGAAATGCGCCATCAAGCTCCGCGACGAGCAGGTCTGATCTCTACGCTGCGGCGATGAAAGCGGGACTGCAGGGACAAAACGCCGATCCAAACGGACAAGCGTCAAAGGAGGATTTTTTCAATCAGGACATCAAGGATCTGGGCTATTTGCCATACAAAGTCGTCCCGCCAATGTCTCAGTACGAGCTGAAGCGCGGTTCAGTCATCCCGGCAACACTGATTACCGGCTTGGACTCTGACCTTCCGGGCCGGATTTCTGCGCAAGTGAGCCAGAACATCTATGACAGCGCGACAGGACATCGTCTTCTCATTCCACAAGGCACCAAACTGTTCGGTCGATACGACTCGAAAGTGTCGTTCGGACAAGAGCGGGTTCTGGTTGTGTGGACGGACCTTATATTCCCGAACGGTTCAACGTTGCAGATAGGCGGAATGGCCGGCACGGATTCTGAAGGTTATGCAGGCTTCAAGGACAAGGTCGATCGGCATCTGTGGAGAACATTCGGTTCCGCGACACTCGTTGCCATGATCGGGACTGGTATCGATATGGCTGTGCCTCAAAGCTCGACGCTTGCGACGCAGGACACCGCCTCGGATGCCGCGCGTCGAAACTTTGCCGAAACCTTCGGAAGGGCGGCAGAGCAGACCATCTCTAAAAACCTGAATGTCCAGCCGACCATTCGGATACGGCAGGGCTACAAATTCAATGTACTGGTTGATCAGGACATCATCTTCCCGGGGCTTTATCGCGGTTAGCCAGGGCCACACACCAAAACGACTGGAGTGGCAGAGTTCATCCAGCAACGGCGCTGACTTCCGGACAAACATAGTCAGATTAGGTGCAGGGATGTTGCAACGGCTGTTGCCTGGGAAAGTGACGTCGCTCCCAGAGACTGTTTTGCATTCCTCAGATGGAAACAAATGGTCCCATAACTAAGATCTTCCAGAATTGCGATTGCACGCATCGATTTCCCCTCAGCCGACCATCGCAAACATCTCAATTCGCTTTGCTTGAGATTGATGGTGTCCAGAGAAACCGGCTCGTACAAACTGTTCAGTCGTGAATGAACTTGTCCCACAGCGGCTGCGGCGGAAACCGGATCGAAACGTCCCTTGGACGAGGGATCCGCCTGATCCGAAATCAACGTCAGCACAGCGTAGTGACCAAATCCAATATTGTCGGCACGGATATTCCGGATCGAATACCGTATTGTGCTGCTTCCAACACAAACTGACGGGTCCGTTTCGAACGATGGTGCGCTCCATAGCTCCACGAAAACCCTTCAGGACGCTCCCGGATCTTGAAGAGAACAGGATCGATCCTGTGATAGCCCCTTTTCCGGTAGGTCTGCACCCATTCGACAGCGAGATTGGTGATGACAGTCTTTACCGTCGCACGCCGAACGAGATAGGCATATGCCTTGAAACCCGCTTTTCGCGCAAAATCCGCAAGTATGTCGTTTGCGGAAGCGTGGTCCTGCACAAGCGATATGCGTTCCACCAGTTGATCAAACAGCCTATTCAATTTGAACATCCCAGTTGCAGCGCTGATCGACAGGCACAACTGTCGACTTTCCAGCAGGGATCCTGCCAGGGCATTGGGCGCTGAGAGATTGCAATCAAGGTTGGAAAAGCGTCTGCCGACGCCGGTGGTCTAATCAGACGACGAAGGCTGGCGTTTCACCCAACTGGCCAAGTCTGTGTAAGGCGCGGGCGCATAGACATATTCAGCGGGCAGAGCGGGCTGAACCATTGCCATCAAATATTGGCGCAGCTTTTCCTCGCTGTTGCTGGCGGCAAGACTGTAGAAATTTCCGCAGCTCCACGTCACGACACAATGCGCAAACTGCGCATAGATTGCGTCGGCCATCTCCACCAGAGTGACCTCGCATTCGTGCATCGTATTGAGGACAAGCGTGGTTTTGCGTGCGATCTCCTCGGGGCCGAAATAATGCGCCTTGAAACCGTGATCTTTCTGGAATTCACGAGCCCGGTAGGCGTCGGGATCCGCTGACCGAAACTTCTCCAGGCTGAGGAAGATGCCATCGGGCCGCAAATGCTGCGAAACGAACTCGACCTGTTTGCGCCGGTTGGGCGAATACATCTGAAATGTCGTATCTTCAAAAACGAAATCGAACCCGTCGGCGAAACACGCGAGGGTGGCATCCGAGCGCAGACGATCTTTCGTCAACCTGTGGAACGGGCCGAGGAAAAAGCTAGCGCCAACAGGCTCACCGAACGCCATGAAGCACTTGTAATTGTCCTCATTCGGGCTGCAGGAGAGGGTTCGAATTTTCCCGCTGGTGATCTCCGATAGGGTTCTCGCCATGGTGCCTTCGGCAGTCCCGAGGCTGTAGAGCAACAACTGACCAGAAATCAGCTGGCTATATCTGAGGATGGCATGGGCCATGCGGCATTCCTCCTCGATGCGATAGGGAATGCTGGCGAGATAATGCTGGTCGAAAAAACCCTGGCGGCGGGAATGCAGTTCGATGAAATTCTGGAGCAGGATATCATGAGGCATAAGCCTCATGTCGACAGTCGGCTTTCTCAGCGGCATCCCACTCTTGCCTGCCGCCGTTGAAGTGAAGAAGCCGGTGAGTTGGTTCAATCGTGGCCCGCGGTCGCATTCCTCGAAGAATTCGCTAAAATCTTGCATGGCAATACACCTACTCAAATGAAAACAGGTGCGACGCCTTCGGGGGATCGGAAATTCGTTTGCGCTTCATATGCGCGCCCGACCGATCAGCTTTTTCGGCGTGCCCGGCCAAGCTAGGATGTCCAATTTCCGGACGCTTTCACTGGAGAGACGTCTTGTCACAAAAGTGCCATCATCGACCTACCGCGGGTTATTGACACATTGTCCGACAACTTGTGATGACGATAACTTCCGCGTCAGACCAGTCCACCACGCGCGAGGTTCCCCGATTTGAGGAAAGGTTACCGTTTCAAGCTCGATCAGGTCCGCCGGGCACAGGCTCAAACGCTGATGCACAAGCACGAAGACTGGGGAATGATAAAGGCCGATTTCGTGAGGCGAACGGGGCTCCTGCGTCAGGAAACGAGATTAACCCCCGACCGACATGTGTTGCTCATCAATCTTCGTGGAGAAGCCACGATCGGCGAGGATTTCGTTGACGGGCAAAGGGTCGCATTCACGCCCCGAAGGCCAGGGTCGATCGTATTCCTGCCGGCCGACAGCCAATGGAAAGGATGGGACGAAGGCGATACTGTCGGCTCATATCTTTTGGTGTCCCTCGATCGGGTGTTTGCGGAACGGATCATCGGCGCGACTGCGGTCCGGGGGCTAAAACCGGTCATAGGCTTTCGGGATCGCGTCGTCCAAACATGTCTGCAACAGATCGCGGCGGAGGTGATCAGCCCTGACTGGGTCAGTCCGATCATGGTTGAAAGCCAGGCAACTCTGGCGCTTATCCAGCTCGTTCGCCTCAACGCGCGCACCCTGGAGCTTGCGAAGGGCGGACTGTCGTCATTTGACCTAAAGCGCGCTCTGGCCATCCTCGAAGCCCCATTTACCGAGCCCCCTCAGCTCGCAGACCTTGCCCATACGGCCGGCGTCAGCCGCCGGCATTTCATCCGTGCCTTCAAAACGTCCACCGGGAAGACGCCGCATGCATATGCACGTCTTCGGAAACTGGAACAGGCAGCGGATCTTTTGCGCGCAACCGGGATGTCGGCCACCGACGTAGCCATGGAAACCGGGTTTGGCAGTTCAAGCTATTTTGCCAGGGCTTTTCGCCGGGAGTTTGGTTTAAGTCCGGTCGAGTACCGAAAGAACTGGAAGAGCTGAAGTCAATCCTAAGGATTTTGTCACTTTCGTACAAAAGCGACACGCGATGGAAAGCCAGGGGCTTGCCGGGGGCGTAGTTGCGGGCGGCCAGCCAATCTCGAACGGTTACCCATGGTCCGCAAAAGCCTTCATGCCAACATCGACGGGCTCCGCCAGCGCTTGTATCCGCTCGCCTGGTTTTATGTGAGCATGTTCGCGTCATCCGCTGGACGCGGTGGCTATGCTTTGGCCTGCGCATGGCTTCTCGTTGTTTCGGACGAGGGCAATCCAGCAGTCGCGGTCTTCATTGCGATCATCAGTGTAACCGAACTGCTCACCAGCCCCATCGCGGGGTGGATGACGGATCGGTTCGACAGGCGTCGCGTCTTTGTTATTGCCGAGTGTCTCCGCTTTGCATCAGCGATGCTGCTGTCCGCTGCCCTGACACTCTATGATATCCGTTGGATGATCTGGACCTCGGCAATACCGTTTGCCGCTTGCGACCGGGTCGCCCTGACGGCCTCGCAGGCGATGATACCGTCAGTAAACAAGCACTTTTCACTGGGGACCGCCAATTCGCTCTGCTTCTTCTTCATGCAGGCCGGAGGGCTGGCAGCCGCGATCGCAGTCGGTTTCCTGCTCCACGCGTCAACGATACCGGTCACCTTTTGCGTGATTGCGATCGTCTTTGCCGTCTCGGCAACCGGCATGTGCCTGGTTGCGCGAGACCGGTCGGGCGCGCCGGCATGTCGGGGAGGCCGCGGGCCAGATCTGACACTGCGAGCCGACGCCCAATTGCTTCGCCTTATTGCTCTCTATGCACTGCTCTACGGCGGTGGGGTGCTGGTCAGCATCCTTGGCCCCGGCTATGTGCTTGATGAGCTACGCGGCAACGCGCTTGATTTCGGGCGATTGGAAAGTGCCTGGTCTGCCGGCTCAATCCTGGGAGCGATCCTACTTATCCCGATGGCGCGGATTTCCAGACTTCCAGTGCTGCAGACGGTCCTTTTCATTCTCACGGCGCTGGCCTTTGGCGCGCTGAAATTTGTGACTTTTCCCTTGGTCCTTGTCGTGTTTGCGATCGCGGGAGCGCTATACAATCTTGAACGGGTGACAATCGAGGTCATGCTCCAGGATGCAGTTCCGGGCGAAACATTGGGGCGCGCGAAAGGTGTGCTTCATTGCGCGGGCGTTTCGATCGGGCTGATCCTGTTCGGGCTGGTGTCGTTCTTTGACGACGACGTCGTACCATCCACAATGTTCCTCCTGTTCGCTGTCCTGCTGCTCGCGGCGGCGACGGCACTTGCAACGGTAAGAGCTCGATAAGGGCAATCTCGCTCTGCTGTCAAAGTCCCCTTCCCGCAAGCCAGCGGGATGATCTGTTAATGCCGGTTTTCTCCGGAAGCCGCCGCTTTAACAAGCTGATCTAATTCACAATTGTCGCACCTCCCTCGTCACAAGGGACTGGCGAAACCACCTCTTATCAACTAATGTAAGCGATGAGGCAGTACCGTGCTGTCTTGGGGTGTGGAAACCCCTTCGTGAGACTGATGCTGGTCGTTCAGCATCAAACTCCTTGACCTTTCGGGTCGGGGAGCCTGTGGCGTATGTCCAGGTTCCTCGGAACTAAAGGCTATAGGACTGTTCACGAACAGTTTCCACCTCCCCGATCATTCGGAGGTTCAGTGAGTCATTCGCGGGGACGCACCGCGACAAACTCTCTCAACCGGGGAGTGCGAAATGCAGCACCGGAAAATCCCGCAGAAAGAGCGACAGCTCTGCCCGCCTCATCGCGAGGCCGCCCACGCCACGGACCTCCATTTCGGCCGCCGTGTGGCGCTTCTTCGCCTGGAGTTGCGGCTGACACAAGCCCAGCTTGCCGCCGGTGTCGGCGTGAGCGTCCAGCAGATCCAGAAATACGAAAGCGCTCGAAACCGGATCAGCGCGTCGATGCTGCACGGGATCGCGCTTTTCATGGGCATCCCGGTCAGCCGTTTGTTCGACGGATTGCCGGGGAGCGGGGAGGCAGGCGAGTACGATCCATCTCCTCCCAGTCTCCAAATTGCCTTCCTGGCAAGCCGCGAAGGCAGGCAGATGATTGACAGTGTGTTGGCGCTGCCGCCGCGGACGCGCCGCAGAATGGCAGCGCTGATCGATGCGCTCGCGCAGGAACTGTCCTCAGTCCCATCCATCGTCGACGAGAAGGGGGCCGATCGATGAAGGGCGAGGCAAGCGGATCGACGTTCAAACAGGGGACCTGCCGCACCAATATCCGCAAAGCCCGGTCATGGCGGGCGACACAGGCGGAACTGGTCAAACGGACCGGATTGGGCCGCGAGGAGACATCCGTTGTGTCTGATCGCCATATCGTCCTCCTCAACCTGCAGGGAAATTCGGAGCAGGGGGAATATTTCCTCGACGGCCGAAGAACCTCTTTCAAGCCGCGTAAACCAGGCGCGGTTCTGTTTGTGCCGGCCGGTTGCCAATGGAGCGGCTGGGAAGTCGGTGACGCGACGGCCGGATACCTTTCGATCTCCATCAACCCTACTCTTGTTTCGGATCTGTATTTGGCATCCGGATCACAAACCCTGCCACCGCTGTCCCCGGATCTCGGCTTTGAAGATCCCGTTATCATGAATGCGGCCCGTGCTATTGGCGTGGAAATGTCCGATCGCAGCCCTGTCAGCACGATGCTTGTTGAAGGATATGTTGCAACGCTCTTCGCGCAACTCCTTCGCATCCAGAATTATGTGCCCAGTGCTCGGACAAGGACCGGCGGGCTCGTCCCCGCCCACCTCAACCGGATCATCAGCGAGATCGATCAAAATCTTGCAACAGATCTGTCGCTCGCCGCTCTTTCGAGCCTGATCGGCGTCAGCATTCCGCACTTTTGCCGCGCCTTTCGACAAACGATGGGTTGCTCACCCCATTTGTTCATAATCCGGCGCAGGATCGAACGGGCCAGCGACCTTCTCCGTCACACCATGACGCCAATTACCGAGATCGCGCTGTCTTGCGGCTTCTCCAATCCGGGCCATTTTTCAAACAGCTTCCGCCGGGAGACGGGCATGACGCCGATCGCCTATCGCGCAAGCTGGCCGATGGCGGCCTCTGCCTGATTTCCGGATCAGATTGTGTAAGCAGATCAACCAACGGCAAGCATCCCACCGGCTACCGACGCATCGTCGGAAAAAACGGCCGAGGGGCACACATGAATATTCAGCACACCGCCGGCACATTTCCGCCGGTCGCCACGGACGCGCATATGGCGTTACGGGTCATCGACCTGAAAAAACGGTTCGGTCCCATCGAGGTCCTGAAAGGTGTCTCGCTCACCGCGCAGTGCGGCGATGTGATCTCGATACTGGGCAGTAGCGGATCGGGCAAAAGCACGTTCCTGCGCTGCCTCAACTTCCTGGACGTTCCAAACAGCGGGGAAGTCTGGGTCGCGGGGCAACACATCAAGATGCAGGTGGGGTTTGCCGGACGACGACAGATCAACGCCCTGCGTGCCAGGGTCGGAATGGTCTTCCAGAATTTCAATCTCTGGCCTCACAAGACCGCACTTGCCAACATCATAGAGGCCCCGACCCAGGTCCGTGGCCTTTCCCGACAGGAGGCGGTCGAGCGCGCCGAAGCTCTATTGGAAAAGGTGGGGTTGGCGGACAAACGGTCCGTCTATCCTTCCCATCTGTCCGGAGGTCAGCAGCAGCGCATCGCCATTGCGCGGGCATTGGCGATGGAACCGGATATCCTGCTCTTCGACGAGCCGACATCAGCGCTTGATCCCGAGCTTGTCGGCGAGGTGTTGAAAGTGATCCGTGCGCTTGCCGAAGAGGGGCGAACGATGCTGATCGTAACTCACGAGCTTGGCTTTTGCCGACAGGTGTCAGACCGGGTCCTGTTCCTCCATCGGGGTCGCGTCGAGGAAGACGGCCAACCCGATGCGATGTTTGACCATCCGTCGTCCCCAAGGCTCCGGCAATTCCTGTCGGCACATGCAGGAGCCTTCGCCCAATGACGATCATGCAAGGTTTCGGCGACCAGATTGCAATCGGCGCCCTGACAACAGTCCAGACAGCGCTGACCAGCCTCATCCTCGGCATCGGGTTCGGGCTCTGTGGTGCAATGGCCAAGCGCGCACGCTCCGGGATGATCAGGTCTCTCGCGGGTGCTTACACGACGATCATTCGCGGCATTCCGGAGCTTCTTGTCATTTTGATTCTTTATTTTGGCGGAACCGTCCTTCTATCGCATCTCTTCGGGAGATACATTGAAGTGAACGGATTTGCGGCCGGCGTGTGTGCGCTGACCCTGGTATTTGCGGCCTATGCAACCGAGGTGTTCAGGGCGGCCATCGAGGCTGTGCCGCAAGGACAGATCGAGGCCGCGCGTGCACTCGGACTGTCGAGTTTCCTCATCTGGCGTCTTGTCATCCTTCCCCAGATGTGGCGTTACGCCTTGCCTGGGCTTGGAAACCTCTGGCTGAGCCTGCTCAAGGACACAGCTCTGATATCCGTGGTCGGTCTCGATGACCTGATGCGGAAAGCGAGTATTGCCGCGGGGGTTACACACGATCCTTTCAAATTTTACGCGGTGGCAGCAGTGCTCTACCTGGCGTTCACCTCGGTCTCGCTTGCCGGACTGGCAATGCTTGAACGCCATGCTTGCCGTGGTGTGCGTTTTTCTGCGTGAGGAGAGAGACCATGAACCTTACGTTGATCGTGGATGTGTTGCCGCTTCTGGTCGATGGCATGCTGCTGACCGCTCAATTGACTGCGACATCGCTGGTCCTTGGCGCGGCGCTCGCAGTGCCGCTTGCGTTGATGCGAGCATCGACGTCGGCTGTGCTGTCCTACCCGGTGCTCATTTACACATTCCTGTTTCGCGGCACTCCGCTGCTCGTCCAGTTATTCCTGGTGTACTATGGCACGAGTCAGAGCGACTGGGTTCGATCAAGCGTCCTGTGGCCTGTCTTGCGGGAGCCATTCTGGTGCGCGCTGATTGTTTTTTCTCTCAATCATGCCGCTTACACGACCGAGATTTTCCGGGGAGGTATTCGATCGGTTCCCTTTGGAGAGGTCGAGGCCGCCAAGGCACTTGGCATGTCCTATAGCCTACGAACGCGGCGACTGGTCTTGCCTTCGGCTCTCCGGCTTTCGTTCCCCGCTTATACGAACGAACTCGTGCTGATGCTCAAGTCAAGTTCCCTTGCGAGCACAATCACGCTGATGGAATTGACAGGCACCGCCCGCAAGATCGTGGCCCAGACCTTCTCTCCATACGAAGTCTTTTTCTCGGCGGCGCTGATTTATCTCGCCATCACGCTCCTGATCACAACTGCATTCGGGTGGATGGAAAGACGGATGATGATCCATTCAAGGCGAGAGACACCATCATCACCTGGTCGGTTGGCAACAGCATTAAACAATATTAGCCCCCGGGTGCAGGAGGCTGGCTGATGAATACGATACTTGCCGGCCAACCGCATCCTTTTGAGGCGGATGGCTTCGCTGACGCCGAGCTACGTGGCAGTTGGTATGAGATCGACCTTGAGGCGGTGCGCCACAACTACCGTCAACTCCGCACGCATTTGAGTGGTCACGTCAAGATTTTCGCCTGCCTGAAACGGAACGGCTATGGATGTGGGGCTGGTCCGCTTGCCGGCGCGTTGGCCAAGGAAAACGTTGACGGATTTGCTGTGGGATCACTGCCTGACGCCATAGCGATCCGCCGACATGGCGTTTCCCGTCCCGTTTTACTCTATCCTGGCGCCTGTCTTGCCGCTGCCCGCACGATTGAAGCGCTCGACCTCACCGTCAGCATATCCAGCATCGACGAGTTGCAACAATGGCGATCAGCGACAACACGTCTGCGTGTTTTTGTGAAAGTCGATCTGGGCTTCTTTCGAGCGGGAGCGACACCAGCGACGGTGGGTCAGCTTCTCGCCGCGGCGTGCTGCGCTCCCGACATTCATGTCGAGGGGATCTATGCCCATATGAGCGAATTGCCGCCCGGCGGACCATCGCAGGTACATGGGCAGTTCCAGCGCATGCTTGCTGTCATTCGGGAGATCCAGGACCTTGGTCTTCGTCCGCCGTTGGTCATGATGTCCAGCACCGAAGGTGTCCTGAACCATCCCGAATTGGACTTCGATGCCGTCGATCCCGGCGCCTTGCTTGTTGGCGCCGCCGAGGGCACGAGGGCATCGAGACAGATGGCGCTTCGACCAGCGCTAAAATCCCTCAGCACACGCCTCGTGTCGGTCAAGCGCGTCGACGAAACACTCGGTGATGTGCCCGCCGTCGATGGGATTAAAAACGGAATGCTGCTTGGCGTGATTGCCATGGGATGGGGAGACGGTCTTCCTCGACGAATGGGAGACCGCACGATCGGCCTGGTGAGGGGAAAGCGTGCGCGATTATTGCCACCAGCGCATCTCGAACATGTTCGCATTGACCTCAGTGATGTCCCGGAAGCGCGATTTGGCGACGAAGTTGTGCTGCTCGGGAGCCAAGGAAATCAGGTCATTACCCATGACGAGGTCGCATCCTCTTGGGGCACCGACATTATCGGTCTTTACGGGCAACTGCGGGACCATGTCCCGAGAATCTATCTCTAGGATTTCAACTAAAAAAGGGGAACTTCAATGAACAAACTGATCCTTGCAATGTGTCTCATTTGCGTATCCGGGCAGGTGAGTGCACAGCCGGCAAAACCGGTGAAGATCGCCACCGAAGGCGCCTTTCCTCCCTGGAACGCGGTCGATACCGCCGGTCGTCCTGTCGGCTTCGATATCGACGTCGGCAAGGCCATTTGCGATCGAGCAAAACTTCAATGCGAGTTCGTCACACAGGCTTGGGATGGCATCATCCCGGCGCTTGCTATCGGAAAGTTCGACGCAATCATGGCCGGCATGTCCATCACCGAAAAGCGAAAGCAAGTCATCGCATTTTCGGAACCCTACGCGCTGACGTCGAACTATTTCGTCATTGCTGAGCGAGAGAAATTCGCGCCAATGGAGGAGGACGCGAAAGTTGATCTCACCGCTCCGTCTGACCAAGACAACACCGTGTTGCGCAATTTAAAAACCAATCTCATGCATCGGATCATTGGTGTCCAAGGCTCAACCAACGCCGAGGCGTTCGTCCAGGCGTATCTTGGTGATGACGTCGAAATCCGGACCTATGATAAACAAGACAGCCTCAATCTCGATCTCGTCGCCGGCCGTATCGATGCTGGACTGGCCGACTATTCCGTCTGGAAGGCCTTCCTTGAATCCGGTGAGGGGAAAACAGCCGGCCTCTACGGTCCGCGCTTGTCAGGTGGGATATTCGGTCCAGGCGTTGGGATCGGATTGCGGCAGGGGGACGACGAACTCGCCGATGCCTTTAACGACGGTTTGAAGTCAATCAAGGCTGATGGCACGCTGAAAGCCATCAGTCTCAAATGGTTTGGTGCCGATCTCGTCTCTGATTGAAGTGTGCCGATCTCGCCGGTGGTTGGCGGCGATGGAAATCAGCGCTCAGCATGGGATCGATGGAGTTGGGAATTTAACCTGCATCCCGGCCTTGCCATGTGAAAACGGAGATGCAGGAGCCAATCCGTGGAATAGCCTGGCCGTCTGACAAGAAAAGCCGAATGAAGACTCGCTCCTTTTGCACGCCACCGTCAGCTGTCCGGTTTTAATCATCCGACACTGGAGAATCCGTGCGAATTCTTCCTGCTTGACTCGGCGTCAATGTCTGTATTTTAATCAAGCCTGCGAATTAGGCAGCGCCTTGTTTGCATTTCACATGACTTCGATGTCGCTGGGCAGTTTCGCCCCATGACGCCCCGCTCAAGAGCGGGAGTTGCGTCATGGGGTTTTTGTATTTGGGCTATCATGATCGACGCGCTGAAGATCGGTATTCTCTATTCCACCACCGGCCCGTATGGGGCGATGGGTGTCGATGCGCGCGACGGCGCGATGCTTGCCATCGAAGACAACGCCAAGAGAAGCGGGCGCACCATTGAGCCGCTGCTTTACGATCCCCATGCCAGCCTGCAGGGCTATCTCGACGGCGCTCAACAAATGTTGCGCTCCGATTGCCGTCACATCGTCGGCACGATCACGTCGGCCGCCCGCAAGGAAGTCATTCCACTGGTGGAAAAACATGACGGCCTTCTCTGGTACATGTGTCCTTATGAAGGGTTCGAGGCCAATGAGAGCGTCATCTATCTCGGCGGCTGCCCCAACCAGCACCTGATCCCGGCATTCGAATACCTGATCCCCCGTTATGGCGCGCGGCCCTATCTGACCGGCGCCAACTATGTCTGGGGTTGGGAAATGAACAGGCTGGCGCGCGAGCTGGTCGCCAATGCCGGCGGGGAGATATTGGGCGAACGTTACCTGCCGCTGGAAGAAACGGCAGTGGAGCGGATCATCGCCGAAATTGCCGAGCGGCGGCCGAGTTTCGTGCTTAACAATCTGATCGGTCCGTCCAGCTATGCCTTTCTTGCGGCGATGAAGGCGCTCGGTGACAAGGATCCATTTTTCCGCCCGGAAAACTGCCCGGTCGTCAGTTGCGACCTGATGGAATGCGAGCTCGAACTCATCGCCAAGGGAGCCGCAATCGGACAGCTCTGCGCGGCCTCTTATTTCGATACGCTGAACACCTCCGAAAACAGCGACTTCAAGTCCCGCGCTGCGATACGGTATGGCCATGGGCGGCGCATTTCCAGCGTGTTCGCCAGCGCCTATGTAGCGGTCGATCTCTGCATTGCCGCGATACTTGATGCCGGAAGCGACGAGCCCCAGGCCGTCCGCCGCGAAGTCTATGGCCGCAGGTGGCCTTCACTGTTGGGAGCCCTCGAGATCGACAGACGGACCAATCATGCCGCCCTGCCGTTTCATCTTGGCCGGATTAGCGCCGATAACGGCTTCGATGTCGTTTCCTCCCGCCCGGCGCTTGCCGCCGATCCCTATCTCACCACACGTGGCACCGCCATGCCCGCCAAGCTGAGAGTGGTTTCATGAGCAGGACGCCGAATTTTACCGGCTGGAAGGCCGTGATCCTGCATCGCGAAGACAGCAATACCGAAAGGCTCGAGCGCCAGTTCGGCCTGCTCGGTATCCGTTCGACCCGTCGCTGGGAACCGCTCGTCACGTGGGACGACGCCGATCTTGTCCTCGTCGATGCCGATCAGGGCTGGGACGATTTGCTGCCGCAGGCAGATAACATCTCGGGCAGGCCGCTGGTTGCCGTGCTCGGATCGGAAGCCCCTGGCCGCATCGCCTGGGCGATGGAAAAGGGTGCGAGTGCGATCATTGCGAAGCCGGTTGCTGCGTCTGCCATTTTCCCGGCTCTGGTGATGGCCGTCTCGATCCATCGGGAGCGCCTCGCGGTCGCCGACCGGGTGCGCCGTCTCGAAGAGCGTGTCCGGATGCGGCCTCTCGTTCATGCAGCGGTTGAAAAGCTGAGTGCCGCACGCGGACTTGCCGAGGACGAAGCCTACAGCGCTTTGCGCGACTGCGCCATGCAACGCCGCCTGACGATGGAACAGGTGGCCGCGATCGTGCTCGGTGGGGTAGAAGCCCTGCCGGAGGTCGGCTGATGGTCATCGTCCGTTTGCTTCTGCGCCAGCCGACGGCTGTCTTCGGGCTTGTCATTGTCATCGTGGTGGTCGCTCTGGCATTGGCCGCACCTCTGATTGCGCCCTTCAGCCCCGATGAGCAGATGTTCGACGGCCTGACCCTGGAGGGCGCGCCCATGCCGCCCGGCGGACCATTTGTGTTGGGCACTGATACGCTCGGCCGCGATCTTCTATCACGCATGCTGTTTGGGGCGCGCACATCGCTGATCATCGGTCTTGTCGCCAACGGAATCGCGGTTGCGATCGGATTGTTCATCGGTATCGTCGCCGGATATCTGCGCGGCCTGGCCGGCAATATCCTGATGCGCTTTACCGACCTGATGATGGCCTTTCCGGCCTTGCTGCTCGCCATCGTCCTGGCGGCACTGCTGAAACCCAGCCTCTGGATCGTCGCGATGGTAATCGCGCTGGTCAACTGGGTGCAGGTGGCGCGCATCGTCTATACCGAGACGCGCGGCCTCGTCGAACGGGATTTCATCATGGCGCAGCGCTCGCTCGGCGCCGGCCATGGTCGCATCCTGTTTCTTCATATCTTGCCGCATCTTGTGCCGACGGCGATCGTCTGGGGCACGCTCGGCATAGCCACCACGGTTCTGCTCGAAGCGACCTTGTCCTTCCTCGGCATCGGCGTGCAGCCGCCCGAACCGTCCTGGGGGAATATCATCTTCGAAAGCCAGAGTTATTTTCAGGCCGCGCCCTGGCTGGTGTTCTTTCCCGGAGCGGTCATTCTCCTGACGGCGCTTGCCTTCAATCTCGTCGGCGATGCCCTGCGCGATATTCTCGACCCGACGCAGCGGGGGAGGGGCTGATGGCCTTCATGCTTCTTCGTCGCCTCGCCCAGGCCTTCCTTATCCTGATCGGCGTGGCCGCCGTCACCTTCGTTCTCCTCTATGCGCTGCCGGCCGATCCGGCGCGGATGATTGCCGGCCGCAGTGCCACGGCGCAGACGGTTGCCTCCATCCGCCGCGAACTCGGCCTCGATCAACCGCTTCTGATCCAGTTCTGGACTTATCTTTCCGGCCTGCTGCAGGGCGATCTTGGCCGATCCTATGCCCAGAAGACGGAAGTCTGGACGCTGATCGTCGCGCGCCTACCGGCGACGCTGACACTCATGGCAGCCGGAATTTTCGTCGAGGTCGTGCTCGGCATCACATTCGGCACGATTGCAGCCGTGAAACGCGGCGGTATGGTCGACCGCGTGGTGATGATGGCCTCTTTCGTTGGCGTGTCGGCACCGCAATTCGTCGTGGCGCTGCTGCTGCTTTATGTCTTCGCCGTCACGCTCGGCTGGTTTCCGATGAGTGGCTACGGAAGCTTTGCCCATGTGGTCCTGCCCGCGGCAACGCTCGGCGTGCTCGGTGCCGGCTGGTATGCGCGCATGGTGCGCTCGGCGATGATCGACGTCCTGAATCAGGATTACGTCCGCACCGCCCGTGCCAAGGGACTGTCGTCGCGCCGGATCATTTTCCGTCATGCGCTGCCCAACGCCATCCTGCCGATCGTCGCGATGATCGGCATCGATATCGGCCAGTTCATGGGTGGGGTCGTCGTGGTCGAGGCCGTTTATGGCTGGCCGGGCATCGGTCAGCTCGCCTGGCAGGCGATCCAGCAGGTCGATATCCCGATCATCATGGGCGTGACGCTGACTTCGGCGCTCGCGATCGTCGCCGGCAATCTCATCGCCGACATGATCGCACCACTCATCGATCCACGCATCCGAACATCCTGACCAAAGCCAAAAGGGGACCTGAAATGCTCAAGAGCTGGTTACTTGGAACAACGACTGCAGCGGCGATCCTGCTCGCACCTCTCGCCGCGATGGCCGAGGGCAAGGATATCGTCGTCACCTACAAGGACGATATCGTCACGCTTGACCCGGCTATTGGTTATGACTGGGTCAACTGGTCGATGATCAAAAGCCTTTATTCGCGCCTGGTGGACTACGAACCCGGCACCGCCAATCTCGTTCCCTCGCTCGCAGAAAGCTTCGAGGTCGCACCCGATGGCCTCACCTATACGTTCAAGCTGCGCAAAGGCGTGAAGTTTTCGACCGGCCGCGACGTAATCGCCTCCGACGTCAAATATTCGATCGAACGGGCCGTCGATCCGAAGACCCAAGGCCCGGGCGCCGGCTTTTTCGGCGCGATCAACGGCTTCGAGGATCTGACCGGAGGCAAGGCAGCCGGCCTTTCAGGCATAGAGACACCGGATGACGGCACCGTCATCTTCAAGCTTTCGCGCCCGGATGCGACCTTCCTGCATGTGCTGGCGATCAATTTCGCCTCCGTCGTGCCGAAGGAAGCCGTCGAGGCCGCCAGTGGTGACTTCGGCAAGCACCCGGTCGGCTCCGGCACGTTTACCCTCAAGGATTGGGTGATCGGCCAGAAGCTCGTGTTTGAAAAGAACCCCGCCTATTACATCAAGGATACGCCAAAGATCGACAGTTTCACGGTCGAGGTCGGCCAGGAACCGCTGGTGGCGCTGCTGCGCCTGCAAAAGGGCGAGGTCGATATTGCCGGCGACGGCATTCCGCCGGCCAAGTTCCTGGAAATCAAGAACTCGGCCGATGGCGCACAGATGATCGTCGATGGTGAGCAGCTTCACACCGGTTACGTGACGCTGAACACCAAGGTGAAACCCTTCGACGACCTGAAGGTTCGTCAGGCGGTGAACCACGCGATCAACAAGGAGCGCATCGTGCGCATCCTCAATGGCCGCGCCACGCCTGCCAAGGAAGTGTTGCCACCGCTGATGCCGGGCTATGACAAGGATTATGCCGGTTATGCCTATGACGTGGCAAAGGCGAAGTCGCTGCTCGCCGAAGCCGGCCTGGCAAACGGCTTCGAAACCGTGCTCTATGCCACCAATACCGATCCGCAGCCGCGTATCGCCCAGGCGATCCAGCAGGATCTGGCGGCGATCGGCATCAAGGCCGAGATCCGCGCGCTGGCGCAGGGCAATGTGATCGCCGCCGGCGGTACGGAAGGCGAAGCCCCGATGATCTGGTCCGGTGGCATGGCCTGGATTGCCGACTTCCCGGATCCGTCCAATTTCTACGGCCCGATCCTCGGCTGCGCCGGTGCGGTACAGGGCGGCTGGAACTGGTCCTGGTATTGCAATGAAGATCTCGATAAGCGGGCGACGGCGGCCGATTCCATGTCGGATCCGGCAAAGTCGGCGGAACGTGTCGAAACCTGGAAGAAGATCTTCACCGACGCGATGGCCGACGCACCGTGGATCCCGGTCACCAACGAGCGCCGTGTCGTTGCCAAGTCGCTGCGCATGGGCGGCGAGAACAACGTGTATATCGATCCGACCCGCGTCATCAACTACGATGCGATCTTCGTGAAGTAGGATCGTCTGCACTGAAGGCAGCCCCTCATCCGGCTGCCGTTCCCTCTCCCTGCGAGTGGGGAGAGGATCAGGGTGAGGGCAATTTCTCGGAGCATCCATATGTGCAGCATCTGCAATCACACCATCCATCAGGCCCAGCATAATTTCGGCTGGAACCGCGATTTTCCGCCGGCACTGACGGCAAAGCCGGGCGAGACCATCCTGTTCGAATGCATGGATTCGTCCGGCGGCCAGATCGGCGCCGATGCCACGCTTGCTACGCTTACCAATCTCGATTTCGGCAAGATCAATCCGGTTTCCGGACCGGTCTATGTCGAAGGCGCCAAGCCCGGCGATGCGTTGAAGGTGACGATCCGCAAATTCCACCCGTCGGGCGTTGGCTGGACAGCGAATATTCCAGGCTTCGGCCTGCTCGCCGATCAGTTCAAGGATCCTGCCCTGCATGTCTGGACATACGACAGCATATCCATGGCGCCGTCGGCCTTCGGGCCCGGCGGCAAGGTGCCGCTGAAGCCATTTACCGGCACGATCGGGGTTGCGCCTGCCGAACCCGGCCTGCATTCCGTCGTTCCGCCGCGCCAGGTCGGTGGCAATATGGACATTCGCGATCTGAGCACCGGGGTCATACTCTATCTGCCGATCGAGGTGGAAGGCGCACTGTTTTCCGTCGGCGATACCCATGCGGCCCAAGGGGACGGTGAGGTTTGCGGCACGGCGATCGAAAGCCAGATGAATGTCGAACTGACACTTGATCTGGTGAAGGGCGCCAACCTGAAGACGCCTCGATTCACAGTGACAGAGCCGGTCACGCGCCATCTCGACGGCATGGGTTATGAGGTGACGACGGGCATCGGTCCGGACCTGATGACGGGCGCTCGTGAAGCCGTCATGCGGATGATCGATCTTCTGACCGCCGAACACGGTTACAGCGCGGTCGATGCCTATATGCTCTGCTCTGTCTGCGGCGATCTGCGGATCAGCGAGATTGTCGACATGCCGAACTGGGTCGTCTCGTTCTATTTTCCGCGGATCGTTCTTTCGTGACGAAGGTGAATGGTCACGAAAAGCCGGTGCTGCGGATCGAAAATCTCTGCGTCGACGCGCGCACGCCGGACGGGCTGAAGCGCGTCCTCGATGATGTCAGCTTCGATCTCAGGGCAGGGGAGACGCTGTGCCTTGCCGGCGAGAGCGGATCGGGCAAGTCCGTCACCTCTCTGTCGATCATGGGGTTGTTGCCGAAGGCGTCGCTGCGTGTCACGTCGGGCAATATCATTTTGGGTGACCGGGATCTGACGCGGCTTTCCAACAGCCAGATGCGGCATATCCGCGGTGGCGAGATCGCGATGATCTTCCAGGAGCCGATGACATCGCTCAATCCGGTGATGAGCATCGGGGGGCAGCTGACGGAGGCGATCCGCGAACACCAGCAGGCGCAGAATGCCGAAACGATTGCCCGACAGATGCTGGAAGCGGTGCAGATCGCCGATCCGACGCGGCGGCTAAAGCAATATCCGCATGAGCTGTCAGGTGGCATGCGCCAGCGCGTGATGATCGCCATGGCACTCTCCTGTCGTCCAAAAGTGCTGATCGCCGACGAGCCGACCACCGCGCTCGACGTGACCGTGCAGGCACAGATCCTCGACCTGATGCGGGAGCTGAAAGGTGAATTCGGTACTTCGATCGTGATGATCACCCATGACATGGGCGTTGTGGCAGAGATGGCCGATCGCGTTGCGATCATGCAGAATGGAAGGATCGTCGAGCAGCGCAATTCGCTCGATCTCTTTGCAAGTCCTTCGGAGCCCTATACGCGCCGGCTGCTGGCAGCTGTACCGAGGCTCGGCGCTTTTGCGGGCACAGACGGTCCGCCCCGGGTTTCGGAGGCTGCGCTGCAACCTAAGGAAAGAGCGACGGCACCGATCCTCAACGTCCGCGACCTGAGCGTCAGTTACGGTCATGGGTCTGGCTTGCCGTTCCGCAGGCAGGCGGCGCCGGCGACGGTACGCAACATTTCCTTTGAGATCATGCCGGGTGAGACGATGGGGCTCGTCGGCGAAAGCGGCTCCGGAAAATCGACGACGGGCAAGGCAGCCCTCGGACTCATTCCGTTCTCGGGGTCGGTAGAGATCGATGGTTATGACATCGCCCGCCTGTCGCAGCACGAGATGCGGCCCGTGCGCCGCTCGGCGCAGATGATCTTTCAGGATCCCTATGCCTCGCTCGACCCCCGCATGTCCGTCGGCAAGGCGATCGCCGAACCGATGACCATTCACAGTATCGGTACACCCTCACAGCGACGCGAACGGGTGGCCGACCTGCTGCGACGGGTCGGGCTAACGCCGGATGCTGCTTCGCGCTACCCGCATGAGTTCTCCGGCGGCCAGCGACAGCGCATCTGCATCGCCCGCGCGCTTGCGCTTGAACCCAAGCTGATAGTCGCCGACGAAAGTGTGGCAGCGCTTGACGTGTCGGTCCGCGCACAGGTGCTGGACCTGATGCGGGAATTGCAGGAGACGATGGGCCTCGCCTATCTCTTCATCTCGCATGACATGGCCGTCATCGAGCGCATGTCGCACAAGGTCGCCGTTATGCATGGAGGTGAGATTGTCGAGGCAGGTACCCGTCGAGAGATTTTCGAGTCGCCGCGGGAAGACTATACAAAGGCACTCATGAAGGCCGTTCCGATACCGGACCCGACATTTTACAGGCCTCGCGGTAGCTCTACAGGATAGGAAATATCTGATCCTCGCTTCAGGCAAGTAGCCTGCTCTATCCAGTGTTTACTCAATCGTCTGGGCAATGCCGCCGGCGGCGCACTTCTCACGTTCGACAACGTCATCTTGAAGAATGACGTCTGGGAGGCATTTGCCGTCCATCTCAATTCCCGGCAAGCGAACGTCCTCAACCGGCTGCGGAATGAGATCTGGAGGACGAGCTTTCATCGGCAAAACGGTCAACGCGGACGAACTCATCCAAGGCATAGCGCCATGCGCTATTGTCGACCTCGTGACGGCATTCTTCGCAGAAGCAAGGGGGTGGCCGTAGCACGGTTTGCGAATTGATCATTCATTTCCCGATAAACCATGGCCACCAATGCGAGTGAGATCTATCCTGATGCCCGCGAGGTCGGGATTGGCATCGTTCACAACTCGATTGTCCGGCATCGGCAATACCCGCGAACTGGCTATCGGCGCTGCATCATCGACACTGACGCCCTTAAGATCTGTGGCATCCTCGGCCTTGTCGGCAGGCCACATAATTCGCCGCATCTTGACCGGCTGCGGATCTTCCGCCTGAAACACGAGAGTTCCCTGAAACTCTCCGGTCTGCCATGCGACCACGGCGTCATCGAAGATCTGCGGCAGCTTTTCTATTTCCTGCGGATCACCATACCACTTCGCAACGATCCGCATGATCTTGGCGAACATGGCGGTCCCATTGCGAAGGTTTTTACAAGGGTTGACAAGGGCATCATCGATCTCGGAGGCATCCTTGACGCCGACGCCCGCCGGATACTGGGTCAGCCCAACGCGGACCACACCCTTTCCGACAGAGTGCCGAACAATTGATATCGCCTCCTTGGCGGATCGAGGCCGCGGCACGAGAATCCGCCGGCCATCGGACGTCACGCTGATCGCAAGGGGATCGCTCGATCCGGCTTGATCGATGAATTGCTCGATCACTGCCGGCTTGAGCGAGGGATCGGCGCATTCTTTCAGCAGCTCGGCGTCCATTGGGTGTCTCCAGGTCAAGTATTGAAGGACATCACCACGGGCTTGTCGAACAGACGCGCCCAGGCTTCGACGTTTGCACGTTGAATGGCGATGATGGAGGTGCCAGCCGTCCACCAGCCATTGCCGGCGGCGACGATTACGTCCGGATCGAAGAGCATCGACTGGAGGATCGGCCAGACGAGCAACTGCTCGTAACAGATCAGCGGCGCGGCACGACGCCGGTCGATCTCTACAACGGGATTGGCAAAGAACGCAGCCCGCGCGCCGCCCGTAGTGCCGGTGAGCGGAGCCCAAGGTTGCCACATCGATCCAGGAACCGGCATGCGCTCCCGATAGACAACCTCTCCACCGGCGGGTGTCACGCGAACGAGCACGTTGTCATAGCCCGTAGCGGTGACCACCGCGGCGCCGGCGAGCACGGATATGCCGCTGCCTTTCAGCTGGTTGCTCCACCACCGCTCGGTGGTCGGGGTCCAGAAACCCAGCGCGCTTTCGGGAAGAACGACGAGCGATGCGTCTCGAGGCCGAGACGTGTCCACTTTCCTACTCAGCG
This sequence comes from Aliirhizobium sp. YIM B11859, assembly GCF_057163345.1. Classification (NCBI taxonomy): domain Bacteria; kingdom Pseudomonadati; phylum Pseudomonadota; class Alphaproteobacteria; order Hyphomicrobiales; family Rhizobiaceae; genus Aliirhizobium; species Aliirhizobium sp. YIM B11859. The sequence continues at coordinate 52,634 of NZ_JBXHAY010000011.1, forward strand.
CGGCATAGCGGGTCAGAGAAACGTTCCGCCCGAGGCTACGGCCATATTGCAGGTCGACACCGTGCCAGGACTGATCTAGGATTCCAGGTGTCCAGCACGCGGCGGACGAGAGCCATAGAACCACGGCGACTATGGCTGCAGCCGGCCGATATCGGGTCGTCAAGATCGCAAGCCCGGCTGCCATCACGGTAAGCCCAGACCAACCCCATCCCGGCAGGAGAATGCCTGCCGCCGTGATCGGATGAGCCCAGCCGACGATGCCAAACGGGGGCAGGGCCATGAGCAGCATCGCCAGGAAATAGCGGAGCGGCCGAGACCACCCCGCGCGCCGCGTCCAGAGCATCGCGTGGACGAAGACGAACCCGATCGAGGCCGTGATCCAGAGTGCCAGCCCCGGCAATAGGTCGGACTGGTAAAAGGAAGCGACGCCCTGCGGCAGGCCCCGAGACGCAGCCAGAAAATAGCCCGCGGACACTGCGGCGGACGACCATCGGTTTGGAGATATCGACCACAGGATCGGAAAGGCGAGGCTGGCGGGGAGTGCCAGCGCGAACCCGCTCCAGCCGATCAGACCTGCCACTGCCGAGAGAGTGGTCAGCACGGCGGAAAACGCAAGATCACGGCGCATAGGTCAAAACCCCGCGGGCCAGGCCGAGGATGCCGGAAGCGGGGATCGGGCCAAAATATCGGCTATCCCAGGAGCCGGCGAACGGCGAGTGGAGAAACACCTGACCGTTGGGGATCACACCCCCGGGATAGGAGACAAGCGGTCTCCCCTTGCCATCGATTTCGACAACACGGGAGTTGGCGAGCGCAATCCCATCGATGGCGACGAACCCGTCCACAGTGATCTTTTCTCCGGCGACCGCCACGACCGTTTTGATCAACGGGCCGGTCCCGTCCGGGCACAATCCAGGCCGAAGATAGCCCCTCGCTTTTCCGATCGCGCCGCTGGCATTTTGTGGCATGCAGACGAAGACGAGATCGCCCTTCTCTGCGGGCCGGTCGAGCGGCGTGATTTGCCACAGGCCCAGCGGCTCGCTTGGGGTCGTATTGATCCGCAACCCGCCCCATAAGCCGACAACTCCAATGCCAACACAGGCGATCGTTGCAACCATCAATATCCGCATCGGGCCACGCGATTGACGCGTTACTTTCTGAGCGTCTGAGAGAAAGGGGGTCACTTGAGCGATAGCCCCGTCGTCTTCGCCTGCCGCATCGCCTCGGACTGTTTCAAGGCAGCGACCGAGCGCTCATGGGCGGAGAGCTGCTGGACCGTGCGCATGTGATCCCAGGCCACCTTGACCTCGGCTTTCTGGCCAGGCGCCATGCTGGCCGTCATACGCTGGAATGCTTCGCCATCGTTGCTTTTGGCTGCGATCCCGAGGAATGTCCTCTCGCCAAAGCGCTCGGAGACGGCACGGGCAAAACCCTCCAACTCGGCCTTCACCATTTTGTCGGACAGCGCATATTCGAGCCCCGCCGGCAGGTCGTTGCGATCAATGGCGTCGCGGACCCGTTCGAGCACGGACTTCGCATTCGCCGACAGAGCCGGGATGTCGATCGAGAGCTTCGCGCGGACGTCACGTTCCTCGGCCTCGTGTTTGTGCTCGGCCTCGGCACGTGCCTTGAGATACTGTTCGAGATTGCGGGCCAGAGCCGATACATTGAGGAATGCGGTGTCGCGGTCGTGCTTGTCGGCCTTGCCGGCAAAGATCCCGGTTTTGCCCTTCAATGCCCCGAAGCTCTCCGGCTCGTTCGCCACCTTGAACAGGGTGTTGGCGGCGGTGGACTTCTCTGCCAGCATGGCATCGACATTAACAGCCTTGAAGGCCGATTGCGGATCGGCATAGACGAGATGGAAGCGCATCGAGACATCGTCCCATTGCTTCCTTAGTCCGGGATCGGCAGCCAGCTTGTCCTCGACCGCCTGGTCGATCGATTTCGGGAAGGTCGTGATACCTGCGACCATGGGCTTGGCCTCCTTTGCGGTGGCTTGCGCGGGCGAATGGGACTGGGATGAGGAGAGACCGATGCGGGCCCCGATGGCCACGAGCCGGCCGGCCAGATCGGCCAGCCTCTGCTTCTGCCGCACCGTCCACTCCATCCTATCCCGGGCAACGGTCCGCGCGACGTTGACGAGATGCAGACCGCGAGCCTCGGCAAAGCGAAGCGCCTGTCGGTAGAGCGACCCACCCGCGTAATCGAGCGTCGTTTCCTTGGAATTCTTACGCGACAGCAGCTCGACGAGGCCGCCGGCCTTGGCGAAGGAACGGGTACCGTAGTAGACGCCGAGATCCTCGCGATGGCGGGTCATGGCGACATAGGTGAGATGGCGGTCCAGCGACAACGAGGCCAGCACCTTCACCCGACCGACAGTCGCACCCTGGCTCTTATGGACGGTCGTCGCATAGCCATGATCGATATTGTTATAGAAGCGCTGCTCAACGGTAATTCGCTTGGCGTCAGCGCCTTCGCCGATAACGGCGGTAAGGCGACCGGGTGCGGCTTCGACCACCTTGGCCAGCATGCCGTTCTTGACCCCGAGCGATCCCTCGTTCTTTAGGAAAACGATCTGGTCCCCGGCCGCAAACATCCTGACACCGTCGGCGGTCTTGAAGGGCGATCCGCCCTCGACCAGGCCCCGCTCAACGAGCTTAGCGCGCGCGAGCTCGTTGAGCATACGGACGTCACGGCGCAGGTGAGCGAGGATCAATGAAGACTTTTCCGGATCATAGTCGCGGTTCCAGTCGGCGATGAGGTTCTGGACCGCATCCGTCTTTAGCTTCGCACTGATCATCTTCCCGTGGGTTTCGTAGGCGGCGACTGCCTTTCCGATGCGGCCGCGCGCGAGATCGAGCGATGCATCACGCATCCACTGCTCGCGCTGGCGATAGATGGTTTCCAGCTCGGCATAGCCGATACGATCGGAAATGGCACGGAAGGCGGCACCCGCTTCAATCGGCTGCAGCTGTTCCGGATCGCCGACCAGGACGAGTTTGGCGCCAGCACTCGTAGCGGTTTCGACCAACAGCGCCATCTGGCGAGACGAGACCATGCCGGCCTCGTCCAGAACCATGACCGTCCTGTCATCGAGCTGGTTTCTGCCCTGGCGCCATCGAAGCTCCCATGACGACAGCGTCCGCGACGCAATACCTGCTTCCTTCTCCAGACCTTCGGCCGCCTTGCCGGCAAGGGCGCTGCCGACCACCCGGTAGCCCGCAGCCTCCCAGGCTTCGCGGGCTGCCTTCATCATTGTCGTCTTGCCGGCTCCGGCTCGGCCGATGACAGCGGCGATTCGCGCGGGTCCCGCGACATGCTCGATTGCCGTCCTCTGCTCATCCGACAGTCTGGAATGACGGGCAAAGACAGCCTTGAGGGTCTTCGCATCGACCATGTGCGAGGTTCGCTGTGACAGCCAGATAGCGCGATTGGCCATCTCGGCTTCAAGCCGGATCAGCTCGCGCGTGGTGTATTTGGCCGGCGCCCTGATGCCCGTGGTGAAGTCGATCCGCTCGCGGTCGAGACGCAGCGTCTGCGGGCTTTGCAGAATGCGCGCCATCAAGCTCTGGAACAGGCCCGCATCGTCGATATAGCGATGCAGGATTTTTGCGACATCGCGCTCATCGAAGACGCTTTTCTCGCGCGTGATCAGGTCGAGGACAATTTCGGGATTGCGCTGGATCCGGCGGGAATTCTCGGCGCGACGCTCTTCCTGCAGCGCCAGCCGCTCGAGCGAAACTTCCTGCTCCCGTTCCCCCGGTCCACGCCCTTCCGCCTTCCGCTCGATCGCTTTCGTCCCGACGCCCAAATGGATGGTCGGCGTCAGCTCGATCCCCTGCTTCTCGAAGGATCGGCCATCGATACGGATGTCGAGCCCAGCCCGCGCCAAATGCAAGTTCTGGCAGGCGAACCAGCCGTCCCGAAACGCGTTGAAATCATCGGCGCCGCCCGCCCAAAGCTCATAGACGAGCTTGCCGCCATCGTTGCGGACCGGGTTCCCGTCAAGGCCCATGACAGCAATCTTCTTAGAGCCGAAACCGTCTTCCGTCAGCGGACGCAATGTCATCATCAGGTGGACATGCGGGTTGCCGGGTGCATCGTGGAAGACCCAGTCGGCTACCATCCCATTCGCGATGATGTCCCTTGCCACGAAATCCCGGATAAGCTCGATATTCTGCTCTGCCGACAGCTCGATTGGCAGTGCAATGGTCACGTCCTTGGCCAGTTGCGCGTCGGAGCGTTTCTCGAAAGCCTCGACCGCGTTCCAAAAGGCTTCCGAAGCACCGGACACCGAACGATGCGAAACCATCACCTTCAGCCAGTCCGGCGCATCGGCCGGTATCGCGAACTCCTCATGCCGCAGCCCTTGCTTGCGGCTAAAATCGATCGTTCTCGCTTCCCGCTCGAACTCCATCTTGGCACAGTGCCGGTAGGCCGCCGACAGCACCGCGCTGCGGCCGGAGCCGCGAGCAACGATGCTGACTGAAAAATGCGGGACGGCCACGAGATAGCAACTCCTGAAATGGAACAAATTCAAAGTGTTCGAGGAAGGTATCGGCCCCGCCAGGGTGCTCTCAGCAACACGTCGCGACAGCGACGTATAATTGCGCCCTTGAAAACCGTCCTCTTGAACGGTCGGGATGATGCTCAAAGGCGTTGGCTGCGCCAACTAGCATTTCTGTCACTAGTTCGGCGCCTCGATCTGTCCAAACCTGCCCCTGTTGAATGACGCAATCTCGAATGTCTCATCAGACGGGGATCGACCGGAAATGAAGAAATCATCGCTCCAACTTCGCAAAGACATCGCACGGCTGCAGGATCAGTTGCGCCAGGCTGAAACCCGCGAGGCCGAGCGGATCGGGCGCATCGCACTCAAGGCCGGCCTGGGCGAGATGGAAATCGATGAAGCCGAGCTGCTGACGGCATTCGAAACTGCGGGAAAGCAGTTTCGAGGAAACAACGGTGCAAACGCAGGGAAAAAGAATTTTACCGCGGAAAAAAACAGTGCTGGCTCGTTTGCGGGCGACGGTGGTGAGGCTTGAGCGGATGGCGAGATCGATGACAGCCGAGGCGCGGAAGAAGGACACCCGCGAGAAGATCGAGCTCGGTGGCCTGATCGTCAAAGCAGGCCTACGTTACGAGAAGAGGGCATTATTGCTCGGCGCGCTCATCGATCTCACCCGTCGTCTGAAGGACGATGGGCGCGAACGGGAAAGATTGATCGCCATCGGTGCGGAGGCATTCGACAATGACCGGCAGTAGGATTTTTCTGGTTGTCGCTCCTGTCATACTGATGATCGCGATCACCATCGGCCTGTCAGGGACAGAACAATGGTTGGCCACGCTCGGAAAAAGCGAGAAGGCCCGCCTAATGCTAGGCCGCGGCGGGATCGCCGCACCCTATATTCTGGCCGCTGGCGCGGGGATCACCGCCCTGTTCGCCATTTCCGGTGCACGTCACATCCGCTATGCCGGGTGGGGCGTTTTCGGAGGCGGCATCGGCACGATCTTGATTGCACTGATCCGCGAAGCGGTCCGACTTTCAGGTTTCGTAAACGAGATACCAGACGGACAATCAGTCCTCCCACTCCTCGACCCTGCGACCATGACTGGAGCAGGGATGGTGATCGTGACAGCGTGCTTTGCACTACGTGTCGCAATTTCCGGAAATGGCGCCTTCGCGTCATCCGAACCGAAGCGCATCAGGGGCAAGCGCGCCATGCACGGTGAGGCCGATTGGATGAACCTGACAGAGGCGGAAAAACTCTTTGACCAGCGCGGCGGCATCGTGGTCGGCGAAGCCTATCGCGTCGATCGCGACAGCACGGCGGCCCTCAGGTTTCGGGCCAGTCGGCGCGATAGCTGGGGCAAAGGTGGTACAGCACCGCTACTGTGCTTCGATGGTTCGTTCGGTTCATCCCACGGGATTGTCTTTGCCGGTTCGGGTGGCTTCAAGACGATGTCCGTTACCGTGCCCACGGCGCTCAAATGGGCCGGGGCGCTTGTGGTCCTGGACCCATCGAACGAGGTAGCACCGATGGTGATGCAACATCGGTGCCAGGCGGCGCGCGACGTCCATGTGCTCGATCCGAAGCGGCCGGACACGGGCATGAACGTTCTCGACTGGATCGGGAAGCATGGCGGGACGAAAGAGGAGGAGATTGCATCAGTCGCCTCTTGGATCATGAGCGAAAGCGGACGAGCGCATGGCGCGCGAGACGATTTCTTCCGTGCCTCTGGCCTCCAGTTGCTGACAGCGATGATCGCTGACGTCTGCCTGTCCGGTTACACCGAGGCGAAGCATCAGACATTACGGCAGGTTCGCGCCAACCTGTCCGAACCCGAACCGAAACTGCGCCAGCGACTGCAGGACATCTACGACAATTCCCGATCCGGTTTCGTGAAGGAAAATGTCGCCGCGTTCGTCAACATGACGCCGGAGACCTTCTCCGGTGTCTATGCCAATGCGATAAGCGAGACGCACTGGCTCTCCTATGCGAACTATGCAGCCTTGGTATCGGGATCGAGCTTCTCCACCGATGACATTGCGGACGGTAAGACGGACGTCTTCATCAACATCGACCTTAAGACATTGGAGACCCATGCCGGCCTGGCGCGCGTCATCATCGGCTCGTTTCTGAACGCGATCTACAATCGCAACGGTGCAATGGAGGGTAGGGCGCTTTTTCTCCTCGATGAGGTGGCAAGGCTCGGCTATATGCGGATTTTGGAAACGGCGCGCGATGCAGGACGCAAATACGGCATCACCCTGACGATGATCTACCAATCGATCGGCCAGCTCCGCGAAACTTATGGCGGACGCGATGCATCGAGCAAATGGTTCGAGAGTGCCAGTTGGATCTCCTTTGCGGCAATCAATGATCCCGAGACCGCCGATTACATCTCACGCAGGTGCGGTATGACCACCGTCGAGATCGACCAGGTCAGCCGCAGTTCCCAGGCGCGAGGATCGTCGCGCACGCGTTCCAAGCAACTCGCGCCAAGACCGTTGATCCAGCCACATGAAGTGCTGCGCATGCGTGCCGACGAGCAGATCATCTTCACGGCAGGCAACGCGCCGCTGCGATGCGGCAGGGCAATCTGGTTCAGGCGAGCGGACATGCGATTGGGTGTGAGAGCAAACAGGTTCCATTCTGCTGAAACCACTCATACCAACGGCGAGAGCGAATGAGGCCGAGCTGACGGAATGGAAGAAACCCTGATAGGCGCTGATCGAGCGGCATATCTTGGTAGCCGTTACGATTTTCACGCCAGTGATGACACTTGAGGCTATCGCCTCTGCAGAAACGCTCGCACCTATCGGAGATGTGGTTGCGCGGACCGCTTGCGTGTCGATGGTTTTGATCCATGCTCCGCTTCCTCCACTCTTCACGAGAATGAATCGTTCGCCCACGACCGATTCAAAACACTCGTTGGACGCAAAGGCAATGGCGCGCGATTCTGTCGCCATGATAAGTCAGCGCTACCAGCTCTATGTCGAAAGAATCGACGTCAGCCGAAACATGGCCCGCTTCTATGCGATGTCCATCGAGCCGACCCTCTTTGGGGAAACATGCCTCACGCGTCGCTGGGGGCGGATTGGCACGAGGGGGCAGACGATAGTTCATCATTTCGAGGGGGAAAAGGACGCCGTGATCCTTTTCCTCGATCTGCTCCGCCAGAAACGTGGGAGGGGATATGCGACCGTACCGCGATATCATCGCCAGGAGAGCTGAAGACGGCGGCGCAAGCAGTTGGATATATTCTTTCGTGCCGGTTGCGTCTCGTCGCGGAGACTAACTGTGGATAGGGAATAAGTGCCGCACCAAATTGCGGCGGGATGCACGATCCGCACCATTCCCGATATCGATGAAAGCCGCGTCAGAAAGGCGGTTCGATTTCTGTAAGACCGTCAAGCTCGGCTCCCGCGACGATCAGTTCCGCCTGGGCTATTTCGAGCTCGGCCTCGATCTGACGGCGCTCTGCACCGTTTTCAGTGTTGCGCAGCTCGGCCCGCAGTTCTTCGATCTGGATTGCGAGTTCGTAGATCATCTTCGTCTCCTGACGCTTGTGAAAGATGACCGGCGAGTCCGAGAGGGGATGGCGGGGTCAAGGATCGCGCAAGCGACCGGCAGAGCCGGGGAGTGGGGGAGCCGATTTGCGGAGGCTGCCCGCCAGGGCGGCAGGAGTAAATTGGGGGCACCGCTCATCCTTGAGGCCGGCATTGCCGCTTGGCACCATCGCGCATTCTGAGCAGCTACCCCACCTCTCCGCATGGCAGCAAAAAGCCCCTGAAGCGCTCGACGCGGTTCAGGGGCTTGATCAAACGGAGACTGTCAACTCAGCGGTGACGGCTGACCTCGGAGAAAGATTTGCGGCGCGCGATGAATTCGCGAAGGATCGGCAGGAAGAATGCCTTGCTGAAGCGGCCGATCGGCGGCTCCGGTTCGAGATAGAACGAAGCACCGATCAGGTCGCTGTTATACTCGTCCACGATGATCCAGAGCTGGCGGTCGACATCGAGACCGGCCCGACGTTTTTCGATCGTCGGGATCTCGAACGCAAAGCGGCCGCGCTCCGGCTGCTTGGTGGTGATCGGGAAGAACAGGACCAGATCTCCGCCGACGCGAGGGATGCGCACACCCACCGCGACAGGGCGCTCCTTGCGACCCTCGGTCTCGCCCTTGCCGGCCTCGCGAGCCCAAAGATACGGATAACGAATGATGGCTGCGGTCTGGATCTCGTCGTAGACGCTCATCGACCCATCTCATCGTCATCGGCATATTGCTCGACGGCGCGCTCCATGTCGGCGAACAAGGCGTCGGACATTGTGTCAATCGTGCCGACGGCTCGGGCATCCGCGCCTTTCCTCAACCGCTCGTAATCGTCGATGTTCAAGATGACGAGACGCGGCTTGCTGCGCTGTGTGACAATCACCGGATGACGCAGCGCGTCGGCGATGATGTCGCCGGATTTCCGGGACAGATCGCTCGTCGTATAGGATCGGTTGGCCATATTTCGCTCCTTCGCGGTCATAGACTGCACTATAGAGAGTCTGCGGCTCGAAATCCAGCAATTACAGCAATGCTGTGGATGCTGTAATTGCTGCATATGCCGTGTTTGCTGGAAGAGAGGCCCCGCCGTCGGCGGAGCCTCGTGATCCTTGCTCAGTCCCGGTTCGGGCGGGACCAGATGAGCTGGAGCCCGTCTTCGCCTTCGACCTCGGCGAGCGTCGCGTAGATGGGAGCCGGGAAGCTCGGATCGTCGAGCTTTACCGAGAGGTAGTCGCGACCTTGCTCCGAGGTCTTCTGCCAGGCGGCGCCGAGCTCGACGCTGCCGGCGTAGACGCGAAACTGCGGGCCCTTGTCGGACGGGTTCTCGACGCGGGCGATGCGGGCCTTGACGTTGAGGGCGAGGGTACGGATGGAGCCGCTGAACCCGTTTTCGGTCGAGGTGAAGGTGCCGATGGTAGCCATGTTCGAATTCCTTTTGTTGCTTCGGGCCGCTCCAGTGCGGCCTCGATGGCAGTCGACAAGACCGGGAGCGATTGGCCCGCACCCGAAGGGCGAAATGCAATGGCAGGCGGCGGGTTTGGGATTTCTTGGAGGGAGAGGAAGGGCTTGTCCCGGGGTAAGAAATCCCAAACCCGCCGTTGCGGGAGGACAATCGAGGCGAAGCCGGCTTTCGGTCAGACATGCCTCATAGAGCCCGCCCTGAACCGGCTCTTTGTCGCGCGATGAAAGGAATTCGCTCATGACAAGGCCGAAACGCACCGATTGACATCGAAATGGCGGCACGCTGCATTGACTTTAAGTCACGAGGAAACAAATGCTTGCCCGCCTGACAGAGGAGAACACTGATGGCCGACGACACCACGATTGAGACAGCTGCCACGCCCGAAGCGCCGGCCACCGCCCCCGTTGAAAAGAAGACCCGCAAGCCACGTGCGCCGAAGCCGGCCGCTGCTGACGCCAGCACCGTCGACACAACGGCAGCATCTGCGGAAAAGCCTGCCAAGAAGACGCGTGCAAAACGCGGCTCCAAGACCGTTCCGGTCAAGGCTGAAAAGACTGTCGCTGAACCGAAGAAGGTCACGACACGCGCGCCTCGTGTAAACGCTGCAGCTTCTGCCCCTGCTGCCTCGATCGAGGCGATTGACGATATCGCCGACCTGATCAAGCTCGAGGAAGAAAACAAGCAGCTCCGCAAAGAGCTTTCCGAAAAGTTGCGTAGCGAGAATGCCGATCTGCGCAAGCGCCTCGGCAAGGCTTGATGCGCGTTTTGCGCGGCGCCTTGTCCAACAGACGAGGCGCCGCCGATCTTGCGCTCGATAGGGTCGGCACCAAACGGAGCCGGCAGGAAAATGACTGCGGCGAATATCCGCCGCGATGCTTGAAGGGTTTTTGCGATGAGAACACCATGGAGATTTGTGGCTGACCTGGTGTCGCGTAAGCCGAAAGCAGAAGTTAACGACGAAGTCGGGGCGCTAGCGCCTGACACGATCGCCCTTGAATACAAGCCTGCTGTCGAAGAACCACACATCGACAAAGAAGCGAATGTCGAAGACGCCAAGGAAGTGCTTCGCTCCAATCGGGAACCTGCGGCCGACGCGGTCGCCGAAACAGTGCCCTCGATCGGAGAGGAAGCACCTACGGTTTCGGGCGAGGCGCCCGAGCCAACGGCAGCTCCGTCTATGCCCGTCGAGCCGGTTTCCCCACCAATAAGGGCTGAAAAGGCACTGGCAAAGCCGGCGCCGACGCGCGCAAGGAAGATTGCGCCGGTCGCCGAGCCTGTGGTGGCGGCCGGCAAATCCGACGTGTCGGCTCCGACGATCTCGGCTGGCCCGAAATCGATCCTGGACGAAATGGCCGACCTCGATGCTGATGTCGCTGAGCTGCGGCGCGAGCTGGCCAAAAAACTCACCGAGCAGAACGCGCAATTGCGCAAGATGCTTGCCAGGTTCGACGCGCGATAGCCGCGCGGCGTCTTCTTAAATGAAGATGGGGCTCCGCCAGCGGCGGAGCCTCGTGATCCCGATCAGTCCCGGTTCAGTCGGGACCAGATGAGCTGAAGACCATCTTCGACTTCGGTGAGTGTCGCGTAGATCGGGGCCGGGAAGCTCGGATCGTCGAGCTTGACCGAGAGGTAGTCGCGGCCCTGTTCTGAGGTCTTCTGCCAGGCGGCGCCGAGCTCGACCGTTCCGGCGTAGACGCGGAACTGCGGGCCTTTCTCCGAAGGATTTTCGACCCGGGTGATGCGAGCCTTGACGTTGAGGGCGAGGGTGCGGATCGAGCCGGAGAAGCCGTTCTTTTCGGAGGTGAAGGTGCCGATGGTAGCCATTGTCGTGTTCCTTTCGCTGTTTCGGGCCGCTCCAGTGCGGCCTCGATGGCTGTCGCAAAGATCGGGAACGATCGGACCGCACCCATAGGGCTGAAACGGAGTGGAAGGCGGCTGGGGTCGGATTTCTTGGAGGGAGAGGAGGGCGGCTTGCCGGCCGGGGTAAGAAATCCGAGCCCTGCCGTTGCGGGAGGACGATCGAGGCGAAGCCGGTTTCCGGTCAGACAAGCCGCATTGAGCCCGCAGATGGAGCCCCAGGACGCATTTCACAGGATCACGGCAATGGCTGGCGTCGGCCATGGGACCATGACACCATGGAACCCGGATGTCACCGGCCCAAACCTGAACCTTGGACAGACATGTTCGGCTCGAAATACCCCTGTCGATATCCCCGGAGAGAGCCATTGCCACCGATATTCGGTGCGGTATCGTCGGGTTGCGATTCGTCGACCGGAGGACAACAGAACCCGCATGCGCCAACCGACAAAGCCGTTCGTCATTGAACGAAAGCCGTCCCGCAAGCCCAGGCCCGATGCTGCAAAGCCGTCGATCTGGGGAAGGCTTGGTGCGGACATCTCGCAAGGTCTTAAAGACCAGGAGGATACAGATCGGCGGGCCGCCACCGGTGGTGACGACCGCACCTGATCAAACTTGCCGGCGCCAGCTCATGCCGCCCGCGTGAATTCATCCGCCTCCGGCTGCAGGGAATGCAGGAACGCCACCGCGCGCTGCGCATGCGCCGCCGCCTGGAAGATCGCCCGCCGATCGTTGGAAAGCACCGATAGCCAAGACTGCAGGTAGGGCGCGTGATCCGGCCGCGGCTCAAATTCCGGGGCGATGCCGAGATCAGCGCACAGGAAGCAACTGCCGAGCTCGGCGATCAGTTCTTCGCGCGCACGATTGGTCCGATCCTTAGCATAACGGGAGAGATCCCGCCCGACGCGCCCCTCATGCGCCGTCCAATGCGTCGACTCATGAGCGAGAACCGCCGCGTAACTGGCAGCATCGCGGAAAGCTTCGAACGGCGGCATCTGGATGTGGTCTGTAACAGGCGAATAATAGGCTTGGTTGCCGCCGTGCCGGACCTTGGCGCCGGTATTTCGGAAGAACCGATCGGCATTCTCGATCCGCTCAACCGGATCGATCACCTGCGCCGGCGATGCATAATAGCTCTCCGGTAATCCATCGATCTGTTCGATATTGAAGACGCTGTACGCCTTCAAAAACGGGATCTCGTGATCGACTTCACTGCCGTTCCCGTCTGCTACCGCTTTGGTGAAACGACTGGCGAAGACCACAGTTGAGCCGGTCTCCCCCTTACGCACAGCCCCACCTAGTTCGAGGGATTGCTTGAACGTCATCCACATGGGCGAGGCAAAACCACGCGACATCTGCTCCGACCAGAGGAGGAGCACATTCATGCCCGAGTAGGGAAGGCCGTTATGACGCAACGGCCGCGTGATCCGGCCATTCGTATTGGCAGCGCTCCAGGGCTTCAGCCAGGGGCGCACGCCGCGTTCGAGATCCTTAACAATCCGATCCGTGATCCGCGTGTAGATGTCGGTACGATCCGCTTCCGGTTTCTTGGCCATTTTCTTTTCTCCGTTTCCAGGACCTTGCCACTCGCGGTCCGTCACGGAGGCCTAAAACCGGGGCCGATCGGATGGTGATGCACCGGAACGGCCGCAACAGCGTGGAGGACGGCAAAGCCGTTGCATCGGCAGCCCGGCTCCGGCAGGGCCGCTGAACGGGATGGGCCGCGAGCGGCGCGCCCTGCTTTTCCTCCGCCACCATTGAAACGACAAAAGGCCGACACCGATGGTGTCAGCCTTCAAAATCAGCACATTCTGGGAATGGAGCGGCCTTAGTAAGGCCGTATGATCGCGATCAGCAGGCACATCACGAAGGTGAGGACGACGAAGCTGAACATCGCATAGCGCACGATCCCATCGCGATATTTGAGAAATGCGAGGTCTCGGAATTGATCGACCGACATGGTAGCGGCGAAGATCAGCGAGAGCGCGACGCAAATGAGCTGGATGGAAACGAGCATACCGTATTTCTCCGGTAATCTGGCTCTGGATACAAGCCTTGAAGTTGAATTGTGGGCTGCGGGGCTCGCGCCCCGCGAAACCGTTCAGCCGAAGGCGGCCAGCTGCGCTTCGGCTGCCTTGCGGTCGAGCGATGCGCCCGGGTTTTCGACCGGCCGATCGAACGGCTTCCAGGTCTCTCCGACCACCTGTTCGTAGGCCGCCACAGCGCCTTCGGCTGCCATGCGTAGCGCGTGGGACTGGACACCCATGTCGGCTGCGAATTCCCGCTTGCGCTGAGCGGCGCTATCGTACCCGACCGGACCATCGAGATCCTCATCGCGGGCATCGTTCGATGCCTTGGCAGTTGCGTCGCGCGCCTCTGTGACGGCGCGGGAGTAGAACTGTCCGGCACCATGCGCCGATCCGACGAAAGCCCCGACGATCCTTTGCAGATGGATCTGCATGGCCTTTTCGCCCAGACCTTCGGAGAGGCTGTCGGCGGTCTCGACGATCAGCCGCTCGTGCAGGCTGCGGATGCCATCGCTGTCGACGACCGTGGTGCCGAAGCTTTCGGCGATCTTGAGTGCCTGGACGGCGTCGGGACAGGAGAGGCGGACCATTTCGAGTGTGGTGCCGCGGCGCGATTGCTGCGATCTGGCGTTGGAGCGATTGGGGGTGGCGGACTTGGCCATGTCTGTTCCTTCCGTTTCTGCCGAAGCGGTTCCGGCCCGTGCCGGTCTGCCCTTCGATGCGGACACTCAAGAACCGGCAAAGGACGGGCGGCTTCACAGGTCCGATCCGACTGAGCCAGCAGGACAGGTTTGCGGGCCAGCAGATTTTGACCTGCTTGCGACCGCAGGCCCGTCCTCGCGCAGTGAGGTTGGATCGGCCGCTCCGCGGCGCGAAAGCGGCCTTGAAACGACCGGCCGCCGGTTCAGACCGCAGCGAGAAAGAAGGGCAGTCCGGTACGGGTCCGACATCGCGTGCAAGTGGTGGGGAATGATATGGCAAAGGCCAGCATCCTGGCAGTCTCCGAGCCACGTCGTCGTGCAAAGCCACCCCGCAGCCCCCTCCTAAGGGTCCATCTAAACCGCGACGCGCAAACCAGACGCATCACCGTTCCGCTCGCACTCACCGATGATCTGCTCTTACACCACCAGCCTTGATGTAAGTGTGTCGAGTTCACGCCCCCGTTGGAAGGTAAGGTGATCGGCAAGCTCCTGATGACAGAGACGAGGACCGGATCGGCGGCGCAGCCGGCTCTGCACCGTGATCGCCTGGCGTCCGGCACGCGCCGCAACCTGTTGGGTCAGACAATCGAGATGACGCTGAGTCTCACGCCGGGCGCCGATTGCCTCCGCCAGCGGTTTGGGACGAGGACGTCGATCATGATCCGTTCCCCCGGCCTCGCCAGCCGATGAAGGAAGACCGCCCATCATACTCCGCGTGACGGGCGGGATCTACGACGAAACCGAACTGGCCACGCCCAGCATATTCATCGCTCGGCACCAAGAAGCGACGCTCGTCGTCGTTTGATGTTCGGCCAACCTTCATGATCTCCATGGGATCTGTCCTTTCGGCGCTCTGGAACGGCGCCTTGCCAGCCCGTCCTGTCTTCATTTTTTCTCGAAAACGTCCCGCGGACCGCCGCGCGGCTGGACTGCCGCAACGGCAGCCGAGCCGAGTATCCCTGCTGTGCGGGACAAGCGGGGCTTTTAGCCCTGCGAAGCACAAGCGGCCGCGATCGCACAGGCGCCTGTTGAGCGATAGCGGCTGCAGGAATGCTGATCGGCGACGGGTTCCCTTTCTCCTCCCTTTTCTCAAATTTTCCTCGCAAACCGCATTGGCCACGCCCAGAGAACCAAAATGCTGGCCGAAGCAAGTTACGACCACACGTTGTCGTGAGTGAACGACATACCCTGGCGCACGTTCTCCACCTTTCAGGAGAACGGATATGAAGAAAATCATCATTGCATCCACCATCGCTCTGGCCTGCATTGCTTCCACGCAAACCTCTGCGATGGATCAGCTGGGGAAATATGAGTGGAAGAACCGCGTGCTCGTCCTGTTCGGCGGGTCAGGCGATCCAAAGCTCGCGCAGCAGGTGGAAATCCTGCGGGCGAAGGAGAGCGATCTGGCCGACCGGGATATGGTCGTGTTCACGGTCATCGGCGAGAGGGTCCGACCGGTTCACGGCGATGCGACCGGGGTCGACGCGCGCAAGCTGCGCGAGGCTGCCAACGTCAAGGGCAACAGGTTTCAGGCTGTGCTCATTGGTAAGGATGGTGGCGTCAAGCTCCGCAGTTCCGATGTCGTAACAGACGCCAATATGTTCGGCCTGATCGACCGTATGCCGATGCGCAAATCAGGCCAGGGCTGATCGGTATCGCACGGCGTTACCGCGCTTGCGCGACCTGTTAGTCTGTCACAAGTGCCACGACCTTGCGCTCGATTAGACAGCTCTCGAAAAGGATCCGATGTGCATCGTTGACGCTGTTCATCACCAGCAGCATGACCGACACGTCCGGGTACATCATGCGGCAGTGATAAATGGCGATTGAGCCTTCTGCCGCCAGATCGGGATGGTTGAGTTTGATATCCGCCCAATGGGCGACAGCGTCTGCGTAGCAGTCGTCCATCGTTGCGCTGAAAAGTACCTCGTCGTCGCGCTTTGGATGGATCTGGAAAGCGTAACAATCAAACTGCATGAAATCCGTTCCTGCTGAAAAGCTGAAAGCTATTCGGGCTCCCCTCACCAGACAAGTATGCGTTCGAGGCCCAACGACTATGCTGCTCTGAAAGACGAACTAGCGAGAGACTGACGAGTGATAAGGGGCTCCATCAAGTCAATCTTAGCGCCATCAGGATTTTCGGGATACGAGGGCGATAGCATCGCCCATCATCCGCTTCAAGAGAGCCTTTTTACCCAAGGCCGTTGAATCAGCAGATCCTGCCGGTACCTGGTCGGGCAAGTCTTTGGTTGCGATAGACCGAGACCAGCTCCTCTCATTTGAGTCGATAACAATGTGCGACATGGTTGCCTCGTCGGTCTTCACCTCAACGGCGACACGCGCGCCGGATCGAAGTTGATCAACGGACTTCTGTGCGGCCGCATGCTCGCTATCGGCTTCGACAAGTGAGGTTTGTATAACAAGGTAAAATGGCATCGGTTCCCACGCACGCGTTTGGTGCAGATTTCCGGTACAGCCAAGATTTGGTCAAGGCCGCACGAGCGCGAAAAAGGCGCTCAACCCAATTGGGGGAGCGCCTTTTCCTCTATCCCGGAACCATTCTGCGGCGCGGGGGGGGGCGCAGCACAGAGTGACGTCAGACGGGAAGTGACCCCGAGATATTGTTGACGATGGAGGATTTCAAGTCGCGGCATGCATTGGTGGCTGCTACATGTCTCGGCCCACACCGAGAGAAGATCGAGGGTCGCGGATCCCGAGAGCGGAAAAACAATCGCGCAACGTGAAATCGACAGGGCGGCAACGCGCAGCGGACCCATCGATAAGGACCCTGCTTTTGTCGCTTTGCTCCACGAGCCGGCGGATACCGTCGCCCATAAAAAGTGGAGATCTTGAACCTCCAGACGGGAACGGCTGCTGCGCGACTGGGAAGTCGCCATATGCATCAGCTGGGTATGTTATGATCCTTTTTTAAATCGAACGGCATCCTTTTTTTGTGCAGCGCAACTATGCAACAGATGCGGTTCCGATTTTCTCCGTCTCGGCGATTACATCGGTTACCGGACCGTCCTCGACTTCACGAAGCTGTTTGCGCTTGGCATCCAGCTCGGTGGCTAACTGAAATGCTCCATCGGTACGGGTCGGCGCGCATGCGGCAGGCCTCTTCCTTCCCATCCTTTCCTCTCGCTTCTCCTTTTTCCTGTTCTGAAGAACCTCGTTCCAATCGTCCGCCAGCGGGCGAAGCCGCTGCCAATCGCAACTTGCTGCCTCGGCGATCGACCGCAGCCGGTCGGCAAAGATATCACCTTGAGCATTGGCATCAGTGGCAGCGATAAGCTGAATGCCGGGCCGACCAGCAAGTACGACAAGGGCCGCGTCCGTCGCTGGCGACCATCCGCCGCCGGTGCTGACATAGACCGTGTTGCCCCGCATGCCCTCGATCGCAGCCAGGCTCATCGCATCAATGGCCGCCTCCGTGACACAAAGGCGGGTGGCATCGCTCGGCCCTAGGCGAAACAGATTTTTTGAACCACCGGACGCAAAACCGCGCCAGTCAGCACCGCGTTCTTCCCAACCCACGACACTGCCATCGTTATCGGTATGGGCAGCCCACATGCTGCCCAAGGGGCCCTCTCTCAGGACACCTTGCTGGATTGCCTGCCGGGCGATAGCGGTCGGGATCCAGCGCGCCCAGCGCAAGTAGCGCCAAGACCGGGATCCGGGCCAAGGCGCGCGACGGCCATGCCACCGCTTGTCGATACTCTCATCCGTTTTTATTGGGCGAGACGGCTCCCATTCAGGTCGCGATAGCTGGAACCCGACGAGCGACGCCACATTTTCCATGGCGGCGTGGAATGGCGTCCTGTCCAAAAACATTGCCAGCCCGAAGACGTCGCCCTTACCGTCGCCGAGTGGATCGAACCAGCCCCGTCCCTCATGGGTCACGATGATGATCTTGCCGCCTCGGCGATATTTGAGCGCACGGCGCGTGCTCTCTTTGACGTCGATCGCCCAGCCGCCCCTTTCCAGGAGAACTTCACAGCTCACCTCAGCGCGTAGCGCTTCTATCTCTTCTCTCTCCATGATTTTTCCGATCGCCTTTCTGTGCCTTTCCAGAGTTCCGGCTAACCATACCGCAGGCCGCGAAGAGCAAAGGCGGCAAGGGCGAGGATCGGCAAGGCGCAAATCTGTCAGCGGTTGGCCTCGGCGGAGCCTCCCTTGCCGCCTGCGGCACGCAAGCGGCAGGAAAAAATAGGTCTTAGTTGGCTCCGGCTGGAGGAGACGAGTGAACGAATCCAGGGACCTCTTCGTCACCGAGCCCGTCGGGCGGCCAGACGCCGAATTACCTTTGGATTTGAGCAGTGTGACAGGTTGTGCGGAACGCCAAGTCGCTGTCGGCCTCAAAAAGCAGCCAGCTCTCCCGGCCAAGCCAAAAAAATGCCTGTCACAGTCAAAAGCAGATGAAGCTCCTTTTAGGTTTTACTAATTAATCGATGTTATTATCGCCACTCATCGAAGCAGTGGATGTCGCCTTGGAGAATAAGCGTATCTGGGCCAATAACGAGCTCGAGGATCTCGTCCGGCAGTTGAACATCGCACTGGAAGCTTCGGGCATGGGTATCTGGCAGCACAACCTGCGAAAGAACCAGACCCGATGGGATGAGCAGTTGCAGGAACTTTACGGCGTCCCGAAGGGCCCGACCGACGTTGTCTGGCTGGGAAGCGTTCACCCAGACGATCGCGAAGCTGCAAACGCGGTTTTTCAGAAAGCCATAGCAGCACGAGAGGATTACGCCTCGCAGTTCCGCATCATTCGCCCGGACGGATGTGTTCGACATCTGCGTTCACGAGCCAAGTTCTTCATAGATGGCAACGGCGAACCGTGTTTCATCGGGGCAGAGTGGGACGTAACCGAAGATGTCGTGCGCACACAGGAACTGGCTGAAGAAAGGGAGGCCGCTGAACGAAGCCGGGAGGAGGCGAGGTATGCCGCCGACCATGATCACCTGACAGGCTTGCTCAACAGGCGCAGTTTCGACGCCTTATGCGCCAGCCTGACGCGTTGGTCAGACGGAGAATTCGTCTCTCTGTGCCATGTCGATATCGACAACTTCAAGGAGGTCAACGATCGTTATGGCCACGGCTGTGGTGACGTCGTTATCTGCCATGTCGCAAATGTCCTCAAGGAAGCGAGCAGATCGGAACACGTCGCCGCACGTTTGGGCGGCGATGAATTTGCTGTTTTGGCGACTGGAAACGGCTTTGCCTCGATGGAGAATATTGTTGCTGAGATTAGAGCCAAGCTGAAAGTGCCGGTATCGCTGAATGGGAGTGACTTCGTCGTCTCATGCTCGATTGGCGTGGCCCATGCGCCTGCCAGTGACATCCACGGCTTGCTGGCCTGTTCCGACCTAGCGCTTTATGAGGCCAAAAGAAATGGACGTAATCGGTCCGAGTGGTTTTCGCCAGCAATGGCTGCTGCCTCGATTGCAGAAAAACATACTCTCTATGAGCTTCGCAACGCCATCGAGGCTGGCGATCTCGTCCCGTTCTACCAGCCGCAGGTTGATGCACTGACCCATGCTGTCGTCGGGCTTGAAGCACTTGTTCGATGGAAACATGGGCAGGAAATAAAGCTACCGGGCACATTTATCCCGATCGCTGTCGCGAACGGATTAATCGACCAAATCGACGAAGTCATGCTGGATAAGGTGCTGTCGGATTTGAGGCGTTGGCGAACGGCCGGGCTGAGTGTGCCGCGTCTCGCGGTAAACATGTCAGCGTCTCGGCTGGCTGATCCGAACCTGGCGTGCAAGCTGAAGCGGCTGCGCATCCCACATGGAAAAATCAGTTTCGAGCTCATCGAGACTATTTTCCTCGACGAACTCAATCCGGAGATAAAACAAAATATCACCGCCATCCGGCAATTGGGTATCGATATCGAGATTGATGACCTGGGGTCTGGCCACGCCTCGCTGCTCGGCTTGCTCGAGCTGCGCCCAGATAGGGTGAAGATCGATCGTCAGCTCATTCTCCCGATGCTGCAGAGTATCACGCAGCAGCGGCTGGTTGGATCTCTTGTCGATATTGCACGCACACTGGACATGGAAGTGGTTGCCGAAGGTGTGGAGACGGTCGAGCACGCCCAAGTGCTTGCCGGGCTCGGCGTGGACATCCTGCAAGGCTACGCCTTCGGAGTTCCGGAACCCGCGGACGCGATCGAACGAAGGTTTGGCATGTCTTCGAAACTGAACGCAGGCGGTGTGCACGGGCGGTGATCAGATCGGGTATCAATCTGAACATATCGAAGCTCGTAGATTTTCGGCACAACTTCGAGAAGTTGAGACCACATGCGCACATTTGCAACCCAATCCAAATAGACCGGATAGGATTGGAAGATCGCATGGCCGCCAGAGCATCGTGGCACGATGCCAGTCCGTTGCTGGCCCAGATTATAAGGCTTGCTCACCTACTGTCTTCGCGCGCTTCCAGTGTTTCAGGCGGTCCTTGGCGGCCGATCTCCGTCGCGAAGTGACATTCGAGCGCTTGCCGCAAATCCCTTTGGCTGTCCTTGCGAAGCTTTTGGGCAACAAGCTTGCGCAGTCTGGATTGGCTTTGGTCAAAATCCATACATTACACCTAAAAAAATGCCCCTTCCAAATCGGGTGAAGGGGCAAAGGGGACTGGAGGGGTCCGTAGCTCTCGCAACAGGCTAGCGCGATTCGATCCCGCAAAAGGCGTGAAACAATCGTGACACGATCCATGGTTGCAATCACAAACATCGGCGTTTCAATTATGTGATGTAACGCAGGACTTGAAGACACAGTCTCTACTTGCGGCGAAGGTGCCGAGTGAAATGGTTGAAACGAGCGGCACGGAAGGCGTGCGATGTGTCCGGCAGGACAAAATTTAAATGCCGACCCATTCAATAAGTAAGTTGCATTGGCTTTCCACTTCAACCATCTTTACCTGCAGCATCCAGGGGAAAACGATGGCTCGCAAATTGGGACCAGATCCTATCGACGTGCATGTCGGGGGAAAGATAAAGCTTCGCAGGCTTTTGCTGCGCATGTCACAAGAAAAACTTGCGGAAGGCCTCGGCATCACCTTTCAACAGGTCCAAAAATACGAAAAAGGGACCAATCGCGTCGGAGCAAGCCGTCTCCAGATGATAGCGTCCATCCTGCAAGTCCCGGTGGCCTACTTTTTCACCGATGCCGACGCTTTAAATGACGATATGCCGTCCGATCCGCGGCAAGAGGATGCTATCGTTACATTCCTCTCGAGCAAGCAGGGGCTCGAATTGAACCACGCATTTATTCGCCTGCCGGAGGGCCGGACCCGCCAGAGTATCGTTCATCTCGTCAAGTCACTGGCCGCCGCGGAACTCAGCTCGGTCGGCGAAGATCCAAAGAGTTGAAAACGGGCAAGTATCGTGTTGCAGTTGACGACTTTCGGCCCGCTGGCCCTGACGGAGCACGGAAAAGGTGATTTGCCGCTTCCGCGCAAGGCCCTGCTTTGCGCGGCCTATCTTGCAGCGAGCCGCAACCCTGATCCATCAAGGGAACATCTTGCTGCGCTCTTGTGGCCGGGTGATCCCGGAACAGCCCGGTTAAACCTTCGCAAGATGATCGAGCGCGTGCGGCAATGCGAGGCGCAGGGCTGGCGGAGCCCGTTCGAAATCTCTGCATCTGCTTTGCGTGTTTCCGGCGGCCTCGAGGCTGACTTTGATGCTTTCGTTACAGACCTGGATCCGATCGAAAAACTGCGCGCGACAAAACTGCTGATTGAGCGGCCGTTTTTGAATGTTGCAGGATCTTCCGGTGCCCTTTGGACCTGGATCGAGCGGCAGAAGCAGAACTATTGGTGGCAGTTTCGGGAAATCTTCGTCGAGGCGGCAGGCCATGCCACGGTGCGGTCCCATTGGATGGTTGTCCGCGAAGGAGGCAAGCTTCTCCTTGAGTACGACCCGGCGGACGAAGCGGTTGCGCAAATCTTGCTTGAGGCTCACCGGCAGGTAACCGGAAACGCCGACGCGGTGCGACCGCAGGCTCAACTACAACGTCAGATGCTTTCGCCAATTCCCCAACACGCTTCGCAGGTTGTCGCCCATAGCGAGCTTCCACGTATTGTCCTGCTTCCGCCGACGGTTGGAGGCAATGTCCATTCGGGTATAGCCACGGCGTTGATCGACGATATCACCATCGGGCTCTGTTCACTCCGTAATGCGGCCGTGGTTGCACCATATACAGCAGCGAGAATCAGAGAACATGTCGACAAGCTGGGACAGCTTGAGACCCATTCCATTTCCTACGTGGTGGATACGAAAATTTCGGAGGAAGGACTGTTCGCACAGATGGTCTTCCTGCCTGCAGATGCGGTATTGTGGGCGGAGCGTTTTCCTCTCACGGGAGGGTCGTTGGTTTCTCGCCGAAAGGAGGTTGCAGGTCTCATCGTGACGGCTATCTCCGATCATCTTGGCAGGAGTGTTGGTCAACTCAGCGAATACCGGACGCAACCCGAAGTCTATCAATCGTATCTCCTCAGCACACGACATCTCAGCAACTACACGCTGCCAGGCATGCGTCGGGCGCGGAGCGCGCTCAAGGATACGTTAAAGCTGCGCGGCGACTTCGCCCCCGCTTTGGCCGGGCTCTCGCGGACGTTTTCCTGGGAATGGGTGCTGACGGCCAGAGGTGACAGCAAGCTTCTCGTGCAAGCCGAAACCTTGGCCAGGCAAGCAGTTTCGGTTTCGCCCGACCTTGCCGCCGCCCACCGAGATCTTGGACTTTCCCTTCTTTACCGTGGCGACGTAGACGAAAGCCTTCAGTCTTTTCACGAGGCAGAGCGGTTGAGTCCGCATTTCGCCGATGCGCTCTGCGGTTATGCCGACGCCTTGGTCCACGCGTCCAAACCAGCTGAAGGCCTGGAGAAAATCATCAAGGCGATGTCCCTCAATCCGGACTCTCCGGATGATTATCGCTGGATTGCTGCGGGTGCGAGTTTTTTCCTGGGCAACTTTACTGATGCAATATCGCATATTGAAAGCATGGCCGACGGCTCGTCTGCGCGTAGATTGCTTGCCGCCAGTTACGCGATGGCAGGAGATATGGGAAGGGCGCGAATGCATCGCCGCAAGGCGCAAGAACTCAATCCTTTGTTCGAGGTTGAAAAATGGCTGTCGATCCTGCCGGTAAGGGAGAA
This sequence comes from Aliirhizobium sp. YIM B11859, assembly GCF_057163345.1. Classification (NCBI taxonomy): domain Bacteria; kingdom Pseudomonadati; phylum Pseudomonadota; class Alphaproteobacteria; order Hyphomicrobiales; family Rhizobiaceae; genus Aliirhizobium; species Aliirhizobium sp. YIM B11859. Next base: position 75,900 of record NZ_JBXHAY010000011.1, read on the forward strand.
ATGGCAGAAAGATCTTTACCGGGAAGGCCTGCTGAAGGCCGGATTTCAGTAAATGTTCCACAAATCTGAAACGGAGTTATTTCATGTCGAAGATCATTGTAATCGGGCTTCCGGGTGAAGTCGGTCTGTATCTCGCCGATATCGAGGCGGGTACCATTGTTCCTCTCGACGCTCCCGCCAAGGGAGCGCTCGCATCCGCAAATGATATACGCAAGGCAGGGGGGACGGTTTTGAAAGGCGTTGATCTCGCGGTCGTTGTCAGGTCGACCGACGCCGCATTCTCGGGTGTCTTTGACGGCTGAGTTAGCTCTGTGGAAAGGGCCTATCCGCCCGATGAGACCTACCGCCGGATAGCCCCCTATCTGGCGGACTATGGCATAACACGCGTAAGCCGCCATACCGGTCTGGATTTCGTCGGCATCCCGGTATGGTGCGCCTATACCCCGAATGCGAAATCGATTGTTGTTGCGCACGGCAAAGGTCTCACCGATGCCGACGCAATGACGTCGGCGGCAATGGAAGCGCTGGAGCGAGCAGTCGCTTGCGATCCGCACGTAAAGAGGTTGCTTGCCACTCGAATGGAGCTCCACCATGCCGGGCGGGAATATGATCTTCTGCCTGAACTGCTGGCCCCGGGCCAGGACGTTGCAGCTCAGGGGGAGGAGATGGTCCTCGTTGAAGCCAAAGACCTTGTTTCGGGTCGTGCAGTGTTTGTCCCGTTCGACGCGGCGGTTTTGGACAGAACGGCGCCGGCTGGCCGGTACTGGAAGTCATCAGATGGCCTGGCATCGGGAAATACCGTGGACGAGGCGATCGTCCATGGACTGCTCGAGCGGATTGAACGCGATGCGACGGCTCTCTGGCGCCTTTGGCCTGCTTGGCGGCAACAAGCCTCGTTAAGACACGTCGAAACGTTCGAAAATTCAAATGTCACGAATCTCGCCAAGCAGGTTGAGCAGGCCGGGCTTCTGTTGCGGTTGTTTGAGATTACGAGCGATGTCGGCATACCCACGGTCGCTGCCTATGTTGGAGAACCGAGTGTTTCAGCAACGAGCACGTCGCGATATGTCGACGTCACTTTTGGATGCGGGACCGATCCAGACATGTCGAGCGCCGCGTTACGAGCGATCACAGAGGCTGCCCAATCCCGCCTGACCTACATCAGTGGAGCCCGAGACGACGTTTACCCGGAGACTTATGTGAAACCGCTTCCCGACGACATCAGGCGCCTCATGACCATCGAAAACACCACAAGCGCACCCCTTAGAGCTGGCCGAGCACAGGGCTCCATTGTCGAAGTATTGCGGCGACATGGCTTGACGCGGCTATACAGCGTTGAGCTTTCTGGGCCGGCGTTGCCATTTGCCGTCGTGAAAGTTTTCGCGCCGGAATTGGAGAACCCACCTGGTGACCGAAAATTCAAACTCGGGACCAGGGCGCTTTCCTTGGCACTATCTGCATGAAGGTCGTTTTTGTCGGACCCAGCTTGCCCGACGCGACCGAACTGGTGGCACCGGGGATAGAAGTGATGCCGCCCGCCACCCAAGGCGATATTCTCGAGGCAGTGCGAAAAGGTGCCGCTGCGATCGGGCTGGTCGATGGGGGCTTCGAATACACGGCACCAGTATGGCACAAGGAAATACTCTTCGCACTGTCGCAGGGCGTCAACGTGATTGGTGCCGCAAGTATGGGGGCATTGCGGGCTGCAGAGTGCCACGCCTTCGGAATGAAAGGGGTGGGACGCATTTACGAAGACTACGCGTCCGGGACCTTGGTTGACGATGCAGACGTTGCACTCCTACATGCGCCTTTTGAGCTTGGTTTTCGAGCCATCACTCTCCCGATGGTCAACATCCGTGCGACAACCAGTTGTCTGCGAGAGCAGGGGATCTTCTCTGCGCCGGAAGCGGCGGAGATTGACACAATTGCCAACGCACTGTTTTTCAAGCGCCGTACCTGGTCGGAACTCTACAGCCATTGCGCGAACCTGGGGGGAGAGGGCGCGGTTGAGCGTGCCAAGGTGTGTCGCGAGCACTATATCGATCAGAAGCGTCTCGATGCCATAAGCCTCGTGAAAGCCCTTGCCGGGATCACGCAAGGTGGTCTTCCACCCTGGACTTTCCACAGAACGTCACTTTGGCGAGGGTAGGGCGTTCTCTTCCATTCGTTGTGTCACGCTCAATTCACGCCGCAGTTCCGCCGGCTCAAGCTACTGTTCGACGAAATCGGAGAACTGCAGTGGTAAAAGACGAGACTGACAGAAAAGACGAGCTCGCGGCTCTCGCCAGACTGGTTATTTACGCGCGCGGCTGTGCCGGGATTATCAAGGCAACACAAGTTGAAGAGCGGCTAAATGCAACGCTCGAAGCGATCACGACCGAATTGGGCAGAACGCCCGATCCGGTTTTGGCTGAGGCGCTTGGAATCCCCAACAGTTCCGTAACGATTCAATAGCATCAGGCCGAAGGGTTTGGGATGCCTTGAGGCATTCACGCGCAGAGTTTACGTACCCAGTCGCGCTTGCTTGATTTTCGGCATTGCCTGGCCGCTACTTCTCAGAAGGGCTGCAGCGTGCTCACGATCGACTGCCCTTGAAAAAAGATAACCTTGTCCGAGGCTGCAACCGAGTTTGAGCAGACGTTCGGCTTGGGCCTCCTGCTCGATACCTTCGGCCACCACCCTTATTCCCATTCTCTGGGCAATCTGGATGATGCCCTCTACAATGGAACTGGCAGGTTCGAGGGGAGCCAAGCGCTCAACGAAGGACTTGTCGATTTTGATCACGTCGACCGGCATGGTCAAAAGATGAGTGAGTGAAGCATAGCCTGTTCCGAAATCGTCCAGTGCGACGCGCAGGCCCCGCGCCCGTAAGGCTTTTATCTGGGCGGCAATCTCACCACCGCGCTGCCCCAGATAAACGGATTCGGTGACCTCCAGGACGATGTGCTCAAGCGGAACACCCGCATCGGCGAATGTATTGCACAATCGATCACTTAGATTGCCGACATGAAGGTCGGCTGCCGAGATATTGACTCCGACATGCTGAAGCGGAAGCCCCTGATCAAGCCAGGTTCGGATATCTCCGGCCACCTGAACGAGCATCCGTTGTGTGAGATCGGACGCAACTTTCGCGTCCTTTGTCGCCTCATGAAACGTGGCGGCCGCAGCAAACTGACCATTTGCGAGTTGCATACGGCATAATGCTTCAAAACCGACGATCTCTCGCGTATCGAGGCGCAAGATGGGCTGATAGAATGCATGCATGCGGCCCTGACGCAAAGCCGTCTCCGCATCTCTGATCGCGCGAAACCGACGGGTGATGGCGGTACCCAGGCCCACAGAAAACTCGACATAATGCCCTCTGCGCTCCTCCTTGGCGTGGTATAGGGCTATGTCTGCATTCTTGAGTACGACATCCGGTGATGTCGCCTGATCCTTTCTCGATCCACCAACCGTAGCGGCAGGGGACACCACATGGCCCGCACAGTCGGTTGGCGGTAACAGAGTGGCCAGGACGGCCCTTGCGCACCCAGCAAGGTCGATAGGTTGTCCGTCACCTGATACGATGATCGCGAACTCGTCGCCGCCCAGCCTGAATGTCTTACCCGCCCCAGCAGCCGACGATATTCTGCTTGCCACCACGCGGATCAGATCGTCACCAGCCGTGTGTCCAAACGTGTCGTTGACGAGCTTAAGATTGTCGAGATCGAGGAGGAGGATGCCCCAGGGATCGGAAGTGGCAGCCAGCTGAGACAGTCGTTGGTGAAAGCTTAACCGATTGGGCAAGCCGGTCAGCCAATCGGTATACCCCAGTCGCTCACGCTCCAACACTCGGCGATGCCGCTCTATTGCAATCGCGCAGAGATGAACACAGGCGTCGACAATCTGTTGCTCGCGGGCGGTCGGCCCGCGCTTGTCCCTGTAATAAAAAGCGAATGTGCCGACAACTTTGCTGCCGCTCAGGATCGGCGTTGACCAACATGCCTCGAGGCCGAGAGGGTGCGCCAAGTGACGAAAGAGCTTCCAACGCCGATCAATTGCAATGTCGGTGACGATGACCGGTCTGCCGAAATGGGCCGCCGTACCGCAGGAACCGACTTCGGGTCCAATCTCCAAGCCATTGATCGCGTCGGAGAAATGGCTGGGCAGAGAAGGTCCCGCAAGAGTTTGCAATCTCCCGTCCTCAATTGTTAGGACAGAGCATATCGACGCGGGCGATATAATCTCCACGGCCCGGCAGAGTTTATCAATCGTGGTCTGGAGGGGTTCGCCCCGCGCAATCATTTCGAGAATTGTGTTCTGGAGTTCCAGTGTCATCAGCGCACCTCTTGCGAGGCTCTGGTCTATCCCGTCCGGATTGCTACCGTGTTTCACACATGATTAAAGTCTAATGTATTGCTGTTATTTTCGCGCAAGTAGCTCTTTGGTTCTCGGTATGACTGCCAGAATGCCGGTGAACTCTTGGTGTCCCATATAGCAGCGTTTCCATGGTCACCACCAAGTACAGCCACCGGTCAGCACGGCAAGGTCGGAGCGACGCTGTCAAGAAGAGCGGTTTAAGATGTGGGCCTTCTTATCTGGCCAATCAACCGGTCCCGAGAACTTTGAAGGGCTGTACGACAGACCAAGATTGATGACCATTTGAAACCGAGAGGCACGTCCTTGAAGGTAGGCAATCCAGAGGCCCCTAGCCCCACCGCGCTTTTTACATCGCGCGTTTCGAAGGCGGGGCGGGCAACGCGATGTCGCGGGCCTGATAAGCTAGGAATCACCTCGACTCTGAATGCCGCTCTCCAGCTTTGACAGCGCCTTTCAATCGGTTGCCTGGCGGCGCTAGTGGGCAGACATAGCGCGAAGAATAGGCGCATGACGGGAAGTAGGAAAAGTTGAAGTCGAGCACCAATGTGCCGTCGGGGCGTGCCGCACCAAAATCCGCGCCTTTGATTGTGTCGAGAAGATATCGTCCGCCGCCATATGTCTCAGTACCTGATGTCGCATCTACAAAAGGCAAGAACACACCACCGCCGTATCCCTCGATCCAGTAAAGGGTCAATTCGCCACCCAAGCTTTGCTCCAGACCGTTCGTGCGAGCGAACGAATGCATGGACAGATTTCCATCCGTTCCAGTTGCGACGGTCATTCGCTTGGGTTGTACCGGGTCGAGCGCTACTGTCAGGCGCATGGATGGATCATAGGGAAACGTCGAGGGGCCCTTGAACTCTTGGCGGTCTGCCTTTTCAATGGGTGACTGAGGATGATCGCGGAACATCGCTGAGCGCGTATCGCTCCAGAGACGCCAAGCAGCGGATACATCTGAGCTAGACCGTATCGCGGTGTAGAGATTTGCGATTTTCTCGCGCCAGTCCCACAGCTGTAGGGCCTCGTCCATCACATTCTCCCGCATAAAAATTGCCGTCTTAGAAAGAGCGTTGCCCTGACGCCGCGCTGAGAGAGCTACGACCTATTCAACGTTATCAGGTTCGAACTTAGGTAGGCCAAAGGCGAACCGCAACTCCTGTGGTGCAGCAGTGGTCCCGAACGGTGGCTGCGTGTGAGTGTGTGGCGGCATAATATGTATTATGGAACATCTAGATGCCATGCGTATTTCTTGATCCGCACGAGACTTCGGATGCTGGTTGGTGGCCAAGTCATCCTCATCGTTACATCGCCACATGTCCCGTTCGAGGATGTCGGCCAGGTTCCCTATTATCCCGTTATGGGTGGAGCGTCTTCCGATCTTGCCGGCTATCTCCCTTCGACCCGTCATGAGGTGTAGATGAATGATGCCGTTTTGATTGATGGCCAACACCAAATAAGTTCACCACCGCGGGAACATAAACGTTTCACAACGTGTTATTCATCTGACATTCATGTTGAAAGAAACGCCAATGTTTTTGAGCACTCTTCAGCCTTCCACCACTTTCGATTTCGCCCGTGAACACGGCATATCGATGGAGAAAACTGCCATCGAAACGGAACTGAATTACCTCTCCAATTTCGATGGAAGAGACCTATCCGTCGATGTTATGGGTGACTACATTGTGCTTGAGGGCGCCGTCCGCTCGACTAGTGATCAGGCCCGCGCCATTCGGGTGGCTCGCGAAATAGTGGGCTATGACCGCGTTCTGTCCCGCGTCATTGTCTGTGCGCCCTCCGTCTAGATGGTGTCGCACCGGCGGAAACAAACCCCGCTCAAAGGCGGGGTTTTCTGGTTTCCGCCGCTAGCTCGATGAGCAGCTGATACGGCAACACATCCGAAGCGATATGGAGTGGAAGCAGCCGGACCCCTCCGCTGCCGCTTCCACAATCAAAGACGTGATTTGTCGTCCATCTTTGACGGCGTGTCATATCGGGGCGTTCAGGATTGTTACAAGTATCAGCTTTGCATGATGAAAGATCGTTGTCCCAAAAACTGTTGTCGCTGTTTACGTCCTACAGCAACAACTACCCCGGATTGGCTATGAATTCTCACGCCAACTCAACGCGATATATTGACCAGCTTTATAAAGTTTGAGCGAAAATTAAACATTAAACAAACGCCAACATAGCATTAAACTCCCATATACTCTGCATTTTCAATTCATAAACTTTCGTCCCCACCACAGTACAATTGTTTATGCGCAAATAATATTTTAATTTATCTTTTACGAAGGCAAGCAGGTTTTTGTACGATACGGTACCAACTGAATAACTTCCACTCTTGACCACTCAGTCGAAGCCTCGTCTGCCCGTCGCGCCTGGAGACCTGATCGGAACATGTGTGGCCGGCTCCGGCTATACAAACGTTTTGTCGTCGGTTCTTAGAGTGTGCCGGTCGGGACTGCCATATGCCCCACCATTGGATAGGCCTCAAAAATGCGGCCGCTGGCCACTATGCTTTCCGCAGATCCGGTACCGGCAACACCCCGCGCTTGGCGCATGATGGGCTGGCTCTCCTGCGCCGATCGTCTAAGCGGAAGATAGCAAATCCGTTGTCACCGGACATTGGGACAAAACGTTTGAATTCGTTCGCTGCAGCAGATTGGCCGATTGACCGAGGGTTGGAATGCGAATCTTAGAGACTAGTTGTTCAAGGGAAACGTCCCCAACAGCCACGTTCGAAGGAGCAACCTGATGAAATCCAAGGTCGCCGACGTAATGACCGAGATCCTGCATTCAGCGGGCGTCAACAGAATTTATGGCGTCGTCGGCGACAGCCTGAATGGATTAACTGAATCCTTGCGCAAACGTGGCGATATCGAGTGGGTTCATACACGCCATGAGGAAACAGCAGCCTTCGCCGCAGGTGCCGAGGCTCACCTTACCGGCGAGCTTGCCGTTTGCGCGGGAAGCTGCGGCCCCGGAAACCTGCACCTCATCAACGGTCTCTTCGACTGCCATCGGTCCGGTGTGCCGGTTTTGGCAATCGCGGCACAGATACCATCAGCCGAGATCGGCAGAGGCTATTTCCAGGAAACACATCCCGACCAGCTCTTCAGGGAATGTAGCCACTATTGTGAGCTTGTCAGTCAGCCGGAGCAACTGCCTGGCGTTTTGGAGGCAGCCATCCGGGCCGCCGTGGGCAAGCGAGGTGTCGCAGTCGTCGTCGTTCCGGGCGATATAGCGCTTGCCGAACTCTCGGTGAAAATCTCTACGCCCGCTGCGCTCAAGCTTGCGGCGCCAGACGTCGTGCCAGCGGATGATCAAATCAACCGGTTGCTGGATTTAATGGGCGAGACGTCGAAGATCACACTCCTGTGTGGCCGGGGCTGCCAGGGCGCGCATGACGAGGTCGTTGAGCTTGCATCGCGACTGAAGGCTCCGATCGTTCATGCTCTTGGTGGCAAAGAGCATATCGAGTGGGACAATCCGTATGACGTGGGGATGACGGGCCTTATTGGTTTCTCCTCCGGCTACAAGGCCATGCTCGAATGCGACATGCTGATCATGCTCGGCACGGATTTTCCATATCGTCAGTTTTACCCGACCGACGCGAAGATCGTTCAGATCGACGTTCGACCTGAGAACCTCGGCAGAAGGACGGCGCTGGACCTGGCAATCGTCGGCGATGTCAGGTCCACGCTGCGGGCAACGCTGCCCAAGCTGGAAGCGCGATCCGACGCCAAGCATCTTGAACGTAGCCAGGCGGCCTATCAGAAAGCACGTGAGGGACTGGATGACCTCGCGACAGGCAAGGCCGGTGGGACAATCCATCCCCAACATGTTGCGAGGCTACTCAGCGAGCAGGCTTCGGAAGATGCAGTCTTCACCTTCGACGTTGGCACTCCCACGGTCTGGGCCGCCCGTTATCTTAAGATGAACGGGAAACGGCGCTTGATCGGCTCGCTTGTCCATGGCTCGATGGCGAACGCCTTGCCACAAGCAATCGGAGCACAGGCTGCCGAGAGGGATCGCCAAGTTATCTGCATGTCCGGAGACGGGGGTTTTACAATGCTCATGGGAGATTTTCTGACCCTGAAACAGGAAAATCTCCCGGTGAAAGTAGTTGTGTTCAACAATTCTTCTCTCGGCTTCGTTGCCATGGAGATGAAAGCGGCCGGCTACATCGAAACGGGGACGGATCTTGAGAATCCCGATTTCGCAGCTGTCGCTCGCGCTGCGGGTATTCATGCCGTGCGCGTCGAGGATCCCGCCGAGCTTGAACGCGGCATCGAAGCGATTTTGCGCCATTCGGGACCAGCGCTCCTCGACGTTGTGACGAACCCACAGGAGCTTTCAATCCCTCCGAAGATTAAAGCAGCGCAGGTTATGGGCATGAGCCTGTGGGCCGCCAAAGCGGTGATGAATGGACGCGGAGACGAGTTGATCGATGTCGCAAGGTCGAACTTTTTCTCTCGTTGAGCATAGTGTTTCACCAGCTCCCGTCTCGGTATGCCCAGATAACGGACGACAGGAGCCTATGTCGGCCGATGACCAGGTGGCACGAACCATAAAATCAGCCACCCGTGAAACCTTATCGGAACGTAAATCATCACCCGGCGTTTGGATGTCATCCTCCGTCAACGGTTCTGATGTGCGCCGATGTTTCGAAATCAACTGACGACAGAAAACCTCCGCCTCACGGCTCACGCTCTTGCGAGTGATTATGCTCCGTCCATATCATTGCTTTTGGCGGTCCTGGCGATGGGCGCTTGGTTTCTCGGAATACCAATCCATACCTCGGCAACGGGAGCTGACGTAAGCTCATTGCTCGATCTGCTTTGAGTTCTTTACGGGGATGGACGACTGCCCGGTCGAAGTCGTTGTTGATCAAAAGACTTCGATACGTGGCGTGCTTTCCTGGCATCACCATCAGATCGCTTGAACTGCATCAAAAACGATTGTTGAGGAACGGATTTAATTTCGGTGCGTTTCTCATTCGTATTTGAAAGAGACTCTGATGCGAAAGCTCATCATCCCACTGCTCGCAACCCTTGCGTTGACTGCGTGTTCGTCGACTGAACGTGGTGCCGGCATAGGCGCAGCCAGTGGTGCCGTGATTGGCGGCGTGGCCACCGGCAATGTACGAGGGGCGGCGGTGGGTGCCGCGATAGGTGGTGTCTCCGGTGCATTAATCGGAAATGTGGCCGGCCAGCCAGGTCGTTGTTACTATCGTGACCGAAATGGCAACCGGTATGTTGATCGCTGCTGACCCTAGGAGAGAGTACAGGCCAGCCCGCCGTTGCGAGAGTAACCATCTCAACGTTATGCGCTGATTGGGAAGCTTGCGGTGGCGGCACCTTCTCTTCTTCTTAGGGGCATTTTGGAGAAGGCAACGGTGGTGCTTTCCATCTTGGCCGATTACCTGTCGTGCGTGGGCGCAATTGCGATGAGACGGTGTCCATTGCCATCAACGTCAGGCTCGGGTCCAAGCGTTGCGAGCAATTCGTTCTCAACAACAATGATGTTCGAGTTAATTCGGGTCAGTCCCCAAACCGGCAGGGAGCCGCATCGCCCTGTCGCGCATGCGCTGTGAGCGGACGGGTCTACCTTGATCGGTCAGAACTGCGAGCACGGATAATGCTGACCTTATCATCTGCTCAGTTGAGACGGTTAACATCGTTCGTCGAGGAAGCGCCCCCATAAGCTTAGAGGGCGTTTCGACAAAGAGATGGCGATCAAGGGATTGCATGTACCGCGATTGTAGCGGTGGACCGACGTCATCATGCTCCCTCTTATACATTGGATGCCGGAACCGCCGTCGAGGAGATGAGCACCGGTATGGGGCATTCGCAATCGCGCCGCCAGCGGCCTGTTCACCTCCCGAATGCCCAATCATAGGTCTCTCGCTGAAGACTGCACACATTGAACTACGCAAAGAGGCGAGACCAAAAGCTCCGGGCAGGGTTTTCGTCAGCCCGTAAGTGGCCTCGAAACCGTAAAAATTGAGTTCCGTGGGAACCCGGATAATTCAACAACGTTCAGGCGATGCCAACAACAACAATTCTATCGGAGGTTTTCCATGGGTCGCGGTATTCTTCTATGGCTCCTCGGCGTGCCTTTGCCGATCGTTATCCTCCTTGTCCTCTTCATGCGCTAGGAGAGTGACATGCCTCTCTATCAATCTGGTATATCCGATGTCGGCGTCGAATCCTCAGTGCCGGCTTTGAGCTGGGGGCCGGTCGTCGGTGGAGCTGTCGCTTCGTCGGCCGCCGCTCTCATTCTGCTTCTCCTTGGGGCCGGCGTCGGCCTTACGATGGTGTCTCCATGGGCTGGACAAAGTGCCTCTTTCACCACGGTGAGTATCTCCGCGGCGATCTGGTTTGTCGTCGTTCAGTGGCTGGCCTCAGCTTTGGGCGGCTATCTTACAGGGCGCCTTCGCACCAAATGGGCGGGGGTCCACACCGATGAGGTCTTTTTCCGCGATACCGCGCATGGATTTTTGAGTTGGGCCTTGGCGACCGTCATTGTCGCGGGCTTGGCCGGCTCCGCCTTCACGAGCCTTGTTGGGGGCGGAATTCAATCATTGACGTCTGCAGCCTCGACCGCCACGTTGGCGAACGCGAATTCTGTCGGCGAAAACGACAACGCAGGCTCGGATACGGCAACAGGCTATTTTACGGATACCCTGCTTCGCCGACAGGACTTGCGCAATCGTGCTCAGCCTGACGATGCGGCTGCAGCTGCCGAAGTTTCACGTATCTTGATCAGGTCGGCTGCGGCCGGTCAAATGCCGGACGAGGACAAGTCCTATCTCACCACACTGATTGCATCTCGCAGCGGACTTACGCCTGAGGAGGCTGCAGCCCGCGTTGATGTAGTCCTGCAACGGATCGAACAGGCCAAGGTGGAAGCGCAGCAAGCCGCCGACACGGCTCGAAAATCAGCGTCGACGACGGCGATGCTCGGCGCGCTTTCTCTTCTCGTCGGCGCCTTCATCGCTTGCGCGGCTGCAGCATTGGGGGGCAGACAGAGAGATGACGATGAGGCGGCATTCGTGGCGAAAACCTGACCTGTTTGCGCCTGTTGCTGATGGCTAGCATGCCCGACATGCTCGGCATCAGCGATTCAGTTTTTTCTCCAAACGCCCGGGTCACTCCTGCGCGTCGATATGTCCAGACAGGTCAGTCTCTTTCGTCAATCAGATTATGTCTGTCGTCTTGCCGACGGAAGTTGATCCGCGTTCGAAATGCGATGGCGGCCAATATCTGGCCGCCATCCTCGATCTCACGCCAGTTCGGGCAAACCACCAATAACCTTGTCCAGCGTGACTGGATAATGCCGCACCCTTACGCCCGTTGCATTGTAGATCGCATTGGCAATTGCCGCAGAGACACCGCATAGTCCCAGTTCGCCAATTCCCTTCGCTTTCATCGGGGACGACATCGGATCGGTTTCATCCATGAAGATCACTTCTTGGTGGGGTATATCGGCATGAACAGGAACCTCGTATCCCGCCAGATCGTGGTTGACGAAGAAACCACGTCGCTTATCCACGGACAGTTCCTCGCTGAGTGCCAAACCGACACCCATCGTCATGGCACCAATAACCTGGCTGCGGGCGGTGATCGGGTTGATGATACGACCGGCGGCACAGACGGCGAGCATGCGACGGATCCGGGTTTCGCCTGTCGCGACATCAACACCAACCTCGACGAAATGGCCTGCAAACGTGGATTGCTGGTGGGTGTCTGTGAGATCGCCCCATTCCATCGTGTCCTCGCCGACCAGTCCTTCGGAGCCTGCCGCCTCGGCGAGCGGCACCGATCGGTTGCCCGACCGCACATGGCCGTCTTCGAAGACCACATCGTTGGAGTTGAAACCAAGTTTCTTCGCCACGGCGTCGCGCAGCTTGATGCATGCCGCAAAGACACCCGATGTCGCCGAGTTCGCGCCGAACTGGCCGCCCGATCCCGCAGAGACGGGAAAACGCGAGTCGCCGAGATGGACACCGACCTTGTCGACGGTCAAGCCCATCATCTCGGCCGCGGTCTGGGCAATGATCGTATAGCTGCCTGTACCGATATCCGTCATGTCGGTCTCGACCGTCACGATACCATCGCTGCCGAGGCGAACGCGGGCGCCTGACGGCATGACGAGATTGTTGCGAAAGCCCACGGCAACACCAAGACCGATGAGCCAGCTGCCCTCCCGCCGAGCACCCGGCTCTCTGCGGTTACTCCAGGCAAATCGCTCTGCCCCGAGTGTCAGGCAGCCGACGAGGTTGCGTTGCGAGAACGGGCGCTTGGGGTTTTCCGGATCGACCTGTGTATCGTTTTTGATGCGGAACTCGATCGGGTCCATGCCGAGCTTATCGGCCATTTCATCGACCGCGATCTCCAGAGCCATCAGTCCCGGCGCCTCGCCTGGCGCCCGCATGGCATTGCCTTCCGGCAGATTGAGCTCAGCCAGCCGCATTGCCGTCATCCGGTTTTCCCCAGCGTAGAGCAGTCTTGTCTGCATTGCTGCCGTCTCAAGCCCACCGCCCGGCAAGTCTCCTGACCAGCTTTCGTGACCGATCGCTGTGATTTCCCCTCCCCGTTCCGCACCAATGCGTATCCGTTGAATGGTTGCCGGTCGATGGGTTGTATTGTTGGCGATAAAAGGGCGGGGCAACGCAACCTTGACCGGTCGACCCGCCGCCTTTGCGCCGAACGCTGCCAGGACTGCGTCAGATCGAAGGAAAAGTTTGCCGCCAAAACCGCCACCGATGAAGGGCGACATCAGATGCACCTTTTCCTTATCGATACCAAGGGTTGTTGCGAGGTCGGAACGCCACCAGTCGATCATCTGGCTCGACGTCCATACCGTCAACTCGTCGCCGTCCCACGCCGCGATCGATGCATGAGGTTCCATCATCGCGTGGGACTGGTCAGGTGTCGTGTAGATTTCGTCGAGAGTGATTTCCGCAGACTGGAACGCGCCTTCGAAATCTCCGACGGCCGTATCCGGAGGCGCGCCCCCTGCATCCTTCGGCTTGAACGCGCTGTCTCGAGTGGCCGCGAGATCGAAAACGCCGTTTTCCACCTCGTATTCCACCTTCACAAGACCAGCTGCTGCGCGTGCCTGCTCAAAACTCTCGGCAACGACGACAGCGATAGCTTGGTGATAGTGCTCAATGCGATCGCCGCCGAAGAGTTTTGCCGTATTTAGCTTGCCTTTGCCCAGGTCGCCGACGGACAGCGTGGTAACGACAGCCAAAACGCCCGGCGCCTTCTGCGCCGCGGCGACATCCATGGATCTGATCCGACCTTTCGCAATGGCGGAGCCGAGCGGATAGCCATAGGCATAACGCATGTTCGGATCGTGCCATTCATAGGCATACATGGCCCGGCCGGTCGTTTTCAGCTCTCCATCAATACGGTGGATCGGCTGACCCACGACATTCAAATTATCGATGGGGTTGGATTTGGCGGGTGTCTCGAATTTCATGGCTCAACCCCTTGCTTCAGAAAGGACCGCACCGAGCGTGCGCTCGACGAGATCGATCTTGAACCTGTTGTGCTCTGTTGGACGAGCATCGGCGAGAAGCGCAGCACTTGCAGCTTTCGCGCCCTTGGAAAGCTCGCTGTCTGCGTTCTCCAAACGCCACGGCTTGGGAGCCACCCCTCCGACAGCGATGCGTCCGGTGCCATCCGGGTGGATCACCGCACCGACCGAAACGAGCGCAAACGCATAGGATGCGCGATCACGGACCTTCCGGTAGACATGTCTGCCACCGATAGGAGCCGGCAAGGTCACCGCCGTGATGAACTCGCCTGGTTCCAATATGGTATCGATATGTGGTGTATCACCCGGAAGACGATGAAAGTCCTCCATCGCGATCGATCGCGCTTCGCCGTCAGCCTTTATTGTCTCGACAACGGCGTCGAGCGCCCGCAGAGCGATCGCCATGTCGCTTGGATGCGTTGCAATGCACGCATCGCTGACGCCGACCAATCCAAGCTGGCGGCTCACGCCTTCAACAGCGGAGCAGCCGCTTCCAGGCTGACGTTTGTTACAGGCCTGGTTGGTGTCGTAGAAATACGGACAGCGTGTGCGTTGAAGAAGATTTCCCGCCGTCGTCGCTTTGTTGCGGATCTGACCCGACGCGCCGGCGACAATGGCTCGTGACAAAAGCCCATAATCGCGCCTCACCGTTTCATGAGCAGCAAGATCGGTGTTCCGTACCATCGCACCGATCCGCAGTCCGCCGTCGGGCGTGGTCTCGACCCTATCCAGTCCCAACCCATTGACGTCGATCAGATGCGTCGGCGTCTCGATCTCCAACTTCATCAAGTCGAGAAGATTAGTGCCACCAGCGATAAATTTGACATTCGCGCTGGCCGCCGACCTTGCCGCAGCGTTTATCGATGTCGCCCGTTCATACGTAAACGCCCTCATGCTCGTGTCCCCGCAACGTCGGCAATAGCTTCGACAATGTTGGAATAGGCGCCGCAACGACAGATATTGCCGCTCATGCGTTCACGGATTTCCGCATTTGAAATTGTCGTCTGCTCGGTGAGGCTTCGGGTGACGTGGCTTGGGATATTCGCTTTGATCTCCTCAAGCACCGCCACCGAGGAACAGATTTGCCCGGGGGTACAGTACCCACATTGAAATCCATCATGCCTTGCGAACGCCGCCTGCATCGGATGGAGATTGCCGGGTTGGCCAAGCCCTTCGATGGTTGTGATCTCGTCACCGTCATGCATGACCGCCAGCGTCAGACAGGAATTGATACGGCGACCGTCAATCATCACAGTGCAGGCACCGCACTGGCCGTGATCACAGCCCTTCTTGGTTCCCGTGAGGTGAAGATGTTCGCGGAGTGCATCGAGAAGGCTTGTACGGGTATCGATTTCCAGGTCATGCACCTGCTGATTGACCTTGAGTGATACTGTGGACGTATGTGTCATCGGGGTCCCTGCGTCTTGTGCTGCGGCGACACCAGGTGCCGCTCCTGTCACCGCAACTGTCGCAGCTGACGAGATAAGCAAGTCCCGCCTGGAAATTTCGAATTGGTCGGATTGCATCTTCAACTCCGTTTTGCCTGAGTTTAGAAGGGTTGGGCGACATGAATGACGCCGACTATCGGAAGGACCGAGTTAGAGCTTTGTCCCTGGGTGATTAGTGCGGCCTGACCGATAAACGTTATCGTTTGAGGTCATTAATCCAGGCACGCACCGATCGTGTAAGGTTGTCACCTCAGATGCCGCCGGCCATGGGGTCGATCGACCACGCATGGCAATAAATCTGGGCGGCGACCTCAAGCAGTTGGTCGATAACCGTAGGACTTACCTTGTCCATTGGGCCGTTGCACAACGCCGAACAACTGTCGGGCGCACTGAGCATCACAACTGGGTGGGCACCCCGTTGAAACGCCATCACAACCGCGTGAAACCTTTTATCTCAACAGCCGTTATGGGGCCCATGAGCGATGGGAAAATCAATACGGTCACTGACAAACGTGCGACATCACAGGACGCTGCAGCGCCCCCACAGACAAATGAGCGGCATGGGAGCGCTGAGCCAGTCCCTGAAGCCATCGAACCCGATCGGGAAATGACACCCGACGAAGCCGAACGTGCACGTAAATCATATCTTTTGAAGCGCTTTTGGATCAGTGCGCGCGGTTATTGGAGCGCCCGCGGTGACAGGTTTGCTTGGCCAGTCTCAATCGGTCTTCTGGCACTGATCGGTCTCAACGTCGGTTTCCAATATGGGATCAACGTTTGGAACCGTGAAATCTTCGACGCGATCGAACAGCGCAATGCGTCGTCAGTCTATTATCTAGGAGCACTATTCCCGCCTCTGGTTTTGGGCAGTGTAACTCTGGTGACCATTCAGGTTTTCGTCAGAATGCTGATTCAGCGACGTTGGCGCTCGTGGTTAACAAAGGCGTTGATCGCACGTTGGCTTGACAATGGCAGGTACTACCAGCTCAACCTGATCGACGGGGACCATCAAAACCCTGAGGCACGGATTTCCGAAGACATGCGGATCGCAACCGAGTCACCGGTAGATTTTGTATCTGGTGTTATCTCAGCCTTTTTATCTGCGTCGACCTTTATCGTCGTGCTCTGGACGATTGGCGGGGCCCTAACGCTGCCCGTCGGCGGCTCCTACATCACGATTCCTGGCTTTCTGGTTGTCGCGGCGGTTATCTACGCATTCGTGACATCCGGATCGATCGCCTACATTGCGCGCAACTTCGTGCAGATCTCCGAGGTCAAAAACCAGGTGGAGG
>NZ_JBXHAY010000012.1:0-76598 GCF_057163345.1 Aliirhizobium sp. YIM B11859
GAACATATCTCCGATAATGCGGCCGCCCGAGAAGAACTCGCGATCAAGGAAGCTGCGAAGCGGATTGCAGAGGCGCTGACTGCCCTTCTGGCGGCGACAGACGCCGCCACATCCCTGCTCCTCGATACAGAAGGCAATTGGGAAGATAGCGATATGGACGGACTCCGCACCATCGCGATGGATGCGCAGGAGAGAATCCATGGAGAGGCCAACCAGCAACTCAGTTGGCGCAACCTCGCAATCACGTTCGACCGAAACTATGCGGACTTCCGCCTGACGGAGATCACCCGATGAAATATATATGCCAAAATTGCTCCAGCGGCTTCGTTGAGGACGAGCTGTGCGAGATCCGCGACATCTCCGAACGGGTAATGCCAGGTGAAATCATGCCCGCTGGTGAGTGCCCAAGCTGCGGCGCTCTGTGCCACGCTCCGCTTGCTGAGGCAGAAAACCCCATCTTCGATGCGCTCCTGCTCGCCTACGGCGCGCTGTGTGCTCGAATGGACCCAAACAAGCGGCCGAGGTCGCCCATTGATTGGAAAGCGCTGGACGCGGCGATAGCCAAGGGCTCAGGCGGGAAAAACTACTCGACCATAATGGCCGAGCGCTGGAAGCCATAACGCACCGCGCAGCGCTATATCATACCACCCGGTACCTCGTGGTACCATCTCGCACCACTCGGAGAGCCGACATGCCTATACCAACAAACAAAAATCGCGCAGCATGGGCCGAAAAAGCCCTTGATGCTTACCGTGCGATGCGCGGCAAGGATGAGCCCGTCACCGACGTGAAGGATCTGATCAACGATCTTCTTCACCATGCCCGCCTCGATCTCGGACTGTCGATCGATGAGTGCGAAGCTCTTTCGCAAAATGCCTACCTCTCGATGGAGGAGGAAACTCGGGAGGACGCGGACTGAGGGGCAGCGTCCCCTCAAGCCACTTCCAGAACGTCCGAAGGGCCATCAACCTGGAACGACGGCCTGTAATCCCGAACGATGACGCTAAGCACTGCCTCGAACGACCGCGTAGCGCTCTCTCTGACGGAAGCGAGGGACTTCCCCTGCGTCCAGAGAGCCAAGGTGCCATGCGCCACCAAAAGCAGCATATCGATCGCTACATCAACGTCGATCTGAAGACAGCCATCCTGCTCAAGTCGCAGTAATTTGTCGCGTGCCGTCGCCATGGCCGAGGTCGTTGCATCCGGGCACTGACTTACTGTGCGATGGATCATCTTCATCAGTTGAGGATGCATTGCACTATAATCGAGAAAGGCATTCCAGCCCAACATAAGCCCCTCGATCGGGTCAGCAACGTCGCCGGATGTTTTTTTAAACGCGATGAAGTCAGAAATCCCATCAACTACCAGAGCATGCAAAAGGCCGTCTTTGCTGCCGAAGTAATGGTATAGCGTGGGTTGTTTTACATTCACAACTTGGCAAACGGCTCTAGCTGTAAGCCCCTTCTCGCCTTTTGTTTCGAGAAGTTGGCTTGCGGCCGCAAGGATTTGCTTTTCTGTCTCTGATTTTACACCACTCGTCATGAGGCCCATTATAGTTCTTATCCCTTAATATGCGAGAAGGGAAAAACCCCTACGAGATAGCCACAACCGGGCAGTCAGCTCCACGAATCAATGTGCAATCAGATAGTTTCTTTCGTCAGTCGTCCGCAAGTGAGATGTGACCTCCCGTAACGTAAAAGAGTTTTATAGGCACCGTCTATCTGCCCAACCACCCGTCTGTTAAACGTTGACTTTGATTTATTGGGCAAACGATAATATGATTTTTCAACAAACGAACCGCACCAGCTGCGTCATGAACGTTCAAAAGAGGGACTTCAATGGCTGTGAAGTACGACGAATACGAAGCGTCAGCGAAGTTAGACCTTATCGCCGACAAGCTGAAGGAAATAGATCGCCTGTTGCAAGCCGCATATCCTCATTTCGATCAGCATGTCATGGACCTTATTGATAAAGCCGACCCAAATAATGATATGGACCCACACCATTGGGCAAATAAGATTAAATTGGTGGCCGAAACGATTCTCACCGAACGGCAAGACAAGGACGATGCCGCTTTCTCCGCCAGCAGAACATCGCCGCAGGCTGAGCCTGAAAACGACGGCCCAAATATCTAAGCGAGGACGAGCATGACCGAAATTACCGACAAAAAAAGCGCGGTTGAAGCGCTCGATGCCGCCGCCGACCTCTGGCAAGAGGTAGATGTCGACTTCTCAGCCATTTGGATGAAGCTTCCGGACGAGGCCAAAAAGCGCCTTAATGCAGAGGGTGCAGGCGAGAAGTTCGACGCTCTGGCAATGTCGCATCGCCTGAAGGCGATTGCTGAAGCGGCACGATCTGGAGCGACTAACTAAGCGTCACCACTCCGTTATGCATGCTGAGCGTCGACCCTTTCGGTAAACGCTCTTCAATTTCCCCCAAAGCGCGCTCGCAAACATTGGCGATGTCTTCAGCAAGATCCTGTGACGCATTGTGGTGCTGATAGCTCCTGAGAGCGTGGAAGGACGCGGTGACGGTTTTTGTCATCAGCTCCAGAGGCAAACTCCTCCCTGCAATTTGCCTTGCCAGCACCACAGACTGCTCCGAACCTTCAGCACCGAGCGCTGATACCACCAGATCACGTTCGGCGTCGGTGAGGATCAACACGCAGGCCTGTCCATTCTCGGTCATACCGACTTCCTTTGATCATTGAGCCTGTCGCTCAGTTTACACCGCCGCCAAGCACCAAAAAAGTACATTGGCCCCATACCTATCCACATCACCACCGCGCCAACCAGCGACGCCATGAGCGAACCTTGATTTGTGGCACCAGCGAGCGCGCCTATTGCGGTGAAAAGGCCCATCACTCGTGTCCCTGGATGCTCGCCGAGGTGAGGGAGCTTGCCGCATCCCCGAAAGCAATCTCGCAACCAGTTCATGGACAACGCCCCCTTGCAGGTTGGATATCAGAAGCTCAGAGCAACCCACTCGCCTGAAGCAGACTTTGAAAAGTTGATGACACGATCAATCGGACGAGCGCCCGGATTATATTTTATCGCCAACATACAAGAGACGCCGGGACCAGCAGCATCTTTTTCACATTCGCCGAGAGCTATCGTGATGTATTTCTCGGAACCGCGCTCATACTGCATAGGGTTGCGAGAATATGCTTTCTGATAGGCGGAAAGAGCCTCCGCCTCTGTGGGGGCAGACGTCTGCGCCCAAGCGGGCACTATAGTAAAGGCGCCCCACATTGCACATGCGAAGACTGCGAGCTTTCTCATAGGAGATCCTTTCCATTAGGTACTGATAACAGGTCCAAGCGTGAAATCTCTTCGCCCCGAGAGAAGCCCCACCGCGCCAAAAGATGCCAGACCTACCAGAATGAGCCACCAAACCAGCCGGGGGTTTTCAGAATAGAATGTTCCAGATGCCCCACCTGATATCTTCGCGTCGATCACGCCTGCTTTACCAAGACCAATCTGCTGCAGCACGCTTCCATCTGAATCGATGATCGCAGAAATCCCATGGTTTGCTGATTGGACGAGAGGCATGCCCATTTCTGCTGCTCTGAGGCGGGACTGAGCCAAAAGGATCTCGGACCCCTGCGTGAGGACGAACCAGGAATTATCTGAAACGACGACCATCCATTCGGGTTTAATCGGTGCCTCGTTATAGGCAGAAACGATGTCGCCGGAAAACAGCACTTCGAAACAGATAGCCAGCAGCGCCGGCGCGGCATTAGGAATGCTGACGGCTTTTGACCTGGTGCCCCACTCAAGAGAGTAATCAGCAGCGGGGATGATCCAGTCGGCGATACCGAGCGCGTCGAACAGGCCGCGCCAAGGAATGAACTCCTCAGATGGGATCAGGTGCTGCTTGTCGTAGATCGAGAACCACTTTCCCGATCGACCGGTGAAGACCGTATTGAACACCCGCACGCCTACTGCGGTTTGTTCCGAACGCATCCCACCAGCAACGAAAGTTGGGGACCCCACCAATTGGGACACCACATCATTCACCACTTTAGGTTCCATCTCGGGAAAGAGGGCAAATGCCGTCTCGGGCCAGATGACATGCGTCGGCCGTGAACCGTCTTCCCGCGGTTGATTTGTCAGCTCGACCATCGAGGCCAGGTTCGCCGCCCTCACGGCGAGATCGGGGTTCCACTTTTGCGGAGGTGTAAAGGCCGTCTGCAGTATCCTGACATCAGCCATGGGTCTGCCTTCTGTCGTGGATCGGCCGGCCAGAACGTATAGAAAGCCACCTCCCAAAATAATCAGAAAAATTGCGGCCACGGTCCATGAAGATGTCCGTCCCGCCCATAGGGACACCAAAACAAGCGGCAGGCAGCCAACCACAGGGATAAGACCATTCGCCCCAACAACACCAATGGCGCCAAGGATGGGCGTGACCATCTTGCTGAAAAGCACGACCTCACCTACCGCCATCAGCGTGAAGCCGGTCAGCACCGTGCCTCGCAACCACTCAGCAACAAAAAATGCCAGACCAAGGGCGAAGATCCGCCAGACGGTGTTTGTCCATAGTGCTCCAGCGATCGCGAAACCGACCCCATAGAAAAGGGCTAGGTAAACCGGAAATCCGAAAGCTAAGACTGGATACTTCCAACCATCCCCAGGAGCGATGGAATAGGCCTCTCCAAGCCATAAGAGCCCAAGAAAGAAATATCCGTACCCAAATAGCCAACCGACCCCAAAGCCGCGCCAGGCTTTCCCTACGACGCCGCTCGACCGGCCAGCGGCGATATCCATCACCCGGAGGATGGCAGGAAAGATCAGGAAGATCGCGGCCGCGATCGACAGGGGCGCATGGATTACCGTCAACGCAGCGCCTAGTGCCAAACAGGCTATAGCAAGCGGCCAGCGCTTCAGCGATCTCATCTCTTTCATAGGCGTCCCTATTTCAAGGGCGCACAGAACGCGTAAGGCTGGCCGTCGATCTCGATGATCTTCATCGAGCTATCAGTTCGAAAACTCATGCTCGACGTGGATTGCTCTCCTTGTGAATCGCAGTCTAGCCGAGATTCAAAAAGGCCACCGCCCTTGCTCTTGAACTGAGAGACCGTGCAGACGCCCTCGCTCGTCCCCATCTCGGCGCGGCCTTTTTTCTGGAACCGCAAAACCCAATCGTAAACCTCGAAATTAGGGTCTGCGCAGCTCGCGACCTGGTTGCGAGGAGTATAGTAGCCGTCAGCCCAGGGAACATCACGCGAAGCCAAAGCGGCATTTGCCATGAGGAGCGACGGGCTAACAACAGCGATAGCGGCAGCAATTTTGATGCCGGATCTCATCGCTTTGTCCTCTGCTCGTTGATGATCATGTGAGCCACAGCGGATGCAAGCTGATTTTGAGCCGACATCCCCAAAGAAGCCGCCTGCGCCTCATCGAGGGCAACACGAGCAAAATCAAGATAGATCGACCTCGTGTCTCCAGAGACCTGGCTTGATGCGAAATCTTCGCCCTCGTTCCTATACGAGCCAAGGCCAGACTCAGCATTGGAAACGGATGTACCCGAACCAGTGCTCATTGGCTGGCTGGTTGCGATTGCCGGATCGAGAGAGCAGGTTGTCGGAAGCGTTTTCGATGGATCTGCCCGTTCGGAAAAATAGCCAGGATACCCTGACTGTAGCGCTGCCGGCACCGGAATCTGCTTATCCAAGAAGGGTTCAGGGTTGACGAAATACCAGCTATCGTTAGCGGCGCTGGAGATCTCGCTCGCCGACAAAGGTGGTCTCGATTTGGTGCCGCATGTTGGGCATGCACCCGTCGCCATAACGCGTCCGCCCGCGCCAGCTGATTGAAGGACCGACCCTCGAACAGTCATGCCCAGGTGAAGGTGCGTTCCCCCCGTTCCATGTCCTTCGCCGCTGGTGCCGGTATTCCCCATGTAGCCGATGGTATCTCCGGCTTTAACGGTCGGGTTTTTCTGGCGGAAGGTGTCCAGGTCTTTATGGGCCAAGTGATAGTAGACAGTATTGTACTGGTCGTTTTCAGCCCGCACAGAAACCCAATTCCCGCCTGCGCCATTGAGACGGAAGGTGGTCTTTCCAGCATGGCCAGCATAAATGGGATTGTTCTCGACATTGCCCCCGGTGAAACCGTTTACGATGTCGAGGCCCTGGTGCATACCCTTCGACGCTCCTGGTCGGCTCGACCGATCGGCTCCGTAGGGCGACATGAGCTGCATGCCGCTATCCTTCATGAGCGGAACGAGGCAGGCCATCTGCCCCCCGCCTGTGCTCCCGCCTCCACCCGTCGTCCCCGATGCTTTTGCAGCCATCGTGCATATATTGACGCTCCCGTCGCCGCCCGCTGACGACGACACGCCGACGCAACCGTTATTGATAGATTTTTGGCAATTCCCCACACCAAGCTGGATACAAGCCGCTACCATCGCTGAATCGACCTTGTAGCCGCCGATGCTCTCGCCATTGGCTTGCATATCGAGGAGGGTCTGAACCGAACTCGCTCCTGCTATCGAGTCGTAATATTTCGCGTAAACATTGATCTGCTGCTGACCGCTCATTGCGGCATACTCCGCAGAGGTGCAGTTGCAGAATGTCGCGAGGTTGCCTTGGTTCATCTGCATGAGACCGGTGCAACAAGAACCGTTATAGATCGCAGAGTTCCCGCCGCCACTCTCGACGTTGTAGGACATCGCCGCGAAGGTCGATGCATTTTGGGCCAGATACGAGTTCCCGCTGTTCTCGAACATGCTTTGGATCTGCGCTTGGCTGTATTGTGTGTTCGGCGCTAGATATGACACTGCCTGGGACGGCGCGACAAAGAAAAGCAAGGCAACCGCCGCGAGAATAGCTGTCTGTATGAACTGACGCATTGGTCGCCCTCTATTTCAATGGGAACGAAACTTCGCAACCAGGCACAGTCGTGTCAGCCTGAATCGCCTCGAGCTGGATGGTGTCGCCCTCGATACGAGCGAAGCTTCCTGTGTTCGCCTGCGGCTCAACCTGCATGCTCGGCCAGATGCCACACGCGCCTGGCATCTCGGTCGTCGAAGCTTCCGACCCATTTTTTGGCAACACAGTCAGTCGCGCAGGGCACACAGAATGGATGGCCGTTACGTCAGCACCATTTTCTCCGTTGTCACAACCTGGGGGCCGCTGGAGCATGATTGAGACGATGTAGGTCGCCTGATCTGTCTGAAACTCGGTAGAGAGGAAGTTCGAAGGGCGGTATCCGCCAGCGGGCAGCGTTGTTTCTTGACCTTTGACGAAGAGCTTCCCGCCGGCTGAACGGATTTTCTCTGCCTCAGCGTCCATTAC
Source organism: Aliirhizobium sp. YIM B11859 (assembly GCF_057163345.1). Lineage (NCBI taxonomy): Bacteria > Pseudomonadati > Pseudomonadota > Alphaproteobacteria > Hyphomicrobiales > Rhizobiaceae > Aliirhizobium > Aliirhizobium sp. YIM B11859. The sequence goes on from NZ_JBXHAY010000012.1 coordinate 7,301, forward strand.
GTCCTTCCAAATGCGAACGAGGTCGCTATCGCCTGGCTGGACTTCAGTTTTGGTCTCTTTAAGCGCCACCCATCCACCTTCTTCCTGAGCGGCGGCGGGACTTGGCCCAAAAGTAAACCCTATATTAAGAGCCGATAGAACAATTGCTCCAAAGCTGAGGAACCTGAGCTTGTGTAGACGTAATTTTCTGCGCGCTATATGATCCTCAACCATCAGAAACTCCGGATTTTTCAGTCAAAAAACGCATATGAATGACCAAGTGCCCCACCACGATTTCAATGTAAACCGATCAGCTCTAGCTGAGATCGCTGCTGATAAGCGTTTAGGGCGCTCAGAGACCCGCGTTCTGTTACACATGATAGCCAACTGCGAGCTGTTTATCCATAGTTCAGGCGTTGAAGATGATTTTCATCGTTCCGATTTGTCATTTTTGCAGCCTGGAACATATGCTTCATTCATTTCGACCAGCACTAGAGACGATATACGCCGCGACCTCGAATTCGTTTCGGCGAACTCAGTCACAAATCAACTGACCATCCTTCTGGAGTCTGGCTATATTCGCCGCTTCAATTCCATCGGTATGCGTACATTGTTTTCCTTTATGCTAAAAACATCGATGTTCACTATCGATTGAGATTGCGACAACGTTCCTATAAGTTCGTAATCGACTTGCGAACAGGAATAGACCATGTCTCAGAACAACGGAAACGCTCCTCAACACAGCGAATTCCTGATTATCACCATTCTAGTCGGTGTGATCGTTGGGATGCTCAGCCTTCTTTGGTGGGTGGCATCTCCTATGATTGGCAAGGCCTATGCCTGGGTACGAATTGTTGAAACCGGTGGCGGGTGGTTATTCACAGGCTGGGGTCAGTATTTTTGGCGAATGCCCTTCGGCAGCAAATTCGCCTTTGGCTCAATCTTTCAGAGCAGTGTGACGTTCAACGTTGTTTTTGCCGTCATGATATTCATGCTCGGCCTGATCGCCCACCACAAGGTCAGCGAGAAGCACATCCGAGCCAAGGTTCAGCATAAGAAGCCTCTTGGCTATACCGACGTGATGAAGCTACAGGCCGCGTCGTTCCCGGCCAACCAGTTCTTCCTCGATTTCAAAGTGGCAGAAGACTACTCAGTATCGAGAGGACCGGCTCGAATGCCGATGACGGCATTGGAGCTGCTGCTGGAAGTCGATGCGATCGAGGGCATCCATCAAGGCGATACACTCACGGATCCCGGCGCTCTTACGGGCTGGAAGATCAACGAAGACCTCGTAACGGCAAGATTGGTCCGAGACTTCGGACCCCTAAACCCGTTTGCGCGGAAGAACTTTCCGTTCCGCAATAAGGATGCCATTCATGGCGCGATCGACGCCCTCCCATGGCATGTTGTTTCAATAGTTTATGCGTCTGTCGCCCGCCTCTACGCTCTCGACACCATGGAAACAGATGATTTCGAGGCCACCAATGCCGAGATTGAGGAATACCTGAAAGACATATGGCGCGAGATCAACAAGGGCAAGAAGAGCCTGGGGTCTCTCCTCGTTCTTGGCTACATGGACGAGGACGATAAACGACTTCGGCTGGAATCCGCCAAGGCTGCTTACCCTAAAAAGAAAGACCTGAAAGTCCTCACATTGCCTGAATGGCTCAATGAGGAGGTTGATCTCGCTGGCCGGCAGGTTAGCCGTGGCGAGGCCTTCAAGACAACCCAACGTGCCCGCAAGGAGCTTCACCGGATTCTGACGGAGTTTGGAGACGTGTCGCCTGAACGCCTGGTGAATATCAAAGACCACAAAGGCAAGATCAAGAAGCATAGCGACCTATCTCAGCTCGAACTTGCAAAATACAACCAGATCCAAAAAAAGCAGGAACGTAGCGTCACGGTCGAGATCCAGAGGCTGCTCAGGTCAAATGGCTATCAATTTGGCCTCGTCTCGATCTTGCTCAACGAGACGCGTGCGGGCGGCACGCTCCCGCCATCCCTTTTTCGCTGGATGCGCTTCTATGACTATCCGCTTTGGAGCTTCCTTCGCGTAACCGGAATGAACACACCAACACCGGAAGTGGCGGGAATGTTCGACCACGTACAAACAGAACTGAAGAGCGGCATGCCGCTAACACGACCCTACCTGGTGTCGGCCGTTGAAGGGGTTCGTGTTGAAGCAAGCAAGTACATCACAGACGACATGCGACGTAAGTTTGTCATGATCCAAACCGAACGCAGCGCCAGACAGAAGACCGCCGCTGCCCGTCCTCAGATCGAAGCCACCGTCAGATCGCTTGCAAAGGATTTCGCCCAGAAAGCTCAACAGAAGCAGGACGAGATCACCAAAAAGGAATTGTCCGATGGAGCGATAGAGGGGAACCACGCGCCAACTGGCGGCGAATACTGAGGCCGCTCAGATGAATGGGCCGCTGATTCTCGCCGATGGTAGGATCGTCTATCTTGAGTGGACGTTTTCAGCCGAGATGGTCGCCTGGACGACCGGTGCCGATCGAGAGAGGATTGGCAGTATTTCCTTTAAGCTTATCGAAGGCGACCGCAGTGACGGCTTAGACGACCGGTATCTCGTCACGGGCATGATCATGGATGGTCCCGATGGCATGCGAGCCTACCAACGACGGGGCATTGCGACGGAGATCCTAAAACGCGTTGGGAAACACGTCCAAATCGTCTTCTGTCGCCCGCCTAAAGGGGCAGGTTGCGATGGGGATACATGCCCCACTGCCGGCGCACCATTCGCGTCTAAAATTGTGAGCCAAGGCTTGGCAGCTTGGCTGGATCTTTAGACTATGCGCCTTCCCCAAAGACAGCCGTCATCACCTCAGCTCTCACATTGATATTGAGCGACGTGAGAGCTTCTTTCAGCTTAGGTTGCTTGGTTTTCGGAATATCACCCTCCGCTTTATAACGGAAAAGAGTGCGCGTTGTGACCCCCATGTAATCCGCGATCCGTTTGCGAACGACGTGGCTCTGCTGCTTGCTCTCGATGACGGAGCGCTCGACTTCTTCGAAAAGGAGCTGCGCCGGCTTCAGGTCTTCCTTACGAGGCTGCATCAACTGTTCGAGTTCATCGTCAGACATCTCGATGCCGACACTGGCATTCAACGACTTGAGCTGATTGATTCGATTCCTCGGAACACCGTCATACTGCCAGATCCAAGACCAGACCAACTGACGGCTTACCTCGGGACCAAGAAGCTCGGCAAAACGAGCTGCTGATCCATAATTGTTATCCAAAACGCCTTTTGAGAAAGCGCGGGAAACCACATTCTCGATGTAAGCGGCGAGTTTCGGGTGCGGTGTTTTTTCTTCAGAAGGCATCGCGAGACGAGGTCTCCAAGTTCGAATTCTTCCAATATGTAGCACCTGGCTCCCCAAAAACAAAGAACCCGCCGCAGTCGCCTGCGCCGGGTCTATAAATTCAAGCTTGGGAGGATCTTGAATTAGCCGCCCGATCCCGTTGCGTATGTAGTGACGAGACCGACGATGATGGCGAGGATGGTCAGCATCGATCCAACAATCAGACCGACAATATAGGACATGTTGCTGCCGCGAGCCTGCTCGCCCTGCTGGATGTTCGAATAAAGCTTGTAGGTAGAGATGCCAGCAAGGGCGACACCGAGAACACCGAAGATGATGAGAATGATATTGAGAACGTTGGTACCGGTTGTCGTAACGTCCTCGACGTTCATGTTCGAGTTCTGCGCCGTGTCGCGTGCGGTCTTCAAAACGTCCAGCGGTGCGGACGGATCAACGTCCTGGGCATTCGCGACAGAGGTTACCACTGACGACATCATTGCCGGCAGCGCCAAGAACGTCATCGCGCCCTTAAAAAGTAGTGCATGGGCGCGTTCGCCCGCCTCGTAACCCTTTCGGATGATCATCATAATCCCTCTCATCGATCGATTCACGTTGAATGTGACGTTAACAAATGCGCTCACTGATACCGTTACGATCCATAGAGCCATTTAATCATATTTTCAACGTGATTTTTCCGACCTATACGTTATGCAATTTCAGCTGACTCACGTTTACGCCTATCATTAACGGATTCAACGATAAGTCTATCGACAAGACGACGGGCAATGGAAGTCTCATCAACGTTATTTGCGTTGGCCATAACGTCCCAATCCTGCCCAACTGTTCCTTCTGGATAACGTAGAGCGAGCATGCTCAACGCCTCATTGACCGTGAACCGTTTGTAACATTCCTCTCGGACGTTTCTGTCCTGCGCTCTCGTCGTTAGCGCCCATAAAAGCGTCGGCCCGAGGAAGTTATTGAGAACAATCCATCGCTCAGCCTGTTTCAGCTTATAGTTGGCGAGGAAGTTAACGCCGTCCGCATTTTTCTTCCCTGTGCCGTGGACGTGCTTGTAAAGCTGCTCTTTCACGGCGTCAGAAAAGCCGAACGTATTCTGGATCTGCTCACGCAGTTCATTCGTTTCTGCTTTAAGGATGAAGATCGTGCTGGCCATGTTTTGCATGATTTCGAAGTCACGCAGCAACTGAGAAGCAAGGATGATCTCCATGCCCCACTTACGGCCGACGCGAACGTCGGCCAGGACCTGCTCCGCAATACCGCCCGCGCCACCTGTCATATGGTATTCGTCGAAGCACAGGCGCTTCGGTGTTTCGGCAATATCCTCGTATCGGCGTTCCCAATATGTCTGATAGAGCGCCCGCATCGGCCGAGGGAAATCCATGCTGGATATTTCCTCAGCGTCACCGCCAATTTTTTGAACGAACAGGTGGCGGGCAATCATGTACATGAGCGAGTTGTTGCGGTAGGACGCTGCATCCTGGCCGTCCTGCTTCACGTCATTCAAATCGACAGAAATCACCCGCGCTTCGCCGAAATCAAGCTTCGTCGGAAAACTGAAAATCGGGTATCGCTCAATAGCTGAGTTGATCGCTTGCTTCATGAACTTCACGGCAGATTCGTCAAATTCAGAAATGATATTCTGCTCGCTGAGGACGCGAGCCACGTCCTGAAGGAGCGGCATAGCATGCCGTTGAGCACGTATTGCCGAAACAAAGTCCTTTTTTTCTACGAGCTTATCGACAATGCTCCACCACTTCTCGCGGGAAGAAAGAGGGATGCCATGCTTCTCGCAAGCCTCGTCGATACGCGGATCTTGTCCGGCCTCCCATGTGTTTGGAGACGATGATATCTCAAGATCGCTCTTGAGCTGAAAGATGCGGGTCACAACCTTCTGAACAATCTGCTCATAGTGCTGCTGGCGGGTCTCGTCGCCAATCAATGTGACAAGAAAACGCTCGATAAACTTCTTCTCTCGGGACAGCGGAGAGCGCCGGCCAAGGCCAATATCGAGGAAATTGACAGCGTTGTCGCGATCGTTGAAGAGGCGGCGGTAGTATGCTTCGTGGCGACGGTCTTCGGGCAGAGCCTCTTGGATCAAGCGGATGAAGCCCGACGATGAAACGCCGATATCGATGACGCACACAAACGGCATTGTTCGACCCTTCGAATGGGCCGTAAACTCGTAATTAAGGCGGTTCATCAGAACCGACTTACCAGCACCCGGCGTCGCAAAGATCAACGTCAGCCAATAGTTCTGATCCGAGGAGAACGCATTATGAGGGGCAATCTTACCTTCTGTCGTGGTGAAGATGGTCTCCCCACGCTCAAAAACTGGCGCCGACGAGTGGAAAGGCATGATCATCGACATGTCGCCCATCGGAACGAATGTCGGCTTGATCGAATCCACCCGCTTTACCATCCCAGGGACAGTCTCAGCCAATGACATCATCGGGTTTTTGGTCGTGTCACTCACCTGGGCATCGCCCCACCCCATCATGGAGCGGATAAGGTAGGAGCGGCGGCGCTCAAGCGTTTCCTCGCTCTCATTCGGCTCCCGCCAGGTGCAGGCGACAATCCAGCATTTAACGAATGTTTCGCGATCCTGCTGAGCGACACGCGACATCTCTTTAAGATTTAAAAACAGGTTTTTGGACTTCGGTCCCGTCAACGACGCGAATGAAGCCAGAACCTGCTTCAAGCCTACATTAAAAGGCCCCCCCTCGATGTGGAACGACACGCGCATAGGCATTGCCGGATCTGCGCCATTTTTGATCGACGCCATCAGGTCGTTGAATGGATACATCGTCCGAGGGAATAGCTGCATGGCAGCAAGGGCGTATGCACGCCCGCCGAGTTGCAGCGACCGCATGTTGTTTTTCGCGATCATGCCGGCAGACATGATCTGCATCGACAATGGTGGCGCAAAAAATTCAGAAAGGTCACTGTCGTAGGCAGACTTCACGCCTGGATACTTGCGATCACCAGGGCCGAATGGCTTCCAGTTATCAGGTGTTTCATGAAAGAGGAGACCTTTGCGGACTTCCGCTAGGTCGGGCCGATGGCCATCCTCATCCGGCCCCAATTCAATTACCTGAACACCGGAAGCATCCAAGGCCGATGCAACACGACCGACAAACGCTCCATGCTCGGCCGAGATGGGTTCGAGCCTCGAAAAAGGCTGCATCGCTTTAACCGCTGGAGGGAGATCAGACCGCGCCTTTTTGTTATCGCTCCGGGCCTCTTTCAGGTCACCCTTCAATACAGCATCAGGTTTAGTCCAACATGCCACGAGTGTTTTCGAATATCGCGCTCTTTTGAGGGTCAGCTCAAAGGCCTCGTTCACGAGCACTTCGACAGACAATTCCTTGATTTTGGCGGCATCCCTGATAGGGCGAAACAATCTTTCAACCTGCTGGAGGGTGTTTCCCGAAGTCTCATGTGAGACTGAAATGAAGTGCCCATTTTTTTTCAGCAGGGGACCAATTTCGTTGCCAAAGAAATCTCGGAGCGCTGTTGTGGCCTCATCGGTCGAAAGGATGTCTCGCATCCCCTGCACTTCAAGAATTGTGCATTCGCTACCGTCATGAGCGTAAAACACTGGCTGGTCGATATCAGGATCAAATCCGGACAGATGGCAGTAATCGTCAGAGAATTTAGACATTGTCGCCTCCCTCCGCTTTCTGTTTGTTCGCGAGGTCGACGGGGTTGTCGACAGCGGAGATGCAGAAGATGTTGGACAGAAGGCTTTCCTTGATGCCTTCTGTCGATGTAATTTTTGCTTCGGTTCGACCGGACAGCACGTCAAGGAGAAGTCGTTCCCTATTCGAGATCGCTCCACCCTCGCTTGCATAACGAAACGCGTCGGCATCACCTGCGCGAACGGCTGTCGAAATCGTGGCGTCGGCCCCAAACAGATCGATGAAGCTGTCTGGCAGGGCCTTGCCTACCGACTGCCGCTCTACACCCTTTTCGAACACGGCTCGGACCAGCTTGCGCACGAGATGAGTGTCATCCGCCTTCTCTTCTCGATCCCGAGAACCGAGATAGATTTTCTTGCGCCTCGACAGATCAGCCATCCTAATCACCCGTATAGAAGACCAAACCAAGTGACGATCACAGACGAAATCGTAATAAGGCCACCGATCACAATGCCTAACAGACATCCGCCGACGCTACCTCTGGACTGCATCATCGCCGAATGGTCTTCCATCAACGTCGCGTGTAGCTTCATCCCGGCGTAGCCCGACAATACAACTCCCCCGATCGCCGCGGCGATCAGGGCCACAGTGCCGTAATTCTGGAACATTGAGTCCAGGTTGGTGATGACATTCGAGAGGTCACCTTCAGTGGAGTTTACGGCCAATCGTCACCTGTCGGTTTATTTCGAAGCTTCAACGGTAACCTGCTGCAAGAACACGATCCCAACGTCGGTGCCGGCAGGGCTCGACATGGTTGGCTTTCGCTGGAAGTTCCGCGCCATCACCTGGGACAAATTACTGCCGAGTGGCTGCAAGGTTGCGAGGCCGACCTTCTGCCAATCGATCCCCTCACGCCCGGATGTTGTCGCGAAACCATCCGAGATTGTCGTTTGGGTGTCGTTGCGAACAAGATCCTGACCGGCTTGTCCAAGACCCTGTATCAGCGAACCGACAACGAGGCCGCTCCATCTTGAGAGCGTGTGGCGATCGACGTTCGCAGCAACGCCAGGCCGAACTTCATCCAGTGTAGCCGCCATGGCCTGCACGGCTGCTGTTCGACCATCCCGAAGAGTCATTTGCTTGAAGGTGACCGCAGCTTGATCATTGCTGTACGTCACATTACCTGCCAACACCCCGCCATGGAGCGGCCCATAGGAGCCATTTGCGCGCTGATCATGGATTGTCGCATAGACGGGCAGGCCTCGTGGGTCTTCCGAATTGAAGCCCACTTTCAGAGTGGCGTAGAATACGTCTCCTGGCTTTGCCGCCAATATAACAGGGCCAGACGCAGCCCCGCGTCCTTTGCCTGCGGAGCCAGAGCCTGAACCGTTCGCTTCTTTTTTCGGCGGCTCTTTATAGCCTTGGATGTTGATGTTGGGCTGCGCGTTATTCGCGAGAAGCTGGTTCACCTGCTCCTGAACCTTCGCTGCGAGCTGATTGCGGCGATCGTTCTCAGCTTTGATGCGCTCGCGCTCGGCAACTGCCTGGACCTCCTGCTGAGGGTTGGCTTGACGGGTAACCACGACCTTTTGAGGCACCTTGATCTCAGCAGGATTGATCGGCCTGACTTCAGGCAATTCGAGGCCTGCTGGCGGTTTTTGGGACAACGGCCCATCAGCCCCCATGTTGACCTCCTCAGCGATGACCGGGGGAGCCACGTAGCTTTGATCAGGCTGCTGTTTCGCCTCTTCGGCTTTCTGATCATTTGCCGTTGCGCGCCGGGAAGCTTCTTCTTGGCCAACCGGGCTGAGCATGTCGGTATTCAACCGGGGAGCGTTCTGCGAAAGGTTCGTGGGCGTGTTGCCACCCTGATCGATTGACGGCCCCCCGGTAAGGAAGAGCACTGCGCCCGCACCAGCGATGACGACTGCCGCACCGGCTGCGATATAAACTTTGGAAGCTGCCATGTTATCGCCCCTTAGTAGCCGATGGAAATCACGCGTTCGGAGCCATCCGCTGCCGAAGCGAGAACGCGGGAAGTGGCCGCACCAAACCGGAAAATGTTCTTGTTATTGCCGCTCGCAATCGCCTCATAATCCGGTGTGATCACCTTGTATGGTGCGACCAAATAGAGACTGCCTTGATACAGCCAGGCGGTGGCGCTTCCATCGCTGGTGCTCATTCTCGTGGCACCGCTTGGAGGAGTTCCGTTCAAGAATGCCTGATAAGCAGAATCTGGTCCACTTTCGCTCGGCTTGCTCGGACGCTTAGCCCTTGCAACAGGCTTCGGCTTTTTGCCTGTCGGAGAGAGACCTTGCACATGAACGAGAACCGGTACGTCGATAAACTTTTTGCTCTCGTCATTGCCGCTGCCGGCAACAAACACGACTGGAGTGTTGATGTCCTGCAATTGGACTGAGAAAGACCCCCACGTCCAGAATTTACAGGGGGTCACAGTGATGAAGGTCGGACGATCATCAGAAAGAGGCGCTGGCGCGTTGTTCGCGCCACAGCCCTGACCATTCACTGAGTAAATACGTGGGTCGAACGCGATAGATGCGATCGGCCATGGGTTGCCGTACTGATCCTGAAAAGAAATGGGTGACGGAATGTTTTGGGCCAACCATAACTCTTCCGGCCCCTGCTGCGGGCCTTGAACGTAGACGATGTCGCGACGCCGTGCCGATGGAAGGGCCGAACCTGCATAGCCAGGATAAGCAGTTGCCCCTTGGGCATCGAGCTTCTGATTATTGACCGCGCCAATATCACCCGGCCCCAACATGGTGCCGAGATTTTCTTTGACCACACCTTCGCGAAGCTTCTCAAGATCCGGGTCAGGGAGACTTTTCGGACCACCGAACGGGTATTCCGGCTGCGTGACAGGTTCTGCAGTTTTAAAGACCGCGCAAGGCTTTGTCTTGTCACCACAATCCTGCCGCCACGGTCCCTGCCCCTTCTCCTGCGCGCTCGCGCTGGTCGCCAATAGCGCCAGCGCTGCCGCACCAGAAAACATTGCAAACTTCATCCCCATTTCGGCCCCGTCATCTCACTTCTTGCGTTGATGTGATCCCGTCGATCGCAATACCATTGGGATTAATGAACGACGGATCGACACGAACGACCGTCATGACCAGGACGCGGCTCTCAGGCTTTGAGACTTCCGGCGTCCGGTAGTAAATCACCAAAGGAACTTCGACTTTCCAATAATATCGGCCGTCGATCATCCCGGTTTCAGAAATGCGTGGGGGCTTGTTCCCCAATAGAGCCGAGACGGTATAGTAGCCCTGTTCAACACGCTTGATGGTATTGGAACCGCTAAGCGCATTGGAATAGGCTCGCTGAGCATTGGTGGTCAGGTAGCCATTCATGGCGTTTTGAATTTGACGCCGCCAGTTCAAATAGTCGTAGGAGTTCAGCTCAATCGCGGCATCTGCGGCCATGTTTCTGACGCGCGCATCGGAAACATTCGGTTGATCGAGCGAAATAGCCTCACAAACCGCCCTCGCATCCTGAGTCCAAACAAACTGCTTGATCGGAAACCAATTCCGAAGAGCGTATAAGGAGAAAACGTTGAGCATGAGTGACATGAACAACGTGATCGCCAGCGCCACGAGCGCCAGCCGAAGGCTTTTGGAAACAGAAGCTGCGGCGCTGTTCTCAAAGATAATCTGATCTTTGGTTTTCATGAAGACGGACCCTGCGGCTTCGGTTCTTCTACGATGCGTACCTGGCAACCGAAAACGCCACCATCCGCCACATACGGGATCACCTCAGCCGATCTAAAGACCTTCGGCACCACGAATAGGTTGACCACGACCGACACGACCAGAGCGCTCAAAACGAAAGCAACTGCGCGGTGAAGCACAGCTATCCGATTATCCTGATGGCTTGGGGCTTCCATCCGATCGTCGGAAGGAAACCCGAATCTAGGGATCGTGAACGCCATCAGCTTACTTCCCGTAGGCGTTAATGATGGTTGCCTCGTCACCCTCGGTGTAGCCAACATGCGTTTCGAAGGTACCGTCAGCTTTAGGGATCAAAGCAAATGGGACACCTGCCTGCACGGTCGGCGGCAGGGTCTTCGCCATCAAGACAAAGGAACCAAGGTTCTGCTCCAAAGACGACTTGTGCGCATCGGTCGGCGTGATCGCTGACAACTTCTTGTCGAACGCTGCGCGCATCGCCTCTTTCCCGCCACTGCCAGGGCGATCCTTCTCCGCCTGAATGATCGTCGCGCCGGGAGCAATGCCCCCATTTGCTGGAGAAAGTGCCGAGATCGGAATCCAGTGAATAGGCGCTTTGCCTGCAATGTTGTCGTAGAGCTTGTGGCAATACGGGCAACGAGGATCGAAAAATATCTGGATCGGCGCAAGATTGGCATTCGCCTCAGTCATGCCAGACTTGTCCGTGAACCCCTCAAGCTTCGACACAATATTCAAAATATCTTTTGAACTGGTCTTGAGGTCAGGATTAGCGGGAATCGGTGCGCTCGGTGCCGGCTGCGCTTGAGCCTGCTGAAACGGCTGAGCTTGCGGCGCTGCAAACTGCGGCGGCTGCGGGTATTGCGGCGGCTGCTGGAACTGCTGCGGCGGTTGCGGATATGGTGGCTGCTGGTACTGGCCAGGATACTGCTGGAACTGTCCCGCCATCTGACCCGGATAGGGCATCTGCGGAGGATAGGACGGCTGGCTTTCTTTAACGATCAAGTATGTCGCCATACCGGTCACGGCGATAAGAGATACCCCCGCCACCAGCCCAAGTGCGATTACGCCACCCTTACCCATCTTCACCCTCGTCTCGACCGATTCATTCAATTCAGGATTAACCACGAATAACCTCACCCTTTACGTTAATCAACCATCACGGTCTAGGATTATAGTCGTTCTCAACGTTGACTTCATCGTTTTTGGGTTGCTCTTCAATGTGTCTTGGTCCGTCGTCTCGGCGTTCATGCGCGTAATCGCGCCCTAGATAGTCGATATGCTTCGAATATCTCGAGAACTCCTGAAGCTTTGGTGGCATCTTAACGTTATCCATAACGCCCTTAGACAAGTCCGCTACATCAGCATTTGGGACACTAATCCCTTCATCGCGGAATTGTGCGGAAAGATGATCGGTCATCTTCCCTTCCATTGCCTCAAGAGATCGCCCTATGGCCTGTTTATAGCCATCGACAGCGGCGAAGCTGGCCCTGATCTGGCCGTCAGTGGCATTCGGATTATTATAGGTTTGTTCGGCCTTGACCGAAGCTGCGAGTGCCTCATTCGCAAGCTTTTCGATTGGCCCCATAAGGTCTTCGTAAGCCTGCATTCCCCGTTGGCGATAATAACCCTGCTCAGAAATCGGCACCTTTTTGCCGGCGGCATTTTCGGAAACGACACCAAGCGACTGCTCATTCTCCTTGATACCTTCTACAAGATTATCAACCCGTAGCTGGTGATCTTCGGAGAGGGTGCTTTCCTTAGAATATGTATGCAGGGTGAGCCGGATCAGCTCCTTCGCATGCGCCCTCGCCTCAGCGTCCGTGGAGGACAGCTTTAGGTCATCAACGATGCCCCGAATCGGCTGCATCGTGCGACTATCGAGAATAGCGCCGCTAACCATCTGCTGCTCGGCAACGGTGAAATTCATCTCCACCTTAGAGTAGGCTGCTTGGACTGCCTGAGAATATCCGGGCTCGATGATATCCTTCATCGCGCGTTGAGGGCTCGCACCTCGTGCGACTTCGGTGGCTGCCTTTGCCAACGCGTCCTTCATCCCGGCATTTTCCGCCCAACTGTCTGCCACATTCGCCAGACGATTTACTCGGTCTGTAGTCCCGAAGATTTCCCTGTCGATCGCCACTTTGTTCAGATCGACCTGGAAGGCGTCCGTAAGCCTCGTCAGCGTCCCGTCGTCATTCTTGATGGCCAGATCACCTGGCATCCGATGCGCAGCAGGAAACTCCTGACTTGTCCGCTTGTCCTGAACCATCGCCTTCGTTGCGACTAGCGTCGGATTTTCAGGCAACAGTCCCTGATCGCGAGCAACTTCTACCAGCTTCAACGCAGCATAGCTCGCGGCAAGCCGCTCCTGAGCATGGCCCGTCACGTTACCAAGTGGACGGTTCGATGCGTCCCGATGTGTGTTTTCGTAAAGCTCTGCCAAAAGCTTCTCAGGATCTGGTCGAGCATCGTGAATGAAGCGCCCTGCAGCCTGCGGGCGTGCGTTCTTCACTTCGATCAGATTGGTCTGTGCTTTCTCAAATTCCTGCCGCAAGCCAACTGTCAGCAACTGTCGCCGGCCCGGATCAGCCGTAAGGCTAATGTGGTTCGCGATCGACGTGTAAAGGTCGTCTCCCCGACTTGAAGGCAATCTCATAGCAACATCGGGATGCTGTGATAGGAACGTTTTGGCTGCATGTTCACGTTGAGCGTCAAGCAGACGCCCATCGGGATTAGAGCTGCGCATAATACGGGCCATCGTCTTCCTCGACTGGATCGTTGTTTGTTATGACGGTGAGTGCAACAGCTCTGGCGTCGCCGTGTTCGACTGCGGGTATGTCCTTTCGAGCGGCTATATGACCCAGGCATTCCATAAGCTCGGCTCGGTGCAACTCGCCTCTGCGAGCTTTGCGCATCGCTCGCTGGTATTTCACGCTACTGAATTGGTAGCGCAGATTGCCGTAGCCACCGAGCGCGCTCAACAACGCTCGCCGAGCCTCCCAAAACTCAACAAAATCATCGTTTGTGACGACGATTTCCCTCGCACCATCAGTCGGCATAACGCTCTCGTTCGGTTCACTGTATCGAAAGCCATACTAATCGTTTTGGTGTTATCGTCAATTGGAGTGACATGCACAGACGCCCTTGAGGCGTCTATTCGAAAGTTGTGAAATATACTCATGTCTAGTTGAAGTACGCACGAACACACGCATATTCGCGTTTAGGATCTTGCCCCTCTTACTAGCCCCCAGCGCAATTTACGTTGTCGCGTATAACGCTGATATAGAGAGAAATTCTTCAATTGCGTTGAGAATGCGATTCAACGATAGTAGACGTTGAAAACCTCAATTGCTCATCGGGATGCGATACACCTAATCGTTACCCATCCCCGATGAGCAGCGTGTGTGACCAACAGGACGCCAAATGCCAAACTCTGAAAACAAGCAAAAAAATACACAGATCGAAGACCAAATCATGGACCGAACTGTGGAAATCCTGACCGCGTACCTGTCGAATCCCACTACGAGGCTCGATCACAAGGACATCCCTGACGCCTATCGGAATATCCGTGATGCTCTGAAGGAAGACCTTGGCGGATCGTCATCAGAGGATGGCAAAGGAGACCTCAAGCCGGCCGTTTCGATCAAGAAGTCCGTCACAGATGACTACATCATTTGCCTGGAGTGCGGGAACAAGTTCAAGAGCTTGAAGCGCCATCTTGGCCAGGTACATGATATGACGACAACCGAGTACAAAGCCAAATGGGCACTTGCTGACGACTATCCCCTCGTCGCCAAATCATATTCCGAACAGCGCTCTGCGCTTGCGTTCAAGAATAACCTGGGCGAGCAAGGCAGGATGAATAGGAAGCGCTCGTGATCAGCGACGGCTGACTTTACGTTTCGGCCTTGATTTCTTGCTTCCCATAAGCCCGTCAATTATCTGGCTAGCCGACAACTTATCGATCGTCGGCCAGCCCTCCGGCTGTTCGTGTTTACCCTCATCGATAGCTCGCTGGATCAGCGCCACCTGCGCATCGCTCGCCGGCTCGGATTTCATTCGCTCCTGAAATGCCTTGTCCGCTTTTGCCTTGGCACGATCCAGCCACTCGCCAAGCTTAGAGCGATCGCTGAGTGCAGCGTCCGGTATCTCTTCACCCAACTGGCTTGCTAGTTTCTGCGCAAATTGTAGCTGCGGCGTCGTCGGCGCCGTCATGGCAGAGAAATCGACACCGGTATCTACCAACTCACGCTGGATCTGCCGGTCTGCTTCAGCCACCACATCAATATACGACGCCTTGCCGGCAGCTACATGATCGAGCTTGACCTCTACGGCGCGGGTGAACTCGTATTCTAAAAAACCAAATTTCCCGGTAAGCGCGTCCATCGCTCGAAATGCCAGCTCGACAGGGTGGACCTGGTTCTTTTTTTCCTCGACGTATTTCCTAACCATGATCGTGGTGATGATGCTGGCATAGGTCGATGGCCTGCCGATGCCCAACTGCTCCAACTTCTTGATTAGACCAGCTTGGGAGTATCGCGTCGGCGGCTCGGTGACCTTCGCAAGTACCTCGCCCTTTTCGGCAATGATTTTGGTCCCGACCTCTAAATACGGAACGTTTCCGGCCGACTCTCCCTCATCCTCGGTCTCATCGGCCGCATCACGATCGGTGACTGATCGCCAACCCTTTATTTTTAGCGTGTTGGATCGAGCCATATAATGGAAAACCTTGCCCCCGGCATTACCCTCAAGGCCAGCCATTACGGTCGAATAGACCGCATTTGCCAGCTGACTAGCGAGTGCGCGCTTTCTTATCAGGTCATAAAGGGATTGCTCGTGGGCTGTTTCACCGGCTTTCTCGACGTCAATATGTGTCGGCCTGATCGCCTCATGGGCTTCCTGAGCATCCTGTTTGCTACCAAAATTCCGCGACGCCAATGGCAGAGGCAATTCCTTTGCATTCGCATACTCGCGAATCTCGGCAATTGCCTCTTGGCTGAGATTTTGGCTATCTGTCCGATGATATGTGATCAGACCCTGCTCAAATAGAGACTGCGACACCTTCGCTGTTTGTGCGGGCTTGAAACGAAGTCTTGCACTCGCGGCCTGGAGCAATGTGGATGTGGTGAAAGGTGGCGGCGGCTCCTTCTCAACGTCCTTTCTCTCGCTTTTGACAACCCGCAGGTCCCGGACGGACGCGGCCTGCTCTGCGAGATCTTGGTCGAGGATATATTTGGAGCCTTCCGCCAGGTAACGCTTGACGTACCAGCCTGCTGCCCAACGAGATCCGTCGAAGTTTAGCCGCGCGAGATAGTGATGGGTGGGCTTGAAGCCAGAGATTTCGCGCTCACGTTCGACCACAAGTCGAACAGCAGGGCTTTGGACCCTCCCGGCACTAGCTTTCTCCTTCAACAAGTGTCCAAGCACTGGCGAGACCGTAAAGCCTACGAGACGATCGAGCACCCTTCTCGCCTCCTGGGCTCGAACCAGATCGATGTCTATCATTCGCGGATTCGACAATGCCGCGTTGATCGCCGGCCCGGTAATGCTGTCGAAGGTCACGCGGCGAGCGTTTTTGAGGTGCAGCACTTCAGCAAGATGCCATGCTATGGCTTCGCCTTCACGATCGGGGTCAGTCGCAAGGAATATCTCATCTGCTTTGGCGGCAAGGTCGCGAAGTTTGGCTACAACCCCCCTACCCCGTTCAGTCACCTCGTAAAGCGGCTTGTAATTTGGTGCCGATACGCCGGCTCGATCTTGCGGCAGGTCTCTTATGTGGCCAACGCTAGCGGCAATCGTCCAACCGCCGCCGAGAATTGAGCTGATTTTCTTCACCTTGTTCGGAGACTCGACGATCATCAGCTTCATTGCGATTTCCACCGTTTTGCTTTAGCTATTGAAGGGATCATTGCGGCGTCGCAACGTTGATCAACGATCATAGTTCGACTGCGAGCATTCACCTAGACGTTGCCGCACAACGTTTAACGTCTATGTATGTTCTCGACAATATTAAATGGAGTTGTTCAAGTGCCGATAAGCGTACCATTTACGAGGAGCGACCTCGATAACGCCGATATCTCACCACGTTTACGTGGGGCACTACTACTCGCTTATATCGACAACGCCGATCTTCCAAAAACGCTAACTGTCGATGGCTTCGAATATGTCGTAGACGAAGACGAGATTTCTACAGTGTGGCAGGATGACCCCTCAAGCACCTCCGCAATATATGTTCGGCCAGATCTTACCAGGTGGTCAAAATGGGCCGATACAGACGGCAGGGACAGCTTCAGCGCGGACCTAATCTATACTGGCAAACGCGATATAGACCTCGCGCAACTCGTCCTGTTTAGCGCCCAAATCACGGATTAAGCATGGCCAAGAAGAACAAAAGCACCGAGCCAGATCAGCCGAAAAGCCCGCTGCGACACCTGAAGCCACGGCTTGTACCGATCCGGCTGCACCCATTCAAACAGCAGATAAGAAATGTTGCCGACCAGGCTTCGTTTCTAGCTAGGCTCAAGTCCTCGATCGACGCAGAGGGTCACATATGTGAAAAATGTCAAAGTCGAATGGAGTTCAGGACTGTTGAGGGCCAGGGCAACGCCGTGCTGGTGTGCGTATCCTGCGATCACTCGATACCGCTCTCCATAGATCCCGCTGACGCTATGGCGAGATCCAACAAGTTTATGATGCAATCCAACCAGATGTTCTACGTTGGTTTGTCTCTAGCTACTGCCGCGGCTCTCCTATCAGCCTGGAACGGGAGCGCTTTTACATTCTTTGGCGGCTTGCTGCTCGGATCACTGCTGTGGGTACAGTCCGCTGGATTTCGATACCGCTCGTGGCAGTTTGCGAATATGCGCGTCTACGAAGCAAAATCGCCATTCAAAGAATGGCTCAGATCAGAACTACCGTTTCTTCAGAAACGAGCGCCCTAATTAGGGTGTTCCGCTCGCAGCGGGCGACAGGTTCGCGCAGATATTGTCTAACGTTATATCCATCCCGACAGTGTTTCCAATGATCGAGCCAACATCATCGATGAAGAAACACAGCACCCCGCCTATAAAGAATACCACTGGACCGAATGCTGTCTTGTTATTCCTGCCTGTCGCGATCCCGTTTGCTTGAATTGCGGCGGTCGCGATAGCGATCGAGCCGATAAACATGAAAAAGTACGCCAAGCTCTGGTGGAATAGGTCGCAGTAAGGAGTGTTCTCCCCTCCCCCAACATATGAGAACATATCAAGCGTTCTCTCCCCGCCAAGGACGAAGGTATTTGCTGCTCGCCATAGCAATAGTGGCGAAACCACCATCGCACCGGCAAGAAGCAGGCGGAAAGGTATGCTTCCTTTCGACGGAAGACGTGGCGACACCTCGCCGATAGCATGCTGATAGGCATCCGCCAGGGCGAGAATACCGATCGTCAGGCCAGCCAAACCCATGAATGTATAAACAAGCGTTGTCGCCGAAGGAAGAACTACCGCGAGCTTGTTAAAGAGGTCAATAAGATCGGGCATAGTAGACAGGCCCTTCCCTATTAATTGCCGCTAAGCTTCTGGATGGATTCGGTCTGAGCGTTGATGACCTCGACAGCCGTTTTCAATGTTTTCTCAAGCCGTTCTGCTCTGTCTTCGAGCGCTGCAACACGATTCCGGAGCTGCTCGACCTCCAACGGAATGGAGGGCGCATAGCCTGGCTGCGTATAGGTTCGAGCTTCAGACTGCTCCGACTGATACTGCCAGCGCGGTCCACCCTTCCTATCGTCGGCCTGCCCCTGCTGCTGAGGCTGCTGGCTAGCTTGCGCCGGCTGTTGCTGCGGATTGGCTTGCTGCGGAGCGGCCTGCTGTGAGGCAGGCTGCTGAGCGTGGGCTGTAGACATTGAAATGACGGTCGCGACAGCGATAGCGGTTGCTCTAAACAGCACGGCCCGGCTCCTTTTAGATTTGTTCGCCATCAGCCTGCTCTTCGTACACATTCGGCACTGTGAGGCAGAACTCCATCCGTTCATCGTCGGTCATAAATCGCCAGTCCTTCGCGTGCTCAATGAGCTTCACCAGCCGTAGCTCGTGCAGAACATCGAGAGCTGAATCCGTGAATTTGGTTTCCATGGAGCGGGCTGCGAGATCGTGGGCGTCAGCAGCCGAAAGGCCATTGTGCAGGGCGACACAAACACGCTTCCCGGTGGACGGCGCTACCATGTAGACAAGCGGTACATACCGTAGAACGTCATGGGCCTCTGTCACCAAATTCTCCTGCCGTATCATCACTATCAGCGTTGATGGGTATATTTACCCAACGACAACGTAATTATTTTTGCACTCTTTACGATTCAATAGGTACCTTGAGCGCGGCTAGACGCCTGTCAACGCTATTATGCCCACACAAAAAACGATCACGGATTTCTAAAACGCTCATCTATGGGTGTCAACCTGCGAATTACTCGTTTACCTGCCCGATAAACATACAATACATCGTATTCAACGCTATTCGACACTAGATGTGCGCGTGATTTGACCGCACTTTGACCATTATATGCCCCCACATTTTGATCTCATTTTTAATGCCCCTCTTTTTGACGGTTCTCAAGTCGCCGCCAACTCACCGCTGCCTTTCGTATAACTTTGTTACATTACTGCATCATCCCGACAAGTCCGACGTGCCGCCTTATTGCAGCGCAACCTAACTATTTCCTAGTTTTTTCAGTGATTAGCATTCCTGCTTAGGGTCATTGTAACCGACTCCTGAACCATTTAGGTTGCATTCGCAGTATTTTCACTATCGTACCACCTCTAGCGTCCGTACCATATGGTACCAACTGCATTTAACTGCTGGCGGTACGCCGCGCATTGCATCACATGCACCCACCTCGCGTTAACTGCTTTCGCTACACCGCAGATGCATTCGCCCGGTACCGATAGCGGTTGCATGCATTTAGTGCGTTTTGCATTGCGTTAGGTGCCATTAAATGGTACTGGTTTATCCCAATTCGTATTAATTGCGGCAGACGCAGCAAGGTACCTGTTGGTACCTACACTCCGCCTTTCCGGCTTGAACTTAACGACGAGGACTAGAAGGCCAATGCCAACAATCGCGATCATGAGCCCGAAGGGCGGCGCTGGAAAATCGACTTTGGGAAACGTCCTGGCGACCACATACAGTCGCAACGGGGCGTCAGTCGCCATCATGGACACCGACCCACAGAAAACACAGAAAAAGTGGAAGGAGGGGAAGAAAGGCGAACTTCCCGTCAACACGAAATGTGACATCGAGGTTGTGGCCGACATATCGAACGACGATTTCTTCGAAGTCCTCAAAGACCTACGGTCTCGTAATCAGATCGTAATCCTTGATACACCCGGTCGTGCCGCCTTGGTTCTCTCCCGCGTCATCTTGCGCGCGGATCTGGTCCTGATACCAGTTCGCCCTAGCCCCGAGGACATCGACGGGGCCATAGAAGCTATCAAGCTTATCCAGGACGAGATGGAAGGCATTGGCCGAACCGTCCCATATGTATGCGTGATGGTTGAAACCAAATCGGACGCATTCAAGTCCAAAATCCATAAGGAATTTGAGGCTTTTGCAAAGGAAAGCGGCGTCCAGGTGCTAAGCACGCAGCTTAGGGCGAGAGAAGCATACCGCACGATATTCATGGACCGAGTTGCACTCCATGAACTCGATGCAGCCAAAGTCTCCGGATTGGAGAAAGCCATCGAGAACGCAGAGGAACTAGCAGGGGAGGTGTTTGCCGCTATGACACCTACAGACGCTGTCCAGACTAAGGAGAACGCAGCATGACGACGCCTTCGAAAAGGTTTTCCTTAGACGGTCTTAAGTCAATTCCGCTTCCCGACGAAAATGAAGCCCCGAGCCAAACTGAGATTGCAGCAGCTGACCGTGCAGCAGAACGTAACGGGTTTGCCGGCCGCGAGCCAGAACCAAGAGCGGTCTCTGCGCGCAGGAGGCGTGAACCTACGACGCAGATTTCAGTGCGTTTGCCGATCAGTGTGGCGGAGAAGCTTCGGGATTTCTGCGAAGAGAACCGATACACCTACGGTCAGATCATCGAAATCTGGATGAAAGAGAAGCAGGTTTAGGGGCAGGGACGGAGTGCTGATATGCCAAACTCCATCGGATATGAATTACCGTCACAAACACTGGTCGTGCAGATCAGCATCCGGGTCGCTGATTTGCCGAGGCACGCAGTCGTGCCAGCTCAGGACGATCGAGGCCGTACTCAAGCTCAGCCAGATGTCGTCCTGACAATCCCATATGGGGGCGGGAACTCTCGATCCGTCAAAGCTCGGATCAAAGGTCGCTCCTTCAGGCGACTTATGAACGAGCTTGCTCTATATCCGAACCTACCCGAAAAGCTTGTCTTGACGGGCAGACTGAACGGCGACGGCGAGATCGAAGGAGCCGGGTTCCTGCGATATACAAAGGATGTAGGCGTTGACGACGAACGACACCTCGTCGCTTGATGAGACCTTCTACAAGCACCTCTTTTCCCCGGATGAGGCAATCAGGGCAAAAGCAGAGGCTGAGCTTGACGAACGACTAGGACAACTCGCTACAGACGGCATCAGCCGATACGAGATCACACGCCAAATGATCTGTGGAATTGTAGGCGCTCAGGAACGGCGAGATGCCGAGATCGAGGCTGACCAGAATTTTGCAACGACAAATGGACAGCCCCGAACGGAATCGGCGAGCAACACACCAAATGTTACTTCCCAGCGGATAGCGGCGGGGATAACGAACATATTCTGGCTGACGATTATTGTCGTTGCAGTCGCCTACGTTCTCCCAAAAGTCTGGTAGTCGTTGACTATCAGCAAATCATCCGTAGCATGTAAATATCCCTTGCGATCGAGCGGATATCCCGCGTAGGATATCCGTATATCCTAAAATGGATATCCTTTGAACGAGGACCTTTCGCACATGCCGCTCTTCATTAAAGATGACAGCGTCGATGACTTGGCTAAGCGTTTCATGACACTATCGAAAGCACAGACAAAGTCGGAGGCGGTAAAACAAGCTTTACTCCAGGCGATCGAGAGGCATGAAGATGCGCCTACTGCCGTGGACATCGCTCGCAACTTTCGTGAAGAGCTGAGAGCCAAAGCGGGCGAGCGTGGGCTTCCAGCGGACAAGCAATTTCGCGATAGCTTATACGGGGGAAAATGATGTTCATTGACGCTTCGGCGCTCGTCGCCATGCTGACAGACGACGATCACGGCGACAATCTCGCAGCCCGGATGCACATAGCAAAAAACCGCCTAACATCTCCCATTGCCGTATGGGAAACAACACTCAGCGTTGCTCGATTTTTTGACATGCCCGTTAGTGAAGCGAAGGTGATTGTCGAAAATTTCATCGAGGCCCAGGCTATCCAAATTGTCTCATTGACTCCCAAAACGGGATCGATCGCGATCGACGCCTATGACAGCTTTGGCAAAGGCCGACATCCGGCTTCGTTGAATTTCGGGGACTGCATGGCATACGCCTGCGCGAAAGCCTATCGAAGACCTCTTCTGTTCGACGGTACCCATTACAGCAAAACCGACATCCAGCCCGCGTGATGCTCACTCGTCCCGAGAGGGTGATCCTGGTGGCGACGAGGAAATCTCACCTGGTCCGCGACCGGGCTCCGCAGCCAGATCGTGTCCAACTTCATCGTTCGGTTTTCGGCCAGCCCGAGCCAACTCACTACGCTGCACCAGAGATCTTACCTTCGTTTTCGATGCCTCACTTACCGCAGCCAAAGAGGTGGCCGAAGGGCGAACCATAACCGCCCCTGAACTGGCGAACCCTCGCTTGCCGTAATGGGATACTGCCGTCACCACCGATCGATGTCCCATTGCGGCAGCCACCTCGCCAGCCATCAAATCAAGGTGCTCCTTGGCATTAGCGGAAAACTGGTGGCGGCAGTCGTAGATACGCAATCTCTTCCATTTCGACCCGATGGATCGGCGCTTGACCAGGTCATCTATCACACTACGAAAAATTCGGTTTACGTGCGGGCCGAGTGTCTTTCTCCACTCCCTGCCATGGCACCAGGCAATTGTCCGCTTGATGGTCTCAAGCAGGGCAGGGGAGGCGTTGCTGTCGATGTGCAGCTCTCGAACGCGCCCGTTACCACGACCAGGTACGCCATCAGTAGGTGAGCGAAATTTTGCGTTCTCGACAACAAGCACCCATCCATTTCGGTTCACAAGTTCTGCCGCCGCGAATTCCTTCTGTCGAAGACCGGTTGCCACCATTGCAATCATCAGATCTGCCAGACGGTGGGCTCTTTCATCCGTCCGCTCGACGAGAGTGGTGACGATCGTCTTCAACACGGAGGGCTCGATATGCCTAAGCAACCTCTTCGTCTTCGTGGGTGGCTTTTCAACGATGTCGGTGGCAGTCAGGAACGTGCCAGCGAAGACACCTCCATAGGTCTCCCGAAGGTGCCAACTGACCGCGTTTCGATATAGCCGCCACGTCTTTTTCGAAAGGCCGGCCGTCAGTTCTTGAAGGGCATCCACCCATCGCTGTGGATCACTGACATCGCTACCGCGCTCTTCATGCCACCTCATAAAACGCCTGGCGTGAGAGCCATACAGCTCCTCAGTCGACTTACTGACCGACATCACAGCCACCTCAAATTTCTCAAACCTGATTTCCCCCCTACTATATTGCTCCTGCTGTAAGGGGTTTGCATCCGCTTACAGCCACTGTAATGCGATGTAATCTCAAGCTCTAACCGCATGTATTTTAATCCTTTTTCGCATTTTAATGCGCCCCAATAAGCGTCCAACATCGGTTTGCATGGTAATCAAACTGATTTCTTCGTCAATTAGATTGACATATCTCGACTTGTCCTCCATCGTCACAAAGCAAATATCCATCTTTTTCAAAGGGATATGGCGATTGAATTTGCTGCAAGCGGATTACATCCACTTGAAACCATTAGCGGAATCGAGATTGCAGCCCAAAATCAAAGGAAGTTCGGAGAGATATTGATGAGAAGCCAGATGATGATCGGGGCGCTGATGGCCATGGCAGCGCTCGCAGGATGCGCCACCACGGAAGGACAGCAATCAACCGACGCCTTCGTCGCGCACGAAATGTCAAAGCGCGGCGTGGAGAGCACCAGCAAGACTAGCCAGGCACCCGACCGGGTCCTTGTCGCCCCATCATCGTAGGAGTTACAATATGGCATCGGCAGAGAAAAAGGCAGCGTCGCCGGTCGAAGATCAGCAACGCGAAATCTTGGTCGCGATCGACGACGGCCATAGCGAAATCAAAGTCGCATATTTTGCGGACGGCACATCTGGCCCGATACAGAATTTTTCTTTCCCCTCCCGAACGATCCGAGGATGGGAGGAGATGGATGCAACGGGGGCAGCGCCACCAGACGCCTACTTCGCGTTCGACATCGCCAATGCCAATCCGGCTGACACCTCATCAGCCTCGCCTATGCTGGTCGTAAGCAGAGGTCGCTCTGGAAGCGACAACGAAAATCGCACCCAGGACTATCCTACGTCCGACCGCAATCGTGTGTTGGTCAATCATGCGCTCCACACAATTGCCGCAGGCCGCAACGTTAGCTTTACGCTCGCAACTGCACTTCCATATTCTGACTTCCATCTGCCGGCGTCGGGGATGCACAATGAAGAGCTGATCGCGCGGAAGAAAGAGAACATCACAAAGAGTGTGATGGCGATTGACCCAAGAACCCTGAAACCCAAAGCACCCACCTATGAGATCACGGAACAGTCGGTTTTCTCCGAAGGGGTCGCGACATTCTTCGATTGCATGATCGAATATGACCAGACGACGGTTCGAGCGAGTGCGACCTTTGCCGCCCGGTTCGAGCACTCGTCCTCATACGCAGTTATCGACATCGGCGGTAAAACCACTGACATCGTTTTTGGGTCGTGGACAGGAAAGGGGAGCGATCAGCCGATGATCAAAAAATCCGCTTCCACCAGCCTCAAGGAGGGCACCCTCGACGCATCGGACCAGCTTGGAGAACTCATCAAGCAGAAGTTCGAACTGCGGCGTGTCGCTGACCCGGAAAAGGCGCTCTTCAGCAAGAAGGTACCGATTTTTGGTGAGCTGCACGATGTGAGCGCCGAGGCTGACGAAGTCCTCAACCGGCTTTACCAGAAGATACGTGAGCCCCTGCTGCGCCATCTGGAGGATGCCTCAGATCTGGCATACGTGATTTTTGTCGGCGGCGGATCGATGCTTCTCAAGGAAAAAATCGGCACCCTCTTCAACCCTTCCGTCGTTTTGATTCCAGACCAGCCGCAGTTCGCCAATGCCAACGGTATGCTGAAAGTTTTGAAGAGCTTGCATGTCGCCAAGGCGGCGCGCGGTTAAGGTCAGCCGATGCCGAAACAAGCCGTTCGCAAAAAACCTGCGTCCGACAGGTCGATCCGCAAAGATGGTTTTGTCTTCGCCTCATCAGGCTTAGACGCCATCCTTGTCGATTATCTCTATAAACAGGTGCCCGAGGGCAAGCGACGAGACCAGATGAAAAGGCTAATGTTGCTCGGCCTGATGCAGGAACTTGGCATCCAGAGCGATAAGTCGTCCTTTATTCCGCCTCGTCCTATCGAGATGTCTGAGCGGGTAGACCCGTCAACGTTAGACGACCCATTTCTTGGACGCTCAACACCTACAGAGACTTTTAATAATAAGCGTTCTCGTCTAATAGAGAACGACAAGGACGAAGCGCTTACCGTTGATGTACGTACTAATATGCGTCCAGATGCGTATAGCGCGGGTGATAACGCGGCTAATGATGATCCACCTGAAGACAACAAGCGTTCAAAGATGGAACCTGAGCAAGTCGTTGCAGAACCCGAATCGTCAGACGACACATTCAACGGGCTTAACATCCAAGCTTTAATGGCCTTCAAGGGGTGATGGTTAAATGAATTTCGGGGATCGCCGTTCTCTTATATTGGCCTCAACGTTCTTGGCGTTGTCCATTGTTTCATCGCATGCACAAGACGCCAGCGAAACCACCGTCATGACCTTCGGGGGCAATCAGGCGACAACTGCTCAGCAGCAGGCACAGGCAAATGCGCTCGCAGCAGCACAAGCACAAGCTTTGGCGAGCGGAGGGTACAACGGCGGTGTAGGCTACTATAACCCAGGCGGAGCTGTCGGCGGTCAGGCTTACGGAAATGTGCAGCTCTGCGGATCACCACCATATGTGTATCCATGTGCATATGGTGGCCAGCAACAGCAAAGCCCTTACGGTCAACAATACCAGCAAGGCCCGGAAGCGAACGCGGCCCAGGATCAGAAGACATTTGGCTTGAACGACGGCGCACCTGCCGCGACCTTTTCCCGTCAGCAAGGAAGATTCATCGACCAGTCGCCTTCGACCACCAGCGGTGGCGTCGGGAATACCGCAGGACCTATTACAGCAGCTCCGCCGGCCTATAGCGGTTCCTATGATGGCGGCACCTACACCCGAGCCGACATCATGAACCCAAACTCGTCATTCTATTCCGGGGAGGCGAGGGGCACTAACGTTCGGCAGACACAGATCCGAAACGCAGCGTATCAAGTCGGTATCAAGGCTGGTTTTGCCGCTGAGGCGCAGAGGATCAATAACTCTCTGCTGAAATATCGCTACTCGATGGATCAGAAGTTCGATTTCCGCTCATTGATGGAAGTTGACGGAGCTGTTGTTCCCCCCGTCATCACCACAGTCACCGATATTATCGAGCGGCGATCCGCAAACTACCTGTATTTGACCACAGGCGCCTATCAAATCGTGCAACCAGCATATGTAACCGTGAAAATTCCGGTCTGGCAGGATTACATGATGCTGGATGGCGGTGGGCCAACGCCTCCGACAGGCATCAAGGTAAAAGACGGTGCTGACAAAACCGTGTGGGCTGAAGCAGCCCGTAATGGATGGGAACGAGGCGTGAAAGAAGCTCGCGCTCAGTTCACAGCCGGCATGGACCGTCTTGTCCGCGACTTCAACGGTATGAAAACATATCGCCGCCTAGCAGATGAGGGTGCGGTTAGCCTGACGAACGTTAAGATCACCCACAAGGGCGGAGCGATCTATTTGAACGGCCGGAAGGCTGTAGGTGAGCGGATCACCGTCAATCTCACTGTCCAGCCCAAGTTCAAGAGCACAAAAGCTGTAGCTGCTTCTCTTGAGAAAGAACGCCTGAAGAACACGGCTCCTCGGGGGCAATGATCGAATGTCCAAGCTTGACGATCGGTACGGCACCTGGCTCGGGGGTGTCGATAACTCAAACATTCGCCTAGATCAGAAAGAAGACCTCCGTCTCTTGCTGACGACAGCAGTGCGCAAAAGCGTCAGCGACATCTTCATTCAGACAGGCAAGCCGGTGATGGTTTCCCACCATGGCCAGATGGTCGGGATCACCAATCCAGTCAAAAAAAGCACGATGGAAAACGTCATGCGCTGGATCACGAACCAAGATTCGGTCGTTGCCAGGCTACAATCGGGCAACGACTTCGATTCCGCGTTTTCGATCGATGATACCGATAAGTTGGACGCTGATGGCTATCCGATCAAACATCGATTCCGCTTAAATCTCACAGCCAATTATTACGACGGTGATGTGGGTTATCAGGCCGCCCTCCGATACATCCCTTCGAACCCACCCACGTTCGAAACTGTCGGCCTAGAAGCGGAGATCATCCCTCATCTCGACAGCGGGATGGGCTCCGTCATATTTGCTGGCGAGACCGGCTCTGGAAAGACCAGCACCATTGCGGCCTCGATCATGGACGTTTTGGCTGGAAATACCTCTATGAAGGGGAACATCCTAACTTATGAGGCTCCGATCGAGTTTACATTCGATCAGGTACCGTCGAAATGCTGCATCATTTCCCAAAGTGAAGTTGGTCTGCATTTGCCGTCATTCGCGGCCGGAGTACGCAACTCATTGCGCCGGAAGCCATGCTTGATTCTTATAGGCGAGCTACGTGACGCGGAGACGATATCGTCGGCGGTCGAGGCCGCAAACAATGGTCATCCCATCTACACAACCACCCATGCGAACAGCACGGACCTTACATTCAAACGCCTTTTCGAAAAATTCCCATCAGAATATCAGAGCCAGGCCTTCTATTCAGTGCTGGCCACGACAAACATGATCGTCGCGCAACGCTTGGTGCCCCGGAAGGAGAATCCCGGCAAATACGTTTGCCTTCGCGAATGGATCGTCATCGACAATGACATCCGGCGCGCTCTTGAAGACGCTGGACCGAGCAAATACGACCGGGTCATGCGCAAGATGCTCGACAGCGGCGAGCTTGGGGACAAAGGGCGCTCGATTAAAAAAACCGTTGAGATGAGGTGGCGTGAGGGAATCATCAGCGACGAAACCGCGCTGTGGGTGCTCCGCAATTTTGGGTACCACCGCGTCAAGATCGAGGATCTGCACTGATGCTATCGAGGCGTTCTTTCCTCTCTGGCTTGGCGGTATCGGCTTATGCGGCGGTCGATGACGCTTTCGGCGCGTCCCCGGCAGAGACGAGAGAAGTCCGGCGCGCTACAGAAGCGGTCATGTCGGATTATGGCAATCCCAACGATGTACGCGCCTATTTGCGTAATAATCCTGTCGGTTTCGATCGTCTATGGCTGAGGCGTCCCTCTGGTGAAGAAATCATCGCTCTCTATCGGGACTATCGCCTCGGCCTCGCTATCGTCCCGGCTCAATGCCTCAACCTTTCGTATTTCTGGCGCGATGTGAATGATAAGAACGTCGGCGTCACCGTCTCGGTTGGCCTGTTCGATGTCTTGTCCCGCGTGCAGACGTCTCTTTCCGGCATGGCCGGGGCACCGGTGCCGCTCATCCTCACCAGTGGCTATCGAACACCTGAACATAACGCCAAGCTTGAAGGTGCCGCAGTCGCATCTGAGCATTTGAACGCGCGGGCGAGCGATCTTGGTGTCCCTGGCTTCGCACCCGCTATTGTCGCCAACGCGGGAAACATGCTTGGCGCTGGCGGGATCGGAATTTACCCGACCTTTACGCACATTGATGTCGGCGCACCTGGTCGCCGTTGGAGAGGATGAGCCATGATCGATTATCGCTGGTCAAAACTTTCACCTAACTTCTTCGGGCTCCATCCCTCATTTCTGATTTTCTTCCCTTTATGGCTCGGAGCGGTCTCGGCCGGCAGCGGGATGGGCTATCTCGTTTTCATTCTTGCTCTGCTGTATATTGCATACCTTATTTTGGCAGGTCGCCGGCAGCTCGGCCCCCTAGAGTACGGAAATTACCTCTGGTGCCGTTTTGTGCTTGGCTTTGAATGGCGCGTCCGCGAATGGTAACGGCGACGGACAAGAGACCGGACATGATGGTCGCCGCAGAGCTGATGCTTCGCCAGTTTTTTGGTCGAAAATCGGCAGAGACGAGCGTCAAAAAAGCACAGGATGAGATCACCCGCCAAATTCTGAAGTTCATAGGCGGTGACGTTGCTGAACAAGATTTCGTCCGTTCAGAGATCTCACTCCATACTGACAGAGGTGTTTCGCCGATCTGGCTTTCACCAGAGTTTACACTCCCGCTTTTCGCGCTCGCGGCAGAGGACCTTTGCGATCTTCTTTCTCCAACGGGTAAAGGCTTCATCAACTGCACCGTCAAAGCGGACCCCGACGCATTCTTTGGCGTCACCCTCGTCTCGATCGTCTCCGACGAGGCTAGCGATGAAAGAAATCACGAGTTCGACTTGTACGCCCTCGCAGGTACCAAGCGATACCTAGATAGCGTTGCCGGGATGCGCAGTGTTCACGATCTTGTGGCCAAGCGTTTAGCGGCACTGGATACGAAACCTTGGTAGGGTATGGTCAATGGACATCAATTCAAAAGAACACCCAGGCGCACGACAGGCCTCTCCACAGGACCTAAAGACCAAATTAGATCTCATCCGTAAGCACTTTCCGAAGGTCGATCCCGCTCCCTTCGCGGACAAGCTTGCCTCAATCGACGAGGGCAAGGATGGTCGCGTAATCCTCCATTTTCATGAAGAGGACCGCATCGACGTTGAGCCAAAAAAAGGCAGCGTCCGACAGTTCGGTGTAGGTGCCGCAGCGAAAGCCTTGGGACAGGCACTGGCGGATTCCACTCTCGCACGGTTTTTCCAGCATCCAGACGATGATTGGGGCAGGGCAAAAAGCCCTTCTAAACCAATCAAACTCGCTCCCCTCACGCGCGCAGAGTGCGAAGGCCTGGCGGCGAAGTGGCAGGAAACCGGTTTCGACGATGTTTCAATCTCGAAACGGGGCGTCCTGGTCCAAGTAGACACCGCCTCATACCTGCGAGATCGGGGCGACGAAGCAATCTTGGAGGGCCAGCCTTCGGAAAAAGCGATTGTGGCGTTGATGGTAAAAGCTGAGCGAGATTGGGGTGGACGGATCGAACTAATCGGGACCGACGAATACAAGGCCCAGGCTTGGAAAATTGCTCAGCAATACGGAGTAACCGTCGTCGGTTATGAGCCGCCAATCGAAGTCGAGCTTGGAGGAAAAGATCCCGGCACGTCGCACGCCCCAAAACCAGTTGCCAAGGTGGACGAAAGTGGAAACGTTGAGAGAAAGTCTAGCAACGTTGAGACACAATCTAGCGAGCGTTCTCGTGTGGAACCAAGTTCTGATAAAACCGTTGTCCCGACGATCCTCGCGGCACCGTCCACGATAAAATCAGCACCAAGCCTAGTCATAGGCGATATTCTATCCGCTGCCAACGATGACACATATGATATAGAGCCTTTTAATGACGATAGTCCGTCACCTTGAACGCTCACATTCATATAGCGTAAACGTTTTGCACGCCTCCATACATTGACACAATACGCCTCTACGTGATTATCCTAGTGGTCGCGCATAGTGTTGCGCGAATATACGATTTGTTTGCGAACCACAATTATCTAGGATCGATGTCATGACGCTCTCTGTACGCGATTTCAGAACCAGACAAAGCTCTGGCGCTGCTAATCTTGGCAATGTCCACGTTAAGGTCGAGGATTATCTGAGAGACGGGCAGGGGAGAGCGTATGCAGTCCAGGGCACGAACCTAAAAGACGGTTCGGAAGTCGTTATTCGGCTTGCTGACGCTGAGCGTTTTGCGAAGCTATACCTGAACCCCAACGATGATCTCGCTTTGCGCGTGCAGCAGGCCGAACAGCAAATCGCAAAACGGACTACAATGCGCGAGATTGGCGCGGCTCGTGGCAACAAGGCTGTGCCGATCGACGGCGTGATCTCGATCTCAAACGTCAGGCCCGACCTTGAAAACGGCGAGCTGTACGGCCGATGGCCGAATGCTGTCGTCACTGATCCCGAAAAAGAGATCGCCATGCCGGCGATATTTGAGGTTCGGACAACACTCGCCAAACATGACGGTAAGGATTTCAAAACTGCCTTCATCCAAGCATATTTCCCCAAGTCGGCGCTGACCTCGGAACAGGTTGACCGAGCGGCACTCGACAAGATGTTGAGCGGACAGTTGCTGGATACCGGTTCCGAGCTGCGTACCAACATCGCCGTGACAATCAAGCTCGGTGACGAGACGGGCACCTATGCCTTTCGGCCAAAAATGGCGAAGGACGGTGCCGGCAATTACACAACAACGAAGGATGTTGAGACCGCCCTTTCTGGAAAAATCACCAGGCTGAACGAGGCGGTTGCTGCCGTAGCAGTCGCCGCTAAGGCAGGAATACCTTTCGAGAAACTTCATCTTGAGCTGCCGAACCAGATCGGTGACAAATACGAAGCATTGCAGAGCCTCTACAGCAGTGTCGAAGACGGATCGACGCCCGCGACTTTCATCCCCGGCGCTACGCTACAGCCGTCGCGGTTCATGGTTGATGCTGTTTTGGGCCGAAAGCTCGATCAGGACGGCAAATTTGCAACCGTTCGCACCCCGGAACAAGATCTTGCTGATCGCGGGTTCGTCAATGGAATGCTTGGCGTCCGGTATATCTCAAATGAGACCGGTGAAATTGTCTCACCGGTTGTGAAGTCAATGTTCCCCGATGGTAAGCTCAATAAGAAAGAGAGCGATCATTTCGTTAGGTATGACCTCGCTGCCGTTGGGTACGACACATTTCTGGCAACGCAAACACCTTCGCCGGATGACACACCCAGGCTAGGCCACATCGAGCCCGCCAGTCAGATGTCAGCGGAACAATCACCGCCGAGCCAGGACTACTCGGCCGATGATGATAACGATCATATCTATTCTGACGCAGCCCCTGAATTTTAAGGGGTGCTATGAGCATGAGCGACCAATCCAAGGTTTTCATGCCTGATTTCGGAGTTGAAGGGTTCGGGGCGGCGATTTTGTCGTCTCGGCTCTCCGGTATCGGGAAAAGCGTAGGTTTTCTGTACTTCGAAGACCGCTCAGATCCACGCATTCGACGACTTTCTCAGGTTCTTCAACGCAACAATCTTCAGGTTATTCGTGAAGGCACACTTGGCCGTGGTCACGCGGTTTTTCTTCCGCCAGGCCTACACCTCGGGAGACGCCAGTGGGCGGCGTTGGGGGTGCCGGAATACCGCCTCCAGACGCAGCAGTTTTATCACGATATCTCCTCGCCCCTGGCTTTGAAGCGGCTGCAAGATAAGGCTTTCGCAGATCTCGGTATAACCGCAGAAAACGTAGCTGCGCGCCGTATTGCGTCCAATAGATACATGCAGGATGTCTATGACGGCATCCTCGGCCGATCCATTATTCAGAATGGCACCTGGCACGCTGAATGGGAGCCCGCAAAAGACGGGCGAAGGAAAGGGGAGGCTCGCCCCGACTCGTTCATGCGAGGCATCACGGCCGAGGCCTTCGCGGGATCAGCGCGAGGGATCGCAATGATGATTGCCAACGGGGAAAAGCTCGATAACCGGGTGATGAAAGGGCTGTATGCCGCCATATTAGCGAGTGCCCCACATCTGGCCGACACACCCGGATTTCGGCGACTAGACCTCAACGAAGAGATCGAAGGGCAACTTGCGATATTAGTCACGCCCGTTGGGCGGCGAGCGGGCGATATTCACGAGTTCAACATCGGCCTCGATGACAATCTCGCTGCGCACCAAGAGCGCAACGGCACAAGGCTGAAGCTTCAGCAATTTTCGACGCCGTTTCCAATCTCTCGTTCGGCATTTGATGTACTGCTGCCACAAGACGGAGAAAGCCTGCTTGAGCCGACAGTAGGAAATGGCACGTTGGTGTCGTCCTTCCTGAGCAGGAATCTAGACATCACTGGCGTTGAGCTTGATCCGGCTCGCGCCCGCCGCGCTCAGCGATTGTTGGACGGCGTCTCTGTGATCGAAGGTGATTTCATCAAGGAGGCGAAGAACCTTCCTATCGACTTCGACATGTTCGTAGCCAACCCCCCTTTCGAAAACTTGGAAACCAACCAGCTCGTACATGACAGGCTCGGTTCACGGATGACCTTGCGCCGGCTGGACCATCAAATCGCCTATGAGGGACTTCAGCACTTGAAGCCGGAAGGTCGTGCTTTCCTCGTTTTGCCAGGCGATATGATCACAAACGGTTCGTTAGACGGCGCAAGGCGCTTTTGGGATAACTATCTCCGTCAGACGTATCATATAGCCGGTGCCGCTTGTGTTGATGGTCGGCTGTATCGAAAGATGGGGGCAGAATTTCCGGTTCTGCTTTACGCCTTGGGACCAATGCGCGAAGTGCCGCTTTCGACAGATCAGCTGCGAGAGATCGAAGTAGAGTCCCTTCCCTTGCTTCTCGATCAGGACGAAATTGTAGCGTGGGCGGCCGAGACTCGCAATCGGATGATGGAGTTGACTGGCCTGCCTGGCCTAGAGCCGGGATATTCGGGCAGTCAGCCGGCTCCAACGCCACAACCATCCGTCATTCCATCTCGTGCAGCGCCGTCGACGCCCGCTGCGTCCTCCGCCCCTCCCGGTCAAGCTTCCGATGATACGGCTAAGCCTTCCGCCGATATCGTATCTCGGCCAAGATCGCCTCGATCGCCATCTTTGCAACCCCGCTCGACACAGGTTGGCGCGGCCGGCGTTGAGGCAACCCCTCCTGTCATGCCGGAGGATGTAGCGGACCCGGTCCCCGCGTCCAACCAGGCAAAAGTGCAGGCACCGACATCTTCCGGCATCCCATCCACAGCAGTCACTCTCGTTGATGATACCGAAGATGACGTGTTCGTCAGATCGTATGAGCCGTTCTCGAATTGCGGCGAGGCGCAAACCAAGATCCAGAAGAGCTTGCAGGGCCTGACATATCGCGCCTTGATCGATGTGCAGGCTAAGCATGGCGATGTCGATGAGTTTGTGGCGGCGAAGCTGAACATACCTGTCGCCGAACTTGGCAAGCGCTTCAGCCCTGAGCAGGTTGATGGTGCAGCTCTAGCCTTCGCCCGAAAATTAGAGGGCCGAGGCTTCCTATTTGCTGATCTCATGGGGGTGGGCAAAGGTCGCGAGCTTGGGATGATGGCGATGGCGGCGTTTGCCGAAGATCGACCCGTCATATTCTGGTCAGAGCAACCGAACCTGTTCACCGATTTTGTCGCCCGCGACCTTTGCGACGTGTATGCCGCCTCGGCGGACGAGATGAAGAAGCAAGGTCTCGTGAGGCCTTTTATCTTCAACCAAAGCCAGGACGCCGCAATTCGCGACGAGCAAAAGAAAATACTCTACGGCGTTGGCGACACGAAATCAGCCAAAAAAGACGGGATCTCGACCGATCACAACATGGTATTGGCGACATACAGCCAGGTCCAAACTGTTAATGGAATTTGGAAGGTTGACGCTATCCTGACCTGGGCGCGTGCCCAGGCGCAGCTCGGCAAGCAACCGGAGCTGATATTAGACGAAGTCCATAAGGCGGCCGGCGAGGCATCGAATACTGGCGCCCAGATCGAGCGCTTGGTTGAGGGCATCAAGCAGCTCGGCGGGACGATTACATACAGCTCGGCCACTCCACTCAAATCAGGGAAAAACATCCGCATTTACTCACCGATCTTGCCAGATACGGGGATGGATGCTGCCTCCTTAACTGCACTGATCGAAGGCAATCCTCTCGCGCTACAAGAGGTCCTATCGGGTGAAATGGCCCGCATGGGCACAATGATTTCGCGTGAAGTCGATAGTTCGGGTGCGATCCGGTCCTTCGTGTCACTTGAAGAGTTGGACCCAACTCGCCATGCAGATATCGTAAAATCGGTCGATCGGGCGGCAGGGTTTCTGCGAGAACTGGTTGACATGGCACCGGAGATCGACCGGGCGGCTGCCCTGATGGGCTCCCGCTATTCGGGAGGCGGTGGCGGTGCCGCTGCTAAGGTAAACGTCCAGACCACGTCGCCTGTCGCGCAGTTCCACACATTTTCTCAATATCTAATGGTCGCGGTCAAATCCGTTTATGATCAGGATCTCATTCTCGATGCGATCGCCGCCGGTACGAAGCCAGTGGTTGTCGTCGAGAACACCGGCAAGGAAGTTTTGTCCAGGCTGGCAAACCGCATTGGGGAGACCCAAACGGAGGACGGCGTTGCAGCTCGTGTCATATCGAGATTGCCCAATATTGGCGATGTTCTCATTGAGAATGCGTCGAAGTTGCTCGATGTGAAGGTGACCGATCCTACAGGCAATGAGATCCATCTGCGCTTAGAAGAATATGAAAATTGGTTGCAACGATTTACTGACGATGTGGAAGGGGCCGGTCTTGATCTGCTGACACTCGATCCTATCGACAAAATCAAGGCATTTGCATCCAAGCATGATTTGTCAGTCGGAGAGATCACGAAGCGTTCTCTTGAGGCGGAGCCGCGCCCGGATGGCAGCTTTTCGGTCGTTTCCCGCAAGATCGTGGATAAACGCGACATCATTCGTGATTTCAACAACGGCGATGTCGATATAGTCGTCATGAACCGCTCTGCCGCATCTGGCGTTTCGATGCACGCGTCCCCTGCTGTCGGGGTGGACCTTCGTCCTCGCCGGATGATCAAGCTGCAGCTTCAATCGGAAATCACCGCCGAACGCCAGATCGACGGCCGAATACAGCGATATGGGCAGGTGCATGACGGTCAGTACGTCGTTCCGATGTCCGGTTTTGCCGCCGACGACAGGCTGTGCCAGCTCTTCAATCGCAAAAATCGGTCGCTTACGGCCACGTCGAATGCCACCCGTGAAAACCGAACCAACATCGACGAGGCTGCTGACCTGATGAACCCGGTCGGCGAGGGGGCCGTGCGGCAGTACCTCAACGAAAATCCCCACATCGCGGTCCAGCTTGACCTACCGATCCCGAATGAAGGTGGCGGCACTGAGATCGACAGTTATGCACGACGGTTGATGGGGCGCTTGGTGTGCTTGCCCATTAAAACGCAAGAGACAGTTCTGTCAGAGATCGACACGCTGTTTCGAATGCATATTGACGCTCTGGACGCTCGTGGCCTCAATCCACTCAAGCTGAACCAGCATGACTGGCGCGCAACGATAGAACCTGTCTCGACGTTAATCGCCGGCAACGACGCTGCGGATAGTATGGGCAAACGCCCACTGAACCTCGTAAAGCTTCGGTACCAGGAGAGCGTAGAGCCACTTTCGTTTGCAACGATCGAGGACCACCTTGAACGGGGCGAACGGAACCTAGTCGATGAACAGATGGGCCGATATGTTTCGCCTGCCGAAATGATCGGAGATCTGTTCAAGCCGTCTGGTGAGCCGGATTGGTCTTCAGAAGCTTGGGACCGCACATTGAACCGTCGGTCGGAAGATCGATCGCTCGGCCTGGACGAGATAACGGCCGAGGTTGCATCAGGGATCTGGCGGCGACGTTCGGATATCGATCTGGCAAAAGCCACGGTAAACGAGAAGCGTATCATCAGGGCAATATCTTACGCTGATTTCGTTCAGGCGAATATCGAGATGCTTGAACCCGGAAATCTGGTTCAATTCGACACCGCCCTATTCCCTGGCATGAAAGAAAGCAGAATAGCCTTGGAGATGGCGCGAGATCTCGACAGAGAGATACGTTTCGTACCAGGCCTCATTACGCGTGTTCAGTTCAGGCCGGCCGATCCACTCAACCTCAGCGCATGGAAGCTGGATGTAGCTTCGCCTGGCCAAACGCACGTCGATACTGTCGGCTTGACCGGTGCCTTCGGCGTATTGGCCGACATGACGCCCGAGGAGCGCCTGGAGGCTTTCCCAGGGCACGAAACACCCAGAATGGCTTTCAAAGCGCGCGCTATCGTCAGCCATGGCGAGTTCTTGGACAGTCAGCCAGATCAGTATAGCGAATATCAGACCCCCTACACCTATGGGGAGCGCCACGCTGAAAATCTAGCTGGCTTGAAAATACCGCGGTATCTGGAAAACCCGACTGCCTACCTCTCGACTCGGAACGAGGCTTTCCGTGATTTCATCAGGCATGCCTTTGACGATGCGCCGGCTGGCCAGGTCAAGCGTGAGCGCTATGCCCTAGACGGGAACATGTTCCAGGCTGTCAAAATCAGCCAAGGAAAGCAGCGTCTGGGTGAAAAGGCGATCTACACAACCTCTTCAGGGGAAGTTCGCCATGGCGTCATTCTCAAGAACGAAAATGTTTCCAAGCTGATCGGCAAACTGGAGAGCAACGTCGCAGCACTTTCGGTACCTCTGGATAAGCGACATCCAGAGCTGATCCAGGCGTTTATCGACGTATATCGTCGCGTCTCAAGCGGCAATGACCTGGGTTATAGCTACTCAAACTACGGGCAGATTGATTCCAGAACAAAGGAATATCTGGTCAACGATCTCGCCACGATCTTTTCGGATGGCCTCGATACCCCAGGCGTCTACGAATACGCCGAGAAAAACCTACCCGCGATTGTCAATGACCTTCGAAAAGCCATGGCATCGAAAGCGGTCAGCGAAATCTATGTCGGCTCCGACGTATTCATCGAGGCCGGTGCCGATATCTCTAAGACACTAACCGCTGAACGAGAGTGCTTCCAGGACACACATAAGAAGTGGGTCGAGGTTAAGTCAGGGTTCTCATCACTCGGTTTGGCGACCCACGCAAAAGGCATTGCCGGCGACGATCTCCACCTCGTGTTTGGGCCTTCAACCATGCCCCAGGCTCTCTTGTTTCACAAAAAATCGGACCTAGTGATGAAGGCTGGCGGGGATATGGAGCTTCTTGATCGGGGCACGAACAAGATTGACAAGGCCAAGCTGACGAAGGGCGTTCTTGCCATTACGAGCTTCCATTCCGAGGACGTGGCCCGCTTATTTCATACCGTCGCAAAGGAGACGGGCAGCAATATCATGGTTCGCGGTCCGATCGCGGGTGTCCAAGGTGCCCTGTCTCTCCACCACGCGAAAGCTCATGAATACGCGGTCGATCTCGCTCTGAAGAAGGGAAGTCGTCGTCTTGAGCTATGACTTTAACGTAAATGTCAGCTTATTTGACGGATACACCGGTTTGGATGTACGGTTACGCGAGAATCGGAATCGTGTGCGATTCTCGTGGACCATTGTCCGCGCAACTAGGGGAAATAGCAACCGAAGCAAATTGAATATGAACAAGGGCTTGAAACGCGAAAAGGCCCGTCTGTCGACAAGGCCTTTTCCTAAGATTGCAAGTCTGAAAGCAAACTTGCCGAACTAAACAGGGTTTCGCAGCTCCTGAGCGGTTCTGGTTCACCGATCTCTCGGTCAACGCAGTTGATGGTTTAAATACCATTTCTGCGAACGGGAGACAAGTGCTTTCTGCCGAATTGCAGTCAAACGGCCCTCTCTTAGAGAGACCAGAGGACATGTCAAAAGCACAATCTACCATCCAGATTCAGCAACCGGTTCAGTTGGACGGGTTGATGACCAATCTTGAAGACCGACTTCGGCGTATAGTAGGCGCATCCGGCTCGAATAACGCAGCCAATACGAGCCGATTGAACCCATCAACCTATTTGGAAGCCTGCTATACAGCTTCAAATAGGGTCAGCACCGACGACAAAGACGCCTACTTCACATTCCTAGACCTTATTCATCGGATACGCAGCGCAGTGAACGCTTTTGCTTCACGGCTCCGCGCGGCTGCATGCGAGCGAACCTATTTGGCAGCTCTCATCGACATCATGGCCATGCGGCCGTCAGCAGTCCTACGCGGAAATTACCGGGTGCGCTTTTCAGCCAGAGAGGCGGAAGAGTTTATCAGTCTTTCGGCATCGTCATGCACCGCAGCTCGTCGCGGCTTGGTGGAAAAAGGCCTGATAGCCATCGATGGTGATCAGATCGACCTATCCCCATTCATTGAGACGCTTCAGCCCTTCCTGGCGCCAGCGACTGGCACCCATCAGGTCACAGAGAAAACCGTATCCCTCTCCAAAAAATCGGAAGCCCTGCCAGAAAACAGGAGCCATTCGAACACTCTTATTTCTATTGTTCCTTTGAAAAAGGAAACAGTAAGAATAGGGGAGGCAGACGATCTATTTTCTCGTGAAGCGATAAAGGAAACCATCGCTCTATCTCCCAAACTCCAGAAGGCGATAGAGGATATGCTTGGATGCGATTATCGCGAGGCACAGAACGACGAAATTATGAAGGTCCTCGAACCTGTAACGCGGGATATCCTCTACGACGGGCCTGATTTTTGCTACGCTCGGGCCTGGAAGTATGGCCTGAAGCATCACGGTATTAGGACACTTGCCGCGCTTGTCGCTACGCTCGAGGGGCGAGAAAAGAACCATCCCGGCAAATGGTTTTGGTCCCTGATAAACCGTAAAAAACTCGACGTTACCAGCAATCTCAGGAGTCTTGTCGTTGCGCGCGAGAATGCTCAGCTTGCTGAAGAAGCCGCTGTAACCGCTGCGGCCGAGCGAAAAAAACGGGATGCGATTGCGAACCGCCAGGCAGAATTGTCCAAGATCGCGTTGACCGCCATTGATGATCTCAAGGCTTCCGGGGACCTACCAGCGAGCGAATATTTCTGGATGACCGCCGCTAATCAGTTCCAAATCAAAGTTGATGACAACGTTGTTCGAATAGCGATAAGGCCAACAACGCATGTCACTGAACGTTCAACGCTTGAGACGATTGCTAGATCGGTAGCTGAACGCTTTGGTTCTTTAAAAACGATCTATGATTTCGGCTCATTTGCTGGTATCTCCTCTGTGTCATCGTTCAGATGATCGTTTTGAGACGGAATTGCTTGGATGAGCGGCATGAATGATGCGACGAACACGGTGCTACACGCGCCGTTGATTGAATTGTTGTCGCGTCGAGGTGATGATAAGCTGCGGACAACGCGTCGCGTGAACGCGTTCCTAGCTGTATTTATGGATGTTGAAGTAGCGAAGCTTTCTGAGGCTATAAGGTCTCGAAAGGATAAAGCGGATGATAGGAGAGGGTGATGGCGGGATTCCGTGGTGTTGTGCTCGGTGGTAGTTTGCTCGTTGCTGCGGCATTCGGCGGTGCAACTGAAAGCTTCGCGGCCACATGTGGTGTTGAACAGGCGTCGAAGGCCGCTCTTCAGCGGCGTTTGGCAGTGATCGACGCCGCGAAGGTAAATCCATCTGAATTCTTCACAGGTGCGAATTCGTGCATTAGCCCCGACTTGCTGAAAAGCTTCGACCTGTCCGTAATGATCCCCGATCTTGCAGGCTTCCTATCGGGCGGTATCCAGGGCATCGCCCAGCAAGCTATCAACATGGCCAAGCAAAAAGCCTGCGATGTGCTAAATGAACAAATCAATGGCGTTATTGGCAAGATCAATGATGCAACATCAGGTTTCAACAAAGGGCTTTCCGGTGATCTTGCCGGTATTCTTGGAAGTTCTTTCGATATTTCTGCTCCTGGCATTGAGGGGTACGGATCATATCAAACGAGTTCACTTGGCACAGACTTCAATTTTGACGGGTTGAACGATGCGGTCAGCAACGTCGGAACGAACGTCAACACCACGGTATCCGAAGGCGCAAGCTCGGTCGTTACATCGATCCCTGACGTAGGGGGCGAAGCATCTATCGAGATCTCGCCTAGCTCTGGCACCGCCACCGGGGGCGCGAGCTGGTTGAAGGATTGATGGAGGGGCCGTTATGCGGAACTTGATTTCCTCAGCATTGGTAGCAGGAGGTGTGGCGTTCGCGCTGCCCGTTTTTGCGGCCGGCGACCAGACCGGGATCATAACTTGGCAGGCCTTCTTTCAGCAGTTGCTATCCTCGGTCAAAATTGACGCAGCACAAACGAACACCAGCGCTCAGCAGGTCGCCAACACGTCGCAGAAGTCAGGTGAGGCAAAGATCAGTTCCGTCTTGCAGAGCCGCATCAACATGAAAATGGCCGAGGCTAAGTCTCGGTACAATTACGAGACCGGCCAAGGCTACAATGCCTGCATGATTTCCGTGGGTATGTCGGATATTGCCAAAGCCCGAGAACAGCGGGTCCAACATGGCAAAAGCGTCGGCACCCGCGATAGCGCTTGGCTCGCTGAAGGAAACGGAAACACTGAGGACACCCTCAGTTCGATGATTGCCTTGCGTAAAGAGGTGTACTGCTCCGACCAGGAGAAGGAAGCTCTGGGCTCCTACTGCCAGACCAAGCTAAACGGCTATGATGCCGGCAACACTGATGCGTCCGTGTGGTTGGCTCATCGCGGTTATGGCGCGGAAGAGGCAATGACCGGGATGGATTTCGTTGACACTGTAGCTCCCCTTCCTACCGTCCCTGAAAAAGGGGCATCGACGACGGAAAAGGCGCTTCAAAGAGCTGAGGCTATCCGGTCGGGTGTCATGCGAAACGCAGCGCGCACTACCCTGCAGAACGTCATTCTGGACGGC
Organism: Aliirhizobium sp. YIM B11859; assembly: GCF_057163345.1. Lineage (NCBI taxonomy): Bacteria > Pseudomonadati > Pseudomonadota > Alphaproteobacteria > Hyphomicrobiales > Rhizobiaceae > Aliirhizobium > Aliirhizobium sp. YIM B11859. Next base: position 48,774 of record NZ_JBXHAY010000012.1, read on the forward strand.
ATGTCCGGTACCTCAGCGACGGAGTGAGATTATGAACAACATCGCCAAGCTATTCGGGTTTACGAGTTTTGCCACGGCTTTGATGGCAGGCTCTGCGCTGGCTCAGTCATGTCTGGTGACCGGTGTTCCTGTTGTGAATGCCCGAACCGCACTTCTAGGCTCTACGGTTACAGCCTATATGGCGGCGGGCACCGCTCAGTTGATCGCACTTCACGAATATCAGACTGAGATGCTGATTAGCGCGCTGAAGACCGGTGTAGCGCAAACCGCCTCCAGTAATGACCAGATCGCTACCACCGTGGTCAAATCCAACGAAGCCACGGCATCAGCTTACGTTTCTAGCGATCAAGCTATGCAAATCATGGAAGAATCCGACCGTTATCAGTCTCTCGGGTACGACTCCTGCGGTGTCCAGTCCACGATGGAGACTTTTCATACAGCCTTTAAAAAAACCTTTTCGGGCGGGCCGGCCTACACAGGGAATGTCAAAGCGAAGCCGGGTGTGATCGCTGATCCAAAAGGTTATTACGACGACATTTTGAGTGGCACGAATCTCAGTGCGCAGGCTCTGTTCAACGGAGATACCTCGGCAGCGGCCGAGTATATGAACGCGGTGATGGGCCCTCCCGACACGATCGTGAAAACACAAGGTCAGTCTCCTTCAGGAAGTATTTTCCTTCAAGAAAAGCTCAACAGAGATTCGCGTAAATCCGTTGCACTGTGGGCGATGGATCAGATCGCGAAAGAAAACGCCCCTGATGGCGCCAAAGCTGCATTGGACGGCGTCATCAACGGCTACATAGGTGATGATGGGGGTGAGAAGTGGGCCGCGTCGATGGCGGGAAGCCATGAACGCGGTATCCTGCTCGATGCGGTCAGAATCGAGGCGGCGAACCTGGCTTCGCTCGCTTACGAGATCCGTCAGCAGCAGCGGACGGAGATGGTGACAGCCACATATGCTCTTTCGCGGGCAGAAAAGCTCATCGGTGCCAACGGCAAATCTCGACCTCCGGTGATGATGCCTGGTGCGCAGCAGGCATCGAGATAAGAAGGGGGAGCTATGCGACAGCTAACACGACTTTCCGCGTCAGCAGCTTTTGCTCTTGCCGTGTTTCCGTTCATTTCGATTGAGGAAGCGCATGCGGGCGGGTATTGCCCGATCGCCCCCGATGCCGCTTGGACCACTGTCCACGACACGACGACGACGGAATTGAACACCGCGTTCGATACGAACAAGAACCTTATCTTGCAGCAAATGACGCTGGCCTATCAGCGCATGATGAGCGCGGTAAAGGTCGATACCAGTCAGCAGAATGTTGATGGGCAGAAAGTTTCGCAGTCGATTCAGAAATCCGACGAAGCTTTGGCCAGCACGATGACGCAAACAGACGTCAATAAGCAGATCACTCAGGCTCACGCTGATTTTGGTCCGGACGGCCAATCGGTAAATGCGTGCGAAACGGCGGTTTTAATCGATGAGGCATCGAGCGCGATGTCTGTATATAAGAACACTGCCAGGGAGTACATGACACCGGAGAGGGTGTATGCCGCGCCTGGGTCAACGAAAACTCCGCAGGAGGCGATCCAGGACACGCTTGCCAAGCACCGGCAAAGCTATTGCACCAGCTCAGAAGCCGCCGCAGGCCTTTGCAGCGGAGCGGGCAGCGAGCCCGCCGCTGACGTTGAAGTAGCGACCATTCTAAATGCCTCGGCATCGGCCGATGCAAAGGATGCCTTTCTCAACAACCTGGTCGGCCTTCCCCTCGCAAAGCCAACACCCCAAGAGGCGACCACAGCAAGGGGGTCGATCCTCATGATCGATTCTATGCGAGCTGAGGCTGTGCGGTCTCCCGCCATGGTGTCCATGGCGGCCATTCGTGCGATGAACGAAGGCGGCGGCGGCGCAGATGCTGATGGCTCGTCATTCAATGCGTCCCTCGACAACCTGATGGACACATATGGTGGCGGCAGCGGATATAACGCGTGGCATACCGAACTTGCCACCAAGAACGAACGCGGCTTGATGCAGGAGCTGAACAAGCTTCGTGCGATGAGCATCAAAATGAGAACGTTCCGATCCGAGAGCAATTCTCGCATGGCAGCGACCATGGCGGCTATTCTCGCACTGGATTCGGACGAAAGGTAATCAGGCATGAGCAAGCTGTCTAAGAGCCTGTTCGCAGGCGATCCCGCACCCGAATTTGACACGGCGGATGCCGACGCGCAGCACGTTTTCCTTGAAGATGCCGTTGCGGATGATGCCCCAAGAATGGCGTCAGCCTTTGATCGGCTGCTTGCGATATCAGAGCGGACGACTGGTGATGTCCTGACTGTAGCCAAGCCGACCAACACCCATGAAGTCGAAGACGATCTCGATCTTTCCCCTCGAACGGGAGATTGATCGTTGGAGCTTGTTCGCAATAAGGATGAAGCCCGGCCGCTTGTGGAAGCTCACAAGAAAATGCTCAAAGCCAGGCCGCTGATCGAGCCAGGTGATGCCATTTCTGCCATTCGTCAGTCGAAGGTGCTGACGGAGGATCAGGTAAATCAACTTGAGCTGTGCCCGACATTTCAGACGCAGGATTACATCATATTCCTCGTCAGCGACACGAGCGGCAACGAACCGAAGCTCGTTATGTGGGCCTATGCCGAAAAGTTGCGAGACAATTCCGGCTTCCTATTGTCCTACGGCACAGGCAGCACCAGCACAGTCATGAAAATACGTGCCTGCGCAAAACTAACTTTCGATTCGGCATTGCAGAGTGCGTCCTACAAATTTGGGGGCGAGCTGCACGACGACGGAGAAGAGATCACTTTCAAGAGCGAGCTGGACAGCGAGCAGTTTGCCAGCTCGATGACCGAAATTGTCAACGTTGAAGGAGGGGGGCGTACCCGCCTCGCGATCGCGTCGACAGAGGATCATTTGCAGGGTCTGCATGATGAAGGTGATCAGAACGGCAGCGCCGAAGACTTTGGCGATGAAATATTTGCCGACGATGGCGGTGGGGATACCTGATGCAGTGGTTTGATCTCAAAGATCTAGGTGCAAAGCTCGAGCGCTCTCAGGACCGGGGTGGTGCCTATTTCCTCAAGCTGACGTTCGAAAAACCTGCTGAAGCGCGAGCTATCATCAACTCAGCATTGGAGGGGTGGGTCGCCAACGAGGCGCATCCTGGCATTGAGTTCAAAAACTATCGTGATTTCTCGCGCACCTCGACAATCGTTTCTGCCCTTGAGCCCTTTTTCGAACGAGACCAGATGATTGTGGCAAAGGTCGATGCCACCAAGCTTAGGCAGGGGGAGGAGCTCCTTGGCTTCAGTAACCCGATAGGTGCCGACTTGGTCCAGTCCCTGTACCCTACCACTGCGAAGGTAGCCCAGGACCTCGTCAATATGCTTGATAGCGATAAGCGAGAGCGAATCGTTGCTCGTGTTGCGGCTGCTCAGGACATCATGGGGGTAACACCGAGCGTCATCCCGTTTGACGGTCGAGGGGTGGAAGTTTGGCACCGCCTTGCCGAGCAAGTAGGTTATCATGATGCCACCACCACGATTGCCGCTGCAATTCTACGCGGCAAGCTCGCGGGCGAAACATTCAGACCTTTCCATGATGCCGTGCTTTTAGCCGCTGAAACGGGCCGGGGCGTGCCGGATCTTGATCACCGCCTCGAATCCGACATTAGAGCACTGCGACTGACTGAGTACCTTCAAGGGGTTCATGATCTGTACGCTGACCGCGACCATGGATGGGACGAAGCATACGTGTATCGGGCATTCATGCGCGAGATCGAGGCTAACTTTGAAGTTTGGGACGGAAAGGCGCTTGGCGCTCCAATCTCCGAACCTGAGAGCTACAATACAAAGTTTGTTGCTGATCCTTCGATGCCGGGTAGCTGGAAGAGTCGCATGTTTATGCGTGTCTCTTTGGCGATCGAAAAATCGGCAGAGATGTTAGGAATAGCTCCTCGTGATTTGTTCGGTGACCGTACCATTTTCCATCTCGGGAAACGTGTCGGCGTGCAGAACACGGGTGCAGTTGGCTACATGCGCGGTTTCCGGCCGAAGGTTGCGGGCGAAGTGCTCGACATGCGGACGATCAAGTTCAGCCCGAGCGTCTCGGGAGTGCTCGTTCATGAGATAGGGCATGGCATCGACCTGAGCCATCGTCCTCATTTGAAAGTCGAGGACGCAGAAGCAATTTTGCTCGATGATACTGGTATCCGCCAATATCTGAACTGGCTTGTTGACCAGAATGAGCAAATCCCTACGCAGCATGCGGCGTATTTGAAAAGTCCAAAGGAGATGATCGCCCGTAGCTTTGAGGCTGCGATGGCGGATCATATGAGGAAGTCGAACGATCCGGATTTCCTCTCCGGTGGGGGAGTCGTCGCCATTAATGGCGGATTTGATCATGCTCCTCACTCCGAGCTGACCGAGCGCTTTGTAGCGGGCCTCAAGGAAATCATCTCGCTCACTCGCAAATACCGTCTTGAAGCATCAGAAGAAAAACGAGCCGGTGCATCGCTTTCGATGTGACGCGCCCATCGTAAGGACAGACCGCTATGGCAGCAGGCGATCCAACAGCATCGAACATTTTTGTTCCAGGTGATGACGACTATGCAGTTTCCATATTGGAGCGGCTGTTTGGTAGCACCGTAACCTCTCTTATGGGAGGAGATGGAGCCACCACCACAGGAAGTGCAATTCTCACAACGGTGATCGGCACCTTCAACGTCGCAGTGTTGTTCTTCGCCACGGTGGTCGCCGCGTACCTCATGTACCAGCTCTTTCTCGACACTGCCCGCGACGGCGAAGCAGGAGGCCGAGAGACGAACCTAGCTGTGACGACATTACGTGCCGCTGGTGGCGCTGCGCTCCTCCTGCCAGTTTCGGGAGGATTTTCCGTAATCCAGATCCTTGTTCTGCAGTTGCTGTTATGGGGCTCTGGACTAGGCGATTATGTCTGGAAGGAAGTCGCTAATCAAATGACGACATCGGCGACTTATACAGCGTCGAATGCCGATTCCGGCGACTCTTTCATGACCGCGAAGAAGATGTCCGGCGTTCTCGCAACCCGCATCGCCGGCCACCTTTGCCGACTGCACATGAACAACATTTCGAAGACGCTTGGCACCGGGGATGCTCCTGTCACGTCGAGCGACATGGGTGGAACTTTTGTGGATCGCCCGGTCTTTAATCAGGGCCAAACATATAGAAGTGCGGCCGTTTGGTTCTTCTCGGACGGCGGGGCATATAATTCACGCAGTGAGCTTTGCGGCAGCGTGAAGCTCGTCGGCTCGCCAATGCCACAGGAAACGAATGTAGACATGACAGTCTACAATTCGGACATGACTTTCGGCGAACAGCTTACCGAAATGACATCTCAGACCGTGCAGCAAAATGCAATTGCTGCCGTCCAGGCGCTCGATGCCGTAGCTATTCCGATCGCTCAGAGCATTTTTGATGGCCAGCGCAACACCAGCGGTATCAAGCAGCAAATCGGCACGGCGGTTGCTCAACAGACCACAGCCTTCATCACTGGCGTGAACAACAATATTTTCGCAAGCTCAGAAGCTCAGGGGCTGTCGGGCCTCAAAAGTAGCTTCCTTTCGGCGACAACCGATAATGGGTGGATGTTTGCAGCGACGTGGCAGCGCGCGCTTGCGGCCTATGTGACCAAGTTGAACAACGCACGAAACCAGCTCAGTTTCGTCAATTCTGTCGAGATGGACCCTAAAGCCTCGGCTACATCGATCTGGGGTGCGATTAGTGGCTACAGCAATACCGAAGAGCGTCTTTTTGCTCGCGTCGACGCGGACTTCGATTACCTCAAGACGTTTGAGGGTGCATTCTTGGAAGCTGGTGAGCCAAACCCGGGGAATCAGACAACCCTTGAGAAAGTAGCTGCTAACAATCAAGAAGCTTCGTCGGTTCTCACGATGCAGTGGTTATATGCTTACATGTTCTCCAAGGCTCGAACTGGTGGGGACGAAACCAATGAAAACCAATGGAACGACCCTCTCATTGAGATTCAAGATCTTGGCCAGACGGCAATTCTGGCCGGTGGTTTGACTATCGCGGCATCTAGCGCCATGGACGTCATCGGCACGGCCGGCGCGATTGCGTCCATTGCGTATGGTAACATTCTGGCGGCTGCTGGATCATACGCGGCATCATATGTTGCTGAAGTGATCGGGTATCTTGGCTATGGTCTTTTGGCTTTGGGTATCATCCTGGCGATCGTCCTGCCGTTCCTCCCATTCGTTTATTTCCTTTCAGGCGCAATTGGTTGGGTAATCATGGCGCTGGAAGCTGTTGTTGCGGCTCCGTTGTGGATCTTGTTGACGTTCTCGCCGCACAAATCGGGCGATATCATCGGGACGAACAAGCAGGGTCTGCTCCTGATGATCGGAGTCTTTTTCCGTCCAGTATTGATGATCATCGGGCTCCTGGCCTGCTTCCTTGTGATGCGGGTAGGCTTGGACTTCGTCAACGTCATGTTCAGCGGCATCTACATGATCATCGCTCCAGACTTTGACGTTTCAAACTTGTTCCTCGGCTTCGGCCTCATCATGATGTACGTCCTCACCCTGATCGCTTTGGTAACGAACTGCTGCGCGATTATTACAGGCCTGGGAGACGCGGTGATGGAGTTCATTGGTGTCCGTGTCAGCATCTTGGGCCAGAACGCCATTGCGTCTCAGCTTGAGAACGTAATGAGCCCTGGCACACGTGCGGCCGGATCAATGCAGAAGGGCATCGAGGGGGTTGGCGCATCAACGCAGAGCCGCCTCAAGTCAGCGACCTCTGGTGCCGGCCAAGGAGCGGGCAACTTCGTGGCCAAGCGCATCAATCGCGGTGGCAACGGCGGTAAGGCAGGCTGAGGGGACGTTTGATGGCTCAGAACGCAAGTTTCAGAGGCGTATCGAGAAACATCGAAATCACGCCGAAGAACCGGCGTGATGATGTCAGAACGTTACCGCGCCGAATAAGTGACGGGCTCGATACGCCATCGGGCGTGCTGTGGTACTTCATGTCGATCGCAGCGCTCACTGCATCCGTGGGCCTTTACCTGCCGTTGGCGGGCGAGTTCGCGTTTATCGCGGCGTTAGCGACCTACCTCATGAAATTCCAGTATGGCTCGCGGAAGTGGCAAACGTCTTTCCGCGTTCCGGCATATCTGCATAAGCTCACTGGCAGGGTCTACAAGGATGCCTCGACCGGCGGGAAAAAAGGTGAGGGCCTATACTATCTCGGAATGGACCTTGAGACGGACGAGGAGCTGTGGACAGCGCCCAACGATCTCAGAACCCATAGGCTTGTGGTGGGAACTACCGGGTCCGGTAAAACTGAAGAGATCATGGGGAACATCTTCAATTCCCTCGTACTGGAATCCGGTGCGATCCTCGTTGATGGCAAGTCGGACCCGAAGACATTTGCGAGCGTCTTTCGTGTGTGCCGCGTGCTTGGCCGTGAAGAAGATCTCCTTCTGATCAATTACATCATGGGTGGCAAGGATTTTGCCAGTGGCCTGGATGCCCGCCGCACCAACACATACAATCCTCTTTCTTCAGGCAGTGCCGCGATGAAAGCAGAATTGATGGTGAGTCTTCTCGACAGCGGGTCGGGTGGCGGCAACTCCGATATGTGGCAAGGCCGTGCAATTTCGTTTCTGGAAGCCATAACGCCGCCGCTATCATTCTTGGCCAACAAGGGGCTGTTGCTATTCAACAGCAAGCTTCTCAGCGATTTCTACATCCTGACCAACATCGAAAATCTCGTTTGGTTCGGTATTTTTCGAGACCAAAACGGCAAGATTGTCGATCTCCGAAACGGTACAGAGGACTATCGCCGTCTCTATAACGAGCTTGTCGAGAAGTATTGCGGCGCGTTGCAGCTTTATTTGAACAACCTGCCCGGTTATGAAGCGCCCGAAAAACCGCATCGACCATCTAAGATGGACACGGCAACCTACGAGGAATTCCAACGTGAGTTCGCAGCGCTTGAGCGCGATCGCAACCGGGCTACACCTGAAGAGAACGGCGAGAAGAAAAAAGGCGGGAACGATCAGTCTCGGGCTAAAGTGCTTGAGCAGCACGGTTTCATCACAATGCAGCTCGTTCGAGCAACCGGTAACCTGACGTTCAATTACGGCCATATTTATTCTGACGAGATCGGCGAAATCAACTATCGCGATGTCCTATTGAACCGCCGCGTTCTTCTCGTCTTGCTGCCGGCGCTGGAACGGTCGAAGGCGAGTATGGAGCAGCTCGGGAAGATGGCGGTCTCAGCCATCAAGGGCGTACTGGCTACTCTTCTGGATACGCCTCTAGAAGGCAGCTATCGGAAAATCATTGAAGGGAGACCTTCCAATGCGAAAATCCCGTATTCCATTATCTGCGATGAGTACGGCTATTATGTCGTCCCTGGGTTTGCTGTAGCGCCCGCCCAGGCGCGCTCCTATGGAGTATCGTTGACATTCGGCACTCAGGATCTTCCGTCGCTCTCCAAAGCCGATAAGGCTGAGGGGGAGGCAACGTGGGAAAATACCAACCTGCGGCACTTGGGCCGCATGACCGGTGGCAAGGAATCGGAAACCTTCAAGAAGTTCGATGGCGCGGCCGGCCAGGCGATGGTCCAGGTGTCAAAATCCATGAATTACCAGCGAGGCCGCATCGACGGCTTCAAGATTTCTAGCGATAGCTCAGTCGAACATGTCGGCCGACTAGACGCGGACGATCTAATGCAGCAGGCCGATGGTGAATTCCACCTGGTGGTGGGCACGAAAAGCGAGGGCCTTGGTGGTGCGCGCGTTGTTCGCTACCGTGCATTCTACACTGGCGATGTCCCTGAACCGGACGAATTGCGGCTCGTTCCCTACGTCCAGGTCAAGACCTTCTCGGACAGCGAGAGGGCGACGATTGCACGCAACGAGGCCATCGCTTCCAACGTCAGTAAATTGTCGTCTGCTGAATTCGATGGTGAGATCAGACAAGCTGACCTGTTCGATTCTGTCGAGAATGACATCGTTGCTCAATTCCTCGACATGTGTGAAGCGCAAGCGATCGAGCCGTCACATACGATGATCCGAAAGTGGCTCGACGACTATGACAAGAACGCTTTGGAAAAGCGCAAGGCCGCTGCCAGCACGACGGTCAAAAGTGACATTCTCGCCTTGGTCGAGCGCATGTTAAAGGACGCTGTGGATTCCAATTCGTGTAAAGATTTGCATCGAAAAGCGGTGGACACCCTGATTAACGACTGGGAACGCTACGAAGACGATCAAGGAACCTCAGTAAGCTACGAGGCAGAACGTTTAGTGGCGCAACGAAAGACGTTTAAGGCTCATTCTACGTTATTGGACGGCGTTAAGTGAGAAGTTCAACGTTATCGGGGTTGTGTAATACACTTAACATGATATAATCGGGCTGTTTCTAGGAGGTTGCCATGGGTTTCTTTTCTGATTTTGCTGAAGGCTTCAAGATGACGCCCGCCGAGATGCGAGCAAATCTTGAGAAGAAAAATCCGGGCGCAGGCAAGCGTTTCGATGCCTGGAAGAAGCGCGAGGATGGTTTCAAGGCCGTCGTCGCGGAGCGAATGGCTACGTCCAGTTTCAAAGGCTCAATCTTGGACCCGACGAACCCTGTGACCACTGCCCATCTCATGGCGGCTTCTGGCGCTCTCGATCCGAAAGTCGCATTTAGCCTTGGCGCACCTGGCGCTCCCGATGGGACGGGCAAGCTGGTAGGCTTGAACGGCTTATACAAAGGCTGAATCTGTCCGGTTCGAAATTTTGGTAGCCCGCTTCATGCGGGCTATTTTGCGTCGATCTCTCGTTAGACAGCCGGATGCAAGGGGTTGAACCTCAAGTGTCTTCAGTCATGATATCCGCCTTGAGGGCGGCTAGAAGCCCGCCTGCTTGAACCCCACGAGCGGCGGGTTTCGCTTTTGAGATAGTGCGTCGGAGAGGACCGATTTATGTGCGGACGTTTCACCTTTGAAATGACCTGGGCTGAGATCCATGCGCTCTACAGCATTCATGATCGGAAGCCTCCTTCCTCGAATTTTGAGCCTCGATACAACATCGCTCCGACCCAAGACGTTTTCTTTATCCACTTGGACCGGGCAGGGAACCGTGAGCTAGATCGGGGCAGATGGTGGCTTGTCCCTCATTGGGCGAAGGAGATCCCAAAGGCGACCCTATTCAATGCCAGAATCGAGACTATAGGGGTGACGCCGGCATATCGCGATGCTTTCAAGTGCCGGCGCTGTCTTATCCCTGCAGATGGGTATTTCGAATGGACCGTGAATGATGAGGATGGCCGAAAGGACCCTTGGTTGCTTCAGCTCCCCGAGGGAAAGGGATTTTCTTTTGCCGGTTTGTGGGCTCATAATGATAAGCTCGGAATTACGAGCTGTTCAATCGTTACGGCACCGGCTGTGCCGCACATCAAGCATATCCATGACCGGATGCCGATAATTCTGGACGAGGATGCTTATGACGCCTGGTTGGCACCGGAAACTTCAGGAGCTGATGCGAAAGCTGCACTGATTGAAAAAGAGATTGATAGCGAGCTAGAGTTTTTTCGCGTCGGCCGACAGGTCAATAATTCACGCTATTCAGGGACAGACACCAAGAAACCTCTTTTAGATACCCTATAGCGCCGGCCGCGATCAGCTGGCGCGCGTCGATCGTTGGGATATGTCGAAAAACATGGAAAAGAGACCTTCATTACAAGCCTGCTTCCCAAGCTGCGCTGTGAATGCGGAATAAAAGGCGACAACGAATGGGAAAGCTGCCGCGCTAGCTCGACTGCAAGCTCTGAAGTCTGTTGGTGGTGCGGTCGGCCACGCGCTCAGCGCGTACCAGCGACGCACCGACTTCTTCAGGCAGAGTGTACGTCATGTAGGACAACGACGTTTCCAGGTCGTTGTTATTGTGGCCCAGGATTGCTGCGAAGTAGCTGTTTTTGGATACCGTCTTCGGAGCGAAATTGTGGTAAGCAACCTCTGCATAAAGGTGTCTAAGCCCGTAGGGCTTGGGGTCGTCTTCCTTCGGCCACAGCTTTCCAAATAGATTGATGACCGCTTCTCGCAGAGGAAGGCGAGCATCATCGCTGAAGTCGTTGAGCTGCATCTGTAGCCATAGTTTTCCCTGCCCGCTGGCGCGGAGCCGCTGATAGGCATCGAGGACAACAGTTGCAGGCGCAAGCGTCGGGATTTCATAGGTCATCCCATACTTGGTCCCCTCGCGTTCCTTTGTCTTCGCCTGGCCCTTGAAAAGCACGCTCCATTTGGAAACACCTTTCGCATAGGGAGCGGGTGAAAACTCGGCGCGAGTAAAGACTTCGAACGGTCGCCGGCCAGTGATGCCGATCAAGCCTATGGCAATCTCCATTGGCTGTTCCGATTTCAATAAGTCGGTGCAGATCCGCACGACCTCTTTGTAATTTTCGAAAGTGATGAGAGAGCCATGCTTAACGGCGATGGTAGCCATCTTGCGTTTTCTAGCTTCGTCATACATCGCCGGATCACCTGAAGCGATCCTCATCATCGGATGATCTTCCCCGAAAGCCTCGCGAATTGCGTTCCGGTACTTGGTCACATACGAGATGATAGTGGTCAGGGCTTTGCCCTCATGCACTTTCAGCTCGCTCTGCCACAAAGCCTGCATTCCGGCTTTGTCGCTGACATCGTTCAGCGCCTCGATGAATGACGAGATCTGCAACAAGAGAGTCGGCTTGCGACCCACAACGTTGTCTTCCGCTCGCTCGATGCGCTCCTCGATCGATGCTGCCACGCCTGACTGTGGTAGGTCAGCAGCGGCAATATAGCTTCTCAAACGGTCGCGCAGTTTACGCATATTGCAGATAGCAACAGGCGTGCTTTGGTCCCCAAAGGCGTCCTTCAAAGACTTGCGATACTTGTTGATGTAAAGCTCGATCGTCTTTTCAGTGCGGCCGTTGTCGAAGTGATAACGCACCTCCGCGTCCCAGAGCGCGCTGATCTTTTTGCCGTCAAATTCGCCTTTGGTATCGACTGTGGCTGCAACGAGACCAACGAAATCAGCAATACGATCTGTCAGCACTGGAACCTTAGTTTTTGCCTTCGTTTCGACCATTGATCCGCTCCATGAATGTGCTAAATACATATATAATCCATATGGTGTGCGCAATAGCATATATTGCGATTAAATATATGTTAGGATGCTTTTTTGAGCGGCCATATAATTGTGAAAATCCTGCTTTGCATGAATGTTTGTCAGCCCGCAGAAGCTCAAGTTTGGGACGGCGACACGTTCAGAATTGCTACAGAAAGCGGTTACGAAAAAGTCAGGATCTCAAATATCGACACAGCTGAGATGGAGGCGCGATGCGCCTACGAGGCAGATCTTGCTCTCAAGGCGAAACGCCGGCTCGCACAGCTATTGCAAGAGGGGGAAGTTCGGATTCATGCTGAAAAGAATGATCGTTACGGGCGGTTGCTGGCTACGGTCGAGAACGCTCATGGCGATATCGGTGATCGGCTCGTAAAGGAGCGGGTGGCTCGCACCTGGACTGGTCGGCGGGAGCCTTGGTGTAATGAGTAAGGTGAAAGAATGAACTTTAAATATGGAGCCTTGCTGGCCGGGTTTCTGGCAGTACTTTTGTCGACATCGTCTATGGCTGGCAGGAGTGCTGCGGCACAAAGTTCGACGGCTGGTCATAGCGTGCGAGAAGCGGGAGCGCTAATCTCCGGCCGTGTCGCTCAGATGTGGGTCCAGCCCGAAAATGCACCAGCTGTAGCGCCGCGGATTCGCATCAAGCTGAACCGCGACGGAACCTTGAACGGAGTTCCAGAGGTTGACAATCCAAGCGACGATCCCGCTTTCACTGCTTATGCCAAGAGCGCGATCGTTGCGGTGCTCCGCGCAGCGCCATTCGATTTAGCTGCATACTCGTCAAGCTACGATCAGTGGAAAACGGTTGTTCTCCCTTTCGCAACGGCCGGAACCGCGAGTGCCTTCAGCGGCGGTGTCTCAACGGCCGGCATGACGACCACGGCCAATTTCTCGCCTGCCTACAAGACAGATGGCAACGCGATCAATTCTCTAACGCTATACAAGCCGATGGCTGACGGAAATCCTGTCCTCGCCCTGGCGTTCTGCGGTGCCGGCGACATGGAAGGAACGTTCGCGCTCGGTGTCGATTTCGGGAAAGGCATGGTGTGGAAGCAGCCGGAACCTGTCCTGGTCTCGTTTGGGAGGCATCGAGAGACGCACACGATGAAGGTTATGCGAGAGTATCTTGGGTTTGACGGTGATGAAGCCAGATCCGCTATCGCGGAGTTGGTTCAATCTACCGGAAGCCTGGAATTTTCAGGCCCGCGCGGTCTTTCTGTTTCATTTGATCTGGCCGGGGCACAAGGTGCCTTGGCACAGCTCAAGAAGCATTGCGGGATCTAGGTTTTCCAGCCCATAGGGTCGAAGCCCGGTTCGGAAAGAACCGGGCGGAGCAGGCGCAGGCCTGAACGCGCTTATCCAAATTGCGCCGAAGAGAAGGACGGAGCCTGTGGTAAACCTCAGCCGGAACGGCTTCGATTTTACTTATGGCTCAAATCCGCCTGTTGGCGGAATTGGTCCCGAGGGGTCGAGCTGAAGGGCCTTCGTCATCTCGCCGTGTTCAAAAGCAGGCCGGTAGGTCTTAATGTCGTCTCTAGTCATCCCCAGGCGCTCGGCCAGCGGTTCCCATTTCGTGCTGATGGTTGTTGCCATACCATGGATGTTTCCAGCAGCCTGGTCTTCAGTGAGGTCAAAGAACGGCGCGTGCTCGATTAGTGCTTCCAAGCTTGCCGCGCTGCCCGATATTTCCGAGATCGCCGTCTTTAACTCTCTATGCCGCTCAGGCGCAGGGTTGACATCGAAGATATGCGACAGGCGCCATTGGTCGTTGCCCGCGTATAAGAACCCGTGGTTTTTTAAATGGTCGTCGACATTGGAGACAAGAATAGTAAAGCCTACCCGATTAAACAGCTCCAACATATCCCGCTTCGGGTTGTCAGAGTGAGCGCGAATAGCTTCGGCAAGTTGGGTGTACGTTCCCGATGTGGCATCGGCCTCCTCAAGCATGGTTTGCGCGGAGATATATGGCACTCGCCCTGCTGCTGTCCGATCAAAGCGCCGGATCAGGGCGACAGGCAGGCCATTGCTTTGGTCGAGGCGTGCTGAAGGAGCGTTAAGGCCACACTGTTGCGCCAAATTGAGAGTGAGGACTTCCGCGCGTTCTACACTTTCAGTATCGCGGGTCGAAGTAAACTTTGCGATCAGGAGTGTGCCGTCACTATCGATCACGGAGCATTTCGGACGAGCACCGCCAAGGGACACGCCCGGTTGCACAAGGTTCCGTAGCGCTGCCGCCATGTCGGGATCCTCGCGCTCGACGCTGGCGATGGACTGACCAAGTTGGTTCAGTTGCAGGAGGGGAGGTACTTCGTGTCTTCCGTCAGGTTTACCAGCGAGGAATGGGCGATCGTCGCCTTCTTCTCGGATGCGGAGCGCGCCCATTCTGCTGAAGTCGTCCACTGACAGGAGGAAATCCAGCTCGTTCAGAGGCGCGGTGTCTGCGCGATTTTCTCGTGCATGACGACGAATGATGTTGCGTCCCCATGAGTCCGGAGTTGTGTCCGCAAGCGGCATCGGCAGCGGCGATACAAAATCACCATCCTTTTTGTAGTAAAAGGGTCCACCGCCCAATGGCATCGAAGGCGCAATGGCGAAACGGCGCGAGCTTTCAAGCCAGGATTCGGCGTATTCGAAGCTGCTGAACTCGCGATTTCCTTGAGCCTCAAACCGAAGGGTGCCTATCACCAAACCGGTGTTGCCGATGCATACCTGTAATGCTTTAGCCATTAAAAAGCCTCTCCAAAGTCGTCCTTGTTAGGCGGTACGGTAGGCGTTGCCGGTTCAGTTCCCGCTGTGGGGGCGGCGTTCGTTGGCCGCTTTCGTCGGGATGCCCGCACGCGTTTCGGAAGCTGTTGATTTTCGAGCATCAGCCCCACATCGTCGCCGCCGACATCAAGAAGGTTGGCCAAGCGTTTCCCCTCGCCGAGAACAACTAGAACCATCGCCAACGTTGCGAGCGAAACGCCCGGATCGCCTTTTTCGAGGCGACGGATCGTCGGCAGGGTCACACCAGCGCCATCTGCTAGGCGCTGCTGCGTGACCTTACGGCGTTTACGGGCCGCGCTGATGTCGGCACCTAGTTTTTTCAGGCCGTTGACAGCGTTGAGAGAGGGAAGGGAGGCTTTTTTCATAATGCAACATAGATATTGCATATGAGTGCGGAATGCAATGTTTATATTCCATTATCGATATTTGTGCCAATTCCCTTCGAACTGGCGTTGATTGACTTCACACTGATGTGAGCAATAGAAACATGGTTGGCACAACGTTTAGGGCGGATGGACAACGATATGGATACGGAATATGCGCCCGAGGAACATAGGCTTCATTGGTGGTTTTTCGCGATTAAGCTCATTCCTTGGCTTATACTTACCGTTGTCTTCGTGATCGTCGGGCGACTAAGCGCATTGATCCCAATCCTCGCTGCTTTTTATATGCAGTATTATTATATCGGTGCGTCGATAATCCTGTTCTTGATGACCCTTGGTTTCTTAATCGGGTATCTACAATGGATTTACACGACACTGACGATTGCTGATGGCTACCTCGTCTTCGCCACAGGCATCATCCGACGCCGTGTGTCGAAAATTCCGCTCCAAGAAATTGCGAGTATCGATCTCCAGCAATCGATCTTTCAGAGGCTGCTAAACACAGGTGACCTGGTCGTTGATATGCGCGGTGCTTCTCTTTTGCGGATGAATGGATTGGATGGGCCTGCCGAAATCCAGAACCGCGTCATGGAACTACGAAATCCCACGAGGCTGTAATTATGAAATATTTGATCAAAGTGATCTCAGTTCTCGTCGGTATTTTCGGGATCGGCTTCGGCGGCGCGGCAGTTGGTCTGCCTGAAAAGCTTCAGTCCGGCCTTCCAGACGAGGCAATCTTGTTATTTCTCCCGCGTTTCGCACCGTTCGCGATCGTAGCCGTCATTATCTGGTATTTGGCCGATCTATACCGTTCCAAGAAATCAATTCAGAAAAGCGACGAGCCGAAATGACTGTCGAGAACCCCCATAATTCCTGGGGTCAAATATTGAGAGGAGACGACAAATGAGAAGTAGCTTCATCGCAGCGATTGCCCTGGCAACCCTTCCGTTCGCGGCATCGGCCCAGGAGTTTCCTGTTGTGGACGACACCTCCGCTGACGATCGTTTCGATCAATCGCTCAATTTCGATGTCCTCGGCCTTCGTCCAGGCGACACGCAGGATGAGGTCAAGGCAAAGCTCAAGGCGCTCTTCCCTGACGACAAGGGTGTGGCCGATGTTCGGATGCAGGGCAACGTTGCCAGCCCAAACGGCGCACAGGTGAAGATCGACTTCGTATCCGAGCTGCGGCGCGGATCTGATACCGGTCAGCCCCCTTTGTTTCGCAAGGGCAAGGCAGGCGATTGGCCGGTCGTCTATTTCAGTTCTCCGATCTATGGAAATAGAGCAGCGGGGGTTGAGCGGTCGCTTTACTTCGGTACTGAAGAGATGACGAGCGCCGAAGCTATGCGCGTAACTGTCGAGGAAAAATACGGCCGGCCAACCATCACCACGAAAGACGGGTCCGGTCACGTCACGAGTGTCGCCTATTTCTATGCGGGGGGAAAGCTTCTACCTGAAACAGGATGGCAGCATGCAAATTGCAGCAACGGAGCTGGCGACTGCAACTCGTTCATATCCGGGTACGAGCCCAAGAATGGCAAGCCAGTGAAGGCGCTCAAAGCCAAGGAGCCGTGCGCGGCAATGGCGGAGTGGGTCTATAGGGGCAAGGGAGCGTTCGACTACAAGTTCAACGACATCGTCATCGACGACGAGAGCTGCGACGGGATCATGACCGTCAATTTTAACGGCGACTCTCCTGCAAAGCTGGACTGGGTCACATTCGGACTTTACGACGTGAAGCGCCTTTACGGCCATCGTGTCGCGCTCGATGCAGCAATCACGAAGGAGCTGCAATCACCCACCAGCGCGCCAGCGACAAAGCCCCGACTGTAAAGATCAGTGGTAACGAAAGCACCGGAGTTCTAATGGGCTGGTTTTCAAAAAAGCTGAACAAAGAAACTGATTTTCTAGCTACGATTTATGAACTGAGGGCGTGGATGGACGCTCTTGACTTCAAAATCACTGCGATGGACGACAAGTTCTCTGATGACGACACCAAATTGCTACAGCGATTTCGAGCGCAGCGGCGCAATCTCGACCTTGTGGTTGTTTGGGATGGAAACGTGGTGACCTTCCTTCAACAACACACGCTGGGAGGTCAGCTCGATTTCGAGGAATATCAGAGGTTCCATAACCAAAAGCGCTACTTTGTTCTGACGTATGGGGGAAACATTTTGATAGTTAAGCACTCAGTGTTCATGTCAAACCAGACCCCTGTCATTGCTGCCAGCATTGGGCGCGTAATGGAGGTTTGGGACATGCTTGACCTCTCTTCCCTCGAAAGAGCAGGGTGAAAACTACGATGAGTAGCCACGAAATTCTCGGGAACTTCGATCCGGACTCGCTTCTCGATCTCATGATGGAGTGCGGGATGCCTGCACAGAGGGCGAAGCTTCAAGGTGCCGTTGATTGTATAAGACGAGTTCCAAGACCATCCTGCAATACGACGTTCTACCACATCGTCTTGATGGATGAGATGCTCAAATTTATTGGCGAGGTGCGGAGCGAGCCTCGTTCACCGCATTTCATAATGAGCTGGAATAACAGCTCCCCGATTGCCCCACTTATGGCGATAGACACCGGCATGGCTCTAGGGTTCGATGTGAACGTGCGGCGGGGTCTACCGTTCAATACATTCGCAAAAATTGCTCGAACTTATGAAGACGCGTTGATCGGCGTCGCCGACCTACCCGATCTATAAGACAGCGGGAAGGTCAGGGTGCGAGAACTGGCTGGCCTCGATTAATCTAACTCGTAAATTGTTGCACCATCAGCGGCATCTCGCAGGCCCTTGAAAGAAGCGTGCCGCAGTTTGCCGTCATCAGTCCACGCGCGAAATTCCACCTCTGCTAGAAGCGTTGGCTTGACGTGGACGGCGGTTTTCTTGCTTGTAGCAACGACAGCCTTGGCGGTTGTGAGCGCGTCGAGCTGTTTTTTCAGAGCATATGCCGTGGCAGTTTTGAAACCAGTTCCGACTGATCCGGCATACACCAGCTTGTCGTTCGATCTCGCGGCGAGCAGAAGGCTTCCGATCGCGCCGGGTTGGGCAGACGATCGCTCGTAACCGACGATCGCGAACGTTTCGCTCTGGACGCATTTGATCTTGAGCCAATCGCCTTGCCGGCCAGAGCGGTAAGGACGATCACGGTCCTTGGCAATAATGCCTTCTAGGCCAAGTTCGCAGGCGCTCCTAAAAAGCGCTGCGCCATCTGCCTC
Source organism: Aliirhizobium sp. YIM B11859 (assembly GCF_057163345.1). NCBI lineage: Bacteria > Pseudomonadati > Pseudomonadota > Alphaproteobacteria > Hyphomicrobiales > Rhizobiaceae > Aliirhizobium > Aliirhizobium sp. YIM B11859. The sequence goes on from NZ_JBXHAY010000012.1 coordinate 67,299, forward strand.
TACTTCCTCGGATAGCCGGATCGCCCCATCGCTTTTAGGCAGCAACGGTTCGAGCAGCGCTCGTCGATCCACCAGTTCGAGACCCGTGAGATCATGACCATCGAGATATAGGAGATCGAAGGCTATCAGGATCGCGTTGGTCGCGCCTCGTTTGCCGCCTCTTCCGCCGAGATCGCGTTGAAGCGCTCCGAAATCGGACCGTCCCTCGGCATCGAGCACAACGGCTTCTCCGTCTAGGATGATCGATGTCGGGCCGAGCGCTCGCGCTGCGCTTACGATCGCAGGAAACCGATCGCTCCAGTCATGGCCACCGCGTGTGACGCAGCGGACGTTCGTGCCGTCAATATGGACGGCAAGGCGATATCCGTCCCATTTGACCTCAAACGCCCATTGTGGGCCTTCTGGAGGGCGCAGAGCCAGCTTCGCGAGGCAGGGTTCGATCCGATTTGGCATCGGATCGAACTTGAGCTTGGCTTGAGCCGGGTCGCGCGGCTTACGAGGCTTGCTCTGAAGCAAGCTCTCTTGATCCGTCCGCAACGGTTTCGAGGGTTTTAGGGCCATTTAAGCATTGCATCACGCAATGCTTAATTTTCCTGTCGGGCTACGCTCTCAATGCAATGCGTGGCTCAGGATAGTCCGTTTGTGAATGTATGGATCACAATGCGTTTATTGTCGGGTCGAAAGACGGTGGTAAGGCCGTGTTCGAAGTCTGCCAGCAGCCTGTCTACGGTGGGTTGGAAGTGATTGACAAGAACGTGCGCTCCGCGATCACAATAGTCCATCAGAGTCTCGCGAAGTTTGCCGTAGAGCCATGTACCACCCATCAGATCAAGTTCGATCGCACCACCAGGCTGGCGGAGTGGGCTTTCCAGCCGACGAAGCATTTCAGCAATCTTCGGCGAGCTATTATAAGCCTCCGCATCGATGTGTTCGAGAAGCCATCTTCTGTCAGGATACTTGTCTACTTCCGGGGCATCGTCGTCCCTGTAATCCGCCATAATATTATAGGGTGCCCTATAAAGGATGTATGGGGGCTCATGGTCGGTGGGCAGCTCGTGTTCGGTAGCGATTTTATCAGGCATTGAATGTCTCTTATTGCTGGTACTTAATGGTCCCGGCAAACTTGCCAGCACGTCAATAGCCGACAGCGATTTTTTGCAAGCTAAGGTCCAGGTCGCAGCATCCCACGCCTTGAAGCGTCCTGATGGTTCATTGCATCGACTAAGGCGTTAGCCTCGCTGGCCGTCATGCACTCCATGACGATCCCGCCCCCCAGGACGATCGGTATGCCGGTGAACACGTCTTCTACAAACCACATGCCGCGACATGTTCGGCTGGCTCGTACTTGGTATCGGAGGGTAACACGCGTGATCTCCATGGTGCCATCCTAAGGCGGATCAGCTAACCAACGGTAATCGGGTTGAAGGGGGCATGCCTGCCTATCTTTCAACTGCGACAACATGTCGTAATTGCCCTACCGCAGGCCATGGGGACCCAGTCGCTATGGCTTGGCCTTTGCGGATCAGATCTTGACCTCGTATTCCTTTTTGACGGGTATGCCGTTCTCCATATTCACGCAAGCAGGCGGGATTGGGATCAGCCGGCCATCGGGAAGGTGTCTGATGTGACCGCGCCGCCAGTGCGGCTTGACGCTGTAGCTACCGGCATTTTTACGCGCGGCGCTCATCTGTTGGCTTGCTCGCACGTCTATGACGATCATTGAGCCAATGGGTGCGCGACCCTTCGCAGCTCTCCGCTTATTGAGCTTGGCCGGCGCAGGTTCTTCTCGCCGGATGGCCTGCGGTGTGGCGAGTGCCCCAATAAGAGCGGCAGCAACCTCGAACCCGATATCGGTCAAACCCATCGTGGATTCGTTCTGCATATCGCTGACCAGGACGTATTTGTGGTCGCCAAACGCCTTCTGGCCGTGCTGATTGACGAAAACGACCGCGTCCCGTTGCTTGGTCTCGAACATCGTTCGGACGTACAATGAGGAGGTCTTCCCATCACTGCCGGCGACACGCTCGCAATGCGCCGCCATATGCACGGTGTCGGCGTTCAGCTTCTGATCCCAAGAGATCCAGAATTCGTCATGTGGGATGGGTGCGATTGAGGCGTCCCAAAGTTCGTTCGAGAAGTCGATAAAGGTCTGCAATGTGTCGTCGGCCGTGTCAGGATCGAGAAAGCTGAATGAAAATTCGGCACAAGTCGCCGCACCAGCTTGGATATGCTTGACGTAGCGCTCCAAAACGCCGGGTTGCCACGGCTCCATCGCCCGGAAGCGACCTTCCTTGAGGTGTTCGAGTGCTTGGTGCAACCTCACGCGCTCAACTCCTCATATCGGGCAATCAGAATGCGGAGATCGATACAATTCGACTTCGCTATGTCGGGCGCTCGGGCTCTGTGGGAGTTGCGATCACCCTGGATGGTGATGAAGCCCAAAGATTCCAGACGTTCAAGCGAGCGGGCGACCTGACGAGGCCGCAAACGAAGCGCTGCTCCAAGCTCTACATTGTCGTCGAGCACGAAGGGGATACCTGAGTTTTCAAGTTCGTCGGCCGCGAGTGCCGCCAGATGGGCCAAGATCTCAATATGTTGAACCTGTATCGCGCCCTCAACGGGCTCCAGATCATCGACAAGGTCCAAAATCATAGTGAAGGGCACGGACGTTATTTCGACCGTTTCCGCTCGCTGGCGGAATATCTCTGCACGAGCGGCGTCTTCCGCGCTCAGTGCCCATTCGGCATTCATCAATCGCTTGTCGTTCATGCAAGTTCCCATGGCGCGACAATAGCAGCGGATGAGAGCGGATCAACGCTTTCGGCCCGACGAAACGTGTGACTATTTTGAGGACTTGGTGTTTGCCATGATGTAGCCGGCAATCTGAAAAACGCGCTCGATCGCCTCTGCCATGTCATGTGAAGCCTGCTTCAGCTCGGGTCGCTCGGATGGATCGTTGGCTATCTCCTGAAATCCTTGCCGGATGTGTTCGCAGGGGGCGGCAATATGGTGGACGAGGGAGAGTAGATCCTGTGTTGAAGGCATTATGTTTCCCTTCCAGCCGGGGATGCCTGAGCATGGGGCATTTTAGCACTTTAATGACGGGTAGGCGAAAGGGGGAAAGCCCGCTGAATTGGAAACCAGCGACCGCGCTCCTTCAAACAGGCCACGATCTCCAATAGGAGGTGATCACGAGGGCCGAAAGCATTCAAGATTGCGGTTATCTTTTCTTCCGCCTCGGGTCTGTCGAGGTCGATAACGCAGTACATGTCATCGCCCATCGCGACCACATCTGGACTGGCTTCAATTAGCGCATCAACAAGCGCCGGAACATCGGCGGCGGTTTTAAGCTTTGTCATTTTCGTGCCTCCTGCTTTTCGCAGCGAAGGCTAACGTAAGTCCACTATCAATTGTGTTAGTCGTCAAAGGGGATTTTACGGGTGAGGGCTGAATTTCCTAATCAGTCGACCGTTTTTTTCGGAGCTGGGTGAGCACGTCATCCAGGCGCATATTGCAGTCGGCAGCGAGCATAAGATTGTCGGCGACTTCGATGATAGCACTCAGCACCTCGCGATCGGTCCACCCTTTTGAAACAGCCTCGTCCACCAAGTCCTGCATTGGGGTTTCAACTGCCATTTGGCAGATAATATATCTATTTTCGCCTTTTTCGAGTGGCGCATTTGGAAAATCTGACATCGCTAATAGATGGGCGTAGTCGGAAGGTTAGCAAGGATGCCGGAACGCCAATGTCAAAAATCGCCCTCGTTCTAAGCGGAATGGCCGTGAGCTTGAGTGCATTTGGTTTTTGGTATTTCGTGGCACAGTTAAGTTGCGGCTTGAGCACTGCTGAAGGATGCACAGACGCTTCGGCTTGACCGTGGGAATAGGTACGTCACGTCCTCAGCCGTCTCGTAACACCTTTGATGGAGTTCGCTGAGGTCGGATGGTGTAAGGCGCAAGCCGGAAAGGTTTGGATGCATTTTGCTATCCAATCTTTCATTGGCGCTGCGAGCAATTGGCCGGATCTCGCCTATCGGCATGGCTCAATTAGTACACCTACCTTCAGCAGGCACGGAAAGCGTGCTTCGCACTGATCCGTGCCGCGCCGATCGCAGCCGATCGCAAGGCGACGGCGGATCTCGACAAATTCGATCGACGCCCCGAATTTCTTCACCAAGGCCTTTCGATCATAGACGCCGTGACGATCGCAGCGACTGCAAACCATATCGATTTTGTCAGCGCGGTAGTCCTTCAGCCGTGGCCGCGTCATTGCGCAATTCTCCATTCCGGCCAGTCATTCTGTTGGCGATCAATGCTCGCCATTCGGCCTTCCTTGTCGCAGGCCCGGACCTCCAGATCGAACGCCTCCCCCGCTCGTGAGCGTATAAGCTCGATAAGCCAGCGCGGCCGGCCAAGCCCTGGAACCGGAAGCGGTTCGGATGGCATCGACGACACGCGCCAGCGCGTGATGGATGCCGTCGGCTGGCCGTAATCGGTTGCTTCTGTCTGCCGGCGCCAGCGCCGGATGATCAGACCGAGCGTGCCAGTCTGTTCCGCTGCCAGCTGAAGCCGGCGTGATGCGACCATGGGCAGGCGCACCGTTTCCGCTATGACGGCACCTATACCGCCATAGCGAAGCGCCTCTTCGGCATTCTCCAAAACTGTCTCCTCTTTGTCGCTTTCGACAAAGATCACGCGGCCCATATCAAGCCCGACCTGTTGAAGCGCTGGCGCGAAAATATCGGGCCGATGCAGGCACCAGATAATCGGCCCTTTCGTCCTTGCGGCTACACCCGCCGCGAACAGCGACGAAACCGCTCCGATCAGGGCGTCCGCTCCGCCCCCCGCAATTTCATGGGTGCAGCCGTAGGCAAGCCCGCCGCCTGGTAGGCGAGCGTCGATCTCGTCCACGCCGAACGGCAGATGCGGACGCTTTTTCGCCGACCCACCGGCAATCTGGTCGATCCGCTCCTGAAGGTCAGCAAGAATTTCGGGGTTTACGTTCCTGGTCATGGTTTCATCGTGCCGTGGCTATAGGCAGCTCTTTGATATTGGTGGTGTAGCGCGGCGACCGGCGATCGAACTTTGTCTGCCAGTCGCGCTTGATGCCGGCCGAGGCCGGGATAAGCGAGCCGCGCCCGAACTTGCCGTTGACCGCATCAAGCGCCGCCATGAGCCTGTCCGACTGGTCACGATCGCGCGCGTCGAACAATGGGCGCGGCTGCGATCGTGCCGGGACAAGATCGTTCATGATGATGCCGGCCTTCGCATAGCGATGGCCGTCCCGGAAGACCTTGCGCGCACCGCTTTGGGCGGCGCGGATCAGATCGAACGTGTCGTTCGATGCTTCGGGGAAATGCACCGTCGTTTGCGCCGAGTGCGGCTTGTCCTTCTGATTGAACCGCGACGTGTGCATGAAGACGGCCATATGGGTGGCTTCAAGGCCGTGCCGGCGCAATTTCTCCCCTGCCCTCATGCCGTAGGCGGAAACCGCCTCGAGCATTCCGGCGAGATCCGTGACCGGCGTTCCAAAAGAGCGCGTCACGGCGCAGCCTTTCCGCTGTGGCGGCACGTCCTCGAGCGGCAGGCATGATATGCCCTGCAGCTCCAACACCGTGCGTTCGCCCACGACGCTCAAAAGATTGCGGGCGAGCCGCGCATCAACGCGGGCCAGGTCGCCGGCCGTCTCGATACCGAGGCCAAACAGCTTGCGTTCAGAGGCGGCACCCACGCCCCAGACTTCGCCCACCTCGATCTGATCAAGCCAGCTTTGCCGGACCTTCGCATCGGTCAAATCACAGACGCCACCAAGCTCCGCATTCTTCTTCGCGACATGGTTGGCGAACTTCGCCAAGGTCTTTGTCGGGCCGATGCCAACACATGTCGGAATCCCGGTCCATTGCTGAACCTGGGATCGCAGATCGCGGCCGAAGACGGCGCGATCGACAGGCCGGATATCGGTCATATCGAGAAAGCTTTCATCGATCGAATAGACTTCGACATCTGGCGACCATTGCCGATAGATCGTATTCAGTCGGGCCGACATGTCGCCGTACAGTGTGTAATTGCTGGAATAGACCGCCACGTCGTTATCGCGACAGAGATCACGAATTTTGAAATAAGGCTCGCCCATTCCAATGCCGAGCGCCTTGGCTTCCGCCGTTCTGGCGACAGCGCAGCCGTCATTGTTCGACAGGACAATCACCGGGCGCGTGGCAATTTTCGGGTCAAAGACGCGCTCACAGGAGCAATAAAACGAATTGCCGTCTATCAGTGCGAACGAGGTCATGTCCGTTTCCTCGGACGCAGCCAATGGACGTTCCAGAGCGCCACGCCCCAAATCTCAACTTCGGCAATCTCGGGCAAGTCGAACAACGGCATGTCCGAGTTCTCGAACATCAGCCGCGGCCGGTCGCCATTCATGCGCAAGCGCTTCAGCGAGCGTTCGCCGTGAACCGTCGCGACGACGATATCGCCGTCGACGGGCCTGACGCTACGATCGACCGCGATTAGGTCGCCGTCGAAAATGCCGGCGTCCCGCATGGAATTGCCGTCGACCTTCCACAGGAAGGTAGCAGGCGGGTTGCGGATCAGCAGCCGCGTGAGATCGATAGATTCCTCGATGTAGTCATCGGCAGGTGACGGAAAGCCAGCGCACAGCCCATGGAGCATGAGAGGCACATAGACTTCTGCCTCGATTTTCAGGGCGGCGAGCATTCCAAGATATCCTTCCACGATATGCGAGCGAAAGGAACAAATAGGGAACATAAACTGAAGAGAAAATCAAGATCGAAGATTATCCATTCCTAATTTTCATCCGTCGCGTGCATCGATGTCGAAGGCTGACCTTGAATGGTATTAAGCCGACCGTAGAATATCGCTTGGGTCGAGACGCGTCGGTTACCTCAAGATGGCAGGCCCACGGAAACGCAGTTTCCCTGAACGGCGAGCCAGCCGTGAAGCTGATCAAGTCGATGATAGACCGACCGAAAGATACTCTTGTCGTGCGGGTGATGAGCAATCAGATCAACGATCGTCGTTTTCCCTTGCAGAACATCAAGGAGCCTGCGGAGCTGATCGGCAGGCCTTGCGGCTGGTAAGCCTATACGACGAGGCATTCTGCACCTTGATTCAACGCCGAGGGTTCATTTGATGGACTGCGTTCATTCGCTCAATCAGGCGATCGTTGTCCTTGGTGACGCCAGGGTAACTCTGATCAATAAGCTCACCGAGCTCGCGTTTTACCTTTCGGTGCAGGACGACAGGGTTAACCCTCATATGCTGACCTTGATAGGTCCCACCGATAAAGCTGTGGCTCTCTGACTCGACAAGGCCGGCTAGCATCAAAGCCAACATCGAGTCGTTCTCTCCGGGGGAAAGGAACCGGCCGCTTTTGTTTCGTGAAAGAGCAAAAAGCAGCAGTCGGTCCTTGGCAGAGATAAGTCGGATGTTCTCAAGCACTTCACGTCGCTGCTCACCAGAGGCGCGAAAGGTTGCAAAGCCCGAGAAAGGCAGTGTCAGGAGCCACACAAGCAATTGAGTGATCCAGGAGATGAGCCCTATCAGCAGAAGGCCGACTGATAAGATCAACGCCAACCATGTGATGAAGTAGGCGTTCCCAGAAAATGCATCTTTGGCGATTAGCTCTGTATGGAAGGCGAGAGCAACTAATCCTGACAAGATAAAGACAACAACGCCCCAGGGGAGCGCTTTCGAAATCACGCGCTCAGAAGCGGTGATCCATTCATTTGGGCTGTCGATCATTGCGATTTCCAAAGTTTGGCAGGGTTTTGCTGGCCGCAATACGCGACGTTATCCGATCCTCTAACGAACTCAATAACAATAGAAAATAGTGACGCCTGAAGGCGTCTCCTCTGTGGCCTCAACGACCATGCGAGCAGCGATACCTTGTCTTCGCATCCGGGGGGTTACACAGGTGTCGAGGATAGGCAGGATCAGTTAGTTGGCGAGAGCGTCGATCAACTCTGCAATCGATGTTCTCCGGGTCTGATCGATGATCCGCCTGAAGGCCGTGTTCAGCTCAATGCCTTCGTCCGAGCTAACGAAGGTAGTCAAGCAGTCGAACTCTTCCACATTCCTGAAATCTGCGAAAAAGTAGGCTGCATTGACCTTTAACATTTCCGCGAAGAGGAATATGCGGTCAGCTGGTACGCGGTTCTTTCCAAGCTCATATCTTGATACCTGAGCTACCGTAATTGAGGCCGCAGAAGCAAAATCAGCGCGCCTGATTTTCATAGCTTCGCGCAGCATGCGGATCCGCGTGCCTATCTTTGCATCCTCTTCGGTCGGCGTGTTATTGCTGGTCATCGTGGGGTGTAGTGGACTTCAAGCAGGCCACGCTCATCCGCCTCAGCTAGCGCCTGGCGTGCCGCTGTGAGGCCGATTGTATTGCCAGGCTCGCGGGAGTAGCGCTTCTCGATGTCGCGGGTTAGGTCGGCGATGAGATCGATTTTGGTTGCGCCCGGTCGAGCGGCATAGTGTTCGGCAGCGGCAAAAGCCACATGCGGGATTGTGAACTCATCGAGCGTCTGTGCGTCGGCTGTCGATGCAAACTGCAATCCCTTCTCCCTTTTTGATGGGTTCGCTGCACGCGGTATATTTTCCATTGTCACATCCTTCATAGGAACGAAAGCTGGCCTTTGCTGTCGGCCCTGAATTTCGGTTCGGCGCTGGTGATGAACACCTCATCTCCATTGGCCTCGAACAGCTTTAGGATGCGGCCATTGACCGCGACGCATTCATTGATCCAACTGTGGTCTTTCGGCCTGTGCTTCCCCCACTTTTCAGGGGAAACGTATGTGATGGTGTAGTGCGGAAAAACCTCGCCGTCGTCGGAGGTAAAGATAAATGGGCCGGATACCTCGGCGACTATGCCGCCTGTGTCGTAGCTGGATAGGATTTCCATGCCCGAAGTCACCATCTCCGGTACCGTAGCTTGCCCCTGGGGCGTTCTCCGGTAGTTTCCCCGGTTAGGAGCCCCCATCGAAGCCGAATACTCGCTGCTGGCCTCGTATGTCGAGCTGTCGGCATTCTCGGCAGCCTTCTTGTTTTGGGTTGTTGGCCTGGCCACCGTCACGCATCCCTATTCAGTTTTGCAACGGCCTCGTCGATGGCCTTTTGCGTGTGATCGGTCGTGATGATTTTTAGATCCTTACGCTTCCACTCGCCGCAATCGCAATGCTCCTCCAGCTCGTCTTTAACATCCTGCGGGTTGTAAGAGCCGAATTCGATGGTCCACCTACCTTCAATGCGAACGAGGAGGGTGTCGTACTTGTGCGA
>NZ_JBXHAY010000013.1:0-74630 GCF_057163345.1 Aliirhizobium sp. YIM B11859
GCAGCTCGCCCGACCGTGTTGTCATCGTCGTCGATGTCGAGGATCAGTCGACCGGTTCGTTCGGTATCGGTGCCGGTTACTCGGCCGGTGGCGACGGCTTCATTCTTGAAGCTTCGATCGAAGAAAAGAACTTCCTCGGACGTGGTCAGTATGTCCGTGTGGCCGTCGGTGGCGGTCTTAACGATGCCCGTACCTATTCGTTGTCGTTCACCGAGCCTTATTTCCTCGGTTATCGTCTGGCGGCCGGTTTCGACATCTTCCGTAACGAAACGTCGTCGAACGACTATTACGACTATTCGGAACAGGGGATCACGTTGCGCGTGACGGCTCCGATCACCGAAGATCTGGCGACAACGTTCCGCTACACCTACAAGGAAATCAAATACGAGGACGACGGCGCATTCGGCGACGACGACACCCCGTTCACCGCGGACGATCGGGTTTCTCCGATCTATGCGAACATGATCGATCACGGCAGCTATACGCAGTCGTCGGTTTCGCAGACGTTGACATACAATACGTTGGACAGTCAGACCCTGCCGCGCGAAGGCTTCTATGCGAGCTTCACGCATGAGTTTGCCGGTCTCGGTGGCGATTCGGAATTCTACAAGCTCTCCGGTCGGGCTCGTTACTTCCACACGCTGTCGACCGAAGCCGACCTGATCGGGTCGCTGGCTGTCGGCGCCGGTCATGTCATGGGCACGGGCGACAACCTCAACGTCTTCGATCAGTTCACCATTGGCGGTCGCCAGATCCGTGGCTTCGAGAACGACGGTATCGGTCCGCGTACGGTGAAGGATGGCGACGCGCTGGGCGGTACGACCTACTTCAACGCTTCGGCTGAACTGTCTATGCCGATGCCGGCCGTTCCGCAGGATATCGGCCTTCGTCTGGCAGCCTTTGCCGATGCCGGTACGCTTTACGGCAACGATGTCGACAAGCTCGGCTCGGCGGTCGAAGGCACGGGCATGTCCCTGCGTGCATCGGTTGGTGCCGGTGTGATGTGGGCTTCGCCGTTCGGTAACCTGCGCTTCGATTACGCAATTCCTGTCGTCAAGGAAGACTTCGACGAAACCCAGGAATTCCGCTTCAGCATGGCGAACCAGTTCTGATCGGTTCCGGCCGCCTGGCGGCCGGAAACCTGTTCCGGAGCTTTAGCTTTATGGACCACATTATTTTCTTTCCGCCCCACGATGGCGTAAGCCTGCGCGAGCTGGCCGCCCATCTTGGGGCCGAACTTTTGGATGAAAGCGCTGGTGCGCGTGTCATTCATTCGGTTTCACCTGTCGGGCGTGCCCAGAACGGGCAGGTTTGCTACATCCTGTCCCGTAAGAACCGCCAGGAACTGGAAACCTGCAACGCATCGGCGATCATCTGCGATCCCGCTCTTGCCAATATCGTCCCTGCACATATCGCGGTGCTTGCCACCAAGATGCCGCATGCGGCCTTTGCAATGGCCGGTGCGCTTTTGCATCCGCACGCCATGCGTCCGACACCGGTAACATCGGAAGCAGAGGGCGTTTCTCCTGCATCCTATGTGGATCCGACAGCCAAGTTGGAAGACGGCGTTATTGTCGAGCCAATGGCCGTTGTCGGTGCGCGTGTGCATATCGGTTCGGGAAGCCGGATCGGCGCTGGCGCCGTGATCGGCGAGGATGTGCAGATCGGGCGCAATACGACGATCGCTGCTGGTGCAAGCGTGATCTCGTCACTGATCGGCAACAACGTCATCATCCATAACGGTGCCCGCATCGGCCAGGACGGTTTCGGCTTTGCGCCCGGACCACGCGGGATGCTGAAGATCGTGCAGATCGGCCGGGTCATCATCCAGGATAATGTCGAGATCGGTGCAAACAGCACGGTCGATCGCGGCGCCATGGACGATACCGTGATCGGCGAAGGTACTAAGATCGACAATCAGGTCCAGATCGCGCATAACGTGCGCATCGGCCGGCATTGCGGCATTGCTTCAGGCGTCGGCATCGCCGGTTCGACAACCGTCGGCAACGGCGTGCTGATCGGCGGCGCTTCCGGCGTGAACGGCCATATCACCATCGGCGACGGCGCGCAGATCGGCGCCATGAGCGGTGTGGTTGCAAGTGTGCCGCCGGGCGTTACCTATGGCGGGATCCCGGCAAGGCCGATGAAGGTATTCCTTCGTGAAGTTGCAGAAAAAATGGCTCAGGCGGACGATCGGGCAAAACGCAGAGGAGATAAGAACAATGACTGATGAGACCAAGCCGGTGCTCGGCGCGGCCGACATTCAGGAAATCATGAAGCTGTTGCCTCATCGCTATCCGTTTCTGCTCGTCGACAAGATCATCGATATCGATGGCGACAATTCCGCGATCGGCATCAAGAACGTGACCGCCAGCGAGCCGCATTTCCAAGGACATTTTCCCGAGCGGCCGATCATGCCGGGCGTTCTGCTGGTGGAAGCCATGGCTCAGACTGCCGGTGCGATCTGTGCACGCAAGGAAGGCGAAGGCGGCAATCTCGTCTACTTCATGACGATCGACAATGCCCGTTTCCGCAAGCCTGTCGTGCCGGGTGACCGGGTGGAATTCCATGTGGTCAAGCAGAAGCAGCGCGCCAATATCTGGAAGTTCCATTGCGATGCCAAGGTCGACGGTGTGCTGGTGGCGGAAGCAGATATCGGCGCGATGATCGTTCGTAAGGAAGCCGAATGAGCACGATCGCTGCCAGCGCGCGTATTCATCCGCTTGCGGTCATCGAAGATGGTGCCGTGATCGGGGAAAATGTCGTCGTCGGGCCATTCAGCCATGTCGGGCCGGATGTCGTTCTTCATGATGATGTCGAACTGGCTTCGCATGCGATCGTCACCGGCAAGACAGAAATCGGCAAGGGATGCCGGATCTTTTCGATGGCGGTGATCGGTGGCGTTTCGCAGAGTCTGCATGAGGCCGGCGAAGGATCTACCCTGACAGTCGGGGCAAATTGCACCATGCGCGAAGGCGTGACGATGAATACCGGCACGGTCGGTGGCGGCGGCAAGACCGTCGTCGGCGACAATTGCCTGTTTCTCGCCAATAGCCACGTGGCCCATGACTGCCAGCTTGGCAGCGAGATCATCATGTCCAACAACGTGATGCTGGCCGGACATGTGCATGTCGCCGACCGGGTGATCCTTGGCGGCGGCTGTGCCGTACACCAGTTCACCCGTATCGGCCGGCAGGCGTTTATCGGCGGTCTGTCCGCCGTCAACTACGATGTCATTCCCTACGGCATGCTGAATGGCAATCCCGGCCTTCTCGGCGGCCTCAACGTCGTTGGCATGGCGCGTGCGGGCATGGAGAAGCAGACGATCCATCGTGTGCGTCGTGCCTTCAAGGATATTTTCGAAGGCGAGGGCAATGTCCGTGCGAATGCCGCAGCACTTCGCGACGAATATGCAGATTGTGCCGAGGCGATGGAAGTCATCGACTTCATTACCGCCGACAGTGATCGTGCCATCTCCTCGCCCTTCCGCAGGAAGGGATGAGGCCCATGGCCGGCCACTTGAGCGTGGCTGAAAAAGGGCGTCTGGCGATCATCGCCGGACGGGGGCTTCTGCCTCTGCGGCTGGCGGAGGCGGCGCGGGCCGGTGGTGAGGATCCATTCATCATCGCTCTCAAGGGCGAAGCCAGCCAGCGGTTCGACGGCTTCGAAAGCCTGTCGCTCGGCGTCGGCAATCTTGCCGATATAGAGAAATCGTTCCGGCAGAAGGGTATCAGCCGGGTGGTCATGTCCGGCGGCGTCGAGCGCCGCCCCGACTGGCGCGATATCCGGCCGACCCTCAAGACCATTCTGAAAATGCCGTCTGTGGTGAAGACGCTGATGTCACGCGGTGATGACACGGTGCTGCAAATGGTCATCCAGCTCATCGAGGCGATGGGATGCGAGGTTGTCGGTGCACATGAGATTGCGCCCGGACTGCTGGCAAGGCTCGGTCCGCTCGGGCAGGTGTCGCCAAGCGGTGACGATCTGCACGATATCGAAAAGGGCACCGAGGCAGCGCGACTTCTCGGCCATCTGGACATCGGCCAGGGTGCGGTTTCGGTCGGTGGCAGGGTGGTGGCGCTCGAAGGCGTCGAGGGCACGGATGCGATGCTCGAAAGGGTCGGCAAGCTGCGTGCCGAGGGCAGGATATCATCTCGCCGGCGTGGCGTGCTGGTGAAGCTCTGCAAGCCGCAACAGGACATGCGTGCGGACTTGCCGACGATCGGCCCGTCGACGATCGAGAATGCCGCGCAGGCAGGGCTTGCCGGTATTGCGGTGGAGGCGGGCGGCGCGCTGGTGCTCGAGGAACATGCGGTCATTGCGGCGGCCGATGCTGCAGGCATCTTCGTCTGCGGCATTGATGCCGATCTTGCCAAGGGAGGGCTGGCATGAGCAAACCGCTGAAAGTTGCAGTAATTGCCGGCGAGGTCTCCGGTGATCTGCTTGGCGGCGATCTGATCGCGGCGCTGAAGACGATGCATGACGGTCCGATTGAACTCGTCGGTGTCGGCGGTGATGCGCTGATGGCGCAGGGCCTCGCTTCGCTCTTTGATTTTTCCGAGCTGTCGATCATGGGTTTGACGCAGGTCCTGTCGCGCCTGCCCAAACTGATCCAGCGAATCGGCCAGACGGCCAAGGCAATCGTTGCTGCACGTCCCGATGTGCTGATCATCATCGATAGCCCGGATTTCACCCATCGCGTGGCAAAGAAGGTGAGGGCGGCTCTGCCTGACCTGCCGATCGTCAACTATGTCTGCCCGAGCGTCTGGGCCTGGAAGGAATATCGCGCCAGGGCGATGCTCGCCTATGTTGATCGCGTGCTTGCGGTTCTTCCGTTCGAGCCGGAGGCGATGGTGCGGCTCGGCGGACCAGAGACGATCTTCGTCGGCCACCGGCTGACGAACGATCCGGAGCTTTTGAAGGTTCGGGCCTTGCGCGCTTCACGTGCGGTAAAGCCGGCCGATGCGGAAAAGACGATCCTGCTTCTGCCTGGCTCCCGCACCGCCGAGATCAAGAGCCTTTTGCCGGTCTTTGGCGAGGCTGCGCGCGAGATCATCGCGCGCAACGGAAAGACACGTTTTCTGTTGCCGACCGTGCCGAGGCGCGAGGCGTTGGTACGCGAGATGGTATCGGGGCTGGATCTGCCGATCGAGGTCACCTCGAACAGCGAAGGCAAGTGGGCAGCGTTCGCTGAGGCCGACGCGGCAATGGCCGCCTCCGGTACGGTGATCCTGGAGCTGGGGCTTGCCACGGTTCCGGCCGTCTGCGCCTACAAGACGGACTGGCTGATCAAGCTTCTCGCGGGCAAGATCAAGATCTGGACGGGAGCCTTGCCGAACCTGATCGCCGACTACGCGGTCGTGCCGGAATATGTCAACGAGGTGGTTCGCCCGGCCAGCCTTTGCCGCTGGGCCGAACGTCTGTCGAACGACACGCTGCAGCGCCAGGCGATGCTGGAGGGGTTCGACCTGGCGTGGGAGCGGCTGCAGGTGCCGGTGGCGCCCGGAAGAGCTGCCGCGGGCGCGGTGATCGAACTGCTGATCAATAAAAAACCCGGTCATCTCTGACCGGGTTTTTTGTTTGTCGATATCGGTGAAAGCTTATCGCTTGGAAACCGGCACGTAGTCGCGCTTCGGTTCACCGGTATAGAGCTGGCGCGGACGACCGATACGCTGCTGCGGATCCTCGATCATCTCGGCCCACTGGGCAATCCAGCCGACGGTGCGGGCGAGTGCGAAAAGAACCGTGAACATCGTCGTCGGGAAGCCCATCGCCTTCAGCGTGATGCCCGAATAGAAGTCGATATTCGGGTAGAGCTTCTTTTCGATGAAATATTCGTCCGTCAGCGCGATCTTCTCGAGCTCCATGGCGACCTGCAGCAGCGGATCATCCTTGTGGCCGAGCTCGGCCAGAACTTCATGCGAGGTCTTCTGCATGATCTTGGCGCGCGGATCGTAGTTCTTGTAGACGCGATGACCGAAGCCCATCAGACGGAACGGATCGTTCTTATCCTTTGCGCGGGCAATATATTCCGGGATCTTGTCGACCGTGCCGATCTCCTGAAGCATGTTGAGCGCTGCTTCATTGGCACCGCCGTGAGCAGGGCCCCAAAGGCAGGCAATGCCGGCGGCGATACAGGCGAACGGGTTGGCACCCGAAGAGCCAGCAAGGCGAACGGTCGAGGTGGAGGCGTTCTGTTCGTGGTCGGCATGCAGGATGAAGATGCGGTCCATGGCGCGGGCCAGAACCGGGTTCACCTTGTATTCCTCGCAGGGTACCGCAAAGCACATGCGCAGGAAGTTCGACGAATAGTCGAGATTGTTCTGCGGATACACGAAAGGCTGGCCGATATGGTACTTGTAGGCCATGGCGGCGATCGTCGGCATCTTGGCGATCATGCGCAGCGAAGCCACCATCCGCTGATGCGGATCGGTAATGTCGGTCGAGTCATGATAGAAAGCCGACAGAGCGCCGACAGTGGCAACCATGACGGCCATCGGATGAGCGTCGCGGCGGAAGCCGGTGAAGAAGCGGCTCATCTGCTCGTGCACCATCGTGTGATGGGTCACGCGATAGTCGAAATCCTTCTTCTGTGCAGCCGTCGGCAGTTCGCCGTAGAGAAGCAGGTAGCAGGTCTCGAGAAAGTCGCCGTGTTCGGCCAATTGTTCGATCGGGTAACCTCGATGGAGCAATACACCTTCATCGCCATCGATATAGGTGATGGCGGATTCGCACGAGGCCGTCGAGGTAAACCCGGGGTCGTAAGTGAAGGCCCCCGTCTGCTTGTAGAGCGCGCCGATATCGATGACATCAGGGCCGATCGTACCGGAGCGAACAGGCAGGTCGACCTTGGTTTCACCGAGAACAATATTTGCGCTTATTTCCGTCATTCTGATCCTCCAACCGGTTGGCGGCAAGGCGCCTAAAAAGCGCCATAAGCATTAAGCGTCCTACGTTTAGCTATATGATACTTAGGCCGATGCCAAGCAGTTCTGGCGGCAATTTGTGCAGCGCGGCAAGATATTGGGCATGGGCAAACAGGGGTGCGGCCAACCCCATGTTGCAATCCGAATCCGGCTCTGGCCGCCAGACCCTGCTGCGTCAGGTTGACGCATGCAAAAATAACGCTCAGGTTGTAATTTGTGGGCCTCGGCGGGCATGTTTCTGCATGGCAAATAAGATCGACAATGAAGAGATCGTGATCCGCTCCAAGGTTGCCGGGCCGGTTTCGCCTGCCGATTTTCCAGCATCCCGTACAGCCAGAATCGGCATAGCGGACGGCGTTCCGCCGCGACGCATCATTTTACGCCCGACCGGCAGATCGACCCCAGGACGGCGGTCTGTCGAAATCGGGCGTCGGCTGACAGGGAAGGTGCGCAGCGCCATCGATGAAGAAGGCCGATACGGGCATGGTTTTCTCTTCGTCCCGGTCGCAATAGGCACAGGAGCAGTGATCTGGCTGCTGGCGACCGCCGATCCGCCCGTGTGGCCACTGGTTCTCGTGTTCGTCGCCCTGTGGGCTGCGGTCTTTTGCCTGAAGGGCGGCAGCCGCGTGAAGATTGTGCTCATGGCTATCGGTCTCGTTGTCGGCGGCATGCTTCTGGCGCAGGTTGAGGCGTGGCGGCGTTCGACGGTCATCCTCGATAGTCCCGTCACGACAGATGTCGTCGGCACGATCGAGCGCAGCGAGGTCGCCGGTTCCGACCGGATGCGTTATGTCGTCAGCCTCATCTCGACGACCAACCCGCAGATCAGACGCCCGCCGGGTCAGGTTCTGCTCATCGTCCGTGCCCGCCACGCACCTTTCCCGAACGGTACGATGGTCACGGGTCGCGCGAGACTGTCGCCGCCTGCCGGACCTGCCTTGCCTGGATTGCATGATTTTGCCTTTTCCTCCTATTTCGACAGCATCGGTGCGGTCGGTTATTTTTACTCAGCGCCCCGCCCGTTCGAAGGAAAGGAGAGGTCTCCGGGATGGTCGGAGGCTGCGGAGCGTGGGCTTTTCGATCTGCGTGCGAGGATAGGGAACCGGATCCGGGCGCTTGCTCCGGGCGATGCGGGAGCTTTTGCCGCTGCGATTGTTACCGACGAGCGCCGGGCGATTTCAAACGATACCGTCGAGGCGCTGAGGGTTTCCGGCCTTGCCCATATCGTCGCGATATCCGGGCTCAACATGGCGCTTGCCGCGGGGATCTTTTTCGTCGGCTTGCGATCGATCCTGTCGCTGTTTCCCGGTTTTGCCCAAGCCTTTCCAGTGAAGAAAATAGCAGCAGCCGGGGCGCTGGCGATGGTTACGGCCTATTATCTGATATCCGGCTTCGGGGTGTCAGCCCAGCGCGCCTATATCATGATGGCGGTGATGCTCATCGCAGTGCTTGTCGATCGGCCGTCGATCAGCCTGCGCAATGTCGCCTTATCTGCCATCATCATTCTCGTCTGGACCCCGTCGGAGATACTCGGTCCAAGTTTCCAGATGTCCTTTGCCGCGACCGTTGCGCTTGTCGCGGGTTATGCCGCATGGGCCAGGCGGGCGCGTCGGCACCAGTCCGAGCCGCTGCCTTTTCGTCACCGGGCAGCGACATGGTTTGCGGGAGGCTGGAAATTCATCGCCGGCATTATCATGACATCGATGATCGGCAGCCTCGCCACGACGATGTTCTCGGTGGAGCATTTCCACCGGATCGCGACCTACGGGCTTGCGGCCAATCTTGCGGCGATGCCAATCATCAGTTTCCTGGTCATGCCGGCGGGGCTTGTCGCCATGCTGCTGATGCCTTTCGGACTGGATGGTCCATTCATCGCGGTGATGGCGACAAGTCTCGGCTGGGTGATAACGATTGCCCGGCATGTTGCGGGATGGGGAGGTGATTTCACCGTTGGCCAACAACATCCTTGGTTCCTGCCATTCGGGGTCTGCAGCCTGCTGCTGCTGACATTGCTGCGCACGCAGCTCAGATATCTCGGATTGCTTTTTCTTGTGGTCGCGCTGTTGCTGTTCAGGTTCGGCATGCCGGAACCGCAGTCCAGCCTTCTGATCGCGGAAGATGGCACGCTTGCAGGCTTTCGGAGTGCCGGGATGATCGCCGTCAATCGCCCGCGTGTGCCGGATTTCATTTATGGGCAGTGGAGCCGCGCCCGCCGGCTGGGGGATCCTGTCGGGCCGGTAATGCGCGACGACTGGAGTGACGCCGTCCTTCCCAAGGATCGTGCCGAACGGCTGCCGGCAAAAGTGGTCGCCATGGCGCGAAAGCGAATGCAGGAAGCGAGTGGCAGCCGTTTTGCCTGCCAGCCGAAGGCGTGGTGCGCCTTTACAGCGGGCGACGTCATCGTCGTTGTCGTCGAGGATGGTCGCTTCACAGGGGCTGCCTGTGACATTGCCGGTCTCGTCATCGCGCCACGGGCGCGGTTCGATCAGTGCCGGTCAGGGACGCCCCTGCTGAGCGGCAAAACGCTGCGCAAGACAGGCTCGCTCGAGATCGATTTTGCCGGTTCTTTTATGCCCGAGCAATGGATGGTGAAAGCAGGCATGCAGGCCGCAACACGACCGTGGAACGTTCACCGCCAATATGACTGGCGGCGTGATGTCTATGACGGGTCATTGCCTGACTGGCTGGTCGAGGCTCAACAACAACCCCCGGAAGAGCTCGGCACCATACAAAGCGCCTCATCAATTCCGGTTGCAGGACAGGGCGGTGACCTGCAGACCACGTATGATCCAGCCGAACTTAGTGATACCGGCGGATGAGGCCAACCAGCTTACCCTGAACCTTGACCCGGTCGGGCGGAAAGATGCGGGTCTCATAAGCAGGGTTGGCGGCTTCCAGCGCGATCGATCCACCCTTGCGGCGGAACCGCTTCAGCGTGGCTTCCTCGTCGTCGACAAGTGCCACGATGATATCGCCCGGGTTCGCGGTGTTGCCGTTACGGATGATAACGGTGTCGCCGTCGAGGATGCCGGCCTCGATCATCGAATCGCCCTTCACCTCCAGCGCATAATGTTCGCCGGAGCCCAGCATCTCGACAGGCACGGAAATATCATGGGTGTTGTTCTGAATGGCCGAAATCGGCACGCCGGCCGCGATGCGGCCCATGACGGGAACGCTTGCGGAGGATGGTTCGTTTACAGAGGCCGGTGCAGCGGGGGCAGGGGCGGGTATTTTTTTACCGAGGCTTCCCTCGATGACGCTCGGCGAAAAACCGCGCTTGGGCTGCAGCGTCTGCACATAGGATTCGGGAAGCTTGATGACTTCGAGCGCACGGGCCCGGTTCGGTAGCCTGCGGATGAAGCCGCGCTCTTCCAGCGCCGTAATCAGCCGGTGAATGCCCGATTTGGAGGCGAGGTCGAGCGCATCCTTCATCTCGTCGAAAGAAGGTGGGATGCCGGACTCCTTCATACGTTCATGTATGAACAGAAGCAGTTCCTGTTGCTTGCGGGTGAGCATCTTGATGCACCTTCAGATTTGAAACAAATGCAGAACGGACACTATATGTTCCATATGTGTTCCGCAAGTCCCTAAATTTTCGTGAAAACATCATAACTTTCTGAGATGCCGGATGACGTTCTCAGTCGGAATCTACTTGCGCTTGCCGGCGGTCTGCCCAATCTACTGCCGGCGGATCAAAGTCTGGGGGACGTGCGTGACTGCAAGGAAAATCGATCATCTCGTTTTGCCGGTCGGCAACCTCGTCCTGGCACGGGAACGGCTGTCGGCACTTGGGTTCACCGTGGCGCCGGACGGCCTTCACCCGTTCGGCACGGCCAATGCCTGTATCTTCCTGGAGGACGGCACCTATCTGGAGCCGTTGGCGCTGGCCGACCGTCGTAAAGCGGGGGCGGCGGTCAAGCGCGGCAACGTCTTCGTTGAACGCGACATGGCCTTTCGCGGACGCCGGGGGCGCCAGGGGCTTTCGGCGATCGTGGTTGCAAGCGACGACGCGTCAGGCGATCACCGGCGTTTTGTCGAGAACGGAATATCCGCCGGAGAGCCGCTGGAGTTCGCACGTATCATCAAGTCACCGGAAGGCGACGAAAGAGAAGGTCGGTTCCGGCTGGCCTTTGCCGCCGAACAGGAGGCTGTCGATTTTTTCGCTTTTGCCTGTCAGCGGGTGGTCTCCTTTCCGCAGGACATGGGATCGCTGCGCTCGCATGCGAATGCCGTCACCGGGTTGAAGGAGGTCGTTCTGGCCGCCGAGACGCCGCCCGAATCGGCGTCACTGCTGCAGAATGTCCTTTCTGTCGACGGCGAAGACGGCGAGTCTGGCATGGTGTTTGCCGTCGAGAATGCCAGGGTGCGGGTCCTAGATCGCGAGCAGTTGCTGCAGGAATTCGGGCTTGCCGGTCCGGCGGTTGCCACGGGGCTTTCCGGCCAGGCCGTGATATTCCGTACCGCCGATCTGGCCGTGACAGAGATCACCCTTGCTGCTAATGACGTCGCATTCATCCGCCGGGATGGCCGCGTGCTCGTGTCGCCAGTGCCCGGCCAAGGCGTGTTTTTCGGCTTCGAGGAATAGATATGGCAGTCTCCCCCAATTCTGAAGTTTCGGTCGGCGAAGGTGCAAAAAAAGTCGTCTTCTCCAATACCGGCAAGCTTTCCCTGATTGCGGGACCCTGCCAGATGGAAAGCCGCGATCATGCTTTCATGATCGCCGGGACGCTTTCCGAACTCTGCGCCAAGCTCGATATCGGACTGGTCTACAAATCGTCCTACGACAAGGCGAACCGCACTTCGCTTTCCGGCAAGCGTGGCATCGGGCTTGAAAAGGCGATGGAGGTATTTGCCGACCTGAAGAAGGAGTTCGGCTTTCCTGTTATCACCGACATCCACACGGAAGAGCAGTGCCCGATCGTTGCCGAGACGGTCGATATCCTGCAGATCCCGGCCTTCCTGTCACGGCAGACGGATCTTCTCGTTGCCGCTGCCAAGACCGGCCGGGCGATCAACGTCAAGAAGGGCCAGTTTCTGGCGCCGTGGGACATGAAGAACGTCCAGGCAAAGTTCCTCGAAAGCGGCAATCCGAACGTGATGCTGTGCGAACGCGGCGCGTCCTTCGGCTACAACACGCTGGTTTCCGACATGCGCTCGCTGCCGACCATGGCGGCACTCGGTTCTCCAGTCATCTTCGACGCGACCCATTCGGTGCAGCAGCCCGGCGGGCAGGGCGGCTCGACCGGCGGCCAGCGCGAATTCGTCGAGACTTTGGCACGAGCGGCGGTGGCTGTCGGTATTGCAGGGCTTTTCGTCGAAACGCATGAGGATCCCGACAATTCGCCTTCCGACGGGCCGAACATGGTCTATCTGAAGGACATGCCGCGACTTCTCGAAAAGCTGATGGCTTTCGATGCGGTGGCCAAGGCTGCCTGATCTGCAGAACTGCTTGATGGTGGTCAAAGCGCAAAAAGCGCTCGCACTGTAATTGGCGTGTCATTGAACATGATACATTTTCAATGACCGCGTGGACTTAAACTCTGAGGAGAGACCCTTGACTGCTATTACCGATATTATCGCTCGCGAGATCCTCGATAGCCGTGGCAACCCGACCGTCGAAGTCGATGTCTATCTGGAAGACGGCTCGATGGGCCGCGCTGCCGTTCCGTCGGGTGCCTCGACCGGTGCTCACGAAGCAGTCGAACTGCGCGATGGCGGCAAGCGTTATGGCGGCAAGGGTGTGCTGAAGGCCGTTGAAGCCGTCAATACCGAGATTTTCGATGCGATCGGCGGTTTTGATGCCGAAAGCCAGATCCATATCGACAAGACGATGATCGCGCTCGACGGCACGCCGAACAAATCGCGTCTGGGTGCCAACGCCATTCTCGGCGTATCGCTTGCCGTTGCCAAGGCTGCAGCCGAATCGTCGGGCCTGCCGCTCTACCGTTACATCGGCGGTGCCGCCGCCCATGTTCTCCCGGTTCCGATGATGAACATCATCAACGGCGGTGCGCATGCCGACAACCCGATCGACTTCCAGGAATTCATGATCATGCCGGTCGGCGCGGAATCGCTTGCCGACGCCGTTCGCATCGGTTCGGAAATCTTCCATGTTCTCAAGAAGGAACTGGGCGCTCAGGGCCACAACACCAATGTCGGCGACGAGGGCGGTTTCGCACCGGGCCTGAAGAGTGCCCCGGAAGCACTCGACTTCATCATGAAGTCGGTCGAAAAGGCCGGCTACAAGCCGGGTGAAGACGTCTATCTCGGTCTCGATTGCGCCTCGACGGAATTCTTCAAGGACGGCAAGTATGTCATGGAAGGCGAGGGCCGCACGCTCGAGCCGGAAGCCATGGCCGAATATCTTGCCGAACTCGCCGCAAAATACCCGATCATCTCCATCGAAGACGGCATGGCCGAAGACGACTGGGATGGCTGGAAGTCGCTGACCGACAAGATCGGCTCGAAGGTTCAGCTGGTCGGCGACGATCTGTTCGTCACCAATTCGGCGCGCCTGCGCGACGGTATCAAGATGGGTGTCGCCAACTCGATCCTCGTCAAGGTCAACCAGATCGGTTCGCTGACGGAAACGCTCGACGCCGTCGAAACCGCACACAAGGCACGCTACACGGCGGTCATGTCCCACCGTTCGGGTGAGACGGAAGATTCGACGATTGCCGATCTCGCCGTTGCCACCAATTGCGGACAGATCAAGACCGGCTCGCTGTCGCGCTCGGACCGTCTGGCCAAGTACAACCAGCTGATCCGCATCGAGGAAATGCTCGGCCCGCAGGCAGCTTATGCCGGTCGTTCGATCCTGAAGGGCTAAGGCGGCTTTCGCCAATCCTGATTTTCGGCAGTTACAAGGCCCGCGTCACCTGACGCGGGCCTTTTGCATCGTGGCGGAGGAAACGAATGCTTAAGCAAGTTCTGCGAATTCTAGATGCTCCCCAAAGGGACCGACTCGATCCCACCGCGTAACCCAAGGCGTAGACAGGCATGTGGACAAAGCATCACAAACAAAGAAAGTTTGGCCGTCTCATCCTGCCTGCAATCACCGTCGCTTTCGTCTCCTATTTCGGCTATCATTCGATCCACGGAGATCTCGGCCTGATCGCCACTGAGGAGTTCGAGAAACAGCGGCTGGCGCGAAGTGCCGAGCTTGCGACGCTGACGGCCAAGCGCGAGGCGCTGGAACGTCAGGTGCATCTGATGAGCGACGGTTCGCTCGACAAAGACATGCTCGATGAAATTGCGCGTTATCAATTAAATGTCTCCCGGCCGGATGAAATAGTCATATTTAACAACTATTTCTGAGTTAACCGAATTTCGGTTAACCTATGTTTTCTTAATAAAATTCAGTATCTTATCTTACATGTGAGCCATGCAATTATGTCATTGCTGGGCCGGGTTTTCTTCCCTATGTTAGCTCCCGAAACCCGAGCGGGTCGGGGCGAGCGGTAAATGCTTGCGTCGGTGCCGCTCTTTCAGTGCAGCACATAGGGAGGGATCGATGGCGCAAGCTAAATCCGCGTCTGCATCCGGCCGCAAGCCAGCGGCGAAGTCTGCTATCAAGACCACGACGAAATCAGCCCCGAAGGAATTCACCGGCAAGAACACGCCGGAATTCGGTAAGGACGACGATCTGCATGCCTATCGCGAGATGCTGCTGATCCGTCGTTTCGAAGAGAAGGCCGGCCAGCTTTACGGCATGGGCTTCATCGGCGGTTTCTGCCACCTCTATATCGGCCAGGAAGCTGTCGTTATCGGCATGCAGATGGCCCAGCAGGACGGTGACCAGGTTATCACCGCATACCGCGATCACGGTCACATGCTGGCAGCCGGCATGAGCCCGCGCGGCGTGATGGCCGAGCTTACCGGACGCCAGGGCGGTTATTCGCATGGCAAGGGTGGCTCGATGCACATGTTCTCCAAGGAAAAGCATTTCTACGGTGGTCATGGTATCGTCGGCGCGCAGGTCTCGCTCGGCACAGGTCTGGCCTTCGCCAATGCCTATCGCAAGAACGACAGCGTCTCGGTCTCCTATTTCGGTGACGGCGCCGCCAACCAGGGCCAGGTCTACGAGAGCTTCAATATGGCGGCTCTGTGGAAACTGCCGATCATCTACATCGTCGAGAACAACCGTTACGCCATGGGCACGTCGACCGCCCGTGCGACCGCTCAGTCGAACTATTCGCTGCGCGGCGTCGGCTTCGGCATTCCGGGCATCCAGGTGGATGGCATGGATGTTCGCGCCGTCAAGGCTGCCGGTGACGAGGCGCTTGCCCACTGCCGCTCAGGCAAGGGACCGATCATCCTCGAAATGCTGACCTACCGGTATCGCGGTCACTCGATGTCGGACCCGGCCAAGTATCGCTCCAAGGAAGAAGTGCAGAAGATGCGCTCCGAGCAGGATCCGATCGAACAGGTTCGCAATCGTCTGCTCGAAAAGGGCTGGGCAAGCGAGGACGAGTTGAAGGCAATCGACAAGGATATCCGCGACATCGTCTCGGACTCCGCCGATTTCGCCCAGAACGATCCGGAGCCGGATGCATCCGAGCTCTACACCGACATCCTGCTCTAAGCGCGGGGAGGAAAGAACCAATGCCTATCGATATCCTGATGCCTGCGCTTTCCCCGACGATGGAGGAAGGCACGCTTTCCAAATGGGTCAAGAAGGAAGGCGATACCGTCAAGTCCGGCGATGTGATCGCCGAGATCGAGACCGACAAGGCGACCATGGAAGTGGAAGCCGTCGATGAGGGCGTGATCGGCAAGCTGCTGGTCGAAGCCGGTACCGAAAACGTCAAGGTCAATACCAAGATTGCTATCCTGCTCGCCGAAGGCGAAAGCGCGGATGCGATCTCGGCTGATGCACCGAAGGCAGAAGCCCCGAAGGCCGAAGAGGCAAAGCCGGCGGCTGCCGAAACGTCGTCGGCTTCCGCGCCGGTTCCGGCACAGCCGAAGACCGAGGTTGCGGCCGATCCGGATATTCCGGCCGGCACCGAGATGGTTTCGACGACCGTTCGCGAAGCCCTGCGTGACGCAATGGCCGAAGAAATGCGCCGTGACGAAGACGTCTTCGTGATGGGTGAGGAAGTCGCCGAATACCAGGGCGCCTACAAGATCACCCAGGGGCTGCTGCAGGAATTCGGCCCGCGCCGTGTTGTCGATACCCCGATCACCGAACACGGCTTTGCCGGCGTCGGCGTCGGTGCGGCGATGTCCGGCCTCAAGCCTATCGTCGAGTTCATGACCTTCAACTTCGCCATGCAGGCGATCGACCAGATCATCAACTCGGCTGCCAAGACGCTCTATATGTCCGGCGGCCAGATGGGTGCTCCGATCGTGTTCCGCGGCCCCAACGGCGCTGCTGCCCGCGTCGGCGCCCAGCACAGCCAGGATTATTCCGCCTGGTACAGCCAGATCCCGGGCCTCAAGGTCGTCATGCCGTATACGGCTGCCGACGCCAAGGGCCTGCTCAAGGCTGCCATCCGCGATCCGAACCCGGTCGTCTTCCTCGAAAACGAGATCCTTTACGGTCAGCATTTCGATGTGCCGAAGATGGATGATTTCGTCCTGCCGATCGGCAAGGCGCGCATTCATCGCAAGGGCAAGGACGTTACCGTCGTGTCTTTCGGTATCGGCATGTCCTACGCCACCAAGGCTGTTGCGGAACTCGAAAAGGAAGGCATCGATGTCGAACTGATCGATCTGCGCACGCTGCGCCCGATGGATCTTCCGACCGTCATCGAATCGGTCAAGAAGACCGGTCGCCTCGTCACCGTCGAGGAAGGTTATCCGCAGAACTCGGTCGGCACCGAAATCGCCACCCGCGTCATGCAGCAGGCCTTCGATTATCTCGATGCGCCGGTGCTGACGATCGCAGGCAAGGACGTTCCGATGCCTTACGCGGCCAACCTCGAAAAGCTGGCTCTGCCGAATGTCGGCGAAGTCGTTCAGGCGGTCAAAACCGTCTGCTACAAGTAAGGGAAGGGTGATACGATGCCTATCAACATCACCATGCCGGCCCTTTCTCCGACCATGGAAGAGGGCAACCTCTCCAAGTGGCTGGTCAAGGAAGGCGACAAGGTCAAGTCCGGCGATGTGATCGCCGAGATCGAAACCGACAAGGCGACGATGGAGGTCGAAGCCGTCGATGAGGGCACGATCGCCAAGATCGTCGTTCCCGCCGGTACCGAAGCGGTCAAGGTCAACGCCCTGATCGCCATCATTGCCGAAGAAGGCGAAGACGTTGCAGCCGCTGCTGCCGGTGCGGGATCTGCGCCGAAGGCCGAGGCTCCCAAGGCGGAAGCCGCAAAGGCTGAAACTGCTTCGGAAGCTCCGAAGGCCCCGGTCACCGACGCTGCTCCGGCACCGTCGACGCCGGCTCCGGTTGCCGATGGCAAGCGCGTGTTCTCTTCGCCGCTCGCCCGCCGTCTGGCCAAAGAAGCTGGCCTCGATCTTTCCGGCGTCACCGGCACCGGCCCGCATGGCCGTGTCGTCAAGGCGGATGTCGAGAAGGCTGCAACATCCGGTGGTGCCAAGGCTGCTCCTGCTGCTACACAAGCCGCTGCACCGGCTCCGGCTGCCGCGAAAGGCCCGTCGGACGACAACGTGCTCAAGCTGTTTGCCGAAGGTTCCTACGAGCTTCTTCCGCATGACGGCATGCGCAAGACGATCGCTGCACGCCTGACCGAATCGACCCAGACGGTTCCGGCCTACACGATCTCGATGGATTGCGAACTCGACGCGATGCTCAAGCTGCGTGGCGAGATCAATGCATCGGCACCGGTGAAGAAGACGGAGAAAGGCGAGGTTCCGGCCTTCAAGCTTTCCGTCAACGACTTCATCATCAAGGCGCTGGCTCTGGCACTGCGCGATGTCCCGATGGCAAACGCCTCCTGGACCTCGACTGCCCGCGTGCTGCACAAGCATTCGGATGTCGGCGTTGCTGTGTCGATCCCGGACGGGCTGATCACGCCGATCGTCCGCAAGGCCGAAACCAAGGCTCTGTCGGTCATCTCCAACGAGGTGAAGGACATGGCCAAGCGGGCGCGCGACAAGAAGCTGAAGCCGGAAGAATACCAGGGCGGCACCACGTCGGTGTCCAACCTCGGCATGTTCGGCGTTTCCTCGTTCACCTCGATCGTCAACCTGCCGCAGGCTTCGATCGTTTCGATCGGTGCCGGCGTCGAGAAGCCGGTCGTTCGTGGCGGCAAGATCGAAGTGGGTACGGTGATGACGGCGACGTTTGCCTTCGACCACCGCGTCATCGATGGCGCGCTCGGTGCGGAACTCGCTTCCGCCTTCAAGCGCTACATCGAGAGCCCCATGTCGATGCTGGTCTAACGGCAAAAGGACGGCGGGATGAGGACCGTTCTCTGCTTTGGCGATAGTCTCACCTGGGGGTATGACCCCGAAGGGCCGGGACGGCATGCTTTCGAGGATCGCTGGCCAGGCGTCCTCGGAACGGCACTCGGCCCCAGTGTGAGCGTGATTGCCGAGGGATTGAACGGCCGCACCACCGGCTATGACGATCATCTGGCCGATTGCGACCGTAACGGTGTGAAGAACCTGCCAACGGTGCTTCATACCCATATGCCGCTTGACCTCGTCGTCATCATGCTCGGGTCCAACGACATGAAGCCTGTAGTCGCCGGCACCGCCCATGCGGCGCGTGCCGGGATGCAGAGACTGGTGGGGCTGATCCGCCATCACGACTATGCATTCGACTATGATGCGCCGGATATCCTGATCGTGTCGCCGCCGCCGCTTTGCGAGACGGCCGATCCGGTATTTTCGGCAATCTTCCGGGGCGGCATCGAGCAATCCTCGATGCTTGCCTCGCTTTATCGGGATCTCGCGGATGATCTCGGGTGCGGTTTCTTCGATGCCGGCTCGGTTTCCCGCACCAGTCCGATCGACGGAGTGCATCTGACGGCGGAGGCAAGTCGGGCAATTGGTCGCGGTCTCGAACCGATCGCCCGAATGATGCTTGGCCTTTGATCTGGATCAACGGAGGTATTTTTAGGCGGACCTAGCGTGGACACTTCCTCACCGAAAAGGGACTTGGACCATGTCTGGTACGCTGCATGAACTGGCCGCAGAATTTCCGGATCTTACGACGCTCGTGCGTCATCTCCAGCAAACGGACGGGCATTTTGCCAGGCTGTGCCGGAGCTACGAAGAGCTGAGCCGGAGAGTTCATCAGGTCGAAAAACGCAACGAGCCCGCAGGCGACGCCATGTTCATCGACATGTGCAAACAGCGCAGGCAGCTCAGACAAGAAATCTACGGGATGCTGGTTCAGCCAGAACCAGAGGCAGAAGTGATCAAGCTGGCGGTCTGAAGCCAGGCGCTTCCATCCCGTTCTAGGCCTCAAGGCGCTCGCCCGGGTCTCGGCAAAACGAGGATTGGAAACGCTCATGTCCAACGCTTATGACGTCATCGTAATCGGCTCCGGCCCCGGCGGTTATATCGCCGCCATTCGGGCCAGCCAGCTCGGCATGAAGGTCGCCGTCGTCGAACGCGAGCACCTTGCCGGCATTTGCTCCAACTGGGGCTGCATACCGACCAAAGCGCTGCTCAGAACCGCCGATGTGCTGCACACGGCCACCCATGCGAAGGATTACGGCCTGACGCTGGAAGGTTCGATCAAGCCGGACGTCAAGGCGATCGTCGCACGTTCGCGTGGCATTGCTGCGCGGATGAACAACGGCGTCGGCTTCCTGTTCAAGAAGAACAAGGTCGACATCATCTGGGGTGAAGCCAAGCTCACCAAGCCGGGCGAAATCGTCGTCGGCAAGACCACCAAGGCGCCGATGGAGCCGATGGGCCCGGTGCCGAAGAACACGCTGGGTGAGGGCACCTATACCGCCAAGCATATCATCGTCGCCACAGGTGCACGCCCGCGCGCACTGCCCGGCATCGAGCCGGACGGCAAGCTGATCTGGACCTATTTCGAAGCGATGAAGCCGGAAGAACTGCCGAAGTCGCTGCTCGTCATGGGTTCGGGCGCGATCGGCATCGAGTTCGCTTCGTTCTACCGGACGATGGGCGTCGACGTCACCGTCGTCGAAATCATGAGCCAGGTCATGCCGGTCGAGGATGCGGAAATCTCCGCCTTCGCCAAGAAGCAGTTCGAAAAACAGGGCATCAAGATCCATCTGGAGGCCAAGGTCGCCAAGGTGGAGAAGGGTGCGAACTCGGTCACCGCAACGATCGAGAAGAAGGACGGCACGTCCGAAAAGATCACCGCTGACCGGATGATCTCGGCTGTCGGCGTTCAGGCAAACATCGAAAACATCGGCCTCGAGGCTGCTGGTGTGAAGACCGAGCGGGGCTTCATCGTCATCGACGGTTACGGCAAGACCAACGTTGCCGGCATCTATGCGATCGGTGACGTCGCCGGTGGCCCGCTGCTTGCCCACAAGGCCGAGCATGAAGCGGTCGTCTGCGTCGAAAAGATCGCCGGCCTGCCGAACGTCCATGCCACCGACAAGAGCAAGATCCCGGGCTGCACCTATTGCAACCCGCAGGTCGCCTCGGTCGGTCTGACGGAGGCCAAGGCGAAGGAACAGGGCCGCGATATCCGCGTCGGCCGCTTCTCGTTTGCCGCCAACGGCAAGGCCGTGGCGCTCGGCGAGGACCAGGGCATGGTCAAGACGATCTTCGACAAGAAGACCGGCGAACTGCTCGGCGCCCACATGGTCGGTGCGGAAGTCACCGAACTGATCCAGGGTTTTGTCGTCGCGATGAACCTCGAGACGACCGAGGAAGACCTGATGCACACGATCTTCCCGCATCCGACGATTTCGGAATCGATGAAGGAAAGTGTGCTGGATGCCTATGGGCGTGTGTTGAACGCGTAATCGGCATTTGGGGCGTGCCCCTCACCCAGAGCGCAGCTAGCTAGCTGCGCTCCACCTCTCCCCGTAAACGGGGAGAGGTGACTTGCCTCAAGAGAGGCGAGAGGTTGCGGCATATCTCCTTCTCCCCGTTTACGGGGAGAAGGTGCCGGCAGGCGGATGAGGGGCGTCCCCGGTCGGTGACAAGACGGAGAGCGGCAGAGGCGCCGCCCAATATCAGGAGGAATGATGGAAAGTGTTGGCTGGATCGGGGCGATCATCATCGGTGGACTGGCGGGCTGGCTCGCCGGCAAGCTGATGGACATGCGCTTCGGCATCTTCATGAACATCATCCTCGGCATTGTCGGCTCGGTGGTCGCGATCGCCGTGCTGAGAGCCTTCGACGTGTTCGTGCAGGACAGCCGGCTTGGTTATTTCGTCACGGCTTTCCTTGGTGCGAGCCTTTTGCTATTCGTCGCCAAAATCGTCAGGCGCTAATGTAGCGGGCAGGCAGGCAATGCCGCGCAAACATTTGCCGCGGTTGATGCATAGAGATTTTCCGAACGGACAACGTGCTTCCGGCACAGGCTGGAACTGAAAGCAGGATTTCATGGTCACCATTCTCGACAGGACCAATCTCTTAGATGAGAAGCGCGTCCGCCATCCGGAAAAGGCGCATCGGCCGGATACCGAGGTGATGCGCAAGCCGGACTGGATCCGCGTCAAGGCGCCGGTGTCGAAGGGCTACCAGGAAACCCGTGCGATCGTGCGCGAAAACAAGCTGGTGACGGTCTGCGAAGAGGCGGGCTGTCCCAACATCGGTGAGTGCTGGGACAAGAAGCACGCCACCTTCATGATCATGGGCGAGATCTGCACCCGCGCCTGCGCCTTCTGCAATGTCGCGACCGGCAAACCGAACCCGCTCGACATGGCCGAGCCCGACAGCGTCGCGCGTGCGGTCAAGGAAATGGGGCTGAGCCACGTCGTCATCACCTCGGTCGACCGTGACGATCTCGATGATGGTGGTGCCGAACATTTCGAAAAGGTGATCTGGGCGATCCGGGCTGCTTCACCGCTGACGACGATCGAGATCCTGACGCCGGACTTTTTGAAGAAGCCGGGCGCTCTGGAGCGCGTCGTCGCGGCCAAGCCGGATGTCTTCAACCACAATATGGAAACCGTACCGGGCAATTACCTGACGGTGCGTCCCGGTGCGCGCTACTTCCACTCTGTGCGCCTGCTGCAGCGGGTCAAGGAGCTCGATCCGACGATGTTCACCAAGTCGGGGATCATGGTCGGACTCGGCGAAGAAAGGAATGAGGTTCTGCAGCTGATGGACGACCTTCGCACGGCGGATGTCGACTTCCTCACCATCGGCCAGTATCTGCAGCCGACCCGCAAACATCACAAGGTCGAGGCATTCGTCACACCGGAGGAATTCAAGTCCTACGAGACGGTCGCTTATACGAAGGGTTTTCTGATGGTTGCATCGAGCCCGCTGACCCGTTCGTCTCACCATGCCGGCGATGACTTCGCGCGGCTGAGAGCTGCACGCGAAAAGAAGCTCCTGGCTGCCGCCGAATAGGGCGGCAACCGGTTCTCATATTATTCCGCCGCTTCGATCTTGCGGGGCTTGTCCTGGCCATGCCTGCGTTCGCGCAGCGTGGTCTTGTGGCCGCGCGTCTCGCCCTTTGCCATTTCGATGAAATAGGCCAGCATCGGAAGGCCGTTCATATCGGCGAGCTGCTTTGCTGATTCCAGCAGCTTTATCATCTGTGCGAAATCGTCCATGGGTATGCGTCTTTCGGAACGGATAGATTTTCAGAATGTTGCAATGCACCAATATAGGCAGGATTGCGATATGTGAATATTACAACCTCTCCAAGGTACATTAAATTTCTTTAACTTGAAATTTATCAAACCGAAAGTGTGCGTTGCAGTGGGCACATGGCAGGAGGGATTGACGCAGGCTGCAGCATGTACGTCTCGCGATGCAAAATCACCGAATCTGCCGTTTTTCAACCTGCGGTAAAGTCCATCATCAAGCTTGGGGCATTCTTATCCCATCGGCAGGATGAGGGTGGCGGGCGGGCGCCCAGCGTTCGACAGACTGCCGGTTTAATGTTCCCTTGCTTCTTCGCGCACCAGAGAAGGTCCTCTTCGGATACTGCATCAATGGCCTGAAAAGCGCTGTCGGCGAGATTCGATGGTGATGGTGCGGCCGCGGTGCCGGATGCGGCGATTGCTCGATGTCCTGAGGGCTTGATCTTCGCCAACGCGCGGATTAACTGCACCTCATGCCCAAGTTCGAAATCCGCCGCCCGGTCAAGCACAGCCAAGAGAAGATGTACGCGCTGGTCGCAGACGTCGAACGTTATCCGGAGTTCCTGCCGCTTTGCGAGGGACTTGCCATTCGCAGCCGCAAGGAACGTGACGGCAAGGTGCTGCTGCTGGCCGACATGACGGTGGGCTACAAGGCGATCC
Organism: Aliirhizobium sp. YIM B11859; assembly: GCF_057163345.1. NCBI lineage: Bacteria > Pseudomonadati > Pseudomonadota > Alphaproteobacteria > Hyphomicrobiales > Rhizobiaceae > Aliirhizobium > Aliirhizobium sp. YIM B11859. The sequence goes on from NZ_JBXHAY010000013.1 coordinate 23,261, forward strand.
GCGAGACCTTCACCACGCAGGTGCTGCTCAATCCGGCCGAACAGGCGATCGACGTCAAGTATATCGAGGGGCCGTTCAAGTATCTCGACAACCGCTGGCGTTTCGAGCCGCCGACCGACGGCGGCGAGGGCTGCATCGTGCATTTCTATATCGACTACGAGTTCAAGAGCATGATTCTCGGGGCGCTGATGGGATCGATGTTTGATCGCGCCTTCCGGATGTTCACCGATGCGTTCGAAGCGCGTGCGGACAAGGTCTATGCTGCTCCCTGACAGGCGTCAGGAGCCTGCCGCTTCAATCAGCATATCGAAGGCGGTACGCAGCGTTGCAAGCCGGATTTCCGTTCGACCGATGTCACCGTATCGCATTTCCCGGTGAAGGCTTGCGCCCAAACGGTTGCGTGCCGCCAGGTGTACGAGGCCGACTGGCTTTTCAAGCGATCCACCGCCGGGGCCAGCAATGCCGGTCACTGCGATTGCGATGTTCGAACGTGAACGGAAAAGGGCGCCATTGACCATCTGCAGTGCGGTTTCCCTGGAAACCGCACCGAAGGCACCGAGCGTTGCCGCGTTGACGCCGAGCATGTCCATCTTCGCTTCGTTCGTATAGGTGACAAAGCCGCGGTCGACGACGGCCGACGAACCGGGAATTTCCGTCAGTGCACCAGCGATCAGTCCGCCGGTGCAGGATTCAGCCGTCGACAGCATCAGTCCGCCCGCCGAGAACCGTGAAACGATATGCCTTGCTGCCGCCTCGATATCGGCGGGAAAGAGGCTCACACGTTCTCTCCGCGATAGACGACCGTGGCCGTGGCGATTGCGGCGATGCCTTCCCGGCGGCCGACAAAGCCGATCGTTTCGTTGGTCGTCGCCTTGACCGAGCAACGGTCGAGCGAAATGCCGAGCATCGAGGCGAGGTTTTGGCGCATCCGGTCACGATGCGGACTGACCTTCGGGGCTTCGGCAATCAGCGAAATGTCGGCGTTCATGATCGTGCCGCCCTTTTCACGCACGATGCTGGCCGCATGCTCGAGGAATATTTTCGACGGCGCGCCTTTCCACTGCATGTCGGAAGGCGGGAAATGATCACCGATATCGCCGGCACCACAGGTCGCAAGCAAGGCGTCAGTGAGGGCGTGCAGGGCCACATCGGCGTCGGAATGGCCACTGAGTTTCTGGTCATGCGGGATGAAGACGCCGCAAAGCGTCACGCCGTCGCCTTCCACCAGCTGGTGGACGTCGTAACCGTTGCCGGTACGGACATCGGGCAGCATCTGGAGGGAGAGTTTTTCGTCGGCCATGGTTATATCCCGTTTGACGGTGAGTTTGACGTTCTCGACGGAACCTTCGACGATCGACACCGCAAGCCCGGCCCATTCCGCGATCGCCGCGTCGTCGGTAAAGTCGTCGCGACGAAGCGCCGCGGCCTTTTCATGGGCGGAGCGGATTTCCGAAAGGCGAAAACTTTGCGGTGTCTGGGCGGCATAAAGGCCCGTGCGCGGCACCGTCTCGTGGACCAGCCCATCCGAGCCTCCACGCTTCAGCGTATCGGTCACGCTGATGGCCGGCAACACGGCGTCGATGCCTTCGTCGAAGGCGTCAGCGATGCGATCGAGGATCGCGTGATCGACGAAGGGGCGGGCGGCATCGTGGATCATCACATGCGTCGCGTCGGTACCGGCAATGGCCTTCAGGCCTTCATGGACCGAGCGCTGGCGGGTCTCGCCGCCGAATGTCGTGGTGACCTCTCCGATGTCGCCGAGACCGCTGGTGGCGGCTGCAAAGAGCGCCTCGTCGTCCGGGTGGATGACGACCACGATCGGGCCGCGACGCGGCCAGTTCAGGAAGGTGTCGAGTGTGCGGGCGATGACGGAGCGCCCACCGATCGAGCGATACTGTTTGGGGCCCTCGTCCGGCGAGCCAGCCCTTTCACCTCGTCCTGCTGCGACGATGACGATACCGATTGTCATGGAGTTGCCGTCCCCGTCTTGTAGTCGAAATGAACGATAATCGAATTGGATTGACAGGCCGAGAACTATAGCCTCAAAAGCCGTAATTCCAGCACGTCGCTTAAAAATATCGCACATTCGAAAACGCTCTTGGCAAACGCTCAAGACCTGAATAAAAATAGTGCAGAATGCACATTTGCCTGAAAGATCATCAATTGCGCTGCAGCGATCTCGCCAGACCATTTCAGATCGGATCAATCACCGTCCGCAACCGGACAGTGCTCGCGCCGATGTCCGGCGTGACCGATCTTGCGTTCCGCAAGCTGGCATGGCGTTACGGCGCCGGCCTTGTCGTCACCGAAATGGTGGCGAGCCGCGAGCTTGCCATGAACAAGGGCGAATCATGGGCAAGGCTGCAGAATGCCGGCATGTCCCCGCATATGGTGCAGCTTGCCGGACGCGAAGCGCACTGGATGGCGGAGGCTGCAAAGATCGCCGCCGATAACGGCGCCGACATCATCGACATCAACATGGGGTGTCCGGCGAAGAAGGTCACCGGCGGTTATTCCGGCTCGGCGCTGATGCGCGATCCCGATCATGCGCTGTCGCTGATCGAGGCAACGGTGAAGGCGGTTTCGGTTCCGGTCACAGTCAAGATGCGGCTCGGTTGGGATCATGACAGTCTCAACGCACCGCTGATCGCCAGCCGCGCCGAGCAGGTCGGCGTGCAGATGGTGACCGTCCATGGCCGCACCCGCATGCAGTTTTACGAAGGCAAAGCCGACTGGGACGCGATCCATGCGGTGCGCGACGCGATATCCGTGCCGCTGGTTGCCAATGGCGATGTGCAGACGCAAGAAGACGCAGCCGAGATACTGCGCCGTTCGGGCGCCGATGCCGTGATGGTCGGCCGCGGCGCTCAGGGGCGGCCATGGCATGTCGGCTGGCTGGCGGGCCATGCCGCGCCGCAAGCGGGAGAAATCGCCGCAATCGTCATCGAACATTATGAAGCAATGCTGGACTTCTATGGCCGCGAAGCAGGTCTTCGGCATGCCCGAAAACATCTCGGATGGTATATGGAACGTCATGCCCGCGACATCGCAGCGGGGGACAAAGCGGCGATCATGGTGTCTCGTGATCCGGCCGAAGTGATCCGGCATCTCTCGTCTTTCTTCGGAAACGAACATTCAGACACGGCCCGCAAGGAGGCTGCATGACCAAGTCTGCCACTCAGGACGCCGCTCACGGGCAGGCGCTGGCCATGGCCGTGCTCAATTCGGTCCAGAATCCGGTCATTCTCGTCGATCAGGCGGGCGTCATCGCCTTCGCCAACTGGGAAGCCGAAACCTTTTTCGGGGCGAGTGCATCGCATCTGGCCAAGCACAAGATCTCGGGTTTCATTCCGTTCGGCAGCCCGCTTCTGGCGCTGATCGAACAGGTGCGCGAGCGCAAGGCGCCGGTCAACGAATATCGTGTCGACCTGTCCTCGCCGAAGCTCGGCCAGGAAAAGCTCGTCGATCTTTATGTCGCGCCGGTCTCGGGCGAACCCGGCTCCGTGGTGATCGTTTTCCAGGAACGCTCGATGGCGGACAAGATCGACCGGCAGCTCACGCATCGGGCTGCGGCACGTTCGGTCACCGGACTTGCCTCAATGCTTGCCCACGAGATCAAGAACCCGCTGTCTGGAATCCGTGGCGCAGCGCAGCTTCTCGAGACGGTCGTGCCGGACGAAGACCGGGCGCTGACGCGGCTGATCTGCGACGAAACCGACCGGATCGTTTCGCTGGTCGATCGCATGGAAGTGTTTTCCGACGAGCGCCCGGTCGATCGGGTGCCGCTCAACATCCATTCGGTGCTTGATCACGTCAAGGCGGTGGCCAAGGCCGGGTTTGCCCGCGAGATCAAGATTTCCGAAATGTACGACCCGTCACTGCCGCCGGTTTATGCAAACCGCGACCAGCTGGTGCAGGTCTTCCTCAATCTCATCAAGAATGCAGCAGAGGCTGTCGCTGGCCAGCCGGATGCCGAGATCATGCTGACCACGGCCTATCGGCCGGGCATCAAGCTTTCGGTCGCCGGTACGCGCGAAAAGATCTCCCTGCCGCTCGAATTCTGCGTCATCGACAATGGCCCGGGCGTGCCGACCGATCTCGTGCCGCATCTCTTCGACCCCTTCATCACCACCAAGACCAACGGCTCCGGCCTCGGGCTTGCGCTGGTGGCCAAGATCATCGGTGGCCATGGCGGCATTGTCGAATGCGACAGCCAGGCCCACCGCACCGTATTCCGTGTTTTGATGCCCATGCACAAGGAAGAGGCCGGTGACGGCCGCGCCTTGAACTCCACAGGAAGCGAAAAATGACTGCCACGATCCTTGTCGCCGACGACGACGCGGCCATCCGCACTGTCCTGAACCAGGCTCTCACCAGGGCCGGTTACGAGGTGCGCATCACATCGAACGCTGCCACACTCTGGCGCTGGATTTCAGCCGGCGAGGGGGATCTGGTGGTGACCGACGTGGTGATGCCGGACGAAAACGCGTTCGATCTTCTGCCACGCATCAAGAAGGCACGGCCGGATCTGCCGGTTCTGGTGATGAGCGCGCAGAACACCTTCATGACCGCGATCCGCGCGTCGGAAAAGGGCGCCTACGACTATCTGCCGAAGCCCTTCGACCTGACAGAGCTGATCGCCATTATCGGCCGGGCGCTGGCCGAACCGAAGCGCAAGCCGGCGCGTCTCGACGACGACATGCAGGACGGCATGCCGCTTGTCGGCCGGTCGGCTGCGATGCAGGAAATCTACCGCGTGCTGGCGCGTCTGATGCAGACCGACCTGACGCTGATGATCACCGGTGAATCCGGCACCGGCAAGGAACTGGTCGCCCGCGCGCTTCATGATTACGGCAAGCGCCGTAACGGGCCGTTCGTCGCCATCAACATGGCGGCGATCCCGCGCGACCTGATCGAGTCGGAACTGTTCGGCCATGAGAAGGGCGCCTTTACCGGGGCGCAGAACCGCTCGACGGGCCGTTTCGAACAGGCTGAAGGCGGCACGCTGTTCCTCGACGAAATCGGCGACATGCCGATGGACGCCCAGACCCGCCTTCTGCGCGTGCTGCAGCAGGGCGAATATACGACGGTCGGCGGGCGCACGCCGATCCGCACCGACGTACGCATCGTCGCCGCCACCAACAAGGACTTGAAGCACCTGATCAACCAGGGGCTTTTCCGCGAAGACCTGTATTATCGCCTCAACGTCGTGCCGCTGCGCCTGCCGCCGCTGCGTGACCGTGCGGAGGATATTGCCGATCTCGTCCGTCACTTCATGCAGATGGCGGAGAAGGAAGGCCTCGATCCAAAGCGTTTCGACAACGAGGCGCTGGATGTGATGAAGGCCTATGCCTGGCCGGGCAATGTGCGCGAGTTGGAAAATCTCGTGCGCCGCCTGATGGCGCTTTATCCGCAGGACGTCATCACCCGCGAGATCATCGATACCGAATTGCGCTCCGACGTTCCCGACAGCCCGATCGACAAGGTCAGCCCACGCAACGGGTCGCTGACCATCGCCCAGGCCGTCGAGGAAAACATGCGGAGCTATTTCGCCGGCTTCGGTGACAACCTGCCGCCTCCGGGGCTTTATGACCGTGTTCTGACCGAGATGGAGTATCCGCTGATACTCGCAGCACTGACGGCCACCCGCGGCAACCAGATCAAGGCGGCGGATTTGCTTGGCCTCAACCGAAACACGCTTCGCAAAAAGATCCGTGAACTCGGTGTGTCGGTCTATCGCAGCTCGCGTGGTGCATAGTTCCGCCAACCCTGCATAGCCATATAATTGAGGACCGGCCAACACCTTGGCCGATCCATCGGCAGCTCATGGCTCCCGTCTAGGGGATAAGCCGGTCGGCGCGCAATTGTTCGAACAATGCGTAGAAAGCATCGTCGGTTGGCTGGTAGTCGAGGAAACCCAGCCGGCGGCTTTTCGACATGTCGGTCACGACCTCGATCGGGCGGCCGAGATCGGCATCCGTATGCCAGGGGGAAACGAGCCGATGGATATCGGGCTCGACAAGTGCGTGGCGGGTGGCGATCTCGCGCCAGACAGCCGCGTCATCGGCCATCTGCTGTTCGAGAGGCTTCACTGTCCCGTCGAAATCTGCCGGTTCGAGGCCGAACCATGCGGCGATACGGCCCCACATCCAGTTCCATCGGAAGATATCGCCGTTGACGACGTTGAAATCCTGATTGGCCGCCGCCGGTGTGGTGGAGGCCCAGAGAAGATGCCGGCCCAGCAGTGTGGCGTCGGTCATGTCGGTGAGGCCGTTCCACTGTATCTCGACGCCGGGGAAGCGGAAAGGCCGGCCCGTGTGTTTGCAGATGGCGGCATAAACGGCAAGCGTCGTGCCCATGTTCATGGCGTTGCCCACTGCCTTGCCGACGATCGTATGAGGGCGATGGACGCTCCAGGTGAAGCCGTCGCGCGCCGCGGCTGCGAAAACCTCGTCTTCCTGGGCGTAATAAAAATTGTCGACGTCGATGCGGCCTTGTTCTTCTCTGAAGGGTGTTTGCGGCAGCGAGCCTTTTCCGTAAGCCTCGAACGGTCCGAGATAATGCTTGAGGCCGGTTACCAGCGCCACATGCCTGACCGAGCCCGCCGGCGACAACGCGTCGAGCAGATTGCGCACCATGGCGGAATTGACGCGAATGTTTTCGACTTCCGTAGGCTGCCGCAGCCAGCTCGATATGAAGACATGCGACGGCTCGATGCCTGATAATGCGGCGGCGAGCGAGGCCGGATCCAGAAGGTCGGCCGCGACCGGCGTCACGTCTGTCTGCTCAAGCGGCTTGCGGGCAAGGCCCCAGATCTGCCAGCCATCTTCGACAAGGACTTTTGCCGTCGCGCTGCCGACAATGCCACTTGCGCCTACGATCAATGCTTTCTTCGTCATAACTTCTCCTGCGGTTGCAGCGCTCATCTAGTCTTTTCGGCAAGGGCTTGCCAGAAGGCACCCTGACGGGACATAGGTACCCTGACGTAACCACTTCGGAGATGGATTGATGGAGCCCGGCTCACCCGATCACGAGTGGCGCGAGGATTGCGCGCCGCGGCGCGTGCTGGAGATATTTTCCAGCAAATGGACAAGCATGATCCTGCATGTGCTGCACACCCGACTGGATGGTTGTGCCCGGACCGGGGTGCTGCTTCGCAGCCTGCCGGGCATTTCCAAGAAGATGCTGACCCAGACCCTGCGTGACATGGAAGCGGCCGGCCTGGTCAACCGGCGTGTCTATGGCACGGTGCCGCCGGCGGTCGACTATACGCTGACACCGCTCGGCCGGCGCTTCGTCGAGCCGATCGACCTGCTCTACGGCTGGGCAAGGGACAATGCCGATGCACTCGACGCGCTGAAAACCAAAAACGCGGCCGGTTAGACATCTAGCGTCGAACAACGGGCTTCAGCCGCAGCGGCTCTGAGGCGCTTGCCGGTTTGCTGACGGATCTCCGTGCTCTCAAGGGGAGATCCGGACTAGTCGCGCTGACCAACGATGACCATGTCGAACTGGACGACATTGGAGAAGATCGGGGTGCCGACGTCCATCGCGTAATGGGAACGGTAGATCTTTCCGCTGACGGTGAAACCGATCATCCGGCCGTTCCATGAGGTGAGCTTCACATCGAAGGTCTCGGCGTCGCTATGTCCCTTTGCCGTCAGCGTGCCGGTTACACGGGCGCTTTCAGGGCTGGTCTGAACGACATGTTCCGAACGGAATGAAATCGTGTCGAAATGGCTGGTATCGAAAACCGCCGAGGAGCGCAGGAAGTTGTCGACCCGTTCCTGGCCGGTGCTGACGCTTTCCGGTCGCAACTCGAAATTCACCGTGGCATGGCCGATATCCCCGGCCTTCAGGTTGAATGTCCCCGAAAATCCGCCGAACCTTCCCTTGATGCCGCCGCCGCCAATCTGATCGACCATGAAGGCGATGTCCGAGGTTTTCGAGATTGCGTAACGGCCCGCTGCGTCGGCAAGGCTCGGCGTGCTGACCGCTGATCGGCCGATTTCGGGCATGGATGCGCCGATTATCAGCGACGCGATCAAAACTGTCTTGCGGATCATGACTTTTCCTCCCGAATGAGATCATCGCTTTGTCGAACTGTGCCGTCGGCCGAGCATGCGGATCAGCAGGCCGTCGCGACGGATGTAATGATGAAAGAGGGCGGCGCCGGAATGCAGCGTGACGAGCGCCAGCATCAGATATGCGAGCACTGCGTGGGACTCCGTCCACCAGGCCTCTGCGGCATCCGATTTTGGCACGGGCAGATGGGGAATGACGAACAGGTTGAATGCGAATGTCGGGATTTCCAGCGTCGAGACGGAGGCAATCATCCAGCCGGCGAGTGGCACGAATAGAGTAAGTGCGAGGAGAAGATGGTGCATGCCACGGGCTGCGAGATTTTCATGCGGACTGCTGCCGATGGCCGGCAGCAACCTCACCCGAGCCAGGGAATGGAAAAGCCTTATCGCCGCCAGCAGAAGCGCCAGCATGCCAAAGGACTTGTGCCATTGAAAAATCGAAAACTGCAGTGACGGATCAATCGAGGGCCTGGTCATGACGAAGCCGTCCGCGATCTGACTGAAGATCAGCAGGGCGATGATCCAGTGAAGCAGGATCGTGATGGGGCTGTAACGGTCATCGGGGTTACGCATGGGCGGCCTTCCGCGATCAGGTCGTCTGCACTCTTTCCGCGTGACCGTGCGCCGCTCATATTCCCCTTGCAAATCGCGATGGATCACGCCGCATCACAAAAGCGGATCGGTCCGAGATCCAGCGCGGAAGGGCTTTTTGACAATGATCATCGAAGATGAGGCCCTGTGCGGCAAGGCGGAGATCGCGCTTACGTGATCGCTCCGTGATGGAATAAAAGCGGTGTTTGCGGTGCCATTGGGTCGTCAGCAATGGAGACTTCCGATGGATTTCACGACGCAAACCAACGCCCGCCGCGCGGCTGCGACCAGATACGACCGGCCAACGATGATTTTTCACTGGCTCACCGCGGCTCTGGTGATGGTCCAGTTTGCCACCGCGAATATCTGGCCGCTGCTGGAGCGAGGCACAGGCCCCAGACTTGGCCTTATCGGTAGCCACCTCACGCTGGGGATCGTTCTTTCCGCGCTTGTAGTGGTGCGATTGTTCTGGCGCCTCGTGTTCGGGGAGCGGCGTCCGGTGTCATTGCCGCGGCCCCATCGCATCGCTGCCGGCGTCGTTCACGCTGCTCTTTATGGCCTGCTGATTCTGCAAGTCGTGCTCGGCTACCTGTTGGGATGGTCCGCGGGGAAACCGATTGCGTTTCTGGGAATTCCGGCGATCCCGCCGCTGGTGGTCGTGTATGGGGACGGCCGCCATCTGGTCGGAATGCTTCACGAATATGTAGCGTGGATGGTCATCGCCGTCGCGACAGCGCATGCCGGTGCCGCACTCTTTCACCACTACGTGCTGCGCGACGGCGTGTTTCGCTCGATGGCAGGCTGGAAAGCAGAGTAGAGGGCAGGGCTGTTGCGAAACCCTGTGCGAGCAGACAGAGCGCCCATGGACGTCACCGTCCGGAGGGAGCGCTCCGTTTTTCAAGCGAGAATGCAGAACTACCGTGTCGGCGTCACCAAATATGCCTGCACATCCGGCAAGTATGACGGGCTGGTGGATGACGTGCGTGGAGCGATGCCGCCGGTCAGCAGGCCGCCGACCAGGATGCCGGCAATGATGCCCCGAAGACAGACGCTGACTGTTGCACTCTTCGGCAGCGGAGACAGATCAGCCTTCCGACAGTGCCGGTCTGCGCCCAGTCCGCGCTCGTTTCCGGAGATGTCGCCGGTGTGGGCCGAAGCCAACCGACCGGATCTCTTCATCGTCAAATGTCCAGAAAGCGTCATGAGATACTCAGCAAGACTTCTTGTTGATAGTCATTCGCAGCAATATGGCTGTTCTGCGAATGACTTGCAATAGCGATTTTTAGACGTCTGGAGACGTTGGGAAACCGGCGAAGGGTGTTGGCGGGAGTTGGCAGGCAACGGCAAGGCGACCGGACAGGCAACCCGCGAACTGGAGATGCGCGGACCGCGACCATGGCGGTCATGGCATTTTCGGGCGTTGCGCGCCCAGATGCAAATGCAGTTGCAAGTCATTGTTAAGTAGACATATTCCCGATGAAAAATCTCATCTTTCGTTGACATCGGGAAAGCCTTCGCTTAGTGGCTCCCGCATCGGGGAGTAGCCACCGCTGACCCAGCGGGAACGCGTCAACATGCTCGTGCGCATCTGCACGTGGCGCGTTCAGTCGATCTGATCGGCTCGGCGAGACCGTGGCGAAATCTGCCATCGGACAAGGCAGTTGACGCCCGGTTTCCATCGTCCACGAGAGGTTCAAGATGTCGGTCATCGCAATCATCGTGCTCGCGTTCAGCATGTCCATGGACGCGTTTGCCGTGTCGGTCGGCCGCGGTGCCGCATTAGGGCGCCCGAGCTTCAGACAGGCTGTGTGGACCGGCGTGGTGTTCGGCGTCGTCGAGGCGATCACGCCGCTGATCGGATGGGCTGCCGGCGTCGCAGCGTCGAGCTATGTCACGGCCGTCGATCACTGGATCGCGTTCGGCCTGCTTGCCGTCGTCGGTGCGAACATGCTCTACGCCGCCTTCAAGAACGATGCGGAAGAGGACGAGAAGCCCGGCATGTCCTTCCTTGTCCTGATTGCAACGGCGATCGGGACCAGTCTCGATGCCATGGCCGTCGGTGTCTCGCTGGCGTTCCTGCAGGTCAACATTCTGGTCATCGCGGGGGCGATCGGTGCTGCTACGTTCCTGATGGCGTCCGGCGGCATGCTGGTCGGCCGGTTGATCGGCGAGCGCTTCGGCCGCATCGCCGAGGCCGTCGCGGGGCTGGCCCTGATCGGCCTCGGCGCCTCGATCCTCTATGAACATCTGTCTGCCGTCTGATCAGCGACGCGGGGCAACGGCTTCGTCTGCGGCGCTTGGCCGATCGTTTCGGCTTGCGGCTTATTTTCCACATCTCGACCTTGATCCCGGATGCGGCGTGACCGTACGATAGGTTTTTACGCTGAAAACGTTCTTATTGGTTGATGAGGGCGTTGGTGGCTTGGACGTCCGTGCGCCAACGAATTCTCTCAGGTGGTTCTCAGTGGAAAAGCGAAAAACGAAAGAACGAAACCGGGTGTCATTGGTCGGCCAGGTGGCGGAGATGATCGCCGCGGCGGGGTCCCGACAGGGAGACCGATTGTTCGAAGCCCGGATCGCCACCCAGCTTCAGGTTTCACGCGCCCCGGTGCGTGCAGCGCTCGATGAACTGATGGAAAAGGGTTATGTCGGCCGGCTGAGCAACAAGGGTTATATCCTCGAAAAGCCGATCGATCCGCAGGACCTTGCGGCGCTGGGCGAGCGAAAGCCGGCTGCCGAAGAACATTATATGGCGATTGCCAACGACCGGCTGGACAAGAAGCTGCCGACGATCGTCAAGGAGCAGGAACTTGTCCGCAGATATGGGCTGTCTCTCAGCGATGTCCGCCGGGTGCTTGCGAGAATACTGGCTGAAGGCTGGGTGGAGCGGTTACCCGGCTATGGCTGGCGGTTCTCCGAAATGCTGGACATGCCGGAAGCAATTAGCAAGCTGATGGGCTTCAGGCGCATGTTCGAACCGCAGGGCATCCTGGAACCGACCTTTTTTATGCCGCAAGCAAGGATCGACGAGGTCAGGCGCAATCAGCAGACCTTGCTGGACCGCGACCTCGGCCAGTTCACCCCGGCGGAACTTTTCTTTCTCGGCTGCGAGTTTCATGAAGCTCTCGCGTCAGCTTGCGGCAATCCGTTCGTTCTTGAGACGCTCAAGCGGATCAACACGATGCGTCGCCTCTATATGTACCGTTCGAACGCCGAGGCCCATGATCGGGTCCGGCAAAACGTCATCGAGCACCTGGATATCCTTGCTCTGATCGAGCGTGGCGAGATGGCTGCTGCCTCCAAGGCTATGCTGGATCATCTGACGATACATATGTAGCGATCCTCTGACACGAGCGCTGGGTTGACCCTATAGGGTTGGGGATTGCCTTCTCCATTCCGGCGCATCGCTTGCTGTTTCCCTCTCTCCACAGGCTGAAATTCGCGGCAGCTTGCTCATATATTTTTGTCTTTTGTATTGTAAAAAGACACTTTAATTTTGTGAGCTCTTCATTTAAGGAGGTCCTCCAGGATGCCGAGCCTCATGGGAAGCTCAGCCACAAGTGACAGGTGGTGGCGAGGATCACAGACGCTGCTGCGCCTCCATCGAGGAGCTGATGACGACATATTCCAAGGCCACTGCGCGGCTGCTGGCAAGCTCGTGTTCGGCAGTCTCAAGTCAAGACGCCGACGGGGCAGGTCTGTCCTCTTGATGATGCAGCCGTTTTGACAATGCAGGCCAGCAAAGCCGTCATTCTCAGTGAGCTCGGCACTACAGCGCCGATCCTGCTGACGGGCAGGAGGTCACCCGATCCAAGGGCGGTATCACTGCGATGGCTGGTCGGAACGATTCTCGTGGGGTTGAGCAGTTCGGCACTCATGGGATTTGCTCTTGCCACAGCGACGTCAGTCTACCGGGCGAATTTGCCTGCCGGCAGTGCCTCGCGAATGGTGCCTCGGACTGATGATCAGAAGATGGTTCGTGGTGGACGGGTCGTTCCCGGCCGGATTCAAAATCTCAGAAGCAACATCAGGAAGCTCGATGTCGCGATGGTGACGAGTTCCAATGGTGCTGAGGTGGTCCGCCGCCAGCCTTTCGTATTGTCGACGCTCCCGTTGTATCGCAGCCCGCCCGTCACCTCGGACTACCCCGAATTCGACCCTGCGAGCCTTTACCGGAGACGACAACAGGCGCCGGATCTGCAGACCAACCAGTCGTTTTATTCCTCCGACCTGCAATCCGACATTACCGTCAAGCTGGTTGACTTTCCTTCGGGGAAAAACGGTGCTTCGATCGCCGAGGCACCGAGCACGGACGAAGTCGAGGCTTCCGTTCGCACGGACGGCGCGCTGCTGTTGTCGGGCCAGACCCAGGCCGTGTCCGCGGCATATTTCGACGAGGAGCGCTTTAACGACGACGGCACCTTGCCGCCGCAACCATCAGCGCGGGTTCTCAACTCGAACATGACGATCTCTTCGGAGACCCGCATCGGGCCGACCAGCCTGCAGGATATCGACGATCTGGTGCCGGTCGAGGACGACATGGCTGTCGATCTCGCGCTCAGCCGGGCTGGTTATCGCCAGCCCGAGGATGAACTGGCAGCCGTCGCTCTCGCGGCGCGTCTGCACGAGGGCGGCCTGCGCCACGGTGATCTGCTGCGCGTCGTTTCTCGACGCAGCGACGGCATGTCATCGGTCATCGGGGTGGGAGTCTACAGGCGGGGCGTCGAGATCGCGACGGTGGCAAGGCGCGACAGGGGAGATTTCGTCGATGCGCCGCCATTGCTTCCCCCTCTGGAGCCGGATGGCAGCGGCGTGGACACTGCCGGGGCCGGGGAAACGGCGCCGACGATCTATGATGCTCTTTACCGCTCTGGCCTGTCGAACGGCCTTGGGCTCGATACGATCGCCTCGATCATCGCTGCGATTTCGACAAGCGTCGATCTGAAAATGCCGCCGCAAAAAGGCGACCGGGTCAAGGTTCTGCATCCCCAGGCCGAGAATGCCGGCGAGGGGCAGGTTGCCTTCGTCGAGGCGGAGATAGGCGGCAAGCACCTGCGTCTATACCGGTTCAGGGCGGCGGATGGCGAGAACCCGGAATTCTACGATTCCCAAGGGGCAAGTTCGCGGCAGTTCCTCTTGAGGAGCCCGCTGCGGAACGGCCGGATAAGTTCGGGCTTCGGTATCAGGCGCCATCCGATCCTCGGCATTGTCCGCATGCATACGGGTGTCGACTGGGCGGCGCCCAACGGAAGCCCGATCATCGCCACCGGCGACGGCATCGTCGAGAAGGCTGCCTCGGTCGGTGGCGGTTATGGAAACCAGACCGTCATCCGGCATGCCAACGGTTTTACGTCCTCCTACAATCATCAGCGGGCGATCGCCAAGGGCATCTTGCCGGGTGTCAGGGTGGAGCAGGGGCAGGTTATCGGCTGGGTCGGATCTTCCGGTCTTTCGACCGGGCCGCACATCCACTACGAGCTTGCGATCAACGGCAACCGTGTCGATCCCCTGACTGTCCGCTTTCCGAGCGGAACCGTGCTGCAAGGCGAGGATCTTAAGGTATTTACCCAGCAGCGCGACAGGATGGACGCGATTATCGGCGGAAAAGACGACGGGATGGAATCGGTCAGTTCGTCCTGGATCTTGCGGCACGGCTAGATCGGGCGGTTATGGCCGGCAAAAGCCGGGTGATTATTTTTCCGGGTCAACCGCGGGAAATCTGTTCATCAACGGGCAATAGCCGAGAAGCTCGGGCGCGGCGCAAGCCGCGCCCGATGTCGGTTTATTGCGGAAGAGCCCAGGCGATTATGCTGTCGCCCAGCTGCGTCGGTATCCGGTCATGACCGCCGACAACGGCGACCACGTACTGGCGGCCGTTCTGAACATAGGTCAGCGGTGCCGCCTGGTTTCCGGCCGGCAGTCTGTCTTCCCAGAGCAGTTCGCCGGTCTCGGAATTATAGGCCCGGATGAACTGGTCGAGGGCTGCACCGATAATCGTGACGCCGCCGGCGGTCGCCACGCCAGTGCTGTCGCTTGGCGTGCCGATCTGCCACTTCGTGCGCGACCGCATGCCAAGCGGACCGCTGTCATATCCGGTGCCGAAAGGCCGGCTCCAGGCGACGTCACGCGTGCGCAGGTCTATCCCGGAGATGAAGCCCCATGGCGGCGCTATGCAGGGCTGATGCAGAGGCGACAGCCACGGATCCTTCGATGCGCCATAGGCCTGGCCGGACTGCGGGCGATAACCCTTCGACTGGCCGGGGGCCTCCTGGAAGGACTTGGAGCCGATCGCGTCGAGCTCGGCGCGCGGCACGAGACCTTCGAGATAGGGGAGGCGCTGGTTGTTGATCATCATCATCCCACGCACGGGGTCGACCATGACGCCACCCCAGTTCACGCCGCCATGATGGCCGGGATAGATGATCGACTTGCGATCGACCTCTGCCGGCGTGAACACGCCTTCATAACGTGCCTGAACGAAATCCGCCCGGCACGCCATGTGATCGAACGGTGTCAGACCCCAGGTGCTGGCCTCCGTCAGCATCTCATGATCACGGCTCGGGCGTCCCATCGTATTCGGCATGTCGAGTGACATCGGCTGCGTCGGCGAGGTTCGCTCGCCGCCAACCGTGGTCTGGGGAACGGGCATTTCGGTGACGTCGACCAGCGGCTTGCCGGTCTCGCGATCGAGGACGTAGAGCTGTGCCGACTTGCCTGCCTGAATGATGGCCGGGCGAACGCCGTCGGGAGTCGGAAAGTCGATCAGCGCAGGGGTCGGGCTGAGGTCGTAGTCCCAGAGGTCGTGATGGACGACCTGGAACTTCCAGCGTTCGTCGCCGCTCTGGGCATCGAGTGCCACAAGAGACGTGTTGTATGCATCTTCATAGGCCGTGCGGGTGCCGCCATAAAAGTCGCCGGCGGGGTTGCCGAGGGTGACGTAGACGAGGCCGAGCTCGTCGTCTGCTGCCAGCGGCGCCCAGGAGTTGGGTGTGCTCAGCGTATAGGTCTCGCCCGCAGGCGGAGCCGTCTTAACGCCTGGCCGGCCGATGTCGAAAGCCCATTTGAGCTTGCCGGAGACGGCATCGAAACCGCGCACCACACCGGAAGGCGCAGGGCGGATGTCGGAATCGATGACCTGGCCACCGACGACCACCGTGCCGCGAACGATCGTCGGTGCGGATGTCACGGCCGACGAGCCCGGACGGAAATTGCCGACACCCGGCTTGAGGTCGACGAAACCGTTATCGCCGAAGGCCGCGCAGGATTGACCGGTAAGCGCGTCCACGGCGCCGAGGCGCATGTCGGTCGTACCCCAGATGATCCGCTTGGCGCAGGGATCGGTCGAGTTTGCGACCTCGTAATAAGAAACGCCGCGGCAATTTGCGCCACCGCCGGCGAGATACGCCGGATCAACCTTCGAGTCGAAACGCCAATTTTCCTTGCCGGTTTCGGCGTCGAGCGAAATGATGATCTGCGTCGGCGAGCAGGTGTAAAGCGAATTGCCGACCTTGATCGGGGTCGCCTCGTTGAGATAGGCAGTTTTCCCACCCAACGGCTTCAGGTCGCCGTGATGGTATTCCCAGACCTTCGTCAGCTTCGAGGCGTTGGCGGCAGTGATCTGATTTGCCGCAGAATAATGCGTCCCGAGGTTGGAGCCGGCATAGGCCGTCCAGTTCGTCTCGTCATGCGAGGCTGCAACATTGCCATCGGGAGACGAGACGGTCGTGCGGCTGAATGCTTCCTTCGGCCGTGTGCTGACAAGGTTGTTGTCGGCAAGTTCAACGCCGGGAAACCAGGTGATCGGCACGAGGATCGCGAGCAACATGATCAAAGGCAATACGCCATTGACCGTAAGCCAGGCGATCCCGCCAATGCCGGGAATGCGGCGTTTGACGATCGGCCAGAAGAGCAGCAGAAAACCGCTGACGGCGATAAGCCACGCGGTGCGCGGAATATAGGCCCAGCCGTTCGCTCCGGATTCCGCTATCGACCAGGCGAGCGTTGCCAGCGAGGCGACGGCAAAGACGTAGAACCCAATCCGTTTTCCAAGCGCCATCAGGACCACGGCGGCGATCAGCGCTATGCCCATCGCCACGTAATATGGCGAGCCGCCAAGCATCAGCAGCCGGCCGCCATAATAGGCCAGCGCCGCGCCGAGAATGGCGACCAGTGCGAGGTAAAACAGAAAGACGTAATCGCCCACGCCATGTTTGGGACGAGCAACATTGTTGCCAGCCATAGATATTCTCCATGTGACTTGTGTAGGATTTATTTTGATTGCAATGCGGCCTGCCAGACATGGCAGACCGCTTCTCCGGACGACATGTCGTCCGGCAGATGGTTTCCTTCAGTTCAGGAACGGTGCTCTAGCTGATCGCCGTCAGCCAGGAGCATCGTCTGGACAGAGGTTTTCCGATGTCTCCCGCATGCGGCTTGCATGGTTTCTGCAAGCACGCAAATTTTCCCGTAGGTCGCTCACCATCAATACGCCCGAACGCATGTTGCGCCATTCTGTGTGTGTGTCATTACGTCGCGGAAAGGCGAGGCGATGTCAATTCTAAAATGTCTTTTAGATTTAAAAAGAACACATTTTGATGGATGCCTCGCGCTCGGATCTGATGATGGTAATGGGCATCAATATGCGCGCATTTGGCCGGAGACGCGTGAAACGGGTATCACAGCCCGCTGCGGGGATAGGCGGCGTATGCGGTCACTCGTTGACCGCACCGGTTTTTGCCAGTTCGGTCTCGACGAAAATGCAGGATCTGTCGGCCGTGTTCGCCAACGTGTCGGCGACATCGCCGTAGGACAGATTTTCGCTGGCACGACGGCTTACGCCAAGGACGATGAGATTATAGCTGCCGGAACGGGCCTGACGAAGAATGGCCAGTTCGGGTGAGGCACCCTGCTGAACGATCTTTTCTGGCGTGACTTCGTAATATTCACCGATGGCATCAATCTTGCGGAACACCTCGTCGCGATAACTGCCCTCGTCGCTGACCCTTGGAGCGGCGGAGGCCTGGCGCTGTTCCTCGATCAGCAGAACGGCGCAATCGGCCTTTGCCGCCTTCGCCAGGGCGATGGCAAATTCGGCGGCCCGGATCGATCGTTCGGTGCCGCTGACGGGGATGAGGATCCGCAGATCGCGGTTCTTTTCCGGCAGGTGGTTTCTTGCCGAAACGATGATGGAGGTGCCGGCGAATGCCGACGTGATGATCTGAAGCCTGTCATCAAAACTGCCGTCTTTTCCCGTCGAGGGTTCAATCCCTGCGACAAGCAGATCGTGGCCGGCTCCGGACAGCTCTTTCAATGCCGCATCCAGCTCGGCGTCCTTGTCGAAACTGCCGACATGTATCTCGTTCGGCTCGCCATCCGGTCCGTCGACACCTTCGGCTCGTTGGCTGACCAGTTCCGGGATGGTTTCGGCGTCGCCCGTTTTTTCTGCGGGCCTTTCCTCGCTTTTGCCGTCTTCGGAAAGCTTGCGGTTGTCGATGTCGAGCACTGTGACCGGCATGCGCCGGCTCGCCGCAAGAAGGGCTGCAATCCATGCGGCCAGCCTGCTGCTCGACGATCCATCGACGGCCAGCGCAATGCGCTCGAACCGTGCGACAAAACTGTCGGTTTCAAACGCCTCGCGCTCGAGGCGCCCTTTTTCCTCGTCGCGCAGGGGAAGCCGCGCCAGAGCCCAGCGAAGCGTCGGTGGCATGGCCATCGTGGTGATGATCGCCATCGCGACGATGACGGAGAAGAGCTGTTGGTCGAGGACGCCGACGGAAAGGCCGATGGTTGCGACGATCACCTCCGTCGAGCCACGCGCATTCATGCCGCAACCGAGTGCCATTGCCTCGGCGGTCGTATGGCCACCGAAACGCGCGGCGGCAAAGGCTCCGCCGAACTTGCCGAGCGAGGCGATGAGAACGACAGCTGCGGTGAGGAGGGCTACCTGCGGATTGGCCAGAACGGTCAGATCCGTCTGCAATCCCGTCAGCCCGAAGAAGACCGGCATGAACAGCGCGGTCGTCAGTGCCCTCAGCTGCGTGTCGATCTGGCGGGTAAGAATGGGCGATTCTCCCACCAGGATGCCGGCCACGAAGGCACCGAGAACGGTATGGACACCGATGGCATCGGTTATCATCGCCATGCCGCCCATGATGGCGATGATCGCGCTCAAGACAGGCAGTTCGCTACGGAACGTGTCGTTGGTCCAGCGGATGATCTCGAATACGATCCGCCTGCCGATGGTGAAGCTGAAGGCCATGAAGGCCAATGTCCCGATGACGCTTTCCGCAAGGGTGAACAGGTCGACGGTGCCGGTCTTTGCAAGCCCGAACGTCACCGCGATGATCACCTAGCCGACGGTATCGTCGATGATCGCCGATGCGACGATCAGCTGTCCGACGTTGCGCCGCATGAAGTTCATTTCGCGAACGACGGAAGCGACGATCTTGACCGACGAGATGGAGAGTGCGGTGCCAAGGAAAAGCGAGGTGACGAGGCGCTTGTCCGGATCGGGCAGAAAGCTGTCCGGAATGAGTTCGCCAAGCGCAAAACCGAGCGCGAAGGGAATGACGATACCTGTCAGAGAAACGCCGGTCGCCGATTTCCGCAGCTTCCTGGCCAGGCCAAGGTCGGTTTCCATGCCTGCAAGCAAAAGCAGGAACAGGATGCCCAACTGCCCGACGGCATCGGTCATGCTTTTTTGCGCTTCGGTCGATGGAAACAAGGTTTTCTGAAAATCGGGGAAGGCGAGGCCGAGAATGGAGGGGCCAAGGATGATGCCGGCGATGATTTGCCCCATGATCGAGGGCTGTCCGATACGGACCATCATTTCACCGAGCAGCCGGCCGGCAATTACAAGAATGACGATCTGAAGCAGAAACAGTGCTTCGGACGGTTTGGAAGCCGCCTCGCCACCGGCCGCGAACGCGACCGATGCGAGAAGTGTTGAGAAGACAAGGGCGGTGGCGAGAAGGTGAGGGAAAAGGCGTGTTATCGAGGATAGCATTGAACTGTTCCGTTGGCGGATATCAACGGGACAACATTCTCCATGTTCCGGAGAGATAAAGATTTCAGATCATCGGCTGCAGCGTCGATCCGAGGAACGGCATGACATCCTGCCTTCGGGGTCCTCCGCACCGGGGCACTTGTGAATTTCCGTCAGTAAACGAATGGCGGTTGGCGACGGATTGGTGCACGATACGATCACAGGCGCTGGCATTTGCGGGGGCTCGTACCCATATCTGCATCATCCAGACAACAAGGAGTTTTCCCATGACCACAGAGCGTGCAGTTTTGGCCGGCGGTTGCTTTTGGGGCATGCAGGATCTGATCCGGCGTATTCCGGGCGTGGTCAACACCAAGGTTGGTTATACCGGCGGTGAAGTGGCAAACGCGACCTATCGCAACCATGGAAACCACGCGGAAGCGATCGAGATCACCTTCGATCCTGCGAAGACCAGCTATCGCGATCTGCTGGAATTCTTCTTCCAGATCCATGATCCGAGCACTTTGAACCGGCAGGGCAACGATCTGGGTGCCAGCTACCGCTCCGCGATCTATTATACCAGCGAAGAGCAGAAGAGGGTTGCGGAAGACACGATCGCCGATGTCGACGCTTCCGGCATCTGGCCGGGTAAGGTCGTCACCGAAGTTGCGGCGGTCGGCGACTTCTGGGATGCCGAACCCGAGCATCAGGATTACCTGCAGCGCTACCCTAACGGCTATACCTGCCATTTCCCGCGGCCGAACTGGCGGCTGCCGAAACGTCAGGCCGTTGCCTGATCGCAAGCACAACGTGTCGCGAGGCTGTGACCTGTACCCGGCCGGCCTCGCGTCTCCGGCGGCAAGACTTGGGCCGTGAATGTAAATCCGGTGCAGCCGACGCAGGGACGTCTTGCTCGCGAGGAACGCCCCCTCCGCTGTGGATAAACTTCTTAGAAAGCGAGCGCCTTGCAGCGTTTCGCGGTGTCCTCATGCGACGGCACGAGTTGAAAGGCGCTATTCTACAGTAATTCGTGGAATATTGGCCTCATGCGCCAATTCAGCCCCGCTGTTTCCGTGGCAAACTATCTGTTTTCGTTGGACATCCGGTTATTGTGACAGGACGAATTCAACACCTGCTTGACAGGGCGAGTCCATCGTTGCATTTTCGCCACAATGCGTTGCTTAGAGGTCACGCAAGCGTCGCTTGCTCGACCGGTCGCATCTGTGCCGGTTTCCGAGACGGCAGATTTTCGATCAGTCATGGCTCGTCTCTCCACCTTGTGGTCTGGCGATCAGATATTGGCCCCAGGACGGGAGGGAGACGATGGTGGACGGCCGAACAGCGCCCCTTACCGACGGTCACGCGGCAACTCTCGTTCAGGATCGCCGGGCTTCCTTCGCGCTTCCGGGCTTGCTTTTGGCCGGCGGCGCGCTGATCTGCGCCATGCTGACCTTGCTGGTGCTGCTCGGCCTGACACCGATCGCCCCGACCGGTAACGTCGTCATCGCCTCTGCGGTGATCAACTCGCTGTTCATTCTCGGCCTGGTGTATCTCATCGGGCGCGAGGTCACCCGGCTCGTCAGGGCGCGCAACCGTGGCCGGGCGGCAGCGCGGCTGCATGTGCGCATCGTGGTGCTGTTTTCGATCGTCGCGATAACGCCTGCCGTGCTGGTGGCGATCTTTGCCAGCCTGACGTTGAATGTCGGCCTCGACCGGTGGTTTTCACTGCGCACCCAGTCGATCGTTCAGTCGTCGCAGGACGTTGCACGCGCCTATATGATGGAGAATGCAAGCTACCTGCAGGGACAGACCGTATCGATGTCGAACGATCTGGAGCGCAACCGGGCGATGTTCTATCTCGACCGCACCGGTTTCCTCGACCTGATGACGCGGCAGGCGCGCGGGCGCGGCATGCTCGGCGCCTTCCTGGTGCAGGAAGATGGCCAGGCGATCGCGCAGGCCGATATCAAGACCGAGCGGCCGCTGCCGGCCATTCCCGCCGATGCGCTGAAATCTGCCGCTGCCGGCCAGCCGACGCTGATCCCGCCGGGCGTGACCAATTTGGTTGGTGCGGTGATCAAGACCGACGCAATCTCCGGCACCTTCCTCTACACGATCCGTGCCGTCGATCCGAAGGTGATGAACGCGATGCGGCTGATGGAGGAAAACAGCGCCGAATACAAGTCGATGGAAGCAGGGCGAATGTCGCTGCAAGTCGCCTTTGCGGTCCTCTATCTCGGGTTTGCGCTGATCGTGCTGCTTGCGGCAATCTGGGCGGCGATTGCCGTCGCCGACCGTATCGTGCGGCCGATCCGTCTTCTGATCTCGGCCGCAGACAGTGTCGGCAGCGGCAATCTCAACGTCGTCGTACCGGTGCGCGCGGTGGACGGCGATGTCGGCAGTCTGGCACGGACGTTCAACAAGATGATCTCGGAAATCCGCACCCAGCAAGACGAGATCCTGGAGGCCAAGGACGAGGTGGACGACCGCCGCCGGTTTATCGAGGCGGTGCTCTCGGGCGTGACGGCTGCGGTGATCGGCGTCGACGACCGGCGCATCAGCATCGTCAACCCGTCGGCCGAGGAAATGCTCGGTACCAGCTCCGGCGATCTGATCGGCAAGACGCTGCAGGACGTGGCGCCGGAGATCGACCATGTCCTGACCGAAGCGACGACACGTTCGCGCGGCGAGTTCCGCAAGGAAGTCAACCTGATGCGCGGCGGCAAGGAACGTACGCTGTCGGTCCAGGTGACGCGCGAGGAACAGCGGACAGCAAGCGATTCCCATGTCATCACGCTGGATGACATTACCGATCTGGTGATTGCCCAGAGATCGACCGCCTGGGCGGATGTGGCACGCCGGATCGCTCATGAGATCAAGAACCCGCTGACGCCGATCCAGCTTTCCGCCGAGCGCCTGAAGCGCCGTTACGGCAAGCAGATCGACGAAAACGACCGGGCCGTGTTCGACCAGTGCACGGATACGATCGTGCGGCAGGTGGGCGATATCGGCCGCATGGTCGACGAATTTTCCTCGTTCGCGCGCATGCCGAAACCATCGAAGGAAATCGCCGACCTCAGGTCCATTTTGAAGGACTCGATCTTCCTGCGCGAGATGGGAACGACCCATGTGGATTTCATCCGCGAGCTTGGCGATGCGCCGCTGAACGGCCTGTTCGATGCGCGGATGCTTGGCCAGGCCTTCGGCAATCTCGTCAAGAATGCCGTCGAGGCGATCGAAATGGTGCCGGCCGGCGAAGAACGCGACGGGCGCAAGGTGATGGTGCGATCGATCTATGACAAGGCGAGGGATCTCTTCGTCGTCGACGTGGTCGATAATGGCGTCGGTCTGCCGACGGAGAACCGCCACCGTATTTTGGAACCCTATATGACGATGCGGGAAAAGGGCACGGGCCTCGGCCTCGCGATCGTCAAGAAGATCATCGAAGAACACGGGGGCCAGCTCGAGCTGCATGATGCCCCTGCCGATTTCGATCATGGCAAGGGCGCCATGATCAGGGTGCTTCTGCCGCATGTCGAGACAAAGGCGGCACCCATTACGGATAAAGACAAGGAAATGGCTTATGGCGTCTGACATTCTGGTTGTCGATGACGAGGCGGATATCCGCGAAATCGTTTCGGGCATTCTCTCCGACGAGGGCCACGAGACGCGGATGGCCTATGACAGCGACAGCGCATTGGCGGCGATCTCCGACCGGGTGCCGCGGCTGGTGTTTCTCGACATCTGGATGCAGGGCTCAAAGCTCGACGGGCTGGCGTTGCTCGACGAGATCAAGAGCCGGCATCCCGACCTGCCGGTGGTGATGATTTCCGGTCACGGCAATGTCGAGACGGCCGTGTCGGCGATCAAGCGCGGGGCCTTCGACTTCATCGAAAAGCCGTTCAAGGCCGACCGGCTGATCCTGATTGCCGAGCGTGCGCTGGAAAATTCCAAGCTCAAGCGTGAGGTCTCCGAGCTCAAGCGGCGCACCGGCGATGCCGCCGAACTGATCGGCACGTCGGTTGCCGTGTCGCAGCTTCGCCAGACGATCGAGAAGGTCGCGCCGACCAATAGCCGCATCATGATCCTCGGTCCGTCCGGTTCCGGAAAGGAACTGGTTGCCCGGATGATGCATCGCAAGTCGTCGCGTGCAGCCGGACCGTTCGTGGCGCTCAATGCTGCGACGATCACCCCGGAGCGGATGGAAATGGCGCTGTTCGGCACCGAGGGAACGCCCGGCCAGCCACGCAAGATCGGCGCGCTGGAAGAGGCGCATCGCGGCATTCTCTATCTCGACGAGATCGGCGAAATGCCGCGCGAGACCCAGAACAAGATCCTGCGCGTGCTCGTCGACCAGCAATTCGAGCGGGTCGGTGGCTCCAAGCGGGTGAAGGTCGATGTCCGGATCATCTCATCGACCGCCTATAATCTCGAAAGCCTGATCTCCGAGGGGGCGTTCCGCGAGGATCTCTATCACCGGCTGGCAGTCGTTCCGGTGAAGGTGCCGGCGCTTGCCGAACGGCGCGAGGACATTCCGTTCCTCGTCGACATGTTCATGCGGCAGGTTTCCGAACAGGCGGGCATTCGACCGCGCAAGATCGGCGACGACGCGATGGCGGTGCTGCAGGCGCATGACTGGCCGGGCAATATCCGCCAGCTGCGCAACAATATCGAGCGGCTGATGATCCTTGCACGCACCGACGGGCCGGACACGGCGATCTCGGCCGACATGCTGCCGACCGATCTCGGCGACATGCTGCCGAAGGTTTCATCCAAGGGCAATGTTCACATCATGACGCTGCCTTTGCGCGAAGCCCGCGAGATGTTCGAGCGCGACTATCTGATCGCCCAGATCAACCGTTTTGGCGGCAATATTTCGCGCACCGCGGAGTTTGTCGGGATGGAGCGGTCGGCACTGCACAGGAAGCTGAAATCGCTCGGCGTCTGAGGCGCCGGCGGACAGGATGACGGATTTTCGTTAGTCCCGGATTGCCGGGTGTGAGTATTTTGATGTCCAGAATTGCCTATGTGAACGGTGCCTATGTCCATCATTTCGATGCCGGGGTGCATGTCGAGGATCGGGGCTTTCAGTTTGCCGACGCCGTTTATGAAGTCTGCGAGGTTCGCCAGGGATTGATCGTCGATCTGACCCGTCATCTGGACCGTCTCGATCGGTCGCTTGCCGAATTGCGGATGGCTTCTCCGATGAGCCGCAATGCCCTGACTGTAGTCATCCGCGAGGTGCTGCGCCGCAATCATGTGCATCACGGGCTATTCTACATGCAGATCAGCCGCGGCGCGGCAAGGCGCGACCATGTTTTTCCGGCGGCTGGAACCGAACCGACGCTGGTGATCACTGCCAAGTCCAGCGATCCATCGGTGGCGCTTCGCAGATATGAGAACGGCATCAAGGTCATCACCGTGCCGGAGAACCGCTGGGACCGGGTGGATATCAAGACTGTCGGTCTGCTGCCCAATGTGCTTGCCAAGCAGCAGGCCAAGGATGCCGGCGCGCAGGATGCGATCTATATCGATCGCAACGGCATGGTCATGGAAGGGGCCTCGGCCAATGTCTGGATCGTTGCCGCCGACGGCACGCTCATAACACGTCCGGCCGAACACGGTATTCTGCGCGGCATTACCCGCACGACGCTTCTCGATGTCGCAGCCTCGCTCAAGGTGGCGTTTGCAGAACGGGAATTTACCAGGGACGAGATGCTGGCCGCCCGTGAGGTGTTCTTCACCTCGGCGACCGGCATCTGCACTCCAATCGTTTCAATCGACGGAAAGACGATCGCCAACGGTCATCCGGGCAGTGTCGCATCGAATATTCGCGACGCCTTTTTCGAGATTGCGGAAAAGACGACGATTTGATAACCAGAGTTTTGGGGGAAGGGAAACACGGGGCGTTTCCCAATCATCTCTTATCACTTGAGATCATTATCCCGGCACATGCCGGCAAGAAAGAAAGAAGCGGCGCTATGGCGGAACGTTCTCAGAACCTGCAGGATTTATTTCTCAACACAGTTCGCAAGCAGAAGATCTCCCTGACAATATTCCTCATCAACGGGGTAAAGCTCACGGGTGTCGTCACCTCCTTCGACAATTTCTGCGTCCTTCTTCGTCGTGACGGGCACTCCCAGCTCGTGTACAAGCATGCCATCTCCACCATCATGCCGGGCCAGCCGATGCAGATGTTCGAGACCGAAGAAAACGCAGCTTAAGGACAAAGACAGTTTCTACCAGAGATACGTCTAACGAATCACTCGTCCCGGAAGCCGAAAAGCACCGGGACGACATGCGCGCCGTGGTCATCGTGCCGGTGCTCAAGCAGACGCGTGCCCGCAGCGGGCAGGGCGACACATCTGCGACGCCTGCACCGCAGCGCTCAAGCGAGGCACGGCTCGAAGAGGCGGCAGGCCTTGCCCGCGCCATCGATCTCGACATCGCCGAAGGGCTGATCGTTCCGGTCAACCAGCCGCGTCCTGCCACCTTGATGGGGACAGGCAAGATCGAGGAGATCAAAGATCTTCTCGACGAGCGCGATGCCGGTCTCGTCATCGTCGATCATCCGCTGACGCCGGTACAGCAACGCAATCTGGAAAAGGCATGGGGTGCGAAGGTCATCGACCGCACCGGCCTGATCCTCGAAATCTTCGGCCGCCGGGCTTCTACAAAAGAAGGCACGCTGCAGGTCGATCTCGCCCATCTCAACTACCAGAAGGGCCGGCTTGTGAGGTCCTGGACCCACCTTGAACGCCAGCGCGGTGGTGCAGGCTTCATGGGGGGGCCGGGTGAAACCCAGATCGAAGCCGACCGTCGGCAGCTGCAGGACAAGATCATCAAGCTCGAGCGCGAGCTGGAACAGGTCGTGCGCACCCGCCAGCTTCACCGCGCCAAGCGCCGCAAGGTGCCGCATCCGATCGTGGCTTTGGTCGGTTACACCAATGCTGGCAAATCGACGCTTTTCAACCGCATCACCGGTGCGGGCGTGCTGGCCGAAGACATGCTGTTTGCGACGCTCGACCCGACGCTTCGGCGGATGAAGTTGCCGCATGGCCGCACCGTCATTCTGTCCGATACGGTCGGCTTCATTTCCGACCTGCCAACCCATCTGGTTGCCGCCTTTCGCGCGACGCTGGAAGAGGTGCTGGAAGCCGATCTGATCCTGCATGTGCGCGACATGTCCGACCCGGACAATGCCGCCCAGTCGCATGACGTTTTGCGCATTCTCGCCGATCTCGGCATCGACGAGAAGGAAAGCTCCGAGCGCATCATCGAAGTGTGGAACAAGATCGACCGGCTCGACCCGGAAACGCATGACGCGCTGGCCGAACGGGCCAAGGGCCGCACCAATATCATGGCGCTTTCGGCGGTCACCGGCGAAGGCCTCGATCCGCTGATGGACGAGATCGCCAAGCGGCTGTCGGGTGTGTTGACCGAAACCTCGATCACCATTCCCGCGACCAAGCTGGCGCTGGTCTCCTGGGTTTACAGCAACTCGATCGTCGATGGCCGCGCCGACAACGAGGACGGTTCTGTGACGCTCGAGGTGCGCATGTCGGAGGCCCAGGCCACCGAACTCGACCGTCGGCTCGGCCACGGGCCGAAGCGCGAGAAGGAAGACTGGGAGCGGTAGGCGGCGTGGTGGAGGCGATCCCCTCACCAACAAAATCTAAGACTTAGCTGACGCTAAGATCTTGATTTTGTAACCTCTCCCACAAGGGGAGAGGCAAGGCGCCGAGGGTGCGGCAATGTCATCTCTCCCCTTGTGGGAGAGAAAGCAATTTCGAAATCTTAGCCGAAGGCTAAGTTTCAGAAATTGCCAGTGAGGGGATCGACGCTCACCGCAGCCTGTCCCTCCGATCCTCTCTCCCAAACATCGCAAACAACACCATCACAGATGCCGGCGATCGATTCCGTGGCAGGAGAAACGTTCGCGCAACCAAAATCCCGTCTGCGCATTGTGGCTGCGCATTTTCGCGCCAGGTCCGCAGTTCATGTCCATGACAGACGTTTCCTCCTCCAGATCTCCGGGTGGCCAGCCGCTTGGCAAGGTGCCGCCGCGGATCGTCTCAGACCGGTCGCTGGCGGCGCTCTGCGTGCTCAACTTTTTTCTCGCCGATGCGCGGGACGGGCTTGGTCCGTTCCTTGATGCGTTTCTTGCCACGCGCGGCTGGTCGTCTCTGTCGCTTGGACTGATCGCCACGGTCGGCGGTCTGATCGGACTGGTGGCTACGCCGCTTTGTGGCGCGCTGGTGGATGGAACGCCATGGAAACGGGCGCTGATCGCCGGACCCGTCGTGCTCGTCACGGTGGCTGCCCTGATCACGCTGCTGTCGCCCGAACCGGCGGTCGTCTGGATCGGGCAGATCGGTACGGCGGTGGTCGGCGCCGTCATCGGGCCGGCTCTGGCAGGGCTGACGCTCGGGCTTGTTGGGGAAAGGCTGTTTTCCCAGCAGATCGCCCGCAATGAGTTCTGGAATCACACCGGCAATTTTGCATCGTTATTTGCGGTGTTTGTGGTCATCTCGCTGTTCGGTCAGCTGGGCATGATCTGGCTGATGATCGCCACCGCCTTCGGCGCGCTCGCCGCCGTCGCGTTTATCGATCCAGCCCGTATCGACCACAAGGTCGCGCGTGGCCTTCAGCCGGACAGAAACACGGTCGAAGCCGATACCACCAAGGCGCCTTCTGGCCTCGATGTGCTGTTGAAAAGCCGTGGCCTGATCCTGCTCGCGCTGATCCTCATGATCTTCCATTTCGGCAACGCACCGATGAGCCGGCTGATCGCCCAGCAGTTCGCGATCGAACTCGGCACGCCGTTTCGCACGACGGCGATCATTACCGGCATCGCCCAGCTTTCCATGGTTGCCGTGGCGGTCGCGACGCCGTTTTTGATCCGCCGCATCGGGCTGGCCGCGACGCTTGCGATCGGTCTGGCGGCTTTGCCGATACGCGGGCTGATCGCCGGCAGTTTCGACGGGTTCTGGGTGGTGTGGCCGGTGCAGATCCTGGATGGAGCAGGTGCGGGCCTTCTCGGCATCGTCACGCCGGTTGCGGTGGAGCGCATTCTGAAGGGAAGCGGGCGGTTCAATATCGGTTTTGCCAGCGTGATGACCGTGCAGGGCATCGGTGCGTCACTCAGCAATGTGGTGGCCGGTTGGCTTGTCAGCAAGGGTGGTTATGCGCTGTCGCATCTGGTCGGCGGTGGGGTGGCCGTTATCGCACTCGTGGTCTTCGTGATCTACCGGAACGAGATTGCCCCGAGCGCGGACAAGGGTCGTGTCGCGGACTAGGGGCAATGCCCCAGCCCGCTATGGAGCAATCAGCCGACGAAAGCCCGTTCAATCACGAACTCGCTCGGCTTGTTGTTGGCACCTTCGGTGAGGCCGGCCTTTTCGAGCAGTTCCTTCGTGTCCTTCAGCATGGCGGCCGAGCCGCAGATCATGCCGCGGTCGACTGCCGGGTCGAGAGGAGGAACGCCGAGGTCTGCAAACATCTTGCCGTTTTCGATCAGGTCGGTGATGCGGCCCTGATAGGGGTAATCCTCGCGAGTGACGGTCGAGTAGAGCTTCAGCTTGTCACCGACCAGTTCGGAGAGGAATTCGTGGTTCCTGATCTCCTCGATCAGGTCCTGGCCGTATTTCAGCTCCGAGACTTCGCGGCAGGTATGGGTGAGGATGACTTCCTCGAATTTTTCATAGGTCTCCGGGTCGCGGATGAGGCTCGCAAACGGTGCGATGCCGGTGCCGGTCGAGAACATGTAGAGACGCTTGCCGGGCGTGAGTGCATCGAGCACCAGCGTGCCGGTCGGCTTCTTGCGCATCAGCACCGTGTCGCCCGGCTTGATCTTCTGCAGATGCGAGGTGAGCGGTCCGTCCGGCACCTTGATCGAGAAAAACTCGAGCTCTTCATCCCAGGAGGGGCTGGCGATCGAATAGGCACGGTAGATCGGCTTTTCGCCGACCATCAGGCCGATCATGGCGAATTCGCCGGAGCGGAAACGATACCCTGCCGGCCTGGTCATCCGAAAACGGAACAGCCGGTCGGTATAATGCTGCACATCCAGCACCTTCTCGGCATAAACCCCATCGGGGATCTTTACGGCAAAGTCTTCGTTTTTCGCAGGAGCGTTCATCGCGATCGGTCTTCCAGTCGTTCTGTTGCGTCAGCGAGATATACTATCAAGCAGCGCTTTTGAAGGCATCCCCGCCCATTGTCGCGGAAAGCTTAAAAAATATGTGCGGGAAAGTCACCTTTAACTCTCCCGCAATTTCGGGAATCTCTCAGGCGGTGACGGAGCGCCGCCGCCAGCTGTAACCGTCGCCTTTTTCCGCATGTTGCGCGGTCGGCTGGTAATGCACGGCGATGCCGGGCAGTCGGCCTTCGGCCAACCGCTTCAAGGCCGTCGCATTGGTGACGGCAAAGCTGTCCATGCCACAACGCAGCATCAGCGGTACCTGGTCGATCAGCACATCGCCGACGCCACGCAGCTCGTTCCTGTAGGCAAGCCGGTCGCGCAGAAGCGAGGCGTGGCTGAAGGCGCGGCCGTCGTTGAAGGCGGGGAAATCCACCGCCACCAACTCGATGCGGTAGAGATAGGGTTCAAGCGTCATCACGTCGTCGGCCGGGCGGATCAAAACGCCGAGGCCGATATCGTTGCTGGCTTCGGCCCGTTCGATGAACTGCTCGAGCGGCAGAAGCACCTTCTGATCACCCTCGGCCTTCACCTCGTCCGTTTCGATGATCCACGGATCGTTTTCGACGAAGCCGGTCTCTCTCCAGATTTTTGCGTTCCCAGCCATCACGCAGCCTCCGCCTTGGCGTCACCATAAAGTGCTTCCTTGAAGGGTTGCGGTCCGACACGGCGATAGGCAGCGAGGAAGGTCTCTTCCCGGCTTTCGCGAAGGCCGAGATAGGTGTCGACGATCGTCTCGATCGCATCGGTCACCTTGGACGGCTCGAAACCGCGGCCGATGATTTCGCCGATCGAGGTGTTTTCGTCGCCGGAACCGCCGAGCGTGATCTGGTAGAGTTCGGCACCCTTCTTCTCGACACCCAGAAGGCCGATATGGCCAACATGGTGGTGGCCGCAGGCATTGATGCAGCCGGAGATTTTTATCTTGAGCTCACCAATCTCGGCCTGTCTTTCAGCGGCGCCGAAGCGTGTAGAAATCTCCTGGGCTACCGGGATCGAACGGGCGTTAGCGAGCGCGCAATAGTCCAGGCCGGGACAGGCAATGATATCGGTGATTAGGTTGGAATTGGCGGTCTCCAGCCCGTGTGCGGTCAATGCCCGGTAGAGCGGCTCGAGGTCTGCCAGCGCCACATGCGGGAAGATGACGTTCTGCTCGTGGCTGATGCGGATCTCGTCATGGCCGAATTCCTCGGCCAGATCGGCGATCACATCCATCTGCACGTCGGACGCATCGCCCGGAATGCCGCCGATCGGTTTGAGCGAAATCGTCACCATGCCGTAATCGGGGTGTTTGTGCGGCTGGACATTCTGGCTGACCCAGCGGCCAAAGGCCTCGTCCTGCTTTTTCCAGGCGGCCAACTGCGCCCAGCCTTCGGCGCGGGCGGGCAAAGCAGGCGGGGCGAAATAGGCGGTAATCGCCGCCACATCCTGCGCTGGCAGCTTCAGCTCGGTTTCACGCAGATGGGCGAATTCCTCCTCCACCTGACGGGTCAGTTCCTCGACGCCGGTTTCGTGGACGAGGATCTTGATGCGGGCCTTGTATTTGTTGTCGCGCCGGCCGTGCAGGTTATACACGCGCATCACGGCGGTGATGTAGGAGAGCAGGTCGCCCTCGGGCAGGAAATC
This sequence comes from Aliirhizobium sp. YIM B11859, assembly GCF_057163345.1. Taxonomy (NCBI): domain Bacteria; kingdom Pseudomonadati; phylum Pseudomonadota; class Alphaproteobacteria; order Hyphomicrobiales; family Rhizobiaceae; genus Aliirhizobium; species Aliirhizobium sp. YIM B11859. The sequence goes on from NZ_JBXHAY010000013.1 coordinate 54,747, forward strand.
GTTGATCTTCTTGGCAATCAGCGGCGTGCGGCCCTGGCCGCCGCCGACATAAACGGCAAAACCGATCTCACCCTTGTCGTTCTTCTTCAGATGAAGACCGATATCGTGGACCTGGATGGCTGCACGGTCGCGCTCTGCGCCGGTAACGGCGATCTTGAACTTGCGCGGCAGGAAGGAAAACTCCGGGTGGACCGAGGACCATTGGCGCAGGATTTCGGCGTAGGGGCGGGGATCGGCAACCTCATCGGCAGCAGCGCCGGCAAAATGGTCGGCGGTGACGTTTCTGATGCAATTGCCAGACGTCTGCAGCGCATGCATCTCGACGCTTGCGAGTTCCGCCAGGATATCCGGCGTGTCCGACAGTTTCGGCCAGTTGTACTGGATGTTCTGACGGGTGGTGAAGTGGCCATAACCGCGGTCATATTTGCGGGCGATATGGGCGAGCATGCGCATCTGCTTCGCATTCAGCGTGCCATAGGGAATGGCGACGCGCAGCATATAGGCATGAAGCTGCAGATAGACGCCGTTCATCAGGCGCAGCGGCTTGAACGCGTCCTCGGCAAGTTCGCCGGAAAGGCGGCGCTCGACCTGATCGCGGAACTGTTCCACGCGGCTGGACACGAAGGCATGGTCGAATTCATCGTAACGATACATGGGATCCCAGAACTTTCGGTATCAGACTGCGATAAAGGCGGCGTCGGCTTTGCCGTAACCGGTGGCATAATCCATGGTCGGGCCAGCGGCCCGGATGCGCTCGCGAAGGCGGGTCGGCCAAAGCTTGCCGTTGACTTCCTCGACATCGATGACGGCAACGTCGACCACCTTGTTGTCGGCGAAATCGCGCTTGCCGATCGCTTCCAGCGAGGCAATCGCTTCCGCATGGCGGGCAACCAGCGCATCCTGCAGGGTTTCCGTCCAATGGCCGGCGGCATCCAGCCACACGGCGATGCCATCGGACAGGCGGTTGGCCGTCAAAACCTTATCTGCCAGAACCTTGTCTGCCATCAGTTCGTCCTCATGTCTTGAGCCAGTTCGCGTTGGTCGCGGGGTTGCGACCTTGCCGCGGAAAGTGGCTCGGATTTGTCGAAATTCGCACCGGCGACGGCCTCGCCGATGATCACCATGACCGGGCCATCGAGATCGTCGCGGCTTTCCAGCTGCGGCAGTTCGCCGAGCACGCCATGGAAAAGCCGGCGGTCGGCACGGCTGGCATTTTCGATCACGGCAACCGTCGTATCGGGGCTGAGGCCAGCGCCCATCAGGCGCTCGGAGACCGAGGCTGCGACCGTGCGGCCCATATAAACGGCGATCGTGGCGCCCGAGATGGCAAGGCTTGCCCAGTCGGGCAGGACCTTGCCGGTTAGGTCATGGCCGGTGGTGAAGATCAGCGACGAGGCGACGCCACGCAGCGTCAGCGGCAGGTCGAAATCGGCGGCGGCGGCAAAGGCGGAAGTGATGCCGGGCACGATCTCGTAGGCGATTCCTGCATCACGCAAAGCCGCCATCTCCTCGCCGGCACGGCCGTAGACCAGCGGATCGCCGCTTTTCAGCCGCACGACGCGTTTGCCCTGACGACCGAGATCGACCAGAAGACGGTTGATCTCGTCCTGGCTCTTGGAATGACAGTTCTTGCGTTTGCCGACCGACAGCCGCTCGGCATCGCGGCGGCCCATATCGACGATCGCCTGCGGCACGAGCGCATCGTAGACGATCGCATCGGCTTCCATCAGCACGCGCTGGGCACGCAGCGTCAGAAGATCCTCTGCGCCGGGACCGGCGCCGACCAGCCAGATTTTTCCCTCGGCCTGGCCGGAGGTGGAAAGCAGGGCATTGGCGGCGCGGCGGGCGGAGGCCGGGTCGTTGGCATCGATCGCATCCGCCACGTCACCGGAAAAGAACCGGCGCCAGAAGATGCGGCGTGACACGCCGCGCGGCACCAGCCGTTCCGCCGCATCGCGATAATCGGCGGCAAGGCTTGCGAGCCTTCCAAGCGACGGCGACAGCATCTGGTCGATGCGGGCGCGGATCATCTGGGCCAGAACCGGGCCGGCGCCTTCGGTGCCGATGGCGATGGCAACCGGGGCACGGTTGACGAGGGCAGGCGTGAAGAAGTCGCAGAAATCCGGCTGATCGACTGCATTTGCCGGGATCTTTTCAGCTCGGGCCGCAGTGGCGATACGTTGATCCTGCGCCCGGTCGCCGGTCGCGGCAAAAACGAGCGTGGCGCCTTTCACCTGTTCGGCGGAGAAGTCCTCGCGGATTGGTTCTATGCCCTGGCCGGCGAGCCATTTCGCATAATCCGGCTCGGGAGCGGGCGCATAAGCGAAAATTTCGGCATCGGTATTGGCCAGAAGCCGCGCCTTGGCATAGGCCTCGTCACCATTGCCGAAGATTGCTACAGTTTTTCCCCGCACGCGAAAAAACGCCGGGAAGGCCGACAGACGTTGATGGCTTGAAGACATGCGGTTATCCTGAAACATATGGTGGAAATATCCACAATCTGCCGCGCGATTTGAAGAAATGGATATGCGAAGTGCATTGCACGCGGGTATTTCTGTTTCACGATCAACCGGTTCTTGAGCAAAAGCCACCGCAGGCGATATTTCTCTAGTATTCCAGTAGATTAAACGGTTTTGCTTCGGTCAGCCGATCAAAGGCCACAAACAACCTAGACATCCAAGCCAGAGAAGCCCTTCCATGACACTTGCCGCCCGCCTTCTGAACGTCATCGAACACGATATCCTGCCGCTGACCGAGCAGGGTGTTGCCGCCGGCAACAAGGTGTTCGGAGCGGCGATCCTGAAGAAGTCCGACCTGTCGCTGGTGATTGCCGAGACCAATAACGAGCTGGAGAATCCGCTGTGGCATGGCGAGGTTCACACGCTCAAGCGGTTCTATGAAAAGACTTCAGGACTTTCCACCAAGGACCTGATTTTCCTGTCGACGCACGAACCCTGCACCATGTGCATGTCGGCGATCACCTGGGCCGGTTTCGACAATTTCTATTCCTTCTTCAGTCATGAGGATTCGCGCGATGCGTTTGCCATTCCGCACGATCTGAAGATCCTGAAAGAGGTGTTCGGGCTGGAGCCTGGCGGTTATCGTCGGTCGAACGCATTCTGGAATTCCTTCTTCATTGCCGATCTGGTCGAGACGGAAGAAGAGCCGCTGCGGCAGGATCTGAAAGATCAGACGGCGCGGATCAAGGCCGGCTATCAGCGCCTGTCGGACAGCTATCAGTCCGGCAAGGGCGACAATGACATTCCGCTCAACTGAGCGCCAAGGACATTCAGCATGGAAGCTTCAAAGGATATTTCGCGCCTGATCGAGATCATGGCGGCGCTGCGCACGCCCGTGACCGGCTGCCCCTGGGATCTGGAGCAGGATTTCGCGTCGATCAAGCCCTATACGATCGAGGAGGCCTATGAGGTGGCCGATGCGATCGAACGCAGCGACATGGATGATCTCTGCGAGGAACTCGGCGACCTCTTGCTGCAGGTCGTGTTTCACGCCCGTCTTGCCGAAGAGACCGGCGAGTTCGCCTTCGGCGACGTGGTCGAGGCCGTGACGAGGAAAATGATCCGCCGCCATCCGCATGTCTTCGCCAGATCCGATGCCGATACGCCGGAAGCGGTCAAGCTCCAATGGGATGCGATCAAGGAACAGGAGAAGCGCGAGAGAGCCGAGCGGCGTGCCGCAAGAGCCCGTGCGTCAGGTTCGAAGGTTGCCGAGGATTCCAAGGCTGGCTTTCTCGGTAGCGTTCACCGGGCGCAACCGGCGCTGACGGAGGCGCTTAAGCTGCAGGAGCGAGCGGCGAAAGTCGGTTTCGACTGGTCCGCACCCGAGCCGATCCTCGACAAGATCGAGGAGGAAGTGGCTGAGCTGCGCGAGGCACTTGCCTCGGGCAAAGCTGACAAAGTGGCCGATGAGCTCGGCGACCTGATCTTTGCCGTGGTCAATATCGGTCGGCATGTGAAGGCCGATCCGGAAATGGCGCTGCGCGGCACCAATACGAAATTCCGCCGGCGATTCGGCCATATCGAGGCTGAACTTTACGCGGCGGGTGAAACGCTTGACGCAGCAACACTGGAGCGGATGGAAGATCTCTGGCAGGCAGCGAAAAAGATCGAGCGACAGCTCGACTGAGCGTCGTCTTTCGCCGGCGTCAGGCCTTGGTCAGGCGGCGGCGAGTTCCCGCATCAGGCGCTTGAGTTCCATCGATTCGGGCAGAGATTGCGGCGGGTCTGATTTGATCAGATTGCGGTCGCCGAGTTCGAACTGATACCAGTTCACCAGACCGGCGGCGATCGCCTGTGCCTGATCGCTGTCTGGCGCGACACTGTTTTCCTCGCACCAGGCTTCGAGAAACCGGCGCAGAAGCTCGAGATCATCCGACCCGAGCACGATGTTTGACGAAGCATTTTCCCGAAACATTTCTGTCCTCACGCGCAAACCATCATCCCCGCAGGCCGGTCTTCGGCAGCTGAAAACGGGAAGCGGCGGGTGTCTCGCATGTCATGACACCCATGGACTGCATCGGAAATTTCCGGATGCAATCGGCCTTGGGTGGATAACGCGAAAGGCGCCAAATGGTTCAAATGTGACGATAAAAACGTGAGTGGGCTTGGCCGGCGAGTGCGTGGGCTGCTACTTGGCAGCAACCTTGCGGGTACGCTTTTTCGGCTCGGGTTCGGCGGACGCTTTTGCTGCGGCCTCTTCCTGCTGGGCAAGACGCATGGCCCGCAGCTTTTCGGTTTTCTTGTCGCGCGCAACGATCTCGGCGTCGAGAATATCCCGAACGACGGAGTTGGTTTGTTCGGCCTTGGCCTGTGCGGACATCTTTTCCGGCTTGAAGAATTGGTCTTTGGTCGCGGTCACTTCACTCATCCTCTCATCCATCCTCCCCCTGGATGTTTCAGGTTGCTGCTCGGCAGACGGCGTGCTCAGTCGCACGCTGTCCACCTGGCCGCGTCGCAGATATCGCGCCTTAGCGGGCGCGAGCTACGATGACTTTCTTCTTCGGTGCCGGCAGCAGGCCTTCGCGCTGCATCTGCTTGCGGGCCAGCTTGCGGGCGCGGCGAATGGCGTCGGCCTTTTCGCGAGCGCGCTTTTCAGACGGCTTTTCGTAAGCGCTGCGAGCCTTCATTTCGCGGAACACGCCTTCGCGCTGCAGCTTCTTCTTGAGCACGCGCAGTGCCTGTTCGACGTTGTTATCTCTGACGAGTACTTGCAAAAAGGTCTCCTTCGGTGCGCGCGCTGCACTGGGCCGGACCTAGCCGATTATCGGCGGGCAGGCGTCCGTTGCGGAGGCACGTGTCGTGGCCTGACGGACAGGCCGGTTCAAGATCGGTGATCATGGCTGCGCAATTGCCTGGCGCAAGACCCTGACGTTTCAGGGGCAATACACCAGTGGAGCATGCGTATCAATCACGGTAGATGCTAAAAAAACAAAAGGTCGGGAAAGATCCCGACCTTCCTTGGTGGTCAATGCCAGTCACATCCGCCTGAAGGCAGTCATGTGCGGCGATGACAGAAGTTAAGCAGCCTGCAGGTTGTCGGCCGAGCTCTTGCCCGAACGCTTGTCCTGAACGATTTCGTAGCTGATCTTCTGACCGTCGTTGAGGGTGCGCAGACCAGCGCGCTCAACTGCAGAGATGTGAACGAAAACGTCCTGGCCGCCGTTGTCAGGCTGGATGAAGCCGAAGCCCTTGGTGCTGTTGAACCACTTAACTGTTCCAGTGTTCATAACGATTTCCTTTCAATCGCTTGTAGGTTACCGACGCGATGGCCGGCGGTAGATCGACGATGAGAGAAAATCAGAAAGCGCCTATAGGCCGCGGACGAGTCGCTAGCAAAGTTCGATTGGTGTTAAAATAAACAATAATTTCGCCAAGGCAAGAGCAAGACGAAAATATTGGAAAGGCCACCCAAGGGCAGCCTTTCCAATGGTTTGCGTGCGAAGGTGCTATTCAGCGGCCTCGGCATAATCCTCCAGCGGAGGGCAGGTGCAGAGCAGATTGCGGTCGCCATAGACATTGTCGACGCGGTTGACCGGCGACCAGTATTTGTCCACCCGGAAGGCGCCCGGCGGGTAGCAGGCCTGTTCGCGCGAGTAAGGACGATCCCATTCGCCGACGAGGTCTTCCACCGTATGGGGGGCGTTCTTCAGCGGGTTGTTGGTCTTGTCCATGCGGCCATCCTCGATGGCGCGGGCTTCCTCGCGGATCGCCAGCATCGCCTCGCAGAAACGGTCGAGTTCGGCTTTGGTTTCCGATTCGGTCGGCTCGATCATCAGCGTGCCTGCGACCGGCCAGCTCATTGTCGGGGCGTGGAAACCGCAATCGATCAGGCGCTTGGCCACATCGTCGACGCTGACGCCGGCAGAGACGTTGAGCGGGCGGGTGTCGATGATGCATTCATGCGCCACGCGACCGGCCTCCGACTTGTAAAGCACGTCGTAGGCACCCTTCAGGCGGGCGGCGATATAGTTGGCATTGAGGATCGCCACCTTGGTTGCCTGCGTCAAGCCTTCGCCACCCATCATCAGGCAGTAGGACCAGGAGATCGGCAGGATCGACGGCGAACCGAACGGGGCTGCCGACACTGCACCATCGCGACCGTCATATTCCGGATGGCCCGGCAGATAGGCGGCCAGATGTGCCTTGACGCCGATCGGGCCCATGCCGGGACCGCCGCCGCCATGCGGGATGCAGAAGGTCTTGTGCAGGTTGAGGTGGCTGACGTCGGAACCGATGTCGCCAGGGCGGGACAAGCCGACCATGGCGTTCATGTTGGCACCGTCGAGATAGACCTGGCCACCATGCTTGTGGGTGATCTCGCAGATTTCCTTCGCCGTCTCCTCGAACACGCCGTGGGTCGATGGGTAGGTGATCATGCAGGCCGAGAGATTGGCTGCGTATTGCTCAGCCTTGGCGCGGAAATCTTCCAGGTCGATATCGCCATTGTCACGCACCTTGACGACCACGACCTTCATGCCGACCATCTGGGCGGATGCCGGGTTGGTGCCATGGGCGGAGGTCGGGATGAGGCAGACGTCGCGATGCGCGTCGCCATTGGCGATGTGGTAGTTGCGGATGGTCAAAAGGCCCGCATATTCCCCTTGCGCGCCGGAATTCGGCTGCATGGAGAAGGCGTCGTATCCGGTGACCTGGCAGAGCTTGTCCGACAGATCGTCGATCATCTCCTTGTATCCGAGCGCCTGATTGGCCGGCACGAAGGGATGGATGTCGGAAAATTCCGGCCAGGTGATCGGCAGCATTTCGGCTGTTGCATTGAGTTTCATCGTGCAGGAACCGAGCGGGATCATCGCCCGGTCGAGCGCCAGATCGCGGTCCGACAAGCGGCGGATGTAGCGGGTCATCTCGCTTTCGGCGCGGTTCATGTGGAAGATCGGATGGGTCATGTAATCCGATTTTCTCAAGAGCGACTTCGGCAGTCGGTATTCGACCTCGAAATCGGAGACCTTGAACTCACCGCCAAAGGCGCGCCAGACGGCCTCCAGTGTCACCGGCCGGGTACGCTCGTCGAGCGACATGCCGATCTTCGTTTCACCGACCTTGCGCAGGTTGACACCTTCGGCGACGGCTGCCCGCAGGATCAGGCCCTGCATGTGGCCGACGTCTACGGTGATCGTGTCGAAGAAGGTGTCCTGTTCGATCGTGTAGCCGAGCTTTTCGAGGCCCTTGGCCATCAGTACGGCCTTCTTGTGGACGGCCTGGGCGATCGCCTTCAGCCCCTGCGGGCCGTGGAAGACGCCATACATCGAGGCCATGACGGCGAGCAGGACCTGCGCGGTGCAAATGTTCGACGTCGCCTTTTCGCGGCGGATATGCTGCTCGCGGGTCTGCAGCGACAGGCGGTAAGCACGGTTGCCGCGGGCATCGACCGAGACGCCGACCAGACGGCCGGGCATGGCGCGCTTATGGGCGTCCTTGACGGCCATATAGGCGGCGTGCGGGCCACCGTAACCGACCGGAACACCGAAACGCTGCGAGGAACCGATGGCGATATCGGCACCCATCTCACCCGGAGACTTGAGCAGCGTCAGGGCCAGAAGATCGGCGGCAACGGCTGCCACCGCACCGGTCTGGTGCAGGCGGGAAATCAGGCCGGTGAAATCACGGACTTCGCCATGGGTGCCGGGATACTGGAAGATCGCACCGAAAACGTCGACCGGATCGAGATCGGTCATCGGGTCGCCGATGACGACGGTCCAGCCGAGCGGGGCTGCACGGGTCTCGATCAGCGCGATCGTCTGCGGGTGGCAGGCCTTGTCGACAAAGAAAGCGGTCGCCTTCGATTTTGCCTGACGCTGGCAGAGCGCCATGGCTTCGGCAGCGGCAGTCGCTTCGTCGAGCAGCGAGGCATTGGCGACGTCGAGGCCGGTCAAATCCGAGATCATCGTCTGGAAGTTCAACAGCGCCTCGAGACGGCCCTGGGAAATTTCCGGTTGGTAAGGCGTGTAGGCCGTATACCAGGCTGGGTTTTCGAGGATGTTACGCTGGATGACCGGCGGCGTGATGGTGCCGTAATAACCCTGGCCGATCAGCGTGGTCAGGACCTTGTTCTTGTTGGCGGTCTCACGCAGCTTGTCGAGCGCTTCGCGTTCGGAAAGTGCTGCACCCCAGGCGAGCGGCGTCTGCTGGCGGATGGAGGCGGGAACGGTGGCGTCGATCAGGCCGTCGAGCGACTTGTAACCGATGACCTTCAGCATGTCGGTCATCTCGGCCGGCGAGGGGCCGATATGACGCCGATTGGCGAAGTCATAGGGATTGTAGTCGGTGAAATGGAAATCGGTGTTGTCGGTCATCCGATCAGGTCCTTATAGGCTGCTTCGTCCATCAGGCCGTCAATGTCGGAGACATTCTTCAGCTTCAGCTTGAAGAACCAGGCGGCGCCCTGCGGGTCGGAATTGACCAGCGACGGATCATCAACGATCGCCTGGTTGACTTCGGTAACTTCGCCATCGAGCGGCGAATAGACATCCGAAGCAGCCTTGACGCTTTCGACGGTGGCGGCATTGCCGTCCTTGGTGAGCTCGCTGCCGACTTCCGGCAGTTCAACGAAAACGAGGTCGCCGAGCTGGTCGGCAGCGTGGGCGGTGATGCCGACGGTTGCGACATCGCCCTCAAGCTTCAGCCATTCGTGTTCAGCGGTAAATTTCAACATGGAGAGGTCCTCTCTGGAAGGGTGTTGGTTGTTGTTCTTGTGCGGGGATAGGTCCGGCACGACCATCATGGATTATCGCTTGTATGTCGGCGTGATGAACGGCAGTGCGGCGACCGTCATGGGCAGATATTTGCCACGCACTTCGGCGTAGACCTGCGTGCCCGGGGTGGCATGCGAGGTTGGCAGGTAGCCCATGGCGACCGGGCCTTCGACCGACGGTCCGAATGTGCCGGAGGTGACTTCGCCGATTTCGGTCGTGCCTTCCGGATCCGCATAAAGTTTTGCATGCGAGCGTACCGGTGCCTTGCCTTCCGGCTTCAGACCGACGCGGCGGCGGGTGGTGCCGTTTGCGAGTTCACCGAGGATCCGATCTGCGCCCGGAAAGCCGCCTTCGCGATCGCCTCCGGCCTTGCGGGCCTTCTGCAGCGCCCATTCGAGAGAGGCCTCGATCGGCGATGTGGTCGTGTCGATGTCGTTTCCGTAGAGACACAAGCCGGCTTCGAGACGCAGGGAATCCCGCGCGCCGAGGCCGATCGCTTCGCAATCGGGATGTCCGAGCAGCGCATTGGCGATTTCTTCGGCCTTGTCTGCCGGGATCGAGATCTCGAAACCGTCCTCGCCGGAATAACCGGAACGGGAGATGATGCAGGGTACGTCGTGCAACGGCACTTCACGCACGTCCATGAACTTCATGTCCGAAACGCCGGCCCAGAGTTCGGCCAGCACCGCTTGGGCACGCGGGCCCTGCAGGGCAACCAGCGCACGGTCGTCGAGCAGGTCCACGTCGCAGGCTTCAAGATTCTCCCTCATGTGGGCGAGGTCGGTATCCTTGCAAGCGGCGTTGACAACGACGAGCAGATGATCGCCGCGATTGGTGATCATCAGGTCGTCGAGGATGCAGCCGTTCTTATCGGTGAAGAAACCATAACGTTGGCGACCTTCCTTGAGGCCGAGAATATCGACCGGCACCAGCTTTTCGAGCGCAAGTGCGGCATCGGCGTAAGCGCCGGACTTCGCCTTCACGATCACCTGGCCCATATGGGAGACGTCGAACAGGCCGGCAGACGTGCGGGTGTGGATGTGCTCCTTCATCACGCCGAGCGGATATTGCACAGGCATGTCGTAGCCGGCGAAAGGAACCATCTTGGCGCCGAGCGACAGATGCAATGCATGCAGCGGGGTGATCTTGAGAACAGTCTGGTCGTTGGTCTGGTCACCCAATGGGGACGCCTCCAGGTTTGGCCCGCCCGATCAACAAATCAGGTCGCATGCCGGCTCAGATTTGGACGCGCCAAATACGAATATTTGCGCGTCGGTTTCGAGCCCCCTCTGTCCTTTTCGCCTGAGATTGTTATCCCTTCGGCGAGCCCCTTGCGGTGCTTCTCTCCAGAGTTCCTGTAGCTTTCCCGTGGTCCTTTTGCCTGAGAGTTTCCGGGGCGGTTGCTCCTTCGGCACCGCATCAAAGCGGCTTCTCCCAACGGGTTCGGCGCTCATTATCGTTGAGGCATGTCGTTTGGCAAGACCTCAATGTCGAAACCAGCACGATTTCTGTCGCATTGCAGCTGGCGGTTGATCTGGCTCAAGGACAGGATCCGGCGGCGATATACTCGCGGAGTGCTTTGTGTCGGGGCCGGATTTCGGATAAGCATTTTTCTCCACGGGAGGCGGGCGATTGAGAGGCATGCGGCACAGATCGGGCATCACGGCGCAATTCATCTGTATCGTTATCCTGTCGCTGGTCGGCGGGGCTGCCCAGCCAGCTTATGCTTTCCCATCCGCCGGTGCCTTCGACGAGGCATATCGGCTGCCGGACGGCAGGTTCTCCGACATCTGTTCCGAGGACGGGCAGCATGAAAGGCAGATGCCGGCGCAACATTGCGATCAATGTCTTGCCGCCGGGCTGGTCGCGCTTCCATCACCGGGTCACGATACATGGCTGCCTGATCGCATCTGGCATGTCGTCATGTTGCCCCTCGTCTGTTCGCAACGGACGGAAACGCTGTCCATCGATCGGGCGACGTCGCGCGGTCCTCCGGTCGCAGTCTGATTATCCATTTTCGATATCGACGATTGGCGGGAAGCGCGAACGGCTGGTTATGCCGTCACCGCATGGAGACAGACATGAAGATCAAGACGATAAGCATGCTTGCCGGGTTTTGTATGGTCGCGGGATTTCAGCAGGGACAGGCATATGCGAGCTTCGCCGCCCCGTCTGTTGCATCTGGGAAGGCGACTACAGTCTTGCTGCAGGTGCCGCGGCCCGAGCCCGGCTGGCGGATCGATATCAGCAGGACCGGCAATAGCCGATATCTTCTGGAAAACCCGGTGCCGACCGTGCTGGTCGCGGACGCTAAGGGGCAGGGCGGTCATGATCATGGTGCCATGCCTATGGGAACCGATGCCGGCATGACCGGCATGGCCAAGGCCGGAGATATCGCTGTCGAAGGCGCTTATGCCCGTGCGATGTTGCCGGGCCAACCGGTCGGTGGCGGTTATCTCATCATCCGGAATGCCGGTTCTGCCGATGATCGGCTCGTTTCTGCTGCGTCTCCAGTCGCCGGTGGCGTCGAGATCCACGAGATGGCAATGCAGGGCGAGACGATGAAGATGCGCAAGCTCGACGGCGGTGTCGAGGTGCCGGCCGGACAGATGGTGGAACTCAAGCCGGGCGGACTGCATCTGATGTTCACGAAGGTGAAGGCGCCGTTCAAGGCCGGTGATACAGTGGCGTTGACGCTGACATTCGAGAAGGCCGGAACCATTGAGGTGACACTTCCCGTCAATGCCATCGGTGCCCCGGCAAAACAGGACTGACCGGCAGAGGTTTTCGAAACTGTCGAGACGGCGGGGACGGCAGCGCGAAAACGCTGCCGTTCAGGAAGGTTCGATCCGTAGACGGGAAATGTCAGTCTTCGAGATCGCGATAGGCTGCCTGCACTTCGCGCAGGGAATAATGCTGCTGGGGTTGTTTGCCGGTGGTGGTAACGTCGATGCCAACCTTGGTCGCCGGTATCATCTCGTGGATGGCATCCGGCTCGCCGACGTTTTCACGGGCCTTGGCGTTGCGCTCGGCGTCCGCCTTGACATCGGCGACCTGATCCTTCACCGAAATACGGCGTGGCGTACGCATGGCTTCGATATTCAAGGCCGCCATATTTGCTGTAATGGTCACGATCTGGGTCATTTGCCTCACCTTCGATCTTCCACCCTTACGGGAAAGCGTATTCTCCGATGCTTAACTCAAATCACTGCATTTTAATGATGTGTGGTTTTGTATCCTGCAGTCAAGGGTTGAATGAATGCTGAATATCCTGCTCGCTGCCGCTGGAGGGGCGATCGGTTCCGTGCTTCGTTATCTGGTGGGGGTGTTTTCCGTCCGCTGGTTCGGGCCAAGCTTCCCATGGGGCACGCTGACCGTGAATGTGGTCGGCTCGTTTGTCATCGGCCTGATGGTCGAAGTGATCGCCCGGCGTCTCAATGCGTCGGCCGAAATGCGGGTGTTCATCGTTACCGGCATCATCGGCGGGTTCACGACGTGGTCTTCGTTCACGCTCGACACGATGGTACTCATGGAGCGCGGCGCCACCTTCGCTGCCGCCGCCTATGTGATCGGCAGTCTGGTGATCTCTTTCGCGGCGGTCTTTGGCGGGCTGGCGCTCGGGCGGGCAATGCTCTAAAGAGCGGCGCTCAAGAAGAAATTAAGAAAGAGCGTTGATGGCAGGCATCGAGCATATCCGCGTCGAAGCGGACGAGGCAGGCATGCGCCTCGACCGTTGGTTCAAGATCCATTATCCGGGTCTTGGCTTCGGCCCGCTGCAGAAATTGTTGCGCTCGGGGCAGGTGCGGGTCGATGGCGGTCGGGTGAAATCCGATACGCGCGTCGAACAGGGCCAGACCGTACGCGTGCCGCCCATGGATACCGATGCCAAGAAGGGTCCGATCGCCAGCAAGGACCTGAAGCATGCCGGCGATTACGAACTCCTGCAGCGCATGGTGCTGCATGAGGATGACAAGGTGATCGTCCTCAACAAGCCGGCCGGGCTCGCCGTGCAGGGCGGTTCGGGCGTCACCCGCCATATCGACCAGATGCTCGATGCATGGGTCAGCCCCAAGGGCGAAAAGCCGCGTCTCGTCCATCGCCTCGACCGCGACACGTCCGGCGTGCTGGTGATTGCCCGCACCCGCGGTGCTGCGCAGAAGCTGACGGCGGCATTTCGCGAGCGCGACACCAAGAAGACCTACTGGTCTCTGGTGAAGGGCGTGCCACGCAAGCGCGAGGACAAGCTTTCCTCCTGGCTGGTCAAGGAACAGACGGCGGATGGCGAACGGATGCGGATCGCCAGGCATGGCGAGGAGGGCGCCGACCACGCGATCTCCTACTACCGCGTTCTCGAGACGGCGGCGCAGGCGCTGGCCTGGCTGGAGATGGAGCCCTATACCGGCCGGACCCATCAGCTTCGCGTTCATGCGCTTTCGATCGGCCATCCGATCATCGGCGATCCGAAATATTACGACGACGACGTCAACTGGCCATTCCCAGGCGGCATCCAGAAGAAGCTGCATTTGCATGCCCGTCGTATCGACATTCCGCATCCGTCCGGCGGGCGGTTGCGTGTCACGGCGCCATTGCCGCCGCACATGGTGCAAAGCTGGAACCTGCTCGGGTTCGACATGGAAAACGGCGCAAGGGACGATGACGAATGAAGCTGGTTCTTTTCGATTGCGACGGCACGCTGGTCGATAGCGCTGGCCTGATCCATGAAACCATGCGGCGGACGTTCATCCATTTCGGTAAGCCGGAGCCGACATTCGCAGACACAAAGGCGATCATCGGGCTGACGCTCGATATCGCAATCGCGCGGATGCAGGGCAAACAGCATGCCGGCCAGGAAGAGGTCGAGATGATGGCCTATTACAAATCGCTGTTTTCGGTCGTCCGCAACGATCTCGATTTTCGCGAGCCGCTGTTTGACGGTATCGGCGAGTTGATGGAGACGCTTGGAACGCGCGACGAGATCCTGATCGGTGCGGTCACCGGCAAATCTCGACGCGGTCTCGATCTGGTGACCGAGACGCATGGTTTCAAATTCATCGCCTCGCGCACGGCCGACGACTGCCCGTCCAAGCCGCATCCTGCGATGGTGAGCGAATGCTGCGACGAGACCGGCATGCTGCCTGCCGACACGATTGTCATCGGTGATGCGATCTACGACATGCAGATGGCCAAGGCCGCCGGCGCCACCGCAATCGGCGTCGCCTGGGGGTATGCTTCGGTTGCCGAACTGCAGGAAGCCGGTGCCGATGTGATCGTCAGGCACCCGAGCGAGATACTGGCCCATATCGGCTGAGAGCCATGTCGGCCAATGCCCATACCGGCAAGGGCCGATATCGGCAAAGACCCATATCGGTAAAGACTAGGACCAATTGCGATGCGTGAACTCTTTCCCGATCCATCCGAGGCGATGAGCCACCCGGATCCGACACGGCGGGCACAGATCCAGATGCAGAAGCCGCTGCCGAAGCGTTTCTACAAAGAGGTTTCTGTGGTCGAAGGCGAGGGCGGTCATGGCGTCCATCTGGATGGCCGGCCGGTCAAGACGCCGGCCAAGAATGCGCTCGCTGCCCCGACAGTCCGGCTCGCGGAATTGTTGCGCGACGAATGGGCGAACCAGGTCGAGGTGATCGATCCACGCACCATGCCGGTGACCCGTCTCGTCAATACGGCAATCGATGGCGTTGCCGTCGAGGCGCAGGCGGTCTTCGAGGACATCCTGCGGTTTGCGACGGGAGACATGCTCTTCTATCGGGCGGAAAGCCCCGAAAACCTCGTCAACCGCCAAAGAGAGCAGTGGGATCCGATCGTCGACTGGGCTGCCAATGAACACGGCGCGCGTTTCGAGCTGATCGAAGGGGTGATGCCGAAGGAGCAGCCGAGGGAGGCGACGCTTGCGGTTTCCGCCATCTTGCGCAAATACGACACACCGATCGAACTTGCCGTGCTGCATACGATCACCACGCTGACGGGTTCGGCGCTGCTGGCGCTCGCCTTTGCCGAAGATCATCTTGCTGCCGAAGACGCCTGGCGCCTTGCCCATCTGGAAGAGGACTGGACGAGCGAGCATTGGGGCAGCGATGCCGAAGCCGAACAAAGGCGCGAGAAGCGGCATGAGGAATTCCAGGCCGCGGTGGCGGTTTTCGAAGCGCTGAAGCCTCAGGTTTAAGGCTTCCCTAACCCTAACTGCGCATCATGCAGGTCCGTTGTTCCGGATGTCTGCATGTCTTTCCGTCTGTACCGCCTCGCTGTTGTTCCCTTGACCGTGCTGACGCTTGCGGGCTTCCGCATGCCGGTCGACGGCCACATGTCGGAACGGCTGCTTTATGACGTGCGGGGTGCCTTCGTGACGGCGCAGCCCGAGGTTTCCCGCGATCTCATCACCCGCACAGATCTTCTGATCGATACCGCAATCCGGGCGACCACCCGCTCGATCATGCTGCCGCGGACGATCCTGACGGTCAGGATCGGCGAGGCGAGGCCGTCGACCATTCTTTTCGGTTATCGGTACAGTGCAACGGTGACGGTCAAGGCGATTTCCGTCGGCTCGGGAGAGCCGGTGGCGGAAGGTTCGTTCGAGGAGACTTCGCTTGCTTTCGGCGAGCAGGGCGCTGTCGATTCGCTGGCCGAGAAGATCGCTGCACGGGTTGCCAACGAATTCCGCCTCGCCAATCCGCACAGAGGGGCCATCCTGACGGCGCTGGTCGAAGGCGGCAGGCCTTAGAACAGAGGCTATCCGCCGACTTTCAAATATTCACGATCAATGCCATAGAATTGATTTCTGGCAAGGCGGTATCCCGACTATCGCTGCGCTGCAACATTCATACGGGGACACACCTATGGCACTATTCGATCGTTTGGCCGCCTACCGGGACTACGGCCTGGCAGCCTTGAGAATCATAACCGGCCTGCTTTTTCTCGAGCATGGCATGATGAAACTTTTCTCCTTTCCTGCACCGCAGGGCGGAGATCACCTGTCGCCTCTGCTTCTGACGGCGGCGCTTCTGGAATTTGTCGGCGGCATCCTGATCACCGTCGGCTTCCTGACCCGTCCGGTCGCCTTCATCCTGTCGGGCCAGATGGCGGTCGCTTACTTCATGGCGCATGCCTCGAAGGGCTTCTGGCCAGCGCTGAACGGTGGCGAAGCCGCCATCATGTTCACCTTCATCTTCCTCTATCTGTTCTTTGCCGGCGCTGGTGCGTTTTCGGTCGATAACCGCAAGAAGATCTAAGGTCGCATCAACCGAAGCCGGTGACCATCATCACCGGCTTCGGGCATTCTCCGCTCAGCCGAGACGTTCCGCGTGCCAACGCAGGTGGTCGTCCATGAAGCTTGAGATGAAATAGTAGGAATGGTCGTAGCGCTCGTGCATCCTGAGCGTCAGGCCGATATCCGTGCCTTTCACCGCCTCCTCGAACAGCCAGGGGCGCAGGCCGTTTTCGAGAAAACTGTCCGCCTTGCCCTGATCGATCAGGAATTCGGGGAAACGCGCGCCATCTTCGACCAGCGCACAGGCATCGTACTGGCGCCATGCCGCCTTGTCGGCGCCCAGATATTTTTCAAATGCCGGAGCCGACCAATCCGCCGTCGAGGGCTCGACGATCGGCGCGAAAGCCGAGCAGCTCTTGAACCGCTCGGGGTTTTTCAGCGCGATTGTCATGGCCCCATGGCCGCCCATCGAATGGCCGAAAATGCCCTGTCGGTCCATGTCGACGCGGAACTGCTGGCTGACGAGGTTCGGCAGTTCCTCCGTGATGTAGCTATACATCCGGTAATTATCGGCCCAGGGTTTTTCGGTGGCGTCGAGATAGAACCCCGCACCCTTGCCCATCTGCCAGTTGGTCAGTTCGTCCGGCACGTCGTTGCCGCGCGGGCTGACATCCGGGCAGACGATGATCAGGCCGAGTTCTGCGGCCAGACGGCGGTATTCGCCCTTTTCCATCACATTGGCATGGGTGCAAGTGAGGCCTGAGAGATACCAGAGGACCGGACGCGGCTCGGCGATTGCCTGCGGAGGAACGAAGACAGCGAAGGTCATCTCGCATTTGCAGGCGTCCGAATCATGGGCGAACACACCCTGCATGCCGCCAAAGGCCGTATTCTGGGAGAGGATCTTCATGGTGTTGTCCTTTCGGGCTTGCCGCTTTTCAGGTCGCCAGCGAGACGACGGCGTTGACTGCTGCGGCTACCAGCACGGTGTTGAAAAAGAAAGACACGACCGAATGCAGAAGATTGATTTTGCGCATCTCGGTGGTGGTGATGCCGACATCGGAAGTCTGCGCGGTCATGCCGATGACGTAACCGAAATAAAGAAAGTCCCAGGCGCCCGGACGATCCGTTTGCGGAAAATCCATCCCGCCGAGCGATTTGCCATCATCCTTTTCGCCGGGGCGCCAGTAGAGATGGGCGTAATGCAGCGAAAACATCGTGTGGATGGAGAACCAGCCGAGAATGACGGCGGCAAACCCCACCGCGACATCGAGCAGGCCTGAAGGCTGCTTATTGTTCAGCGCCTCAAACAGCGTGACGAGTGCCGCGACTGCGGCGAGCAGGGTGACGGCGAGGATGATCGGGGCGGGCTCGTCGGTGTTCTGGCCGCTCGCTTCCAGCTTGTCGGCATCGAGATGGCGGATACGCCAGCCGATCATGGAGAGATAAACGACGAAGAAGACGATTGCGGTCAGGGCCGCCGCCAGTTTCGGCAATACCGCGATCAGAACGGGCAGGGCCACAAGCGCGGCGATTGCCGCGGCGAAAAATGGCCCATGGCGGTGACGACGCCAGTGCCGTTTGCCATTGCCGCCGTCAGCCTTCGCCATTGTTCATCTCATTCAATCTGCTCAGCCTGCGGACTTTGCCCTGCGGCACAGTCTATCCAGGGTTTCGAGAAATGCCGAACGGTCGCGTGGCGAGAAGGCGGCGTTATACCCTTTGCTCTCGCCCGTCTCGCGCAGATGCGCGCCGAGATCGCGCATCGCGGTTGCCATGCCGATATTGGTCTTGTCGAACAGGCGTCCGGTCGGACCGGTGACCAGGGCGCCCGTTGCCACGCAGCGCCCGGCAAGCGGCACGTCGGCGGTGACGACGATATCTCCAGTCGTTGCGCGTTCGGCGATCCAGTCGTCGGCGGCATCGAAGGCACCCGAGACGATGACATTTTTCACCATCGGATCGCGGGAAGGGCGCAGGCCCGAATTGGCGACAAATGTCACCTCGAGGTCGTGGCGTTCCGCGACCTTGAGGATCTCCGGCTTGACCGGACATGCATCGGCATCAACATAGATCAACGGCATCCGCCTTCCTGCGTATTCAAATCGGCAAAAAGGCGGATTAGCACATCAGACTGTCGCTGTCGTCTGATCGTCGACTGCGGCGCCGGGGGCGTTCTTCTTGATGGATTCGATGGCAGCAATCGCCGATGCCTTGGCCGCATAACCTTCCGAGGAGAACATGTTCTGGCCATTCGAGGCCTTGAAGCGAAAACGGTATTCGCCGGCCTTGTCCTTGTAGACTTCAAATTTGTACATGGTGTTTTCCTCTCTTGGCTGCCCATCACGGATGATAGATCGGGATGGAGGAAAAGCAAGCGTAGAGGAGGAAGGCGAGACATCCTTCGATGCTGTATTTCTGGAATCGATAACTCTGCTGTTTGTCCAAAAATCGTCGTCCAGGTCGGGGATATCCGACGTGTCGATAGCAGAGTCCGGCAGGGCCGCGATGGCCGTGTCGTCAAGTTCTTCCGAGAATCGCTTTGGCATATCGTTCTCTTTCGGGTCTTTTGGCTGGCCGAGCAGAGATGATGCGGATTTTTCCATTTCTGTCGGTATGGGCAACAACAATAATGATGGCAGAGTCAATTGATCCGATGCTTATCTGCCGAACTTCACCATAATCAAACCGGTTGTCGATCGATGTAACAACCGGGCCATCGAATATCCGAGCTGCCTTCTCAAAGCTCAGGCCGTGTTTGCCGATGTTGCTGGTGTTCTTGTCGTCATCCCATTCGAACATCGGTTGCTGCACCCATATGTGGATACAACCGAAGCGCTATTCAAATGGCCTGTCAATGAGTTTGTCAGGCCGTCGCCGGCCTGACCATATCCACATGCGGAATATCGTCTTCGAGGTATTCATCCGACGTGCGCTCGAAGCCGAGCGAGCCGTAGAATTTCTGCAGATGCGCCTGGGCGGATATCTCGATTTCCTCGCCGGGATAGAGCTTTTCACACTCGGCGATCGCCTCGCGCATCAACGCTTCACCGAGACGTTTTCCACGATGGTTCGGCGAAACGGTGACACGGCCGATGCGGGGCAGGACATCCGGCGTCGGGCGCCAGAGGCGGGCGCAGGCGATCAGGTCGTCGCCCTCCAGAAGGCGCAGATGCATGCAGTCTGCATCATTGCCGTCGAGCTCTGGATAGGGGCATTCCTGCTCGACGACGAAGACGTCGACGCGCATTTTCAGCATAGCGTAAAGATCGCGTGCGGAGAACTCGTCGAGCCCCCGCACGTCGACCGTATAACTTTGGGCGGTGGTCAATAGACCACCACGCCACGGATCGATTCACCCTTGTGCATCAGGTCGAAGCCCTTGTTGATGTCGTCGAGCGGCATGGTGTGGGTGATCATCGGATCGATCTGG
>NZ_JBXHAY010000014.1:0-68724 GCF_057163345.1 Aliirhizobium sp. YIM B11859
GACGAGACATTTGCTGCAGGTAAGCTCGCGACCATCCTGCTGTTCGATCTCGACCGCTTCAAGGAGGTCAATGATACCCTTGGTCACTCAGCCGGCGTTGGCAGCCCTTCGACAACCGTCATCCTGGCATTATATTTGCCCTCGGCTGCGGTTTCAGAACCCAGGTAAAGGCCTTGGCCTTTGAAAGCATAGGATGTCGGCCTAGCTCACGCCCCTTGGAGGAAGCGCCATGTCCAGTAGGCCAGTTCAAGAAATCGATTTCGACGCGATATCGCGAGTCCTAGTCGCCTGGTTTCGGTTTTACGATGCCGAGCCAGAAGACAAGATGCTCGATACATTAACGCGTGCCGCCGGCGAACTCTATGCCGATGGGTATCAATCTCGAGACGACCTGGCGACATCGCTGATCGGCAGTTATGTGGGACCTTGGTCGCTGATGATTGACGCTGCGACGTCAGCCTCGATCCATTGAGTAAAGGTTCGACGGATTCGCATTAGAGATGCTCCGCGCCTCCTGTGGTGCCGTCCGGCTGACGAGGGGAGGGCAGGGGCCGGCAGTCCTGCTTCTTTATGGCCACAATTACACGCACATGAACTTTGTCTTATATATTGCCGAGGGGCGCCACTGCGATTCTGGCGGCGTTTTTCAATACGAAACCGAACTCTGCTCGCAATTTGGAAATTGCGTAACTTTGCATGGTGATTTCTCACGCGATCCCATTATATTTTCGTTAAATCTCATACATGACCATCGATCGTATTCGGGCGTATGTCGCTCTATTAATACAAGGATGCCGTCGTGCGCTTTTTCAGAAATTTGAACATAAGATTTTTATTACCGCTCCTGTTTTCGCTCGTTACTGCGATCGCGATCGCGCAAGGATTGGTGGCTCTTCTGTCTTTGAGCATGCTGAAAGAGCAGATCGATCTTGTCGGCCGTGACAGAATGCCTCGTGTCCAGCTGATTAGCAAATTGGACCACACGATCACGACCATTCGCCGAAATTATGCGGACGTGCTTTTGGCCTCGACTCAAGACGAGATCCAGGCAGGAGAAGAAAGTCTCAAGACACAGATTGCAACTCGCAACGAGCTGATGAAACAATATGGTTCGCGATTTTTATCCACCGGGACAAATATCCAGTTCGACGCTGTCAGAACGGCGCTTGAGGCTTTTGATCGCGCAGGGGATGCCCTTGTAACACAAGTCCGTGGCAATGAAGCCAATGCGGCGATGGCGACGTATCGCGGCCCGATGCGTAATGCCGCCCGTGCGGTCACATCTGCCCTCGATACAATGACCGCGCGTAACTATGAAATCGCAGACGCGGCGGTCGGTACAGGTGATCAAGTTTATTCGCAATCTCAATTTGAACTTGGCGTTGCCATTGTAATTGGCGTCGTTCTTGCTCTGGTTGCCGCCTTCGCTAGCTACGTGAGGATCGCGAAGCCGATCACGAGAATAACAGCAGCGATGTCATTGCTGGCCCACGGAGAAAATGGCCGCCAGATACCATACATCGATCGCCGCGATGAAATCGGCGCGATGGCCGCAGCTGTAGAGATTTTTCGTGGCAATGCCATCGAACGCCTTCGTCTCGAAGACGAAGCAGAAGCGAACCGCAGCGTATCTGAAACCGAGCGCTTAACTCGGGAGCGCCACAAGGCGCAGGAGGCTGCCGAAATCAAAGCGGCGGTCGAAGGTTTGTCAGCCGGCCTTTCCAGCCTTTCCGACGGCGACATCACCTATCGCTTATCCTCGCCATTCGTCGGTGATCTTGATGTGCTGCGGCAGGATTTCAACGCTTCTATGCAGAAGCTCCAAGACACACTGCTAGCGGTCGGCGAAAATGCTGGGATGATCGATGCCGGTGCGAACGAAATTCGAAGCGCGGCTGAGGATTTGTCGAGAAGGACCGAGCAGCAAGCGGCCTCGGTCGAAGAGACGGCGGCAGCATTGGAACAGGTGACGACGGCCGTCAAGGATGCGGCGCTGAGCGCTGACGAAGCGGGCCGTCTTGTTGCCGGAACGCGCGATAACGCGGAGCGTTCTGGCACGATCGTCACCAGTGCTGTCACCGCCATGCAGGAGATTGAGAAATCGTCCGCCGAAATCAGCAACATCATCGGTGTCATCGACGATATTGCATTCCAGACCAACCTGCTGGCCTTGAATGCAGGCGTCGAAGCAGCGCGAGCCGGCGAGGCAGGCAAGGGTTTTGCGGTAGTTGCACAGGAGGTCCGCGAACTTGCCCAGCGATCTGCGCATGCGGCAAAGGAGATCAAGACCTTGATTACCACCTCCAGCGGGCAGGTCCGCCGAGGCGTGAGCCTTGTCGATGAGACCGGCAGGGTATTGAGTGCGATGCTGTCTGAGGTCGGCAAGATCGATGGCAACGTCACAGCGATCGTAACGACGTCACGCGAACAATCAAACGGGCTGAGCGAGATCAATGTTGCGGTCAACCAGATCGATCAGGGGACGCAGCAAAATGCGGCAATGGTAGAGCAGACGACGGCTGCGACCCATAGCCTTGCCAAGCAGGCTGAGGCTTTGACTGCGCTGCTCTCCCAGTTCAAACTGCAGGGGGGGAATTCTGCCGGCCTCGTCCAACAAAACCAGACCGGGGTGCCAGGCCTGGAGCGCGCCAAAGCTGGCTCGTTGAAAAGAAGCGGTAACAATATCGCGGCTTAAAAGCTTGGATTACGTATCTTCGTATCAATCTCTAACTCTGCACCACGGTGGAATTCATTCCGCCGTGGTGCAGCCATCGAGCGCAGTATAAAGAGATGCCGCATACAAGGTCCCTGAACATCTGTGAACACCCCCGTACGTGCAAGAAGATTTTCCGGCAAAATGTATGCGCTTAGTCGGGTGCTGACATCTGTCCGGCCTCTGA
The DNA here is from genome assembly GCF_057163345.1 of Aliirhizobium sp. YIM B11859. NCBI lineage: Bacteria > Pseudomonadati > Pseudomonadota > Alphaproteobacteria > Hyphomicrobiales > Rhizobiaceae > Aliirhizobium > Aliirhizobium sp. YIM B11859. Next base: position 2,901 of record NZ_JBXHAY010000014.1, read on the forward strand.
TGCGATCGGTAGATATCGCGGGCTTGTATGGGAGTTCGCGGATCGGCTCCAAATCATTGAAGCGTGCTTTAAGCCACTTCGTTCAGGTCTGGTTTTCCAATCCCGTCTCGACCGGTCGTGCGCCATACTGTCCTTTACACCCTCCTACAAATCGGAGTGGCGCTTCGGTCAAGCAAATGTTCCACCGGCGAGGCGTCGCCCGCATCCTGATCCGTTATGACGTTTGCAATGATGTTGCCACTATCGGCATCTAGCGCCAAGTGCAACTAACGGCAATTTCGCGGGATCTTGCACCGTGCTTCTCTTCCGGCCACTAGCCCGCACCGTATATCTGCAAGCCCATGCTATCGACCAGATAGCCTCCGATCGCATCGTCAACGCGAACCCCGATAATGGCGCACTCGCGAGGATGCGATTGCTGGCCAATCGCGGTCAGCTTGATTCTAAATTACTATTCTTGATTTTTGGGGGCGCGCATCACGGGCTGACGGGTTATGTGAGGTGGTAAACCGCGAATAATAATTCCTCGAAGCGGCGGTCTTGTCGGCGGTTAGAAATTTAACGACTGGAGAATACGTAAAGATTCAAATAAACAAAGCCGCGCTGGCCGAACGTGTTTTTGACACCACCGCCGCCCCGGGCACACGTCGCGGGCAGGAAGCGAGAAGATTTGGTTTTTGATATGAGCGGCAACTGGGACCTCTACGTGCTGGAATATGCGGTCTCGCATGAACCTTGGGTCGGCCTGGTCAACGGCACTTATGACGAAGGAATGGTCGACCTGCCATTTTCCTTCGTGCTCGCGACAAACGAAGACAAAAAAATCCTGATCGACACGGGCTTCATGCAGACCGGGTGCCGATCTGAATTCTCGTTGAAATTCGAGGTGACCAAGTGGATATCGCCGCTGCGCATGCTCGCAGAGTTTGACGTCGCGCCGGATGACGTCACCGACATCGTCATCACACACGCCCACTTCGACCACATGGGATCGATCGCCGAGTTTCCGCGGGCACATATCCATATCCAGAAAAGTGAGCTCCTGTCTTGGTACGAGGCGATCACGCTGCCCAAGCGGTTCAACTACCTGACGAAAATCATCGATCCTGAAAATCTCCGCGCAGCCCTGGAGGCGTCGATCGAAAAGCGGGTGTTCCTGATCGACGGGGACAAGGACGACCTTTTGCCCGGTATTCATGTTCGGCTGGGCAGCGGTCACACGATCGGACAGCAGTTCGTCTTGGTCGAAACCGCCGCCGGCCGCCGGGTCATTTCCGGTGACTGCGTCTATTCCGGGAGCCAGATCGCCGGTCGGGACGGAGATGGCATTTACGTTCCTCTCAACAACGCTGTCGGTAGCGTCTGGGAGCAGTTGAAGACCATCGACCGTATGAATGATGAAATCGGAGGCGACATTTCCAAGCTGGTGATTCTTCACGACGTCGAGCGGTGGAAGAACTCGCCGGTCGTTCGCGAACTTGAGGGGTTTCGGATCGTCCAGATTGCCTGACGGATTTTGCTCCAGCGAGCGTCTCCCAATCCTTTTTCAAAAATAATGCCCCTGTCGTCGGGGTGCTGCCCGGCACGTCTTGTTCCACAGCGGCTGGGCTGTTTGAATGAGTTCGGCTTCGATCGGTGTCATTTCCGTCAACGAAATTCGCATGATTTTTGCGAACACCTGCACCTCTTTGCCGGACAATACGCTTGAGGCGAGTTGGAAATACACGTCCTCGGTATCATGACGTGAGAACTTGAACGCCCACGCTCCATAATCTCGGAGTTTTCGATCCAAAAATCCGCTCTTGCCCACGAAGACGATCTCGCCATCAATGGCGAAAGCATAAAGCCCGGGCTGGTGCTTCAGCCACTCCGCGCGATCCGGCCGATCATACACATCGCGCCATGATCCGGCCAACCTGAAACCTTTGTCAACAAGTTCGGATGCCAACATACCTTGGCCGCTCAAATCACGATCTACTTATATAGCCAGAATCTCGCTGGAAAATACAGTGCGGCGATGGCGATCCCGCATCGGCGCTCAAGAAGCATATCGGGATTGGTGTTGTTTGGTGCAAGTGGTGCGCGGTGTTCAAAGCAACTCGCTGTAAAGCATGGTGATCCAGAGAACGCTCCCGAGAAGCCAGACCAGCCCAAGCCACATCAGCTTGCGGCTGTTTTCGGTTCTCATCGCAAACAGAGCGATCGCGGTCCCAGCCACGAGACGCACGAGGTACCAGACACCAAGCGTGGCAAAATGCTCTTTCCCCATGATAAGGGTATCGACGAGATCGAAGGCGAAGGAAATAGCAAAGAGGGCGAAGAATGCGTGCCTTCTTCTGATGAAAAAAACCTCTCTGCCACCATGGTCCTGAAGATGGTCGGGATAGAGGAGAGTAGACATCAGGAAAAACAGCGAGGCGTAGGCGAGTACAAATATGTAGAGCCAGAAATTCCATGTCTCGACCAGGCGAAGGGCGAACTCCCACCACCAAAAATGGACGGCACCCAACAGGAGTGCCAATGACCAAACGATCTGCGCGTGCATCCGATCGGTCTTTTCGGGCTCCTGCAGCCGACGAGAGAGACCAGACAGGATGCGGGTTATCGACAGCCCGAGGATCAGGCTAACTAGAATTCGCAAGTGCCCATATGCATCCATGGTTCAAACCCTCTCGCTTTATCGAGGCGTCATCGCCGTCTCTGCGGTAACCAGCGGATACGCCGGGTTGCTGTGGTGGCAAAGGTTCCGCGGCCATGTCGGATGCCATTGAGAGAAATCGCAAACAGCAGTCCTGCGCAGATCAGGAGCAGATATCCGCCAACTTCGCGATAGACGATCACGCCCAATATGCCGCCTACGAGAAAAGCCACGATCGTCCAGACATGCAGCTTGAGCCTCGTCCGGTTTTCGACCGCGTGGGCATCTGGTTCCTTGCTGCGCAAAATGTCGAATGCGATCCCGATTTCAATACCGATGTCGGTTGCCATGCCTGACACATGGGTCGTGCGGACGCGCGCATCCGAGATGCGTGTCACGGTGGCGTTTTGCAGTCCCATCAGGAAGGCAAGGCCGAGCGTGAGCAGGGGAGGGCGCCAGGTCGTCAGCAACCAGATATCGGCGGCTGCGAGGAGGGCAAGCAAAATGGCTTCGACAAGGATGCTGTAGGCGTAGATCCCGGCGATGCCTTGTCGTCGGCCCGCGTTGATCAGGATTGAGGACATTGCTGCACCGAAAATAAAGACCATCACCACCGCCAGGAAGAACACAGCTGATTCCCACTGAGCAGTCGCCACATGATCGGAAAGCGAGGACACATTGCCAGTCATGTTGGCAGAGAAAAACCCGACCGCATAAAAGGCTGCTGCATTCAATGCGCCGGCAATCATGGCTAGTGAGCAGGCAAGGTTGAGGTTGATGCGCTCATTTCGGGCAGCGCCCTGACTAATCAACATGGAGAAAATCCGGACGGTTCACGTAAGCAGACAAGTCAGACCGTCTTATCGTTCGTGTCATAGTCCGGCGGCCTTTGTGAGATTGACCTTGAACCTGTCCCGGCGACGCTGATATCGTCGGGTCATCTCGGCAGACGCATGGCCTAGCTGCTTTTGCACATATCGCTCGTCGACCTCGGCAGACGAGGCGAGGCCCGCGCGCAGAGAGTGCCCTGAGAATTTGAACTGCCGCTCGATCTCGGCCAGGTCGCCTCGAATGCCGGCAGCCATGGCTGTGCGCTTTACCAGGCGGGCGACCTCTTTGTCGTTCAAGCGCTCCGATCCCACGGATTTTCCCTGGTCGGTCACCCGCCGGAAGAGGGGACCATGGGCGAGCTTGGCGAACTTGATCCAGGTTTCGACGTTGGCGACAGGGCAGGTGGCGTCGGACGAGCCACGACCAATCTCGACCTCGCGCCAACCCGTCTTGCCTCGAAGCGTCACCAGCATGCCTTTGTCGAGGATCTCGATCCATCCGCGACCGTCCTCGGTCTGATCCGCCTTGAGATCAAGACCGACGATCTCGGAACGGCGAAGGCCCCCAGCGTAGCCGACCAGCAGCATGGCCCGGTCGCGCATGCCGCGCAGGGTGCCGCGATCGAGTGTTTCGAGCATGGCGATGATGTCGGCCGCCATGACCGCTTCCTTCTGGACCGGCGGGCGAGCATGGCTATTTCGGATGCCGGCCATGACAGTGGCAATATGCCGGTCCTTGCGATAAAGGCTCAGGCCGCGTTGCGCGTAATTCCAGGATATCGACGAGAGGCGGCGCTCGATCGTCGAAACAGAATTCGCGTTCATGCCGCGTTCGCCCGTGCCGGAAGCGCAGGCGGTGATGTAAAGTCCAACCGTCTGCGGCTGCGGGGGGAGGGGGGAAAGACCGGACCGCCGACACCAGGCGGAGAAATGCTTCCAGTCTGATGCGTATGCTTTACGGGTGTTAATCGAGCTGGCTGCTTCAACGTAACCGCGCGCTCGATCGTTGAGTTGCTGAAGGTGTCCTGGCAGATCGGAGCTTGGCGGCGGAACAGGGGAGGGGACGTCGGCTCCCGAAACCGGTGTTTCGTCTTCCTCAGCTTGGCTCTCGACGAACCCGTTCATCTCACACGTCCCATGGGTTGATCACAGCTGCGTCTGTGTCCTCAAAGTCTTTGACGCTGCGCGTGACGAGGATCAGGTCGTGGACGATCGCAGTGGCCGCGATCAGCCCGTCAATGTCGCCGCGGGGACGGACCGCAGCGATGCGGCCCCATTCGACCGCGATCTCATCGGTCACTGCTAGGATGCGATCACCATGATCGTGCCGCAGCTTGCGCAGCCATTCGGCAAGATGCGCTGCAGCCCTCGGATCTGATTTCTGCTTCAGAGCAATACCGCGCATGATCTCACCAATCGTCAGCGCGCTCAGATGTACGCTAAGCGGATCGACCGAGCGCAGCCACGATACCGCCTGTGGCGTGCCGCGCCTAGCCTCCGAGACAATGTTTGTATCTACCAGATACATCAGAATGCCACGTCGCGGCTTGAGACTTTGGACCGCGCGTCGACTGCATCGACAAAGGCATCGTCCCACGGGTCCCCGGAGAGCAGAGCGTCGACTAAAGTCGGTCGCCCCGCGCGCAAGGCATCATAGTCCTTGGCGGACAAGACAACGGCCGTGCGCTCTCCACGAACGGTGATTTCCTGCGGGCCTTCAAAACGGGCCTTCTGTACCACTTTCGAAAACTGGTTCTTCGCGTCCTGCAGCTGCCAATCCATAAGTCCGCTCCAATCTAGCTAGGCTGTCTAGCTACCAATAGCATTGTTTCTCACGACCTGAAAGCCGCTAATGTGCCGTCTTGAGATCGAAGTTTCGGGAGTCTAAGGCGCCTCCACGATTTTAACAATAACGTCCGATAATGCAAGATTATCGGACATTATTTGTTGCCAACGTGCCGTGCGGTTAAGCGCGATATTGCTGGCATAAACCGCGCACATGATCTACGCTGCTTTGTATGGATTCGCTCGCGCCCGCTGCTCCACGGACCCCGATCTGGTCGTCTCGTCTACCTAGCTGGGCGCGGCCGCGAGTTCACGACTTCACCGAAGCCGACGCTGCCTTCGCCGCCGGTATCGCCTGAAATCGCTCGACGATCTCATCCGTGCCAACCCGCCATGGGTGGGCTGCTGGCGCGATCGGCTTGCCCTCAAATCGGCCGCCGTCGCCGCCAGGATCCTCGGCCGGAACGAGGAGGAAACAGCCGTCCGAGACGCGGTTTTGTTGACGTCTGCAGGCGATGATCCGGGACCAGCTGGAAAGCTGTTTCTGGCTACACGAATGCTGACACGCCGATCCGGGACAATAACCACACCCTTCGTTAAGGAGCTTACCGCTCTGCTGGGGATGAAGTGGGACGACACCCTTGCCTCGATCCCCGACATGGTCGATTCTGCAAATCAGTCCGGGCGAGCAGCACCCTTCGCGGTGGCGGACCTGATAACGGCGATCTCTGCCGTTCGCCCGGACGTCGAGGTGATTGCGCTCGGCCTCGCCGAGGCCGTTTTGTCGGACAAGCTGAGCTGGTCCAAACCCGTGCCGCTGCTGCTGCCTGAGCGCTTCGGATCCGCCTTCCGCACGATCGGTGGTCGCGGTCGCGTTCGGCCGGGTTAGCCGGCCTATCCGAAAGCGATCTGCCTGGCGCTGGTCGACGGTGTTGAGGCAGCGCTGCGGTCCGCCGTCGAGATTGATCGCCGCGCCACGCGACTTCTGGCAGTGGCGCCGAAGGTGCGAACCAAGGGCGCCGAGCCGCTCATGCGCCGTTTGCTGACCGAGGATGCCGCGCCGGCATCCGCGCCTGGCAGCAATTTGTCTCGCTGGGCGGCTAAACGGCTGTTCGGGCGTCTGGAAAGTTTCGAGGCGGTGCGCGAGCTCTCCGGCCGCTCCGCTTTCCGGATCTTTGGATTATGACGATGGCCGGTTCACCTGCAGCCAAACCATCCCGCAGGAAGGCGAACGCCGCAGACGACCGTCTGTTTGATCGGGAGTTGGAGGATTTGCCGGCGGAGATGCGCTGGCGGGAATGGATGATGCGGGTTGAGGCGGTGATTTTTGCCTCGGCCGAGCCGGTCAGCCGCTAGACGCTAGCGCGCGTGGTGGGAAGAGACTGTAGTATCGAGCTGCTCATTGATGATCTGCGCGAGGAACTTAGTTCCCGGCCCTACGAGCTGGTATCGGTCGCCGGCGGCTGGCAGCATCGAACCCGACCGCGGTTCGCCGAGACGATCCGCGCTTCATCAGCGCCGACGCGGGGAGGGGCAGCAGCCCTCTCCAAGTTCGAGGCGATGGTGCTGATGGCGGTGGGATATTTCCAGCCGGTGACCCGCGGCGAGCTGTCGAAGATTTTTGGCAAGGAAGTCAGCCGCGACACCATCGGCAATCTGCGTGGCGCGGGTTTCATCGGCTCCGGGCCACGTAGCCCGACGCCCGGGGCGCCGTACACCTATGTGACGACGCCGCACTTCCTTTCGGCCTTCGGTATGGAGACGCTGCGCGACTTGCCAAACATCGAAGCGCTTGAGGATGCCGGGCTGCTCAGCCGACATGCGGTTCAAAACGAGATCGCCGCCTCGGAAGGCGGCGAAAGCGAGACGGACGAAGAAGCGTCCTTTATTGAATGATGCCTGTCGTCTGCAGCCGCTTCGTCATCGCGATCGGGCTACGAGCATCGCCGTCGAGGCAAGTGCTATCGAGAGGCCGAGCTTCATCGGGAACAGCAGCAACTGATCGAACAACTGGCTGTCGGAGTAGCCGGACGTCATGCTGCCGATAGACCGCTCGTACGACCGCCTCGGCGGCCTCTTGCACCTCTGCGCTGCTGACCGGCTCAATGCCGGAATGCCTGTTGGGATCGGTTCACCAAGCGTCAGGTCTGACACAGTCGCGTCCTTTCACGGTTGACGATCAATAAGTGCTGCAGCGAACAAAAGTTCCGCTTGGGCGTCCACCGCCGGACGTTTGACGCGCCACCGGTTCATGCGTCATTCCAGATCGAGCGACTGCTTGAGTTCATCGATCCGTTTTGAGGCCTCCGCCTTAGTCAAATCCTCGCCATAGGCCTCCGGCTGATGCGCCTGCTCCGACAAGGTCTTGAGATAGGAGCGTTGCGCGCCAGTCATCGGCTCGTCACCGCTGACCCAGTCGTCCGGGTCTTTCTGCGTGTTGGATGAGGTATCGGTTTTTGGGTTGTCACTCATAACGATCTCCTGAATTTGTTCTTCAAACGTTCTTGCCTCATTGATGGTTCCAGTGTCAGCTGGATCGGCAGCGTTTGGGGAAGGCAGGGGGGTAGATCTCAGCCTTAGTTGGGCCTATGAACTGGCAGTCGACAACCGTATGAAAGGCGATGCGGTGTTTTTCAATGTGAGCGGCAAGTTCTAACGGTCAAATCCCACGCCGGCCGTCTGCACCGGACCAAAATCATGCGCGATCTGTACAAGTGGCGCCCCAAGCGCTGAGGCGAGCGAAGGTTCGAAACGTCTGCTGGCGACAACCGACACCAGCATTTTGTCGAAATCCACATATTGTGTGCGCGCCTTTGCCAAGGCGGCCAGAAGTTGAGCTCTATCTGCTCCCAGCCGTTGCATAGCGGCAAGCTTTACCAATGTCGCGACCGGATCCGGCCTGGCCGCATCATCGACCCTCTGGATTGCAGTCTGAAGATTTCCGCGGCGATAGGCATCCAGCATAAGCACCAGGTTCGCTCCAACCGGCTTATAGACGCCGGCGTTGGAGAGGGCGGCATCTGCAAGGTTCAAGCCTTCGTCCCATCGACCAGTCAGATAGATGACGAGTGAAGCCTTGCTGAGCGTATCCGGATTTAGACCACCCAGCGATATGGCTCGTCTCGCCGCCGCGACCGCCTCATCCGCTCTTCCGGCCTGGTAATACGCACTCATCTGGCTAAGCGCTGCCCGTCCAGAGGTCGGCGATAGTTCGACAGCGCGGTTGGCGTGAGTAATCATGGCGCTCTGTTGCGTTGTTTCACCTGACAACCGGTTGAGAAACATCAGGACATTGGAAAGCACTGCATGGGCTTCGGCGCTATCCTCTCTTTGCTGCAAGCTTTGTTCGAGGCAGCCGGCGGATGATCTCAAAGCAGTGGCATTGCGGGACGCGATTGCCAGTTCGCCTCGCAAAACGCAGATATGACCAAGGTCGTCAGGAGACCATGCGGCAAGTTCTGAGGCGTGAAGCGGTCCTCCGGTGCCAGCGATCGCCACCGCGACGTTGTTCATGAGGTGCGCAAGGTCAGCCTGATCGGTTGTGTCGGCTGTCGCCTCGCCAGAGGCGGTGACCTCACCTATATCGGGCCGCGACAGGCGCCATCGAGCTATGATCCCGGCCGGGACTCGTTCGATGGTGATGCGCGCGTGGTATGCTGACCTGGCGCTCGCATTGCCATTACTCTCCAGCAGACGGACAGATTCCTGCTGGATGAGTGCGCGCTCAAACTGAGGACGGATCGCGTCGGCCGGCGCATTTACTTTGTCGTCCACCCCAAACTCTATCTGAAGGGTTGGGCGACCGGTCATCCAATGTTTGGGCGGAAAATTCGCATAGATTGCTGCGATAACTCCCATCGACAGGCTGAGAGCAATTGATGCAGAAATCAGAAGGCGCGGACGGGTTACCCCTGCGAGGGCCTGTGGGTAGTCCTGCTGTGCAATGATTTCTGTCGGAGCCGAGACTGGCACCTCGGCATGGGGTTCACATTGTACAAAAGTCGGAACGTAGGAGCCGCGTGGAAGGTCTATTGTGACGGCGCATCCACGGCACTGTGTGTTGTAGGCATGGAGCGATGATCGCAGGCGTGCGGCCTCGACTCTTACAATTGGGTCGGTGGAAGGATCAAAGGTAGGCGGTCTTCCCAGCAGATCGACCGCGATCCTGTAGGCTTTGATCCGATCGCTTCGGCCACCCAGACTTTCTTGAACAAGGTAGGAGAGGAGAGCCTTGGATCGATCCGAGGCCACGAAGCGCGGATCGGCCAACAGAGCATTAAGCGCAGCCACGGCCTCCTCTGCGCCTATCTCGACAGTCTCGTCCCCTACCTCGCTTGTCGGCATCATGGACCGGGTCCCCTAGCGTAGGGAAGTATCTAACCTTTCTCTAAATCACGCAATGGATTTTACAGATGATCATAAACGAACGTCGTTTCTGGGTCCGCTAGGCAAGTGTAGTTTGGCTCAGTCTGGGGCAGAGTTATGGGTGCCGGACAATATTTGCTTGAGTGTCGGCCACCCCGGTTCTAATGGCGCGCGGGAAAATGATGAGTTGCCAGAGCGCGCAGATAGCAAGAAACGCATAGATGGCTTGCTCCAAAGGCAAGGAAGTCCATCTGAACATCGTTGCGAAGATATCTAGACCAAACGCCCCGGAAATCCCCCATGCGAACCCGCTGACGATAAGGGCGACCAAGGTGATCAGATTGACAAAATGCATGCGTTTTGCTCCGGGCCAAAGTATCGTTATTAGAAATACGATCAAACACATTTGGTTCCCGCCAACAGCTTGCGATCCGAGGCTCCGGCGGAAGGGCCAGCCCTCCGAACTAATCTCTAGGCGATAACGGCAGCATTCTTACTAACGGCCTTGGAACAAGGCTCTCGATTTTGCGTTTGTCGCAGCCGCACTGGGCGGCATTCGGGGAGACCCTCATGAAACTTTACGCGCTGGCGTTGGCAAGCCTTGCACTCTCGTCCATTGCGACGCCGTCTTTTGCCCAAACGAGCAATGACGCCGCTGTGCAGGCCTGTAAATCGACGGGCTTGATTGCACTGAAAGAGCGGTCACCAGAAATCACTGATCTCGTGCTCGACATGGAAACACTGGCTGTCACCGCCGCCGATACCAAGGTTGAAGATGTTGCAGTCAAAACGGTAGTAATGGGCGATGCCTATATTGCTCGTGGTGGTCAGACGGGCAAACCCGACCGGTTCGTTTGCCTCCTCGGCACGAAAGGCAAAGTGCTGCTGACATTTTTTACGGCTCAATGACATCGTCAAAGCGATAGCGACCAAGAACGAGGACTGAGTATTCTAAGCATCTGACATATTTTTGAAATCACGTGACATGGAAGCGAAGCAAGAGCGGATCACAGGTTGGCATCCCGTCAAGAGCTAAGTCATTTGCCCCTATATGAATGCTACGCGAGGTGCGACGATGCGTTCTATTTCCTAATCGCCCTTTTCGAACGGGGCGAGCAGACTGCGCCCTCACGCTGTCAGCGCACGAAGCGGGGCGAGTGTCGAAGCCTGACTACTGGCGCGAGAAAGCTTGCGAATTTCCACGAGGCCGAGGAGATAGCAGACCACAGATTCGCCGCCTCTATTCTCATTGAGGCGCGTCGGATGCAGACCGTCGCGGCAGCTGCCTATTTCCGGATCCACGACCGGTAATGAGAGATCATTGCTGCCAAGGAACCAGGCGAATGCCTTTGCAGCCTCTTTTTTCCAGCTGATGTCGTGACCGACCCGCCACGCGGCGTGGCAGGCGGCGATCGTAGCGGTCGCCTCCAATGGCTGCTGATCGAAAAGCCTCACCTCTCTTGGCTGACCTGTAAATCCATCCGTACCGACAGGCCGGAACTGTCCATTCGGGTTTGTCTGAACCGTCGTGAGCCAGCGCAAGGACTTCAGGCCGGCCGCCACATAATCTTGGCGGTCAGCACTTGGCCCGGTCACAATCAGTGCCTGAGAAAGGCGAGCGTTGTCGTAGGACAGGCCTTCCTCGAACCAGGCCCAGCCCTTTTTCTCGACGCGATGGAAGATATCCATAAGCCTGTCGGCCAGGGTCGAGCGGATCTGATGCGCCTGCACGTCGCGGGGCGAAACCGCGCAGTAGCCGTCCAATCCCAGCAGCGCGAAGGCCCAGGCGCGTGGCGAGCCGAAGCTTTCAACTGTCGGCAATGCCTGTGAGAATAGGGCTGCGGCCCATGCGCGCCGGGATGGGCTTGCGTCGCCTCGGGCGCATTCCCCAAGAGCCCATAGCGTTCGGCCATGGCTGTCCTGAGAGCCCTTGTCTTCAAGCCAACGCCGGTCGAAACCCATGAAGTTTCGAAAATGCTTTTCTTCGGGGTTCCATGCGTGCTGCACGAAGGATGCGAATCGCGAGGTGAGTGCCTCAGGCAGGAGCCTTTCGCCGGCTTCGTTGAGAGCGGCTGAAAGAAGAAGCGCTCGGGCATTGTCGTCGACACAATAGCCATGCGAACGATCCGGAACCGAATAAACGGCATGCTGGAACAACCCCGTATCGTCGCACATCGACAGGAAGTAGCCGAGCTGTGGCTCGGGGAGGGGGCTGCCTACCACGACGTTGGAAGGCGTGGGTGGGCGAACAGAATTTCGTAAGGTCACCTCTAAGAATAATGCGAGATAGCGCTCGGCAGTCTTTTGCCACGTCATCGGTCGGCTGGTTTGATAAGCGCGCAGTCGCATCGCGTCGCGTCGTCTGTCATCGGTGAGAAGCGAAGCGATCTCGCGACCGATGGCTATCGAGTCACCGAAGGGAACGAGCACACCGCGGCCATCGGCCAGCAGTTCTCGCGCATGCCAGTAAGGCGTGGAGACGACGGCCCTGCCGAGGCCGAAGCTGTAAGCCAGAGTGCCCGATGTCATCTGAGCCTCGTTGAGATAGGGCGTAGCGTAGACATCGCACATGGAAATGAAGTCCAGCAGCGTTGCCTTGTCGACGAAGCGGTCGAGAAATACCACGCTGTCTTCGATGCCCAGGTCCTGCACCCGCTTTATCAGGCTCTCGCGATAGGCTTCTCCCTGGTCGCGCACGAGGTTGGGATGGGTTGCTCCGAGGACCACGTAGACCGCATCGGGGCGGCTCTTCAAAATCAAGGGCATGGCATCGATCATCACCTCGATGCCCTTGTTGGGAGAGAGCAGGCCGAATGTGTGGATCACCGAGCGCCCGTCAAACCCCAAGTCTGCTTTCGATATGGCAGGTTCCGAAAACGGCATATCGGGAATGCCGTGGGCAACGACCTCGATCTTGTCATCCGGCACATGATAGACTTCAGACAACAATGTCCTGCCCTTTTCGGCCATGACGACCACTTTGGCGGACCGATCAACGATCTTGTTCAGCACGCGCCGCTGGCCGGGGCTTGGCTCCGCCAGGACGGTATGCAGTGTGGTGACAATCGGCATCTTCAACCGCGACAGCAGCTCAACGATATGATCCCCGTCCTCGCCGCCAAAGATCCCGAATTCGTGCTGAAGGCAGGTGACGTCGAAATTGCCGGCGTTCAGTATATCCGCGGCGCGAATGTACTCATCGCGTTTATCATCGGCTATCGAGAGGCAGACCTCTGGCGGATATTCGTAGACATGGCCGTGATCCGTCATTGCTACGATTGCTGTGGCGACGTAGGCCTGAGCTTTCGAAACGGCCTGCTGCAGATCTGCCGTAAACGTAGCGATACCACAGCGACGCGGCAAGGAATTCCCGATGAATGCAATATTCTTGAGCTGTGTCATCGCGAAGCTCCCGATAGACGGAAGGGTATGTCCGTGTGCGGGATTGATGCCAAGAGCCCACGATTTCCACGACCCCATGGCTTGAGCGTCGTTATCCAACTGGCACGGTCAAAAGTCATCTAGGTCTCCTAATCTCACCGCTAAGATCGGGTTGACCTGAGATCGGGGTGTCTCGGTGGTGGCTCTCGTGATGTCGGCGGCGATTTTGAGGGACCGCAGACCTAACGGCCGTCTCTCCAAAATTCGGCTATCGCGGCCCGTTGTGCGTCACTAACTGGAGGAGTGTCGGATAGTTCCCTTCTGCCGCGCGTCGCTGCGGGGTAATTTGTTCTGGGAGAGCCTTGGGACGGTCCGATGACACAAATTGAGTGTTCGCGATCCACGCTTCCACCGATGAAGACGCAGCGTCTCGACCAACTGAAAATTCGCCTCTCGATGATCGTCCGCTGGTCGTCATACGTTAGCGCGGGCTTGGGATAGTTCTGCACGCAGGCGCTTTCAGCTTTGCGACGCCTCACTTCAGTGGGGAACGCGAGATGCTTTCATCAGTTCGAAGTCTAGACAGGAGCTTATTTGATGGACCGACGAGAAGAAGTAGGTGATGAATACGGCTCATCTGATGGGGCGACAGAATATGACGGTCAGGGCAAAAGGCACCGTAAACCGAGCTTTGGTCGCTCCGCGTGGTGTGTCGGCGTGATAGCACTCGGCGCGATGCTTTTTCTGGCCTGGCTATACACGACGTCCTCGACCACTAGCCTTACTCCGTGAACTCCACCCCGCGTCCTACAACAGGCAGTTCTTTTCATTGTGACGGTACTGCGCTGAGCCCGACTGCAGCCGTGGACGCTACTGTGATAACAGTCTGTTCTCAAGCAACGTCGAGGACGTATGTTATCCGCCTTGGACTCGTCAGCGTTACAATCCAGCCGCCCTGCAATCTGCACCGCGCCCATGAATTGTGGTGAGGATCACAATACGGATAAGTCGTACCGGATTCCAACGCTCAGCCTTGAAAATCTCAGCTAAAGGCGTCGCGAGGCGAAGCTGCGACGGCATCATTCGCGGCTGGCTTCGCCGCGCAACCATATGTTCGTCCAAAAAAATCTGACGCGGATGGAATAAAGCTTGCCGCCTCTTGTCTACGTCACTGCAACGAGAGGAAACGCTATGACACTTTCTCCGAAACTGACACGCCTGGCTATGGCGATGACGATAACAGCAGGGCTCGCGACATCGGCAGCCTTCTCCCACGATGGCGTTGTTCACGTCAACGCCTCTGATCCGCACGTGACCGGCCCGGAAGCCGCCTATCTGACCGATCAGAATGAGGCGATGACGAAAATGATGGCGTCGATGGATATCAAGCCGACGGGCGACATCGAGCGTGACTTTGTCGCGATGATGACCCCTCACCATCAGGGAGCGATCGATATGGCAACGGCGCTGCTTAAACACGGCAAGAACGAGCAGCTGAGGCGGATCGCTCAAGAGATCATCGTCGATCAGCAGCAGGAGCTGGCTGCGATGAGGCTGGCGGTTGGTGATCCCCTGCCGCCATCCCAGGCCGTCGCCACCCAGGTCGCTCCGTAAGAACCTGGCGCTGTTCCCCCGATATCTACGCGAAAGGATTTCTGATGTCTCGTTTGTCTATAGCCGCATTGCTTCTCACCAGCACCATTCTTGCCCCGATCTGCGCATTCGCCGGCCAGGCGCCCGTCGGCGCGGCGGACCCCGATATTCCGATCACCGGCAAGGATCGTCTCTACGCCGCCGAGCAGTTCTCCAACACGGTCTCGGTGAGCGATCCGTCGACCAACAAGCTTCTGGGCGTCATCAAGCTCGGCGATCCCCAGCCCGGCAACCTCAGCCCCCTCTACAAAGGCCAGGTTCTTGTCCACGGCATGGGCTTTTCGCCCGATCACAAGACCTTGGCAGTCGTGTCGATCGGCTCCAATTCCGTGACCTTCATCGATACGGCCACCAATGCCGTCAAACACACGACCTATATCGGACGCTCGCCGCATGAGGCGTTCTATACACCGGACGGCAAGGAACTGTGGGTGACCGTGAGAGGCGAGGACTACATTCCCGTCATCGACGCCGGTACCTACGAGGAGAAGACGCGCATCAAGGTGCCGGCCGGTCCCGGCATGCAGATTTTCTCGCCGGACGGCAAATACGGCTATATCTGCTCGTCCTTCAATCCGGAAACCGTGGTGGTCTCGGTCGCAGACCATCAGATCGTCGGGCACGTGAAGCAAGAAAGCCCATTCTGCCCCAACATTGCGGCCTCGCCCGATGGAAAGCAGGTGTGGTTCACCTTGAAGGATATCGGCAAAACGCAGGTGTTCAATGCGCAGGCGCCGTTCGAGCTGATCAAAACCATCGATACAGGACCGATCACCAACCACGTCAATCTGGTGACCAACAAGAAGGGTAGCTTTGCCTATGTGACGGTCGGTGGGCTGAACGAGGTGAAAGTGTTCCGGACCGATAGTTTTGAGCAGGTGGCCACCATTCCGGTTGGCAATCTCCCTCACGGCATCTGGCCGTCCGGCGACGGCACCCGCGTTTATGTCGGGCTCGAGAATGCCGACCAGTTTGCTGTCATCAATACGGTGACGAACAAAGTGATCGACACGATCCCGATCGGCCAGGCGCCACAGGCGGTGGCATACGTTCCAAATGCTGTTCTAGATGGCGATGGCCTGCAGAACCTGATGCCGCTCGGAAAGGCAAGCGAAGCTGCCCATCTTGTTCTTGCCGACAAAGGCGAGAAAACCAAAACATCGACAACTGTTACGCTCTTCGACCAGGGGCTGACACAGGTGCTTCAGGCTGCTGTCACGGGGCTTGAGCCGAAGAAGATGTATGTTCTGGCCCTGTCCGACAAGGCTGATGGCAGTGGTCAACTGCAGGGCCTGTCGAACTTCATGACCAATCCCGCCGGCTCGGCCATCGTCAATGCTGTCGGACCTATTCGTCAGATTGTCGAGGCCAGGCATAGCGATGAACGCCGCTATCTGGTCGTCGCCTCGGTCGCCGACGGGAAGCCGGGCAAGGTTCTGCAGGTGCAGGCTGCGAAGTAAGGCGACATGACGGCCCGCAGTCGTGGGCCGTCACTCCGGAGGGAAGACTATGGATGACATGCTTCGACAGGTCGAGCCGATGATCCCGGCGCTCAGGAGATATGCCCGGGGTCTGATACGGGACATGGATGCCGCCGACGATATCGTGCAAGATTGCCTTGAGAAGGTGATTTCCAACTGGGAGTGTCGCCGCGACGACAACCCGCGCTCCTGGGTTTTTGCCATTCTCCATAATCTGGCAATCAACAAGCTGAAGCAGGCCGCCCGCCGCGGCGGCACGGTTCCAATAGAGAACGCATCCGAGGATCTATCGGCGAGCCCTGCCGGTCAGGAGGATGTAGTTTACGGCCATGAGGTGATGACGGCGATCGAGCGCCTGCCTCCCGACCATCGCAGCATTCTGCTCCTCGTTTCGGTCGAAGACCTTTCCTATGCGGAGGCGGCCAAGGTACTGGATATCCCACTCGGCACGGTGATGTCGCGGCTATCGCGGGCACGGGAGCAGTTGAGAGTGATCCTTGAAACCAGACCGTCGGACAGCCACGCCGGTGGCCCCTATATCCGGAGGGTAAAATGAGCATGAGACCGATTACGGAAGACGATCTCCAGGCTTTCGTCGACGATGCCCTCAATGCTGAGCGGCATCGAGACGTGTCGGACTATCTGCAGGGCAATCCGGAAGCCGCCACTCGGGTCACGGCCTATCGAGCGCAGGCGTCTGCGCTCAAATCCGCGCTTGAGCCGGTTGCGCGGGAGCCCGTGCCGTCACGGCTCAATCTGACGACGATGGCAACGTCGAGGTCCCGCACCCGTCTTCAGCCAGTCCGTCTCGCTGCAGCGGCTGTGGTTTTGCTAGCTGTCGGGGCAACAGGCGGCTGGGTGACCAAGGGATACATGGGGGCGCCAATCGAAGGCGTGGCTGCGCTCGCACAGGAGGCATCGGCAAGCTTTGGAGCGTTTGGCCCTGATCGCCTTCGGCCCGTCGAGGTCAGGGCAGACGGAACTGACACTCTGCATCAGTTTGCCGCCAGGACGCTTGGCACTGATCCGTCCATTCCGAACCTCACGGCTGCGGGCTATCGGCTAATGGGCGGCCGTGTGATCCCGACGCCGCATGGCGTAGGCTTCATGCTGATGTATGACGACGACAAAGGGACCAGATTGGTCATGCTGACGCGCCGGATGGCCGTCGATCAGAACAGGCCGATGGTTGCCAGCCAGGACGGCGACATTCGCGGTTGGAGCTGGGCCAAAAACGGAATGGGCTATAGTCTTGTCGGGTCGCTGTCATCGGATGATCTTCACCCCATTGCCGACGCGGTCCGATCGCAAATTTGATCATGCGCTTCGGCAATAATGTGGTCCCAGGCCGGTTCAGCCGGAAACAACTCTCCGACAAAATCGAGGAAGGCCCGCACATTAGGATTGGCGCGTCTGCTTTCCGGCCAAAGTGCGGTGAAGTTGGATCGCGCGACGGAAAACTCCTTCAGGACGGGCACGAGTTCACCGCGATTAACATAGGTTGCCGCGACGTAAGTCGGCGAAATTCCGATACCTCCGCCGGCAGCGAGGATCGAGGCAACGCCATCGCTCGCATCGACCGTGACGCCGATATCCGGCGTCAGTTCAAAAGAGCGGCCGCCGTGCATAAACAGCCAGCGAAAAGCCTGGCCCGAGCTCTGGAACCGGAAATTCACACACTCGTGGCGAACGAGATCATCAGGATGGTGCGGCAGTCCTCTGCGCGCCAGGTAGTCGGGGGAGGCGACCGTACAGAGACGATGCGGCGCAAGCTGTCGCGACAGAAGTCGGGAGTCTGCCAGTTCACCGACGCGGATGGCGACATCGATGCCCTCCTCGATCATGTCGACCATCCGGTCGCCCAGCCGCAGATCGATCTTGAGTTTGGGATAGCGGTCACGAAACCGAGGAATGGCCGGACCAAGAATGTGGACGCCCACGGGGAGGGGCGCCGTCACGTAGAGCGTACCGGCCGGCTCCGCTCGCGCTGCGATCGCCGCTTGTTCGATGTCTTCGGCTTCGCGGATCAGCCGCAAGGCTCGCTCATGGAGATCGCGGCCTTCCGCCGTCAGGGTCAGCGACCGCGTGGTGCGCACGAACAAGGTGATGCCGAGTTGCTGTTCGAGGCGCTGAACGCTCTTGCTGATCGCCGAGGGCGAGACGCCGAGATTGCGCGCCGCGGCGGTGTAACTCCCGAGCGAAGCTGCCCGCGCGAACGCGATGATACCAGAAAGTCTTTCGATGCTGATTTGTGCCATGCAAGCACAAGTAAAGCGAACGTCAGCCCAATTATCAAGCGCCGAACCGCCGAATAGCGTCGGGATGCAAACAAAGCAAACCTTGGAGAAGTCTGATGAACGAAGCGCAGCCAACCGTCGGCGCCCTTGCAGATCAAACAGTTCTGATTGTCGGCGGAACATCGGGTATCGGACTTGCTGCCGCTGTGCAGGCGAAGGCGGTAGGCGCCGAAGTGATTGTCGTCGGCTCGGATGCTTCTCGCGCGCAACAGGCGGCGGAAGACCATGGTTTTGCCGGGTGGCGAGCTGCTGACGTGACCAAGCAGGAAGCGATCGACAGGGCGTTCAAAGATATAGGTCACGTCGATCATCTCGTATTGCTTGCTGGAAGCTTCGTTGTCGGTAAGGCGCTTGATGGCGATATCGACCATCTGCGTCGCGCCTTCGATGAGCGGGTGTGGGGCGCGGTCTATGCCTTGAGAGCGATTGGCGATCGCTTGGGTGAGAATGCCTCCGTCACATTTATCTCAGGGCGTTGGGTGATCGACCGAACGCGTTTGGCACCGCGCTGCTGGCGTCGGCCTCGGCGGCGATGGAAGCGCTGGCACGCGGACTGGCACTGGAACTTGCGCCGCGCAGGTTCAATACTCTTTCGCCCGGGCCGATCGATACGCCCCTGCTTGGCAAAGCTCTTGGGAGTGCCCGCGATGCCTATGTAGACGGTCTAAAAAAGACACTTCCGCTTCATCGATTAGGAACGGCCGAGGAGGCAGGTGCGGCAGTCGTGTTCCTGATGACCAATGGTTGGATGAACGGGGCGGTCCTTAATCTCGACGGCGGTTCGAGGCTTGTATGATGGCGGAAACCAAAGATCGCCGCGTTGCCTCGCTGTTCGATCCGATTACGATTGGCGCGATCAACGCTCCCAATCGCATCTTCATGGCACCGATGACCAGGGGGCGCGGGACCCGCGACCACGTGCCGACCGACATTATGGCCGAGTATTATTCCCAGCGCGCCTCAGCCGGACTGATCATCAGCGAAGCCATCGGCATCAGTCAGCAAGGTCTCGGCTGGCCCTATGCAACAGGGCTTTGGTCATCAGCACAGATTGCAGGCTGGCGTGAAATAACAGACGCCGTGCACCTGGCTGGTGGCAGAATTATCGCTCAGCTCTGGCATATGGGCCGCACCGTGCATCCCAGCTTTCCGGGTGGGGCACAACCCGTATCGGCATCAATCACGACCGCGCCCGGTCATGCGCATACCTATTCCGGCAAACAGCGATACGAAGCAGCAAGGGCCTTGGATCGTGCCGAAATTAGCCAGATCGTCACGGACTACCAAAACGCGAGCCGCAATGCCATGCAAGCGGGATTCGACGGCGTTCAGCTGCATGCTTCCAACGGCTATCTTATCGATCAGTTCTTACGTGACAGCGATAACTTCCGACAAGACGCGTACGGCGGATCGATTGCAAACCGATTCGATTTTTGCGGGAGGTTACGGAGGCGGTCGCAAAAGAAGTAGGGGTAGATCGCACAGGCGTCCGCCTTTCTCCAAACGGCGAAACGCAAGGAACGAGGGACAGCGATCCCGTGCCTCTATTCACCGCGGTTCTTGAGCAACTGTCTGAGATCGGCATTGCCCATGTCGAGCTGCGCGAGCCCCCGCTGGATGGCACGTTCGGTGTGGGATACCTGGCGCCACTCGCAGCGCAGCTGCGACCGTCATTTAATGGCGTGATGATCCTGAACTCCGATTTTGACTCCGGTCGGGCTCAGCACGATCTGCATGCAGGGGCCGGAGATGCAGTGTCGTTCGGCCGCCGCTTCATCGCCAATCCCGATCTATCAAACAGGCTCGAAAGGGCGCTACCACTCGCTGAAGATGACCCGACGACGTGGTTCACGAGGGGAGCGGATGGCTACACCGACTACCCGCTATCAAACGCTTCTGCCTCCGGTTAATGGCCGGCTTACTATTGCGGTTAGCGCAACGCATTCAAAATTTTTATTTCAATTGTTGGCGCCTACGTTTCCCGTCACATTCGCCGACAGATACCACGGAAGGGGCAATCCAATGTCAGACCATCAATTTACCATGACGCGCCGGGGCGCTCTGTTCGCAGCCGCATCCGCAGCGACCGCCCTTACGTTCCCGGCAGCACCTGCCGCTGCAAAGACCACTCCTACCACCAACAATAACGAAGGAAGCGAGACCATGAGCACCACGACCACCAAGGACGGCGTCGAAATCTTTTACAAAGACTGGGGCTCCAAGGGGGCCCAGCCGATCATGTTCCATCATGGTTGGCCGCTGTCTTCTGACGACTGGGACGCTCAAATGCTGTTCTTCGTCTCCAAGGGCTACCGGGTCATCGCCCATGACCGTCGGGGACACGGCCGCTCGGCTCAGGTTTCGGAGGGCCACGACATGGACCACTATGCGGCAGATGCCTTTGCAGTCGTTGAAGCACTCGACCTTAAGAACGTCGTTCATATCGGCCACTCGACTGGTGGCGGTGAGGTCGCGCGATACGTTGCCAAGCACGGCGAGCCGACCGGTCGTGTTGCAAAGGCTGTTTTGGTGTCTGCCGTCACTCCTCTTATGCTGAAAACCGACGCCAACCCGGAGGGATTGCCAATTGAGGTGTTAGACGGTTTACGCTCAGCTTTGGCCCAGAGCCGTGCCCAATTCTTCCGCGACCTGCCGTCGGGTCCTTTCTACGGCTTCAACCGCGACGGTGCGACAGTTCAGGAAGGTGTGATCCAGAACTGGTGGCGGCAGGGCATGATGGGCAGCGCCAAAGCTCATTATGAAGGTATCAAAGCCTTCTCGGAAACAGACCAGACCGCGGACCTGAAGTCGATTTCGGTACCGACCCTGGTTCTCCACGGCGAGGACGACCAGATCGTGCCGATCGCCGATGCTGCCCTCAAGTCCATCAAGCTGCTCAAGAACGGCACCCTGAAAACTTACCCCGGCTTCTCGCACGGGATGCTCACTGTCAATGCCGACGTCCTCAACGCCGACCTGCTGGACTTCATCCAGAACGGTTGACGCTCGCGCTCAGCATGGAGTGGCGGGGATACGGCCACTCCTCTTCCCCAAGACCCCATTCATTTCCCCGAATAGGATAAAACCCCATGTCAGCTACGCCTATTGAAGTCGCAACCGCTTTTTTCGACCATTGGAGCGCCAACCGTATTGAGGATGCCCTGTCGATGCTGTCGGAAAACGTTCTCTACGACAACGTTCCGTTCCCCGACATTATCGGCCGTGAAAACGTTCGCAAATTCCACGATGAGTTCGGCATTGGCAAAAGCTTCAAAGTTGACTGGAGGGTCACGAACATCGCATCATCCGGCAATGTCGTGTTGAACGAGCGCGTCGACATATTTATCCATGAGAATGGCGGGCGCATTACTCTACCTGTGATGGGGGCGGTAACCGTCGAGAAAGGCCAGATTACTGTCTGGCGCGACTACTTCGACCCGGCGGATTTTGATAAGCAGTTAGGTGCGATTGCTCGTTAGCAACGTCATTGTCTCGAGCGAGGAACAGAGCGTCTACCCGGTGTCGGCGCCCCTCGCGCGGCTTCTTCCATCTGAACATCAGCCAAATAAGCAGGTTATGGAACATGTCGCGTGTCGTCGGTTCAGATCCTTTCAAGGCTAATGAGCAGTGTGCCGTTTCTCTCACCAATTTCGAAGATCCGATCCGATAAATAACATGAGTTTATTGCTCTAGTATTGCCATCTCATTGATCTCACGATAACGACGCATGCTGCTGGTGGGCCTGGGTTGCGGTTGGGAGCTTCCTTTCCTAGCGCTGAATGACCGCTTGAAACGCCGAAAGAGGTTGCCGCGTGGGCGCGAGCTTCATCGACATATTCCTGAGCAACCGAAAGGCGCTGATCTGGACCGTCATGAGGATCGTCGGTGATCACCAGGCTGCGGAGGATGTGGCGCAAGAAGCCTACGTGCGTGTCAGTCGCGCGGTCGAAAACGGCTCTGTCGAGCATGTCGAGGCATTTCTCTTCCAGACAGCCCGCAATCTTGCTCTGAACCACAAGCGAAGCCGCCTGATCCGGGGAGCGGTGGAGCGCGACGATGTCTCCGACACGGATGTTGAAACGATCGCCTCGCCAACTCCCTGTCAGGAGGCAGAGATGATCCATCGCGAGCGTCTACGTCTGCTTGAGGAAGCAGTCTCAAGACTTCCGGAACGGGCGCAAAAGGTTTGGGTCCTGAGCAAGATCGAGAAATGGCCCTATCCGAGAATTGCGGAGCATCTGGGGGTTTCACCGAACACTGTTTTCAATGATCTTAAAATGGCCCACGCCCATTGCATGGACGCACTGGCCAAAATCGACCGGGGATGATGCGATGATCCTCATGGCAAGTAATTTTGTGAGATTTCCCGGCGAAAACTGTCTCCTGTGTGAGGCGACCGTTATCGCGGAACCCATGATGGGATGGAACTGAGTGGGACACGATCGATCACATTCCGCCGGCGACCGTGAGTTCGTTCATCCAGATCCGGTGACGGATGCTGCTCTGGATTGGTTCTTCCGGCTGCAGGCCGAGCCGGGCAATCCCGATCTAAACGCGCGTTTTGAGGCTTGGCGAACGGCGAACCCAGCTCATGAGACGGCGTTCGAAGCGGTTTCTCAAGCGTGGGAGATTCCTGAGGCAGAACAGGTCGCACGGCATGTTGCCGAGCGGATGGCTCGGCCAGAGGTGACCCGGCCGGCGAACGTCGTTGAGTTGCGGTCGCCCAGGCGCGCCCTTCTGCGCTGGATCGGCGCTGCGGCTGCGGCCATACTCCTGGCGATCGGTATCCAGCAATACCCGGCTTTGTGGATAAAGTGGGAGGCTGACTACATCACAGCCGCCGGTGCGCAGCGGGAAGTTCTGTTGCCCGATGGCTCGAAAGCTGTGTTGAACACCGATACCGCGATTGCACTCGACTTCGAAGGCACCAACAGATCCGTTCGACTGCTGAAGGGCGAGGCCTATTTTGATGTCGTGCACGATCCTTCGCGGCCCTTCGACGTCGCAGCCGCGTTTTCGCAGGTTGAGGTCAAAGGAACGGCATTCACAGTCCGGCGAGATGACGACGAGGATAGGGTCGCGCTCGAGCGAGGCCATGTCGAGGTGACGCGTCTGGCTGCTCCGAGCGAAAAAGCAGTGCTCGAGCCAGGACAAGCGATTGTTGCCACGGCGTCGTCGATCTCGACGGTGCGGTCCATCGATGGCTCGGTTGCATTCGCATGGCTTAAGGGCCAGATCGTCTTTCGAGACCAATCATTCAAATCCGTACTGCACGAGCTTGAGCGCTACTATGGCCAACCGATTGTCCGCGCCGGCACGGCGTTTGACGACATAAAGGTCAACGGTCGCTATCGCCTCGATAATCCGGAGCTTGCGATCCGGTCCCTGGCGACGACAGTCGGTGCGTCGGTGACGCGCTTGCCGGGCGGCATTCTAATCCTTCGATGAATAATCAACTTTTTTTGTGAGATCCGCGATTGCCGCGTGTCTCTGTTTCAGAGGTCGAGCTTCGACGTGGAGTTTCGGCCGCTTGAACTGTGTTGAGAGGGATATCTGAATGACGGGGCGTGGTCTTATGGGTGGTCGAGCGTTTGCAGTGAGGGCCGCGTCGAAGCCCAAGCTATCCCACCGAATTTTCCGTGTGTTAATTGCGTCGACGGTACTGGGGGCGATGTCGGCGTCATTGCCATATCAAGCCCATGCCCAGCAGGCCGTACAGGCTGTGAGGTTCAATATTCCCGCACAGTCGCTTTCTTCGGCACTGTCCGCCTTCATGAGGACCAGTGACTGGGATGTAGCATTCACGTCCGAGGCGGTCGCCGGCAAGCGCTCGGCGGCGGTCATTGGCCAGATGTCGCCGGACCGGGCTCTTCAAACCCTGCTTTCGGGAACGGGTGTATCTATTCGGATGGCTGGTGCCAAATCCGCGGCACTCGTTGTCGCTCTGTCGGGAAGTGCACAAGGCGGGCTTGATGCGGCGACTGCTCTTGAGCCCATCGTGATACAGGCGCAGGAAGCGACGACGGAGGGCTCTGGCTCCTACACGACCGGCCAGATGAGCATCTCGACAGGGCTCCCGCTCTCGATCAAGGAGACGCCGCAATCGGTGACCGTTGTGACCCGCGAGCGCATGAATGACCAGCAGTCAACGACGATTGCCGACGTGCTTGACAACACAACAGGTGTAAGCTCGCAGCGCTATGATAGTGATCGCACCGAATTTTTCGTGCGCGGTTTTGCCCTTACCGAATTCCAGTATGACGGCGTACCGGTGCAAACTGATGGCGTCTACGACTTCGGCCTCAGCAACGCCGACATGACGATTTATGATCGCGTCGAGGTGGTCAAGGGCGCGAACGGCCTGCTTCAAGGCGCCGGGAGTCCTGGTGCAGCCGTTAACTTCGTGCGCAAACGACCAACCGACGAGTTCCAGGCATCCGTTACCCAGGATTTCGGGTCCTGGCAGACATACCGGACTGAACTCGACGTCTCCGGGCCGTTGAATATCGATGGCTCGTTGCGTGGTCGTTTCGCGGGCTCATACGAGAATGGCAACTCCTACCTCGATCACTACGAGAAGAAGAAGTTCACGCTTTATGGCGTGCTGGAAGCCGACATCACCGATCAGACGACGCTGACGCTTGGTTCCGACTATCAGCGCAACCTGCCGCGCGGCACGTCCTGGACGGGGCTGCCGATGTTCTACAGTGACGGCACGATCACCGACTGGGATGTGTCGAAGAACCCGGCGACGGACTGGAGCCGTCGCAGCACCTACACGAACAATTATTTCGCTACGCTCGCCCACGAATTCGATAACGGCTGGAACCTGGATCTGACCTATAACCACCGCCGCAACGGACACGACAGCGTGCTCGGCTCGGCCGGCGGCGGCTGGCCGGACCCGGTCACCGGCGAAGGCGTGTCGCAATATGTCGGCAAATATGCCGGGCGCGTCGTTCAGAATACGATCGATGCCAAGCTTTCTGGCCAATTCGAACTCTTCGGGCGGGAACACGATCTGATCCTCGGTGCTTCTGCCTCACGCAGTACCGACAAGGGGCCATGGTATGGCTACGGCGGCATCGGCTATAATCCGACCGTGCCGGATTTCTTCTCCTGGGACGGGAACACTGAAGAGCCCGATTTCTCGTTGGATGGTGAGTACCGCAAGACCGTGACGCAATACGGCCTCTATGCCGCAACGCGCCTCAAGCCAACGGATGATCTCTCCTTCATCCTCGGCAGCCGTCTCAGCTGGTGGGATGGCGATGACAAAGGCACGCTGGACTACGCCTCCAATACTTGGAGCGGCGCAAACAGCTATTCCGCCAAGGGCAAGCTGACGCCCTATCTGGGCGTCGTCTACGATCTGAACGATAGCCACTCAGTCTACGGGAGCTATACGAGCATCTTCAAGCCGCAGGAGAACCAGGATGTCAACGGCAGCTATCTCGCTCCGGAGGAGGGTGACAGCTATGAGGCGGGGGTGAAGGGCAGCTATCTCGATGGCGCGCTCAACACCTCGGCTGCCCTGTTCATGACGAAACAGGACAACCTCGCCGAACAGGCCGGCTACGATGCGGTCACCGGAAACTACTATTACACCGCGGCCAAGGGTGTGACGACCAAGGGGTTCGAGCTTGAGGTTTCCGGCGAGGTTCTTCCTCACTGGAACATTTATGCGGGCTACACCCACTCCTATGCCCGAAAGGAAAATGGCGACAGGGTCTACTCGTTCATCCAGACCACCGCACCGGAAAACGTCGTGAAGCTTTTCACCACCTATCGCTTGCCTGGTGAGTGGGAAAACCTTCTGATCGGCGGAGGCGTTCGCTGGCAGGATGCGATCTACGGCTATGTCTGGAGCCCGGACAACGACTATAAGGATTTCAAACAGAAGAACTACGTGCTCGTCGATCTGATGGCCCGCTATTCGATCAATGAAAAGATCGACGTGACCTTCAACGTCAAGAATGTCTTCAACACGAAGTATTTCGCAGGTCTCGGCAATTTCGATACCGGCTTCTACGGAGAGCCGCGCAGCTTCAACATCTCGACGAAGTTCAAGTTCTGATGGGCGTGAAAATCCGGCCTACATGCGCCCCGCTGTTTTACGCGATGCGCTACCGCTACCATGACAGGCTGGCTTGATCGCATGGGCCGAATGACACGCCCTGCATGCACTTTCGGAAGACGGGCATTCCTAAAAGGTGCCGGAAGTGCATTGTTTACGCCGCTTCCGGCTTTCGCGGCAGCGGATGCCGATTATCCCGTGACGGTCGATCACGCCTTCGGATCGACCATGATATCGCGTCCGCCGAAAAGGGTCGTATCGGCGGGGTTCTGCGACGACGATAGCCTTTTGGCGCTCGGCACCCAGCCGATCGCCATGGTTCGGCGTGGGATGTTCGATAGCGGGATCGCTCCGTGGTGCAAACCGTTGCTGCGCGGCGAGGCGCCCGTTCTTCTGGACGGGGTTTCGGCGGATTATGAAGAAATTCTGGCACTGGAGCCGGATCTCATCGTCAATGTGTTCTCTGGCGCAGACGAACTCGCCCATGGCCGCCTTTCTTCCATTGCACCGACCGTGACCTATCGCAGCGGTCCGTGGCGCGCAGGTTGGCGCGAGCAGGTCGGGCAGATTGGGGCCGCCCTCGGTCAGCGAAGCGCTGCAGAAAAACTGGCCGAGCAAACGCGCATGTTCATCGCTGACCTTGCCAACGGCAATCCCGCTCTCGCCGGCAGGACGTTCACCTTCGGCACGCATTTTGCCGGATCCGGGGCAATGGTCGTCTACCTTCCCGGCGAGACACGTGTGGATTGGCTTATCGAGCTCGGCATGACCGTTTCACCGGGTATCGCTGAACTTGCCCGCACTCATCCGGGTCGCACCTCCTTGGATGTTAGTCTTGAGCTTCTCGAAACGGTTGCAGCCGATGTCCTCGTCATGTGGTACGAACAGGGTGCTCGATGGGCAATGGAAAGCCAACCGCTGTTCCAGATGTTTTCGCCCGTGCGCAAGCAGACCTATGTCGCGCTGGAGGATGCCAATTCTGTCTGGGCAGCATCCTGGCCGAGCGTCCTTTCCATCCCCTACGTCTTCCCAAAGCTGGTGCCGCGCCTTGTCGAGGCCGCGATACGCACTCGGCATTGATCCATGGAGCTTCGATGTATCACGAGGACTATTTCTTTGCCCACGTGCTGTCGGCGAAACATCTCACGCCATCCATGATCCGGGTTTGCCTGAAGGTTGAAGGCCATGATCGGTATCGGCCGAGCGATCATGCTGACGAATGGGTAAGGCTCGCCTTTTCGCCGGGCGACGGACTGCCGGTGACATTGCCGCAATTGCGGGACGGAAAATGGGGCCGTTTCGATGGCGCGCCCTATTGCCCCAACCGCCCTTACACAGTTCGACGGTGGGATGGCGAGATGGGCGAGATGATCGTCGATCTTGTGGCCCATGAAGGCGGTGTCGCTGCAAGCTGGGCGATTGGTGCAAAAGCCGGGAACCTTATCGGGATCTGCAATCCCGAAGGCCGCTATGAGCCTCCGGCAGACACCGAGTGGATCCTGCTGTTGGTCGATATCACCGGCTTGCCGGCCGTGGGGCGTATTCTCGAGGAACTCCCCGCCAGATCCAGGGCCCGCGTCCATGTGGAGGTTCCTTCCGACGCTGATCGCCAGCAGTTAGAAACCGCGGCGGATGTTTCGGTGACCTGGCATGCGTGTCACGGCTTGAGAGACGACAGATCAGGATATACCGAACTGCCGCGCATTGCCGGCGAGATCACCAGCCTGCCGGATGGACCGGGCTATATCTACATCGCCGGCGAGGCGAGGGCTGCTTCCGCATGCCGAAAGCATTTCCGTGATGTGCTTGGCTTCGACAAGACGCGCATCGACGCTGTCGGTTACTGGATCGAGGGGCAGGCCCGGGTATGAGCGAATGGATGGCGGCGGGATCTGCCGATGCGCGCCGGGCGCTGCAATCCCCGACATATCGGGTGTGGCTGCTGCTCATTTGCCTCTTGGCCATCGCCTTCACGTTCGGTGGCCTGATGATCGGAGCTCGCCCGATTGCCTTCTCCACCGTCATGGATGCGCTCATCGACTACGACGCTTCGTCTTCCGACCACATCATCGTTCACGATTACCGGCTTCCGCGAACTCTGCTCGGTTTGCTCTGTGGCGCTGCGTTCGGCGTCTCGGGGGCCTTGATCCAGGCGGCGACGAAAAATCCCTTGGCTGATCCCGGCATTCTCGGGGTCAATGCGGGGGCGGCCTTTTTCGTGACGTTGGCGATTGGCGTGTTCGGATTGCAGTCGATCGACGCCTATGTCTGGGCCGCGTTGTCCGGCGCCGTTATCGTAACATTGCTGGTCTATGCGCTCGGCTCTACAGGCCGTAATGGCACCGCGCCCGTGCGGATGGTATTGGCAGGCGTCGCCCTTTCGGCAGTGCTGGGCGGCATCGGCTCGTCGATCACGTTGTTGAACCCGCAGGCGTTCAACTCGATGCGGATATGGTCGGTTGGCTCGTTCGGCGGACGCGACATGGATGTGGTGCAAACCGTCGTCCCTTTTATCGGGGCTGGCCTCCTCGTCGCTTTTGCGGCTTCCCGCTCGTTGAATGCCGTGGTGCTTGGAGATGATCTGGCGCGTTCGCTGGGCGCCAGGCTTTTAGGCACCCGCGTGCTGGTTGTGATTGCCGTGACCTTGCTTGCCGGTGGCGCGACTGCGGCCATCGGTCCCATCGGCTTTCTCGGCCTGATTGTGCCGCATGTGGTGCGCTGGTTCGCAGGCCCCGATCAGCGGCGGATCATCGCCTTGACGGCGATAGCCTCGCCAGTCCTGCTATTGGGCGCCGATATTGCGGGACGGATCCTTGTCTTCCCCGGTGAGCTGGAGGCGGGCGTCATCACCGCCTTCATGGGCGCGCCGGTGCTGATCTTGCTGGCGCGCCGAAGCCGTGCGAGTGCGCCATGACGGCGGGTGATATAGCGGTCGAGCGGAAATCCCCGTCTCGAAAAATCGACTTCGGTCGCCATGTCTATGTGTTGCGGGGATTTCGAGGTCGTCTATCCGGTCAAATTGATATGCGCAGCCTAGTCGTCGGCATGGTTTTGTTGTGTCTCGTGGCCGGGGTGTCGTCGACATTGTTGATCGATGGCAAGTATCCGATACCCAAGGCCGATGTCATCAGTGCACTGTGGGGGCAAGAGTCCGACCTCATCCGCATGGTCGTGATTGAATGGCGCCTGCCGCGGGTGGCGCTCGCATTCCTGCTCGGCGCCTGTCTTGGCATGAGCGGGGCGATTTTCCAGTCGCTGACCCGCAATCCGCTCGGCTCTCCAGATATCATCGGCTTCTCCGCCGGATCCTATACCGGGGCACTCATCGTCATCCTGCTCTTCTCCGGTGGGTATTATGAGACGGCGGCGGGCGCATTGGTGGGGGGCATTGCCACCGCATCGCTGGTCTACCTTTTGGCGTGGCGCCAGGGTGTTCAAGGGTTTCGGCTGATCATCGTTGGAATTGGCGTTGCCGCCATGCTCGGCGCCTTCAATGCCTGGATGATCCGCGAGGCGGATCTGCAGGTCGCGATGTCGGCTGCGATCTGGGGGGCGGGCTCCCTCAATGGGCTTGGGGTTGAGCAACTGATCCCGGTCATGCTTGCGGCTTCCATTCTCGTGCCGGCGACACTTTTCCTCTCCCGGCCACTGCGGCAGCTGGAGATGGGTGATGACGTGGCACGTGCCTCAGGCGTCGATGCGAACCGCTCACGGCTCATCCTGATGGTGCTCGGTGTCGCATTGACGGCGATCGTCACCGCCGCCGCCGGGCCGATCTCCTTCATCGCACTTGTGGCCCCCCAGATCGCCCGCCGTCTCACACGATCCGCCGGCCCGGCAGTCGGCATCTCTGGCCTAATGGGCGGAATGCTTCTCCTGATCGCCGATTGGGCAGCCCAGCATGCGCTTGGTGTCCAGCTTCCGGTCGGTGTGATGACCGTCAGCATCGGCGGGCTCTATTTCCTCTTTCTTCTGTTACGCGAGGGTCGCAAATGACCGATATAGGCTGCCCATCACCCCCTGATCGGCTGCAGGCCGCTGCGCTGACGTTGCGCTATGACCAGCGAACGATCTCAAGAAATCTGTCCGTATCGATCCCCGATGGCGGGTTCACTGTCATCGTCGGGCCGAATGCCTGTGGCAAGTCGACCTTGCTCAAGGCCCTGTCACGCCTGATCCGCCCCTCCGAAGGCAAGGTGATCCTCGACGGCCATGATATCCATCGCATGGCAGCAAAAGACGTGGCCCGGCGCCTTGGCCTTCTGCCGCAGAGTGCCATTGCACCGGACGGTATCACCGTCGCCGATCTTGTCGCGCGCGGCCGCTATCCACATCAATCCTTCCTGCGACAATGGTCAGGCGCCGACGAGGCGGCGGTCGAGAAGGCAATGGCGGCAACCGGTGTCACGGATCTGTCTAGCCGGCTCGTCGACGAACTCTCCGGCGGACAGCGGCAACGGGTCTGGGTGGCGATGGTGCTGGCGCAGGAAACGCCGATCCTGCTCCTCGACGAACCGACGACGTTCCTGGACATCGTCCATCAGATCGAGTTGCTCGATCTTCTCGCCGATCTGAACGACGAAGGTCGCACCATTGTCGCCGTCTTGCATGATCTCAATCACGCCTGCCGCTACGCCTCACATCTTGTCGTGATGAGGGATGGCGCGATCGTTGCCAGCGGAAAATCGATAGAGATCGTAACCGCCGACCTCGTCCAGACCGTCTTCAATCTCCCCTCGATCGTTATGTCGGACCCGATGATGGGCACGCCGATGATCGTGCCGAAGGGACGCCGGTCAACTGGGGGCCAAAAACAGTGCCTGACCACCGATGGTGCAGGTAGCTCAATGGCTTAGGATTTTTCATATGAAAGGTCGAAGGTTCGAATCCCGTCAAGAGTAGAAGATTGCATGCTTGACCAAAGGCATCAGCGGCCGATCGAATCAATAACCTTTGTGCTGACGTTGGAAATAGCGTCTTGCCACTGGAATAGAGTTTCCCGGTCGTGGATAGTACGACGTACGGCTGGCGATGCGGCGAACAATAGAGCACTGTCGGCGCCCAGCGTCCATCGCGTCTGCAGATCCACAGGTCGCTTGCCGCTTCCGCCATAAACGATATCCTCGCTCGACCAAACCAGCGACCATTGGCATCCGGCCGGTGGCGAAAGCAAAGGCTCAGCGCGGCTCGTCATCGACAGGTCGGGACCAAGATTGACGAATAGTAAGCGCTCGTCTTGAGGCTCGTCGGCGAAGAAACGCAGCAAAAATGCTGAAGCATCCAGCACACTGCCGTCCTGGCCACGCCGGCATTCGCTGCCAAAAATTGCTTTGGTCTGGGCTCGAAGAGCGAGCAGGTCCTTGTGAAGAGCAACGGCTTGTGAATTCCTTTCCCGCTCATCCCAATCAAGTCTAGAACGCTCGAAGGTCGAACGGTCCGCCGGCGTCGGCATCCACTCGGCGAATGCCGGATCCTTGAGGCTTGGAAACTGCTTCAGAAAGTCGATACGACCGTTGCGGACAATGTCGACGAGGTCGCCCGACTGATCCGCGAAATAATAAAATGGGCTGGATGCGCCGAATTCCTGGCCCTGAAACAGCATAGGCGTCTGCGGCCCTAGCAATAGCAGCGCGGTCAAAGCTCGCACTCTCGCCGGTGAAGCAAGCTTGTCCATGCGAACGCCGGTTCCGGAATTCGCGATCTGATCGTGGTTCTGCAGGAAATGGATGAAGTTGCCAGGCACCAAGTCGAAGCCAGGCTGGCCGCGCGGCGCGTCCTGCCAATCGTATCGCTGTCCCTGGAACAGGTAGCCGTATTTTGTTGAGGAGACGAACTCCTGCGCGCGGCCGAGATGGTCGTGGTAATAGGCCTCGTTGCGTCCGGTGAGCGCAACCATCGCCGAATGATGGAAATCATCGTTCCACAGCGCGTCGAGACCGTAGCCGGATTGCTCCAAGCCACGCACGAGGCGCGTATCCTGCGGTTCGTTCTCCGCCACAAGGTAGATATGCCTTTTGCCAGCCGCGGCGCGAGCCTCCCTGGCGATCTCAGCCATAATGTGCTCGTCGCTGCTGTCGTAAAGCGCCTGCGTGGCGTCCAGCCGTAGCCCGTCGAAATGATATTCGTCGATCCAGTAGGCGGCGCTCTTGGCGAAGAACTCGCGAACCCCAGCACTGTTGTCGCCATCGAAATTGATCGAGCTGCCCCACTCGTTCCAGTAACGCTCGGTGAAATAGTCGGGCGTGAAATCGCGAAACCGGTCGCCAACGCCAAAATGATTGTAGACGACATCAAGGATAACGCCGATCCCAAGTCGGTGCGCAGTATCGATGAATTCGCGAAGGTCGTCGGGATTGCCATAGAGCCGTGTCGGCGCGTAGGGCAGGACCCCGTCATAGCCCCACCCGAACGTGCCGCAGAATTCATTGAGCGGCATCACTTCCAAGCAGGTGATGCCGATTTCTTTCAGGAAGGGCAGCTTCTCGGCCGCAGCCCGATAGGTTCCCTCCGGTGTAAACGTGCCGATGTGCATCTCGTAGAGTACCTGGCCGTTCGGCGTGATGCCCGGCCAGTCATGGTCCTGCCATGGGAAACTCTCAGGGTCGATCACCATGGAGAAGCCCGGTGGCCCGTCTGGCTGGAAGCGAGAGGCGGGATCGGCGGCAAACTCTGCGCTGTCTTCGAGCTTGAATCTGTAAAGTGCGCCGGCCGCAAGTCCCTCGACATCAATGCGAAAATATCCCGCCTCCTGTGGGTTCATGATGTGTTCGCTGCCGTCGTTTAATACAAGCGATACGCTTCCTTGCGCCGGTGCCCAGACCCGAAACGACACGCCGCCGCCCAGGATTTCGGCGCCGACCGGATACCGTCTTGCGGTTTTGGACGACTCGGGAGAAGGCGGCGCGAGGCTATGGAGGCTCATGGTTCATCCTGCTGCTTGAGAGAAGTCCACGAGCAATGTGCGCGGGTGCTTTCGAAAACACGGCCTTAATGTTTTTGTTCCGTTTGTCAGTCAGCAGCTGCTAAAATTGCAAAGGCTTCATAAGGTCGAAGGTCGACAATTCCGTCTAGCCGGTCGATCTGCCGATAGTTGCTGATTAAACAACGGCCGGATGCTTGCAGCTCGTCAGGGAGGTCCAGCGACATCTCTTTTGACGAGAAGTTGGCAATGACGACGAGGCGTTCACCGTCTAACGTCCTCGTATAGACGAAGACGTCGGGGTGTTGATCGAGGAACGATTGGTACCGGCCGTAGACGATGACCGGATGCTCTTTTCTGAGCGCGATCAGCTTGCGATAGTGGTTCCAGATCGAGTGCTCGTCGGAGATAGCGATCTCTGCATTGATTATCGTATAGTTCTCGTTGACCTCGATCCACGGGATGCCGGTCGTGAAGCCGGCATTCGCCTCCGCCGTCCACTGCATCGGCGTGCGGGCGTTGTCGCGGCCATTGTCGTTTGCGCCTCTGATGAAATCCTCCGGCGAAAGTCCCGCCTCCAGATGCAGACGGTGCATGTTGAGCGTTTCGATGTCCCTGTACTGCTCGATCTTGCTGAATGGCACATTGGTCATGCCGATCTCCTCACCCTGGTAAACGAAGGGTGTGCCTTTGAGGAGATGGAGGACGGTGGCCAGCATTTTGGCGGACTCAACCGGGTAGCCTTTGGCATCGCCATATTTCGAGACGGCGCGCGGCAGGTCGTGGTTGCCCCAGAAGAGCGAATTCCAGCCGTCGTCGGCAAGAGCATATTGCCACTTGCTGAGGACGGACTTCAGCTTGACGAGATCGAATGGCCGCGACCGCCACTTTCCGTAGACCTCGTCCCACTGTTGCGTTACATGCTCGAACTGGAAGACCATTGACAGTTCGCCTCGATCACGGCCGGAGTAGAGCAGCGCAGAGCCTGGTGTCGCGCTCCAGGTCTCACCGACCGTCAAAACGTCGCGGGTTCCAAAGGTCTCGCGGTGCATCTCCTTCAGATAGTCGTGCAAGTGGGCGCCGTCGGTGACGACGCCCTGGTCGACCTGTTTGCCGATATAGTCGATGACGTCCATGCGGAAGCCGGCAATGCCGCGCTCAAGCCACCAGTTCATCATCTTGTAGATTTCCGCACGTACTCTGGGATTTTCCCAGTTCAGGTCGGGCTGGCGACGGGAGAACAGGTGTAGGTAGTACTCGCCCGTCAGAGGATCGAGTGTCCAGGCCGGGCCACCGAAAGAGGACGTCAATGTGTTGGGAAGGCCCCCGTCCTCGGCTGGTTTCCGCCAGACGTAAAAGTCGCGGTAGGGATTGTCGGTGGACTTGCGGGCCTCGACGAACCATGGATGCTCGTCTGACGTATGATTGACCACAAGGTCGAGGACGATGCCGATTCCACGGCTCTTTGCTTCAGTCACCAGCCCGTCGAAGTCGGCAAGCGTGCCAAACTCCGGCGCGATGTCCTGGTAGTTCGAGATGTCGTAGCCGTTGTCGTCCATCGGCGAGGCGTAAATCGGCGACAGCCAGATAATGTCAATGCCGAGGGACTTCACGTATTCGAGCTTTGAAATGATGCCCTCAATGTCACCGACCCCGTCGCCATTGCTGTCAGCAAAGCTGCGAGGGTAAATCTGGTAAAACGTCGATCGGTGCCACCATTCTCGCCGCTTGTTGATATCGTCTGCCATCAACGCTCCCCCGAAACTTCTGTCTTTCCACACCAGCAGAACTGCGCATCTCAGCAATGAAGGGCGCTTTAAAAAGTTCCAGTTCAGTCGGATAGGGGCTCGGCTGAGTGCGAAGATGAAATCGCTTTCGATCTTTCATTGCTCGCTTGATCGCACAGGTCCCACCGGCCCGCGATGCAACCTATCGTTCTGCGGGTCGCCGATCTGGCTTTGGTCAAAAAGAGAGTGTCTAAAATCATGGGCTCGAAAGCCGATGATTTGAACTACCCGACGATGAGCCCTGAAGTTAGATTCGTTTGAATGATGCGGCTACCACTCAATCGCTTCGCCATTGTATGAGAAGAACCCGCCCGACTGCAGCGGGCGAAGATTTGCAATGACGTCCAGGAGCAGCACGGCCGCATGATCAGGCTCGACGGTCTGATGGTCTTTCGAAAACGATTGCGGCAATTGCGTCGCAACTGTGCCCGGATGAAGGGCCACGACGATCGCGTCCGGATGCGTCCGGGCGATCTCAAGTGCTGCGGTCTTGATGATTTGGTTCTGGGCCGCCTTGGCGGCGCGGTAGGAGATCCATCCGCCCAGGCGATTATCGCCGATCGAGCCAACGCGTGCCGACAGAGAGGCAAATACGCTTCGTGACTTTCGAGGCAGCAGTGGATGAAAGTGTTTGAGCAGAAGTGCTGGCCCAATCGCGTTGACACGAAACTGCGCCATCATCGCGTCGGCACTGATGGCCTTGATTGCCTTCTCCGGTGAGTGACCGTCGACCATCAGCGCTCCGGTAGCATTGATGATCAAATCGAATTCCCCGTACCATTCACCCAGATTGTGGGCCGCTTGCGCGATCGAAGCCTCGTCACAGAGGTCGAACCCATCTTCGCTTAGGGAAAGTGTTGCGATGGTATCAAAACCAGGGTCGAGCCGTAGACGCGCCGCAAGCGCTTGGCCAATACCGCCGGACGATCCGATCACCAAGGCTCTCACAATCCCTCTCCTAATTTAAGCAAAAGATCGCGGCATTCAGCGACGTCGCATAGACGAGCCAAAGCGCATAAGGCGCGAAACACCATCGTGCAAATCGGTCCCGGACCGTTATTATGAAGGCGAAAACGATCGCCAAGAGGCAGACGATCACAACAAGGCCTAACCCAATCTGGTGAAACCCGAAAAATACAGGCGTCCAGGTCCAGTTCAAAAGCATCTGCACCATCCAAAGCCGGAAGGTGGTCGAATTAAACCCTTCAATGGTCGTGACCCGCCAGCCTGCAATAGCGATCAAGATGTAAACAAGCGTCCAAGCCGGCGCAAACAGCCAATTCGGCGGCGTAAACCATGGCTTCGCCAGCGATTGATACCACTCGCCCGGCCGGATCGTCAGGCCGATGGTGAAGCCAACAGCCAGTACCAGCACCAGAAAGAGGAACAGGGCGGTATAGCTCCCGCGCGACACACTCATTTCGAATATCACTCCTGTTTGATGACCCGAACCAGCTTTGTCATAGATTCCGGCATTCGTCGTGGGTCATGACCGTGACGCTTTTCCCTAACTAAGGTCAGCCAGGAAGATCTCGGCCTGCTTTCGTATCTCGTGGCGTGTGTCATCATTCATTCTGGCCCAGGTGGCGTAGGGCTGGGCGAGACGGCCGTTCGATTTCAGCTTTGTCTGATTGCGTGCAAGAAAATCCCAATACAAGGCGTTGAAGGGACAGGCATTCTCGCCGATGCGCTGCTTCGGATGATACCGGCACGAAGTGCAGTAGTCCGACATGCGGTCGATGTAATTGCCGCTCGCCGCATACGGCTTGGTCCCGAGAAAGCCGCCATCGGCAAACTGGCTCATGCCGATGACGTTTGGAAGCTCGACCCACTCATAGGCGTCGGCATAGACCTCGAGATACCATTGATGTACTGCCTTAGGATCGATGCCGGCAAGCAGCGCAAAGTTGCCGGTGATCATCAGCCGCTGGATGTGGTGCGCGTAGGCGTTTTCGATCGTTTCGGTGATGACGGTCGCCAGACAATTCATCCCAGTTTTGCCCGACCAGTAGAACGACGGAAGCGGCCGCGTGTTGTCGAAAAAGTTGCTATCGACATAGTCGGGTCCGGCAAGCCAGTAAATTCCGCGCATGTATTCTCGCCAGCCGATGATCTGGCGAATGAAGCCTTCGACAGCATTAAGCGGTGCGTTTCCTTCCAGATAGGCGCCCTCAGCGGCACGACAGACCGTGAGCGCGTCGAGAAGTCCGATGTTGATGTAAAACGAAAGGAGAGAGTGGTTGAGGTACGGATCGTCCCGCAACATCGCGTCCTGCGTCGCGCCGAAGTTCGGCAGAAACTCCACTATGAATTCTTGCAAGACCTGTTCAGCATCGGGCCGCCGGACGGCGAAGCCAAAATGTTCGAGAGTGCCGAAATTGTCCGGAAACAGGTAGGTGACGGTTTCGATCACCTTCTTGGTCGCCTCATCCGGCGGAAACATTGTGTGAGTCGGGCGGAACAGGTCCGGTTTGGCGGGTTGACGGTTCTCAGTGTCGAAATTCCATCGTCCGCCGACCGGCTCACCTCCGTTCATCAACAAGCCGGTCTTGCGGCGCACGTCGCGATAGAAATACTCCATCGTCAGCGCCTTTCGACGCCCGGCCCACGATTTGAATTCGTCGTGGGACACCAGGAAACGTCGATCCGCTCGGATATCAACGTCGATGTCGAATCGGGCAGCCCATGTCTCCATCTCCAGGCGGACGCGCCACTCAGCAGCCTCCGTCACGCAGATTGCCGAAGGACCGAGGTCGTCTACCGCTCGTTTCACCTCAGCGCTGAAGGAGCCAGCGTTATCGTCATCGTCGATAGGTGTGTAACGCACCCGATAGCCGTGGGCGCGCAACTCATCAGCGAAGTGACGCATAGCCGAGAAAACAAAGGCGATCTTCTTCTTGTGATGCCCGACATAGGTCGCCTCGGCCATCACCTCGCACATCAGGATTGTATCATGCTGCGCGTCAGCGCCTTCCAGCGACGAGATGTTTAAAGACAGCTGGTCGCCGAGGATGAGGATAACTTTTGACATCGTGCCTATTTACGCAACCGGGATGACATCGGATTTTCCGCGCTGTAAAACGATAGAGGAGCGACAACCTCAATCGTCGAGCAAGGCTGTGATCCGTGCGCGCGGAGCCAGCGCAATTGACACCGGCTTGTATGAAAGAGATTAGACCCTGGGCCTGTCGGGCACGCGTCGGCCAGCACCGGCACGAATTGGCCCGAAGCGATCTCGTCGGCGACGTCATGCTCGATATAGCCATGCCCTGCCTTGCACGCGCGCCACCGCGGGTAGATCGCCGTCGTCGTTAGAAACCAGAGGGCAAGTATTTGGATTTTGATCTCGCTGCCGTCCTTTTCGAACTCCAGTGGCAAAGGTCCACTCGAGGCGCCAGCCGGTAGCCGATACAGGCTTGGCGATCAAGATCGTGGGAGTGGTCGGCTTACGGGGATAAGCTAGAAACGCAGGATGTACCCACGACAACGGTGCACAAGTCCGAGCCGAGTTTAACCGCTATCATATCATGCGCGACTGTCTCACCCAGCCTGATGCCGACGTCGAAGCCCCCGGCGAAGGTATCCGTAAAGCCGTCATCGATATACTTCGACGCGCATGTCGGGATGTCTGCGTCCCGAGGAATCCCAGTCGAGCCGGTTTCCCGCACTGTTATTCCTAGGCTAAGGCACATCTAGGAGGTGTTACCGAAAGCAACGATGCTCGGAACCCGTGGGTTTGCCGACACGATCTGCTCTAGCGGGCTGGCGTTTCGATAAAGAATGCCTATTTAACACCCGCGACCGCAGTTTCGAGATTGGCGGCAATAACGGCAACGTTTTACGTAATGTCCCAAGGATCATGTTCTGACGGGAGTGTTGCCCTAAAGGAGAGCGACATGAGTCAGAATACAACGGGGATGTCCAGGGAGCGTCTTTATGCTTCCATCGTAGATAGCGCCATCGACTACGCCATCATATCCATGGACCGCAAAGGCCTTGTGATGACCTGGAACGAGGGTGCGCGTCGCGTTCTCGGTTGGCAGGAAAACGAGATGACCGGTAAGCCCGCCGACGTGTTCTTCACCGTGGAAGACCGGAAAGCCGACATACCGCAGAAGGAGATGTCGGCCGCCTTGGCAAAGGGGCGAGGCAACGATGAGCGCTGGCATCTGCGCAAGGACGGGACGCGGTTCTGGGCGTCAGGCGAAATGATGGCTCTTCGCGACGACGAAGGCGAGGTTCACGGCTTTATCAAAGTGCTGCGGGACCGAACTCAGCAGCGGTTGGACGAGGAGCGCCAACGCGCAGACAAAGAGTTCATGGAAAAGGTACTCTCCGCCTCTGACGATTGCATCAAAGTTCTCGATCTCGACGCCACTCTTACTTTTATGAGCGAAGGGGGCATGCGTGTGATGGAGATCGATGACTTCAATAAAGTCGCGGGCTGCCCTTGGCCCGATTTCTGGAAGCTGGAAGGCAACGTGGCCGCGAAAGCTGCGGTCGCCGCCGCGAGAAAGGGCGAGAGCGCCCGTTTCACCGGATATGCCGCGACATTCAAAGGCAGCGGCAAATGGTGGGATGTTCAGGTTTCGCCGATGTTCGGGGCCGATGGGATGCCGGAGCGTATCTTGTCGGTGTCGCGCGATATCACGGCGACCAAGACCGCCGAAGACACGCAGCGGATGCTGATGCAAGAACTGGCGCACCGAATGAAGAACAGCCTCGCGTTCATTCAGTCCATCGCCGTGCAGACATTGAGAAACGCCACGAGCCTACAGGATGCGGGCGCCAAACTGCAATCGCGCATCGGAGCATACGCCAAGGCGCACGACGTGCTGATGCAAAAAGACTGGGTCAGCGCTTCGCTTCGCGAGGTTGTTCAAACGACCGCCGCGAACGTCGGCATGGATGGAAGCGACCGCCTGCGCGTGTCGGGTCCGGAGGTTTCGCTGTCGCCGCAGGCGACGCTTTCGTTCGGTTTGGTCGTCCACGAACTGCTGACCAACGCCGTCAAGTACGGCTCGCTTTCCACGCCTGCCGGGCGTGTCGACATCTCCTGGAAAGTCGTCGAGCCTGACGGTATCGCGCAGCTCGTACTAACCTGGCAAGAGTCCGGCGGCCCGATCGTCGCGATTCCAGAGCGTACGGGGTTCGGATCAAAACTAGTAAAGGCTACCCTTGGTAGCCTCGGGTCGGTCGATCTGCGCTATGCGCCGACCGGTTTGCAAGTCGTGTTCACAGGTGCGTTGTCAGGGATCGAGATCGAACCGTCAAGCGCCTTGAACCACGCAGGCTGACGCTTGAGCTCGATCCAAAGACGACGAGCTACGAGCTGATGTTCCGCTTGAGGGGCGAGACCCTTCAAGCGAGAGATTTTAGGCGATTTTTACCAGACAAATGTATTGAACTGCCCGCAAACGATAAATTAGTGAACGTGAATGTAAAGTTCTGCGTGGCCTGTCATCGCACTTGATGGTCGCCGTCGCTCGAAAATGTTCACGTTCTTCGCTAAT
The DNA here is from genome assembly GCF_057163345.1 of Aliirhizobium sp. YIM B11859. NCBI lineage: Bacteria > Pseudomonadati > Pseudomonadota > Alphaproteobacteria > Hyphomicrobiales > Rhizobiaceae > Aliirhizobium > Aliirhizobium sp. YIM B11859. The sequence continues at coordinate 43,627 of NZ_JBXHAY010000014.1, forward strand.
TCCAGGACTTAATGGAAAACACCCTTGGAGTGCCATGCAATGCAATCCCGGTCAGATGCTTCCGTAAGCCCAAAGGCTATGATCAAGCTGCTCGATTACGCATTCGAGCACGCGCCGATCGCGATCGCTGTCGTCGATAGTTCAGGTCGCATTCTCCGTGGTAATGCGCGCCTCATGTCGTTGTTCGGACTTACGGACGAAAGCTTGCCACAGGTTTCGGTGAAACAGATGACCCACCCGGAGGACCTTCTGAGAGATCTCGGTCTGGCGGCGGAGATTATCGAGGGAAAGCGTGACAGTTACACCGTTGAAAAACGTTACATCAGACCGGATGGTATCCTTATTCAGGCTAGAACAACGGTCATAGCAATGCTCGATCCGGACGGGGGCGGTTTTCGCTATGTTTCGCAGATCGAGGACATTTCTCGTGAGCTCCGCTCCGAGCAGGAACTTGCCGAGCGCGCGGCGCAGCTTGAGCTTGCTATGGAAGCGGTACAGGGCGGGTTCTGGCATATGGATGTGCCGCTGGAAAGGTTCGAGACGTCCGACCGCCTTGCTCGTTTCATCGGGGGAGAACGTGCCGGGCGGCTTGATCTGCAAACCTATGTCGAAAAAATCAATGTTGCTGACAGCGCGAGCGCCGACTTGACGCCTCTAGTTCAAGGAACGGTCGACCAATCCGTGGCCGAATATCGATTAATGACCGTCAACGGGGAGCGTTGGATGCGGTGTGACCGCCGGCTTTTGCGGGGCGAAGATGGTAGGCCAAAGCGCATCGTTGGCGTCGCAATCGATTTCACCGAGGAAAAACACCAGTTGCAAAGGTTGGCACAGAGCGCCGAAACGGACGCGCTGACTGGCCTTTTGAACCGACGAGGGCTTGCGAAGGGGTTTGCTGCGATGTCGGCACTCGACGGTTACGCCGTCATACTGGTGGATCTCGACGGGTTCAAAGGCATAAACGACACATATGGCCATGGGGTCGGTGACCTTGTCCTGGTTGAAACGTCGAGGCGGCTGACCGAGCTTATCCGCCAGAACGACCTCGTATGTCGAACTGGCGGAGACGAATTCGTGCTTGTCGTGGCGACGGATCTGGACGGTGCTGATGCTCTTTCCCGAAAGATCGTTAAGCGCGTCAGGGAAGCGATCACCATGTCAGTCGGAGAATTGTCGGTCCACGCGTCAGTCGGAGCGACCTTCAGTCGAGCGAAGCATCCCGATCTCACGGCGCTTTTGTCGGAAGCCGATCGTCAGCTTTATCGCGCCAAAAATGCTGGGAAAAATGCAAATTACATTTCCCAATTCGCGGAATAGCGGTTCGTCGACAAAAGTGCGCCGGCCGCCGGTGTCGAGGTGGACCGTTTCCGTTTTATAAACCATGCCGCTAATATGCATGAAACCAACGGCTTATTGTTACGTTTTGATACAGCGTCACGGGGGCATTCCCATGCATGTATCAGAGCAAAAGCTTCGTATCGATTACATCGATCTGCTTGAAATCATCAAATCCTATGAGCGTCTGCTCGACGCCAAGACGGGTCCGGATCGGCGGATCCTCGAACTCAATCTCATGTCTCACCGTATGCGTTTGCAGGATATCGAGACTTATTTGCTGGAGCGCTTCCCCCAGTCGAAACGGCGATCGGAGTCTGCGTGAAGTGTGCAGTTCATCTAGCTCAGTCGAACGTCCCCAAGGAACAATATACATTAGCGAACCTTATAACACATGGAAGCAAAAGAATTCGCAAATCTCAGTCGGCCCATTGCTCTTTTGGTCGATGATGAACCGCTGATCCTCATGGACACATCTGACATTCTGTCAGACGAGGGTTTTTCGATTATCGAGGCGCAAACCGCTGATCAGGCGCTCGAATTTCTTGATCGCCACTCGTCCCTGCAGTTGGTGTTCACCGACATACAGATGCCTGGCGATCTGAATGGGATCGACCTTGCTCGCACCATTGGTCAACGGTGGCCCAACATAAAGGTGATTATCGCCTCTGGAGCCGTCACGCCGCAGCCTGGTGACCTTCCCGTCAATGCGACATTTCTTTCGAAACCCATCTCTGCAGAGTTTGTTCACCGGGTCCTGAGGGACAGTTTCAGTTCGCCTTCTGCGTTATGATCGCTTCGCACGCTTCAGCCGATCTGCGGCGGGTGCCGCGGTTGCAAATCTTTATGCCCAGTGGCATTGAGAGACGTGTGAAATATCTGTGGCTCAATGATTGAAACTCAAAATTCTGACGATCGCCGATCGATGATCGTCCATTTGCAAGAGCTGGTAACACGTCGCCGATCGAACGCTTTTCGTTGGATGTTCGCGACGTTACTTTTCGTGCTTGCTTTGGTCGTGCGCCTCCTCATCAACGATGAGTTGCCGTCGGGATTTCCTTACCTGACATTTTTTCCAGCGGTCATCATCACGACATTGCTGTGCGGTCTTTGGCCAGGCATCGTCAGTGCACTGCTAGGCGGGCTGTCTGCGTGGTACTTTTTCATTGCCCCGGCTTACACATTCGAACTGACCCCCGGGTCTATTCTCGCTCTTCTCTTTTATGCTGCCATAGTTGGCGTCGACATCTTCATTATCCACACCATCACGGTCACTTCCGCCTCCTTGAGGACAGAGCGGCAGGCTTTGGCGGCGCTTGCCGAACGGAAACAGAACGAAAATGTCAAACTTCTGGAAAATGAAGCCTTTCAGAAAGAAATGAGCCACGAGCTCGCCCATCGCATGAAGAATCAGTTGGCGCTCGTCCAGGCGATCATCGCCCAGACGATGAGATCAGAGCAGGACGTTCGAGCAGTATCGAAGGTTCTAAGCGGTCGGATCGGTGCTCTGGCAAAAGCGCATGATATCCTCGTCAACGGTTTAAGCGGACAAGCCAGCGTTGCAGACATCGTGCGCAACTCGTTGGACCATTATGACCCTGCTCGCTTCACCAGTTCAGGCCCGGTCGTCGATATCTCCCCTCGATCCGCACTCTCGCTCTCGCTCGTCCTTCATGAGCTTGGCACGAATGCCGCGAAATATGGCTCTTTCTCGACAACCACCGGCTTCGTCGAAATCCGATGGAACGTCTCCAATGACCGAGAGCCCGTCTTTGAACTGATCTGGCAGGAGTCTGGCGGCCCGGAGGTGGTGAAGCCTGAAAAGCGCGGAGCCGGTTCCCGCCTGATCATGGCCGGGATCGGGACGGGAAGCCTTGTCACGATTGAACACAAGCCGTCCGGCCTACGTTGCAGGGTCGAGGCGCCGTTGAAACAGCTGAAGATGGACTCATAACAACTGGTTGCCTTCTTATTGAACGCAATTCCCGTCGTCCAACGCCTTGCAAAGATGGTTTGCCCGCTTCTTGCCGGTGGACGATTATAGGAAGCCGCCTATTTCCATCACAAATCAGGCTCGCCGCGGGCGAGCCTCCTTTCAGACTGCCCCGTCGTACAGCGTTGGGCAAACTTGGCGCTCGTAACGACTGGAGCAACGAATTGACGATATCGAACGCGGGGATTGTGGTGCTCATCGTTGAAGATGAGGCACTTATTCGTATGGACGTGGCGGACTATATCTCCGGGCCAAACGTCACCACCCTGGAAGCCGCGAATGCCGATGAGGCCTTGCGGATCCTCTTGGAACGCACCGATGTGGATGTCATTTTCACAGACGTCAACATGCCAGGCTCGATGGATGGGCTGCAGCTTGCCGAGCGTGTGAGAGAACTCAGGTCCGAGATCGGCATCATCATCGCCTCTGGCATGGTGCGTGTTTCTCGATCTGGATTACCGAGCAACGCCGTCTTTTACGAGAAGCCCTACGATCTTGAAGCGGTCTCTGCCTCGATCAGAAAGCTGGCTCACGCGGTATGACGCTTAAACCCTGACCTTCGGCCTTGATCGATCGAATGAAACATTCTTAACGATTATCAGTTCTTTAGTGGTGTCTGCCAGACAGATGCGATTCAGCGGGGAGGGAGCCGCTTAAGGATATGGGTCGAGTGAATGTTTGAGAGGAAGCTTTCGAAGCGCCGGCAAAAAAACCATAGTGCCGCACGCCTCGCAGCAATCGTCGATTCATCCTTCGACGCCATTATCAGCAACGATCTCACCGGGACAATTGCCAGTTGGAACAAGGCGGCGGAGCGTCTATTCGGACTGTCTGCCGATGAGGCCATTGGTCAACCGATCTATATCATTATCCCCGAAGACCGCCACGATGAGGAAGTCGACATCGTCCGGCGACTGAAGCTCGGAGAAAAGATCGAGACATTTGAAACCGTGCGAAAAAAGAGTACCGGTGAACTCATTCAGGTTTCGATCACCGTGTCCCCGATCTCTGACAAGCGCGGAAAGATCGTCGGAGCTTCTAAGATCGCCAGAGACCTTTCCGAGGCCAAGGAGAACGAGCGCCGACTGCGTCTGCTGATGCGCGAGATCAATCACCGGGTTAAAAACCAGTATGCCGTGATCCTGTCGGTAATTTCTCAAACCGCGGCTCGGAGCCATGACATTCAGGGGTTTGAGCGACGTGTGCGAGAGCGCATCATGGGCCTGTCACATTCCCATGATCTTCTCTCCTCTGTGGACTGGGCGGGTGTTGAGTTGCGGTCTCTGGTTTCCCATCAGGTGAAGCCGTTTAATGGAGCCGGCGAGTTTTCGCTGTCAGGGCCAGACATGCTTCTCGACGCCAATGCGGTGCTGAACGTTGGGATGGCGCTTCACGAGCTGATCATGAACCGTGTTCAGTTTGCAGATCTCGATCGATCAAGCGTCGATGTGACCTGGGAAGCCCGTCAGGGCGACACAGCGGACGAGCCGATATTCCACTTTATCTGGAAAGAAACAGCGATACGAAATCCTGACCTTCTGTCACACGGCAATGGCTTCGGCTCGCTAGTCCTAAAGCGGATCGTAGCCTCTGCCCTCGGAGGTGTCAGCGAGTGGAAGGTCAATGATGACGTCTTGATTTGGACGTTGGCAGCTCCGTTGTCGAAAGTGAAGGTCAGGACCGCCTGAGCTAATCTTAAAGGACATACGAGGCTTTAACCGATCCAGAGCTAGTAGTGTGACACAGATTGACACAGGCGAAAAACTGTGGGACGAGCATCCATGGCCAAACGTCTCACGCGCAATTTTTCGCTGACCCCTGAACTTGAGGGTTTCATCTCCGACTGCCTGACCTCCGGCGACTACGGTAACGCTAGCGAGGTCGTCCGATCGGGGCTGCGGCTGCTGCGTGACGGGGTCAAACCGGCGGCGATGCTGGCGCAGGCCTGGCCGATCGGCGGCGGAGAATGCGGCAAGATCATTCGGGAAAAGGACTGGGCGGCCACCGCACTCGGCGCTATGAGCACCTGGTCGGTCGAGTTGCGCACCACCGTCGCCAACATCGTCAATTCGCCGGTCGCGAAGGTGCTGATGTGGGGGCCGGCTCACGTGATGCTCTACAACGACACCTATGCCCGGATCGTGTCGGACAAGCATTCCGCTGCGCTCGGCAGCAATGTCGCGGAAATCTGGCCGGAAATCTGGGACTGGAACCGTGAGATGATCGAGGCCGGTCTTCGCGGCGAGCTTCGTTCCTACCATGATCAGAGAATGACACTGATGCGGGATGGTCTGCCTCAGGAATTTATCTTCGATCTTTTCTACACGCCCGTTTACGAAGCAGACGGCAAGATCGGCGGCGTGATGTGCACGGTCGTTGATAACAGCGACCGTGTCGCCATGGAAAAGCGACTTGGCGACAGCGAAGCTGATCTCCGCCGTGTCACTGATGCGGTGCCTATGCTGATCTCCTATGTCGATCGAAACCACGTCTATCGGTTTGCCAACGGTGCCTACGAGGAATGGTTCGGCGCAAAGCCAGAGGAAATGATCGGGAAGCCTGTCATCGATGTCGTTGGCAAGGCCGCTTACGAAGATCGCCGCGCAGACATCGACAGAGCGCTTGCCGGTGAGACTGTCACGGCCGAGACGGACATGCCGAAGCGGGGGGATTCACCCCGTCGCCTCGAAATCCGCTATGTCCCGCACGTCGAACCAGACGGGTCCGTGCCGGGTGTTTACATTCTCGGTATCGATATCGAAGAACGAGCGGTTCGCGAAGCCGAGCTCGAAATCAGCAACGCTCGCTTCCATACTGCGATGAACGCCGTACACGGCGTTCTCTGGACCAATAGCGCCAACGGCCGCATGGTCGGAGAACAGCCTGGCTGGGCAGCGTTGACCGGTCAGACATTCGATCAGTATCAGGGCTTCGGGTGGGCGGAGGCCGTGCATCCCGACGACATGGATGCCTCGGTCGCAACCTGGAATGCCGCTGTCGAAGCCAGGTCGATGTATGTCCACGAGCATCGTGTCCGTCGGCATGATGGGGCCTGGCGCCAGTTCGCTATCCGTGCGCTTCCGATCATCGGCTCGAAGGACAATATTGTCGAATGGGTGGGTGTCCATACGGATATCACCCATCAGCGCGCGGCAGAGGCAGCGCTGCGCGAACAGGCGGAAGCTCTCTCTCGGCAGGTCCGTCATCGCGAACGCGCCGAAGATCAACTGAAACAGCTCAACGAGAATCTTGAGGTGCGGGTTATCTCGGAAATCGCCGAGCGTCGCCAGGCCGAGACCAAGCTGGCCCAAGCCCAGAAGATGGAAACCGTTGGCAAGCTGACCGGCGGGGTGGCGCACGACTTCAACAACTTGCTTCAGGTGGTGTCCGGCAATCTCCAGCTTCTGTCAAAGGAGGTCGCAGGCAACCAGCGGGCTGAAGCAAAGATTGCCAACGCCATGGCCGGTGTATCGCGCGGTTCCAAGCTCGCCAGCCAACTGCTCGCTTTCGGCCGGCGCCAGGCGCTCGAGCCCAAGGTTGTCAACATCAGCCGCTTTGTTCGTGACATGGACGATATGATCCGCCGGGCAATTGGCGAGGCGATCGAGGTCGAAACCGTCGTCGGCGGAGGGCTGTGGAATACGTTCATCGACCCGACGCAGATCGAGAACGCGTTGCTGAACCTCGCCATCAACGCACGCGACGCGATGGAAGGGCAGGGCAAGCTGACGATCGAACTGTCGAATGCGCATCTCGATGACGCCTACGCCCGCACACATGACGAAGTGACTGCAGGTCAGTACGTCATGATGGCCGTCACCGATACGGGTTCCGGCATGGCCCCAGAGATCATCGAGAAGGTGTTCGAGCCTTTCTTCTCCACCAAGGCTGAAGGCAAGGGTTCGGGTCTGGGTCTGTCGATGGTCTACGGCTTCGTGAAACAGTCCGGTGGCCACGTTAAAATCTATTCGGAAGTCGGCCATGGTACGACGATCAAGCTCTACCTTCCGCGTGCAATCGAGGCGGAAGACGTCGAAGTTGTCGTCGATAACGGCCCGATCGTCGGCGGCACGGAAACCGTGCTCGTCGTTGAGGACGACGCGGAAGTCCGGGAAACGGTCATCGCGCTACTGACCGATCTTGGATACCGCACGCTGAAAGCCGTTGATGCAGGGAGTGCGCTGACGGTGATCGATAGTGGGATCCCGATCGACATCCTGTTCACCGATGTCGTGATGCCGGGCACGCTGAAAAGCCCGGAACTCGCCCGTAAGGCGAAAGAGCGGCTGCCGAATATCGCAGTACTATTCACGTCCGGTTACACAGAAAACTCGATTGTCCACGGCGGCAAGCTTGATGCCGGCGTCGAACTCTTGTCGAAGCCTTACACGCGGGAGGCTTTGGCTCGCAAGTTCAGGCATGTCCTTGCCAACCAGTCGCAGCGGTCGAATGTAAAAAACAAGCGTTCTTCGGCCGAGCCTTCGGAGAAGGTAGTCGAGAATAATACGGCGACCGAAACCTTGGCGTCAAATATACATAAAGTCGGACGTCAGACTGTGCTGCTGGTCGAGGACGATGCGCTCATCCGCATGAACACCGCTGAGATGCTGCAAGATGCCGGATTGATCGTCGTGGAAGCGGGCAGTGCCGAGGAGGCCAAAGCTGCGCTCCAGACGATGGCTGTCGATGTTCTTGTGACCGACCTCAACCTGCCCGGCGCCTCCGGTTCGGAACTTGCTGCCGAAGCGAGGGCGCTCCGGCCGTCAACGCTGATTGTCTATGCCACAGGCGATCCGACCTCGGTTCGAAACGAGACAGACGCAATTGTCGTGTCAAAACCTTACGACGCGTCGAAACTCGCCAACGCTATTGCGGGCGCTGGGACAGGTGAGCCTATGGAGGCGAAAGTTGCCCGTAGCGAGAAGAACGGCGAGGAGGAAGAGGTCTAGCCGATCCGATTGGAAAACGATTTTAATTGAAACGATGCCCAGGGCGATGCAATCGCCATTTGAAAAGAGGGAAAAGGGTTTGCATGAGCGCGCGTGAAAAAGCGAAACTGGGTGTCGTTGGTCTCGATGACGTGTTAGGGGGCGGTTTAACAAAAGAGAATGTTTTTCTGCTCGAGGGCAATCCGGGAACTGGCAAAACGACGATTGCATTGCAGTTTTTGATCGAGGGCGACAAACTCGGAGAACAATGCCTCTATATTACCCTCTCCGAGACCGAACAGGAGCTGAGGGAAGGAGCCCGGTCGCACGGCATGGTGCTTGGCGACCATATCAAAGTGTTCGAACTAGTACCGCCGGAAAGCCTGCTTGATGCCGATCATCAACAGAGCCTGCTCTATTCGTCAGACCTGGAGCTTGGAGAAACCACGAAACTGATCTTTGAGGCGTTCGAACGCGTGAAGCCTAAGCGCGTCGTCCTCGATAGCCTCTCGGAAATACGCCTGCTTGCCCAAAGCTCATTGCGATATCGCAGACAGATACTCGCACTGAAGCACTATTTTGCTCGACAGGGGACGACAGTTCTGCTTCTCGACGACCTGACTGCCGATGTTCTCGATAAGACTGTTCACAGCGTCGTCCATGGCGTCATTCATCTGGAGGAGCTGGCACCAGAGTACGGTGCCGAGCGTCGCCGCCTCCGCATTGTCAAGTATCGTGGCCAGTCCTACCGCGGCGGATATCACGACTTCAAGATCGAGACGGGCGGCGTTGCGGTGTACCCGCGGCTGCGCGCCGGCGAACACCACACGTCCTACGACCGTGTCCAGGCCAAGAGCGGGATTGCCAAACTCGACGCTCTTCTGGGCGGGGGCATTGAGCAGGGCTCCAGCACACTCGTCCTCGGCCCTGCCGGGACGGGAAAAACGACATTCACATCACAGTTTGTTGCGGCGGCCGTCGAACGTGGAGAAAAGGCGGCAGTCTTTGTGTTCGACGAAGAGCTCGGTCTGTTCTTTAACCGGATGCGCGGCATCGGCATCGACATCGAGGCCATGCGTGACAGCGGCATGGTGCACATCGAGCAGCTCGATGCGGCTGAATTGTCGCCGGGCGAATTCGCCCATCGCGTCCGCGCACGCGCTGATGAAGCGCAGGCGAAGATCATCGTTATCGACAGCATCAACGGGTACCAGGCGAGCATGCCTCAGGAAAACCAGTTGATCCTGCACATCCATGAGCTCCTTCAATATCTGAACCGGCAGGGCGCCAACACTTTCCTGACCGTCGCTCAGCATGGGTTGGTCGGAGACATGAAGTCGCCTATCGATTTGACCTATCTGGCCGATACCGTCGTCCTGTTGCGGTACTTCGAAGCCACTGGGCAGGTACGGCGTGCCGTATCGATCGTCAAGAAGCGGACTGGATCGCACGAATCGACGATCAGAGAATATGAAATCGGCAAGGGGGGCCTGACGCTCGGAGCACCTCTGACAGGATTTCAGGGTGTCCTACGGGGCGTCCCATCTTTTGTCGGCGATCAGAGCCTGATGCTGGATGGCGGGAGCGACGACAATTCCTGACCGTGATAGCGTAGCCCTTGTCTTTGCGCCCAACGGCCGCGACGGCGCGGTGGCGGCCGCGCTGCTGTCCGAGTGTGGTATCGCGTCAGAGCCTATCTCGAGCACTGCCGAGTTGGCGGACAGCCTCGGCGACCGTGTGCTGTTCGTGATCGTCGTCGAAGAGGCACTTAGATCCAGTAATCTCCAGGCTGTTAACGCCTGGGTCCAATCCCAACCGAGCTGGTCTGATCTGCCCTTTATTGTTCTGACCCACAAGGGCGCGGGCCCGGAGCGCAATCCCGCGGCGGCACGGGTTGCCGAAACACTTGGAAACGTCTCGTTTATCGAGCGCCCGTTTCATCCGACCACATTTGTAAGCGTCGTTGACAGCGCGCGCAAAAACCGGCGCCGGCAATTTGAGGCCCGCAACAGGATCGCTGAGCTCGCTGAAGGGGCACTGAGCCTCCAGACTGCGCTGTTGGCCGGCCGTCTTGGGACGTGGTCGATCGACCTGCAAGACTGGACACTTAGGTCGTCAGGTGAGTTTCGGCAAATATTCGGCCGAAAATCAGTTGAAGACCTATCCTACGGCGATTTGGTCGCGTCGATCCACCCAGACGATCGCCAGCCGATGCATGATGGTGTCGCGCACACCGTCAGCAGCGGCGAGGATTATGTGATCGAATATCGAACAATCTGGCCCGATCAGAGCCAACATTGGGCGGAGTTGCGTGGTCGTTTGGTCAAGGATGAGAAGGGGCGCGCCATGAAGCTGACCGGCGTCGCCTCGGACGTCACATCCCGAAAACATGCCGAAGCCTCCTTGCGCTCGATGAACGAAACACTCGAGCGCCGTGTTGAAGAACGGACGGAAGCGCTTCGTAGTGAAAGCGCGCAACGCGAGAGCGCCGAAGCGAAGCTACGGCAGTCGCAGAAGCTGGAAGCGATCGGTCAATTGACCGGTGGCGTCGCGCACGACTTCAACAACCTGCTGATGGCTGTTCTCGGCAACCTCGATCTTCTGCGAAAGCATCTCCTCAACGACCCGAAAGCTACGAGGTTGATCGACGGTGCGCTACAAGGCGCTCGGCGTGGCGCCTCGCTGACCCAGCGCTTGCTTGCCTTCGCGCGGCGGCAGGACCTGGCGGTTGAGCCCACTGATCTCGCTAAGCTTGTCGACGACATGCAGGAGCTACTGCTACGCTCTGTCGGGTCTAGCGTTCCTATCACGACGGAGATCGTGGCAGAGCTACCGCTGGTGCTTGTCGACGGCAACCAGGTCGAACTGGCTCTCTTGAACCTTGTGGTCAATGCGCGTGATGCAATGCCTAACGGAGGTTCAATCACAATCAGTGTGCGGCATGAGTCAGACATCATTCCGGCCGAAGGGATGACTCGCGGTGCCTATCTGTGCCTCAGCGTCCGCGACACCGGAACAGGGATGGATAGCGTGACCTTGGCAAAAGCCGTCGATCCCTTCTTTTCCACGAAGGAACTTGGGAAAGGCACTGGCCTGGGCCTGTCGATGATCCACGGACTTGCGGTGCAGCTGGACGGTGCACTTAAGCTCTCCAGTGAAGTCGGGGTGGGAACATTGGCAGAGCTGTGGTTGCCTGTGACGGGTGAGGCGCTCCGTAGCGCTGATGAGCTAGTAAATATTGAGGTAAAAATGATAGGCCCAGCGACAATCCTATTGGTCGACGATGATGCCCTCATTGCCATGAGTTCTGTCGATATGCTCGAGGATCTCGGCCATCGTGTGTTCGAGGCGAACTCCGGCAAGCAGGCGCTCGAGATGCTGGCCACCGAACCAAGTATTGAGCTTGTCATCACCGATTTTTCCATGCCGGGCATGAATGGCGCAGAACTGGCTAAAGCTGCGCGAGTTATGAGGCCCGAACTGCCGGTTTTGGTTGCGACCGGCTATGCCGATCTGCCGCCAGGCACAGGCATGGATCTTCCGCGTCTCGGGAAACCCTATACGCAGGAACAGCTTGATCAGGAGATCAGAAAAATACTGAAGTAACTTTTTCCACGAAATGGCAACCTGATGCACGCGCGGCCCTTTACGGCCGTCATTGCGACGTCGCCGTATCGAGTTGTGCGGTAAAACGGTAGACCACACCGTCAGGATTGTAGTCTACCGATACTCCGCTTCCTTCGCCGCCACAAAGGCCCATCGATATCAGCCGTGTGCCAAATCCCTTACGGGTCGGTTGCCAAACAGCGGGTCCGCCGCTCTCTCTCCACTCAACGATAAGCTTGTCCAGCGAGGGTTCGCTGCGGTCGATCTCGGAGGTCACCACGACGGCTCCTGCGCCAACTGACAGGGCGCCGTATTTAACCGCGTTGGTCGCGAGCTCGTGCACGATGAGCGCGAACGACAACGCCGTCTTTGGACCAAGTGAAACGTCCTGCCCCAGCACTTCGATCTGACCAACGTTGTCATGAGGTTCAGACACGGCACGGATGATCGCTTTAAGCGATGCCGAGTCCGTGTGACCGGACAAAAGGAGCTCATGCGCGCCCGCGAGCGTCTGTATGCGCGACAGCAGGACAGCGCGCGCCGCATCCACATCGGTAGCCGCTCTCAGCGTTTGCGTGATGATGGAGGACACGACGGCCAGTGTATTTTTGAGCCGGTGCGACATTTCCTGATTGAGGAGTATGCCCTGCTGTTCTGCGGCGACTCGTTGTGATAAGTCCCGAGCGGCGCCGATCAAGCGCCTGATGACCTGATCTTCGTCGCGCATTGCCCGGGCGTTGACCAGCACATGGCGCTCTACGCCATCCTCAATGCCGATTACTCGGTATTGGAGTGTGAGAAACTCAGCTCGACCCTCCGCAAGTCCAGCGAGTTCAAACTCTACATTGGCCCTGTCCTCGACATGGATGGCGTTGAACGCACCCTCCATGTCGACGGGATGTCCATCGAAAACGCCGTTGAGCATCTTCATACGGTCGTCGAGGGTGAGTGTCGACGTTTCAAGGTCAAGGTCCCAAAGGCCGACCTCGCCTGTCTCCGTCGCGACCCTGCGGCGCTCCTCATCGTCCATTCGATCCCGCTCTTCGTCTTTGCGATCGGTGACGTCAAGCGAGACGCCGGACATGGAAATTGGTTGTCCCTCATGACTGTAGGTGACCTTCGCCGTGATTTCGATCCACCGGCGGCTACCATCAGGGCAGTTGATCCGATACTCGATCTGTAGCTCGCTGTTCGTTGAAAGGCAGCTGGCGACGGTTTCTTTCCACCGGGCCAAATCCGCTGGTTAAATGCTGTTTTGCAAATCCAGATAAGAGAAGGCGTCGTCGGGCTTTCGGCCGAAATTGCGCTTGCAACCTTCCGATACAAGCAATTCTCCGCTAACGAGATCAAGCGTCCAGACACCGATACGAGCGGAATTGAGTAATTCCTTGAGGGCAGCGTCGCCAGGCCAGAACGTTTTGCCGTCAACCACTGCTAAATCCTAACCCTCGACACGATACCAAACCTCCCCGCCATTCAAAGCCTCATTTTCCGTCTCTTTCAAGTCTCGTTTGAATGGGCAAGTGGCCGGATGAGGGCGGCTTAAAAGAGGCAAGCTAGAATAGCTTAGCATCTAAGCTCGCGTTCAAGGTGAATAACGAGCGCGCGAGAATAATTCTTCAGTCAGCCTGCTCTCGACGATAAGTTTTTGCGCGCAGTGCTATCGGATGTCTGTACATCTACCTGGAAACGCAAATTGACAGCGCGGAACTTACGAACGTTCGAAGGCAGATGACTACGGGTCACCGGTCCGAATCCCTTCAAGAGCGTCCCAGTCACATTCTACCAAGCTGACCACCAGCGCACCGCTCGTCTCTTTTCGAGGAACCGAACCGGAGCTTAACAAATGGCGAGCGAATCAGGAAGGATCATCGGGCCAAGTTGCGGAAAGATAGCCTTTTGCCAATTTGCCGCTCTCTATTAAATCTAACGCCCGCACTCTACTATGGCGGTTTTCGCCCATTCCTAAACCTGAAGATGGATACGTGAGGACGTAGAGCTCGCATCAGACACCACGTTAAAATGTGTTGAAATATCATATTTTTGCAATTAGAGATATATATGCCCCCGCTGAGGGCATATCGGAGGGTGGCCGATGCTGGAGACTACGAACGCATATGGAATAACAAGTCTCGCGGACGACAGAAGACGTCTCGTCTTCCAGAAAATGATCGAGGAGGTGCTTATGGCTTACCGTGACGCTCCCTATGATTCTCGCCTTCGCTGGGCTTCAGCTGCTCGCATGCTTGTGGATATTCTCGGAAAATTCAGAGATGTGCCAGTGGATTTCGACCAATGTTCGATGCGCCAGGCAATCGATCTTGCCTGCGAGTTTCTCACTCAGGTTAAGGCCCCTCACTTTAGCAGCGTCAAAGACACGTTCCATTGATTTAAGAACGACTTGAGGCGTCCACGACAGCCTGAATACGCGATTAGCCAAGCCTAATAAGTACGAAAACCTAAGACGCCCAAAGGCTCAAGCCAGAAAATGTCTGACGAGAGGGGTAATGCCTTTAAGCGCCTCCATTACCTAGCATGCCTGGCTGATTCACGTTCTGGTGAGTTACCGTACCGATAGGTGGTGATCAGTCCCAACAGGCCAACCCTTAGTGACGCTTACCATCAAAGGATTTTCCGCGCTGGAGGCGCGATATGATGTCGAAAATCGCCGATGCCTCGGACGCTCTGAAGGCACTGATGACAACTCTTCAGCAGTTCAAAGCCCCAAGCTTTCAAATCGATAGTACTGCTTCACGCGCTGCCAGAACATCTGCAACGATGGCGCAACTTACCCGTCATTACGAGCCTGATCGTGTTCCTCCTTCCAGTAAGCCGAGCGCCGAGAGTAAGTAACGGGCTGCAAGATCGAGCCCTTGCTCTTCGGCTAGTCGCAACGCCGCGCGAGTATGAAGCTCGATATGCGCTTTGCCGGTCACGACGGGACTTGCAGATGCAACAACAACAAAGCCCGTATAATGTGACGGGGTGCCGTCAGAAAAGCGTAGACATCTACCAAAGGCGGTCAGTTCCCGGTATTGTCCAGATTGTTGAATAACGTAATAGGTTTCCGTGTAAAAGCTTCCTGTCGTTATTGCCTGATGGATTGCTTTTGCCAACCTGGGCCGATCCTCGTCACATACACGCGAAAGTATCTGTTCGATCGAAACACCTTCGTTCACCTCGTGGATGTCGATATTGAAGAGGCGACTGAACACTTCATCACCGTAGCAGCGGTCAAGTGAGAGGTTCCAAGTGTAAAAGCCGATTTCTCCAGATAGGTCAGGGCACTGAGATTTGTGCAGTAGTTCAGGATCTTTCCCCATAACGACTCACGCGAAAAGGTTGTAGTTTTGCTTGATACGCAATCTAACGCGTAATGGATTGCTTCAGGCAAGATCAAAATTTCATTCGGGCCAGTTGAGCAAGTTATGTACGATAACGTACATCCGGCATTTCCATCAGCCGCACAGGCGAGTTGGTTGAGATTCACTTTTCCCTCCGACGCTGGAAAACTTTACGGCCACTGGGTATTTGAGCTCGCGTCTTGGCTTGGGCGCGGCGACGACCTATATCCTACCCGAGTGCGAAGTCCGAACCAGGGGAACTCATTGCAGACTTCCAAAAGTTCTTATTGTAGAAGAATCTTGGCTGATCGCTTCCATCATCGCAGACGAACTGGCCAAAGTCGGATTTATCGATATTCACATGGTCGCTTCCGTGGAGGCGGGTAGATCTTGGCTTCGGGATAATATCGTCGGCCTCGTCGTGATGGATACGTGGGCCAGCGGCGTGAGTACGGCCGGGCTGGCCCGGTATTCGACGGAACTCGGAATAAGCGTTCTTCTTTGCACGAATGACACGGACAGCGAGATAATCTGCGATTTCAGAAGCGCCATCCGGCTTGGAATTCCTGCTTCGTTGGCTGGACGAGGCGAAGCCGGACGTTGTCGTTCTGCAGGAGCTGAAGGCGCCGGATGCGAAGTTTCCCGCGAAAGCTATCGAAGCCGCCGGTTATGGTGCGGTCTGGCATGGCCAGAAATCCTGGAACGGCGTCGCCATCCTGGCGCGAGGTCAGGAGCCGCAACTGACGCGCAAAGGTCTTCCGGGGGAGCCGGAGGACGAGCAGAGCCGCTTTATCGAAGCCATCGTGGACGGCGTTGTGATTGGCGGCCTCTATCTCCCAAACGGCAATCCCTATCCTGGCCCGAAGTTCGACTACAAGCTCCGATGGTTTCAGCGTCTGCACGACTATGCCGCCGAGTTGCTGGAGCTAGAGGTGCCTGTCGTCCTCGTGGGTGACTATAACGTCATGCCGACGGAGTTGGATGTCTGTAAGCCGGAGCGTTGG
Source organism: Aliirhizobium sp. YIM B11859 (assembly GCF_057163345.1). Lineage (NCBI taxonomy): Bacteria > Pseudomonadati > Pseudomonadota > Alphaproteobacteria > Hyphomicrobiales > Rhizobiaceae > Aliirhizobium > Aliirhizobium sp. YIM B11859. The sequence continues at coordinate 59,837 of NZ_JBXHAY010000014.1, forward strand.
ACTGACGACGCGCTGTTCCGCATCGAAGTCCGGGAAGCCTACCGAAACCTCGTCTCTCAGGGCTGGACGGATGCGCTACGCGAGATGCATCCCGGAGAGCGTATCTACACGGTTCTGGGACTATTTCCCGAATGCCTATGGACACGACGCGGGTTTGAGGCTCGACCATTTCCTGCTCAGTCCCGACCCTGCCGAGCGCCTGAAAAAAGCTGAGGTCGACAAGCATGTGCGCGGCTGGGAACACACCAGCGATCACGCTCCGGTGTGGATTAAGCTTTCCGATAAAAAGATCAAGCGGAGAAAACGAAATGAGTAATAACTGGCGAGATCAACTGCGAATTGGCTTGAAAAGCCTGCTGGACCAAGCGGTCGTTTCCGGCGTCAAGCAGGCCGATGTCTTCGACGCCGCGATCGAAGAAATCGAGCGTTTGCGGATTGCGAATGAACGCGATCCCGACCCTGCAGACGATGTGTCGGATGACGCTATCGAAGAGCCGGCAAATGACTGGCCGGCCGCTGGTGCCTGAGAAGGGAACGTGCGGCCGGCCGTGCTTGGGAACACAGTTGCTTAAGCAAACATGTTCTCGATTTCCCCACGCTGCAGCGCGTGTTTATCGGGGTTCTGCTGCTTCAGCTTTGCAAGATTGAGCAACTTCCACCGAACTGCCGGTAGGGCCGCCGCCTGTGGCAGCCCGATGGCGTCGAAATCTGGCTCCGTATCATGGAGAGTAAGCAGGAACTGCATCGCTTTATCATCGAGTCGGGCTCGAAGGTCATCTGTGAGCCGTGCTCGTGCCTCTTTGAGTTCGATCAAGCTGACAGGTTCGATGGTCATGCCTTCGAATTCTTTCACGAAGGCTTCTTCGAGTTCGGACAATGACGGCCTGATCAGCTCATGCGGAGGGCGGCCTGAGCTTGCGACGTAGATGAGGAAGGTGCGAAACAACGCATCGGTAAGCCCTTCGTTATCGTAGAGCAGCTTCACGTCGAATAGATCGCGCGGGTGCTGACGGTCCACGGCGGCATGAAGCTTGCCACCAAACAGATCCTCGAAAGACACGACCTGCATTTCGGCAAAACCGAACGCCTCGGCGACGCCATCCGTTACCGCCCGCAGTTCCGGAGGATGAACCGTTCCACGCGCGACCGGCGAGGTCTCGATCTTGATTTCGGTGGTGCCCTGCCGAACGAGCACCCGCGTGTCATTGTTGCCGCCGCCGGCGATACGCAGGACATCGACGCCACGCAGGTTTCTCAGCAGATCGTCGCGAATGCGGTCAAGCGCGGCGTCGATGCCGCTGAGCGTCGTGTTGCGATCCTCAATGGGAAGGTAGGTGAGGTCGATATCGACCGACAAGCGAGGCATGTCCCTGTAGAACAGGTTGATGGCCGTTCCCCCCTTGAGGGCAAAGACATCCTGGCGAGCGATGTAGGGCAACGTGCGGACCAGCAGTTCGACCTGCCGCATATAGCGATCACGCGCCATTGATACTCTCCTTTGGCAACAGGTCGGCTGGGACCGTTACGCGATAAACCGGGTGGAGCCTTCCGCCCGGGAGCAGCGCTCGATCGCCGCGTCCCATGTCGATTTGCGATCTATCGATATGCTTGAGCCACGCATGCCCGTGCTTGTCAGCATAGACGAAGAAAAGGCGTTTCACCTTCACGCTGCGACACTGGGTCAACAGCATCGTCAACATTTTCGGGCGCAGATTGACCAATCCCCCAAACACCATGTCGATGTTGTGAAAGCTCTCGTTCTTCGGAAGCTCATCCAGAACCTCCAGTATCGCCCGCTCTGCCGATGACATTTTGATAGGCCATCGCCACGGGCTCATGGCCAGTTCCTCATCTGGATCATCAGACAGGCTGAATTCGTTGTTCTCTACGCCGTTGTTCTCGTCGGGGAACAGTCCATGACCTCGTCGGACGAACCTGGCATCGGACGTCAATGTCATAAGCCAGTCTGGGATATCGGAGCCGTAGAGGTAGACGCGCGTATCGCCGCCGAGCTGGAGGTAATGGGTATGGCCACGCAATCCGAGCGCGGTCAGACCTCCAACGTGGAATGTATGTCCCATGATCCATTGCGCGGATAACAGGGTGATTTTCCAGCCCGTGACGGCTTGCGTCGTTTCTCTTGCCGAGAATGGGCGTCGGTAGACGCCTGTTGCGATCCGCTCGAGCCAACCCTGTTTGATATACGCCGATATGGATTGCCGTGAGATTGCATGGCGTGCCGTCCAGGCCGCATCGATGATGAAGCCCGGCGGAACCGATTGGATAAGATTTTTTAGCTTTGGCTTCCGCTGTTCATTCATAATGGACATCATGACACGAGTTCAAAGTGAACATCAAGTTTACTTTGAAGAATTTCGTTTTTGTCAATCAGAAATTGACAAAAATAGGAATTTCGAAGTCCCGTACCGGGCTCGTTGGCAGCGCCTTGGTCCTGGGGCATAAAACCTCCGCCCCAAAGTTTACTCCGCGCGTCGTTGCGTCTGATGCAATCAGTAATCACCTGGCTGGCACATCGAACGCTGTATCTGTGCCGATGTCTCGATTTGAAAGACGAAGCAGTTCCCTATTTTCACGTCATTCCGGTTGATGGCAGTTCGGATGATACGGACGAAGGTCAGTGCGGCGAGATCAAATACCACTCTGTTCCAACCAGTTGCGTTGCCAACCCAGCTCTTTTGTCTGGCATCCCTAACCCAGCCCCCTCCTTGGACGGTCAACCCGCAAGGGGTTCGCAGCTACTGCGACCTCTCTGGCTGCGCCGCCGAGGTGACCGCGGCCTGGCCTGGATCGAACGGGCGCCATCGAGCGGGGATGGCAATTATCTGATGAAAATTCATCTTGAAGGTCATCTTGGCTTCGCGTCGTTCATGGACGTCGGCAACAACATTTTCCTCTGACGATTTATCGAGTGAAGAACAATGACTTGAGGCAGCACAGCGTCGCGAACGGTTTTGGTCTATGAAACTAACTGACGCCAATAAGCCGCACAGAGCGGATCTGGCGGTCCGAGCGGACGCGTCGGGCTTTCGCGGTAGCCCTATGCACAGTACTCGGTCCAGGATCAACATCCGCTCAAAATCGGTTACGCCGGCAAATGCGGCAATGATCTTTTTGCCCGCCGGTAATGTTCATGGCAGCCCAGTTGACGCAACTTATGTCGCGAATGTTGAGCATTCGCAACAACCTTACGCGACATGGAAATCCGTGTAATCTCGTACCGTAACAAGTGTTGCACAAGCATAACATTCGCCGGTCGCACAGACAAACGTCAGGTCATGGCAATATCTTTCAATAGCTTAGTCAAATCGGATTACGGGCCAGCGGTTCTTATCCCTTCAAGACCTTCGACTGAGCATGACCTGGCGCCCTAGTTTTTGATTGCAGTCTCGCTGAGCCGGGAGCCGACTCGCGGCGTGTCGTTTCCTTCCTGAATCTCCTCGCGATTGAGCAACGTACCCTTGCGCTCAACGCCCCAGGCATAACCGGATAGAGTTCCGTCATTGCGGACAACGCGATGGCAAGGAATGGCGACCGCGATATTGTTCGCGGCGCATGCAGCGGCCACCGCGCGTGCCGCGTTAGGCGAACCGATGCGGCGCGCGATTTCGGAGTAGAACACCCGCTCGCCGGCAGGAATTCCCTGCAGGGCTTGCCATACCCGGCGCTGAAAAGCCGTGCCACGAACGTCGAGTGGCAGATCAAGGCCCATCCTCGGATTCTCGACGAAGCCACAGACCTGAGCGATCAACGCTTCGTAGTCCCGGTCCATGCCGACAAGGCGTGCTTTCGCGAACCGATCTTGAAGGTTGCGGACCAGGTCGTCCGGATCATCGCCAAGCAAAATTGAGACGACACCGTTGGCACTGGATGCAACGAGAATAGCGCCGAGTTGGCTAGCACCGACCGCAAACTTGATTTCTTCAGCGACTCCGCCTTCTCGGTACCGTGTCGGCGTCATGCCGAGAATTCGGTTGGACTTCTCGTAAAAGCGTCCGCTCGAATTAAAGCCGGCGTCATAGATCGCTTCGGTAACGCTCGAGCCTGACTGCAGACTGTCTTGAACCTTCTTGGCGCGGTGGCCTGCGGAATAGGCCTTAGGGGTCACGCCGGTTGCGGATTTGAACAAGCGGTGGAAATGGCTGGGGCTACGATCGAGGGCAACCGCCAGATCGCTTAGCGATATTTCCACCTCGCTCTTCTCGATCAGGCGGCAGGCTTTGGCTATGAGAGTAGCATTTTCGGAGCCACGCGCGGGGCCATCGGGATTACAACGTCGGCAGGGCCGAAAGCCGGTGGCACGCGCGCTCTCGATCGTATCGTGCAGAGAAACGTTCCTGGGATTTGCCGTGCGAGAAGGGCAAGACGGTCGGCAATAGATGCCTGTCGTCATTACGGTGTACCAAAGCTTGCCGTCAGCGGCCTTGTCGCGGGACACGATGCGTAACCAGCGAGGGTCGTTCTCGACGATAAGCCCAACCGGGCGAAGGGATGTGGCTAAGTGGATGTTCATAGTAATGATCTCTCTCTCCAGATGGATGTCGGCTGAATATGCCTGCGATCCACGCCGGTTGCGCTCCGATCCTTGCTCTCTAATCGAACGAAAACCACCCGATTCTTGCTTAGCCCCGATTACGTGCTGCCGCGGGGTTCATCGGGCTTGTCCCAAGGAGGTGGTGAAAGGTGCTTGAGCAGCCAGTCCGAAAACGCGCGTGTCTTGCTCGGCATGCCAGCGCGGGCCGGCGTGACGACGTAAACGCCACCGGGGTCGTCAAGCTGCCAGCCGGCGAGGACCTCGACCAAACGACCCGCTGCCAGCTCACGGCTGACATACCAGTCCGACGTGTAGAGGATGCCAAGGCCACCGACGCAGGCATCGACCAGGAGTTCCGCGTCGTCAGAAGCAGCGACCGCACGGACCGATATCTCCGTTATCCCTCCTGCCGCCTTTTTGAACCTCCAGCGATAGGGGTCATTCCTAGCGGTAGGAACAAGGCATGCATGATCAAGAAGGTCCTGAGGCGTTCGCAGTGTCGGGCTTCGCAGGAGATAGGAGGGAGACGCGCAGATAATGCGCTTTCTGTCCGCCACCTTACGCGCGATCAGCCGTGAATCTGGCAGGTCTCCCAACCGCACGGCAAGGTCGTAACGTTCTCCGATGAGATCGACGAAACGGTTCGTCGCTTCGATATCCAGCGTGACGGCGGGGTATCGCTTCATAAAGTCGACGATCAGAGGTGAAAGCCAAAGCTTTCCGAAATTGCCTGGAAGTGAAATCCGCAAATGACCGCGCGGCTCGCCATCGGCGAAACCGGTGACATCGCGGTCGGCGGCCTCCAGGTCGGCGACGATCGGCTTTATCTTTGCCAGATAGGCGTGACCCGCTTCAGTCAATGCCAGCTGCCGCGTAGTCCGTTCCGCCAACCGCACGCCAAGGCGTGCCTCAAGCGCCTGCAGTCGTCGCGAGATGACCGTCGGGTCTTTTGAGAGACGACGGCCCGCAGCCAGAAACGACCCCGTTTCGGCGATCACTATAAATGCCACAAGGTCATCGAGATCGAAGGAAGGATATTGCTGCATGGTTCGCAGTTATCATCTGCAATTTGCATATGTTCAAGAGCTTTTCGCAGCAATGTAAGTGATGGTCAGGCTTCTCAAGGAGATCTGAACATGAAAGCAATACACCTCACCGGTCCATCGTTCGAAGGCCTGACGATCGTGGATCTTCCCGAGCCGCGGGTTCCCGGCCCGGGCCGCATTGTCGTCAGCATGATGGCTGCGAGCCTTAACTTCGCGGACCTTGCCGTAATTACCGGCAACTATCCTGGGGTTCCGTTCCCAATTATACCGCTGGCGGATGGCGCTGGCGAAGTCGTTTCGGTGGGAGAGGGGGTGTGGCAGGTCAGGGTTGGTGACCGCGTCATCACGCCACCGAAGTCCGAGTGGGTGGCTGGCGCACCGACCTCGGAACTGGCATCTCCGATGCGCGGCGCGACGATCTCGGGGAGCTTACAACAGTACGCGAATCTGAGCGCCAACAGTGTTGTGAAGGCGCCAGATCATCTGAACTGGAGTGAACTCGCATCGCTTCCCGTTGCTGCCATGACTGCCTGGCGAGCGCTCGAGGCTGCCTCGGTTGGTCCGGCTTCGACTGTGGTCGCCCTTGGTACTGGCGGTGTCTCCATCCATATCCTGCAACTGGCGAAGGCGCGAGGCGCCCGCGTCATCATCACCTCGTCATCCGATGCAAAGCTTGAACGTGCCCGTGCGCTCGGGGCAGATCTTGGCATCAATTACAGGGCGATGCCGGATTGGCACGAAGCGGTTCTTGCCGCGACCGACAATGTCGGCGCCGACTTCATTCTCGACCCCGTCGGCGGCCAGGATTTCCAGAAGACCATCGCCGCCGTGCGTCACGGCGGGTACATCAGCCTAGTCGGCTTCCTCGGTGGCGCCGGCGGCTCTCTCGATCTCCTTCCGGTCATCTTCAAGGAAATTCGCGTACAGGGAAGCAATGGCGGATCGGTCGCCGATCTGCGCGCTGCCATCGCTGTCATCGACAGACATAGGATCCGTCCTGTCGTCGATCGAACTTTCCAGCTGGCGGAGTTGGTCGATGCCTACAAGCTGATGGCTTCGGGCGGCCACTGTGGGAAAATAGCTGTCGACCTGGATTGGTAGTACGGCCGGCAAGTCAGCTCTGCGGAATGCGGCGCAAATCCAAAGCATCCAGATTCCCGGCGTGTCAATGCCGACAGATGTCGACGGGAACAGCGTCGCGTCCTACGCCATCTGCGACCTTCGATTCCAGAGCAGGAAACGGAGTTCGCGCCTGATCGGTCGATAATATGAGTGTCGCTGTCAAAACTTAAGGAGCCATCATGATCGACCCCCATGTCACTATAGAACCATCGATCCTCTATCTCGGAACGCCGGTCGTTCTGATCAGCACGCAGAACGAGGATGGAACCGCCAACCTTGCACCGATGTCTTCCGCATGGTGGCTCGGCTGGCGTTGCATGCTTGGCCTACAGACCGCCTCCAAGACTCCACAGAATATGATCCGCACGGGCCAATGCGTACTCAATCTGACGTCGCCGAAGCAGGCGGATGCTGTAAATAGGCTTGCGCGGCTGACAGGTACGGAGAAGATCCCTGAATTGAAGCAGAGGCTCGGTTATGCCTACGAGCCTCGAAAGTTCGAGGTCGCTGGCCTGACTCCGATCCCTTCGCAAACGGTCGACCCGCCGCGCGCCTTGGAATGCCCCATCCAACTTGAGGCCGTCGTCGCCGCGCGTCACGGCATCATGGATGACGATCCACAGGTCGCTGGCCTGATCTCAGCGTTCGAGGTCCGCATCACCCGCGTCCACGTCCATCCGAGCCTGCTCATAGAGGGGCATGAAAACCGGATAAATCCCGCCCGGTGGCAGCCTCTCATCATGAATTTTCAGAAGCTTTATGGCGTCGATAACAGGGAGATCGTCCCATCCCGCCTGGCTGAAATTGAGGAGAAGCAATACCGAATGCCGGATGTCGATCGGGCGCGGGAGGTGGCGCCGAAAGTTGCCACGTGATCGCCGGGCGCCCTCGTTAGAATTCGGCGCGAGGGCGTCATTCGCATTGAAGTCGGCAATGATTCAATACCTGGGCAATCAGGCCGTCCAAATGCGATATTCCGAGATATCTCGGCGCTCCTTAGCAATTTGGCGCCGCTGAGAGCGCGTTGATCCAGATGTGCCCAGGATGGTGGATCTGAAGCAAATTGAGCAGATCAGCGCGCTCACGGTCTGTCAGCTTCGGCAGCGCTGCATCGAAATCTTGCTGGTCCTTGTCCCGGAGATATCTCGCCTTGAACAAAAGAACGAGGTGTGGTGCCAGGTAGGGAATGCCGCTTGCATTTCTCTTTACCGCTGCAAGCCTTGGCATCCGCAACGAAGGATCTCGCTTGTACACCCAGGTGTTTTCGTCACCACGTTCTATCATCATATCGACACGCCAAACATCCTGGTCGCAACCCCATAGCTGCCAGATGTCAGATTCGATCGGCGCTTCATCAGATTGGTATTTTAAAACACCGTCTCGGACATTGTAAAATCGAAGACCTGCCAGCATGAGCCGGCATTCATCGGCTTGCTTTTGCAGTACGGTAAACTCCAGATCTTCGTGAGTCCTGGTTTGTCGCCCATGCCAAAGGTCGAGCGCCCAGCCTCCGACAACCGACCAGATGAGATCTGAACTTCCAATGCGCTCATAGAGTTCATCGGGAGACCAGCGGCTCCAAGCTTCTTCTCGTGGGACTTGGATGTTGTCGGCCTTCGTCATATGGCTCCTAATCGCGGCAAACAGGCAAATTGGCAAGCCCTGATCTGCTGGAAGCGAGGGCCGGTCGCCGCCATCGCCTGAAACCACGAAAGCCGTTTTGCCGCCTAGGGGAGGCAAAGATGCAATCGGACCTTGATGAAGGAACCGCAGAGCTTTCTGATGGTTGCTCCTCTATGTCATTCGCAACGAAGAGGAGAGCGACATGGGCAAGACTGGCGAACATCCTGAGCAGGATCCTGCGGAGGGATCGCGCGAAACGATCGAGCGCGACCTTAAACGGCAGGAGGAAAAGCAGGCCGATAGGAAAGAAAGCGACGCTCGCGACAAGCCCGAGACATCCTCCCCAGGTGCAGAGGCGGCCGAACCGTCGCCGGAGAGTTAAACATATTCCTACACCGAGCCTGGACGGTGACCACCTTGAACCTCCACGCGGTCGAAGCGTGTGAGCAAGTTGATATAGGGAGAGATGAAATGCCGGATGACAGAACGACGACGATCATAGCCTTCTTCGAGACACGCGCAGCCGCGGATCTTGCAACCGAGCA
>NZ_JBXHAY010000015.1:0-63656 GCF_057163345.1 Aliirhizobium sp. YIM B11859
GAGGTTTTGTCGATCATGCGCTGTGAACGTGTCTCGAGGTTGGCTATCGATGAGGCAAACCGTGCCGATCCGCGCACCCGTCGTGGTCACGAGAGGCTTGCCGGCATAAAATCGAATATACGGTGGACCAACCACGAGCGGATTACGATCAAAGCGGAAATCGGCCAATGCATCAGGAACGACGAGAATATCGTCCTGCATGATCGCGTAGGTGCAAAACGATATCTCGCGGCTGGTCTCGCACGGATCGAGGCCGACACGAGCCTTGAAGAACTGCTTGTCCTCAGCAATCAGAGAAATCAGCACCGTGGGCACATTGAATAACCTGGAACCAAGCTCGGCCAGCCTATCGAACTCCTGCTCCGGCGGAATGTCCATGAGATTGAAGTCGGCGAGAGCTTCAACTCGTTCACGTTCATTTGCCGGAACTGGGTGTGATCGGATGTTCATGGCGACATAATAACAGTCAATTCTTAAATAACAGGTGAGTTATTTTCGGAGAATCGGATGTTCCGCGAAGACCGGCTGGGGATCAAGAGCGGGAGTGCGATTGATCCGCCTGAGCATGCCCGCATCTGTCACGGACAGGCTATCGACTGCATGCTTGATATTTGCTGGATAGACGCAGACTGCATATAGCGCCAGCCCGATTGCGGCCGCTGCTCGCGTCCGTCGGAAGCATACCCCCACAGCGCCCGCAAGCTCGCTCATACCAGTCAAAAAGATAGCTGCGTGCGGGGACGGGACTCAATACGGCGTAATCGACAGGAATGGCCCGGGCCAAACGATATGCAGAACGCCTGCAAGGCCATAGAACAGCGATAAACCTATCCGTGATCGCCGTTGCGACGCGTCCGTCGGCTGACCTATGCTCATCGAAAAAACGCCACGAGGGCGGCCGCGAGATTGTCGGGGTTCTCCTCTACGACGTGATGGCCGCTGTCGATACCATGTCCGTCAACATTGGCCGCCCAGTTCCGCCAGATTGCGAGCGGGTCGCCGTATATCTGCTCCAGATCGTCTCGGATCGACCATAAGCACAGCGTCGGGCATTGAACCTTCCGGCCCGCATCCCGGTCTTCGCGCTCATGAACATGGTCGATCCGTATTCCAGCGCGATAATCTTCAATCATGCCGTGGATCACAGATGGATCGTGTAGGGCGCTGACGAGATCGTCATAGGCTTCACGCCCCATAAGGCCAGGAGGGATTTGACTGTACCAGGCCATGGGGTCAGCCAGGATTGCTCGCTCCGGCTTTTCCGGCTGAGCAAAGAAAAACCAGTGGTACCAGTCGCGGGCGAATTTCCATTCAGCGCGATCAAGGTGCTCGATTATGGGCAAGCAATCGATGACAACGAGCTTCTTGATCATCTCCGGATGATCCATTGCCATGCGAAACGCTGAGTAACTGCCGCGATCATGGCCGACGACGGAAAATCTTGGATGTCCAAGCAGCTCCATCACTTCGTTGAGAACAGCCGCCTTCTCGCGCTTTGAAGAATACCGACTATCGGGAGCGTCCGGCGGCACGTAGGATTTGCCGAAGCCGGGCAGATCCGCGCAGACAACCGTGTGAGACGACGCCAGCTTATGCGCACGTCATGTGCGTGCGGGGATGACCATGAAGAAGCAGGACCGCCGGCCCCTGTCCTCCCGTCCTCACCCGGATCTGGCCGCGAGAAGTTTCAATCATCTGGAGTTGAAAGCCCTCGAACATCTGGATCCGTCAGTGGCTCGAGTTTGAAGTTGGTGCATTGATCATCACTGACGACCGACCGAGATAGGTCCCGATAAGATAGGTCGCAAGATCATCGGGCGTCCGATATCCCTCACTATAATGATCGCGGGCGGCACGGGCCAGGACGTCAAGCACCTTGTCTTCCGGCTCAACGTCATAGAACCGCAGCCATGCGGTCACAGCGCTCGAAATCGTGCCAAACTGTCGTCATTTACCGGTTCGCTCATGAATCGCTCCTCCCATGGGGGAATTAGGCTGGTCGTCCACCGCTTCAACCCATCGGCACGGATGGAATTCGGCCCCCAAGATGATCCGGAGACGAAGGGAGCCGCGTGTTCAATTCTGTCTCAACACGGACTCTATCGCTTGAACAGACGGAACCCGAAACCCAAATTTTGGCTCGCTCAGCCCATGCCAGGAAGGGGATTGATGACGGCATTCGATAAATTCGAGCACCCGGTCTATGAGCAGCGAAAATACTTCGTTCAGGAAATCTGCGGCGTTGATGATGTTTTCGATTATCTCGATGAATGGCCGGAGGAGAAACGCAACCTCGCCTACGAAATCCTCGTCAGGTTCTGCCGTGAGGCAGCCTGCGGACGGATTCGACCTCAGCCATCCGGGAGAATTTCCGCCGCTTTCTGAAACAGAACAGCAAGCTCGCCGAGATCGGGGACATCCCGGCTTTCCACCGTCAGGACAGTGATCGCAACATCGGCGGTGTGGCCGGTAAAGACAGCGGGTGAAATCGTCGAGCCTGGCGTATAGCGTCGGTTAGACCGCCTCAGTCTTCCTCTCGTTTACGTACCGCGCCCGCACTTGCGCCCGCCATCAACCATCAGCTATCTCTCGGTCGAACAGGGGTGCTCCGTAATGCCGGGGCTGAGACATGGCGGTCATCCTTATGAACCCTCAAGCTGATCTGGGTAATGCCAGCGGAGCGAGGCAAACATGGTTGCAGATCGAAATACCGCATCCACCCGTCGTCTTCATCTCAACGCAGTGATCTACGGTCTCGGCAGTCACGAAGCTGCCTGGCGTATGCCGGAAAGTGATCCGTTCGCGCCAATGACTTTGGACTATTGGATCGATATCGCGAGACGCGCCGAGGCCAGCGGGTTCGACGCTCTTTTCCTGGGCGACGTGTTGGCCCTGCAGGAAGAGGCCGACAAACATCTCTCCAGCACGATGGACCCGTTGGTCCTGCTGTCGGCGCTGGCAGCGGTGACGACTAAAATAGGCCTGATTGGTACCGCCTCGACGACTTTCGATCACCCATTTCATCTTGCACGCCGCTTTGGCTCCCTCGACCATATCAGCAAAGGCCGCGCCGGCTGGAATATTGTCACATCTTCAAACGAGCTTGAGGCTTACAATTTCGGGCTGGATTCCATGCCTGACCATCAGGACCGCTATGCAAGAGCGGACGATGTCGTGACCGCAGTCAAGGCACTGTGGCAAAGCTGGGAGGTCGATGCCAGGTTGGCCGACAAAATCAGTGGTCGCTATTTCGATAAAGCGGCAGTCCATCAAGTCGGCCACGCCGGCCCATATGTCCAAACCCGCGGCCCGCTCAACATCCCGCGCCCACCGCAGGGTCAGCCAGTTCTTGCGCAGGCAGGATCTTCCCCTGCCGGAAAAGCGTTTGCTGCGCGGCACGCCGATATCGTCTTTACCGTCCAATCCTCCTTGAACGAAGCACGGGCCTTCTATGCCGAGATGAAGCAACTTGCGGCGGATTGCGGGCGGGACCCTAGTCACCTGTTGGTCATGCCCGGGATCATTCCGATCGTTGCCAGCACAAAAGAAGACGCCGAGGACCGCCTCGATGCAATGAATTCATTCGCTGTACCTCAGCATCTGCTGGCCAAGCTTTCGTCGTTCCTCGGGGGTGATCTTTCCGGGCTCGAACTGGATGCGCCATTTCCGACTGGACTGCCCGATTCTGAGCGATCACAGGCAAGTCGAAGTCGCGTTGATGCGCTACTCGGCATCGCGCGTCGAGATCGGTTGAGCTTGAGGCAGCTTCTTCTGCGGCTCGCGAGCGGCCGCGGCCATCTCCTTGCAGTCGGTACAGGCTTAGACGTTGCATCGATAATGCAAGAGTGGTTTGAAAGCGGCGCGGCCGATGGATTCAATGTCATGTGCCCCGTTATGCCTAACGATCTTCAGGCCTTTAGCAATCTTGTTATGCCAGAGCTTGAAAAGAAAGGCGTAGGAGCTGCTGTTTCGTCCGGAATGCTACGGGCAAGGTTTGGCCTGCCTGCGCCGTGATCTAAGCGAATTGTCTTTGTCTATACGTGTTAGCGGTCCGATAGAAACTTTTGGCTCAGTCGGCAGCATGTTTGCCCGTCAGCAATTCGGCATTGAGATGACCGAGCGGTCCATCCATGTCCGAAGCCTCGATCACGGCAAGATCGTCTTCGCCAAGCGCGCTCGTCGGCTCGACGCGCCGGTCGCGGAGCTCAACGCGATTTCGAAGACTGTAAGTACGGCGGATGAATTTCGAAGACTGATGGATGATGGGCGCGCCAGCGTTCCGCCCTGCGCCACCTCCAACCACGGCGAGTTCTACGACGAACAAGGACTGCCAAAATGAGTGCCGTCGATCGCCGCGCCCACGAACTGGATACGATTGCTGCCGTCCTGCCGATGGAGCGCCGCGACGAACTCGCCGAGTTGCTCACCGATCAGGATGTCGAAACGCTGCGTCACCTGGTCAACGAGGGCATGGGCGAAAACACTCTTCGCGCCCTCACCTCCGATCTCGCCTATCTGCAGGCGTGGTCGCTGGCGGCCACGAAAAAGTCGCTGCCCTGGCCGGCGCCCGAGGCGCTGCTTTTGAAATTTGTCGCGCATCATCTGTGGGATCCGGCGAAACGTGAAAACGATCCGGAGCATGGGATGCCGGCAGAGGTCGACCAAAGCCTGCGCGGCCAGGGGTTTCTGAAGGTGACCGGCCCGCATGCGCCTGACACTGTCCGCCGGCGGCTGGCCACCTGGTCGACACTGACGAAATGGCGCGGACTTCCCGGCGCCTTCGCCTCCCCTGCCCTCAAGTCGGCGATCCGCCTCGCCGTGCGGGCCACGCCGCGGAAGCGACAGCGGAAGAGCGCCAAGGCAGTCACCGGCGATGTGCTGGCCAAACTGCTGGCGACGTGCTCGACCGACAGTTTGCGCGATGTGCGGGATCGCGCGATCCTGATGGTGGCTTTCGCCTCCGGCGGCCGCCGGCTCAGCGAGATCGCCGCGCTTCGGATCGAGCAGCTGAACGTCGAGGCGCCGATCGAGGTTGCGGACGGCCCTCCCCTCCCCTCTTTGGCGATCCATCTCGGCCGGACGAAGACGACGAATGGCGAGCAGGATGACGTGGTCTATCTGACTGGCCGGGCGGTGGACGAGCTGAATGCGTGGATCGCGGTGGCCAAGATTGATGGCGGCAGTGTGTTTCGGGGGATCGGGCGCTGGGGCACGGTGTCGAAGCGGGCGCTCGATCCGCAGTCGATCAATGCGATCTTAAAACAGCGGGCGGAGATGGCGGGGTTGGAGCCTGGGGAGTTTTCGGCGCACGGGCTGAGGTCGGGATATCTTACAGAGGCAGCCAACGCGGTATTCCGCTTCCGGAAGCTATGGAACAGTCGCGGCATCGATCTGTCCAACAAGCTTCAAGCTATTACAACAACGCGAAGCGGCGAAGCGGACGTGCGGCACGTTTGTTGTGAGGTCGCAATGTAGACAGAACGGGCACCAGCGGAGTAAACCAGTTTGCACTCACGCCTCGGAACCGCTCTTCTCCCTTCGCGATTGGCGCGCACAGATTTGCGAAATCCTTGTTGAGCTCACGCCGAATTCACGTGCCAAACTCAAATAAGTTTCCCCAGCAAGCCACCGCTCGTAGATCTTACTGTTTCGATCGACTTGTTCTTCCCGTACGGCCAGGTCTTGATCGAACCTAGCCCGCTCTCCTTCGGTCCAGACCCTATAACTCTCGTATCCGGTCGCACGATCACGCACCCGAACGACAAGCCTACCGTCGACAATAGCGCGGATGTCATATGAGCCACTCCTGAACTCGACTACATCGCCCACTTCCACTGAACTCTTTTCCGGGTGTATCTTCCGCGTCCGCATCGGATCATTCCACTCCGCGTTGGTTTCCCCCCGTCGGTCAACCAGCACAACAGACAGCCAGATGCGGTCTTTCCCGGCGCAACCTAGCCTCTGAGTATGGTGTTCGGTCAGGATCAGGTCAAGGGATTCGCCATCTCCGCCTCGGTATCAACCAACTAAGGCGCGCTGGCATATAGCCAATAGACTGTGGCTCGTTTCACCCTGTGTTCCTCGCCATGAAGGTCGCCGGAGCGTTGTCTTGCTGGGTCGGACTGCAGGAACAGATACCCGATCGAGATCGCCTGGGTGTTCGAAGACGAGGGTCAGCAGTTTTGCCTGATCAGGCCAACTTCTGCCTTGACGCTGCGGTTCGGCCTTCATCAACTAGCGTTCCTATCTTGGTATCCCCCCACCTTTAAGAGCACCATGATCATTGGGCCGAGCGAAAACTCCCCTCGTTTGCTACGTTCCGTCAGGTTGCGAAGATATCCCCCGGCGGAATTGATGTGCCCTCCCCTCTCAAGAATGCAGGCGATCGTCGCGGCTGCATTTTCTGGCCCCATTACCTCGCTGGCTTCCTGGTAAGCCGACGGACTGACACCGAGGGCCGATCGGGCGATCACAGCGGCGGCCATCAGGTCGCGCCAGTTGAGAATCTCGCCGCCGCGTCCGTAATCCGCAATTTGGGGGCAAGCCCTCAACACAATTCCAAGTGGGAAAGTCTTTATCGGCTCCTGCGTCTGCCGGCTAATTTCACGCGTCTGTTCGCCCTGCTCCTTTCTAGAGCGTGGTTCAAATTCATGGATGGATTCGGGATTTGAATTCTGTATGTGCCACTCGCTGTGAGCACCATTGCTGCTTGAATCTTCCGAATTATCTTTCATCTCCAGACGGTTGATGAGTGCCTGGTAAAGAAGCTGCATCTCATCGAGGATTGATGCCACGGCCGCGGCCGTTGGCGTCCTTGGAATACGTCTTACAATGTCCAGGTAGACAGCCTCGAACGCTTCCCAATCTCCGTCCGCGCCTTCCTCTATCGCAGCACTGATGATCTTACGAACATCACGGCGGCACAGCGTCAGGTTCTCTTTGGCCTTGAGAAATTCCCGCCGAGCGGAAGCAACTTGTTGAGCAGCGCACGCAAACTCTTCAGATCGAGCCAGAAGCGGCGACAGGTCGAAGCCGAAGGCACGCTCGACCTCCCCTGCCCCATCCTTTCGGGCATATCGTTTCCCGTTCGGACTATCTTTTCTGACGATCAGTCCCGCATCGACAAGAATGGCGAGATGTCGGCGCAGCGTGGCGCCAGACAGTCCGTTCGCTCGCATCATCAACTGCGCGTTGGAGGGAAACACGACCGTCTGCGCGTCCTGGCGCAATTCTTTGTCCGGATAGAATGTCAAAAGGGCGTCGAGCACAGCGATCGAATATGGCTGAAGCCGAAAGACTTCACGGGCTTCTTTCACGTCCCGAAAGACCAACCATTTATCGACACACTTACCCGGCTTGATTTCGTTGTCCGCGATCTGCCGCTTGACCAGGGCAAGCGTCGCCGGCCGCCGCCCAAAGGGCGTCGTTACATTTCCACAGTGCATATCTCTCACCTTTCAAAAGGCAAAAGGAAATTGCTCACCGAAACGGTGCCACAGACTCTTGACTGGGATTCGTGGAAATGCGACTCTCAAGCTGCTTACACTTCGAAAGGGGCTTCCACGACGGCAACGTCTAGGGGGCCTTTTTCTTTTGCGGGTTAGTCTCCGTCTTTCAGTTGCGACTTGCTGAATGCCTCGTATAGGTCATCCAGATTGTGGGCGATCCATTGACCGAAAGGCTTCGCATCCTTCTCGGTCAGATCAAGCGTAAACCCCTTCGCCTTCACCTTGGCCTCGACGGTGACGGCTTTGGATGCATGCGTCCAGGCCCCTGCTCCCTTCGACTGCTTTGGCTTTTTCGGCTTGCCGGACGATTTCAGATACGACACGAGCACTACGAAGGGCTCAGCTGCGTCGTTGAACGCCTCGGACGAGACGAATGCAATCGCCTGCTCTGCTTTGACTGGATGAGCGACAAGCTTCTTGAGCTCTTCCCAGCGATCTCGGCCGATGCCTTTCGCAGCGCCCAGAGCTGTCAGAACAAGATCGGGTACGCCCTCGACAACGGCCAGCATTCGAGACAGGAGCGTATCATCGACGTTGAGCGCGGACTTCGCGACTTCTTTCGACATGCCGCGATCGATCAGCCCCTTTGCAAACAGAGCCTTTTCCATGAACGACAGGTTGGCGCGCTGCGTGTTTTCCTGGCCTTGCGCGATGATATGCTCGACATCCGCCAGCTGCTTGATAATGGCTCGGACCGGGATCCCCAGTTCCCGGGCTGCACGCGTACGGCGGTGGCCAAAAATGATTTGGTAGCGACCCTCTATGCTGGGATGCGGACGCACCATGATCGGTGACGATTGACCATGCGCCTCGACAGCAGCCTTCAGCGCTTCGAACTCTTCTCGGCCATCTCCAAGACGATCCTCCAGGAACGACGCATCGACAAGAGCAGGATCGAGCGAGACGACGACATCACCGTCTCGGATCCGCAGGCTCGCTTCAGCAAGATCGTCGAGCGACTGCATCATCGATTTGGATGCGCCACGCCTTGTGTAATCGGATCGTGCCTCCGAAACTTGCGGCTTACTGTTTTCCTCGGTGATTGACGCGGTTATTCCGGCCAACAGACCTTTTCTAGACATTCGGATCTCCACTTTTCCGGGCTAGGAGATTAGAATAATTCATGAAATTGCCATTCTGCACGGCTGTCAAAATTCTCATTTTCGACCCCATGCCCTGTGAATGAGGGACACGACCTCAGCATTGACAGCATTCAGACTGTCTAGTGCCCGGTCGTAGGTCGATTTCGTGAACTGCGACTTCTCAATCTCGTAGACAGTCTGCTTGGTGATGCCGGCATCAGCGATCGCCGTAGACTTGACCATCTGGTTCTTCAGCATGTTCTTGTTGAACATGGCCTGCAGGAAACCGACCATTGAGGATTGAGGTCCATCAGTCGGCTCATAGCGAGTCACCAGATAGCGAAACCATTTCAGGCGCACGACCGCACCCGCCTCTTTGATCGACCCTAAGATCCCTCCAAGCATGAGAAGGAATTGGGACATCGAGAGGACATCCAGCATTTGCGGGTGAATGGTGATCAAGACCGATGTCGATGCAGTCAGCGACGTGAGGGTCAGATAACCGAGCTGCGGCGGGCAGTCGATGACGACGACATCGTAGCGACCATCCACCTCCTTGAGCGCTGAGGAGATCCTCGTGAAGAAGAACCGGCCGTCCGGAGAGTTCCTATTGGAGGCGGCAAGTGGAGTTTCGTACTCGTATTCCTGAAGCTCAAGATTGGCCGGTACGATATCGAGACCGGGAAAATTCGTCGGCCGGATCACTTCGGTGATCGACACGCGCTTGTCATCGTAGCGCAGCGTCTCATAGAGGGATGGGTTCTTGTCGAGCTCCGGCTGGATGCCGTGCAACGCCGTGAGCGATGCCTGGGGATCGAGGTCGATAGCCAGAACGCGGTGACCGGTCAGTGCCAGATACTGCGCCAGATGCGCAGCCGTGGTCGTCTTGCCCGAGCCACCCTTGAAGTTCACGACCGAGATGACCTGAAGCGCATCGCCCTCGCGACGATGAGGAACATAGCGCTTCGCGTCTGAGCGACCGTGCTTGTCCAGATAGTGACGAAGCTCAAGCATCTGCAGGGCTGTATAGGACCTTCTGCCAGAGCCGGAGACGTCAGGGGAAGGTCCCTTCCCGTCCAGGTGAAGTTTCTTGATGTGATTCTGGGTCACCCCAAGAAAATCGGCAACCTCAGCCATCGAGAACTGACGCAAACCCTTTTGCGCGTTCGGTGGATACTGCTCCATCCTCAGCATGTTGAGCTTGTCGGAAATCATTTCGCCCTGGCGAAGGATCTCTTCGTCGAAATCAATCTCTGCTGTGTGATCGACATTCATATTCATCTGGGTGATCCGGTATTAACGCTTTTAGCGGCCAATCGACCATATAAGCGTGATTATGCCGGAAAAGGTGATTCCGGCAACAAGTTTTTAGTTAATAAAGTGTTAACGCTCCGATGTAGGCGCGACTGCGTGGAGCGCGCGGCGAAAATAGCGGGAAAATGGCCTATCATACTGGAAAACATCGGCTTTTTGGGATTCTGCACGGCTGTCAAATTCGGAATTGTCGGCCAGTCGCTATAGTCCAAGACATCTTCCGCTCGCGCCTGCTATTTAGGAGAGGTCAAGGCAGGCGAGTGGGCTACGACCAGGGCTTCCTCGTCGGCCTCTCTCCGAGTCGCGACATTTCCTTCTACTTCGGGCGTTGTCAGCCAGTGACGTCGATATTCAAAGCCGAAGTCCACCGCGTTTCGGTAGTTCCGTTTGAAGAAAGCAGGCCGCTGATTGCCGGCAAAGGTCGAACGGATTGCTCTCAACGCGGATGGAAAACGGTATCCCGCCTTTTCCACCAGCAAGAAGACGACGACAGCGCTGCATAGCAAGCCGAATGTCCACCAAGCCAGGTGCGCAGCCAATAGGAGGAAGAAAACAACAATGCGGGCATCGAATCCGACAAGCCGCGGCTCTCTGATCGTCTCACGCCAGATGATCCGCTCTTTGTAGATGTCAGTCTCGCGCTCACTCATCGCGAACCAAGACTGAAACTTGCCGACGATGCCAGACTTGGTGCTCTCGCCGTCTCCATGAATAAGATGCCGATTGTGTAACCGCTATCGAGTTTGACCAGCTGCCCCTTAGGCGCCGAATTCGAAATCTCTCCCGCAAGCTCCTCACCGATTCGTCCGACACCTTGGTAGACCCCTTGCTTGAAGGTCGCGGACGGCTGGACGATTGTGGTCGAATTATTACCTACGACAACTCGGTCCCCGACCCGGCCCAAAGTGGAACCGAGGCCTTCGATGAAGGCACCGGCGACGCGAGGTCCATAGCGCTCGAGCCAACGCTTATCGACACCAGATGTCACCGCAATCGAACCCTTACGAGCGTCCACCGCGTATGCGGAGACGGGAAGCTCCCGACCGTCTCGCAACACCATGCGATTGAACTCGACGATCAGAGCGTTGGTATTCGTGTTCTGCTGGAATGAGCCGACAAGGCGCGCGCGGTAGAGAGGCCCTTCCTTCACGATCTCCGCAACTACAGGGCCGGGGGTATCGGAATCGGAGGCGTTGACTGTTCGAGCAAACACGAACTCACCGGCTTTGATCAGGCTATCGCCTGTTGCTGACGTCGATGTGTCGTCTCCGGCCGACGCTTTCGCCCGCTCTTCTGCCTCCGCACGGCGCTGTTCAGGGGTCTTGTAGAGCTGTTGCTGCACCACCATCGTCAGCCCAGACGGGCGAGGGGACCACTGGGTCATCAAAGCAGATTGCTGCGCGCTCATGCGTTCCGCGAGAGCGTTGATGTCCGAAAAATCATCTGGCGAACGCCGATCCGGTGTAACGTGATCGACGCGTTGCGTAACCTGAGGATTGGCGGGCGCAATTGGGCGGCGAGGCACTGGATCCTTGGTCACATCTCGCACGTCATCTATATTTCGCAGCGGCTCGTCCGGAGTTGGGACGAAGCTCGCTCCATTGTTCTGTGCGCGTTCCACTCCCTGCCTATTCACACTGTTCAAACCGTCCTGATAGCGCTCGGACTCTGCCAGCTGCCCACCAGCTGGTGTCGCATCGATGTTGCTGGATCCTCTTGCAACACGCGAGGCATCCAATTCGCTGGGCCTCAGCATCTGCCAACTGACAAACCCCGCCGCAGACGCAAGAAGCCCAACGACAATGACCTTCTGCAATGTGTTTCCAGACTTTTTCGCACGGGGCTTTACCCCAGCTGACTGGTCCAGTCCCGGAGCAACGTCCTCACGCTCCGCGCCGGCGCCGTGTGTTTCCTGGCTCTCTTCGCTCAACGGGCAATCCTCACATTCATGACCGATCCATTGCGATTAATAAGGAGCATGGGTGTCGGCTTCACCCGATAGGCATGGATGCCCCCCGGACCAGTCAATGCTTGATTGGGGGACGGGGTCTGCAGAGTATCGGAGGTGCGGACATAGATTTGGCCCTGGTAGCTCCAGGCCTCAACAGCCTCGTCTGTGGTGTTAAGCCTTGCGGCACCCCGCGGGATCGCCGCGCCCTGTACGAATGCCATCATCACGCCGTCCGACGGCGGTGTCTTTGCCGCGATCGGGATAGGATCTCGCTTCGCGTTGGGGCCATACCCCTCAACCGTAATGTCGCGTCGGAAGTTCGTCTGCTGATCGCTGGTCTCCAGATTGATGACGATGGGCCGATCTTCTTCCACCAGCGAGACGATTATATTCGAGTAGCCATGGTTGATGAGCGGTGTGATCGCGATCTGGTTCGAACCCTCCTGCAATGCAAACACCTGAAAGCTATCAGCTCGACCCACGACATAGCTTGCGACCGGCCAAGCTCGCCCAGTCTTGTCGTAGAAGGACATAACCGAGACGGTATTGGGAGTTACGTAGAATGACTGGAGGGGCTGGCCCGCCGAGAGCGAGACGCGGATCGCGTCATTGATGGGCCTTGCGCGGAAGCCCGAGGGCGGCATAGCCGCCGCTTTCTGGCTGGCATCGACGCGCCGACGATAGTCCCTGATCAACTCAGGCGACATCGGCATTGCCGTCTGAACAGATGAGCCATAAGCGGTGATTTCTTCCGGCGATAACGGACGATCGAGTTCTTCGAGGGATCGGAGAAGACGCTTCGCGCCGATAATGGGAACGGACGAAGCTTGCCTTGGCTCCGTACCTGAAGCGCCAGCGGAGAAGCGATCCGGATCAACACCTGGATATTGGGGCTGCCCCTGCGGGCCGCCCGCGTCCGGGGAGGCCGGGGGAGGGGAGGGGGGCGCAGCTGATTGCGGTGGCAGTTGCGCCTGCACAGCAGCTGGCTGCAAAGCTGGCGCGGCCTGTTGTGCGAAAGCAGCAGACGAGAAGAGAAGGGGAACCGTCATAATAGGGAGATAGCGACGCATCAGGCTCCTCCCGATGCAGCAAGGAAGCGGGAAATAGCGACGCCACGAGGATGTTCGTAAGTCTGCAAGCGTTGCATCGTGACGGTCACCATCATGTTCTGGCCGGTCACCTCCGAAGCCGACTGATAGGTCACCCGCACCGGCATCTGGACGATCCATTCGTAAACTCCATCGGGATTGATGCCCTCCCGGACGATAACGGCGCGCTGCGCGATGGCGGTCGTGTTGAGACGCCTGTTCTTGACCAAGTCGAGCGTCCCGCTCGTCTGGATTGCCTCGACGAAGCTATTCCAGCCACGCGGCTTCGTAAAATATTGCTGGGCGTCTTGGAAATCCTGCTGATAGGTCGCAAACGAGTAGGTGAAAGAACGCGTCACAGCTTCAGCCGCATAAGTCGCGACCTCGTTGGCCGACAGATGCGGTCGATCGAGCGGGACAAGCGGCTGGATGCGACCATCAACAGTCGTCGCGAAATAGCGGGGCTCAGGCTTTGCGAATGCCAGGAGGCACGCGATCGTCACAGCGATGGCGGCTACCACGAGGAGGACGAGCGCGATAATGCTCATGCGCTTGTAGGCTACGCGGTACACGTCCGCTCGCATCAAGACGGTCTCAATCGCCCCATAGTCCTGATTGGCCGACATCACTGAACCGCTCCTGTCACGCCTACCTGACCTGCCGGGGCAGGGGAGGGACTTCCGGCGGGCGCAGACAAACCGGGAGCGCTTCCCCCGCTCGAAGCATCAACCTGTTTCATTTGCG
Source organism: Aliirhizobium sp. YIM B11859 (assembly GCF_057163345.1). Lineage (NCBI taxonomy): Bacteria > Pseudomonadati > Pseudomonadota > Alphaproteobacteria > Hyphomicrobiales > Rhizobiaceae > Aliirhizobium > Aliirhizobium sp. YIM B11859. Next base: position 13,688 of record NZ_JBXHAY010000015.1, read on the forward strand.
CAGGTCCTTCACCGGGCATGGCCGTCGCAAGTTGCGCGTCCGACAAGGACCCGAAAGCGAACTCGGTCTTCTGAGCGGTGCGATAAAGATAGAAGGGCACGCCGGGAATGCCGTTCGCCCGCATCCACTGGACATTGCGCGCGATACCATCCTTGACCCGCTGATCATACTGGCTGGGATCGATCCGGTTGACCGCTTTGCCTTTCGAGCCGATCGCCAGCTTGGCCTGTTGCAAAAGCGCCTCCGGTGGATTGTCGCTCTGGATAATCGAGAGCCCGATGTGCAGAGCTTCCTCGGAAAGAATTGGAGCCATGATCATCCTGAGCGCCACCGATCCATCACGGATCTTGGGCTCCAGATGATCGAGGGACCAAGCGCAATGGGGGCAGGTCGGATCCACGAACATATAGACGATAGGAGCGCCAGGCTTCGGATTGTTCATAGGCGCCCACATGGCGAATGTTTCCGCCTGCTGGATCAGTTCATCGAGACTTGTGGCCTTTGGGACATCCAGAACCGTTTGAGACCCGATCCCGGCCTGGGTCCCGGGTTGCGGGGGTACAGAGGTCGATGCTTCTGGCGTTGGGGTTGCTGGCGCCGTCGGTTGGACCGGGGCGGCCGGAACTTCCGGTGCGAAAGGAACGGGCTGCGCAGTTGAAGGTGTCGCGACGGGAACGGGAGAAGTCATGTTCGTCGGCGATTGGACGGGCGAGGTGGTCGGGACTGTCTGTGGTGAGACGGTGGCCTGATCGCCTGCCGATCCACGCGGCGTGGTACGGTTCGGAAGCATTGTCGAGGAGGCAATCTGGTCCTGTCGAGGCACGGAAAGAGCTCCGGTGCTCTGCGGCGTTCCCCCTGCTTGGTCGGATTTCGCGTTCGTTGCCAACAACGCGCCGGAAATATCTTCGCCCTGCGGCCCAACGACACGGCCGTAAATTGTCAGCCCATCGTCCGTCGTCATGGCAAGTTGCTGACCACCCTTGCCGTCCGGGACGGACCAGGCCTGCATCCCGGAAATTTTCATCAATGGGCGGCTCACAGCTGCGTCCTTGAACAGAACATCGTTGATGTAAGGGGATGCTGATGTGAGGCACCCGACGAAGTTCTGGTGCCAGAGATTCAACTCTGCGTGGGCAGGGATGGCCCATACACCGGCAATCGTTGACAGGAGCAGAATCTTAGCGTTTTGCATAATCGGCCCTTTTTGCAATGATTTGCATTTTGCGCCGAATATGCCATAACGAAGTCGATTGTCACCCCCATTTCGGTCATCAGCGGGCGGAAGCGCCCCGACTGCTAAACCATCGCAATGAGCTTCAGATGACGTCAGCCAAAACAGTCCGAGCGACGAAAGCCTCTGAAAACGCACCGGAAAGGCGGTTCTCGTGTGGAGGCGTTGCAATCGCCACCATGATCGCCTGCGTTTTCGGATACGGGTCAGCAAGCGTCATGCAGTCTCCAGCATCGACCGCTGCAGCCGCCGTGAACGACCTGGTGCCCGAGGCAGTCGCAAGAGGTGCTCGATCAGCGCAGATTGACCCAGCGGACGTTCACCAGCTCTATGTGGAGGTCAACAGGATCAAGCAGGAAAACGCTTTCCTTCGCAGTGAGCTCGAGGCCCTCACGGACCAAGGCGGCATCGTCGACAAGATCATCGCGCATGTCAGGCAATTGCAGCAGAGCGATCGAGATCTAATGGAATTGGTTCGCCCGACGGCAACCGACACGGAGATCACGGCGAACACGAAACCTTCTCCGCCTGCCTCTGCGCTTCTGGTCCGCCATGAGGTGGTCACGCCTCGCAGAACGACGGCAGCCGAAATTCCGCCGGTTCCAACCAGTCGCCCTGATAGGGGACAAGGCGCCGATATCAAAACCGATCCGTTAGCGAAGGGGGACTAGCTCTATGCTGACTGGGGGCGAGGCGCTGGATGGGCTTGCTGGACTGGTAGAACGGGTCGTCGCTCTGATCCCTCCGCTACAAGCGCTCATCGTCGCGGCTTGCTTCGTCTGCGGTGTCTTGATGGCGATGAACGCCATACGCGGCTTCGCAGCGGCCAGCGAAAGCACCGCATCGGGGCAGGGGGTCTATGGACCGGTCGTCTGGCAACCAACGACGACATTGATCGTCGCCATTCTGCTCGTATCCCTCTCATCGACAATCTCAGCCTTTCTCGTCTCATTTTTCCAGACCGAGGAAACTGTCGCGGCTTCTGAAATCTTCGCCTACGCGCCCGAGATGCTCCAGCCGCTTAACCACGAGCAGGCACGAACCATCGTGATTGCTCTCCTACGCATCGTCCAGCTCATCGGCCTGATCGGGTTCATCCGGGGCCTCGTTCTCATGAACAAATCTGCCTATCGCGGCCCTTACAACGGGCTGTTCGGGCAGGGGCTGACGCATGTCATCGGCGGCGTTCTTGCAATGAACATCGTCCAATTCACTGGAATGATCGAAAACCTTGTTATCGGATAAGGAGAGAGACATGAAGAAGACCGCATTGCGGAAAGCCCGTCTGCCCCTGGCACTATCGGTACTTTTCTTCGGCGCGAGTGCCGTATTTGCCCAAGAGGGCCTTGGCGACATCTTCACCACCATTCGCACAGACACACTCGGCCCGGCCGGCGACATTATCGGGGCAATCTCGTTCCTGGCAGGCGTCATTGCGGCCATCCTCGGAATTTGGAAGCTTATTCAACATCGCCAGAACCCGCATGATCCGGGCGCCAAGCCCAGCCAAGCGATCATTTTCGGCATTGCAGCGGCTCTGCTCGTGGCAATCCCGTCCTTCCTCGGTGTCGGTGTGACGACCATTTTCGGGTCGGGGGCGGACACAAGCTCTGTTGAAGGCCAACTGCGGTCGATCAACTGATGGCGGGGGCTATCGGCTTTATGGATTCGGTTGCGGCCTTCCTCGGAAGGTCCGCACTCAAGAAGTCGCTCGAAGGGTATTGCCGACTTGTCACCGTTGAAGGCGACGATACGCTCGTTGCCGATGACGGGTCACTCGTATCGGTGTTCCGTCTCGAAGGCTTCCGTTCCTTGCCCGGAAAGGCGGAACTGACCAAAGCGGTGAACGATCTCCGTATCGCCTTTAGCTCACAGCTTGGCCAACAGGGCTACACGCTGCAATTCTGGTTCGGCCACTCCCCGGACCTGGCGTCTGCCGACGTGAAGAACACGATCCGGCGGACCCAGAGAGCAGCTGAAGATATGGGGCTCGATATTCGGGACCTTCTCGACGAACGGCGGCGATTGCTGCCGACGAAGCTCACCGGCGAGCGCAGTTACGTCGCCGTTTGGTCCCGGCCGTCCCTGCTCAGAAAATCTGAGCTGAAAATTAGCGCGGCCAAGGTTCGTGAAACCGCCAAGGGTATCCCTCCGTTAAAGCATGCGCAGCTTCCAGGCATAGCCATGGAGGCCCTGGTCACGCGCCATCGATCTCTTTGCGAAGCCATGACGCGGGAATTCGATCTCGCAGGCGTAGAACTCAACGTCTTGTCAAACCGCGAGGCGCTGGCGCAGATCAAGGGCGTTGTGACGCCGGCCTACCTTGCGCAGGGCAGCAGCTGGCAAGCCAGCCTGCCATCCGATCTCATCCGAGCTCGCATGCCGAGCAGTGCCGCCGAGCTGAAGAAGTCGGACATATCAAATCTCCTGTGGCCTCTCCTGTCCCATCAGCTTCTGAGCGAGCATGGGGAAATCCTTGATCAGACCACCGTTCAGATAGGCGACACGATCTTTTCCGGCTTCGACATCACGCTCGGCCCGGAGATCGTCGTCGAATTCAACGACCTCATTCGCCGTGTGTTGGACGCAAACGAGAGGTTCTCATGGCGAACGACAATGACCGTCGATTCATCCGGTTTCCAGGGGCAGGCTTTCAAGGAGATCTACCTCAACCTCTTCACCTTCACTTCGAAAATCCACAACAGTCGGATCAAGGAAGCCTTTGATGCCCTGCGAGACATCGATGGTGCCTCCGATACGATCGTCAGATGGCGGTGCTCTCTCGCCGTCTGGGCACCAAAAACGGAACTGCAGGCACTGCAACGGAACGTGGCCAGCCTTCGGCGGTCAGTTGAACGGTGGGGCAACTGCCAGACCGACGCCCTGATCGGAGACCCGATGCAGTGCGTTATGTCATCAACGCTCGCACTGAACGCTGCCTCGACGGCCCCCGCCGCCTCCGCAACGCTGCGCGACGTCCTGGCGCTTTCTCCTATCGGTCGTCCCGCGAGCCCTTGGGAGAATGGATCGATGATGTTCCGCACCAAGGATGGCAAGCTGTGGCCCTACCAACCGGGATCCTCCAAACAGCTCGGCTGGGTGAATGTGATTGTCGGAATGCCGGGTTCGGGAAAATCCGTGCTCATGAACTCGACCAATCTGGGTGTGATCCTGACCCGACAATCCGGCCGCTCCAAGACCAATGAAGGGTTGCTGCCGCGCGTTTCGATCATCGATGTCGGCCCATCGTCGTCGGGGCTTATCAGCCTCATCCGCGACGCACTACCCGTCGATCGCCGGCACGAAGCCGTCTTTCATCGCCTGAAGATGTCGGACGATTATGCGGTCAATCCATTCGATATCCAGCTTTGCATTCGCGAGCCGTTCGAATTCGAGCGCGCCTATCTGGTCAATCTGCTCTGCCTGATCTGCACCCCGGACGGTTCCGAAAGCCCCTATGATGGCATCAGCCAGCTTGCGGCGGCCTGTGTTGATGAAGCCTATCGCCATTTCAGCGATGGCCGCTCTCCGAAGCCATATGGCATTTCGGATTCGTTCGAAATCGACGCGGCTCTGGACGAGCTGGATTTCGAGCGCGATCCCAGAACGACCTGGTGGGAGGTCACCGATTTTCTATTCCGGCATGGGCGAGTGCATGCCGCGGCCCTGGCGCAACGCTTCGCCGTACCGACCCTTGCCGATCTCGTCAGCGTATCGAACTTCGAAACTGTCCGCGAACCGTTCCGTGATATGAAGGCCCCGACGGGGGAGGAGGTGCTGAAAGCCTTCCAGCGCATGGTAACGGCAGCCTCGCGGGATTTCCCGATCATTTCACGCCCAACGCGTTTCGATGTCTCGAACGCGAGGGTAATCGCCTTTGACCTTGCGGGCGTCGTCTCCAAAAGCGGGCCCCAGGCCAAGCGCCAGACTGCCATCATGTTCATGATGGCCCGCCAAACCACGACCAATGACTTCTGGCTCGACGCCGATGAAGTGCGCACACGCGATATCGATGACGGCGTGCGGCAGTATCATCTGCACCGCATCGAGAATAACCGGCAGATGCCAAAGCTGCTGTGCTACGACGAGTATCATCTGACTGGCGACCTCATTCGAGATCAGACTGTCCAAGACGTACGCGTTGGCAGAAAGGCGGGCGTCCAGATCACGCTTGCCTCGCAGCTAATGGAAGATTTCGACGTCAGCATCCAGAAGCTCGCGAATGGCTTCTGGTTCTGCAATGTCCCGACGGAAGGGGCAATCCAGGAGATTGCGCGAGATCACAACCTTGGCCCGGCGGTCGTGGACACATTGCGGAGCCTACGCGGACCCGTTCCGGGCGAGGGGGCGCCGGTGGTCGCCATGTTGAAGCTCAACTCCGGAACCTACACCCAGCATATATTCAATCAGCTCGGCCCGATCGAAATCTGGGCGCTCTCGACTACGGCAGTCGATACCGCTTTGCGCGGCATTCTCTACGAGCGGCTTGGATCCCAGGCGGCACGGCGTGTTCTTGCTCGGCGCTTCCCCAATGGATCTGCCAAGGACACGCTCGATCGCCGTCTGGCCGATCTCGAAGATCGAGGAGTCGCGATCGACGACAGGATGCGAGGCAATGCCGTGAAGGAACTCGCCGACGAATTGATCAAGGAGAACCAATGAGACGCCTGGGTTTTGCCGCCATGATTTCTTCGATCGCTTTGAGCACTGCGGCGGCCGCGCCGATCGACAGTGTGGTCACGGAAACGATCGATTTCAAATCCCCTGACAGCCAGGCCACCACGACCGCAAGGCAAATGTATGGACGAGAATTCCGGACTGTCGCAGCACAGCGCGTCTGGCTCGAGGAGCCAGACAAGGACTTTGAGCAGCTCGCCGTTTTGCTCGGCGAGGATCGAAACTGCGCCACCGGATGCTTTATTGCGACGCTCTATTATGACGAGACGCAATGGCTCGAGGTTTGGCGCCGGCCCGGCAAGATAATCGGCCTAGGTCCGGTCGGCGTGACCGGGATGAAACCCTTGTTCGACGGCACCCGCCTCTGGAAATGGTCCGGCACGAACTATCTGGCCCAGCCGATCCACCAAGACGTCACGCCGCGGCCTCCGACCGAGGCCGAGCTTCGGACTGCGACCGAAGCCATCAAAGCCAAATATCGTGGAGGGATCGAGCCGCTGGAACCGGCGACTGTCAGCGCCGTCGACATAAACATCAAGACGGGCAAGGAAGTCGCGCTCCTCCTGACCTCGCCCTATTACTGCGGCAACAGCTCATGCCCGATTATCTTCCTCGATGACGAAGGAAAATCGATCGGCGTCCTGAGGGCTTTGGGCCCGGATTTCGCGATCACCAGAGATTATGACGCCAATGGGCGCCGGCTTGTGGAGGTGTCTGTATACGGCGGGATTGAGACATATTCGCTTGGTGAGGCCGAGCCGCGCTCCAAGATCGGACCCATGGAAATTTCGGTCGCGGGGACGAGGAGATGATGCGGCTTGCTCTTCTATTGCTGGCGACGGCCGTACCATTCGCCGCCCTGGCGGACTATAACGATGAAATCGCAGGACATGAGGGTGGCAGTTCTTATTCCATCTTCAATACGAACGGCGGCTCAGCCGTCGGCAAATATCAGATCACCGCCGGCACATGGCAGAGCCTCGGCTACTTTCAATACACTGGTTCGGGATCAAAAGGCGATTGGTCGAATTATACAGCGACCTCGGCTGCGCGGGCAGCCGGCGTCAATAGCCTCAACGACCTCCGATATACCTCAGCCGGAGCATCGTTGCAGGATCGGGCCAATGGTGAACTCGCTGCCCAGAACTGGGCGAGCATGTCGAGCTCGACCCGCGGCCTTGTCGGTCAGACGATCAACGGCGTGACGATCACTGAAACTGGGCTCCTCTCCGCTTCGCACTTCCTCGGTGCGGGCGCTCTGAACGACTGGGTTGCCAGTGGCTTCGACCCTTCCGTGCTGCCCGCCGATTACCTGTCTGCCAATGGCTACACCTCATACGCGCAACTTCAGGACTACATCATGAAGCGGCTCGCCTCCGCCTCGGGCGAGACCTACGCCGGGATCGGTGGCGACGGGGCTGGCGTAGGCTCAGGCGCTGGCATGTACGACCAAACCGCAAATTTCCCCGGCCTCGGAACGAAACGGCCGGTCCTCATTCGCGAAATTCCACCATTTCAGGGAGAAAGGACGACGCTATGATCAAACATGGGCTGGCCCTTGCCTTAACCGCGATCTCGATCGGTGCATCTGCAAATGTGGTAAAGGCTGATCAGATTGAGCAGCTCTTCCAGAATGCCGGGGCTGGCTGCACCGACACGATTAAAGTCAACCTGGTCGACGCTATCCGAAACGGGATCGATACCGAGGTCAAGCGTCACGAGGCGGCTTTGGAGAAGCCTCCGGCGCTCGGCTCGATGGGATGCCTCGACAATCTGTTTAAGGTCAATCTCGATATCGCGATCCAAGTCCCCGATCTGCAAAGCATTTTCAACCAGGCTGTCTCGAATGCGGAGAGCCAGCTTTGCAGCTACGCGCAGGACGCCTGGAACAAGGTGACTGAGCCCCTGCAGTCGGCCCTACAGCTCCCCCAATTCAATCAATTGCAACTACCTTCCGGCCTCGGGGGCGGAAGCGCGCCCTCGATGGAATTTAATTATCAAGGCGGCCAGCTGAAATTCAGCAACCCGTCTAGCGGCGATACGCAACGTCGCACGTATCGCAGCCCGCTGATGCAGGAATTCTACAATAATATGTATGGTCCGGGGTCCAGTCTATGAGGAACGTCATCAAAGCGGGCCTGCTTTTTTCCATTGCGGCCGGGTTATCGATGTCGGTTTCAGTGATGCCGGCATTGGCGGATTGCAATTGCGGGACGATCCGGAACATCGTGAACACTGCAAGAGACAATATCAACGACCACACCACCGATGTCGGCCAGCAAATCGCCGATACGATCCTGAAGGGCGTCGCTCAGTTGAGCGCTTACCAGAAACGCTCTGATGAGGCGAACGAACGCCTGATGGACAGCCAGCAGATGGCCGAGACCATCCGACAGCGCCAGCTGGCACGCGCGGCGGCCGAAGGGGGCCGGTACGATCCCGCGACATCAGCCTGCGTTGACCTGTCAGGTATTTTCTCGATGGGTAGAGCCAGTGAAGGAGCCTCAGGCTACGGCGGCAATGACATGGCGAATGCCAGCCGCAACTGGTCCTATGGCAATGAATCGATTGGCGCGCCGGTCGCCGAGGGCGGGCTGGCGGTCGCGAACGCCATCATTGCAGACAGGGACGCATCGAAAAATGTCGGTGGCTATGCAGACCCGACATCCGACGTCCGGCTTTTGACTGAGGCGATCACCCTCGACACTTCCAAGGGCGACATCTCCAAGGCCTACGTCCGGATGCTCAACAACATGGTTGATCCGGTCCCTGCCAAGCCCGTAACGGAAGGGGAGATGAAGACGCCGCAAGGCGTTGCCCAGGTCGCTGCGCGGCAGATCGATGCGACCCGTCGTTCGGCGGCCCACGGCGTATTTGCCTATCTCGGAGATATCGCCGCGCCGACAGGCGGCACAGCACTAGCCGATTGGGCAAAGAAAGCAGCGTCCGCCAGCTACCCTTACGAGGTCGGCGACAAAGTCTCCGAGCTTCAGGCAGTCGACATCTTTGTGCGTTCGCGCTTCGCCAATCCAGACTGGCATCAGAAGCTGGCGAGCATGTCACCCGAAGCTGTCCAGCGCGAACAGCTGCTGACGCAAGCATTGAACCTGCATGTCGACTGGATGCGTTTCGCCTTGGAGCGTCGCGAGGCCGCAGCTGTTGCTGCGTTGCTATCCTCCGAGCTCGACAATCGCGATAGCCGGACGACCGCCAGCCTTGTCACGGCATCGCCATGAGCGAAGAAAAGCTGAAGGGAATCCGCGGCGCAGCGCGCTGGTACACGGGGCGTTTCCTTGGTCTAAAGAGTGCTGGCGAGATGGCCTCGCGCCACGTTGCGGATGGCTATCAGACCGGCCGGGACGCATTTGATGCCCTTCGGCCGAAGGGTCGTTTGACGCGCCGGAGCTTCTTCAACCGCTATCCCGACGGCGGGATCGAGCGATTTAGGGAGCTGTCCAGTGGCATGAGTGCCGAGGAGATCGACCGCGCTCTACGCGCCTGGGAAAGGGACCGTGCAATCTACCTGATCTCCGGGGCCATGGGCATGCTGACAATTCCGGCCTCCCTCCACTTTGGATACCGCTCGACCTTCATGCTGGCCGGCATTGCACTGCTGGCCCTGACCGCCTTTGTCCTTTCGATCAAGTCGGGCTTCCGCGCCTGGCAGATAAGGCAGGGAAGGCTAGGCTCCATAGCGGACTATCTGCGAGGCGGCTTGCCGGCGAACATGCAGATCCTCAATAAGGATGATGATCCATGAAGAGCATCGTGACCGGGATCACCCTGTGGGCCGCCTCTGCTTCTGCATCCTATGCTGCCGAAATCGATCTTGCCGATATCGTGACAGGGGAGGGAGACAGCCGCTCCAACAGCTTTCTGAACATGATCTTCGGGCCGCTTTTCACGGGGCCGAATGACGAGACCCTGATCTCGTCTCTCATCGCGAATTTCAATGTGCTGTTCTTTGCCGTAGGCTGCGTTCTGATCATCTACAACATCATTGTCGGTGTGACGGAGACCGCCCATGAGGGAGAGGTCCTTGGTCGACAGCACTCTTCTTTGTGGGTGCCGCTGCGGACGGTCTTGGCAGCAGCAGCCTTGATCCCCATGCCGACCGGCTACAATGGAATCCAGCATGCCGTCGCCTATGCCGTCAATGTCGGCACAGCGACCTCTTCTTTCTTCTGGGATCAATCAGTCGATCTCATCGTCGATCAGAAGATGCCCGTCTCCGGCGCAGATTACGACACGCTGGATGGCCAATTCCTGCAGGCGTTATGGCGAATGGAGCTGTGCCAAGCCGTCTACAACATGGAAGTAGCGAAGGGGGGAAATGGCCTGGAAGGGGTATCGAGAAGCTGGAACCAGAAATCCGGTGTCACCGAAATGCACTATAGCCTGCCCAACTCTTATGGTGCATGCGGGACAGTCTCGCTTCCACCGGAGACGAATGGCTTTGACCGACTCGCCGAGGCTGCAGGAAAGACCTATTCCGACTACATCAGCGCCATGAAACAGGCCGTCGACGAGACCGCGAACAGCTACTCGCAAACAGCTGCCGAAGTTGCTCAAGCGGTCAGCAAGCGAACAGCGGCACCTGCTTTCCGTGACTTGCGGTCGGATCTCGAAGCTTGGCGAAATCGCCACTCCGCAATCCTCCGCACATACATCAATACGGACCAGCTCAATCAGACGGGAAAAGACATAGCTGAGGAGGAGCTCCCTCTCAACGTGACGCCCGTTGGAGATGCTTCAGCGATTACCTTGTCAGGCAGCCTGAAGAATGGGGGCTGGCTGCAGGCCGGATTCTATTATCAGCTGATAAGCCGAATGACTGCAGATTCAAGCTCTTTGGCCACCGCGATGCCGACCGCCGCGCCTGGGGGGGCGATCGGCGCGGCTTCAAGCCCTAACGGACAAGTGCGAAACGCGATTGCGTCACAGTATGCTGCCAACAACTGGTATCTGTTCGGGTCAGCGGACGGCGACGCCTCCAAGTTTCTACAACAGATTGCATCGACTTATAACGGTGCAGTCGAGTGGTGGAACCAAAGCGTCGCTCAGAGCGGGATACGGTCGTTCGTCAATGAGCGAGCAGCATTCGTGGACGGCGGTGGAGAAATCTCGGATTGGATGCCGTCCGCCGGGAACCTCTACACCGTGCTCGAAACTTTTAATCCCGTGGCGGGCTTGAGCGACCCGATGGTCGGCCTTGTCTCGCTTGGCGCCTACCTTCAGGTGTTTGTCGTAGGCGTCACGGTCGCACTTTCGCTGTTTGCCATCATCCCATACGTCGGGACTGGTGTCAGTGTTTTCGTAGGTCTGTTCGGTGCGCTGATTACGACATTGGGCGTCGTCGGCGCATTTCTCACATTCATCCTACCAATGCTTCCAACAGTGATATGGGTCATCGGGGTTTCGTCATTCTTCCTCCTCGTTGTCGAGGCCATATTTGCAGCCCCGCTGTGGGCAATTGCGCACCTTTCGCTTGAGGGAAGGGGCATGAGCGGACAACAGGCAAGACGCGGATACGTGCTCATCCTGAGCCTAATCCTCACCCCCGTATTGATGCTCTTCGGCCTTTTCATCGGGATGATTCTGTTCCGGATTACAGGCACCTTGTTCAACGGAGGGATCTACTATGCGATATCGTCCTCGCAATCGTTGATAGGTGATAGCGCCATCAGCCTGGTCTGGTGCTTTGGCGTCGTTATTGTGATGGTTTTCGTGGCGTTCGTATACTTCATCATCATCGAACGCTCGTTCTCGATGATCTCGGAATTCCCGAGCAGGGTCTTCCGTTGGTTCGACGCTATCGCAAATGATCTAGACGACAAAGCTATGGCTCGGGCGAACGCCAGTGGTTTTGCAACTACGGGAGCGCTCGCCGCCCCTGTGCAGGGTACGTTCAAAGCGATTTCAGATCTTGGCAACCGTCCAAACTCATCAACAGGAGGTAGACAAATTACGCCACCTCAAGGACCTCCGTCACGGCGCTAGTTCCGACTTGGAAAGCGGTCAAAAATGCGGCCGAAGGGATCGAATGCATGCTCAGATATCTAAAGCCAGTCGCCTATGATCGGCAAGCTCGCATGGGCTTTATCGAGAAGACAGTTCGAGTTGCTGTCTTCCTGCCTTTGATTATCCTGCTCAATCTTCCGATGATCGCGATACTCCTGATTTGTATGTTTTCAGTTGGAGGTCTCGCATTCGGGTTCATGCTCTATGGTATATCGAAGAACCCTTGGGCATACTCTACCGAGATTGCACTCGGCGCAGGCCTTCTGATTGCCGCCTTCGTCGGGCGGAAGGTGGGCAACTACCTGACATGGAATTTCCTTCCAGGTGTCAGATAGTGCCTCCCCATTTAGGTCAGTTCACTCTGAAGCCCCAACCGCGACATAGGCGGACTCGATCATCATTGGCTTGAGACTTTTTGCGGAAGTCCTGGAGGCTGCTTTTGTATTCGGCAATCTGCTTTTCCTGGGCAGCGGCCGGCGTATTTTTCTTCCAGAACTCTTGGTTGAGAGGGCTGCCGCTCATGAACTTTGGCTTACGAGGCTCGAGGATCGTTACATACTCACCGCACTAGGCCTTCCGTTCTGTTTCTCCCTGGGGCACCTCAATAGCATTTGCAATCGAAGGTAGGATGGAAAAGCCGAATGACACCACGATTCCAAATTTCACTGATATCTCCTATTCCGCAAACATCGCGCGCGGTATGAACCGCCTGGCTTCAGACATCGCGATGATGCCGTCTTCGAGAAACCGACGCGCAGTCTCTCCCGTTGATCGGGCAAGGATCGCCGAATTCGCCCGGGCCTCCTTCATCAGCCCACTCGTTACATGCGCCCAGTTCTCGACGCTGTTTTCATAGTAGCGCTCGCGCACCGCCTCATCGAACAACAGATACTCGCGAACTGCAACCAGCCCCGGACGATCGGACCGCTTCAAAAGCCTTTGCACGATGACAAGCTGCAAGGCGCTGATCAGGTCGAAAGCGCGCGCTGTCTGCTCGGCAGACGGGAATTCGAATACCATACGCCGAATAGCCTCAATGACGGACCCCGCGTGTGTTGTGGTGTTGACGATATGGCCGGTCACGCTCGCCTGCAGACATCCTTTGATCGATTCTATGTCTCGGGCTTCGCCGACATTTATGATCGATGGTCCCCTGCGTAGGGATGCCCAGACAGCCTGAGAGAACTCGGGAAAATTCCTGCCGACGCCAATCTCAGATTGCGCGATGAAGCTGGCCGAATCTGAATGCTCGGTAAGCAAATCCGCAAATGTGAACTCGATCGGGGACTGGTAGTCGATGATTTTCCGAGCATTGTCTCGGTTCTCGATATGGTGGCGAGTGATCGCGGCCATAGTTGTCGATTTGCCGTGGCCCGTGCCCCCGGCAATGACGATCACACCGGACGCCGGATTGAGATAGTCGACCAGTTCCGGCTCGAACATGACGTCCTCAAAGCGGGGCGTGACATTCGGCAAGGTCCGAAGCGTAACCTCGACACCTGGGGCTCCGTCTCGCATGACGCCGGATACGTTTACCCGAAACCGCTGTCTTGTGTTGCGATCGACGGCGATGTCGTATGCGAAATCGAGAGCGCGACCTTGGTTGATAATGCTGGCAGCATCCGCGGATCGCCAAAGGTGGCCGACCAGAAAATCGACCTCCGATCGCAACAGTATCCGTCTGGTCGCCATGTACTGCCGGCCCCCTACCTTGATGCGCGGCCGGCCTTCCGACATGATCGAGATATCCGCGGCGCCGCGCTCGGCGGCCGCTACGAGGAAAGCATCGAATGCCTTGAGGTCGCTGTCGAACCGTATCGGCTCTGCCTGCAGGACCGGGTTATAGGTCGCATCCCGATCAAATGGCTCCTTGCTGAAGAGGTCCTTGTCGATCATGCTTTCCCCCGATCATGGCTTCACGACGGAGAAGCGTCGAGTGACAGGTTTCCATCGCCCGGAATTCGTGTTGAAGGTCGCCGAGTTTTCGATCTTCACGCGGCGCTGACCGACAAACAATTCGTCCACCGTGCCGCGAGCCCGTACCTCGCTCGACCGGATCACCAAGCTGTTGATCATCCCGGCATCGACCAGGCGGCGGTATTCGATCATGCCCTGATAATCGCGCTGCAGCAGGTTCATATTTTCCTTCAGTGTCGCCTCGGCTAACTGACGCCCCTGACCCCAGCCCTCTGCCATATAGCGATCCCAGATTTTCTGCTCCTCACGATTGGCCGGCAGAAAATGGTCTTCGGGAGCCAAGGTCTTGTCGACGCCCATGATCAGATAGTCCCGCCACGTCGGGACAATGCTGACCAGCCGCCCCGGCAGCTCGATTCGGTAGTATTCGTCAGCTGCCACGCTCTCGGTCCCACCACGCGTGATGGTGATTGCTTCTTTCGCTCTGCTGACCACCGGCGGAACGACATAGCCGGCCTGCTTTGGCGCGACGTAGACGACATCGTTGAAATTGTACTGCCTTGAAAGGTCAGGCCCCTTCGTTTCCAGATCCTTGAAAATCTCCCACTGACGGCGCTCGTACCCAGCCTGCGACGCGTAGGCCAGCGCAGCATCCCGCAAGGCCGAGAAGCGCCCCTGATCGACTAGGCTTGCCCCCGTCGTGTTGCGCGAGGCGCGCGCGAACTGCTCGTAGGAAAGCGGCGGTGCGCCAGCCAGCTTGTCGGCTCCTCCTATCAGGAGGGGCGGTGGCGGCTCATTCGGCTTTTCGGTCGTGGAGCATGCACATAGCAACAAAGCGACCGTCGCGGCGGCCGGGATGGTTTTCAGCGTCGTCATAGGCGGGTATCATCCAGGTGAGGGACGGGGCTACGCTCCGGGCGAATGTATTGGACCGTCATGACCCTCTGCCTCTGGTCGATATCGAGCCGAGCCTGATGCTTCGCTTGTCCGAAGCCTTCCTGCAGGATACCGATCAACGGGTAGCCGTCCATCTGCACCGAAATATGGATCGCAGCGCCGGAGCGTTCCCCCGATGCACGCACCGAATAGCCGACTTTCGAAGCGACAAGCTTCACGAACTCCTCGACCGTACCATTGAAACGGCCGTCGGATGTGACGAGGAGCGCCTCTGACGCGACCGTCGGGTTGCGAAGTGTGATCGTGGCGCGGGCATACCCTTCGAGCGCTCGAGGATAGAGCGATGCGTAACGCTTTTCCTCGGCCGCTGTCGCGACTTTACCATCAATGTACGGACCGACTGCCAAAGTCTTGAATTTCGGCTTCTCCGCGCATCCTGCCACGGCAATTGCCAAAGCGAGACATGCCAGAATTCGCATGTGTTTGCCCCCGTGTGACGCCGCCACCCAAATCAGGGCTGCCAACGGAATCCATCGGTAAGCAAATTAGCCACATTATGCAATAGTTCGCATTTAGGCCTTATAATGCAAATCGTTCATTTCCACCGCGCCCCGCGCTCGGCCTAAATCTCGAGGCCGCGCGATTGCTCTCGCGCTCTGCCTATCGCTCTTTCGGCGGAGGCCGCCCGTTCGCTACTGTCAATCGCCGACAAGGTTCTTCGCGCCCCGGCGTAGGTCTGGAGAACGACCGCAAACTCCTTTACGTCGGACACCGACCGGATCCGATCGACGCGGTCTTGCCGCAGGCCATCACCGTCCGATTGGCCAAGTCTGCTACCGACGACGGCAACGAACTGGCGGACCTCAGCAAGCGCCAGCTTTTCATCGGCTGTCCGAAGGTCCTTAAGCGAGGTCGAGTCCCCGACACGTTCGATGAGCAACCTCGCCGCCGGCGACAGGCCCTCCACCGGGATGCGCATCTGAGTCCGGAACTCGATCTCGTCCGCCCGGAAGGACTGGCGCAGGAGATGGACCCGGTCGCGCAGATAGCCGAGCTCGGAAACCAGTGGCCGGGCCGACTGCAGTGCAGCTGCTCTGGCCGGATCATTACGCCCTAGCAGGCTGCGCCCACCAAGAAGGGCGCCAAAGGCCTGAGGCTCGTCGAGGATTTCACGAAGCCTTACCTCAAACAGCCCCGGCTGCAATCGCAGATCATCAATAAGCGACGAGACGATAGGAGCCGGCTCCTTCCAGACACGCTCAGCCAAGCGGCCAATGTCTAGGCGAGCGCGCACAAGCGGCTCGCTAGCCCCCAGTCGATCAGCAACCTCCTCGTCAACCGAGCGCGCCCAGTCTGCCACTGGCGCGATAAAAGGCTGTTCTGGTCGGAGGAATTGCGCGCGGTTCCGTTCATAGTCGTCGATGACACCCACCGACTTGGCATGGGAGAGGACTGCCTGGGCAGCATCGAGCCTGGTCTGATCCGCATCCGCAAGCTGGCCGGAGTAGACAATCTTCCAATTGTCCAAAAAGAATTCTCGGACATCCTCGGGGAGCGATAACATCTGGGGTGCCGCCCTCGCATTTTCAGGATCGGGGCCAATGCTGAGAATAGCCGGCCCCGGAATGATGCGACCAATGGCTCGATTGAAGCTCAGCAAATCGCCAGCTGCGCTGCCGTTTTTCAGTTCGAACGAGACCGCGGTAAACCAGCTTTTCCGTGCGCGGTCCGTATCAACAAGGGCAACATGCTCCCGCCGTGTATCCAATCTCGACAGCGCTTGATTTACGCCGACCGTCAACACCGGTAGAGCAAACGCGCTCTGCCGGTGTTGCGTGGAAGACGACGTATCCTGCGCCCGCCTTTCGGCGAAACGCGCGGCCGGTTCTGGCGTTGCGGCGATGTCCCGCCCATGCAAAATCATTCGCAGCCGATCAAAACGCGCGACGACGGAATTGAGGACGGACCGCATGCTGTCGAGCTTCGCCCGCCACCACTCGCCCAGGGTCTCTTCGGTCCCAACACCCCGCCGCTCCGCAAAATCTCGGACAGACTCCTGATAATCCTCTGTGTGCTCGTGCGCCAAGGTGGTCGACTGCAGGCGCTCACGGGACAGCTTGGCGACGAAATCGTCCATTCCAGAGAAATCCGTTGCGCTCGCGAACAGCTGGACGTCGTCACGATGCCGGGTGAGCGCCACATAAGCCAACTGAGCGTCGAGGGTTGGGCCGCCATAAACGAACGCTCTGTCGACGGTGGCACCCTGCGTTTTATGGATCGTCGCCGTGTAGCCGTAATCGATATTGGCATATTCCGACTGATGGAAGCGGACAGAATGTCCCTCATTCGTCTCTGCTACTACTACACCCTTGTCGATAGACACGACGGTGGCAAAGGTGCCGTTTTGAACCCCGAGATCGCGGCTCTTTTCGAGAAACACGATACGCTCTCCGACGGCAATATTCCGCGAACCACGCGTGGCCTGGAACTCGAATTCGTTCTCCAACCCATCCGCACGTTTGATCGTCGAGCGAGCGAGTTCGTTGAGGGCGAAAACGTCCTTGTTTCGATGGGCGAGCATGAGAACATCTGCGCCGGCGGACCAGTCGCTGAACCATGCCGTGACCATCGAAGTGCGCGCGGCTGACGTACCGTCTTCAAGATGAACGTGGCCATTCTGAATGTAGGCTTGAAGAGCCTCGTCGTAACGACCGGCGCCAAAGGCCAGCGAAGCATCCCGCATATAGTCATGACGCTGACGTCGAATTCCACCCAAGACCGAATAGCCGACCTTGTCGGCCATCGCCCTGAAGGCAGCTCCGTATTCGATCGGTTGCAACTGGCGTGCATCACCCAGCACGATGAGCTTCGCGCCAGCTAAATGAACGGCCTCGACAAACCGTTGCATCTGTGCAGAAGAGACCATGCCGGCCTCGTCGATGACCATGACATCGCCCCTTTGGAGTCGGCGCAAATCGGCCTTCCACGATGCCTCCCACGACGCAAGTGTCCGGCTTTCTATCCCTGCGCTTTCCTGCAAGCCAACGGTTGCCTTACCGGCCAATGCCGCGCCATACACCGGACGACCCTCGCCGTCATAAATCGCCCTGACGGCACCCATGACGGTCGATTTGCCTGCGCCCGCATATCCGACCATGACTGCGATGGCCCGGTCGTCCGTCAGCGCATCGATGACAATCCGCTGCTCGGGATCGAACTGGAAACCATTCGCTTTCTCGACGGCGACCAATCTTTCCCCGGCCATTTCCCGGCTGACGGCGAACCCCGTCGATACCGATAGGGATCTTGTATCGCTGATCAGTTTTCGCTCGGTTTCGAGGACATCTCGTGTCGTATATTTGGCCCTCTCAAGGACCTTGTCCGTGAACGGATCGATCACCGGCGTGGCAATCATCACCTGCTCGTCCAGCGCACCGACGCGCAGATAGAGCGCCTGAAAATCCTCCGGCGTACTCGTATAGCGATGGACGACTTTCGCCACATCCCGCTCGTCGAAAACTGCCTTCTGGGCTGTAATCAGCCTCAAGACGGTTGCCGGATCATCCATGATCTGGCGCCTGCGGATGGTCTCGATCGCATCGTTTTCGACAATCCGATCCGAAGCCGCACCGCGTCGATCCATACCATCGGCCGTCGGCCCGCGATGCATGGTCGCGTCCAGCTCAATACCCTGATCCTTGTAGGACCGATGATCGACAGCAATATCGAAACCGTTTCGAGCGAGGTGCGCGTTTTGCACTTCTGCCCAAGACGAGCGCAACGCCGGGATCAGTTCCGGGCCACCGGCGAAAGGCCGATACTTCCCACTTCCGCTTTTCCTCACAACCTGGACGCCGTCATCGTCGAGTAGCGGCGTGTTCTTCGGCCCAAAGCCACTCTCGGTCAGCGGACGAAGGGCGGTCATGACATGCGCATGCGGGTTTCCCGCCGTTTCGTGATAGGCCCAGTCTGCCACGATGCCTTTAGACGTGAAGTTCTCGGATACGAAATCCCGCACCAGCGCAATATTCTGCTCCCGCGTCAACTCCGTCGGCAATGCAAGCGTCATCTCCCGAGCGAACTGCGCGTCGCTTCTGGTCTCGAACAGCTCGACTTCGTTCCAGAATGCATTGGAGGCTTCGGGCGCTGGCAGTGATTTTAGCGCGAGCGCCCAATCAGGAGCCGTGTCCGGAACAGCAAACTCGGAATGGACATTGCCGCGTTTGGGCGAATAGTCATAAGCCTGCCCGGTCCGGACATTCTCCATTTTCGCAGTATGGCGATAGGCAGCGGCCGCCACGGCACTGTTGCCGTTCGCTTTCCCCAAAATCTGCGCGTGCAGGTGAAAGATCGCCATGCGACGCAACCTATAAGCAAAGTATCGGCCTGTCGATACATAAGTGCGCCCTTAGTACACCGGAGCGAGCCTCCGGTGTGGGATCAAACAAAGTGTTGGCCCTGCCAACTCATTTTTCCTTGACTGCGCGTTGGATACGCGTTTTGTAAAATGGCGGCATTATGCAATAGGTCGCGACTTAAGTGCATGTTTTCAATGGAGTGATAAGGAGATTGTGGGAATGGCCCGTAAGAAAAACGTCCAGCGCATTCAAGACGAAATCGCCCGCCTTCAGGGAGAGCTTGACGCTCATCGCAAAGCTGAAAGTGAACGTCTAGGCGATCTGGCCGTCAAAGCCGGACTGGCCGATATCGACATCGCAGACCGCGAACTGCTCTCCGCACTGAAAGCGGTGGCAGCTAAGTTTCAGGACGCACCCGACAACACCGCTCGGGCGGCTTAACCTCAAGTTACATCAATATCATGAGCGTTGGAGGGATCACATGGCCGCAAGCCGGAAGAGGGATGCTCATGAGAAAATCACTTTGGGAGGTCTCGTCATCAAGGCGGGGCTCCGAGAAGAAGACAAGGCCTTCATTCTCGGGGTCCTTTTGACGGCGTCAGAACAACGCGAAAACCAGGCCCTTCGGGAAGCCATGATTGCCAAGGGCAAGGAAGCCTTCAGATCATGATAGAAAAGCCCCGCGATACCGAGATCAAACCCCTTCTACTTATCGCAATATGCATCGCTCCAATGGCCGCATTATTCTGGTACTGGAGATTTCATCTCGGATCGTGGGGCGGCTCACGCCTTGGCGATCCCGCCGCCTGCCTTCTGCCGTGGGACTGGCGACAATGCACCGCAGAGCTCACCGCCGCTGGTGCCGATCCGAAGGCGGGTAGGGCGCAGAGGATCTTCCTTGTAATTCTCTGGGTCGCCCCCATCGCCATCGCGTTCATGGCAATCTGGATCAAATACTTTCAACCGCAAAATCGGGTCATCCACTCCGGCCTCACCCAGGCGGGTCTGCCCGGCCTTCTGCGTGACGCGGCCCAGGAACTAAAGAACAGCAAATTTCCAAAACTGCCAGGAATTCACATTTTCGGAGGCTGGCGCCTCAGCCTCGAGCGTGAGACACGGCACATCATGATCGTCGGTGCGCCGGGCTCCGGCAAAACCGTCATTTTCAGGCGCATCATCGATGCCGTCATCGCGCGCGGCGACAAGGCCATAATCTTCGATGAGAAGGGCGACTATACTCGGATCATTGCCAGTAATCGTGGTGACACCGGCCACGAATTCGCACCCATGATCTTAGCACCCCAGGACGAGCGTTCGGCGGTTTGGGACATAGCAGCGGATCTGATCGTCAGCCAGGATGCCGTCGAACTCGCACACCGTATCATCCCCGAAAGCGGCCATCCATTCTTCACGGCCTCCGCAAGAGCGGTTCTCGCCGGATGCACGATCAAGCTCATGGCGGAGAAGCCGCGTGCCTGGACCTGGACAGATCTTTTGAATGAGACCCGACGCAGTCAAGAGGATCTGCTGCGCACCATGCTGCTATATCATCGTGGTGCCGACATCTTCCTGTCGGCCGATTACAAACAGGTCATGTCGACACTCGGACAGCTCGAAACCCATATGCGTGTCCTCGATATGCTGTCGACAGCCTGGCCGACTTATGAAGGCCGCGTCCGCTTTTCACTGCGCGAGTGGCTCGTCAAAAAGACCCGCAATCGAACGGTCCTCGTGCAACATTCCGGTCGGTATGCCGAACTGTCGGATGGCTGGATATCCGCACTATACGCCGTGGCAGTTTCAACAGTGACCGACTCGAACCTGCTCGGCGATAGTGATCGCCGGCGGATCTGGTTCTTTCTCGATGAATGGGGCCAACTCCCCGGCATCAAGGATTTCGAGCGCTTCATAACGCTCGGCCGCTCCAAGGGAGTTTGCGCTGTCCTCGGGCTTCAGGACGATGCGCAGATCGAGAAAAACTATGGCGAAGAGATCCTCAACACTCTGACCGCTTCTATCGGAACGAAGATCATCGCCAGGGTCAATGCCGGCCCGACCGCCGACAAGCTTCAGCGGTATTTCGGCCAGATCCAGTATGTCGACTGGCGGCCAGATTTCGGCGCCGATGGCGTCAAGAAGATGCTCCCGGAAACCAAGCACGAAGTCGCACTAAACGTCGCCGACCTCGCCAGCCTTCAGGTCACCCGCCGTGGGGTCGAGGTCTACATCTCAGGCGTCGGACCACATCTTTACAAGGTAGAGGTTCCGTTTCCGGATCGACGGCCTGATCAGCGCGAAGGCAACGTTCCCGCAAGCTGGACCTATACGTTCAAACCCAATGCAACCTTCGCCAATAGCAGCGATCTGGAGGCTTACGTGAAGGCCGTGATGAAGGGAAATCAATCTCCGCCGAGAGGTGGAACGGCACCTTTTAAGCCTAGCGGCAACGAGGGATTGAAAGCGGAATTTGACGCCGTCCGATCGGTAGGCAACTCTCAGAATGAGGAAGATAACACCACGACCGAAAAGAGCGTGGTTACACCGGTAGATCTGTTCCGAGACTATCGGCAGTGATGTCCGCGCGCCCATAGCGCGGGTGTCGAACCACCCGACCCAACTTTGTCCTCACCACAACGATGTCTGGATGGTAAGCGTAGGTGCCGGTCACTCTGGTCCGATAGATCAAACCCAGCGCCTCAAGATTCTTCTTTTGGCGAATAATCGTCGTGTGGTGGACGCCAATTACGTCCGCGAGAACCGGGTTCGCAGGAACGGTCCCGTCGCTTTCCGGCTTCATAAAGATATGAAACACCAGCCGATGCCAATGCGGATTCTTGCTTGGCTTCTTCAAAATCAGTTGGTCAATCAAAGACGCATTCACGCCAGCCTGACCTGGCAACAGGGCGTCGGCGTCCGGGGGTCCATTAAAGAACCGAATGCTTAACTCATCACTCATTTTGTCGGCCTTGGTTCGCAGTTCAAAGTTTATTGGCGCGCTTATCGGTGAAATTTTATCTGGAACCGTCGATGCATTTCGTCGCCTTCTAGGCGATGCCTCTCTCCCGCTTTCATTTCAAAACAGCCGAATGTCTCAAGAGTATTTAACCCGATTTGTTGCGTGAATCACTCGCGTAGAAGTTTGCTTTCAAACCGACACAAGTTCACAGAAAAGGGTCTTGGCGACAAATGGTTGAGTGCGGATGCATCCTCCCTACCGCAATACAACCCTTCCTACATAGATCGCCCTTCCTGGTCTATTGCTCCCCTTGGCCACATCAACAAAAATTTTGTTTCCCGGCATCTCCTTGCGTGTCTCAGGGTCTTCTGGCTTAGAAAAATGGACGTTACGCGCGCCGATTTGCCCGCTCCGAGCGAACTATCCTGACCGATTTTGTCATCTTATCTCCCATCGAAACATGCCCAGGACGACCTTACTCTCATCAACGAAACGTCAAAAAGCCCGGTCTCGTTCCGAGCGAAGACAAGCATTGGTCGAACTCAGCTAGCTCCGAGCACTCAGTCCCGAAGGGATTGAACACTCAAGACGTGCGGCGACCAAATCTCGCGGAGACTGCAGCACGCGTTCGAAAAAATTGCCACCTTTCCCACAAGGCTCCGCTATCACTTCGGCGCTACTTGATCAGCGCGTTCTAGCTCCGCCTGCTACGCCCGAACCTGTTCGGGCTCGGCCCTTCGGGCTGGAAAAGATGGCTCGGCCACTGGCCGAATGGCTCGACCCGCTCAGGCGGATCGAGCAGAAGGGAAGGCCCCGCTCCGCGGGGCCCCGGCGATCAATCCCAGGGGATGACCGCCATCAGGGTTTCATCGTCCTGGCCGGGATAGCGGCCGAGGTTGGCATTGATCCGGCCGTGGCCGGTGTTGACCGACAGCGAGTAGTAATCCTGATCCTGGCGGTTCTGCTTCTTCCAGATGCCGCCGATCTCGATACGGCGGTTGCGCGGGGTCATGGCGAAGAGGCGGAACACCGGGGCCTTGGGATTGTCGGAGGTGACCGGCTCACCGGTGATGTCGATGTCGAAGGTGAGGGTTGTGATGTTGCCGGTGATGGTGTTGGCGGCTTCGTCGATCTGGATGAAGTTGATGAGGTTCGACATTGTGGTGCTCCTTTGCTTGCGTTGTCGATGGACATGACAAAGGGACGTCGAAAGGACGGGCTGCACCCGAAGGGCTGAAGCGCTAGCGGAAGACAGGCGGCGGGCGCGATTTTGGTTCGCGAGGAAGCGCTGAAGCGCGGGGAAAATCGTGGCCGACCCCTGTTGCTGGCCGGGCTGACGAACCTAGTGGCCTATCGATCGACAACGCGCCAAGGCAAAGGAGCGGCCCCATCTGACAGGCCTTTCGTCAACAGGATTGGCGACGCTGCCGCCCCGGCCCCCGATCGCGCCGCCACCCTTTCTCGAAACGGCAACCTGCTGACGCACCACAATCCCAACGCCCCCCATCCGCTCGACCATGATCCTATCCTCCAGCCGACCTCGAAATCCGAAAGCCCAGGGCAGAACAGCTCGCGATCACGGTTCGCTCCGCTCATGTCAGGCGCATCACATTCGTCGATACCAGCTGCTCGGCGCCAAGCCTGCCGACGAGGACACGAAGCCCGCATCGACGGACTTACGCCGGGGACCGTCAGACCGGTGCTGGCAATCTATCGGCTCAATTCATCGCGGACCGGGCCAACACACGCAGAGTCGGCAACAGGTTCAGCTCGCCAGTTTCTGATCGATAGAGCATCGACAGGAAGTATTTCGCAGGCCGCCGGATTTCGGTTCCGCCCTCAAGTCCGCTGGCCGCGCGGATCACCTTCTCCGCAACGATCGCCAGCGCCGCCGCTGCGTGGAACCGGCCACCAACTTTTACGCCCTGCGCCCAGGTTTCCGGCGGGATCCCGATAATCGCCCGCAGCTCATCGATCCTCGGGGCGAGTTCCGCCCAGCTGCCAGCTGCAATCATGTAGTCGGCCCGCAATTGCGAGCAGGCTTTGCGCAACAGGTAGGCGATGTCGTCAGGGTTTTCGTGTCGGTTGAGGTCTTGTGCCTTCGGTCCCGCCCGCTCAAGCTTATTCTCGTAAGCGATTTTGCCGGCAGAGCCGGCATCTTGAAATTGATTTCGTCGCGCGCTAGCGCGATTCCGCTGTTTTTCTACATAAGAAGGTGGGGTTGTATTTGTATATTGGGGGTCAGGATTGTCCCCCGCGGAAGACAAATTAGAGGTTCCAGCATATGCTTCTTCCACAGTCTCTTCCTCTTGGTCCCCAGTCTCAAAGTGCTGCAAAATATCGATGAGGAGATTGGTGAGCTCTTCCAGGAAGTCGGCATCGCGCCTGCGGGCATGGTAATCGGGCATCAAGGCGTTGAAATGCTCGTCAAAGGCCGAGGTCTTGTGGCCAGCGGCGCGCAGATGGGTCAGCGTATCGACGATCTGGCGAGAAATGCGACCGGTCTCACGATGGGTGCTGCGTTCTTCGCGATAGACGCTGTCCTTCTCATCGGCCATGGCTTTTAATTCGGCATAGCGATGCAGTGACGGGGTGAAGTCGAGCCCGTAGGCATCACCGTCGTCGTTCTTGTAACGGCGGCCGGTCGGGCTGTCGCGATAAGCAAGAATGCCTGCCTCGACGAGCTGCCGAAGCGCGCGCGTGATGGTCTTTTCGGAGACGCCAAGCTCAAAGGCGGCACGATAGTTCGAGACGGACACGACCGGGCGCCGGCCGTGCTTCCAGTCGTCCGGTTTGGAGATGGCCAGCAGCATGTCGAGGACCTCAAAGGCCACGCCTCTGATGCCGAGCTGGCTGCGCACACGTTTCAGCACGCGCGCCACGTCGGACTTGTCGACATGTGGCGCATGCTCTCGCACAGCCAGCGCCGCACTGGCCATCACGCCAGGCGTCACCTTCCTGAAAGTCGCAACAGGGAGCATTCGGATTTCCTTTTTCTCGGGAATCCGGTCAAAGCGATAGCGTTCGCAGAATCTGCGCTTGATATTGACAGTGGGAGGGAAAAAACCTAGATTCAGCACTGACCAAAGTGATGAATTTGGGATCAGACAGCTCTTCCAAAGCTAAATGATCCAGGCGATTTTCTCCCCCGTTGTGGCTTTAGCTGCGACGGGGTTTGCTTTTTCCGGGCCTGCGTTTCTCCTAAATGACTGGTTACAGCCGCTTCTTCACATCGTGGCCGGAGGCTATACCGATTTGCCACGTTTTGCAAAATGGCGTCATTATGCAATAGTTTGCATTATGACGGTGGTTTTTAAACCCCGAATTCCGTTAGGAAACCCTGATTTCCTCTTGTGGAGGAAATCAGTCTAGGACCGGCATCCGGTACTGGTTGGTGCGAGACCACACAGTGGTCGAGCACCGCCGCTTCCGGCCGGCGCCGGATCAGGCATGCGAATCAGTCGGCTGATGGGCAGGCGTTGAGCGCGCCTTTTCGACCAGCTCGTCATAGTCAGACGCCGCGAGGATGACGAATTTCCTGCGGCGGTTTTTAAAAATTTCGACGGGGCCGCGATATGCCTGCTCGCATACTTCCGCCGGAGCGGCGTGCAACTCGGATGCAGTAAACTGTTTCAAATCGTCGTCCTCGTCTGACTTCTTAGGAAAAGGATAAGACGAGTCGGGTAAAGCGCGCAATTTGGCCAGTTCGGGTATTTTCTCCAATGATTTCAGTAAACAGCTAGAATCGCGCCGATTCAGGGAAGCGGCGCAAGTCGCAATTGTAACAAATCCTGTGAATCATCGTCTCCCCTTAAGGTTGTGACGTCCGCCAGATATTCGCCGCGCCGGTGGCAGCAGTCCGACGCGGCGAAGACTTCAAAGCGCGAACGTGCGGACCAGTGCCTGATTGGCATGATGGAAGGTAAGGCCATAGGCGACCATCTTGTGCGAGGACGTCCGCGTCCGGGATCGACGAAGCGCGCCTCATCAGTTCCGCAGTCAGTTCTTCGTCCGAAAGCCCGACATGAAAACGTCCCACCAGCCAGCGGATTTGGCCTGTATCGATCCGGTCGTGGCGTGCAACCGGGATCGCACCAACGCAGCCACCGCGTTTCCGATAGGCGGCTCCAACTGCGGCGGCTCTGTCCTGGCTGTCGAAATAGGACTTGATCACCCCACGGCGCTGCGCGTCCGACGCCGACATGAACTCATGATGGCCGTCACCGGTCCCATACAGGGCCCAGCCGGCCGCGCTCCCGCCGAACATCGGATCACCGCGACCGTGAAACTCCATTGCAAAATAGATCGTCGTCACGGCATCACCTCACAAAAGAGCAAGCTGCTGGGCAGCTGTGGTTGATTGGGGCAGGGGGCGGGAGGCAAGCGCTTGCGTTTCGATCCGTTTGCGTGAGCGCGCCTCTTCGAAATCGAAGGTCGCGATCTCGGTCATGATCGACGTATCTTTCCAACTGTCGCGGTAGAGCCCGGTATCAACGCCGAGCGGGTCTTCCATCACAAACCCGGTCGCCTTCTCGAATTCCACACCCTTGCCGCTTACTTCGCGGCAATAGGTTTGCGATCCGGAAAACCGGAAACTTGCCGATTGCTGCGGAAGGATGAACGCGCCCCGATTTGCCATCTCGGCAGCAACATCGATCGCATGAAATTCGAAATCCTTGCCACGGTATCGCGGCGCATTGCCCGAGCGGCGAACATTGCCAAAGGGCGGATTGCCAATGGCGCAATCGAACCGAGTGCCCCGGAGCTCATCACGCCACCAGTCCCGCCAGTCGAACAGGTCGGCGTTGATCCAGCGGGCCTCCGGCAAAAGCTTGCGGCCGACCTCGCAATATCGCGGGTTGAACTCGACGCAGGTAAGATCCTTGATCCGACCGGAATAACGAGAGCGGCACAGGACGAAATAGCTGAGCATGCCGATCCCGGCGCACAGGTCGATTATGCGTTCGCCGCTCACGTTCAATTCAAAGTCGGCCGCGAGATCATAGGGCGTAAAAAACGCCCCAGCCGCGCCATTGATATGGTTGGCACAATAGCGTGAGAGATTGGTTTCAGAGGTGGGCAGCGGTTCTGGGCATTTCTCTTATCGGGCCCGTTTTCTTTGTTCTGTTCGTCGTTTGTCTCATTCAAGGGGAACTCCCAAGTCCACGAGGAACAATAATCTATGCGAACGCTGCGCCGTTTCTTTTTTACCCGCTCGTTCTCTTACTAATTTGCAGTTCAGCAGGATTGACATACCTGAGTATCATGTTCGCTATCGGATACAGTCGGGGTCGATCCAAGCAATAGGGCCGGTAACCCGCCGTCGCCATAAGCCCTCGCGGCTCTAGCGTTTGGCTCGACACGCTCTGAAATAATGCTGAGGAATGCGGTCAGAGATCCCAGGCGCTGGCAGATCTGTCGCGTCCCTTCACATTATCCGCTGCTGCAGATAACTGAAGTTATGCCGACCTCATCATAAGGCGACCCAAGACTGAATATAGGCCGCATGATCGTCGCAGGGCTCGATCGCAAGCCCAAGGTCGGCCGCGAAAAAAACGCTTCCCAATTCGGCCACAAGCTCCTCGCGCGCGCGGTCGGAATTATCCTTGGCATAGCGGCTAAGATCGCGCCCGACGCGAGATGCGCTCCAATGAATTCCTTCATGCGCAAGGGTTGTCGCGAAGGCTTCGGCCGAGATGAAGGCCGAGAATGCCGGCATCTGGATGAAGTCGCCAGCGGGGCTATAGAACGCCTTGTTGCCGCCTTCGCGGATATCTGCATCGGTATTGGCGAAATAGGCATCGACGCGGGTGATCCGCTCCTTCGTCAACGCGCCCTCGGGTGCCTCGGCCTTCGCATAGTAATGGTCGGGAAGACCATCGATCTGGTCGGCGCAAAAGACGCTGTAGCCTTTCATGAACGGGATGCGCCGTTCAGCCTGCGCGCCCTTTGCGTCCTCTTCCTGCTTTTCAATTGCTCCGGCATAGACGACGAGGGTGGATTTTTCACCCTTGCGCACCTGCCCGCCCAGTTCCTGCGCCTGCTTGTAGGTCATCCAGAATTGCGAGACGAAACCCTGATCGGCGGCCGTCATCCACAAGAGCAGCGTATTGATACCACGATAGGGAACGCCGTTGTAACGTAGCGGCCGCACCGGCGAGCCGCCCGCCCCCCATGGCTGCATCCACGGCCGCGTGCCTTGGTCGAGCTGCGCCACGATTGCGGCCGTGATGCGCTCGTAAACGTCAGCGCGCGGTGCGGTGTTCTTCTCTGCCGATTTCGCCATTTTCAATCTCCTTTTCCCGCGAAGCGGAAGGCCCTTGCCCGGTCGGGCAGGAGCCCCGCTCCTGTTCCCGAGCAGTCGGCGATCCGATCGGAAGAGAGGGGGACAAGGTTCATCGATCGGGAGGGGGATCACCTGCCCGAAGGGGTGGCCGGCGCATGCCGGCCGATCCTGCACGAGCTGCGACATCAGGAGCTGGGAGGAAGGACGGGGACACCCGTCGAGGGACCTTGTGGGGGAGAGAACGGCGGCCGGTTTTTCCCCGCAACTTTAGATATGCCGAGGTTGAAAACCTCGACCGTTCGTGGCCCTTCGACCGTGGGGCCTCGCGGTACATCCACCGTCTGGCAGCCGCAACGGCCGGACCGGGAGGCATCAGGTCGGGTGAGGTTTTTACCCTATATAGTCGCCCAA
The DNA here is from genome assembly GCF_057163345.1 of Aliirhizobium sp. YIM B11859. Lineage (NCBI taxonomy): Bacteria > Pseudomonadati > Pseudomonadota > Alphaproteobacteria > Hyphomicrobiales > Rhizobiaceae > Aliirhizobium > Aliirhizobium sp. YIM B11859. The sequence goes on from NZ_JBXHAY010000015.1 coordinate 42,442, forward strand.
TCTGCTGCTAAACAAGGATTTAAATTCCCTTTGAATTAGCACAGGCTGCTGGCAAACGGGGATCTGGAAGATGAGGGAAGGTCAGCTTGAACTAGAGTCGTTGCGGCACTGTCGTATCGGCATCGGGTGTTGTAACGGGCACCATGGCGAATTCCTCCAAGGAGTATTTTTTGACCAGCGCTATCGGCTAAAGCGCGGACTCCTGACCGTTCCTTGTCCACTGTACCATAGCAGGGCGACATTTTGGCCGAGACAGGAAGGAGGTGTGAATACCCGTCCTCCTTCGAGCTTGAAAGCTGCTAGAGCCGCCCAACTTACACTGAACGTGCTCGGGCTGAAGAATCTTGGTGGCGATCTCACAATCCAGAGTAACATACCGCAAGGCTCTGGTTTAGGCTCATCCACCGCAGATGTCATCGCGACTATAAGGGCCATAGCAGACCTTGCCCGGCTGACACTGTCTCGCAGAACTATATCGAGGATTTCGGTCGCGGCCGAAATCGCCAGCGACTCATTGGCTTTCCACGATCAGCCAGTACTGTACGGGCACCGTTCAGGCGAACTGATCGACACATTTGGCGGCGACTATCCGGCAATGACGATCATCGGGTTCAAAACTGGCGATCCTCCGGTCATCACCGAGAACCTGGTCCCCGCGCGATATTCTTCTCGCGAAATCGAAGAATTCTCGGTACTTCGCGCACTAGCCGCCAAGGCGGTACATTCCTGCGATCTTTCGGTCCTCGGTCAGGTCAGTCACGCCAGTGCAAGGATGAACCAGCGTCATCTAGCTATCTCTCGGTTCGTGGAAATCGAGAGACTAGCGCAGATCTCAGGCGCTATCGGTATCCAAATCGCCCATAGCGGTAACATTGCTGGGCTAATGCTGCCGCCCTGCGATCGACGGACCATTGATGCCACAATCGAACTTCTTTGGCAGGAGCGCTTCATGGATGTCGTGCGGTTCGCAACACCCTCGATTGCGGAGGTGTCCTTTGACTGAATTATCGCGCCACCGACTCGAAGATTTCGAAATACCTCGCATTGCCCAACTGAGGCCCAACCTCTGGGGCGTCTGCTTCGGCCTGATGAAACTGCTACCGGCGAGGTTCATGCTTGATCGCGCGGAGGATCGCGGGCTACTGAAGCCGGGGGGCCAGATCGTTGAAACAACATCCGGGACATTTGGCATGGCGCTGGCGATGATCTCTGCTGCGCGAGGCTATCGCTTGTCTCTGGTTTCGGCTGACAGCCTGATCGACAAGACATTTGAACATCGGCTGAAGTTGCTCGGCGCTACACTGGTTGTTACCCACGATCCCGTGGGGAGTGGCAACCAACAGTCCCGCCTAGAGATTGTCGAAAGGATTCTGGCGAAAGATCCTTGCGCCTTCTGGCCGAACCAATATGCGAACCCCGACAACCCGATGTCATACGCGGCTGTCGCCAGTTTGATTGTTCAGAAAATCGGACACGTCGATCGTTTGGTGGCCAGCGTTGGTTCAGGAGGGTCTTTGAGCGGCACCGCGCAGTTTCTGACAATAGCATTTCCCGACCTGGAGATTGTAGCCGTTGATACGCATGGCAGCGTGCTTTTCGGCCAACCATTGGCACCGCGACGTTTACGTGGGATGGGGAACAGCATCATACCGGCAAATCTCCGTCATGAATTGGTCGATCATGTCTATTGGGTCGGGGTGGAGCCCGCGCGCGACGCTATGCTCGCGCTTTACCGAAGCCACGGAATTTTTGCTGGTCCAACCAGCGGTGCTGCCTTTCTCGTTGCCGACTGGATAGCAAGAAACAGTCCCGATCTGAAAACGGTATTTCTCGCCGCGGACGAGGGCCACCGATACACATCGACCGCCTATGCGGTCGATCCTCACTCGAGCAACCGACCTTCGGTCGAAGCGATCTCCCCCGGGCCAACGGCTGTGGAGTTCGGAACAGTCGGCGCGGAAGCTGACTGGACTGTCTTCAAATGGGCGCGGCGCTCCTTGGCAGAGCTTACGCCCAGCACTTAGGCTGGCGTTTTGGAATCGAGTAGTCTTCCGGAAAGGATGGGCCAGATCAGTGTCACAACAGCTGCGGCCATAAACGCCGCGTTGATGGGGCTTCGCACGAATGCACTGTAGTCGCCGGTACTGATGATCAGGCTTTGTTGCAAATTTTGCTCCAGTAGGGATCCGAGGAGGAATGCGAGTAGCAGAGGGGCAAGCTCATAGCCGGCCTTCTGCAAAACATGCGCTGCGAATCCGCTCGCGATCATGACGCCGACATCAAACAGACTATTGTTGATGCTGAAGGCACCTATGGTACAAAAAACGAGAATCAAAGGTGTAAGAACAGCTTCGGGCACTTTGAGCAAAAGCACGAAGAAGCGAACCAAGGGTACGTTGAGAACGACAAGCATTGCATTCCCGACAAGCATGCTGGCGACAACACCCCAAAAAAGATCCGGGTGCAGATTTAATAGTTCGGGACCCGGTGTCACGCCCTGCATCAGCAAAGCACCCATGATCACTCCGATAACTGCGTTTGCTGGTATTCCCAGGCATAAGAGTGGAATAAAGCTTGCCTGTGCTGCGGAATTGTTGGCACTTTCTGGTCCGGCAACGCCCTCGATTGCGCCGTTCCCGAAGCGTTCAGGCGTCGATGACAGCTTCTTTTCCATCACGTAGCTGGCAAAACTCGATATGAGAGCGCCACCGCCCGGCAACAGGCCAAGCAGGAATCCGAGGACAGATCCGCGCGCAATTGGTCCGGCAGATGCTTTCCATTCATGGCGATCAGGCAAGAGATCACGCAGGCGATAGCTAGGAAGATTACCGGACTGGCCGGCAAACTTCTTTTCCGCCGACGCGAGCACTTCACTCACCCCGAACAGCCCCATAGCGAGGATGGCGATATCGATCCCGTCTCGCATGTCCGGGCTTCCGAACGTGAACCGCTCCTCTCCAGAGACAATATCAACGCCGAAGGTGGAAAGGAGCAAGCCGAGCCCGACCATTGTCCAAGCCTTTGCTCGCGAGCCATTACCGACCGACGCTGCGAGCGTCAGTCCGAAGAGGACAAGGCCGGTGCGTTCGATGGGACCGAAGCTGAGTGCTTTTTCGGCGAAAGACGGCCCGACGATTGCGATACCAAGCGTGGCGGCAATTCCCGCTATGAAGCTTGCAAAAGCGGACATGCCAAGCGCTGCGCCCGCACGACCTTTCAAAGTCATCGCATATCCGTCGAGCGACGTGACCGCACTCGCCGCCTCTCCGGGAACCTTGATCAGGATGGAAGTGATCGATCCACCATACATTGCTCCATAATAGATGGCCGCAAGAAGAATGATTGCAGCCGTTTGATCGAGCGAGATCGAAATGGGCAAGAGCAGGCTGACCGTTGCGGTAGGACCTAAGCCGGGCAGAACACCGACGGCGGTACCGACGATGACGCCGATCAGCGCGATGCCGAGATTGGTCGGTTCGACCGCAATAGAAAAACCATGCATAAGATTGAGTACAGCGTCCATGACTAGCTCCAAATACCTTGGGGGAGTGGAACGGAGAGCAAGCTATGAAATACGCTCCAACTCGTGATGGCTGCAGCGGCGGCGATTGTGGCTGAGCGCCTCCATCCGACCCGTTCGATCCGGCCGAGTACCAGCGTGATAAAGAGGAAAATTGCAGGGCCGGCGCCAAGGAAATGAACTCCGACCACAAACCCGATGATCGCACCGCAATATTGAAGGAAACGAACCCAGTCGGTCGGTTCCGTGCTCTCCTGGGAGCTTGGTCGTGCGACCAGTTCGCAAAGCACACCGACAAGTATGATAAAGGACGCGACCAGAGGGAAAAAGCCGGGGCCGGGTGCTCCAAATGACCAGAGGCCGAGACGAACAGACGCAAAAGCAGTGGTAAGTGCGCCGACTAGCAAGAAGGTAGGTGTGAAACGCTTTAGGGTCATTGAGCGAACCCCAGCAATTCGATCTGTTTTCCGATCGCAGCAAAGTCCGATTTGACTGTAGCAGTGAGCGTCGCACTATCCTGGAAAAACGTCTGCCCCCCAAGCGTCGTCAGGAATTTCTGGTAGAGTTCGGTACCGACCATGTCCCGGATGGCTTGCTCCCAGAAACTGATGACCGGTTTAGGAAGGCTCGACGGTCCGAACAGTCCGTAAGAGCTAGCAATCGACAAGGGATATCCGAGTTGCTTGAAAGTCGGGATGTCTGGATGCCCTTTGATCGGTTCCGGGCCGCTCTCTGCGAGCAATCGCACCTTCCCTGCATTTAAGTGCGGCGCGAAATCTGCCGCAACCACCATATCAATATGGCCGCCCAACAATGCCGTAATTGCGTCGGTGCCGCCGGAGAACGGGACGAAGGCGCCGGTAACGCCTTCCTGACGGAAAGCCGCCTCCGTTGCGATATGAGCCATGCCTCGAGGAGCAGCTGTCGCCCAGCGCAGCTTTCCCCGCCTAGCTTTCGCAAAGGCTAGGAGCTCCTCCCAAGACTGATGCGGACTGTTTGCATGGACAAATGCGGGGATCGCCGTGTTTGCGAAGGACGCGATGTAGGTGAAATCCGCGAGTGGATCGTAAGGAAGTTTCTGAATTTGTGGAGCCACAAGAAGAGGGCTCACTGAATAAAGTGATAAGATCGTTCCATCGGCCGTGGCACGTCTGACCTGGTCGGTTGCGATCGTGCCACCCGCGCCGGGTCGAAACTCGACGCCGACCGGATAGCTTCTATCCTGTTTTGCGAATTCCGCGGCAACCCGAGCCGCAAGATCGCCGGCACCACCCGCCGAAAAACCGACAAGGATCGTGGCGCTGGCAGTCGGCCGCGCGTTCGCCTGCGCGAATGCGATGGACGGAAAGGTTGCCATGCTTCCAGAGGCAATAAGAAACTGTCGTCTATTCATCATAGATCCCCTTTTTGTTTATTTTGATTTCATGCCCGTTCGGTTCAGCCGAACGCAGTGTCTTCCAGCGCGTCCCAGGCTGATTTGGGAGACGGAAACGGTATCCTGCGTTTCGCTACAGCACCGAACTCGAGGTCCTTGAGTCCTGAGGACGTCGTGATCGCAACGATAGTGTCGTTCTTGGAAAACTGTCCGCGGTCGGAGAGTTTTTCGATTGCCGCAAAGGCCGCTACCGAAGAGAGTTCTGCAAAAACACCCTCGCTTGTAGCAAGCTGTGATTGCATCGCGGTGAGTTCGTCATTGGTAACAGGGCAGGCGACACCGCCAGATTCCCTGATCGCGTTCAGAGCCTGAAAGCTGCTTTGCGTTGCGCCGATCGACACAGCCGCTGTCTCGAAATTTCGTGGCATCGAGACCAACTTGTCACCACCATCGATCATGGTTTGCGCAAGCGAACCATAAGCTTCTGCCGCGATCAGGCGCGGCAGCGTGTCAATGATATGAAGGGCCTGGAGATCCTTGAATCCTTGCCAGACCCCGGCAAGTGCATCGCCGTAGCATACGGGCAGGACACACCACTCAGGTACCCTTCCACCCAACTGCTCGGTGATTTCGAAGGCGAGCGTCTTGTAGCCCTCGATCCCGATCGGATGGCTGCCGACGACCGGCGCGCGGAACGGCGATGCAATCAGCCATCCTTTGTCTTTTGAGCCTTGCGCCAGGAACCGCCATCGATCGTGTTTGTCCTTAAAAGGTACGATGGTTGCACCAAATGCTTCGATTTGCGCGGCCATGGCGCGTGGACCGCCCGCCGTGGTCGCGACAACGCAACTCATACCCGCTTTGCTGGCGTAGGCCGCGAGAGACGCCCCAGCATTTCCGGAACTTGCTGTTGCTATTGTGCTATATCCACGCTGGCGCGCGTAGGACACGAAAACTGCAGAAAATCTGTCTTTGTGGGAACCAGTCGGGTTGCGGCTTTCGTCCTTTAGCAAAAGTCCCGGCACTTTGAGTAAGGTACCAAGCCTTTTGGTAGGAGTGAGGGGCGTCAGCCCTTCTCCAAGCGTCTCCCGAAACGACGTATCAATTGGCAGCATAGCGTTGTATCGCCAAATCGAGGGTACTTGGCCTGCATGCCATGCGTCAGGTTTCCAGCGTATCGCATAATGCGCGCGGAAATTAGAAGGCGCAGTCGTGGAGCAGTGTAGGCATCCTTCCGACGTAATCGGAAAGGTAGCCGAGACAACCTCGTGGCATCGTAGACAGGCTAGTGCGAGATCAGGACCGATCATGACTGGATCACCCGCAGCGGCCCTGCATTCGTCAGCCGCTCCACACCGTCAGCCTTGATGACGAACATGTCCTCCACTTGCAATCCGAACTCGCCGATCCGGTAGTAAGGTGTCTCTATGCAAACGACCATTCCCTCCTCCAGTACGTCGTTGCTGGAAGGGGAAAGAATCGGGCCATCATAGCCGTCAAGGCCGATACCGTGCCCGACATGGTTACGCTCATAGTCGATGATCCCGCATCGGCGAACCTCACCACAAACCGCGGAGAACAGCTCGCTGGCTGCAACACCAGGTCGAGCCAACTCCGCGCCGCGATCAACTCCAGCACGAAGTGCCTCATAGAGGCCTTCGATCGGCCCAGGGTTAACCCCAAAGACGGCAATTCGGGCTATATCCGCGCGGTAATACTTGTATCGCCCACCGGCGTCGAAACGGATGACGTCGCCTCGACGGAGTGGACGATCCGAAGGTTGTACGTTCATGAGAGCGCTGCGTTCGCCGAAACCGATACAGCCGAGAACAGGAACGGCATCTGCCTGAACGGTCACCGTGTGAAAAATGCGGGCCATTTCAAGCTCCGTCATGCCGACTTGCGCCAGGTCTAGCGCCGTACCGATCGCCTCTTCGGCAATTTCGCCGACACGACGCAATCGAGTGATCTCTTCACGCGTCTTCACGCTGCGGACTTTACGGAGAGCGCTCCCCGCATCCACAAACTGCGCATCCGGGACAGCGTTTTTCAGTTTTTCCAGGTAACCCGGCTGAAGCCCTTCGACATCGATACCGATCCGAGAACGGTCGAGAGAAAGCTCTTTGAGTTCCACCGCCAGCGCATCGATCGGATGCGAGTGACATGGTCCGTCTTGCATGGATAGAAGCTTGCGACTGGTCTCATCAAGCTGATGATCTTTTCCGGCCCGCACGGAAAATTCGCCGTAATGACGCACACGGGTTGCCGAGACCGGTTGGTCGGCGACAAGATCAAGTGTCCCGCTGCTGGTGATGATGCTTGAGCTACCGCGGTTATGTCGCGATCGTATGGCGTATGCTTGAGGGCCAGGTCGGATCCATTGTGGAAGCGCCCAGAAATTTGACAGATAGGTTACATTTTCTGCCGCTGTACCGATCACGACGTCGAAGCCGCGCCGATCCATCTCCATGAAAAGCCGATCTTCATTAAGCAACATCACTATTATCCCTGTTTCTGCTTATACCATCATAAGGACCCAGAACCCTGTTAGCGGCTTGCGCGACCTGCACACCCAGCTCCGCCACCGAAAGACGGGGCTGGAGAGCGCGCGGAAAGGCGAAGCTGAGCGCCGCTACGATCGCGCCCGTATGATCGCGGATAGGAGCCCCAATGGAAAATACGCCTGCAATATTCTCGTTGAGGGCCGTTGCGTATCCAACCTGGCGCGCACGTCTGAGCTGGTCGATCAGCTTGTACGGGTCCGTAACTGTGCGCGGCGTCTTCTGAATGAATGGCTCAGCCTTGGCGAGCTCGTGAATTTCCTCGTCAGAGGCATCCATCAGGAGAGCTTTTCCCAATGCGGTTGAATGGAGAAGCATTTTCTCACCAGGCGTTGCACGGATCACCAGGGAACCGCTGCTCTGAAGCGCATCGAGATAAATTGCCTTCGTTCCTCGCCGAGACCCAAGGAAGGCATTCAAGTCGAAGTCATCGGCAAGACGTTTGAGCTGAAATCTCGCGAGCGCGATGAGCTCGTCTTGATCCAGTTGCTTGCGGGCGAGGTTCAAGATCTCGCGGCCAGATCGATACCGGCGTGTCTCGGCTACCTGCTCAACAAACCCTTGATCGCCTAGCGTATTGAGTATGCGCTGGACGCTGGACGGGCTTTGATCGCAACGTCGAGCGATCTCGCGGACGCCGAGTGCCTCCTCCGCCATTGTTATAACCTTTAGGACCGCGAGACCGCGCTCTAGCGACAAGTTTCCCTGCATCTTCCGTGTTCCGTATATGCGCACAGTGTGCCGATAACGGAATTAAGGCAGCTGGTAACGCTCGGTGTCAAGCGAAAATGTCGGGTATAACGTGTCGTGCTATAGTATACATTTTTGCAGCATCGCCGGATGGAGACCAGCATAACCATCGGCAAAAACGTCAGACGCTTCAGGAAAGCCCGCAAGATCACGCAGGAAGAGCTATCCTTCCGTAGCGGTTTCACGCGAGCATATCTGAGCGAATTGGAAAACGGCAGGTCAAACCCGACGATTTCTTCACTGGAACGCTTGGCCGAGGAACTCAGTGTGACGCTATGCGATCTGATCACTCCGCCAATATGACTGAGATCGTATCAGACTATTCCGCGAAGGTGAGAAACCGCTCAGGATCGCAATCCAGTGCGATCGCCAATGCCTCGATAGTGTCGACCGTAGGTGAACTTTCCTCACGTTCAAGCTTGCCAACGTAGTTACGGTCCAAGCCGGCAAGCTGGGCTAGTTCATATTGCGAAAGCCGCGAACGATGTCGCGCAAGTCGCAGATTTCGGGCGAACACGCTTCTCAATCTCATCACCCCTATGTTCCAGAGGAAGTGATAGCCCTCCACCTACTATAATGGTCAATATGACAGCGAGTTATTTTCTCTCGACCGAATGCGCACTAGCGTGGCGACGTTTCAGTACGGAGCGATTTAATGGATCAGTGTTCGCATGGGTCATTCGAAATGTTCGCTGAGGCGATATCCCAGGCTAAAGAGCCTGGACTTGTGGCTCGCACCCTTCGCATATTCGGCCGTCGCTTTGGGTTTCAGGCCGTCACCATTTCAGAGTCCCTACCACTCGCCTGCGACCACCCGCCACATGAGGTTTTGGCGGAGTATTGGCCGAATGATTGGCCGGTGGAGATTGCCAGGGGTTTGCTCGCGCCGTATCAAAAATACCGATGGATAGATTACTTGCCCGGTTCTCTGACACTTCGGACAACTTCAGCCCAAAGAGACGCCCAACTTTCGCAAGAGGATTCCCTCAGGGCGAATAAGATCACTTTTGACGACTTGATGTTTGTTCCTGTGCCGCAGCCGGACGGACGGTTGGGCATGGTTACATATATTGGCAGGCGCGAAGATCTGGACGCAACCTTCACATCACTTTTGGAGGCGGGTGCGACCATCGCATACCGGCGATGCCGCGCTTTATACGGTTGCCCGAAAGATCATGTCCTCACCCGTCAACAGCGCACGATTTGCAGTTGGTTAGCGCTAGGAAAGACATCGGCTGAGATCGGTGAAATCTTAGGCATAAGGGAGGCTACGGTGGACCAACATGTCCGGCAATCCAAAAGGCGCCTTGGTACCCCAAACAGGACTTCGACAGTGATTGAGGCTATTCGGCGCGGTCAACTGTTATCTGTCTCGTACGCACCCGAGTAGGCAGTTTGTCAGTTGGACAATCGCGTCCACCCAGCTTCGCTGGCGCGCCATCTCCGTATAGGCCACGATAGACCAATTATTTCAATTACTTATAAAAAATCAGATAAGATATATTATGGAACTCCTCCCCGAATTCCAGAACGCTAGGCATGAAGACCAGGATAGGAATCGCTGCTATCGCAAGAAAGTCACACATACCTGCGTCCCGCCCGGATGCTGTCTGCCGGAGATGTACCTTACAGTCTGGCTCACCCGGCTCCCGCTATTATTAACGTATTCTACTGATCTTTTATCGCTTGACCGCGACGAATTTCACTTCTGCAAACAGGCCAGGATGGGCAAGCTCCGAGACTCCGACTCGCGACCACTTCGGCTATCCGCATGGCATGCTCACCACCCGAGGCGACGTGATGACGGAAACTCCTCCGTCCTTCACAGTACCGCCTCCGGAAGCCGCCTTGGCATTCGTGCCGCAAGGATATGCTCGAGATCCTTGAGAGCAGCGGCGGCAGTCGCGAGGGGCTCCTTGCCACTGCCGATCCCAATGGTTTGGCCCATCGCATCCGTGGTGATGCGGATCGCCTTGTCGTTGCCGCGCACATTCGCGAGCGGGTCGGTCAACGGGTAGGTTCTGACACCGACGCTGGCGCGGACGGCGCGTTCCGTACGGATGAGATGGCCGATGAGCTTGGGAACGAGACCCTGCTGGCGCCACGCCTCGATACGTTCGGGAGTGACCGAGTGAATGCCTTCAACGCTCAGATCAGCCATGACCAGGTCGGCACCGAGGCCGAAATTGGCAAGGATCAGCAGCTTGCAGGCGGTATCCCAGCCTTCCGTGTCATTGCGCGGATCGGCCTCGGCGAAACCGCCCTGCTGCGCCTCCCGCAACGCTGTCTCGAAACCAAGCCCTTTCGTGGTCATGGCGTCGAGGAGATAATTGGTCGTGGCGTTCAAAACGCCCTCGACTTCGAGCACCTCACAGCCTTTCAGACTGTGATCGACGAGATCTATAGTCGGCAGTGCAGCGGCAGCGGCACCGCTCAGTTTCAGCATGGCACCTGAGCCCTGCGCCAGACCGCGGAGCCGCCTTCCGCTATGGACGAGAGCGCCTTTCGATATGACGATCGTGTCGCGGCCGGCCGCCAAAGCCGAAGCGATATAGGCTAGCCCCGGACCGCCATTGCGGAAATCGCTCGGTCCCGCTTCGATGAGGATGTCGGCACCGCTCGCTTCGATGAACGCAGGTCCCGACAGACCGTCTACAAGCGCATTCAGTTGTTCCACCTCAAGGCCTTCAGCTTTTGCAAGGCCGGATTTCGATCGGCAGACCGCCACCAGCCTGACATCCGCCTCATAGGCGGCGCGATAATGCTCGCGCCGCGACAGAAGCAGGCTTGCCGTTGCCCGACCCACGCCGCCGAAACCTGCGATCGCAATTCCATAGGTTCTCATCGATCCTCGCTTCGCTTCAACAGGGCCGTTGGCCGTTTCCGGCTGGCCAGACATCATCCTTTGATTTTGAAGCCTAGGCTCCTGTCGGGGTCAACGGCCATCCAGGATACTCAATTGGCAGGCGACTAACGCGATCGAGCGCGTCCAGGTCGTCGGCATCAAGCGAAATCTCCGTGGCACGGATATTCTCACGCAGTTGCTTGACACGTTTGGCACCGATGATGACGGTTGACACGACAGGCTGCTTCGACAGCCAGGCAATTGCGATCTGCGCCGACTGCTCACCATGTTCTGTGCGACAGTCTTCAGGACATCGATGAGCGGCTCGCCACGGACGCGGTCGATCGGCGGGAAGTCGAGTTCTGTCTGGCGTCCGTTATGGCCGCTCGACCCATCGGAATATTTGCCGGTCAGATACCCGCCTGCGAGTGGGCTCCAGACCATCAATCCCACCTGTTCGGAATTCAGAAGCGGGACGATCTCGCGCTCCAGATCGCGGCCGACAAGCGTGTAATAAGCCTGTAGCGACGTCACGGGCGCAAGCTGTCGCGCCCGGGCTGTTCCGATCGCCTTCATGATCTGCCACGCTGCCCAGTTCGACAGTCCAATATAGCGCACGTCGCCCGCGCGCGAGAGCGTGTCGAGTGCTTCCAGCGTTTCCTCAATAGGCGTCGAGGGATCGTAAGCGTGGATCTGATAGAGATCGATATAATCGACGCCGAGGCGCTTCAGGCTTGCGCGGACCTCGGCGAGAATATGTCCCCGGGACGCACCGCGACGGTTCGGACCATTGCCCATCGCGGAGGCGACCTTCGTGGCGATGACGACATCATCTCGGGCGACGCCCAGATTGGATAGCGACTGGCCGAGGATTTCCTCGCTTCGCCCGTTGGCATAGACATTCGCCGTGTCGAACAGGTTGATGCCCGCTTCCAGTGCCGCCTTGACGAGGACGTCTGCCACCAATTGCCCCAGTTTTCCGACCTGGCCCTATATGCCGTCCGTGCCACCGAATGTCATGGCGCCGAAGCTCAATTCCGACACGAATAGTCCGCTGCCGCCCAGTTTGCGCATGCGCATGATATTTCCCCTTGAAACGATCGAATATGCGTTTTGTGAGCAGGCCCCGGCCGCGCAAAACGAATGGTCGGGACCGGTCAAAGCCCGTGGCTCAGGCCAGGTTTTTCTGACGCTCGCCGGTCTGGGCCGCGCGCTCGACCGCAGCGACAAGGCGGGAGTTGTGAAGCGCATGCGCAAAACCCGGCGTCCGATGGGTGCCGCCGGCGAGATCGCGCCCGAGCGAGGCATAAACCTCGCCGACATTGATCGAAGCCCCCGCCCAAAAATCGGCTGCGGCCGGTCCAACGCCCGAGGCGACGGGCGTGTCAGGTGCGTGAAATCCACGCTGGCCGTGAGCGTCAGGTCGCCCACCTCATTCAAATCACGCGCCCCATTGAGTAGCGGACCAATGTCGCGGAATTCCTGATTTTGGGACATTGGTCCGCGACTGATAAGTAAAGCTTTGGAAGTCCTTGGATCCTTCAAACGCTCAAACTCGTTCCGACATTTCGATCCAGTTCTGGACGCTATGCCGTTCGTTCATTCTCGCGTACCACGCGAGTAGATGGTTGCAGTCGGCTGGCATCTTGAGATTAACGAGAGCGGCAAAGATGAGACCGCCTATGACGGTTATATCGGCCATTGAGAACGTTTCGCCAGCGATGAACGATCGGTCTTTCAGAACGTCGTTGAAGTAGCACATGCCTCTCATCGCCTTGTCACGTTGGTAAAACCCCCATTCAGGGTTCTGATACAGTTCAACCTGAGGTCCAAGCCCAGGCGTGCCGTGATGGAAATATGTGCTGATGGCGTCAAGCAGCTCGATTTCCGCACGCTTGCTCATCATATGTATGACGCCCTTTTCAACCGGCGTTTCGCCGGTGAGGAAGGGCACGCCATCCAACGCGTCAAGATACTGCGTAATTGCCGTGCATTCGGCAATCAAAGTGCCATCATCAAGCTCCAGAACCGGCAACGTGCCGGAGTAATTCTTGCTGAGGAAAGCATTCGTTTTGTGTTCACCCTTCCAGAGATCGACAGACACGAAGTCAACGCCAGACTGAAGTTGTTTTTCCGCCAACGCGATACGGACGCGCGCAGGATAGGGCCCTTTGTGCCAATCATAAATTTTCATTGCCGTCTCTTGCCTACCTAACACTTGTTAGTCTCCATGAGTTGTTAGCACTTTTATTTTTCATCATCAACAGCTATCTAACGTTAGTTAGTTAAGTTCGAGAGATGACTGCAATGGCGAATCTGAGCTCAAGAGAAGCGATCTTGCGTGCAGCGAAGGAGGCCGTGCAGGCGCACGGATATAACGGGTTAAACCTGCGTGATCTGGCGCAGGCCGTCGGCATCAAGGCTGCAAGTGTCTACCATCACTTCCCAAGCAAGGCCGACATCGCCAGCGCTGTGGCCAAGCGTTACTGGGAGGATTCATCAGCATATTTGGACAAACTCCATGCTGAAATCCCGGATGCCACTGAGTGCCTTCGGCGATATCCTGAAACCTTCCGATGGGCTTTGGAGAATGGGAACAGGATGTGCCTGATAAGCTTCATGGGCACCGAGTACGATGATCTGCCCGATCAGGCCAAGCAGGAGGTGGGCAATTTCGCCGAAATCAATATTGTTTGGCTGAGCAAGATGCTTTCTATCGCGAGCAGCATCTCCATCGCTGATTGTGAACCCCGTGCACGGGCGATCTATTCGGCCATCGCGGGCGCACAGCTGATCGCAAGAAGCCGGTCGGATATATTGCTGTTTGATGAATTGGTGAAAAGTTATCTCACCGCTGGATTATTTACCTTACAAAACGCAAATAAGGCGAACACCTAGGCGAGCCTCTGCATGATGCCTTCGGAATCGTTCGGATCGAGCGTCTCGCCGGCCATTTCCTGCCAGATAGTCTGACCTCTCCTTCGCGCTTCCGCCACATGAGAGACGCATCAACGGCCGCTGTTTAGAAGCCGTCGTCACTGTCACTTTCACTGTCTACCGGGCTCATGGTATGTCGCGAACTGATCTACCGCGATATCGAAACTCTTAGGATGCTCGGCGCGCCGATCGATTCGCAGGCAGGCATCGGCTATGTCCTGCAGCCCGGTTTTCTGATGCCACCGCTCATGTTGACGGGAGAGGAGATCGACGCGCTGACGCTCGGCGTCAACTGGGTTCGACAGCGTGGCGATCCGGCGCTTGCGGAGGCGGCGGCAATGGCGCTGTCGAAGATCACCACAGTGCTGCCGACAGCATCGGCACCGACCGACGGCCTGCCATTCCTCGTGCCCGTCGCCGAGGCCGACAGTGCTCCAGACACACCGATGGTTGCCGAGCTCCGCGAGGTTGTTCGCGGCCGGCGCAAAATCGGGGTGATCTATGAGGACTTGAGCGGCGTCATCAGCGAACGCGTCCTGTGGCCCGTCGCGCTCGTTTACCTCGACGGGGTTCGCGTTCTTGCGGCCTGGTGCGAGAAGCGGCAGGCATTCCGACATTTCCCGTCGACCGGCTGCGAACGGTGGTGCAGACGCAGGAACGTTATCCGGAAAGACGCAGCACACTTGTCAGGAAATGGCGGGAGCAGGACTGGCCGGCAGCACTTCGCTCCTGACAGAAACTGTCGTCGATTACCGACTTGCGCCCGAACATCCCTTCCCCGCCGCAACCGAAGACTGCCTCGCGGCGGCATTGTGGGTGATCGAGAATGCACAATCCCGCTGGTCAACCGACAGGCTGACGATCGGGGGAGAATCGGCCGGGGCGCATCTCGCGGCAACCACGCTGATAGGCTTGCGCGACATGGGCAAAGGACATGTCTTCCAGGCGGCCAATCTGGCTTACGGTTGCTACGACCTGTCTTGTACGCCAAGCGTCCTTGCCGCGACGGAGAGCCTGATCATCAACCGTGCGGCCATCGAGAACTTTGCCTCGAATTTCGGCGGCGGCGTCGATCTGCGTGATCCGTCGATTTCACCGCTCTACGCGGACCTCTCCGACTTGCCGCCGGCATTGTTCTCCGTCGGCACACGCGATCCGCTATTGGACGACAGCATGTTCATGTTCATGCGTTGGCAGGCGGCCGGCAATCAGGGCCAACTCGCGATTTATCCTGGGGGCCTGCATGGTTTCGATGCCTTGGGCGGAGTGATTGCCGAAGCCGCACGTTTGGGCGCTGGCAGGTTTCTCAGCCTCAGTGGATTAGCGCCGACCACCTAGAAGCCAGTTACTCCCCCGCGCCGGAGCCCATGTACACGTCCGAACGCAAAACCTCCATGAAGCGCCAGGCGTTGCCAATCTCCTCAAATCCGAACTGTCGATACAAGCTATGCGCGTCAGAGGTCAGAAGGAGAAGTCGTCTCAGGCCTTGCAAATCAGGGTTTTCAATAACATGTCGCATCATCAGCTTCGACACACCTTTGCCGCGATGCTCTTTGAGGACGAATACGTCCGCCAAGAGAGCGAAAGTCGATTTATCGGTGACAACACGCGCAAAACCGACTTGCTGCCCCTTTAGGTAGGCTCCGAAGCAGAGAGAATTATCAATCGCTTTTTCAACTGTTACCAACGGCACACCGAGGGACCAATAGCTCTCCTCTGCCAGAACTCTATGGATCAGCCCTACGTCGAGCCGGTCCTTGTCGGTCGAGATCTCATATGTGGCAGGGTCTAGCGCTGCGTTAGTCATATCGTTGTACCTTTACCATTATGAAATTCTGATAAGCGTAACTTCATGCTGGTATTCGGGCAATATACCGGAATATCTTGGTGCCGTAGTATCTTGAGAGGCCATCAAATCGTCAGCATACTCCGGTCTACTGGGTTGTCTTGGCCCCCCCATTCCCTTGTCTCCATGCACAAAGTTGATCGATGAAGATTTCGTCTCGGACAGGCCCCGATGCCGCACGACTCAAGGGCTACATCGCCATCGTGCTGGTACTGTTCGTATGGGCAAGTTTCTCGCTTTCGATTCGTGCCCTGCATACAACCGGCTTCTCAACTGCTGACGCCGCTTTCATTCGATTTGCCGTCCCGCTTATCATTCTTCTGCCATATCTGCCCTCGCGGGTAAGGAAGATAGTAAGGCTACCAGCCGCAACGGCGATCATGATTGTAACAGGAGCGGGCCTCCCATTCATATTTCTTGTTGCCGCCGGTGGTGCCCTGACGTCCGCCGCGCTCGTCGGCGCGCTGGTTGCGGGAACGGTTCCGTTGACAGCAACCGTACTTCACGCGTTGGTGGAGCGACGAATGCCAAGCAAGTATCGTATCGCCGCTGTGGCCATGATAATTCTGGGAGTAGTAATCCTGGTCGCGCCATTTGTGGCTTCCGGCGATAACAACGTCCTCCGAGGCGTAGCCCTTCTCTTGTCAGGGAGCACCCTCTGGGCGATCTACACGCTGACTTTGCGGGATATAGAGTTGGATGCGATCGGCGTTGCGCTGGCTCTGTGCATCCCGAGTGTCGTACTCTTGGCCATATTGATGCTGTCTGGAATAGTCCCAAGCAGTCCGGCCAAGCTCCTGTCGGCTGATGCCTTGCCGTTTATTCTGGCGCAGGGCTTCGGCGTCGGCCTTGTGTCGAACTTAGCCTACTCAGCCGCAATCGCCAATCTGGGCGCGTCGCGGACGGTCACCATTAGCTCGCTCGCTCCTGCGTTAACGGCAATTGTGGCCGTCCCTCTTTTCGATGAACAGCTGACGTTGCCGACCATGCTTGGCGTTGCAGCCATAACTTTGGGAGTTTTAGTATCCAGCCGGGTCTCTCGCAAATAGCTTCCCGTTTCGGCCGACGCAGCGATGTCGCAAATATCCCGCAGAGCGTCCAAAAACTCTCGTGTATAGGATCTCAGCCGCTTGAGATCGGCTGGAACGGATAAATTGGGGAATTGCCAGTGTCGGCCGCCGTTATAGCACCACGCAGTCGCTTCCGGCGTTTAATATCGCTTTTTGCTCGCAGAATTGGCCAAATGGGACCTTCATCCCCGAGAAGCGGCGATTAGGCCGGATACGCCAACAAGGGTGATGGCTCGTCTGATATTATAGGCGAGCGCGGTCAAACTGAACTCGCCTCGCACACTTTCTAGCCGGCGCATCAGGAACGCGCCCTGATACATCCACTGCTTCACTGTGCCGAATGGATGCTCGACGCTTTCGCGGCGCTGGTCGAGAACTTCAGGTCGGGCCGCGAGCCGTGCTGCCATGCGATCGAGAACCGCCTCGTTTTCCAATCGCGAGACACGACGATAGAGATTGTTCGTGCAGCGTGGTTTGAGGGCGCAGCTTGGCAGGCATCCCTGTTACAATAGTCGAACTTCACGTTCTCGCGTGACTTGTTCTTGTAACGCGGCGATAGAATCTGCTCACCTGGGCAGATAAAGACATCGTTATCTGGATCGTAACGAAAAGCCTCCTTGGTGAAGAAGCCCTCACGTGCGGCCGGTCCCCGGATCGGCTTGGGAACATAGGCGCTGATGCCAGCCTTCTGGCAAGCTTCGATGTCCTCGATCTTGAAGTAGCCGCGGTCAGCGACCGCCTCGATTTTGTCAACGCCGAGCGTTTCCATGGCGGCTTCGACCGTTGTCGCCAACAGGCCCATGTCGAGGACCTGGTTGCAGACTTCTTGCTCGGCGATAAGCTTGTGCTTCACATCCACGGCAATCTGGATGTTATAGCCGACGCCGACCTTCGTCATGCGCGCCATCGCGCGGGCATCGGGATCGGTCAGCGAGATCTGATCCTCGCCGGTTTTGTCCAGTTCATCGAGTAGGGCCTTGTGGCGATCGCGTTTGCCTTTGATTGCAGCGATCTTCTCGGCAAGTTTGCCATCGCCGCGACCAGCGCCGCCGCTGGTGACCTGCTCTTCGTCGGCATCCGCTTGGTCGAGCCGCTTCATGTAGTCGGCAAGCTTTTCATCGGCCTCCTGGATGAACTTGGTCAGCGCCCCGCGGGTGAAGTTGCGGTCCTTGTTGTTGACTGCCTTGATCCGCGTGCCGTCGACAGCCAGCAACTCACGACCGAAGAGGTCGAGCTGGCGGCACAGGATGACAAATTCTCTGAACACCTGCCGAAATGCAGACCGGTTGATCTTGCGGAACGCGGCTATCGTGCGAAAGTCCGGCTTCAGATGCCGAAGCAGCCAGATGACCTCGATGTTGCGGTAGCATTCTGCCTCCAGCCGCCGGCTCGACCTGACACGGTTAAGGTAGCCGTATGTGTACAACTTAAGGAGATCGCCAGGGTCAAAGCCTGGTCGCCCAGTCTCTTTCGCCGCTACCCGTACGAAGCCGAGAGCATTGAGATTGAGGCCGTCAACGAAGGCCTCGATGAAGCGGACCGGGTTGTCAGGCCCGACATAATCGTCAACCACTTCAGGCAGAAGCAGCAATTGCGAGCGATCTGTTCCAGAGAGATGAGCCATGGCTGAATCTATCACGGTCCGCTACGGTGAGGAATCCTCTACGATGACCTTGGAGACGATTAGTGTTTGAAGACCAGTCATTTAGCATCGCTGTTGATCAGATCGAATGCCGTGTTAATGGGAATTTCCAGCTTCCAGAAATAGTGGAGGAAGCAAGGAAGGCAAAGTGGGAGGCACTCCTCTTAAAGAAGCCCGATGCCTTCGATGGCACCTTGCTCCGTATGTCGGAGCATCGGATCGAAGACGGCCGCCTATTGTTTGCTGCGAATAGCACATCCTATTCCGCGTTTGTGGCCACACGCCATCCCGGATTCGCTGATGAACATCCGAATATGGCACGAGCTGACCCGCTCGGAATGACGGCGGTCATTCTGACCGTAGACGATGCTGTCATCGTCACCAAGCGAAGCCTTGCGGCAGATCAAAACCCTGGCAGCCTTTATTTTATCGGAGGCTATGCTGAACCTGGTATAGACGCTGAGACTGTGGATCTTTTCCAAGAAGTTGCTCGTGAGATCGCAGAGGAAATAGCAGTCTCCGACCTTATCCGCTCTGCGTCGTTTGCAATTGGTTTGGCTTACGATCCGGTGTTCTGCCACCCAGAACTGTTCGTTCTTACTGTTAGTCGATCAACAGCGGCCGGCGTTCTGGAAAACGCACAGAACGCGCCAGATAAAAACGAAGCAGCTAAGCTCTTCGCGTGCCAATTGAAGGACGTCCTCGACGAGGGCGGCCCACTAGCAAATGCACCTAAAACATGGAGCTTCGTAAAGGCCAGAGATTTTCTCCGACAACATTTTCTAGCTAGGGCTGCCACTTAGAGTTTTTGGACGGTCTGCCCGATTAGAGCGAGACTTGTTTTTCTGACTTGTGCGACAGCGCAATCGCTTCTTTTGCGACTGCTGCAGATGACCTGAACCGAAGTTCACGCCAATTCGAAACTCTCAGTTGTGACGAAATGAGTCTGGTTGCGACCCGACCGCTTAGCATCATAAAGCGCTTGGTCGGCCACATTCAGCGCGGTGGCGGCGGCCAACTTCTTTCCGAACACAAAGACTCCACCGAGGCTTGCCGTAACTGGAATCGACTTGCCGGAGGCCTCGAAATTAAAGCAAAGGCTTTGCCGCAAACGCTCCGCATCCTTTTTGCCTTCCTCCCGCGAAGACGTTTGAATGATGACGGCGAACTCCTCTCCTCCAGTCCGTGCCGCGAAGTCGCCCTTTCGAATCGATGACTTGAGTTGACGCCCTATCATCTTCAGTACGTCGTCTCCGATTTGATGCCCGTATTTATCGTTGATCGCCTTGAAATGATCGATGTCGATCGCGAGAAAAGCTCTTCCTCTCTCACAGTGCATATCGGGTGCGGAAAGGAAGGCATGCAGAGCTCGCCGATTAGGAAGTTCTGTCAGAAAATCTTGACCAGCGGCCTTGTCCAACTCGCTTTCCCGAATCGCGCGCCGCTTTTCTGCTTCCATAAGTCTTCCGAAGACGAAGATAGAGATTGTCGCGAAGAGCCCCCGAACGAAGGCAGCGTAAGGGGAGTACGGATAGATCGTGACGAATCCTAAAGCAATTGGGAAGCCCGCGACAAGCGAGAGCATAATCCAGCTTCCAACACCTCTTTTATTGGCACTCCGGGTCGCTAGCCCCCAGTACCATGCCAGGAGGGCTGACAGCGCGGTGCACGTTACACCGATTGCCGTCCCCTGCCCACCGATCGCAAGGCGTGCAAGTATCGCCAGGCTCGTCGCGATTAACGCTGCAAATCCGCCACCGAACGCTGATATCAGCGAAACGAACAAATAACGCGCGTCCGCACGATACCCCTGTACTATGAGAATAGGATCAAGCATCGAGACGATCGCGCCAACCCCGAAAGCAATCCCGCCGATAATTTGACGTTGCCATCCAACCTTAATTGTGCGGAGTGACCACGCGAAGGTTAACATGCAAAGTGCGACTATCCCGAGTGCATTCAGATTTGAGATTATGATTCCCATTGGCGCTCAATCATAACTGAAACTGTCGCAGATTTACCAACCATACGCTCCCAGTTAGTAAACGCTGAAGCGTTTGCCATATCCGGGCCTACGTTTGTCGAATGACAAAACTCTCGAACATCGCCTCAATCATGCAAGTGGTGATCCAAATCAAAATAAGTCCTAAGGACAGCGCTATTCTGGAGCTCGAGACTAAACCATCTGGAGTAATATCACGACAGTTAGCACGGTTGCGGATCTGGACGCGCTTGTTGCGCGGGTTGAAGCTGCGCGGAAGGCTTTTGCGAGTTTAAGCCAGGAGCACGTGGACGAGATTTTCCATAAGGCGGCACTTGCCCCCGCCAATAGCCGCATCCCCCTCCCCAAGATGGCGGTCTAGGAAACAGGCATGGGTGCGGAGTAAGATAAGATGTGAAGAACCACTTTGGGCGAGAAGACCTGCGGCGTCTTTTCCGAGGAGCCTGAACAGGGTACGGCGACGATTGCCTTGAAGACGCGTAACGGGATCGTCTTCTTGGCCCACCCGCGCGTCAGGCGCTCGACCAGCGAGGCCGCAATCAAGGCCGGCGCGCCAGAGGATATCATCGGCTAGAGCACGTCCGCTTTACTCGGGGTCATATCCGCACGATTTGAAGTAGTTGGCGCATTCTTGTGGTTCGAACAGCGTGACCATGTGGCCGACGGT
>NZ_JBXHAY010000016.1:0-62211 GCF_057163345.1 Aliirhizobium sp. YIM B11859
CCGTCGGCCACATGGTCACGCTGTTCGAACCACAAGAATGCGCCAACTACTTCAAATCGTGCGGATATGACCCCGAGTAAAGCGGACGTGCTCTAGAACCGGCCGACATGGGCGACGGAGACGGTTCCAATCATTCAACTACGGTCGTTGCTTTAGGTTCCCGACAGGTAAATCGCGGCGGACGCTTTTACTTCGTAGGGTGGCCGGAATTCTTCGCTTCGCGAGCCAGCCATTCTCTTGTCGGCTGTTCTGGCGGTCGTTGTGCGGAAACCGATCGGCTTTTCCGGCGGTTCCGCAAAATCAAAAATCCGGCTGTCCCAATTGCGGCTACAAGCACGGCTGCGAGTGCGATCATCGGTAAATATGTCATCGTAGTCATTTAGCCCTCTTATCGAACGAACTCATTCCTTTCAACGGGCGCGAAGTGTTCGAGTTCCGTTGATGGAGGCGCTGGGTCGCGCGGCATCGCTTTCGTCATTCATCGCCGCGCCTCAATAACAATTTTTGCCGAGAGAAGGCAGGGGAAACAGGCCTCGCAGCCACCTGTTCCGCGGCGATCGCAACCAATGGCAAGGATACGCCGCAGCTCGACGAACTCGATTGCGCTCCGAACGTCTTCACCAACGCCTTGCGCTCATACACGCCGTGTTGGTCCATAATCGCGGTAATTTCGCAAATGCCTTTTCCCCCACCTATCCGAATGGTGGGTGGCAGGTGTTCTCATAGGGCTCAGTTACGTGCTGACCTTCAACACAGACCTGATGACGGCCAACAAGGCCGGAGCTTAAGACCTGATGCTGATGGTCTTCTCTCAAAAGACGTGGGCGGTTTGCGGCTCTTCGATTGGCTATACTGCTTATCAATGGCGCTTGGCGTCGCAGTCCGCATTTGCGGATGTCGGGGCCTTAGCTACGGCCTTCAGCATCTCCAACAGCTGCTCGCGGATCTCAGTCATTTCGCGAGCATCCTTGATTTGAGGTGATCGCCCGCCAGTTTAACTTCGCGCTGGTTGCCAAGTCTGATGGCATCGACCAGAGCCAGATATTCGTAGAGGTGCTGGTATATCAAGGCTGCTTGCGGCACGTTCTTGAACGGCCCGATCCAGAAAAAAAGCAAAGCGATACCGTGGCAGCAAAGCTGCAGAACGAACAGAATAGAAACGCATGAGCGCCCTCGAAGCGAATCAGAACGTCATTAAAAACAGAAGGATATAAGATGAGGAGTGAAGACAGCCGCAAGACAATTCCGCACTGCAAAATAACGAAATGCGTAATCGCGACATCGAGTCACATCTTTGCAACTGGTGACCAAGATTTCGTTATCCTCTGAAGGGAAAGCCGTCTACAGGCAAAGATCGTTCTATTGAGATTTGGCAAGTCCAACCGGCGCGGAAAATGGATGTCGGGTAAGACTCAAACATAATCCTGCTCTCCGACGCTGATTCTCGACATCGTGTTTCCCGGTTCTAGTGAAGATCAAATAGTAGATCCTCGACGCACCGAGGAATGTTGCGGCGGCGGATGTGACCTTCGAAATTCTACCCTGCAGCTTCGTCGAGAGCGAGAAATGAGCTTTGCCTCGTTTTGGCGGCGATTTCTTTCTGATTGACGCGCTTGAGTGCAATAGCATCGCCTTCGTCATGGCTAGTACGCACTCGGGACTGTTCGAGTATTTATTCAACATATATGCCGACAGCTTCCCCTCGGCCCAAGTGGCAGATTCGTGGCCAAGCGCCTTCGCTTAAATCGGCCTCTTCGATCGTAGGGATTTACCGGCGTCGCGTGTCGCCAGAAGATTGCGGTTTGGTCTGCCTTGCATTGATGGCGGATGATATCTGCGTGTCATCTCTGTGTTCCAACCTTAGGCCCGAGACGACGTAAAATTTCCAAAACTCCCAATAAGATAACTCTGGAAAGGGATTGATGTCGGACAAGGAAATCTGCGGAGGAACGATGAAAAAAATTCCAAAGAAAAATGGCAGTAGAAGCTGCTGCGTTCTGGCTTTGCGGATTTCCGTGACGGACTTTCGCTTGTAGTGATGTCGTACCAGCCCTGATATGAAAAACAGCAAGCTCATGCGCCAGGGATGGGAGCCGATGGCAATCAGATCAATTAACCGGCTACTTTCATCCGAATTAACGAGCCACGTCCCGGTTCCGTGGACCAGGCTCGTGTGATAAATGATGACGGTGCCGAAACAGAAGACGCGCAATGCATCGATGTCGTAACGTCGCCCAGTGAGACTAATATCGTTCATGATTTCGCGCCCCCGCCCGATGGGAACTACACAACCATAAGAATATTTACGCAGTCTTAAAATAAATATTGATGTTTAACCTAGTTTTAGACAGACATGAGACTGTTGTCGGCCTTGCCAGAAGGCAAAACGTGAACGGGATATTGTTCGGTCCAGTGTGCGTTATGATCTCAATACGGATTTGGAAGTGGCAGCTATGAGATGTTTTCGAGGAAGACTTACGAGGGTTGTGAGTTTGTCAGAAGCACGATCATGACATCGCCGGCCGAGTGCGAGGTCCGCATTCTAATTCGCTCGGTCGACTACATCCTTTGGAGCCAGAAAGCCAAGTGCCTTTCTTCCAAAATACCGCGAGACTGCCCCTCTGAGCATTTCGGCATCTTCGGTCGAAATCGGTTTGGGCTTGAATGTCACGGCTGTCATGTCTCGCCCGGAAAAATAGCCGTAAAACATAAGGGCAGACAGATAGCTGCCGTAGATCGAAGGATGATTGCAATCGTCGTAGAGTGTGAAGGGTAGGGGCCGACTTTGAAGCTCTTCCCAGAGTATGCCGACGTTGACGAGGTCCACGCCGGTAAGTTCGGCGAGCCGGATATGTTGCCGCTGGATATTAACATGCATATCCGCGTAGCCAGCAGGCGTAATTCCGGTCGCTGACGAAGGCATTCCGGCATTTCCCGTGCATTTGTCTGTGTAGCGCCACGTCACAAACATGGCAGGTAAAGATCCATCGCTTTGGACCTCGTTGATTAATTCCCGGGCGTCGTTCCAGACTTGAGCGGACTGTTGCGCACTGTACTGGTCGCTACTCAACACCTGCAAAATAACGTGATCCCACTTCTTGGAGATCAAAGCCTGAGTCTGAGGGCTTTTGATGTGATCTGCCAAGCTGACGCCAGGCTCAGCATCCATAACGATGTGCAATTTGCGGGAGTAGCCTGCAGAATCAGCAATCGAACGGACCATGAAGGGCATTCCGTGATAAAAAGTCCGACTATTGCCGACAAACAGCACGTCCTGTTCCGGCCTGCTGTCAAAGTAGTCCTTTACGGAGTTTTCGACGTCGTGCAGCCACGAGCTAAACGGCGGCAAGAAGAACAATGAGCCAGCCAAAATCGCAGTCAGGGCGCTCACTCGATTGAGTTGAAACAATATGCAGCCTCATAAACGCATGTTAGCGACCAGCGATTTAACGATGAAAGTGTAAAGGATGGGTTGCGCAAGCGCTGTTCAAGTCGCTTAACGTAAACCTGCGACGCATTGATTTTCTCGCTATTTTCGGGAAACGGTGTGCGTACTTTTTTCAGGATCCCGATCTATCGAGTTTGTTTCCTTGCGGAACTGCTCGAATTACAAGCGAAATATGTCGACAACTTTTTGCGGGCCCACTTGGTAGATTGTGGTCAGGCGCCTTTGGTTTGATGAGGCCATCTTGGATGGGGAGGGCTTTTAGCGACGTTGCATACCGCGACTTTCATGCAAAGACACCGAACGAGAAATGGCTCACGGACATTACCAAATTCCAGATCCCAGCCGGCAAAGTTTATCTATCGCCCATCATAGATTGCTTCGATGGCATGGTGATCAGCTGGTCGATTGGAACACAACCCGATGCTGGACGCCGCCATTGAGACCGTCACCGCCGGCGAAGGCGGGACAATAGTCCATTCCAATCGAGGAGCCCATTATAGCTGGCCCGGCTGGCTCACTCGGATTAGCGATGCGAAACTGCTACGTTCCATGTCGCGCAACGGCCGTCCACAAGATAACGCCGCGTGCAAGGGCTTTTTCGGCCGTTCGAAAACAAAACCTTCTATCCTCAGGACTGGAAGACCAACACAATCGAGCAGTTTGTGCGCGAGGTCGATGCCTACATCCGATGGTACAATGAGAAGCGTATCAAATTATCACTGGGGTCACTCAGCCCGATCGAATATCGAAGAAGTCTCGGCCTTAACGTCTAAATCAGTCCAACTTTTTACCCGCACCCCCCTATCGGGGTGCACCGGTTCAGCTCTCAGTGGAAATCAACACTCATTCCCCCGAACGGCATCATAGCACTTATCTGCCGTTGGGACAGAGAGAAAGCGATGGCGGATTTGAATCGTGCAGGATGGCCATCCCGATCTACCGGGGTTGATTTAGACAAGCGTACCTGTCGGGGCATTCGGCTGAAACTCGGACAATCCGAAAAGGCGGCACCATGCCGCCCTTTCGCTAAACCCGCTTTCCTAGTCAATTATAAGGCGACACGCACTGGGCTCGGACGCCAGCACTTGGCACATAGGTGTTATCGTAGGCGCGATAGGTGCGATAGCGGTTGGCGCACCACTGTGCATGACTACCGGAGCTTTGGTAGACACGTCGCGGCGGGCTGGCTACCGCCCCACCGATAATCGCACCAGCCCCGAAGGCTGCGAGAGGATACCAGAAACCGTCCGAGTGACGCCTGTAACCCGGGCGATAATCCCGATAGCCTCGGTGACCACCATAATACCAGGAGCGGCGATCCCGCCACTCCCGGCGGTCCCTGTAATCTCCACGATCCCGCCAATCGCGGCGTTCGCCTCGCGGGCGCCATTCCCGTCGCTCATCGAATTGCACAGTTTGCACCGTCGAAATCTGGGGGAAGTTCGAGTTCGGCAGAGGCATCGCGACCGCGGACGCCAAAGATGTCAGTGCAAGAATCGTAGAGATGGAAAGCGCTGATATTGTTTTTGTGATAGTGCGCATTGGTGTCTCCTCAATTAGTTGTGAGTGAACGATCCTGGCCAGCCCCGGTTCCATCGCTCTCCCCTTGTGCCGCCACCATCAATATCGCTGCGACGGCTCGGACGGATGGCATCGATTTTTATCTGAGGCGACCGGAACTGAGGATAGTCGAGGAAAGGGGCCAGCGCGCGAGCGGCTGGCCCCAGCAAGTATCTATCGCCCGGCCGTCATACGAAGCAGGCGGCAGAGATCGACAAGGCCTTGGTCATACGCTCCTGCGCTCACCGATGCACATCGCTTCAGCATCTGGGCACGTTCAGCAGGCGACATCTGCTGTAGTGCTTGAACCTGCGCTTGCGACAGGGCCGATCCTGGTCTGGTTCCCGGTCGCGTACCGGACGTGCTGCCAGTCGTTGGGTTTGTCCCTATTCCCACACCAGTGCCGCCAACGCCAATATCCACATCAGCTCCAAGCCTCGTCTCGCCGCCGATGGAAGCGTCCACACCCGCATTCAGACCACGAGTGCCTCCAACCGATGCGGAAACCCCGGCATTAACGCCACGGCTGCCGCCAACGGATGCGCCAACCCCAGCGTTGACGCCGTTGCTTCCACCCACCGACGCACCGACACCTGCACCGAGGCCAGAACCCCGGCTGGACCCGACGCTGGCGCCTGCGGTAGCGCCCTGACTACCTCCCACCGACGCTCCGACGCTTGCACCAGAGCCTGACCGACTGCTCGATCCAACACCCGCGCCAGCATTGACTCCGCCGCTTCCGCCGACAGAAGCCCCCGCGCTTGCACCAGAGCCGGAACGGCTACTTGAGCCGAGACCTGCCCCGGCATTCACACCTCCGCGTCCTCCGACAGATGCCCCGACGCCGAGGCCGCCTCCGCCTGCACTGACGCCAGCGCCAACCCCGCGCGATCCTCCAATCGAGGCACCGACGTCACGGGCCTGAACGACTGTTTCTAATGGCATTGATATTGCTGCACCCGCTGCAAGAACGGCAATCAACTTATGCATGGCTTCCTCCGAATCTGGCCTGCATAACAAACCACCCAGAGGGCAGTTTTGTTCTGTCATCGCTAATACAGATTACGCTAAGGTAAAGGCCCACTTAACGGCGAAGTGAAAGGACACACCTCCCGTCAACCGGCCGCCAAATCGAGAGTAGCTAAGTATTTTGCTAGGCGGACGGAACCTCGCGACCGAATGAGCATTTTTCGCGCGAAAGAGGCAGTGGAGATGCTTCATGAAAACCGACGCACAATACACGTTCGAAGATTTCAGGGACACCTACGGACTTAGCCAACCCGAAGCTGAGCGGATTTTTCGTATAACCGGACCCGCGAAAGCAAAAATTGACGCCTTCATGAGAGTTCGAGGTGCCAAGCACCGTGCCGAGGAGTGGTTCATGAACGTCAATCCTCCGCCTGAACGTTTGTAAGCCAGCCGTAGGTAGGTAGGACAACGCTGGGATGGGGCTGTGGCCCCCGCGCGTTTTCAGCAATCATTTCACACCTGCGTCGAATGGCGTAGGGACACTTCCCGCCGAGAGTGAGATCACAAAACTTTACAACCAAAGCTCTCGCATGGACAAACGGCCGCTCTTATTGATTGCCATACTGATTATTCTTGCGTGGTCGTTGGGCCTCGCCAGTCTTGGCTATAGTTTTCATCTTCATCTATAGACACTGAGCACTCCCCCCTGTGGTTAACCTTACCGGCTAACCGCGTCACCAAGAACTTGTTGCAGCGATGGCAACGGAAGGAAATGTTCGCCGGAAAGTTGGGGAGTATCATGACGACACGCGTGCACACATTTCGACAAGCCAAAACAACCTACCGGCAGCGTGCAAAAGCGCGCGTTAAAAATGTACCGGCAAGCAAACGGCCGGAGAAACCGGAGATTGTCTCCGTGTGCGCGGATGATGACCTCGATCTCGTTGACGCCAAGCCATCAAAGATAACCGATCTTGGGCGGTTTTTCCGTGAGCGATGGGGTGGACGCTCCCACTCAACGGCACCTTCGTGCCAGAATGGTCGTGTTGGGACCATCACAGGAGAGAGCGTCCACCCCATCGCTCACGTTTTTCCCCGGAACGACATTCAGGATTAATGGTTTTAGGGGGGCGGTTGGCGACGGCTCTAGTCACGCCTCGACGTCAACTGCGCTGAGCCTAGCGGACTGCAGTCCGCTAGGCTCAGCTATTCTAGACGCAGTGCGGGCTGGCCGGTAAGCGATGAAAGAGACGATTGACCTTCTACGCTCAATCTGGGTAGTGCAGCCCGCACACTATCTGAATATCACGGACATATTGTTCGATACCTTCGAAGGTTGCGTCCTGAATAACTTGGGGTCGTGTCCACTCCGGGTCGTCCTCTGCACGCCTATGCCCAATCTCGGCTAGCCGAAGCTCGATTAGGCCGGCCCTAAGACCGTCTCGGATTCGTCCCACTTGCTGCTGCCTGTCGATGCAGGCGGTTTTGCTCGACCAGAAATACTCTGCTGCCCGCCCGCAAACAGCGAAGGGGAGAGAGGCTGCAAGAAGCAAGAGTAAAGTTAATTGAAGGCTCAGGTTCCGCACAGCTTCAATCCTTTAGACGAATTTTTGAGGCTACGCCTTTGGCGTAATTCCACTTAGGAATATGCAGGCTAGGCCGAAGATCGGCTTGCAGTTTTTCCGAAAAAACGAGCGGTAATGCCTAACCGAACAGGCCCGTCCACCCATTTCAAGGCAAGCGATGCGCCGATGATCACACATGGGACGACGAGCGCGTTTAGGATCGAAAAATTCTTGCTCTCTAGAACAGTCTGATATGTCGCATTTACCCAGACGAATATCGGATAATGAAGGGCGTAAATCGGATAGGATAGTTCACCAAGTTTTAGAGCAATGCGGCGTGCAGACGGTCCAAGCCGCATCCGTGAACCTGTCAAAACGAGCAGCGGCGCGAAGATAAGGGACCAACCCCAACCCAGTCCGTGTGGGACATTTTCCGGCCACCAGAAAATGAGGAAAGTGAGAGACAGCAAAGCCCAGAACAACAAGTGGCAACGTTCATTTTCCAGAACGGCGAAGTGCTGTTGAAAGTAGAATACCAATGTGCCGGCATAGAACGCAGCGAAAACCCGAGGAAATCCCGTCCAGAAGGTTCCAAGGGTATCGCCTCCCATGCCGTAAACCGCTGTCAGCGTGTAACCACCGACAGCAAATATCGTGGCGACTGCTATATTCCTACTTGATGGAACCAGCGCCCAGAACAGATTTATGAACAGTTCCAGAAAAAGAGTATATTGCGGCCCGTTCAGTGGAAAGACTTGTGGACCTCCGATTGGAAAGTTAAGCGACAACATCGGAAGGCAAAGAATGCCGAGAACGGTTGCGAAAAGAAGTTCTCGCGGTTGAATCTGAAAATCGTCCAGCCAATAGATCCGTGCGACAAGATAGGCACCGCTGATGAGTGTAGCGACGAACATGAGAGGCATGAGCCGTATAAGCCGGAGGACAAAAAACCTCCATGGCGACATACCGGTATCTAGTTTGCGCGCATAGGCGAACGCCAAAACGTATCCGCTGAGTGAAAAGAAGAAATCGACAGCTAGGCCAGCATTTGCGGCAAACATCGGCCTATGTTGCCATTGACCTAAATGGAATAGCACAACAAATATAGCTGCCAATCCGCGCATGCCGTCAAGTGCTACAAAATGGTTGTTCTGAGACAATAGCTATCCTCGATATAGAGGAGGACGTCTTACACAGAGTTAACTACCCGGAAGCAAGGTTAACCTTTAAACGGCATTTTAATCAAACTTTATTTTCTAAATTGTATAGCTCCTGCCTGTGCTCTTCTTTCACACGCTGCACCAACGGCGTATTGCAGGACCTTGCGGTCAGCAGGTCGTTTCATGACGATCGAAGCTGTCACAGCATCCGCAAATCGCGTGGCAAGTGTGACGAATAGGGCTGACGGGTGAGCTCTTGCGCTTTCACCCACAGAGTTCGCATCAGGCCTCTAGGCAAATTAAAGGGTCGAAGTCGATAGGTCTATTGTGCAGTGCGGAACATTTTCCGCATTAGCGAATTTCTTTGGTAGCCGATGATAATCCTCCAGTCATCTGCCTCTACCCACGGTACCCAGCTCATCCTCCCCTGCTGGTACCTCCACCCTTGTTTTCTGCTATTGACGATCTCAGAGGTCTGTTGTCGCGTCTTTGGAAGCTACGGGACTACTTCCTTCGAGACCGTTTTCGGTTCGGCGGGCAATCCAAGCCACCGGGCATCCTGGCGCTGGTAGAGAAGGTTCATGTAACGTAGCCGCAGTTCACCGATGGTGATTTCGGATTTGATCCATTGCTCGACTGAAGCCAAGAAGTCGTCATCGTCTTCAACCTTCAGGCCTAGTCTCAGCGACTTGCTGCGCGCCGCCTCGAACACGGCCCGTCGAGTTTCTATCGTCATGCGGAACTCCTCTGCGGCGGCTAAGCTAGGGTCCATCTTCCTGACGATCAATCAGTTTGATGCGTATCAACATGCTCATGCACAGCTCTGTTAGCGTTCCGTGATGAGCGAGCCATCAAACGACTTTTTGAAATCTCAGGTGCTGATATACGAGGCTATGATCGCGGAGATCCGCAGGAAGTCTCCGCAGGTCCAAAATATGGGATCCGCGCCCACTCCTGAAATCATGCGTGATCGGCGCCGTATCGCAGGCCTCGAATCGTCCATCCGAACCATACAGGATTTTCTCACAAACGGCTTCTAAGCTTGGTCAGCCAAGCGGCTCTGTCAATCTGTTAGCTCGTAAGACGAGGGGTCGATACAATTTTCAAGAAGAGCGTGTTCATAGCCTGTGAGATGCCCTGCGAAGGGCTGACCTCAAAGAAATAACCCGGCGTTGCACATTCCTCCATTTTCGTCGAAATCTGGCTCTGAAAGGGCTTGATCCAGCTGTTATACCAACTGTTAGTCGGCAGAGGAAGGTAGGTGGTATACAGGACCGCTACCTTGTATCCTTTTTGTTTTAGGGCGGTGCAGGCCTTCACATCTATAGGTTCTTGGCAGCGGCTTCCCGTCAGCATTTTCGTACAACCGGTGGGCTTTTTGCTGTCGCCCACGCCGTCCGAGACGAAGAACAGGATCTTCTCCGGGCTTGCAGCGCTCAAGCCGGTCCCTGGGACACCCATTTTGTCACCAATGTTCTTGAACGATAGGTCGAAATCGGTTTGCTGGTCATTATCGTAACCCTGATATGGGATGGACATCAGATCAATCAATGACGCCTTGCCCTTGGCAGCAGCGAGGTCGTCGGTCAGGGAACTCACTTCCAAGAGCTTCGTGTCTTCCGCCTTCTGTCCAAAAGTATAGACCGCCATACGGAACTGGTTCGGGCTCGTTCGAGTCGAGATCGCGGTATCCATGAGGGCTGAGGTGGCTTGAGCAACAACATTGATGCGGATCGTAACTCCCAGTCTCTTGGCCAGATTATAGTAGCTGCCCGTGTCCTCCTTGCCGTTATTGACGATATGGCATGCGAACGCACACTTGTCCGAAGTGTTGGCAACCATCTTGTTGATATCTGCGGTTGTAGCTCCCACCCCCATTGATGGTGTATTGTCCAGAAGCAGAAAGAAATCCCTGAAAGTCTGAGTCTGAAACAAGGCTGACGCTTGACCAGATATCGTCATTTCCTGCTTGCCTAGAATCCGCATCAACGTGGTCGGCACTATTGCAGAGTAGTTGAAAACCGCCGTCAACTCGTTGTCATTTCGCAGGACTTTTGCGGAGCTTGACTGTAGCTGAAAGCCCGCCGCAGCAACCTGTGATTTGAATATCTTTTCTGCATCGTCGATTCCGATTTGAACAGTTCCATTGCTCGTCATCATCATCGCCTTTACGGTGCCGGGAGACTTCTCGGCAATCGCACCAACGGCCGCTGCGTCCGCCGCAGCCTGCAGGGTCACCTTAGCTGTCATCGCATTGGTTATATCAATTGCGAGACCTGCTGCGCCTATCAATGGAACCATCAACAACGCGCTGATGATGCCGAAATTCCCAGATCGGTCTCTAATAAAGGTTTTCAGCATAATCGCCCCCAAAATTTCGATCAATAAGGGGGCAGCGGAGTGACAAATTCGATAACGCCCAAGTCAGCGCTACGAGAGAGTGTCCTATTATCAATATGACGGTAAACGGTTTGTTTCATAGACATCGGAATAACATTCGATGCCAGTTTATCTTATCCGCCACCTAGGTTGCTGGAACGTTCCAAACGACAGAATGTTAGATACCCGCCGCATCAAGCGGAGGAGGAAATACCAATGCCTGACACGAAAAAGCCCGATCAGGGGAGAGATCCGAAGTCTGCACCGGGCAAGGATCATCCCGACAACAAAACGGGCCAGCAGAGCAAGCCATCCGACGCCAGCAAAGGCCAACAGGATCGCCGATAAATGATGAACCCGGCTGGGCAACGTCCGGCCGGGCCGACTTCAGGTCCACCATCGGAAACTACTGCAGGCTCGATGCCTGTTTTTCACGGGGCTGATCCGCAAAGGCAATCGCCTACGGCCGGTGTCCGAAAGGTTGCATGCGATGCGCATAGGATCAATTAGCTCGCAGGCGTCAGTCTAGCCCGCAATACGCGAACAGCTCCGACGTTTTGAGTTCGAGCTTCCACGGAGACATTCGCTTCACCAACCCTCTCTCCTCCAAAGTTTTGATCGCCCGCGTTACGGTCTCAGAGGATGTGCCGATATGCTCCGCGATATCATGCCTTGAAAGAGGAACCGTCAGGACCTGGTTTCCGCAATCGAAATGTTGCGGGTGGCCGCAACAGTCGAGGAGGAAAACAGCCAGCCGCCTCGTTACGTCCAGCGCCCCCAGGACGATAAGCCGACGCTGAGCGAGGCGAATGTCGTGGCTGGCCTTGACCAAGAGCTTTTGTTGAATGCGAGGGCGGCGGGGCAGGTATCGTTCAAGCTCTCTGACAGAGAATCTATATACTATACAATCAGTTACAGCTTCTGCCGAGTTGAAAAAATGGCCCTTAAGAGGCACCCCAAAGAAATCACCCGGCCAAATTAACGGGACGCTTTGCCGGACACCGTTTCTGATCGTATGCCTTGCCTGTACAATCCCTTGATCAAGGTAATAGAGATGTGTCGCCAGTTCACCTTGCATGAAGATCGGCGCGGCACCTGCCTTTACCTTGAGCGCCTCGCCGAGATTCAAAAGCTCGGCCCTTTCAGTTGGTGATAAATTGACATTCGAGCCATCATCGTCACTCGTTTGCCATGGGTGTTGCGCCCGAAGAGCCATACTTGGCTGCTCGGTTCGTGCTGCACGGGATTTCATTTTGGCCTAACAGTCTAGGTGGCGGCAAAAAGTCAGGGAAACTGACTTTTGTCAGTGCGTCGCACTTCTATCATTGCCAGTTATGGCCCCCTTCATCGCCGGTTTGTTTGATTAGGAACAAGCAGATGAGATTTATCGAATGCCGTCATCATGCAGGGGGTCATGCGTGGAGGATTTCGTTGCGCGCAAAAATATCGAGCGCTTTCAGAAACTGTTGGAGGAAAGGAACTGGACCAAACCCGAGCGGCAAACCCTCCTCGATCTCATTAGAAGGGAAGAGGAGAAACTGTTCAGAAAGCATCGTGATCGTCCCGAGTAGCACGCCGGAAAATCTCACGCGGATGCCCTATGGCTAGCTCGGCGATTGCTTTCCGGCACGATATAGCCATTAAAATAAAGTCACTGTGCCGATGCGATCGAAAG
Organism: Aliirhizobium sp. YIM B11859; assembly: GCF_057163345.1. Lineage (NCBI taxonomy): Bacteria > Pseudomonadati > Pseudomonadota > Alphaproteobacteria > Hyphomicrobiales > Rhizobiaceae > Aliirhizobium > Aliirhizobium sp. YIM B11859. The sequence continues at coordinate 12,757 of NZ_JBXHAY010000016.1, forward strand.
AGCCGACACTGGATGGAGTGCCGTCGCATGTGAGGTGCGTGGGGTCGGTGATGAGATATGGATGATCGCTGGCGGGCAAAATACGAGTGGCGCCTGACGCAGGGTGGGCGCCCTCGCGACGATTGGTCAGCCTACGACGGAAAACTGTTCATCGGTCGTATCTGGCGTGACATCTCTCATAACGGTGAGCCGGGGCAATTCCGGTGGCAAGGCGCTCGGCATCTCCCGCGGCTGTTGACTGACAGTGGTTGCGAAAGCTCCCATCGCAAAGCTGCCAAAGCCGTTGAAGATTACTACAACGGAAATGACAGCGCGAAACTTACACTCTTCGGCAGAATCGGCGGTTGAAGTCTGGGGAGTACGTACTCGTAACAGAATGATTCGAAGCGCACGGCTTCAATTTCCGACATATGATCCTATTATCACGATTGTCGTCGTGGATCGGCCCCTCCGTTCATCAGCAACATGTCTGCGAGCCCGGTCTGCGGCGACACCTTATGGACGAGAAAGTGAGAGCTATTTGCTTCGACAAAGTCGCCTCTGGCGCTCACGCAAATTAATGGGAGCAGTCGATGGATTGGAGAAATCCGGCTTTCCTCATGCCGGAAAGATTGGTCTTATTGAACTTCGACAGCGACGAAAATAACATCGTGATCGGTTATGTCGGCGTCGGCGGAGTGTGCGAATGGCCGGACAACAAGAAGGGCCAGAGGCCGACTGGGTGGAAATCCATGTTTGATGCTCAGACTGGACGTACGCAACTTCCCATGCAAGAGGGGTGAGAATACCTGTCCGCATTAGCGCCAGAAGATGCGGTCGATCCTGCGTTTGATGTGGTTGCAGCGGCAAAGCTCCTGTCAATGATGGGGAACGCAACGCGGCTCAAACTCCTTATCGCCTTATCTGAAAGAGAATGGTCGGTGAATGAGGTAAGCGACCATTTTGGCCTGCCAAGGGTGCTCGTCTCCCACTATCTTGGCCAACTGAGAAAAGCGGCAGTCGTGCAGACGAGGCGGCGCAAACAGACGATTTACTATGCGTGCGGCGATGAGAAAGTTTTGAGAATCCTCGACGCCTTAGAGAAGTGGCACGCCGGTAATCACGAGCAGTGAATTGTCAGATATCTCAGAGCGTCCGAAAATGCCTTTACCGATATCGGTCTGATTATTAGAAGTATGTGGTCAATGCCGGTTTGTTCCCAAAGCCGACCGGTGAGGCAAGTGGGGAAGGTCCGTTAGCCCGACTTTCGGGCCTTCCTCCCAGATCTGAATTGTGTCCGAGACGTGTAATCTGATTGGTGGCGTTCAATGCCTGGAACTCATACAACCCGATACAGCATGAGCAAAAACAGTCATGACGATTTTTGGACCGTTTACGACATTTTCACCGGCGGCCCTGCTGAGTTTCATGGCACTTTCTTGACCCATTGTCGTTTCGATGACGCTTTGACGCTTCTCGGGCTTTTGAACACCCACGACATCGCCCGGCGAAACCGCCACGACGGATGACAGCTCATGCTCGCGTCCGCCGGAACGCGCCCGGCTGAGAATGAAAAGCTTATCGCTGACCGTACCGGTTCTGCTATAGGACGAATAAGAAAAAGCCCGCCCAGAAGAGTGCCGACAGTTCGGCAGCGATCATGAATCCAACCATAGTGTCACTCATCGAATTTCCCCCTTGCGACCTCCATCGCTGGCTAACAATAATCCCGCGCAACAAGATCGGCCAGCCCTTCTTTCGGAGTTGGGCTTGCCGAATGAAGAGACCGCGCAGGTAACCGATCAAGCCATACGCGATATGGAGCCGTCAGACTTTGACATCGCTCAGACTTCAACGCCCGGCGTTGACGTCGTGTCATCAACAAAAACCGGGAAACGGCACTCACCGCGGCGGCGGGAACTATTGGTCACATTGACATCGACTATTCGTCTGAGCTGAAAGTGAACGGCCAATAGTTGTCGGCAATGCGCCGTGACGTTTTGGCGGACCCGAGGACCAGATTTGCCTATTGTTGAAAAAGAGTTCTGCCGAAAAGGCCTTTCGCACGGCAACCACGTCAGTTGGCTTCTCACCTTTAATTCCACCACCGGCGAACTTGCCGTTAAAGAGCATAGAGCATCTGCCAGCGGCTCTGTCCGATTTAAAGTTGAGATGAAGCTCGGACGCCGCGGCAACACGGCAAACCCCTACCATTCGACGATCGGTAAACATGTCGTTTTCCACGTCGAGACCGTGCCTGGCCTCTTGTTGCACAGCGACGGTGTCAAATGCGAATGGGAAGATGTCAGTACCGGAGCAACACTCCCCAATAGTGCCGTTTAAATCTTCCCCAGCGGCCCGTCATCGCCGATACTCCTTCCGATGGTCGGTAGGGGAATGTTGGTGATCAAGCTGAGGGAGACGATTATGATCCTGGACCTGCATCAGCAGGGCCTGACGGTGTCGGCCATTTCCAGAGAAACGAGGCCTCGAGGCGCCGGCTTATCGACCGAGAAAGCCTCTCGCGACGGTTATCGATCCGTTTGTTTCATACCTGCGGGAGCGGGTGAAGACCTGTCCCGGCCTCACAGGCAGTCGGTTGCTTCGAGAACTCCGGGATCGGGGGTATACCGGCGGTTATAGCGCCGTGACGGATTTTCTCCGCGATGTGCGGCCTCCGGCCAACCACGGTTTCGAAGTTCGTTTCGAGACGCCGCCTGGCGAACAGGAGATCAGCGCGTTCAGGTCTACCCCGGCCCAATCGACCGAGGACAGCAGATCCTGAGAATGTGGGAGGCCGAATGCATTCGTGTACTCGGCGTTCGAACGATGTGACATCCTGTTTGCGTGCGGCGATCTTGGCAATGGTCGAAAGGCTAGGGAAGCTGACGAAGGCGGTCGCTTGATCACGCGCGTAGTCGGTTTACGCCACAGTCCCGTGAGAGCTCCGGAGGTCCCTGGACAGGATCAGTGTCGGGCAGGGGCAGGCCTTCGATCCTGGCCAACATTTGCTCGGTCGCGGCCGAGGTCTGGATATCGGCGTGCTGTCCACGCGGATAGGCGCCCACAACCTGAAAATCTGCGGAAGATCCGAGGTTTTGGTGGCCTGTTCCTGCGGGCAGGATAAGGCAGGAACCTGCATTCACGTTAAACTGGCGGCCGCCAGGGCCGCCGATGAGCAAGGTTGCGGTGCCGGCAGCGACACCCAGCACTTCGTGGGCACCCGAATGGGAATGCTGGTAAGTGAAGACGCCGTTCGTCCAGATGCCCGCCCATCCATTTCTTGCAAACAAACTTTCGAAGCCAGCATCAGGCAACAGAGCGTTATAGATCAGGACTGGAAGCTACTGGTTGTTGGGAACCCAATCGCTAGTGTGGAAGGTTACCGCTTCGACGTCCATGGACTGCATCCCTAGTTCGCCGGTTCATCACTTTCGTCATTCAAAGACGGAAGGAAGGTCTCGACATCTCGCCGCTCCCGGTCGGACAATGAGGCAATTTTTGCCTTCCAGAGTGCGTCGGCTTCAGGCGGATCCCCGCCCCAGTCGCGCGAGGATCCAAGATTGTCGTCAATCACCGCGATACGGCGCCCACCAAGGCGCCTGTATTCATCGGCGAGTTCTTTTGATGCGTTTCCCATTTGATTTTCTCCCTTTGTTCGGTCCTCGTCGAATTGTTCAGCTCCCGGCAGTGCGGGCAGCCATGGCTCACGGCGCTTGATCCAAAGCTCGTAGGTGGGCACGAGACCGCTTGGTGCATCCTGTAGGCTTCCGAGCTTGATTTCGGCTTCCTCGGCATCATAGGCAAACAGCCGAGAGCCGCAGGATCGGCAGTATTTGCGCCCGGCGTATTGATCGGTCTCACCGGACGTCTCAAATGCGGAAGCGGGCCAGATGCCGAAATAGGTGAATGCCGAACCGCTTTCCTGCCGGCAGTCAGTGCAATGGCAGATTCCAACACGTATTGGCCTGCCTTCGACACTGTATGTCACCCTGCCGCAAAGGGATCCGCCTAGTCGTTTGACCATCACTGCGCTCATTAGAATTGCCTCGGATGCTGATAACCATCTCCTTTTAGGTGTTGGTTTCGTGGCCGGCAGCGAAAAGGGCAAACAATGATTGCCGGCGTAAAACCTCAAGGTTCCTCGTCGATTTTCCGCTGGAGCTCGACGTCGGTCATCGCATTTTGCTGATTAAGCAGATATCGTTCGACATCTCCTCCGCAAGCGTCCTTGATCTGGGCAACTGTAAAACCTTCAGCCTCGCCGCTTTCGACCAGGATTTTTGCCTGATCGCGAAACTCTGCCTTGTTCTCATGAAACCCCGGTGAGTTGATGATCTCTTGGATGCGATCATCCAACCAGTCGTTGACTTCGGCCATCCCAATACTCCTTACATCGAATGGGATCTGGCGCGGATGAGCGTCATGACAAGCGGGCAGACGCTTATATCCGCTGGTAGACCGACCCTTTACTCGTGATCGGGTGGAAGCACTGGCGATTGGATACCGGGAAAGCACGTTTGACATTGATCGCCATCTGCGCTGATCGGACGATCGCACCCCATAGCAGCCATCCGCCGCAACCGGGCAAAAGTCATCCCCGCGCCATGCTTGCGGACAAGGACCTCCCGCTCGAGCGCGTCTAATCGTCCACATGTCCGGCACTCGACCTCAATCATTGGCTCCTTTACCTGCCTCAGCGTCGTGGCCAGATCGAAAACCGGGAAGTGATTACGTTTCAAATGTGTGCCCTGCCAGATTCGGGGAGTGGACGTGGTCCTCTCAAATTTTCTTTTTGGCTGCCATGTGGCCGACCGCCGGCCGTAGCCAACTGATTCAAAATCGGAATATACAGAATCTCTAAAATCGTGAGACTCTATTCCTATTTTTCACCCGCTTGACACTTTCCAGCTAACTGAACAGATACAGAACATCAAGTGTTCTGGCGGCACGAAGCCGCTCTCTCCAACCACCGCGACCCGGAAGGATTCCGCGAACGATGTCGGCTGTCCGCACTAAAGTCCTCGCAGATCTGCGTGACCGCATCTCTTCGATAGAAGGAGAGGGCACGAAGAAGGCTGGCTGTCTTCCATTCGGCGTCGCGGAACTCGACGGAATTCTTCCTGGCGGTGGACTGGTCCTCGGCGCTCTGCACGAGTTTGCGGGCGGCGGCTCGGGAACGGTGGATGGAGCCGCGGCTGCTTTATTTGCCGCGGGAGTTGCAGCCAGGACCAAGGGACCAGTGGTCTGGTGCTTGACCCGCCCGGATCTTTTTTTCCTGCGCTGGCTCAGGCTGGGCTGCATCCAAAGAGAGTAATCTTCGTCGAGAGCGACAAGGAGGAGGACGTTGCCGCCAACATGGAGGAGGCGCTGTCCTATGGGGGGCTGGGTGCCGTCGTCGGGGAGCTGGTGCGGCTACCGATGGTCGTCACTATAGACGGCTTCAGCTTGTGGCCGAACGAACCGGGACTATCGCTTCGGCAGTCCGGCGATGGCGGCGGGAAACGGAGGCAAACGACTTCGGGCAAGCGAGCGTTCGAAGCCGTCGAGGCTTTGGTCGATTTCAATACTCCCAAATTCCGCTTCGGCAGTGCTTAGCGGCGGACCACGAAAGCTTCTACATTCACGATGCTCAAATACGGCGCTGATTTAGACGTCGCTGTCGTTATTCTCCCAACCCGCCTCTGACTAGAGTAACGCTTGGTTGGGTATCCTCCATGGGAACGAGTATTTGGCCAAAGCACACCACTGCTAACCGGTTACCGGTCTTTTTTGCGAGGTACATGTACTCATCTGCGCGGTCGACGTACGAGCACGACGTATCATCGGCATGGAGAAACGTCACGCCAACCGCCGCTCCAGTAGAGGTTACTTGACCTCGTATTGGGATAGGTTTGAATACACGCTCCATGCTTCCCAAGAGATTTGACTGAAAGCTGCTAGACAGCCGACTATCGATATCGAGAATTACAGCGAATTCGTCACCACCGATTCTTGCTATGAAATCGGTCGCTCGAAAATTCTCACGCAAGCGGCTTGCAACCGTTCTAAGGATTTCATCTCCGGCGGAGTGACCAAAGGTGTCATTGACAGATTTAAACCCGTTGAGGTCGATATAGGCCAAAGCAAGCTTTCGGTCATTTTGCATGTTGCGTCCGATAGCCTCGGACAGAAACTCGTCGAATGCGGCCCTGTTTGGTAGTCCCGAGAGCCAGTCAATCCGGGCCGACGCCTTCAATGCACTTTCGATTTCACGTTGCTGTCTGACTCGCGCAGACACGTCCAAAATGACCTCGACATCAAATGAGACGCCGTCAATAATAGTTCTTTGCGCAGAGATGAGAGTGGGGATGACCGTGCCGTCCGCGTAGGCGATGTCGACGTCTTCTAGCTGGTAAGAACCCTCGTCTGCCAGCAGCCGATGACGGCGATCGCGTGCTGGATTGTCGATGGCTGCACCACTGCTGGTCAACTTCTGTCCCCTTATATCCTCCCACTTGCGTCCAGTCAGCCGCAGATAAGCATCGTTGACCTTGACGTAGCTGGAAGTCCTTGAATCGCTGGTGGTGATCGCCATTGCGATCGGCGCGAACTCAAACATCCTCATCAGCATCGCAACAAGATGCTCCGCAGGGAGGTTGTGCTCTTTCACCGTCTCATCGTTAAAATGTTGGATTGTGTCCGACGAACGACTGTCATCAATATCCGGCGTTTCAGATTCAGAAGGAGTGGCCGACAGTTTCGATTCTCGTTCGACAATGTCAAGGATGGACTGATAACGAGTAAGCTTAGTGCTCAGCTCTTCCTGAATGGAAATCTCGGTGATAACGCCGAACCAATCTGAGACGGCGCCCGACGGATCGAAATGCGGCTTGGCGCGGCTTAGCATCCAGCGCCAAGTTTTGTCCATCAACCTCATCCGAAACATGGTCTCGAAAGGTTTCTTGCGGGGAAGCCAGGCAAGCCACTCTTGTCTAACGCGAGCACGATCATCGGGGTGCATGCGTGCGTGCCAATCTTCGATACGGTCAGGTATGGCCTGCTTCGAGCCATCGGGTGTCGGGCCCATGAAATTGATGACACCATCTGCGTCGGTCGACCATGGAATATTTGGACTGAGTTCGATAGACCAGCGCGCATTCTCCTCGGCCTTGTTCAAAGCAGTCTCTATAGATTTACGGTCAGTGATGTCGATGGCCGTCACGGATACGCCGATAGCAACTCCGTCATCGTCGTCCACCCGCTGATTGATCACATAGTATGAGCCGCTTCCGTTTGGGGGCCGGTAGTCCTGGACGATTACGGTCTCCCCGTTGAGGACACGTTTCAAATCTCTCGTTACGTGCCTAGCCTCTCTGCCGGGCATGAAATCGTGGACAGTGCGGCCGACCATGTCTGCCGGACTGAGTTTGAACATGTCGGCGAAGCGATTGTTGACGCTGATATGGTTCAGCGCTGTGTCCAGAAAGCACAGCCCGATCGGCGCCGCTTTATACAAGGCCTCTAACTGATGCACCCTCTGGAACATGGAAATCGACGAGGAATGCGCGGGTATTGTTTTCCGACCGCTGGCATTTAAAAGCTTTTCAGTCTGCTCGCCATCAAGAGGCTTGCCGAATAGATAACCTTGTCCGAGGTCACATCCCAAACGTCTGAGTATTGAAGCCTGCTCTTCCGTCTCAACGCCTTCAGCAACGACCGTCATGCTTAGGCTTTGGCCCAGGCCGATTACCGACGCCACGATTTTGCGGCTCCCAGCGTCATTCTGCATGGAACGCACAAAACTCATGTCGATTTTGAGCTTGTCGAAAGGAAAGTAGTGCAAGCTGGTCAGGCTTGCGAAACCAGTGCCAAAATCATCTAAAGCAAGCCCCATTCCGGACGACTTGATAGCCCAGATGTTTGACCGCACCACTTCCTCATTCTCTAGAAGAGCACTCTCGGTAATCTCGATATGAATCCTGTTCAGAGGAAAACCGCTTGCCTCCACCGTCTTGGTCAGCGACGCGGAAAGCGTCGGATCACGGAACTGCTTTGGCGATATGTTGATAGCAAGGACGAAGCTTCCAAGCCATATGGCTGCTTGACGACATGCATTGAAAACAATTCTCGCTGTCAGAGCATTGATCAGGTCATCTCGCTCCGCGATCGGGATAAATGTCGATGGCGCGACTGCAGATCCAGTTGCGTCCGTCCAGCGGGCTAGAACTTCAAATCCGACAATCGCCCCACTTTTCAAGTCCACTAGAGGCTGAAATGCTGGCCATACTTCGTTATTCTCGATGGCTCTTCTCAGGGCGCATGCCATTTCGTCGCCTGGCGGCGATGAAGAGATCAAGTTCCGAGCAGATCTATCAACTTTTCTTCGGTGGCTGATCATGGCGTCCCCTTATTTTGGGGGGATCTTGCCAGCGCCAAATTAAAATCGAATTAGCTTTACAAGCATGACCGAAATTTCGAACAAGGCCTCTCGATGTGAAATCAGTTGGTCGTCATGATCTTCGTGACAATCCGCGCAAGCGAGTGCCCTCTTTCCTTTCACAGGGTCATCACACGTGAATATATCTCTTCAGTTGCAAGCCACGCCGGAAGATCAACAACTTCCGTGATGGGGTGCAGTTAAGCGCGTGCTTGGGGATAGTTCTGGACGCAGGGGCCTTCAGCTTTGCGCCGCCTCACTCCAGTGGGGAACGCGAGATGCTTTCATCAGTTCGAAGTCTAAACGGGAGCTGATTTGATGGACCGGCGAGATGAAGTAGGTGATGAATACGGCTCGTCGAACGAGGCGACAGAATATGACGGTCAGGGCAAAAGGCACCGGAAACCGAGCTTTGTTCGCTCCGCGTGGTGTCGGCGTGATCGCACTCAGAGCGATGCTTTTTCTGGCGTGGGTATACACGACGTCCCCGACCACTAGCCTTACTCCGTGAACTCCACCCCGCGTCCTACAACAGTTAGTTCTGGTCATTGTGACGGTATTGCGCTGAGCTCGACTGCAGCCGTGGACGCTATTGCGATAACAGTCGGTTTTTGTAGCAACTTCGAGGACGTATGCTTGAGCCTGAACCGGGTCGCGCTCAGCCGTCCTCTTCAAGCGTTCGCTCTTCTTCTCATAAACAAAAATTCGGGAGGGGTGATCCAGGAATTGCATTCGATAGATCTCTGCGCCCCTGGGACTTTAGATCCGACATTCACAATAAGAATTACGTTCGCGGTGTAAGACGCTAGAGACTGACAAAGGGGCCAAGTCGTGTCGGAAACATCAGAGCATTGTGCCAGGGCTAATCTGGTTGTCAGGTCGGAAACACTGCGAACCAGGATTGCCGAGAAATATGCAGGTGACGCAAAATTACTCGCCGCTACCGAAGAGGTTCGCGCAGCGATCAACGACTATTTCGAAACGATAGGCTGCCGAACGAGTTGCCGAGCGCATCGATTGACGACGACCATCAACGATCATCACCTGATGACGCCGCTCTGCATGGTCATGTCCGCTATGACAAAATTTGAAGATGCGGCGGACGCGATAGAATATAGCCAGTCTACCAAGTCCGTATTGGACGAAGCGAAGGCGTTTTCTAAATGATGCCCATCCATGCGTCCCAGCAATCTATCAAGCAAGCTCACGGCATCATTAACTGCCGGACCCTTGTTGAGCATAACGCATTCTGCGCGTGCCGCCATGGCAGCATCAGTCATCTCGCCGCGAGACGGGATACCGGTTTTGACGAGATCTTGAAAAACCTTTGTTGCCCATATAGCGGGAACAGCGGCCGCTTCGCACAGCCAAAGAAGTTCTTCCTGCATCTCGGCCACCCTCTCAAAACCGATCTCTGCTGCAAAGTCCCGATGAGATCGTGGCCATGCGGGGTCTGCAACGATCCAAAGGCGACATTTCCCGCGTAACTCATCTGGAGAACCTTCGCCGACGATACTCGGTGCCGTACTTCAAGTGTTTCAATGATCAGGCTGACATCGTCTATCGCGCGCACCATTAGATATCTGATCCCGGCGGAATGGGACCGATGCCTTTCAGTGCTTGCTCCGCCATGCTGCCTTTACGTGAGCAAGGACTACACGAGCCGAAGATCGGCTTGCTTCGGCTTCGCGGCGGAAACGGCGACGACCGCGATGAGGAGCGGCCATGCTATCGCCAGCAGCAGGCCCGATAGCCTGGCCACAGACCATGACAACTGCTTTCGTCGACCCTCAAGGAAGGTGGAGGCGACGGCCGCAGTAGCAACGATCAGATAGAACACGAAGAGAAGCGTCAGCATCTACCAATACGAAAAATTTCGGCTGGCTTTATTAGATCGAAATCAGCGAGATTGTCGAGTGTGATTAATGACGAATGTCGAGGGTAGCATTGCTCAGGGTGAATACCTCAGTTGAAGCGCAGCGATAATAGATCGTCTGGCTGCTTCTCCGGTTTTCGACAAGCTTCGCTTTGCGAAGCTGCGCGAGGTAGTGGGAGACGAGCGAGTTCGTCATCGCGGTTGCTTCGCTGATCGCACCAACGCACATCTCGTTTTCGCATAATAGACGAATGATACGGTAGCGCCCTTCATTCCCCAGCAGGAAAAAAAGCTTGGAGGCCTCATCGAAGTCGAACGTGTATGAAAACTCAGGGAAACGCACCATCCGGTTCGTTCGCAGGTCGGAAAGAAAGCAGTCCGCCGAAGCGGACTGAATTAAGTGCCATTCTGTGAAGTAGGTGTCGCTCTCACGACAAGCGCCAAATGTGCGCCGATTAAAACTCTCGCGGGCAAATGTGACAGATTTGTGGGGTACCGAAGCTCTCTGAAGAACGGCGCTCTGAACGACTATCCGAACTGTCTGAAATCGATACGCATTCACCGAGAGTTGCAGGTGTTCGACCGAAGGTGGCACACTATGGCTGTGTCGGGAGTAAGTCATGCGTATCCATGGGGTCAGAGTTCTTTTTACGATCCCGCTTATGGCGGTCGTTTTGTTTGGAATAGCCGAATCCCTCGAACGCTCGCCCGCAGTGGACACCGTCCGCACCGGGTCGATAAGATAATGCTCTGAGAAGCCCGTGTTCTGGGTACGGCAAGGTGGCTGCTGAACGTTCTGACTATCCTCAACGGAGGCATTCTTGCGAGAAATTCAGCCGATTGTGTTCGGCGTGATTGCGCTCTTCTTGATGACTCTCGGGTTTCTCGTTTTCGAGGGCGCCTTCTTTCCATGGGCACTGATGCCTCCAGCATTGTGGATCGCGATCGTCGTAATTCGAACCCCTAGAGCGTCGTCAATTCGTCAAACATCAGCGGTCCCATCGGCCGCTTGGGCCTGGCCGATACAAGACCTGACTGCCGCGCGTTAGGAGTTGGTTAGCCACACCGTCGGAATCTGTATTCACTAGCGGAGATCACCATGGCGTACGATTGGGAAGACGAGACCTTGCGGCAAGTACGGCGTAACGGTTGGCGATATCTGCGACCGCGGCGGTTTTAACATTGTGTTGTGTCACGTGGGCATATGCAGGATCGGCATCAGAAAGCGAACATCTCCAGCCGATGCCTTTGACAGAGTTGCGCGGTAAGCTGCATCCGTCATCGGGAGAGAAGGTCGCATGATCGGTCCACGTTATCAGAAACGTCAGGAAATTGATCGCTCCTGGTCTATCACCGACACCACCGTGGACGACAGCCGACGCGAACACTTGATCATGATGGGGCTGACAAGGAAGCAGGCTCGCATGATCCTGAGTACGCTCAACAGACCCATGATGGGGAAGGATGGCGTTGATGACCGTCAGTTGTGTGGTCGCGTGCAGGCAGGCTACGGTTGACCGCCCCGTCAAATTCGATAACATAAGAGCAGTCTCAAATTTGCTCCTTCAGTCACCCGCCTCGGCGGGTTTCTTTTTGTGTTACGAATGGGAAGCGAGGAGCTGGTCGTCTTGGACTTCACAGCAAGCGCAGGTTTTCGGAAGCGCGTTTTAAACCTCTCCAAGATCGGGTTTGGCATGGCACGCGCCGCTAACACGGCACAACGCCGGCACGCAAAGAGACAGACGCCTTGTTAGCGACCCTTCGCGCTGAAAGCGATCAACAACGACGTTCGATGGGAATGCATCTTTTATTGTTCTCAGGCGTTAGCGAGACCTGAGACAAAGGAGACTCCACGCATGAATGCGACTGCCGCCCGACAGACCGCCCATTCCTTTGGCGAGGAGGCAGCCCTTGACGAAGTCCGACGACTTCGTTCAGAGCTTGCCGACTTGAAGGAAAAGCTCGCCGCGATCCATAGCCAGTCCGATGTCGAGGTCACACCTGAGAAGGAAAACGCCTGGCTCCGAGTAGCGGCGACGGTTGCAGTAACCTTCGCGGTGGGAAAATTGTTCAAGGCACTTAGGTTGCCGACCGCCACTGCCGTCGCGATCCCCATGATCAGCAGCGAAGTCAACCGGCGCTTTCTGTGAGCCAATTCGGGAGGATATGGGATATCGGAGGAAGACAGCATCAGAGAAGATGCCTATGCGAGGCGGAAGGCCGACCGGATGGACAGCACGAGCGCCATTGGCGTGAAGCAAGCGAAGCTAGCGAGAACGGTGGCCTGCCGCAGACCTGGTCCGCGGACCATGGTGGTGGTGTAGGGTCGTCCAGCGGACAATCTAGCGAACCGACGGACATTGGCATCAAGCCACAGGACCTGAATTCGGAGAACGATCAGGGCGCGGGATGACCGAGCGGTCGCTCGCCGACAGCCGATCATTGATCCAGCGCCGCGTACTAATCGGCATACGGCGTGTTAGCCGCCAGATGTCGGTTGTAGTCTGGTGAGCCGTCGGTCCACCACACGGGCCCCCGTTCTCCCAACGCGTTTTTCGCTTCATCAACCTGTCGGCGCGCCTTTCTTGTCTTCGTCGCGTCTCCTTTCGCCTGATGTACCGCTCGGCGCACTGACATGAGCTCGGACACGAGCCGCTGGCGTGCGTACTCTTCGAGCGCAGGATTGCTCGCGACCTCCATAGTCGGCCACGTACCACGAAGTATCGTCCGTCGGGCGTGGTGGGATATGAATTTGACGTTCTCGACATCCGTCCTCGTAACCTTTTTCCGACCCGAGCGTTTGCTGTGGAGGAAGATAGGAGGCTGCAATGTCAAAACGAGAGCTGATCGATACCGGGACCGATAAGCGGTATGTGCGCCGCGACGAGGAAGGCAAGTTCAAGCACTCCGTCGATGTCGGTAGGTCATTGTCCGCCGATAATCGCCACGATGCGAAGAATGTCACCAAACCCGGAGAAGGCGATAAGGGCGATCACAAGAAGTAAACGGTGAAGATCGCGACCTACAGCGTCAACGGAGTAAACCGGCGCATCGATGTTCTGCTTTGCTGGCTTAATGAAGCAAAACCAGGGAATGGGAGGAAGCGAAATGGGGGATTGTCGCAACGAAGTTCGCGATAGCGTTGAAAATCTGGTTGACCGTGCGGTTACGTCAGGTGCGAGGCACCAAGACGTGTTCGCTGAGGTAGCCAAGGTAATCGAAGAGCTCAAGTTCGCCAATGACCGTGATCCCGACCCTGCCGACAGGCCTTTGAAAACGGCGGTCGATAAACCCGCCAACGAGTGGTCAGGCGCCGAGCGCTGATTGGACGGTAGCGTACCGGAGGTTGAGGTCGAACGCTCCCGCGCTATGTCAGCCGTGGGGAAGCAACGAGGAGATGCATATGGCACTCGCCGACAGAATTGCAAAAATCAAGGAAACCGATCGGGTTGCGTACGAGATCATCAACGCGGAGGCGACCGCGCGTGAGAAGAAGACAGAGATGCTGCGCGCGCTCCGACTGGCACGGAAGCAGTCCGGGAATACTACCCCCGGATAAACCTTAGTGGCAGGTATCAGTCAACGGCTCGCCATTATCGAAATTGCCGTTTGTCGCGGCATCGTATACGCTTTCGCTTCGGCCTCCTCCTCGAGTCCAAACAGTCGTGAGTTGCACCATCATTGCGTGCGCCCCTTCCGAGGCGGCCTTTTGATAGATTTGTTACTGCTACCAGTGGCGTGTTGAGCGTGTTGAACGTGATACGGTTCGACGTGGAAGCTGCGGGGTGCAGCTCCGCTCCATAGGGAAAAATAGGAAATCATGGGCTTGTGAGCGGTCGCTGAATCAGATTGTCGACCTGTCCGCAGAAAACCTGCTATGCTGCTCCGAATAAGAAGCCCGCCCTGTTCAGGGCATCTTAAGAGGGACGCATTGGGGCCGGAGAATCTGATCGTCGACGACGAGCCGCTTATCTCTCTCACGGCGATCGTATGGTCGAAAGTCTAGGGTACGAGGCGATCGAGGCCAACTCGGGCGCTGCGGCGTTTGAAATCTTGGGCAGCGGAAAAACCGTCGACCCTCTTATAACCGATTATTCGATGCCTGGCATGTCCGGGGCGGAACTCGCCAGACGGGTGAAATTGCTTCATCGCGCAGGAGCTGGTTGTCGACTTTCAGTCGGGTGTTTTCGATCCTGAGCAGGTCATTCTCGGCGCGAAGCTTTTGGTTTTCGGCCTCGAGTTTCTCGATCCGGATGTCTGCCCGATCAGCCCGCGTCACCAGACCAGTCACAAGTTCGCGCAGCGCTTTCAGCGACAGCGTATCGGCATGCTCGGCCATGGGCAGGCGGCGCTTCGTCATAGATGGAGTGAATCATGATTTCCGCAAAACAGGAATCCCTCCTGCCACCAGATTTGCTCCGGTTACGCTCCATCTAGCCGCCATACCAGCAACCACAACCCAATTGTTAAGCCCAGATGTTCCCAGACCTGCGCGCAATCTACCTGATTTGCGGCATCACTTGCCTCATCCTCGGCCTACTGCAATTTAGCGTTTTCACCACTCGCCGTTTCGGAAGATGGCCGATGTGGTGGAGTATTAGCAATCTGTTGACGGGGTTGGGGGCATCGCCATCTCACTTCGGGGCTATATGCCGGATATCTAAACCGTTATCATGGGAAATATGGCTCAGTTCGCAGGTTATCTGCTGATGATCGTCGCGGTCAAAGCACTGACCTCGCAGAAGATTGACTTCAAGATTTGGGCTTTGATTATTCTGGTTGCGGTTTTGCCCGTTCCGCTCTTCATGAACGGATGGGTTTCGACTATTTCCCGGATTGTCTTTGGGTCCATCGTCTGTTTCTGTGGCGATGGCGCATGAAGCGCGATCTATCGCCCGCCGGGAACGGCTGTTTGCGGCATGGTTTCTCGTGACGCTTTATGTTCCGACAGCACTGATATTTGCTGGGCGCGCTGCAGCCGCATGCATGGGTTACATTGGAGGAAATGGTCTCTTCGGGCTGGGCAACCAGTATCATGCCTCGAAGCCATGTTTGCAGTCGTCCTCGTTCTCCTACGCAGCATCGCTATGGTTCTGATCGCCGCAGAGCGCGGGCAAAAGGAGCTCGCCTATCTGGCCCACCACGATCCCTTGACCGGAGCTTTCAACAGAGCCGGACTGACAACAGAACTGAACAGATCGTTGGCGACACGCCGATCGCTGATGCTCGTCGATATTGATCATTTCAAGCGCCTCAACGACACAATGGGGCACGCTGCTGGCGACGAAATACTCAAAACTTTCGTGAACTGTGCGCGATCAAGTGTTGGGCCCTTAGACCTTATTGGGCGTCATGGTGGCGACGAATTTGTGATCGTCGTATTCAACAGAACCGAAGAGGACGTCTGCGCGCTGGCGGAGTCGTTACGTTTGTCGTTTGTACAACAGATGGCGCAGTTCGATCCATTGGTCCGACCGACCTTGAGCATTGGTGTGGCGTCAGCTTCTATAGAAGGAGCTGAATTCTCTCGCATGACGCATGCAGCAGATAAAGCTCTCTACTCCTCGAAGGCGCAGGGGCGCAATAGATCGACCCTGATAACAATGAGCAGAACGCCACTCGCCTGCGCATGACGTAAGAGTACAACGCCAGTAAAGGTGGCTAGGCTATGTTTTGCTTGCCGCTGATGAAGCACCTCCAAAAGGCTCGCTTTCGTTCGAAAGAGATTGCAAGGGAAGCCGCAATTATGGAGCAAGTGGCATGATGAAGGTAAAGCATGTATCGGATTGGTCCGATCGTACCTTCAAAATTCCGCCATGGGCTTTGGCGATCTCGCTGGCGATGTAAAGGCCGAGACCCAGTCTTGCTGGCTTGCACGCACTTCTCCTCGATAAAATGGCTGAAACAGCCGGTCCATTGCTGCTTCCGAAATCGGATTGCCGCCATTACAAATAGAGAGTTCAAACACGCCATCTTTCACGGCCGCGGACACGCCGATCGGTTGCTCATGGGAGCCGTGAGTGATCGCGTTTCCAGGCAAGTTCGAAACTAGCTGGGCGATGCGGGCATGGTCGACGTCGATCGGCCGGTTGAGCTGGAACTGGATTTCGATCTCGATCTGGGTGGGCCGACTTGATCTCATTGGCGATCTCTGCAAGCATCGGCTCGATGCGGGCGGACACCGCTCGAAATATCCAGGCCGATCCCACTGCCAAGCCGACTTTTTGCGAGATCGAGGAGATTATCGATCAGAGCACTCATCCGTCTCAGGCTTTCATTCATCAGGCGAAGGACGCGAACACCTTTCGGATCGATAACGGTTTTCTCAAGAACGCGAGCGCCAGAAATCACAGAAGCGACCGGATTACGAAGATCGTGTCCGAGGACGGCGATAAACTGCTCGCGCAGATCACCCAACGCAAGCGCGTCGGTAAGCTGTTCCTGGCTGCCAGCGAAATCTGCTTCACTCGCGGCAAGTTTCGCCTGGCTGACTGCAAATTTTGCCTCGCTTGCCGCCAGGTTTTTTTCACTGGAGGCGTGACGCGCCTCACTGACATCCAGTTGCGCCTGTTTCGCCACGAAGCGATCGTTGGAGTTCAGGTGGAAAGCGATCAGTTCGGCGAAGAGACGGAACACGTCTTCCGCAGCAGTGCCTTTGAGCGAGCGCGGCTCGCTATCCACGGCGCAGAGCGTGCCAAAAACCGATCCGTCAGCCAGGATGATCGGGAAGGAGATGTAGCTGCGGTAGTTATAGATGAGCGGCGAACAGTGATTGGCGTAAGCGGTATCTATGGCTGTATCGTCGATGACGATTTCTGCGATCGACGCGCGTACATCGACACATAGCGTGGTTTCGAACGGAAGTTCGTCGCCGCTTTTAACACCGAAATCGCAGAGGTCGAGCACATCGCACGCAACCCAACGTGAAGCCGTGACCCTGGCCGCGGTCACAAACCGCATTCCTGTCGTCGATGCGATGACGTTCAGAATCCGCGGGATAGCGACTATATCTTTGACTGCCTCAATGTCTTCATCAAGATTATCCATAAGAACACAGGAATGTTGACGTTAGTGACTAAGAGGCTGTCCGAGAATTGAGTTGAGTGATCGGGTCGATGATGATTCCAAGACGGTGTTCAAAAACCAGAATGGAAGCGCCATGTGGAACCCGACCACCCGGCGGCAGTATAGTCGCAACCAACCCCGATATGAAACCGATCTGACGGACAGCGAATGGGACGTGCTCTCGCCGCTGTTTCCTCCGCCCGCGCGCAGAGGTCGCAAGCCAGTTTGGCCCGTGCGTGAGATCGTCAATGCCATCTTCTATGTTTTGCGCGGCGGCATCCCCTGGCGGCTTATCCCGAAAGACCTGCCGCCCAAGAGCACCGTGTTTGGTTATTTCTGCCGCTGGCGTGACACTGGGCTGTTCACGCGGATCAACCGTCGCCTCGTCACAATGGATCGCGAGCGGATCGGACGGCAGGCCTCGCCGAGCGCCGCTGTTCTGGACAGCCAGAGCGTCAAGACCACCGAGAGCAGTGGCCCGCGCGGCTATGATGCAGGCAAGACGATCAAGGGCCGCAAACGGCAGGCAATGGTGGACATGGATGGCCGTGCACTTGTTCTCGATCCTCAGCCTGCCGACATTCAGGACCGCGACGGAGCGATCCCTGTTCTGCAGGTATCCCGCAGGTCCTTTCCCTTCGTGGAGAAGGCGTTCGCCGACATGGGATATTCAGGCGACAGGCCGCAGAATGCGACGCTTGTCGATGTCGAGATCGTCCGCAAGCCCAAGGATCAGGTCGGCTTTGCCGTTCATCCCAAGCGCTGGGTCGTAGAAAGCTTCTTCGCCTGGATCAGTCGAAATCGCCGATTATGGAAAGATCCGGAAGCAACCATCAAGTCCGCCAAGGCCTTCCTTTATGCCGCATCCATCATGACCCTTGTCAGACGGATCGCACGCCGATCATGAATTCTCGGACAGATGGGGTGATTGGGGTCTACGCCGAGGGGGTGGCTGCTCCCTTCAGGATGTAGCAACGTGGTCCCTGTCGAAACGGCCACACGCATCGAGAGGAAGCAGTCATGATGTACTATGCCGGAATGGATGTATCTTTGGAAGAAACATCGATTTGTATCGTCGACGAGACGGGCCGGATCGTGAAGGAGATGCGGGCGACCAGTGAGCCTCCGGCGCTGGTCACAGCACTCGAGGAGTTCGGTTTGCCGATGGAGCGCATCGGCCTTGAAGCTTGCTCTCTGGCGGCTTGGCTGCATGACGGGTTGGCAGCCGTCTGCATCGAGACGCGCCAGGCCAATGCGGCGATGAAGACGATGCCGAACAAGACCGATCGCAATGATGCGCGCGCATTGGCGCAGATCATGCGCACGGGCTGGTTCCGGCAGGTGCATGTCAAAAGCCGCCAATGCCGGCCATGGCGATCGCTTTTGGTGGCGCGGCGGACAGTAATGAACGAGATGCGCTCAATCGAGAATGTCGTGCGGGCTATTTTGCGGGAAGGCGGTATCAAGCTTGGGACACCGAGCCGTGCGGACTTCGTGGGCAAGGTGCAAGATATCATGGCCGGGGAGCAGTTGTTGATCGCCCTGGTGGAGCCGCTGTTGGCGGTGCTTGCCACGATGCTCGAGGAGTTCGCTCGTCTCACGAAACAGGTGCTCGACGTTGCCAAAAATGAGATGACATGCCGCCAACTGATGAGCGTACCGGGCGTCGGGCCGATCACCGCGCTGGCGTTCCGTGCTACCATCGACCGACCCGATCGCTTTTCGCCGATCGCGCGATGTCGGTGCCCATCTTGGCTTGACGCCGTCCCGCTATCAATCCGGCGAGACCGACATCCAGGGCAAGATCAGCCGATGTGGTGACGAGATCGCACGAACCGCGCTTTACGAAGCAGCCCATTCGCTGCTCACTCGGTCGAAGAAATGGTCCAGCCTCAGGGCTTGGGCATCGCCAAGCGTCGGGGCATGGCGCGAGCACGCGTCGCAGTGGCCCGTAAATTAGCAGTGATCTTGCATCGGATGTGGTGCGACGGCTCTGAATTCCGTTTCGGAAAGCAGATCGACCTCGCAGCAGCCTGATAATGGACAATCTGGGAGATAACACACAAACAGCAGGTTCTGCCTGAAAAGGCAAATCGGATCGTTCCCGTGGGGACGATGGGCAAGGTGATCTCGTTTAGAGTCCTGAACCTGAGGCAACCCCTTAAGGTCGTGAAACAGATTGAGACACTTTGCCTACCTGATCCCATCATGCGGCAGCCATGCGCCGACCGCGAAGAGAAGCGAGTGGCCCGCGCGGCGGTACGATCCGAAATTCAAATTGGAGCAGCTTGACTTCAACGACCCCAATCAGAGAGGGCTCTGAGATAGCCGAGCTTTTCCGCACTGTCACCAACCAGAATCGGACTTTACATCGAAGCCTGTAGATTCGAAGCGGGGCGGTTGATATCAAGCGTGCAGACACGCCGTGCGCCACCATAGGGCTGGTAGGTGTTGTCGGAAGCGCGGTATGAACTGTATCGGGCGGCGCAGCGCCGCGCGTGGTCATCGCTGGTGTCGATCTGCCCACCTTGCGAGGCCTGAGCAATTTGCTGAGGTGTCGCGATAGGTGCCTGGCATGGCTTACGGGGTCCACCTGTCAACGGTTGGTAGCTATTGTCGGTGTCAATGTATGATCGATATCTAGCGCGACACCAGTTCGTTGCTTCCCGGTCCACCTTGGCGGCAACGGAAGCTTCCTGAGCTGCCGCAACATTCTGGACAACGACGTTTCGTGAAGAGGATGGCTCGAAGTACGCGACGGAAGACGGAAGTCTCTCGTAGTTTTGCGCCAGTTTGTCGACACGGACTGGATCTGTTGTCCAGAGTGGCCCGCTATCCGTTCCGAACTTATGGGCTTCGTGGCTCTCCATGAGGCTGGACGCAGCAGTCGTCGCGCCTGCGACGATCGGGAGCATGCAACCGACCAGAATGGCCGGGACGATAAGAGATCTCATGGAAAGTGCCCGCGTTGAATTGTGCTGGAAATGCGTCAGGGCATTTCAGGTTCCGTCGCCTATCAGAAACAAAGAACAGCTTAAATAGCGTCTGCTGAATTACTCACAGATCTGGTTAATACGACAGTTTCCCATGTGATGGACCGGAACAAAAATGACGGAAGCGCTTTATTGGCTCCGCTGATCACAACAGGAGTGAGATCATGAAGAAAGTTTTTGTCGCAGCAGCCCTTATCACGTGCTCTCTTTCCGCTTCGGCATATGCTGACGGCGCGGTGACTGGCATGGTCGGCGGCGCAGCCACTGGTGCCATTATCGGCGGACCGGTCGGCGCAGCAGTTGGCGGTGTTGCCGGCGCAATTACCGGTGCTGCGATCGACCCGCCGCCGCGTGAGGTGGTCACCTACGTGCAGCAGCAGCCGATGCCCCAGCAGACGATCGTCGTACAGGAGCCGGTGACTGTAGGCCGCGCGCTACCGGCAGATGTCATCGTCACGCCTGTCCCGGAAAATCCACACTACGGCTACGTCGTCGTCGGCCAGCAGCGCGTTATCGTCGAACCGCAGACCCGCAAGGTCGTGCAGGTCATTCAGTAACTCGTGAAACGGGGGCAGCAAGCGTTGCCCCCGTTTTATTTCTGCCTGGGCTCCTGCCAACCCTCGGATCATCGGCTATGCTACCTGCCATCGCAGCGATGGATTTTGAATGAAGCACGCCGACATCGTTATCAAACTGCAAGAGCGTTATGCTCAGCTGACCCCTTCAGAGCGTCAGGTTGCGGACGTGTTCCGTTCAGATCCGGATTTTTTCAAGGAATCATCGCTGTTCGACATCGCCGTTCGCGCTGGCGTCAGCGAGCCGTCGATCGGTCGGTTCTGCAAATCGCTCGACCTCAAAGGTCTGCGTGATCTCCGGGACGCGATAGCTTCCGACTAATAGTGTAGGGAAGAAGGCTTAGTAACTATATCGGGGACGAATTTCATCTCGCGGTAACAACAGCTTGCTGGTTAATCCCCCGTTGTTTGTTTAATTACAAATTTACCTTTTGACCCCATTATCGACGGCCAATCAACTCCGTCACAGGGTCGCTGCATGTTTGATTTTCTCGGCTCCAATTCCAACCAGATCCTTACGGCGCTGGACTTATCCTTTGCCATCATCGAGTTCGACACGGAGGGCAAGATCCTGCGCGCGAACAAGAATTTTTGCGATCTGATGGGCTATTCCGAGAAGGACATCATCGGTCAGCATCACCGGATCTTTGTTGAGAAGGATTATGCCGGTTCTCCCGAATACTCTGCCTTCTGGCGCAAGCTTCAGGGCGGCACGTTCGAATGTAGCGAGTTCAAGCGCATTGCAAAGGACGGCAAGGAGATCTGGATCCGCGGCAACTACAATCCGGTCAAGAGTGCCAGCGGCAAGGTGCTGAAGATCATCAAATTCGCCAACGACATCACTCAAACGAAGATGAATGGCCTCGACAGCGCCGCCAAACTCACCGCCGTCTCCCGTGCCCAGGCGACCATCGAGTTTAGCCCCGACGGTCAGATCCTTACGGCAAACGAGAATTTTCTCTCGGCTCTCGGCTATTCGCTGAGCGAGATCGTTGGCAAGCATCACCGGATCTTCATCGACCCGACCGAGGCCAACTCCCAGCGGTATCTGGAATTCTGGACCCGGCTGCGTATGGGCGAATACGTCGCCGATGAGTTTCTGCGGATCGGGAAAGGTGGCCGCAAAGTTTTCATCCAGGCATCCTATAACCCGGTCTTCGATCCGAATGGCAAGGTGATCAAGGTCGTCAAGTTTGCGACCGACGTGACTGGCCGCGTCGAAAACGTCGAGCAACTCGCCCAAGGCCTCACCCGGCTCGCAGACGGTGATCTCTCGCAGCGCATCGACAAGCCGTTCATCCCGTCCCTTGAGCGCCTGCGAACGGACTTCAATGCTGCCTCCAACAAGCTCAAGCTGGCAATGGCAACCGTGGCCGACAATGCCAAGGCGATCTCTGCCGGCTCCAACGAAATACGCACGTCTGCAGATGACCTCGCCAAGAGGACCGAGCAGCAGGCAGCCTCCGTCGAGGAGACAGCCGCGGCCCTGGAAGAGATCACGACGACGGTCAAGGATTCCAGCCAGCGCGCCGAGGAGGCTGGCCATCTTGTTGCGCGGACCAAGGACCACGCCAACCATTCCGGTGAAGTGGTTCGCGAAGCGATCGGAGCTATGGACCAGATCGAGGCATCCTCTAAGGCTATTTCCAACATTATTGGCGTCATCGACGAGATTGCATTCCAGACGAACCTGCTGGCCCTCAATGCCGGCGTTGAAGCAGCCCGAGCTGGCGAGGCTGGCAAGGGATTTGCTGTGGTCGCGCAGGAAGTCCGCGAGCTGGCACAGCGCTCTGCCACAGCGGCAAAGGAAATCAAGACGCTGATCACGGCATCCAGTGGACATGTCAGCAGCGGGGTAGCGCTGGTCACCAAGGCCGGAACAGCCCTGCAGGAAATCGCCTCGCACGTCCAGAATATCAACGGAGACATCACCGCGATCGTCGAAGCATCGCGAGAACAGTCCACCGCGCTCGGCGAAATCAATCGGGCGATCAACACTGTCGATCAGGGCACACAGCAGAATGCAGCGATGGTAGAGGAACAGACGGCAGCCAGCCACGAACTGGCGAAAGAGGCCAGCGCCCTGTTCCAACTTCTCGAACAATTCCGCTTTGACGACGCCGGTCGCGCGCCGGCGGCAAGGTCTATCGAGGCCAGCCGACAAGTACCTGCGAAGCCGACCGTCTCACAGCCGATTGCTGCGCGCACGCCACCGGTCAGGCATACGCCCACCTTGGCTGCTCGACGGGTTCCCAGTTCGGCTTCTGCTGCTGTAGCGGCAGAAGCGAACTGGGAAGAATTCTGAGACACGTCCCGAGAAGACAGGACTTCACTATGGCAAGCTTTCCCACGATGGGTTTTGACTCCACGGCAGTGCTCAATGCGATCGGTCGCTCGCAAGCGATGATCGAGTTCGATCTGACCGGCAAAATCCTCAGCGCCAACGAAAATTTCTGCAAGGCGCTTGGCTATCAGGCCACCGAGATCGTCGGCAAACACCACTCGGTGTTCTGCGAGAATGACTATGCCGCATCTGCAGAATATCGGGAATTCTGGCCAAACCTCGCCAAGGGCGAGTTCGACCAGGGCCAGTACCGCCGCATCACCAAGAGCGGCGAGGAGATCTGGATCGAGGCATCCTATAACCCGGTGTTTCGACGTGGAAAGCCGCACAAAGTGGTGAAGATCGCCACCAACATCACGGCGGCCAAGAAGAAAAGCACCGAAGACAATGGCAAATTGTCGGCGCTATCCCGAGCTCAGGCGGTGATCGAGTTTACACCGGATGGTCGTATCCTCGAAGCGAACGAGAACTTCCTGTCGGTGCTGGGTTACACCGCCGACGAGATCGCCGGTCAGCATCATTCAATGTTCTGCGAGCCCGGCTATGCAGGATCACCGGAATATCGTGCTTTCTGGAAAAGCCTTCAGGCCGGGCAATTCTTCACTGACCAGTTTCTTCGCATCGGCAAGCGCGGCAAGCGCGTCTTTATCCAGGCGTCCTATAACCCGATTTTCGACGACAAGGGCAGGGTGTTTAAGGTCGTCAAATTTGCCATCGACGTGACGGAGCGAATGTTCGCGGTCGAAGAACTTGGAGCAGCGCTCAACCGACTGTCCCACTGCAACATCCGCATTACGCTGGACTACCCTTTCGTTGGCGAGTTCGAACGTCTGCGCACCGACTTCAACACGGCAATCGCCGAGTTTCAGAAGACATTGAACAACGTGCTTGGCCAGACAGGGGACCTCACCAAGAGCAGCCAGGACATGCGCGACGCATCGCTACAGCTCTCCGATCGGTCTCAGCAGCAGGCTGCTGCGCTTGAACAGACCTCGGCGGCGCTTGATC
The DNA here is from genome assembly GCF_057163345.1 of Aliirhizobium sp. YIM B11859. NCBI lineage: Bacteria > Pseudomonadati > Pseudomonadota > Alphaproteobacteria > Hyphomicrobiales > Rhizobiaceae > Aliirhizobium > Aliirhizobium sp. YIM B11859. Next base: position 37,016 of record NZ_JBXHAY010000016.1, read on the forward strand.
AAATCACCGCGACCGTAAGGTCTTCGACAGAGAACACCCAGGAAACCCGCAAACTGGTCCAAACCGCACGGGCCTCGACCACCGCATCCACCGCCGTCGTCGCGGAAACTGTCGATGCGATGAATGGTATCGAGACTGCATCGGCCGAGATTACACAGATTATCGGCGTTATCGATGAGATCGCTTTCCAGACCAACCTGCTGGCACTGAATGCGGGTGTTGAGGCAGCCCGCGCCGGCGAAGCCGGCAAGGGTTTTGCCGTCGTCGCCCAGGAAGTGCGCGAACTGGCACAGCGCTCGGCCAAGGCTGCGAAAGAGATCAAGACCCTGATCAGCAATTCCGGCGAAAAGGTTCTCGATGGCGTGCGCCTGGTCGGCAAGACAGGTGAGGCACTTAAGGAAATCGAGCAACTGGTGAAGGCGATCGACCAGAATGTCGATGCAATTGCGACGGCCGCGCAGGAACAATCAGTCGGGCTTCGGGAAATCAACAAGGCCGTCAATGAGCTCGATCGGATGACGCAGGAAAATGCGGCAATGAGCGATCGCACCACCCAGATCAGCGCAACGTTGCAGCATGGGGCGGACGCGCTCGCAGAACTCGTCAATCTCTTCAAGCTCAACCGCCGCAAGATGCAGCGTGACGGCTCGTCTTATCCGAATGGCCAGCGCTCAACGATCCATCTCGAGACTGACAGCTACGCTGCATGATCAAAGGAATTCCGGGGTAGTGTGTTGCGTACCCGGTCTTAATTCGGCGAAGGGCTCAGCATTATCCGCCGTAAGCTAAGCCCTTCGCCGTCAGGTCCGCCCTGCCGCCGTCAAGCGCTCGCCCCGTAGACTCCCCGGAGACGGCGAAAACAAGGCGAGGGGGGGCTCCAGTTCCAATCATCTCAAACGGAGAGCGCAGGATGCTTAGGGAAGACCAGTTGCGGCCCGCGGTCCTTATTGTCGAGCATGCCACCCCAATCCGCATGAATATGGTCGATCTCGTCGATCAGGCCGGCTGCAGGGCGATTGAGGCCATCAGCGCCGACGACGCGCTCCTCCTGCTCAGACAGCTCGGCGACATCAACGTCATAGTCGTCGATCTCGACACGTCTGGATCGATTGACGGGCTGCAGCTTGTGGCGACCGCAAGGGCTCTCTGTCCGACGATCGGCGTAATCGCTGTGTCTGGTTACGGGCGACCAGCAGCGAGCGAATTGCCAACACAAGCCATATTCTTCCCAAAACCCTTTGACGGTTCGCAAGTCATCAAAGCCTTACGGCAAATGAGTGTTTGAGCGGATCAATCGCAAGATCGGTCGGAACCCTAAGGCGGGTTTAGCATTAGTCGACAACCTGTCGCAAACTGTATTCTACACCCGTATAAATTGGTGAATGTGAAGGCTCTGTTGCATGCTTGAAACCAACGAAAAACCTGCAATTCTGATTGTCGAGGACGAACCGCTGATCCGCATGACGGCGGTCGATTTCGTCGAGGACGCGGGTTTTAAGGCAATAGAGGCCTGCAACGCTGACGAAGCACTGGCTCTGCTTCATGAACATGACAATGTTTGCGTGTTATTCACCGATGTCGATATGCCGGGATCAATGGATGGCTTGCAGCTTGCAAACCTGGTCAGCAAACATTGGCCCCCGATCGGCATTGTGATCGTATCTGGTCATCGACGCGCCACCACGAAGCAGTTGCCGGAAGGCGGGCTGTTTTTTCCTAAGCCCTACGATATCGACAAGGTCACGGAAGCGCTAAAGAGTATCGCCGATCAGGTCTCCTAAGCAGAAACTGTCAAAAGAACTCGATGCTGGACTCGGCCGGCTTCGGCCGCGAGACAGGGCGCTGCTCGAGCGCAACGGTTTTCTGGGTCTCCACCCCACTCAGGGGATATTGCCTTGCGCGACCAGAAACGGGCCAGAATTCCAGCTTGCGCCCGTGGTCGCCACCCGTGCTGGATCCAACAATCGGAATGCGCTCGTCTTTCAGAAACTGCGTCGCGAACAGGGCATTCTGTTCCCCGACGTTGGAAAAGGACGCGATCGTCTTTGCCCCTCCAAATATCTTGGCCTCAAGCCGGTTACGGTGGGCACCCTGTTTCAGCAGCCCGTTGATCAGCAGTTCCATTAGATGAACACCGAAACGGGTGGCATCTCCTCCATTGTTGTTGCCCGTCCCCGGCAACAGGAAGTGGTTCATTCCGCCAATGCCTGCGACCGGGTCACGAAGACAGGCTGCGACGCAAGAGCCGAGGATCGTGGTAAGAACGGCATTGGGATCGTTCAGCACTTTCCATTCGCCCTGGATGATGTTGACGCGGCGAGGGTTGGTCGGGATATACAGATCCATGTCTTGCGCGCCTATCGACGATCGTCGGATTTGAGGGATGTGATTGTGGTATCGTCAGACGCCACGACGCGGTTTCGGCCAGATGCCTTCGCCGCGTAAAGCGCATCATCGGCACGCTTGAGGATTGCTGGTCCGGCAAGCTGGCTGCGCTTGGTGGTGGAAGCGAGACCCACACTGATGGTGACATGGCCGGTTTCGCTCGCCTCGTGGAGGATGTCCAGGCCTGCAACGGCCTGCCGGATCTTGTCGGCGCGATCACGGGCACCATCCTGCGATGTGTTCGGCGAGATCACGACAAACTCCTCGCCGCCGTAACGGGCACAGAAGTCACCGGGACGGCGCAACGCTCCCGAGATCGCCGCCGCAACCCGGGCGAGACAGGCATCGCCTTCTGGATGGCCGTAGATGTCGTTGAACGGCTTGAACCGATCGACGTCGATCAGCAGCAGGCACAGGTCCGATCCGTCTCGATGGCTACGTTTGGTCTCGATCTCCAGCATGCGGTTGAATTCGCGCCGATTGTTGAGGCCGGTGAGCTCGTCCGTGGTCGCCAGGCGGGATAGCTGATCGTTGGCAGCTTCCAGTTCCGCTTCGACAGTCTTGCGCTTTGAGATGTTGCGCATGGTGAACACCGTGCCGCTATCGTCCGCCATGCGACGGCCACTGACCTCGACCCATAAGATCACGCCGTCGCGCCGGCAGACGCGATATTGCTCGTTCAGGCCGGCCTTCGCCGTCTTCAATCGCTCGAAGAACGACGCAGCGAGTGGCCGATCTTCATTCAGAACCAGCGCGAGGGGATTTTGACCGATCAGTTCATCTGGCTCGTAGCCGAGAATATCTCGGCATGCTCCAGAAACGAAGGTCCGATTTCCGGACTGATCCACAGTGGTGATCATGTCGGCGGTATTGTCGGTCACCAGCCGAAAACGCCGTTCGCTCTCGATGGTCTTGCGCTCTGCCTCGTGGGCAGCGGCCAGCTTCTCGGCGCTTTTGTTCAAGCTGTTTGCAAGCCCGCGAAACTCCATCGCCTGCCAGCGTTCCACGGATACCGGTGACCCGAAGTCGCCATTTCCGATCCGCTCTGACATCTGTGACAGGCGGCGGATCGGGCGTAGCTGCGTAAAGTAGGCAATCGCGGCCGTCAGGCCGAGTGCCGTGAGGAAAGCGGCAAGTGAGATCGAGATCGCCCACTCCGAGCGATGCTGCACATCCTTGAATGCTTCGCCTTCGGGAAGGCCAAGGCTGACCGCCAGACTGCTTCCCGTCGCGTCAACCACAGGTGCGAATCCAAAGAACCTGGGGACTTCATCGAATCCGATCGAAAACGTCGTGCCACCCTCCGGTTTGTGGAGGATCGCCTTGATGAGCGGATGCTCCGGGAACGCTGTGCCGAAGGGCACGATATTCGGCCAGCGGACGAGCACCCGCTGGTTTGACGTTTCGATCAATGCGACCGTATGGGCGGTCTCGCCAGCAATCGATTGCGCCAGCTGTTCGAATTTCTGGAGATTGAGTGATCCAAACACGCTCAGTTTCTCACCCGTCGTCGTGTCGGGTAAGCGCATAGCGACTGCAACGGTTGGCTTCTTGCTGACCGGCCCGATCATGAAGCGACCGACAACCAGATCGTCGGGGAGGGCGCTTTCCATCTTGGCGGACAGATCCTGATCGCCGAATTTTCCGTTCGCATCGGGCTTGTTATGACAGACAACGTTTCCGTTGGCGTCGATAATGCCCATCGTTACGAACATCGGCTGGTTCGATAGAACTTTCTGCAGGAAGGCATCACATCGTGGCCGGTCTTGCGTCTGCAAGGGCGGCATACCGCGCAAGGTGCCGAGAACAACTTTGGCATCGAGGAAGATACGGGAAAATTTAGCCGCGCCGAGTTGAGCATCATAGGCCACCGTCTGACGTGCATCCTTGTCGGCTTCGTCATAGGAATAAACGATCCCTGCGCCGATCACAGCAGCGAAGGGCAAAATTGCAGCCGAGATCAGAGCAATCATTCGCGATCGCACGCCCATATGGCGCAATATCATCATTCCGGCCTCCGTCTAAGCATGCCTACCTTCGCTAATACGATTGGGTGCTATCGAATTGCGCTTAATATGTCGCCAATGCGTTGGAAAATATGATTTCTCACTTCATGATCCAGCACGCAGCGGCAGTTCCAGGCTGAGGCGGTTCGTTTTCAATGGCGTCGAGGCAGTCGATCAGCATCCGGACGGCACGGTGGCGACTGGAGTAGTACACGGTCTGCGCATCTCGTCTGGTCTGGACAAGATTGAAGGCACGCAGCTTGGCCAAATGCTGTGACAGAGCCGACTGCGACAGGCCAATCCTCTCAGCCAGATCCCGCACGTTGATTTCCTGCTCCAGCAACAGGCGGAGGATATCGAGCCTGTGTTCGTTCGCCATCGCCGTCATCAAATCGACTGGCTTCAAAATGCCGGATCTGGGTATCATAGATATTTTCTCGCTCTTCATCACGAGGCTAGGCACTGCGCGTGCTCGTTACACGTCTCGACCCATCCAACGATGACCGAGGCTTCGAGTGGGCGAGAGAAGAAGTAGCCCTGCACCTCGTCACATCCCATCATCCGCAGCATGTCACAGACGTCAGCCGTTTCGACGCCTTCGGCGACGATCCGATAGTCGAGCTGATGGGCCATGGTTATCACCGACGATACAACCGTGGCATATTTGGGTTCGCTGATGATCTGGCTCGCCAGCGAGCGGTCGATCTTCAGGTAGGTCGCCGGCAGGCTCAGCAGGTAGGACAGGTTGCTGTAACCGCTGCCAAAGTCGTCGATAGCAAGGGTGATACCGAGAGAAGCGATCTCGTGCAGCCGATCTCGGACACGGTCAGTGGTCCCGAGAGCGGCATCTTCGACGATCTCGATCTCCAGAAGCTTTGCGGGTACGCGGTAGTGCTCCAGCAGCCGCGACAGGCGTTCGACAAAGTCGTCTTCCTCAAGGTTGCGGGCAGATATGTTAAATGAGCAGCGCAGGCTCAGACCCTTTGCCGACCAGACCGCCACAGCGGCAATCGCAGCCTCCATCACCCATTGGGTCGTCTGGCGAACCAGGGCCGTTTTTTCGATGATGGGGAAAAGCTCGCCCGGCGAAATCGCACCCAGTTCGGGATGTTGCCAGCGCAGTAATGCTTCGACACTGTGGCAATTCCCGGTTTTTAAATTGACCCGTGGCTGAAACACCAGCCGGAGTTGATCTGGCACTTTGAGTGCCGTCGCGAAATCCGTCAGAATCTGGAAAGAGCGCTTGTGAGCATCGTCGCTTGCACCATCGTAGATCGCCAGTGTCTCATCGGCAGACCGCGCATCCTTGAGCGCCGATAGGAGGCTGCGCAGCACGTCGGAGATTTCGGTATCGCCGCCGGCGATCGAACGCAGGCCGATACAAGGACGCAGCGTAACCGGAATACCGATCGTGGTAGTGAATGGCTCCGCAATTCCTCTCGCGACGACCTCGAACTCTGGTGACGTCTGGTCTGTGGTGCCGTCGATGTAAAGACCGAGGTGAAACGCGCCGACCTGGTAGAGGACGGTGCGCGGCAAAGCGCTATAGATGGCATCGGCTGCCTGCTTGATCTGCTGGTTAAAGAAGCCAATCCCGAAGGCCCGTACCGCTTCAGCGGCTTCAGTCAGATCCATCAGCTCGATCAAGGCAACCGTAACAGGTCCAGTTGCTTCCAGTCTCAATCGCTCTTCGAGGTCACTAAGGAATTGTAGCCGGTTTGGCAACTTGGTCAGCGGATCGACATAAGCGAGGTCGCGATCGCGTTTGATCTGCGCCATCACCATGGCGGCCAGATCCTTGAGGATGACTCGCTCGTTTTCGGACACAGTGCGGGTCTTGGTATCGAACAAGCACAGCGTGCCGACGGCATGGCCGTCGTCGGTCATCAACGGCTCGCCGGCATAAAAGCGCACGCCTGGATCATTGACGACAAAGAGGTTTTCCGACGATCGGGGATCCAGGAGCGTGTCCTCGATAACGATCGTGGTGCGCTCGCGAATGGTGATATCGCAGAACGCATCCTCCCGCCTATTGTCGGCGAGATCCATGCCGATATGAGACTTGAACCATTGGCGCTTATCGTCGATGAACGTGATGGCGGCGACATCGGTCCCGAACAGGTGCTTCGCCAACCGCGCGATCCTGTCATATGCCTCTTGCCCGCGCGTGTCGCCCATGAGCGCCAGGTCTCGGACAGCCTTCAGGCGTTCTGCTTCAATCAATGTCGTCTGCATGATCGTCTTTCACCCCAAAATATTGGGCAATTCTAGCAAGAAGGCGTGAAGCTTCCGGCGTTGGTTTCGCTCGAATTCGTATCAACCGGTTTGCCGGCTGTTCATAGCTTCGATTTCTGCTTTGAAGCTCAGGCCATGGGCTTGCAGCCAGTCGCGGATTTCAAGCGCCGTCGCTTCTCCCACACCTTGTTCGTCAAGCAGCTCCGCATACGAACAACTTGCAGCGATCAACAGTAGCTTCTTGCCCCGCGACCGGCGCGTTCTGCCGCCTATATCGGCATGGCTGCCGTCGAGGAGAACATCGATGCAGCGGCGGGAAAGGTGCGGAATGCCATTCGTCATGATGATTTCACTCACTGCTTTAGGCATTTTTAAATCAGCAACCGCCAGACAGCGTAGCCAATCAAGACCTGGAAGGCGATCGAAGTGATGGTTGCGAGCAGAAAGTAGACATTGCCTTTGTTCATCACAGGCGCGGTCTCTTCTTCATTGCTGAAGCACTGCAACAGGAAGAGGGCAGCGCTCTCCGCGCCGCCCTCGTTCGATCATGGACGCTTCAGCAGATCACCGATCACGGTAATCCGGATCCATGACATTTCCACGGGCGATGAAAGATTTGAATTCGATGAGCATGGTCGACACAGTCTCATTTGAACAGACGATACAAGAATAGGTGCTGATCTCAAGCAGACCCTAGATCGATGGACCGGCTGAACCGGGATTTCAGATCCACATTTCCTTCATCGAGGCAGATCGGAACCCCCACCCCAGAAAATGGGGTAAAGCAGTTAAGATAAGCCTAATTAAGGAAGGAAAATCACCTTTTCGGGATGAAAAAGTCGTTGGATTGATCGTGCGAAGTCCTGAGCGATTGGCCGCCGGACCCCATCAATGGTGTCCTAAATAACCAGCACTTATTAGCGCTATGGCAAAGTCCCAAATCCTATGCGACTTTTAATGGCTCACCGAACACGATAACACGTTCGCGTCCATGTTCTTTCGAGCTACAGAGGGCTTTGTCGGCACCGGCGCGCACTTGCGAAGCGCCTCATGTGGAGTTCATAAATATACGCGTTAATCGATTATCTTTTGCCGGATTGCTTCAGCAACCGCTTCGACGCGATTGGCCACATGCATCTTCTTGACCACGCTTTTGAGATAACTGTTGACCGTTTCTACGGTGTAGGCACTGGCGCCGGCAATCTGCTCGCTCGTCAGTCCGCGGCTGGCATGTCTGAGACATTCGATCTCGCCAGACTTCAAATCATGAAGGTCGATCGCCAATTCACGGGTCGTCTCCGTTGTGAGCTCGTCATGAATTGGTCGGGCCATCAGCGACAGGAAATGGATTTCCCCGGCCGTAAAAGGCTCCTGCCGTGTGATCGTGAAGCCTGCGAAAATTTTGCCACTGGAACGAAGCGGTATGATTGTCCGATTGCGGACACCAACGGAGTTGAACAGGTTCACCACCCGAGGGTCAGGCTTCATGTCGCCGTAGACCGTCTCTTCAGTCACGGGAATTTCTGAGGTCATAGCCACCTTGACGAAGATATCCGCCAGATAGAGCTTCTCCGCATAATAGCGTTCAACCGCAGCGCTCGGAAAATCGGTCTGGATATAGCGGGCGGCGCCGAACCGATAGCCATTTAGATTAAGGCCCGCCATCGCCCAATAGTCGAAAGGCACGGCCCCACGCGCCCGCTCGAAGATTTCCGATTTCGTGGGCCTTATGTGTATGGGTAGTGAATCCGTTTCGCTCATCAACCCGATCGCCCCCGCGCCCTGAAAACCAGCTGGCGGCTTTTAGCAAGTTTCGACGGCCGCCTCAATCAGCCTCTGATCACTTTTCTTGTGTTTTCATAGGTATTTACCCGTTGCAACTGCTTGAATGCTTCATTGCCCGAGACTGGTTTGGAGAAGAAGTAGCCCTGGACCAGACTGCCCCCAAGCTCACGGATTGTTTCCAACTCTTCTTTGGTTTCCACCCCTTCAATCACCGAGTCCAGACCCATATCCCGGCACATCGTGATCAGTGACTTTACGATCTTCAAGCTGGCCGGATTGGTGTCTATACTGGTTACGAAGCTGCGATCGATCTTGATCTTGTCGAGCGGCATCTGGTGGAGTTGGGTGAGGCTCGAATATCCAGTTCCGAAATCGTCGAGTGAGATCCCAAGGCCAGTGGACTTCAGGGTTTCGACAATGGCGCGGGCCTTGCCGATATCGCCAAGCATAGCGGTCTCGGTGATTTCCAGGTCGACGCGCTTCGGATCGAAGCCGCTATGGATGATGATCGACAAAATTTGCAAAGCCTGCTCGCTTGAGCCGATGTCTTTAGCCGAAAGATTGAACGACAGCCTGACATCATGAGGCCAGCGGGCCGCCTCTTTTAGCGCCTTGCGCAAAAGAACTTTGGTGAGCGTGCCGATGAAACCGAGGCGTTCGGCGGCCGGGATAAAGACCGACGGCGAGATGAAGCCGAAATGCGCGTTCTCCCAGCGGGCAAGCGCTTCGAAGGCGACAATGCGGCCCGAATGAATGTCCATGATGGGCTGAAACGCGACCGAGATCTGATCCTCGTAGGACTTGCTGCGGAACGCCTGTTCAATCGTCGAGATCACGCATAGAGCGTCCGAATGCGCATTTGAGAAAACGACTGTGCTACCAGTTAAGTCGCGCTTTGCCTGGTAGAGTGCATAGTCTGCGCGCTCGTAAAGCTGCATCGAAGAGTTACCGACTTCTGGATAGACTGCAAACCCTACCGATCCGGAGATCTGCACAATTGCTTCGCTGACCAGGAAGGGCGCGCGCATCAGAGCACAGATATCCTCGCCGAGTGAAAGCAAATCGCGGTTTTCGGCGTCAGGAACGATGAAAGCAAACTCATCACCGCCAAGGCGAGAGACAAACACCTTGTCGCACACGCGGGTGAGGCGCTCACCGACTTCAATCAGCAACTGATCTCCGACTGCATGACCGTAGATATCATTGACCGGCTTGAACCCATCAAGGTCGAGGAGACCAACGGCGAAGGTTTTTCGATTTGTGTGCGCGTTGGCGAAAGCGATATCAAGCTCGGAAAAGAAGCAACGCCGGTTCGGCATGCCGGTAAGGCTGTCGATATTGGCCAGCCGGCGGTTTTCGTCGCTCAGCGCCTGAGTTTCGTTTTGCTTCGCGATCAGGTTGGTGAAATCTCGATATTGAACCCAGAGCACCACAAGCATGGCCACAGTTACAAGCGCGACGTCCACGGCCATCGCCACGAACACTCGATTCCCGGTCGCCGCGAAAAATCCGATAAAGGCAAGGTTTACGACGAACGTGACGATGAACGCTGCTGACCGCAGATGCGAAAGGCAGAAGATGCAGCCAATGACGGTGATGCCCATGTAGAATGCCACGTGGCTTTGCATGTAGGCGTTGCCGTAGGCAAACAGCATAAGGCTCCAGCTTGTGAAGGCCGCCGCAATGACCCAGGCGAGGCGGTTGGTCCGCTTCAGCGTTCGGATTGCGACCTCTGCGGTGCAGTCGCGATTGATCGAATACCACCAGGTCAGGATCCGGTAGAAACACAGGACCGTCAGGGCAAGAGGGAACCATAACGTCAGGACGGGAGGGGCGCTGTCCAAATGCGTGAACGATACACCCCACGTGTTGGTCAGGAGAATAAAGTACATCAGTGGGAGTTGTTTGGAAAATGCACGATACTGAGCTATGGCGAGATCGGGATTATCGTCAGGTACCCGGAAAATCGACATCAGCTTATAAATGTGAAGCATTGGCTGCCTTCTACGAGGTGAGATCATCTCGGGTTTCAGCAGCAACGTCATGTCGCTGTATTTAGTTCGGACTGAAAGAATTAAAGGTCCGAAATAAAGAACCCGCTTACATTCTTAATGAACAACAGATTAATTGCCCCCAAAAAATGGGTTTTCGGCGTTGTGAGCTCAATTACCTAGCATTTTCCTGCAGAAGTGACCAAAGGTGATGCAGGGTTACGTAAATGCCGACTGAAAATTATCTCGGGACGCATCACTGACTTAGGTGGTGTTTTCTTGCAGAGCGCGAACCCCAAGGCTTTCGCGGATTGGCTATCTGGTGATATCGATAAAATTCTGGATGGTCTGCTGATTGCTTGTCAGATTGTATAGGTTACACAAGCATTTGCCCTCGCTAATATCAAAACAGATCATCCAGTCCGAGTAAGTTGTGTATCGCCCGCCTGTTGCATTTTGTCTTTCAAGCGCATCAATGCAACGAGCGACAGTTACGGCGGCAGCGCATCGCATTGGCCCTGAAGTGTGAAATCCTGACTGGCATCTATGCTGTCTGGCCGGTGCACTTGGAAGGACATGAACAGCGCTCACATCATATCTGACGGAAAATCTTGCTTCTTTCTGTCGACGGTGTTTTATAATTTATGAGCGGGACTCATTGCAGCCGGCCCTCAAAACGAAAGATCAGGGCGACTGCCTCATGCCAAATACCATAATCCTCAACCCGAATACTGGTGCGCCTTCCTTCGGCCTGGTGCCAGGGATGAATACCCGGGGCACCGTGATCGTGTCGGGAGAAATCCGGCTACTGCGCGGCAAACACTTAGGCCCCAATCGGGGGTTTGGTGCCTGCCACATATGGGCCGAGCACACCAAGGAAACGGAAAAGCTCGGATTTTGCTGGAATCCGATGTGCCGAAATACGTCGCTCACATCATTCGCACCGGAACGCCATTGTTCTACAGTGGGGATAGCTTCACAAAGATACGTCTCATGGCGGTGAGGGCAGTGGCGGGTACCGCCATTCTGGAAGTGAGAGATCAACGTGAGCTGACGTTCTGGTCTGTCGTAACGGCATACTCAGGGACCAAAAACCACGGTTCCAGAGTGGGAACCGTGGTTTGAAAACTGGTGTGATTGCAGCAGCAGCGCCGCCTTAGCTCAAGGGTTCGGAGACCAACCTAATGTCCTGCAAATAAGCTCCCTGTAAAGCTTACCATCCACATGAGCGGGCCAATTCACAGGTGAAGCCGACTCAAAATGCTCTTTATGCCACAGTGGATATATAGGTGAAGATGACGGCTCCGTCGAGTTCAGCAGGGTAGGACATCGTTCGAGAGCCTGTGCGACCCGCTTCAGAATTCCTGCCAATGCTGCGGCATATGGGAGCAACGCAACACCTTTCCAGTCATTTCCCTATAAGTCGCCATATTGCCTCGGCGAGGATTTCCCGCATCGCGCGTTTGCAGGTGAGCATCAGGGCAGTCGATCTGCGTAGTAGGTTTTGGCCTGTTCGAGGTAACAAACAACCCTGAAAGTTCTGTACATCGGGCCAAACTTACTACAGCTTGACGCAGGATGCCACTACGACATGAACATGAATTTCTAATTTTTTAATTTAATATCAATGGCTTATTTCTCTGTAGCATGACGGCGTAAGGGTTCGTATCTTTTCACATCAACAGATCTAATATCGTGGATGTGGTTTACAGTTCAAAGAAACATCGGAGCGAAATGCGAACGCCGGCTGGCTTGCGCCCACATTCCCGCCATCAAGCCCTAAAACGACTGTTCAAAAGCTGACGGGCTGCTCTGTCGTAACTCAATATTTGGGACGTAGCGGCTTCATGAATAATGCAGTCAGTCGGAACCTTTATTTTTCGCCTCCTTAACTCGCGTAGGTTTCTCGATCCAGTCCTCGAATTCTGACACCTCCTGCGGTTTCGAAAACAACTAACCCTGCAGAATATCGCAGCCGAGAGCGACGAGCTGATCGCTTGTGTCCCAGTCTTCTATTCCCTCGGCCACAATTTTGTAGCCAAGTTCGTGGCCCATGGCGATGACTGCTGCGACTGCTGTTTTATAGGAAGGCTTAGATGTGACGCCGGCGACGATTGACCGATCCAGCTTGAGAACCGTTGCTGGCAGTTGAAGTAGATAGGCGAGATTGCTGTAACCGCTGCCAAAGTCATCAATTGCGATCGTAACACCCAGGTCGCGAATTGCCTTCAACAGCTGTAGAGTTTCCTCATCCTCCATGACGGACAGATCCTCGACCAGTTCGATCTCGACTTGCGATGGCTGCACTCCATAGGTTTTGAGTACAGAAGCTAGGCGACTGACGAAATCTCCTTCCTCTAGATTACGTGCACTGATATTGAACGAGCAGGAAATGGACAGGCCGGCAGCGTTCCACGCCGCGATCTGTTTGCAAGTGTTGCGCATTACCCAATTTGTGACGTCTCGGATGAGCGGCGTTTTGCTAATCAGTGGAAGAAACTCGCCCGGCGAGACCGTACCAAGCATCGGGTGACGCCATCGCAACAAAGCTTCAGCGCTGGAGAGTTTACCTGATCTAGCGCTAATACGCGGCTGGTAGACCAGGAACAATTCATTTCTTTCCAGGGCGCGCGGCATGTCTACGACCAGCGAATATGCCCGTCGATGCGCAGCGTCGGCGGCAGGATCATACAGCGCGACCCCGGCGGCCACCATCCCGAGCTTCGCGCGCAGCTTGTAGCAAGGTACGCAAGACGTCGGGCGAGCCGAGCTCTTCGGAATTTAGGACCCGGGCACCGCAACCCGGATCGAGCTTCGCCGGTATCCCAGATGTGGTCGTAAATGGCGCGCCCAGTTCGCCTGAGATAGCTTGCAAGGACTTCTTTACATTCCTTCCAGTGCCGAGAAAGAAAGCAAGATGGGTGGGGCCGACATGATAGATCGTGCGATTGTCGAGCTTTGACCGCAAGATTTTGGCAGCATGGGCAATCTGGTCGTAGAGATAACCGAGGCCAAAAGCACGCACCGCTTCATTGGATTCATGCATGCCGAGAAGCTCAACGACCACGACCCATTGGCTTTCACCTCCATGGGACCGCGAAAAGTCCCGTAGATCGCCGAAAAATTGGATGCGGTTGGGCATCTTGGTGGCGGCATCGCGGTACGTCAAATCTCTGTCGACGCGAACCTGGGTCATTACCATTTCAGCCAGATCACGAAGAGTATCCCGGTCCTCCTGCGAAAATCGCCGTGGCCGATGGTCAACGAGACAGATCGTACCGACGGGATGGCCTTCGTGCGTGAGAAGGGGTTCGCCTGCATAAAATCGGATACCTGGGGCACCCAGGACAAAAGGGTTCTGTTGGAAGTTGGGATCGACGCTCGTGTCCTCGACGACAAGCGATCTCCGTTTTGCGATCGTATGAGTGCAAAAGCTTTGATCCGTGAGGTTCTCACTCATATCGGTACCGAGGTGCGACTTAAACCTCTGCCGCTCGCTATCGATGAAGGTGATCAAGACGATGTCGGTCTCGAATATGCGTTTGGCGAGACGAGCGATGCGGTCGTAAGCCTCCTGGCTGTTATTGTCGTCCATCAGGCCAAGTTCCTGAACCAAGGCGACTCGCCTTCGTTCATACGTTTCGGCCGAAAGCTGTTCCGGCATTATGCTATTCCGCTATGAAGAAGTCTTAACTCTATTCGACGTGAGACAAACAACGAAACTCCTGATCTATTAGAAAACCGTTAAGCTCGCTGATCATTAGACGAGGACGCGGATGAATTCGCCACTAGGAAGCACAGCCGCACTTCATCGCGGCTTCAGGAGTTTTTACATGCGCCACCGCGTCAGCATCAACGACCTGGGAATTTTAGCCGCTTTCTTATGTGTGCTCACATATGTCGCCTACGCCTTCGATATATTTGTGACTGAAGGGCAGGTGTCATCCGCCGAGCAAACGATTGAGCTGGACGAGGTGCTTCTGCTTGGTGTTGCGCTGACTATCGGCCTTCTGATATTTGCGGGCCGTCGATATATCGAGCAGAGACGAGAAATGCGACGCCGGCGGGAAGCCGAACGCCACGTGCGTGAACTGGCGTTTCAAGATCCGTTAACGGGGCTAGCCAATCGCCGACAGTTTGAAGACGCGCTGCGAATCGCCGCCGCCTCTCCACCAGCAAGCGGTTCATCTCACGCGGTTCTGATGCTCGATTTGAACGGCTTCAAGAAGATCAACGACAGCTATGGTCACGGCATCGGCGATGAGACGCTTATTGTTGTGGCTCAGCGATTGTTAGGGGTCGTACGGCCGCACGATCTGGTCGCCAGACTAGGCGGCGATGAGTTTGTCGTGCTTGCTCCCCATGTGAACGGCCCGGAAACTGCGTCCGCCATCGCGCTACGGATCATGGAGGCGCTGGCGACACCAATCGTCATCAACGCAGTCGAGCACACTGTCGGGACCGGTATCGGAATTTCTCTCCTTCCAAACGATGCGGACACGCCTGCGGAGGCACTGCGTAAAGCCGATGTCGCGCTTTATCGAGCCAAAGCTGAACACCGCTCGGCCATGAGGTTCTTTGAGACCACTATGGACGACAGAGTACGAGAGCGGGATGAGCTTGAACGGGCGCTGCTGGCGGCGATCGAAGGCGACCTGATTGTGCCGCTTTTCCGGCCGACGATCAACCTGGAGACCGGGACTGTTGTTGGGTTTGAAGTGTCGCCCTCGTGGGTAGGAGCAAGCATCGGGGCGATCGAGCCCGATCGCTTGATGGCGATCGCCGAAGAAACCGGTGTCATCCACACGATAGGATTGCGACTGCTGGACAAGGCCTGCGCGGCAGCGTCTTTTTGGCCACAAACTGTGAAATTGTCGATCGATTTGTTGCCTGGCCAGATACAGGATCCCAAGTTGGGCGATGCTATCGGCGAAGTCCTCAGCAGGCACTCGTTTGCTCCGGAGCGACTGGAGCTTGAAATCGCAGAAAACATTATCGTCGCGGATCTCGAAGGCGCGAAATCTGCTTTGGCACCGCTGAGGGCCGCTGGTGTCAAAGTCACGCTGGACAACTTCGGTACCGGTTATTCCAACCTGTACCACATGCAGGAGTTTGCCTTCGACAAGGTGAAGATCGACAGGCGTTTGACAGACCGCCTGGGTGAGGATGACGCCGACAAAGTTATCAAAGCGCTTGCGGGTCTCGGACATGGGCTGGGACTGATCGTCAGCGCTGATGGGCAATCAGATTTTGCCAATCGGGAAGCATTGTTAAGGTCCGGAGTCGAACAGGGTCAGGGCACGGGGATCCTCGTCTCGTCCAGGGAGGCTACCGCATTCTTTCAATGACAGAGGATACCAGATTGGCAGCCTTAGCGCGCCTCCTGCGTTACTGGGATGGCGAGCCTGCCATGCAGAACTCCACGCCCCCGACCGATAAAGATTCCATCGGTCGCAGCGTTTGCTGACACCAAGGATTGCAACCTGCTGGTTTGTCGGCGGGATGTACATGGGTCATTCGCAACCTTGAATAGGTTAATGGGAGATTAAAAGTTTCATGCAATATCTAGTCCACTGATATCGGCAGTGGCGTCCACGGTGGGCGGGGCGCGTCCCCTGACGAAGCAGGGTCAACCCATTTGCCGAGGACGAACATGTCAGTTCTACAAAATCTGAGCATCGGAAAGAAAATCTTGTGCCTACTTGTGCCGGTCTGCGTATCAGGGATCGGCGGCGTCAGCTATGTTTCCGTAAACTATAAGCAGGCTGATACGGCCTATTCCGAGTTCATTGCTAAAGACACGCGTGCAGAGATCAATGTCGCGATCGCCAGTCAGCGTCTGGTTGCTCTCACATATGATGCTTATCAAATCCACCTTCGCGAAGCTGGCACAGCCGATCTCAAACGTGCCGACGAAGACTATGTCGCGAGCAAGGAAAGGTTGTTCGATCTGCTGAGCTCGGCACGTGAGGCGTTCCCAGATGAAGCGGAAGCTCTCGCCAGTTTTGACACTGCGGCAAAGCAAATTGTCACTATCACGGATGAAGCTGTCGCTGCGGGTCGGATCGATCGCGATAACGACGCAAAAGTCTCGCTTTTGAAAGCTGACGAGCTGATCGCTAAGCTTCTTCCGCAAATGCGTGACTGGATTAACAAATCGAGTGCAGAGATCGACGCAAAAAGCGATCGGCTGACTGACCAAACCAACAATGCCATCATCGCTTCGCTCTCCGTTTTAGCGATCCTTTTCTCGGCAGGCATCTGGGCATCTATGGTGATTAGTCGACGGGGGATCACCGTTCCGTTGGCCCGGCTCCAGGACCGTATGCGCTGTTTGGCAGAAGGAGAAAACGAGGCTCCAATAACTGGCACCGATCGCAAGGACGAAGTTGGAAGCATGGCCAGTGCCGTCAGCGTATTCAGAGAAAATGCGCTGGAACGCAAGCGGCTGGAAGCGGAGGCTGACGCAAACCGAAGTGCATCGGAACAGGAGAAAGCTCGACGCGAAGCCGACAAAGCTCGTGATGCAGCCGACAACAAAGCAGCCGTCGATGGACTGGCGCGTGGTTTGCAGGCGCTTTCTGCAGGAAAGGTGACGTATCGGATTTCTGATCCGTTTGTGGCGAGCCTCGATGAATTACGGGTCAACTTTAACCAATCTGCAGAAACACTGCAGACAACTCTCAAAGCTGTAGGCGAGAACGCGCGTACGATCGATGCGGGCGCAAACGAAATTCGCTCGGCTGCTGATGATCTCTCTAAACGAACGGAGCAACAGGCAGCCTCCGTGGAAGAGACCGCAGCTGCACTTGAGCAAATTACGACTACGGTCAAAGACTCAACCAGACGAGCAGAGGAGGTCGGTGTTCTTGTTGCAAAGGCACATAAGGCCGCCGAAGAGTCAGGTGTCGTGGTAGATGGAGCGGTAGCCGCAATGGGGGAAATAGAACGATCGTCTGGCGAGATCACCAACATTATCGCCGTGATCGATGAAATCGCATTTCAGACAAATCTTCTGGCGCTTAACGCAGGCGTCGAAGCTGCCCGAGCTGGTGAGGCAGGCAAGGGATTTGCCGTCGTGGCACAGGAAGTCCGAGAGTTGGCACAACGCTCTGCCCACGCAGCAAAAGAAATCAAAAATCTGATCAGCACATCGAAAAGCCACGTCGAGAAAGGCGTATCCTTGGTAGGCCAGACAGGATCGTCTCTCAGAATGATCCTGGGCGAAGTGCAGGAAATCAACCGCCACGTCGTTTCAATCGTTGAGGCGGCGCGTGAGCAGGCCGTAGGTTTGCAGGAAATAAATACAGCTGTGAATACGATGGATCAGGGAACGCAGCAGAATGCGGCCATGGTCGAGCAATCGACGGCTGCGAGCCACAGCCTTGCAAAGGAGGCTGCCGCGCTTACAGCTCTTCTAGGCAAATTCGATTTCGGAGGGGCAAACAA
Source organism: Aliirhizobium sp. YIM B11859 (assembly GCF_057163345.1). NCBI lineage: Bacteria > Pseudomonadati > Pseudomonadota > Alphaproteobacteria > Hyphomicrobiales > Rhizobiaceae > Aliirhizobium > Aliirhizobium sp. YIM B11859. The sequence continues at coordinate 54,867 of NZ_JBXHAY010000016.1, forward strand.
CCCGCGGAGTAGCGACGTCGGAAGGAGTATGGAAGGCCAAAATGCTGCGTCACCAGCTCAGGCGCTGATACGCAAGGTGTCGCGTAGCTTTGGAGGTCAAGCTGCAGCACAGAATGATTGGCAGGAATTCTAGATGAGCCGACCGTATTGCTCGGTAGCAGCGCTGTAAGATGCAAAATTTGTAGGTGAGCCGGTTTTTTCCCGGCTCACTTCTGATCCGCCGATGGACTGGAGTTCTTCTCGCCGCGGATGTGATGACTTCAGAATTTGTAGCTCGCGCCCACCAGCACCTTGTGCTGGGTGGCGCCGAAATCACCGATTTCAGATCCGAAATCTTTGTTGCCGAAGGCCGAATATCGGTATTCGCCGCGGACCAGAATATGATCTGTGAACGCGTGTTCAAGACCCGCACCCGCGGCCATGTTTGACCGGCAACACCAAAAGCCTCGCACACAGCCATCATCGGAAACTTCCCTTTGGCAATGACAGCGAGCGCAACAGGTGTTTTTTTGGGCCTGTGGCGATCTCAAGCGCCTCTTTGAGAATCTCGACTTCCATCGTCTTCTTGCCAAGCAGACGCTGCAACTCTTTTACCTGGTTTTGAAGGGCGCGATATTCGGACGCCGGGACAACGTCCTCCTCCGCAGCCGTGGCAGTCAGAGCGCCTTGAGTGGCGAGCTTACGCCAGGTGAACAACTGGTTCGGCTGAATGCCGTAACGCCGAGCAACGATGCTGACGGTCGCGTCCGGCTCGTATGTCTCTTGAATGATGGAAAGCTTCTCGGCCGTCGACCAGCGACGGCGGCGCTCAGGACCGGACAGGACTTCTATCTTCGGATTGTGACTAGTCATAATGGGCACATTACCTCGCACACTTGTTAAGTGGGAGATCCTGTCCGGATATTTATGGGGCCATTACACATCACGAAAGGCCACGCAATATTTCTGAACATTATCGAACACTACCCAATCTGCAAACCGGTAGTTTCATCTCAATGCAGACCAAAGCAGCGACGTTGCTGGAGCGGAAGATGAACAGGTTGTCGGAAACATTTCTGGTATTGGCGATTGCCGCCGGCGGAATCCTCTTGGCGACGGCCGTGAGTGGCGCGCGCTCCTCGCCTGTCGTTGAGCCGGGATCGGTCTCTAACGCAAAGCCGATCGAGGTCGCCATGGGCGATCGCTGGCAATCGGATCGTTACCGTGACGATCGATATGAACGGCGGGAATATGTCGGCAGTGGCGTTTGCGAGCCCGCTGACGCGCTTCGTCAGGCCAGGCGCGCAGGGTTTCGTGACGCCGGCGTCAAGAACGTTTCGCCCGATTACGTGGTCGTCGGCGGTGTCAGACGCGGTGGCTACGACGAAGTGGTGCTGATCAATCGCTCCGGGTGCCCGTTCGATTAAGTCGCAGGATGTCGCCCGAGATAATCAAACAGGAGTTTCGCATGACAGAGCTTCCCATGACGCCATACGAGCAGTCGCAAAGAGCGAGGAAGATCGCCCTTTATGCCGGAGGTGCGGCAATGGCGTCTTTCATCATCTATGGCACCGTCACTGCCGAATTCGATCAGACACCGGCTCCTGAAGCTGGAAACCTGGCCGCTTCTGAGACGAAACCGGCCCTCGATCGCCCTTCGCGTGACGATGCGATTGTCATAGGCTCGATCCCGCCCAAAATCGAGCAGGGCGGCATGATTCCGGCATCCAGCCTTCAGGTGAAGCGCGTCCAATTGCCAAGCCCTGAGGCAATTCGTGCCAGCCTCGGCGCGGAAAAGAAAGTCGCGGGCCGCCAGGATAACCTCGATCGGGACTTCGAGACCTGCCTTCCCAAATGCGAGACACGCGATCCGCTGGTGGAGGCGCGCGAACCTCCCAGCGCTTGGATATTCAACGGCCGGCTGAGGGCGAAGCGCATGCTGTTGCCCAGCCGACGCCTCTTCCGCCTGACCGCTCGCTGTTGCAGCGGGGCGGCGACTTCCTTGGATTGGTCGCGGATGCGCCAGGCCTAACGATCGACAAAGGAAAGCAGGCAATCCAGTACGCTGGCGACCCCTTCCGGTAAGGTCCGATGACCTTTGAGATCGAAAAAATTGAGTTCCTTTGGAGACTGATATGAAAAAATCATCGTAGCAGCAATCGCCTCGATACTGTCGTTCGCCTGCGTGGCGGACGCCCAGCAATGGCGGGAACCGCCTCGCAACGACCGGCATTACCGCGAACATCGCCCTGATGCCCGCAAACATTTTGAGCAGCAGCGCTGGAGCCGCGGGCAGCGGATGAGGGACTGGCGGCGGCATCAGGAAATCCGCGACTATCGCCGATATGGCCTGCGCCGTCCGGGCCACGGCGAGCGCTGGGTGCGGGTTCATAACGACTATATCCTCATCTCGGTCACCACAGGCATCATCGCTGGCCTGGTAATGGGCGCTCGCTGAACATTCGACGCTGAAGGTGGTCGTGCTTGGGGTACCTGACAATATGCCGGCGGACATATTCAGGGGCCGCCGCCGTCTCCATCAATGGGAGAAATTAAATGATTCATACGCGTTCTGACACGAAGCGGCGACTCCCTGTGCTTGTTTGCTTATCCAACCTTAGGGCAATCGTCCTTGTAAACGAGATCCTGACCGGAGAAGGGTTTTCCGTAACAAGCGTTCGAAACCTTGCCGAGTTCGACGAAGCCAGCCGAGTAGGGGACTATAGCGCGATCGTTACTGTCGATGAGGTGATCGAACTTATTCGTTCGGTTGCCTCCCTCCCCGTTATCAACATCCGGTCGTTCATTCATGCTTGGCCGGAAAACGGAACGGACAACTCTTCATGCATGTTCGACCGGGCTGGCTTCGTGTCCCGTATTCGCCTTGTAGCTGCACATGTATCACCGATGCCGATCCTGGCCACATCGAGCTGATATTGACGCTTGAGAGGCAAACAACATCACGGCGTGGAAAAACATCGATGAACCGTACAGATTTCCGAATTGGTCCGGAAACAACCGACGGCTCTGGCGAGCGCTGCACAACATATCTCAACAAATCAGAACACCGCTTTGCACGGACTTCTCTAAAATGACCTAGTCAAACCATAGGTCATCCAATGTCTGTTCCAGCGTCCTCATCTCAGCTGCCGGTTCTCATTTTTCTGGAAAGCAATGACATCGCAAACCGCATACAGTCAGCGCTCAACCGTTATGGGCTCAAGGCAGTTGCCATCACCCCAGGCCAGATAACGCAAAGCCGCGATGTCGCGGATTGGGGACTCGTCATCACCTATACCGCCATGATTGGCCGTGTCCGATCGTTGCTCGATTTACCGGTGATCAATATAGAGACCTTCATTTTCGATAGCCTGGACGAGACCGGCAACGCGGGTAAGAGGCAGTTCGACGGCGCTGCTTTCATCAAGCGGGTTTTCTCAGTCCTTTCCGCAGAACGTCGGCTGATATGACGCTGACAGCTCGCGAATATGCCCGCAGTATCAGGAGTAACCGCGTGACACTTCATCCTGTAAATGAGATGATCGGCCCCATGGCGGCCGCTTTTGCGACTGCCCGATCAGACGCGATGGCATACGAAATGGCGACATCTCAAAGCATGACGGAACTACCCAATATTCTCATTGTCGAGGATGATGCCGACATAGCCGACATGCTTGTCGATCTTCTCAAAAGCAACGGCTACGATGGTTCGACGGTGACCAACGGATCGGATATGGACCGGGTCCTCGCCCGCGAGCGCGTGGATCTGATTGTTCTTGACGGCATGCTGCCCGGAGAAGACGGTTTCAGCATCTGCATGCGCCTCCGGGCATCGCAGGCAATTCCGATCCTGATGCTGACCGCCCGACGCGAAGACATCGATCGGATCCTTGGCCTTGAACTCGGGGCAGACGACTACGTTACGAAACCCTTCAATTCTAGGGAGCTGCTTGCGAGGGTCAAAAGCATCCTGCGCCGATCTGCACTATCTCATCAACAGCGTATTGAGGAAGATGTGCCACTTGTCTTTGCCGGATGGCGCATTGATCCGAAAAGCAGGCAGCTGATCGATGCCGACGGTGACGAAGTTTCCATGACGACAGCCGAGTTTGACCTCCTCTGGGCATTTTGTTGCAATCCAAACAAGGTTTTGACCCGCGAACAGCTTCTTTCGATGACGCATGCCGGATCTGCTGGACCGGTCGAGCGTAGTATCGATGCCCATATCAGCCGGCTCCGGCAGAAGATCGAACCCAATCTGAAAGATCCAGTTTTCATCAAGACGGTTCGACTGGGCGGATATCTGTTCGCAGCAAGCGTGGAAAGAATACGATGAACCGCCTGCGCAGGGCGTCCATCCGCACGCAGGTTCTTGTGCTGGCGCTCCTGTTGGTCGTTCTTGTGTCTGCCGTCGCGGCAACAACGGAGCCATTCGTCTACGGCCGCCACGACAAAGGTGTTGAAATCGGCCTGATGGCCGGGCGCATCGAACGCCTGGTCGATCAGTATCGAGCAGCGCGCACCCCCGGCGACGAACGAACGGCTATCAATCTTGCTGCGGGGTTTGGCTTTTACGCCGAAGCGATCGGTATTGATCAGATCCCTGTTGCTGATCGCGAGCAAGCCAGATCCGGCGATCTCACCAGGCGGGCCCGCGGAGCCCTTGAGACCGAGTTTGTTGACGAGCTGCGTCATCTGTTCGATGACAAGCCTACAGTCTTCCCGCTCATCGTACAGATCGACGAGCAGCGCGCCTTGCTTTTCCAGCTTCCCGTTTTCCCTGCCTCGTTGTGGTTCTATCCTGCCGTTGCGAGCGGCTCCCTTAAAATTCTTATCCCGCTTATAGTCCTTGCCTACGTCAGCAGTTGGCTGATCATTCGACCGGTCGCCCGTTTCGCGGCAGCTGCTGAGCGCGCCAGCGCTGACGACAGGCTGGAACACCCGTTCCTTGCGGAAGGCCCTTCCGAAGTCCGAAGCCTGGCCGCGTCCCTCAATGTCATGCGTTCGCGAATCATACTGATGGCGGAAAGCCGCACGAGGATGCTCAGCTCCATCAGCCACGATCTGAGGACGCCGTTGACGCGGCTGCGCATGCGGGTTGAGCGCTGTGAACCGCCGGAGCTTCAGCGCAAGATGCTGGACGATCTTTCCGTGCTCGACTCGATGATCAACGAGAGCCTGGCGTTCCTGACCAATGCTTCACATCAGGTGCCGTCGCGGAAAGTCGATCTATCGAGCCTGTTGCAAACCATCGCGACGGATTTCTGCGAGACGGGCATCGATGTTCGGTTCTCCGGTCCGCGCAGGCTTAAATATATCTGCAAGCCGGAATCGATTACCAGGGCGGTTTCCAATCTGGTTGAGAACGCATCACGCTACGCGACCCGAATCGATATCGAGCTGGAGGATGCCGGAGAGCGCGGCATCTACGTCAGGGTCTGCGACAATGGTCCGGGCCTCTCTGACGAGCTGAAGGTCAAGGTCATGGAGCCCTTCTTCAAAGCCGATAAGGCGCGAACCAGCGGTGCAGGGGGGGGGGTTGGGCTGGGCCTTCCGACTGCCGAAGGCATGATCGTCAAAGGTCATGGCGGAACTATGGCGCTACGCGACCGCAAGCCGCACGGCCTTGTCGCCGAGGTTGTCTTGCCAGCCATAAGGGGCGCGGGGATCGGCGCTCTTTCCACCGGCCTCGGCGCGCCAGAACGGGCGGACCGGGTTTCTCCCGCGCGTCGAAGTTCTCGCGAACATCTCTGAATATTATATATAACAACACAACGGCGGTTGCCAATACCACTGTTCCTGCAACTTCCCTGTTTTGCCGGAGCATGTTTTGACGAGAAAAACTATTACTTTCGCTGTCTTACTAACAACCTGTGCGGTCCTCGTGGCCTGCACGACTGCGGATCCCACCGTCTATGAAGGTCTCGCCTCAGCGCCGCATCTCCAGCCGAACCCGCAGGACAAAGGCGGGAAATTACCCTACGAATACCGGGGCAACGCCGATTGGAGACAATATAACACGATCATAGTCGATCCGGTCATCATCTATGCCGGCCGTGACAATCAGTTCGTTAAAATGCAGGATAAAGACAAGGCTGAACTGGCTGGCTATATGCGCAACGAGTTTGCCGCCAAGTTGCGGACACGCTTCGCAGTGGTCGACGCCGCAGGACCGGCAACATTGCGCCTTCGCCTGACACTCACCGGTGCAAAAACAACCACGCTTGTTCTAGGGCCGTTCTCCCATCTCGACGTCGGTGGTGGCGTATACAACTCCGTCCAGGCTGTTCGCGGACGCGAAGGGAGCATGACAGGCTCGGTCAATTACGCCGTCGAAATCTTCGACGGCCAGAGCGACAAGCTTCTGAGGGCGTATGTCGCGAAACAATACCCCAACGCCATGAATGTCGGTGCGACGTTCTCCTCCCTGCAGGCTTCGAAGGTAGGGATACAGAAAGGCGCGGATGCTCTGCTGGCAGAATTGCAATGACCGCCGAGGCTGCGGCGCCACCCATCGGTAGTGCCCGAGACGAATTGTCCTGGTGACTGCATCTTGATTTCGATTGGTTCAGCCGATGTCGAAGCGCCACTGTTGGATGGCACCGTCGTCAAAGCCTAGACGTCGCAGCTAGCCACGACACAGTCCCGGAGGATGTATCGTTGCCAACCAGACTGTGCGGATATCAGTACCATCATATTTTTCATCACCGTAGAGTCGTATATCGTGCACTGCGGTGGAAACACTTGTACATAGCGAGCAGCGGCGTCGTGCTTCTTGAAGGGAAAGGCCTCTGTTTCGTTGATTGCCTCGACTTCGGCGATCAGGATCTCGGCGCCGGCGAGAACTTCGAAGCCGGCCATATGGGCGATCTTGCCTGTCGCATATCCGGTGATTTCAGCATGGATCGATCCCTACGTCAGAGCCAGATTCCTGATCGCTCCCGCCTCGTTGACCGACACGACATAACCGCCGTGACTGCGGACACATTCGCGCACGGCATTGTAGATCGCGTCTACTACGACCACCGACTGTTCCGATGCGTAAACGACCCCCTTGTCGAATGTCTTTGGCATCAGGATCCAGGCGACGGCCCACTTGATATTGGCGATCGTCAATCACCGCAGGCGTGTTGCCGGCGCCGACGCCGTTTGCCTGCTTCCGGACGAAGAGGCCACCTTGGTTATGCTTGGACCGCCTGTCTCCGGGATAGGATCGACCGACGTGTGGTGCATGAGCGCGTCGGAAGTTCGACACTGAGCTCGTTGATCTAGAGCACGTCCATTGAACACGGAATCGCGTTGAGGATTCCGTTGGCTTCCGAATTATGATTCCATCGCCCCGACTGTTGATTTGGCCGGAGGCAAT
>NZ_JBXHAY010000017.1:0-53259 GCF_057163345.1 Aliirhizobium sp. YIM B11859
TGAAGACGGCGCAGGAATTGAAGTCTCAGGGCAAGGCATTCCGGGTTTTTGCCGATAACGATGCCTCGGATGCGGAGCGCCAGGCGTTCTTTGATCTTGGGGCGGTGGAGTAGCGAAATTCGCGCACCACGGTTGACGGACGCTGGTTAAGCCCGCTCCTGTGAAACCGATAATAGAAATGTCTGCTCGTTTCGCATCGACGATATTATGTCCTCGATATCTTCGTCGTCGGATAAGGTTACGGCTGTTGTTCCCGAAGTCAGATCTCGACGACGCCATGACAACCCGGGAACAAAGCTCCCTTTCCAGCGTTTCGGCCCGAAGATGGAGAGTTCTCTTGGCCAGCAAGCATGCCCACCGACAGATCAACCAAATCGTTGCTGGATTGAAGGAGGGCGTCATTCTTCTGGATCTGAACGGTAAGTTCCTCGGCGCAAATACTGCGGCCTTGGAAATGCACGGCGTCAAGCGGGAGTCTCAACTCGGCATGACGCTCGCAGAATACCGCGAGCGATACGTCCTCAAATATCGTAACAACCATCTCGTCGCCGAAGGCGAACATCCGGTCGAAAGGGTGATCGCCACCGGTCAAATGGTCGAGACGACTCTAGAGGCACGCCCGACTGGCGACGACAACAATTCCAGGATGCTCGCTTCGCGTTGTTTCATCGTGACCGACGCTGAAGATCAACCGGACTATGTCGCTTGGGTCATCCAGGACGAGACCCGGCGCTACGAGGCCGAGGACCGGTTCGAGGCAGCCTTCAACGCCAATCCCGCTCCAGCGATCATTTGTCGCTTGGCTGACTTTCGTTATGTCCGAGTTAACCCGGGCTTTCTTGAGATGACCGGTTATAGCCGTAGCGAGCTGATGGGAAGGACTGCCTACGAAATCGACGTCATGGCCTTTGCGGAAAAGCGCGAGGACGCGCAAGAACAACTTAAGGCTGGCCGAACGATCCCGCAAATGGAAGCGATCATTCCGTTGCCGGACAAGGGCGCGAAGCCGGTGATCGTCGCGGGTGAACCGATAGAGGTGGCCGGTGGGCCCTGCATGCTTTTCACATTCGCAGATCTCGAGCCGTTAAAGAAAGCGCAGCAGGTCCTGAAACAGAGCGAGGAGCGCTTCTCCAAAGCCTTTGGCCTCTCACCGCTTCCGACCGTCATCGTCAGAATTTCGAACTTTGAGGTGATCGAGGCCAATACTGCTTTCTTCCGCCTGACAGGGTCAGCGGAAGAGCAAGTGATTGGACGTAATCAGAACGAACTCGATCTTTGGCTGGACAAGGACGTTCAGCGGGTCGTCGAAGCCGCGATGCAGAAAGACGGCCGACTCCGCAACATAGATTTCCGACTGAAATCCAAGGATGGCGCATTGGTGGATTGCCTGCTGTCATCGGAAGAAATCAAGATCGACGACGTCGCCTGCATCATGATGGTAATACAGGATATCACCGACAGGAAACGTTCCGAAGAGGAATTGATGTCGGCGATCGAAGCTGTGATGACCGACACGTCGTGGTTCAGCCGCAGCGTCGTCGAGAAGCTGGCTGCGTTGCGACAGACCTCCAACCTCTCAGGCGTGATCGCGTCTGCAGGTGTTTCCGACCTGACCGAGCGCGAGCAGGATATTCTGTCTCTGATCTGTCAGGGGCAAAACGACGCGCAAATGAGCGAGCGGCTGAAACTCTCACGTCATACGATTCGCAACCACGTGTCGGCGCTCTATCGAAAAATCGGCGTCAACCGACGCGGAGCGGCCATTCTGTGGGCCCGGGAACGCGGTATCGGGCCGAAACTGTCTAAACTGACGCGATAACGGGCATAATATAAGTACAGAAATACTAAATAGGCTGGTATTTTGCGCTCTTGTGAGCGCGTGTTTCCAACAGTAAATCCTTGGTACTTTCGCCTTCGCCGCTACGGCGCGACCTCCTCGCGTTACCACGGCTCATCGCAAACGGCTTGTACTAGGGGACACTATGTCAGATCTTTCGACTGAGAAAGCCCGGACCGGTGTCGAAGGCTTGGATGACATCCTTTCGGGTGGTCTATCGCGTCGACACGTATTTTTGCTTGAGGGGTCACCTGGAGCGGGCAAGACAACGATTGCCATGCAGTTCCTAATCGAAGGCGCCCGGCTGGGCGAGCGCTGCCTTCACATCAGTCTTTCAGAAACCGAGGAGGAACTGCGGGATAGCGCGCGCTCGCACGGCCTGGAATTCGGCGAAAACGTCGAGATTTTCGAGCTGGTACCGCCGGAAAGCCTTCTTGATGCGGACCAGCAGCAGAGCTTGCTTTACTCATCCGATCTTGAGCTTGGCGAAACCACCAAGCTGATCTTTGAGGCTTTCGAACGCTTGAAGCCGCAGAGGGTCGTCATTGACAGTCTGTCGGAGATCAGGCTGCTAGCGCAAAGCTCGCTTCGATATCGCCGACAGATCCTTGCCCTAAAACATTTCTTCGCGCGGTCGGGTGCGACCGTTCTCCTCCTGGACGACATGACATCCGACATTCTAGACAAGACTGTTCACAGCGTTGTGCATGGCGTGATCCATCTTGAGCAACTTGCACCAAACTACGGTTCAGAACGTCGTAGGCTGAGGGTCGTCAAATACCGGGGCCAGGCTTTCCGTGGTGGTTTCCATGACTTTGTCATCAGGACTGGTGGAGTAGCGGTGTTTCCACGGCTGCGCGCCGGAGAGCACCGGATCGACTTCGAGCGCTCGACGCTCAAAAGCGGCATCAACGAGTTTGACAGACTCTTGGGTGGCGGCATTCAGCGTGGATCTAGTACGCTCCTCATCGGCCCGGCAGGTACGGGCAAGAGTTTATTCGCGCTCCAATTTGTTGATGCGGCTGTCAAACGTGGTGAGAAAGCTGCGATCTTCGTCTTCGACGAAGAACTGGGCTTGTTGTTCTCGCGAACGAAGGCGATGGGACTTGATCTTGAGACAATGCAGGAAGAAGGTCTGATCCACATCGAGCAACTCGACGCTGCAGAGCTATCACCTGGGGAGTTTGCTCAGCGTGTCCGGGATCGGGTGGCAAGCTATGACGCAAAGACCGTCGTGATCGATAGCATTAACGGCTATCAGGCGGCAATGCCGGACGAAAACGCCCTCATTCTTCACATGCACGAATTGCTGCAGTACCTGAACCGGCAGGGTGCCAACACCTTCCTGACCGTTGCGCAACATGGTCTGGTCGGCGATATGAAATCGCCCGTCGACGTCACTTATCTTGCTGATACAGTCGTTCTGCTTCGATACTTCGAGGCCCTTGGCAAAGTTCGCCGTGCGGTCTCGGTTATCAAGAAGCGTACCGGGCGTCACGAAGACACCATTCGGGAGTACAGGATAAGCGAAGATGGTCTCACATTGGGTGAACCCTTGACCGGTTTCCAGGGAGTCCTTCGTGGGGTGCCGACCCTGGTTGGTGAAAGGCATTCGCTGCTTTCAGAGCTGGACGAGGGTGATAGCCATATCTGACAAGGATTCCACCGGCCTGATCCTGGCCCCCGTCGGTCGGGATGCCCAGATTGCTGCATCCTTGCTGAAGGAAGCTGGCATAGCGTCAATGGCCGCGCCCGATCTGGCCTCCTTCGTTTCTGACCTAGGAGATAACATTACCTGTGCTGTGATCGCGGAGGAGGCGCTGCGTTCTGCCGATCTGCGGGCGCTCTCCGCCTGGGTCGAGGAGCAACCCAGCTGGTCCGACCTTCCGTTTATCATCATGACCAACCGGGGTGGCGGTCCCGAACGCAATCCCGCAGCGGCAAGATTATCAGAAGTCCTTGGTAATGTCAGTTTCATTGAGCGCCCGTTTCATGCGACGACCTTCATCAGCGTTGTGCGCTCGGCGTTGCGAGGCAGACGCCGACAATATGACGCGCGTCTGCGGATCGAGGCATTGGACGAAGGGGAGAGACGCCTGCAAACGGCGCTCCAGGCGGGCCGTCTTGGTTCCTGGGAGCTCGATCTCGCAACGCTCGCGCTGACGACATCAGCCACATGCAAGGCGATTTTCGGACGGTGCTCTAGCGACAATTTTTCTTATGAAGACTTGGTCGCTTCAATCCACCCTGAAGACCGCGAGAGGATGCAGGCTGCCGTGCAGGCCACCGTCGAAAACGGTGCGGACTACGCGATCGAGTATCGGACTGTCTGGCCCGACGGATCTTCCCATTGGGCAGAGATCCGCGCGCAACTCTACAAAGATCGTGCCGGGAAAGGGACCAAGCTCGTAGGCGTTTCAGCGGACATTACCGAACGTGTGAATAACGAGATCCGTCAGAGACATCTCAATGAAGAGTTGGAAGGGCGCGTGATTGAGCGGACACTCGAGCTGGAACAGGCGCATGCAATCGTGATGGCCGAAGTTGGCCAGCGCGAAAAGGCAGAGGAGCAATTGCGCCAAGCCCAAAAGATGGAGGCGATAGGCCAGCTGACCGGCGGTGTAGCCCATGACTTCAACAATTTGCTGATGGCTGTGCTCGGCAATCTCGAACTTCTTCGCAAGCATGTCGGAAGCGACAGCAAAGCGAGCCGTCTCATAGACGGCGCCTTGCAAGGTGCCAAACGCGGTGCATCTTTGACGCAGCGTCTGCTTGCGTTTTCTCGTCGCCAGGATTTGCGTGTCGAGCCCGTCGACATGCGCCAACTCGTGGTCGGCATGGAAGATCTGCTGAGGCGCTCTGTGGGCTCCACCATCGTCGTCGAGACGGAAATTCCTGACCATCTACCACCAGTCTCGGCCGACGCCAATCAAGTCGAACTGGCATTGCTCAACCTCGCTGTCAATGCCCGTGATGCGATGGCGGGCGGTGGTCGACTTCACATCGCCCTCAAGGAAGCGAAGCAGGATTTATCCACCGAGACGCTGGCCGCCGGACGTTATGTTGTCCTCTCCGTGATCGATCAGGGCCACGGCATGGATGAGGCCACGCTTCAGAAAGCGATCGAGCCGTTCTTCTCGACAAAGGAGCTCGGTAAAGGAACCGGTCTTGGACTGTCGATGATCCATGGCTTGGCATCGCAGCTCAGGGGCGAATTGCGGTTGTCGAGCACGATCGGCGTCGGTACAACGGCCGAGCTTTGGATACCCGTCTCGATATCTGCGGCTCTCGATGTGGAGCCCCTCGCACCTGAATCTGACTTGCCGGAGACCCGAATAACGCCGATGCGTATCCTCCTGGTCGATGACGACGTCCTGATTGCCATGAGCTCTGCCGACATGCTGGCTGATCTCGGGCACGAAGTCGTCGAAGCGCATTCGGGTCAAGAAGCGCTCGGGTTGCTAAACGAGAGTACCCGGTTCGACCTGATGATCACCGACTACTCGATGCCAGGGATGACGGGAGGCGAACTCGCAAGGGCTGCCAGGGACTTGATACCTGATTTTCCAATCCTGATCGCGTCCGGTTATGCCGAATTGCCGCCGGGCGTCGACCTCGACGTGGCGCGGCTGGGAAAACCTTACAGTCAGGACCAACTCGCCGCTGAAATCGGCCGGCTCAGGATGGCGCGGTAACAAGCATCTAGTCAGCCGACCGCGACCCTAGGATCAAGCGCTCCGAACAGGGTTTCGGCAAGGTCATGACCGATTTGGCGCCATCCTTTCCAAATTCAGCTGCGAGCGTGCTGCTACGCCAATAATCTCTGATTTTTACCGAGGGCGTCCGACATTCGGGTGCCTACCTGAATGGCGATCGGCGTGAGTGACGACGGGCGATGCAAACTTACCAGCCATTCGCATTTTATTAAATATGTTGGGAAATACTTGTGCCTAAGGGGCGATCGAAATCAGGATGGACGGGTTCATCTCGCGAGCATCAACTGGAGTCGGCCATGTATCAGCGTACCGTCCTTACCGTCGAAGACGAGCTTCTCATCCGAATGGTTCTCGCTGACACGCTAGCCTTTGAGGGCTACGATGTCATAGAAGCCGGGACGGTGCTCGAGGCGGTCGCCGCTCTCGGTCACCGCAAAATAGATGCAGTCATTACCGACATCGACATGCCCGGCGGCCTCAGTGGCCTGGATCTTGCGCGAATGATTTCTTCGACGCACATGCACTTACCTGTGATCATCGCATCTGGCAGGCATCGTTTGAGCCGAGAAGATTTGCCTTCGGACGCTGTATTCGTTGCGAAGCCTTATCTGTTGGAATCCATCGTCGCGATGGTGGAGCATATGACCGTAGACGAAAGCCAGCGGCTCGCAAGCTAGCGCTGCCTTACCTGCCAGCAAGAACTGGTCATCAAACGTGCGCGCTAGCGAATCCGGCGCCATTGGCCAGGTGCGCTTTGCTTGCCAAGATTGATCGCATCAGCGTTATGATCGCGCTCGTTTTCGAGACGTCTGGTCTCACAATATCCTCAAAGCCTAGCCCGGCGCACAAACGCAAGACGTCGTCCTCGTGTTCGACCCTGACCATTTTCCATTCTGCAAACACCCGCTCGTCGGCGGCGGCAAGCTCAATGAGGCGGACATGCTTGTGTCGGAGGTCAGTGCAAATCTTTTCGAACGTTGCCTCCAACGCGGCCAAAGGGCCTTCCAGAGCTTGGATGAACACGCCATCGGCAGCGATCAACGCGCCTGAAAGGTCATTCTTCGCGTTGGCTCGATCGGCAGCCGTAACGATCGACTGGATCTGCTGATTCAGCGGCTGCGTGTCCGGAAGTGAAATCTCACTGCGATACAAAAGGCGATAGAGAGGCATAATGATTTTCCTTAAGCCACGGCTTTTGATGTTGTCGTCAACAGCGCGCGTATGGCCGCTTGCTCGACGGGCCGGCTGATAAGATAGCCCTGGATTTGATCGCAGCCCTCGGCCACCGTGAATGCTCTCTGTTCAGGGGTCTCAACGCCTTCGACCGTGACTGTCATCCGCAACTTCGCCGCAAGCGATGTGATGGCCTGCATGATCGCGACCGCGTCCTGGTTATGAGGCACCTGGCGCACGAATGACTGATCGATCTTGATCTTGGTGAACGGGAAACGCTGCAGATAGCTGAGGGATGAATACCCAGTTCCGAAATCGTCCATCGAAATACGGATACCCATTGCCCTCAGGGCATGAAGAATGCGGTAGGTCGTCTCCTCATCTTGCAGCAACGCGCTTTCGGTGATCTCCAGCTCGAGGCGTGACGGAGAAAGCCCCGTTTCGCGCAACACGTTCGCCACCAGGTTGGCAAGATTGCCATCTCGCAATTGGACCGGAGAGAGGTTGACCGCAACGGAGATGTGTTTGGGCCAGTGGAAAGCCTCCTGACAGGCCGCTCGCAGCACCCACTCACCGAGCGCTACGATCAGTCCGAGTTCTTCGCAAAGCGGGATGAAGTCGGCAGGCGAGACCATGCCCCGCGTCGGGTGACGCCACCGCACAAGGGCTTCCGCTCCCTGGTACAAGCCGGATTTCGGATCGATTTGAGGTTGATAGTAAACTTCGAACTCCTCGCGGGCGAGGGCGCGACGCAGATCAAGCTCCAGTGATCTGCGAGCCTGGGCGCGGTCGCTCATCTGCGTATCGAAGTATCTGTATGCCCCGCCTCCGTCCTGCTTTGCAGCGTACAGGGCCAAATCGGCGTGGCGCGAGAGCGCGGCTCGATCTTTTCCGTCTGCCGGTGCGATAGCGATACCGAGGCTTCCCGCAACATCGATGACGGAGCCGTCTATCAGAAACGGCCGGCCCAGGAGATCGACAATCGTTTCCGAGACCGAGCCAGCCCGCTTAGGGTCGGCAACGATGATTGCGAACTCGTCACCACCCAACCGGGCGACAATATCCTCCTCATCTACGCACGCGCAGATGCGCGAGGCCACACGCTTGAGAAGCTCGTCGCCAGCCATGTGTCCCAAGGTGTCGTTGACCGACTTGAAACGATCGAGATCGAGCAGCAACAACGCGAACGAACGCTCTTCTTCTCCTCCTCTGGTACAGCCCGTATCTAGTAGCTGGTTAAACTGCAACCTGTTCGACAGACCCGTCAAAGCATCCGTGTAGGCCAATGCATGAAGCTTCCGTTCTGTGGCCAGGCGTTCGCTCTGATCGCGGATGGCGATGACCGTCTGCTGTTGCGCACCTACGGCAATGGTCTTACGGAGAACCCGTACGGGAACGAGGCGGCCATCTGCATGGCGCATCTCGGCATCCCGCTCCTCTTGCTCGGCTAGCTCGCAGATCACAAGGCCGGGAAGAACGCGCGATATCGGCATGCCAATCGCTTCTGCTCCCGACAGCCCCGAAAAGAAAGCAAAACTGCTGTTAGTCGCCTGTATTACCTCGTTTTCGCAGATCAACAGCCCCTCTACCGCCATGTCAGCGAGTTGTCGCAGCCGAAGCTGGTCCCGCTGAAGCTGTGCCCGCGCAGAAAGGGCAAAGCGAAGTCCAATGAATGCCAAAAGGACGAGGGCGGCGCTCACCGATGCCACGATCGGCGCGACAAGATCCGGCGAGAGCGCCGAGCTTGGCAACTCGATGCGGGGATCGAAGTCCAACTCTAGCGCCGCCATCCCTATGAAGTGTAAAACTGCGATGGCAGCAATCAGAAGCGGCGCTGCGAAATGCCTGAAAATCCGCTTTTTCTCGCCCGCAACGATCATCGCAAATCCGAACAAGGGCAGAGATAAGACGACAGACAGAGCGATCAGGCCATCGTTCCAACCAATCCTTCCTGTCACGAGATAGGCTGACTGGCCCATGTAATGCAGGAGCGTAATACTAAATCCAAGGATAACACCGCATGTGAACCGGCGTAAACGGTCCCGGGCGCCAATGGCGGAACCAACAGCAATGCCGACGCCAGCGATCGTCAGAATCAGCGAGCCTGCTGTTAGAATAGGATCGAAGCCGCTCTCCATCCCCGGGCGGAACGCGAGAAGACCGATCATGTGCGTGGCCCATGCCGTGCATCCGGCGGCGATGATGGCAATCGTCGACCACATGCGTCTCGCGCGGTCTTCAACCCGTCCCGCATGTCGTGCGATGGAAAACGATGCGTAGATGCCTATGATGCAGACGACCGCCGCAATCGACAAGAGAAACTGGTCGTGCGTTTCTCCAAGACAGGTATAGATCGCACGCATGGCTTTTCTCCTTGTACAAGGAGGCGTAACAGCGAAGTCTTAACGAGCTGCGGCAGGGCTCGTCCGATATGTCCAGTATGGTGAATCGCTGATGAAGTGAGCTCGCCGATCAGGGGAGCTCTTACCGACTTGAAACGAGCACGATCAAGCCAACGTATCACCATACCGGGACGGACTGAGCAACTTGCCGACAAGCAGGCGAGATGGCCATAGACAGAGGCCGGGTAACGCGACAGCGGCGAATAGCGAAGCAGCTCCATGCCAGATGAACGGGTGAACATTACGGCATTCCGGAGGAAGTGAGAGCGACAATGGCGACAAGGCGCTGAAGGCCGCTTATTTCGGGTCGCTCATTTTAGCGTAGGCTTTCGGGAATGAGATAATCTCAGCTTGGGTAGAGACGCTCTCCGTCTTCATAAGGTCATTCCACGAGATCACGCGGTTGCGGCCCTGATTTTTGGCGAGATAAAGCGCGGCATCCGCCGCTGAGAGAAGATCCCTTCCGTCTGCCTTGGCAACGCTGGAGACAACGCCGGCGCTGATCGTGACGGCCGGCAGGTTTGCCGTCGGGTGCAGGTGCAATGCTGCGATCGAGCCACGCACGTTTTCCGCAAGACTGACAGCATCCGCGATGCCAAGGTTATACGCGATGATGCCAAACTCCTCACCACCGAGGCGGTAGGGCATGCTTCGAAACCGGCACGCGGATGTCATCGCTTTGCTGGCTGCCACAATGACCTCGTCACCCGTCACATGCCCGTAGGTGTCGTTCACACGCTTGAAGTGGTCTATATCCAGAATGATCAGAGAGAAAGGCTCATTGCGCTCAAGGGCGCGATTGTAGTCGCTCTCGAAAGCACGCTTGTTTGCGAGCCCACTCAACGCGTCTGTAAAGGCGTTCTCCTTCCAGCGTTGCTCTGTTCTGATGTGTCGCATCTCGCGTTCGATCAGTCGGCCGAGGATGATCGCCGAGAGGAGGCTGACGGCAAGTGCCGCTGGGTAGGTGTTAAGAAATATCGTCAGACCCTGGCCCGAAGACACCTTCAGAAGCAAGAGCGACACAAGAGATATGCTGAAGCCAAGCACCAGTAGGCTGACGTAGCTTTTGCCCATGCGCTTGTAGACGAAGTGTCGCCAGGCCAATCCTATGGCTGCCGCAGCCGCGGTAGATTCCATAATTTTGGTGAATGGCACTGCACCAGCGAACTCATGGACGATGGACGTCAAGCCAGTCGCCGCCACGAATGAAATTGGGCCGCCGAATGCCGCCGAGAAAGCGAGGAAAAGGGATCGGCCGTTTACGGATGTGCCGTCCGAAAAAACAACCGGAAACATCATGCAGATGCAGGCTGCTACACCGAACGCGAAGCCGATTGCTGTCTTGCGGACCATGGCGGGCATGCCGCTTCTCTCGATCGCGCCGAAGATCGCAGCGACCAGCGCCATCAGGCCGAAGATACGGGACGCAAGATCGAGAAGTTCCACACGAGATCCCCGGCAGCACGTACGCTGCAAAAATGTGTCGGCCACCGCCGACGTATGATGCGGCTATACGGAAATCGCGACAGGCGAGTTTCAGCATTTTTTCTCAACTCGGCCGCATGGTGAACAAGCTATCACTAAAACGTCAAAGCTTTGTAAGCGCTGGAACAATCGACCAGCTACGTTATCGTCGACCAGCCGATATCAAAGGATCAGAAAACTGCGGGCACTCAATCTCGTTACCCTACTTCTGATCGTTTTAGGTGGCAGGAGATACGCGCGCCTTTCCTTCTGGCAAGCATGACGATGGGACCTGACTTCGTTTTTTCAGAGATTTTGGTCAGCGGTCTGATATGGCCGCTCACTGACGCGAGGATGCCGATTGATCGTCAATTGAGTTTGCATGTGCTCCATGGCAAGAAGGCCGCCTTGGTTTTTGATGGAATATCCCTTGATCGATATGCGTGAAGTCTCTCCGTTTCGGCGTTGTATCAGCCTCGTTATACTAACCGCCCTATGTGCGGAACTCGGTGCTTGCGCTGGAAGACCTGACGCGGCAGTACTCGACCCCGTACCGGTGAGCGGATCGAGCGACCGTCAGCTTACTGTCCTGACTGCCACAAACCGTTCGCCTGATGAACGCGGCTATTCTCCGAAACGCAATGCCACGTTGTCATTTGAAGAATTCTCCGTTGCGATACCGCCTTCGCACCGTCCATCCAACATCGAATGGCCGGTCGGGAAACCCGACGCTGACAAAAACATGGTCGTTGTAAAAAGACATGCGCTCGACGAGAAGCAGTTTGTCGCCATGGCGCAAGCCCCTAATAAGGAAGACGCGGTTGGCATTTTTGTGCATGGATATAATTATACGTTTCAGGAGTCGTTATATCGGCTTGCGCAAGTCGCCGCTGACTCAAAAACGGATGGCACGCCGATATTGTTTTCCTGGCCGTCACAGGGTGCTCTCGCAGGTTATCTTGCCGATCGTGACGCCGCGCTGGCTTCTAGGGATCGTCTCGTCTGGTTGGTGAAGACCGCAGCTGCCAAAACCGACGTCAAGCGCGTGATTTTGTTTGGCCACAGCGTCGGCGGCTTTTTGATCATGGAAACGTTGCGCCAGTTGAGGCTCGAAGGCAAAGACGATGTGCTTGGCAAAATAGTCGTGGTCCTTGCGGCACCCGACATTGACGACGATCTTTTCAAATCCCAGCTTGAAGCCGTTGGCCGTATGCGTACTCCGATAACATTATTCGTGTCGAAGGATGACAAGGCACTCGCTGTCTCCAGCTTCCTGAGTGGGGAGAGGCCGCGTGCCGGCTCGCTTAACGTGGACAGTCCCTCTGTTCGCGACGCTGCCTTGCGATATGGCCTTCGAATTGTTGACATCTCGTCTGTTAAGGCCGCTGACGGCGTCGGTCATGATCGATATGCAAATCTCGCACAACTAGGGCCACAACTCGCGAAGCTGAATGGAGGGGCAGCCTCGGCACCAGAGGCCGGTTCGTTTGTTTTCGACGTGGCTGCTTCAGTTGTATCGAGCCCATTCAGATTGGCAGGAGCCGTAGTCGGACAGCGGTGAGAGGCGTGTGTCTCGAACTTTTGCGAGATCGATACGCCCATCAGTTGTCTCAGCCCTTCTCGCGACCTGTCGAGCACGTGGGAAGACGTGGCGCGAATCTGCTCTATTTTCCCAGTTTGCTCTCGAGCCACGTAATCGCCTTAAGGGTCGGACGCTGTAGCCATCTGCTGTCCTGCGCAAGAATGATCAGACCGAGCGGGACCATCAAAAAGCCAAGGATCGGCAAAAACCCGACGAAGCCGCAAATGACGAACATGATGCCGGCAATCAGGCGGAGCCATCGCAGCTCCGGTCTTCTCATCCACCTAATAAAGCGTCCGAGGGGTCTTGGTATCTTGTCGGCATATTTCTCGACAATCGCATCGAGCTGCTGGGCATCTGTCTTGCCGGTTTCTTCACTATCATTCTTTGACGCGTCGAATGTTTCCGGGGCATGTCGATCGCCCGGCTTGTCGCCATTCGGTTGGTGGTCGGATCCGCTTGCCCGCCGACCTTTGTTTACAGCGTCCGCTATCGCAATGAGGAGAGGCAGCTTCGAAAGTTCTTCAACCGTTACCGAAAGTTTCGGTTGCCAGTTCGGGTAGCTGTCGCTCGTACCGGGGACGTTGGTCGGTTGCTTTTCATCGGTCAGATCCGCCAAACGGACAGCGACCAGCATGCTCGGCGTCCCGGCCACAAAACGATGTGCCCGGATTGTCATGTCGTGGAGCATGGGTGCTGCAGGGGTTCCGGTCGGACCGCCAGCCCCTGGATTACCGATCGCCCGGAGCAGTTGCTGCCGTTCCTTCTCGCGGGCCGCCTCGTGCTGTCGCGTCAGGTCCGGCGAGACGATGCCGTGCTCGGCCCGAAGGGCGATATCCGCACCGCGCCACCATCCGGCCAGTGTCTGATGGTCATGCGTCGATATGCAGGCCAGCGCGAGATCAGGATAATCGGTTGCGGCTTTGAAACCGTCGTCAACACGCTCGTAGGAGAAAATACGATAGGAGAGAATCCTTGCTGCCGTCAGATCGTCTTGAAGTCCATCGGGAAGCAATCCGAGATCCTCGCCAATGACGAGGCAGCGGTGTCGCGCGGACGATCCTGCTAGAATCCTGATCAGGTCCTCCTGGGGATAGCTGACATAGGCGCCATCGGATGGTATACCGTCGATCGGGACAAGGAACAGCCGGCGCAGCGCCGCCGCGTGGTCGATCCGGATGGCCCCGGCATACTGCATGGCGGTTGTGACCATCCGCTCGAATGGCGGGTTTTCACCGGACGCAATCCGCGAAGGCTGAAATCCTGCGAGGTGCCAGTCTTGCCCATCCGGCGCGAACGGATCGGGCGGGCTGCCAATGGTTGCGTCCGTGAGGTAAATCGCACGTTCGCTCCATGTCGCCGAACCGTCGATCGCCTCTCCGACAGCAAGGTCGAGGTAAAGGCCGATCCGCAATCCTGATGCCATGGCGTGGCTGGCGGCTATCTGAAGCTGTCGATGGGTGACCCACTGGAGCCAGAGATGAAACCGAACGTCGTCATCCCGCTCCGTGGCAAACGAAAGAACAGCTGCTGAGCTGGGATCCCTAAACTCCTCCGGCCATGCGTGCCAACCGGCCGAGAATCCTCTTTCCACCATATGTGCCGACAGCGCCTCGAAAATGGCGTGAAGCCGAAGCGGCTCGCTGCCTGCGAGCACGAAGGTTTCATATTCGGAAACATCGTCATTACCTTGGTACGCCGAGCGGCCCCATATCAAACGCAGGGCTGCAAGCTTAGGGGCTGCGACGCCGCGATAGGCGACTAGATCGGTATCACGCAGAGCAGCAATCATCTGCTGCTGATCGGGATCTGACGCGAAGCCCGGCACTCTGTCGACAGCGATGTAAAGCGGGTTGAGGAACAGCCGGCTGGACGGCTCATAGGGACTGCAACGGCCAGCATCGGCAAGGAATGGAGCGTGGAGCGGGTTTAACCCGATAAAATCGCCCCCAAGCGATGCCACCAGATCAATTATGATCCTAAGATCTTCGAAATCGCCGATTCCCCAATTACGTTCCGAACGCAGTTCATAAAGCTGAAGACTGATGCCCCACACCCGCTCTGTAAACAGGAAATCCGGGACAAAGCACGCAGTTGGGGTCGATAAGGGTAGCGTATCCGGTTCGGGTCTTGGCTTCACACTGCCGGAAATGTCCACATCCAAGGCACGCAGGAGTTTAGTCTTTGTCTCGTGAGACACCTCAATGGTTGTCCCGTCTGCCGTTGGACGCTTCGGGTCAATACCATATATGTCGGCCAGTCGATCGACACCATTCTCATCCCGACCGGTCGAGGACGGTTCATGTGTGCTGTTTGTCCGCATCATGGCGATTGTCCAATGAGTTCGGCATCCTAACGGTCGTGCAGGACTTTCGTTTCCGAGCAGCGGTTTCGGCGAACTATGCCGGCACCCTGCCCATCGAGTGGCATCGGCGCTTCAGAGGGCGGCGTTCTGGACCCAGACACTGACGCTGCCGCCGTTTGTCGGGAACGTCGCCTTGCCGTCGTCACAGACCACGATCTGAGCCTGGTGATGCCCGAGCACATCGACGTAAGTCTTGCCGGCGTGATCCGTTCCGAGCTCTGCGAGCTTCTCCCCGCCTTCGCCATTTGACATGACGACGACGCAGCCGGGTGCGTCTCCAGTTCCATGGCGGATAAAGCCGATACAATGCGGGTCATCGAACAGGTCCGTCTGCGGACCGTTGGCGAACCGTTTTCTGGCGTCGATGAGCGCCGAAAGGCATCCGATGGCCGGCATCTCGACCGCGCGATGTTCGCCGTCCTTATCGTCCGTGTAGCTTGCGCCATAAAGGTCCGGATAGAAGACACATGGCACGCCCTGTTCGCGCAACAGGATCAGCCCGTAGGCCAGCGGCTTGAACCAAGGATCGACGGCCGCCTCGAGTGATTGAAGCGGCTGGGTGTCGTGATTGTCGACGATGGTCACCGCATGATCGGGATGCACGGAGACGAGCGATCCGTCGAAGATCGTCCGCATATCGAAATCGCCGCCAGCCTTCGAAGCCTCATGGAAACGGTGGTGCAGCGCCACGTCGAACACGGTCAACTGGTGATCGACGAGATCGAGATAGCTCTTCAGCGTTCCCATGTCCGGGTGCCAGTATTCGGCGACGACGAACAAGTCCTCTTTGACAGTCTGACGCATATGGCCGACCCAGTCGCGGAAGAACCAAGCAGGAATATGCTTTGCGGCGTCAAGGCGGAAACCATCGACGCGCACCTGCTCGGACAGCCAGCTGCCCCAATATTTCAATTCTTCGTAGACAGCCTTGTTGCGAAACTCGACATCGGCGCCCATCAGATAGTCGAAATTGCCCAGCTCGTCGTCGACCTCGTCATTCCACTCGCCTTCGCCATATTCGTTGACCAGTCGGAACACTCCGCTTTCGTCCGGCTTCTCGATGACATCGACACCGCTGAAGCATTTCTGATCCCAGACGAATTGCGAATGCGCGCCGTCGCGGCCGGGGAAGGTGAAGCGGGTATAGGCCAGCGCCTCAAAAGCTTCTTCCTCGATCTTGGTGCGATCCTCGGGATTGACCCTGCGAACGTGGACACTTTCCTTATCGTCGGCGCCCATCTTGTGATTGAACACGACGTCGTGGATCGCACCGATGCCGTTTTCGTTGAGAACCCGGCAAGCATGTTCGAGCGCAGCCTTGTCGCCGTATTTCGTCGCGACCGTACCCTTTTGATCGAATTCGCCGAGATCAAAGAGATCGTAAGTGTCGTAGCCGACCGAAAACCCGCCAGCAGAACCTTTGTAAGCCGGGGGCATCCAGACATCCGTGATGCCGATGGCCGCCAAGCTTTCCGCCTTCTCCGCTACTTCCTTCCAGAGCCCGCCTCCATCTTGCGTATACCAATGGAAGAACTGCAGGAGCGTGCGTTGCGTCATGGCGAACCTCGTTGATGTGGCGGCAATTAACGGACTGAAGGGTGATTGGTTTCGCGGAGCCACAGGCCAAAAGATTTTATTTTTTTGTGCCCTCTGTCCGTTTTCCGGTTTTGTGCGTTTGAAGGCAGCTATTCACGCAAATGGAGCTTGGAATGCGCCTGTATCAATGCGACGTCAGCGGAATTCCCCTCTATTTCGACAATCATTTCAGCGTTGGTGCCAACAATGCGCCAGTCGGGTTCGTTGCCGACACGATGACGATGCACACGCTGTCCGACGGCGGCGATGGCCTTTGGAGCATTGAATCTTGACCTGCAGAAACGTGGCGCTTTTGCGCCAACGCCGTCATCGACGGCAGCAACTGGCTCGTTCGATCAGATGATCCAAACATCTTGGCTATACCGGCTCGATACAACCGCCTCATTCCGAACACCCAGACGCCGCAGAGTCTGGAGCGGTTTCACAAGATCGGCTCGGCTCAACGGCAACTATTTTACTCGATCCTCCGATTCGGCCTACCCTGACCGGGAAGGGATGCCGACCCACAGGCTGGGCTGGTATTTGACTTCCTGGAGGACGAAGTGGATCATTTAGGAAACTTAATCCCAGCAATGACTGGTCACGAAGACGGCCTGATCAGCTTGCGCGCAGCGGAGGCCGACGACGTCGTGCGCGAGACCGTTCGCGTTTCGATGGGGGAACCCTACCGTACACTGCTGGGCCATTTCCGTCACGAAATCGGCCATTTTTACTTTCAGCAGCTCGTAGAAGGTAGCGACATGATCGACGAAGCGCGATCGTTGTTTGGTGATGAGCGCGAG
The DNA here is from genome assembly GCF_057163345.1 of Aliirhizobium sp. YIM B11859. Classification (NCBI taxonomy): domain Bacteria; kingdom Pseudomonadati; phylum Pseudomonadota; class Alphaproteobacteria; order Hyphomicrobiales; family Rhizobiaceae; genus Aliirhizobium; species Aliirhizobium sp. YIM B11859. The sequence goes on from NZ_JBXHAY010000017.1 coordinate 16,918, forward strand.
GACTATGAAGCGGCGCTGCAGCGAAACTACTCGAATGGACCGCCCGCGGACTGGCAGAACAACTTCATTTCTACCTATGCCAGCTGCCACCCATCGGAAGATTTTGCAGAATGCTGGGCGCATTTTTTCCACATGGTCGACACGCTGGAATCGACGAGATCTTTTGGCTTGTCCATCGAGCCATTCCGCCACCACGAGCTTGATGCGGAGGTTAACTTCGACCCCTATCGCGCGAAAAGCGCCCAGCAACTCGTCAATGCGTGGGTGCCAATCAGCCTGGCACTGAACACGTTTCAGCGCTCGATGGGACAATCGGACATTTATCCGTTCGTTATGTCGCCACCCGTTGTTGCCAAGCTCGATTTTATTAACCGGCTCATCAGCCAATCTAGAAGTGAGTTTGGCGAGCCGCTACGCACGGAGGCGATCAAGACGCAAATCAGAAAAGACATCTGATGCCGATAAGCTTGCACCCGCATGTAGCGATTGCGAAACGACCGACAACAGCGCTTCAGCTGCGGTTTTTACCGACCTCTGGATTTTTTTTTAGCAAAACGAGACAACGTATCAACACATCCGATCCACTCTCCTCCCACAGACAGTGAAACGGTACTTGAAACAAGTTGGGGGCCATCTAGTTATGCCCGCGCAAAAAGACCAAATCTCCTTGGTGAGGAACCAAGAGTATGTGTTTTAACGTGAAGCGAGAATGCCCATGTTCGAACAAACAGCTGGCAAGGGTCGGCGCAAGAACCACAGCGAGGCTCGGCTTGCGGCCATCGTCGATAGCTCGTTCGATGCGATCATCAGCAAGGACCTTTCCGGTACAATCGTTAGTTGGAATAGCGCCGCCGAAAAGCTGTTCGGTTATACGGCTGCTCAGGCGATTGGCCGGTCGATCTATATCCTCATTCCTGAAGATCGGCATGATGAGGAGGTTGAGATCCTCCGACGCCTGAAGCTTGGGGAGAAGATCGAAACCTTCGAGACGCTGAGGCAAACGCAAGGCGGTGAGCTGGTGCCCGTCTCGATCACCATTTCTCCGATTCGCGACAAGCGAGGCCGTATCATCGGAGCCTCAAAGATCGCGCGCGATATCTCCGAAAGTCGGGAGAAGGAACGGCGCCTGAAGTTGTTGATGCGCGAGATCAATCACCGGGTCAAAAACCAATATGCGGTCATTCTGTCCGTCATCGGCCAGACCGCGGCGCGCGAACACGATGTCAGAAGTTTTGAGAAGCGCATTCGCGAAAGGATCATGGCGCTCGCGCACACGCAGGACTTACTGTCGTCGGTCGATTGGGCCGGCGTCGACCTCAAGACGCTGATCTCGTATCATGTCAAGCCGATCGAGGCAAAGACACTTCATTCTGCAATGGGGCCTGACATCCTGCTCGGCGCAAACGCCGTCCTTAATCTCGGAATGGCCTTGCATGAGCTGGTGACAAACTGCGTCCAATACGCAAAGCGAGAGTCCTTCGATGTCACCCTGGCTTGGCGGATCGACCGATCCTCGGAAAGGGACGAATTCCATCTTCGGTGGTGTGAAGGAGGTGGTAGCGAGCCCGATCTCATCACCCGCGGAAACGGTTTCGGTTCACTGGTTCTGAAGCGTATCGTGGCCACAGCGTTAGGCGGCTCGTGCACCTGGACGGCAGACGATGGAATGATAATTTGGACTCTCACCGCACCACTGGGGAATGTGCAGGTCTGAGATAGCCGAGTGAGGCTTCACCCTTGAATGGGCGCAGTAACGATCGTACGGAGACCAGGTAGATTGTCTTCCTCATCGATGTGACCAGCAAGGCGTTCGACGATCGCCGTCAGCATTTTCGACCCAAATCCGTATCCGGACGCTTTCTCCGGCGTTTTGCCGTTGCCCCGGTCCGACACCACAAGTCGCAAAGACGCCCTGTGCTGCTCGAGATCGATGGAAAGCGGCCCGGGCCGCCCGCCATATGCATACTTGTTGGCATTGATAATCAACTCGGTGAGGATCAGGCCGATATTGACGGCGCGGTCTGTCGCGACAAGGATTGGTGCAAGATTGAGTTCGATCTGTTCAGACCAGCCCTCGTCCATAGTCGATTTCATTTCAATGCACAGATCTTCAAGGTAGCGCGAGAGGTCAATCACTTCGACGCTTTCATCCTGGTAAAGCCTGCGGTGGACGAGGGCGACGGCTGTGAGCCGTTTCTGAGCTTCGTCCAGGTGTGTCTTAGACTGGGCGTCGTTTGCACTTCTGGCCTGGAGGCGCAAAAATGCCGAGACGAGCTGCAGGCTGTTCTGGACGCGGTGATTGACCTCTTTCAGCAGGTAATCTTTTTGACGCATCAGCGTCTCGTTCTCTCTGAGCGTCGTGGCAAGCTCACGGTTCAGTTCACGCATACGGTGGTTGTTGCGATGATCGAGCATCAGGCGAACGATGCGTGTCGACGCCTCGATCTCGGCAAGCGTCCAAGGCTTCGACTGGCCCTTGACCTGCTCGGTCCATTCCGCAAATGAGGTGCGAGGGGAAAGTGGCAGACCGTTGTCAGGCATGTCCTTATGCGGATTTCCGGCCCACTTTACGACTTCAATATGCTCGGCCCGGAACCACAGCAGTATCGTCGGAACCTCCGTCGACATCGTCACCGCCAGCAAGCCGCTAGCCAGATCGGTATAGACGGCAGCCTCCGGATAATTCGTCTGCAGGGAATGGGTTGCCAACGGCTGCAAAGCTGCTGGTACACGGACGTGATCGGCAATTGCTCTGATATCGATCTTATCCGGTACTTTGCCAAACACATAAAGATCCGATCCCTGCGCCGCTGCAAAACCGTCAGCGCTCACCAATCTTGCAAGCTCCCGCCCGCTTCGCTCGAAGAACGCGTTCAGCGACTTGTCCGAGCCAAGATGGCTCATGACCGCATCTTCCTGGGATCGCAGACGCAAACGCTCCCGGTAAAGTTCAGCGTCTTTCTTTCCCTTGATCTGGCGCGATAGAGACGAAGCAAGCGCCTGGGCTGCCACTTGGACGCTGCGCGGAATATGCTTCGGCGTTGGGTTGTGGCAAGCGATCAGCCCCCAAAGCATCCCATCGCGCACTATCGAGATCGACGCCGAAGCTCCGACCCCCATATTCTTCAAATACTGGATGTGGATCGGAGAAACACTGCGCAATGTCGAATCGCTGAGATCTAGGGTCGCCAGTTCTTCGGTCGCTGGCCTAATGAAAGCGGGCTCATAACCGACATCGGCAATCACACGAACACGGTTGCGGACATAGAGCGCTCTGGCCTGCCTTGGAATATCAGATGCAGGGAAATGGTGGTTCATCAGACTATCGGTATGTCCGTCAATGCTCTCCGCGATCACAACGCCGGAATCGTCATCGAGGAATTTGTACACCATGACCCGCGAGTAACCGGTCATGGCCCGAAACCTGTGCGCCGCCGCGAAGCACAGGTCAGCGAGTGTCGAGGAACGCTCGAACTCGGTCGCGGCGATATCGAGGTCATAAACATACGAGAAGTCGATATCGTCCTGGCGCGTCCGCGGCTCCAGCTCGATGATAACGTAATCACCACTGCGGTAAGCGACCGCGTTGAGCTCCCCGGATCGACCATGAACGCGACCCAGAGAGGTCAGCTTTCCGGCGGTGATATGTGGCCATATCTCAGCAAAGCCTGTTCCGAGCAACTTACCCGCGTCCGCGCCTTGCCAGTCATGTCCGAAATGGTCTTCGATCGAACCCGCGCCTGCGACGACTGTCATGGTATCGTTGGCTGCGATCAGCATCACGCCATAGGGCTGTATGGAACCGGGGATATGGATAGGCTCTCTATCGCAGGCGGCGGTCGACAAATCATCTGTCGCAAGAGACTGATCAAGCAATTCGGATTCTTTCCTTGGGGGACGCCCCTACTAATTCTTCGGAACAATAGAGGAACGCGAGCGATATCTCAACACACGAATGCCGACACGATTAACGCATCGCATTCGCCTTTGCGTTACATTCGGATTACGCGCTCAGGTGTTCAGTGATCCCATGTTGCCGCGAAAGCCGGGGAGGCAGTGAAGCTGTTGGGTTGCTGAACGGTCGGAGGCGGATCGCACACACCCTCCTGCAAGTACTTCATCGCGGCGAGGAAGCCGTTCTGCGAAAGTGGTTTCGGGATAACGCCGTGCGCGCCACCAAAATCCGCTGGAATGATTTTGGGGTTTGCAGTGACAAAAACGATGATTGTCTCCGGCCATCGCTTCTGGATAAGCTTCGAGACGTCCAGTCCATTTGTCTTGCGGGCGAGCTGGATATCGACGAAGGCGATATCAGGGTCGAGGCTGTCGTCCCAGTCCTCAGCGTCGTAAAGAGAAGCTGCCTCGGCGATGACTTTGTGACCGGCATCCTCGACCATCATTTCCATATCCATGGCGATTAGAGGTTCGTCCTCGACAATCAGGATGTTAAGCGGTGGCTTTGGTCGGGTCATGGAGCACTCACAGGAATTTGCAGGGTGGCGGTCAGGCCGGTCAACGAGTGTTGCCAGTCGACCTTAGCGTCGAGTTGCGCACACAGCCTGGAGATCAGCTTCATGCTCAGCGGAGGGATTGCGTCTTGAGGGGTCTTTTCCAGAAGCTCATTGCTCAGCACGAGAGTGATGTCATTTTCGTCCACGGAACTGCGCAGGCTCACCGACTTGATGGGCGTGTAGGGATCAAACAGGTGAAGCAGGATTTCGTTCAACAGGAGGCCAAACGATGTGGCTTGCCCCGACGGAAGATGGGCGGTCTGCGTTTCCGAGTGCAGAAACACGTCCTTGTACCGGCTGGCGCTGATCGCATCTTGAACGATGTTCGAGGCATGAGACGATACGTCAAAGTAACGTACGTCGTCCGATTGATAGAGGCGCCGATGAACGGCGGCCATTGCGTCGACACGCTCCATAGTCGACCGCAATGCCTTCCGCACATTCGGGTCGTCAGAGTCTCTGATCTGCATTCTTAAAAGCGAGCCGATCACGGAGAGATTGTTTTTAACGCGGTGATCGACCTCATGCAGCAGCATGGCTTGTGCCTCGACCGATGCTTCGAGATCGGCGGTTCGCACACGGACCTCGTGCTCGACCTCTTCCTTTTGGTCAATGACACGCTGTTGTGCATCAACGCGCCGACTGACATCGAGCTGTGAGGCGAAGAAAAACTGGATATCACCGTTACCGCCTCTCACCGGGCTGAGATAAAGCGCGTTCCAAAACGACGTTCCGTCCTTGCGATAGTTTAAAATGTCGACGGCAACATCTTCTCCCCGCTCCACTGCATAGCGGATTTTGGAAACTGTTCTGGGGTCAGTGTCGGTCCCTTGCAAAAATCGGCAGTTCCGTCCGATACATTCTTCTCGGCTGTAGCCAGTCAAATCCTGGAAAGCCTCGTTGACGAAAACGATGGGGTTATCTGTCTGACCGGGATCGGTGACGACCATAGGCATGCGCGTCGCGCGCACTGCGGCAGCGAATGGGTCGCCCCGACCATGTTCGTTATGTAGCAAATCCGTGAGCTGCCAGTCGTTCTTCTGTTCCATGCCAACCCAATATTAGACCGCGCTCAGACGGCTAATAACGAGAACCAGGTAGAAATGTTCCTGATCGAGGGTGGTCTTAGTCGATCTCATTTTGGTTGAGCCAACGCTGAGTGTCATTCAGGTTGAATAGCGAGGAACACTCAGCGGACATCTTCCCTACGTCGCCTGAGAAGTCGACGTCACGCCTTTTTCGCTCTCGTCATAGCTGTCGAAAATTCGTAAACGAAATATTGAAAAACTGAAAGAAACGTGGAGTTGGTTTGCGGAGTTATTTGAAAATCTGGAGATATAACCTTCGATGACCCAGCCGCGTTGACTATGAGCCTGTCAGTTTGGCTGGTCTTATAGACTTTCAATCGCTGGGCTATTTAACACCAACGCTTTCAGAAGCGGGGATCGACGTCCATCGCGCTCACGTGATTTTAGCTCGTGGGCGAGGTCCTGCGGCTCTCTCCGAGCAAGTTGAACAAACTGCTGGCTGCTGGAATTCGCTGCAACGTGGTCTGCGGTATTGAAGACTTGCCAGACGCCATGTTCATCCCTTGTTACCTGGTGTCGCTCTCGCAGTGCGGGATCTGGCGTTTAGATGACATGAGATACGACAAGCCCCGCAAATGCGAGGATAACCGTTCCCGCGACCAAGATCGCGAGGATCGCCTTCGCTCGCTGATTAAGATCGAATGGATCGCCGTGAGGTGGTGCGAGCTCTACGGGGTCCATTTTGAAATTCCGAAGCATCTTGTATCCTCCCTGATCCCCTAACCTCCAAGCTACTGCTTCGTTCCTCAGTCAGTGTCTCACGGCACGCTCCTTGACAGCGCCCACCAGAACGTTTAGTGAACATCTCATGAAGAAGTCGCTGAAGGAACGTCTGGCCATCCTCTCGGACGCGGCCAAATACGATGCATCTTGTGCGTCGAGCGGGACCGTAAAGCGCAGTTCAGCAGCCACCGGCGGCCTGGGTTCGACAGAGGGGTCCGGCATCTGCCATTCTTATGCTCCGGATGGTCGCTGCATCTCTCTTCTCAAGATCCTGATGACCAATTTTTGCATCTATGATTGCGCGTATTGTATCAACCGCTCTTCGATCAATGTCGAGCGTGCCAGGTTCTCCGTCGAAGAAGTCGTCTGGCTGACTTTAGAGTTTTATCGCCGCAATTATATCGAGGGTCTGTTCCTCTCATCAGGCATCATCCGCTCTTCAGACCATACCATGGACGAGATGGTGCGCATTGCCCGGGAGCTGCGGACCACCCATAACTTCCGGGGTTATATTCACCTCAAATCCATTCCGGAGGCATCGGCGCATCTGATTGAGGAAGCTGGGCTCTATGCCGATCGCCTCTCCATCAACATCGAATTGCCGACGGATGCCGGCATCAGCAAGTTTGCGCCGGAAAAGCGCCCGGACGACATTCGCCAGTCGATGGGCAATCTGCGCCTTAAAATGGAGGAGATGGCTGAGCCAACGCTGCAGACCAAACGGCGCAGGAAATTTGCTCCAGCCGGACAAAGCACCCAGATGATCGTCGGGGCCGATGCGGCCGACGATGCGACGATCCTGGGAACCAGTGCGCGGCTCTACGGCAGCTATGGCCTCAAACGTGTCTATTATTCGGCCTTCAGCCCCATCCCAGACTCGTCAAAAAACCTTCCGCTGATAAAGCCGCCGCTGATGCGTGAGCATCGTCTCTATCAGGCAGATTGGCTTTACCGCTTCTATGGGTTCGACATCTCGGAGATCACCTCGTCACGACCAGACGGCATGCTCGATCTCGACCTTGATCCGAAACTGGCCTGGGCATTGGGGCACCGCGACCGCTTTCCGGTCGACATCAACCGCGCCGATAGGGAGACCCTTTTGCGCGTCCCCGGGTTTGGCACCAAGACTGTCAAGTCGATCCTGTCGACACGGCGTTTGAAGCGCCTGCGACTTGAAGATCTTGGGCGGCTCGGTGTGTCGCTGAAGAAGGTTCAAACGTTCATCGTCGCTGAAGGTTGGACGCCGCATCGGCTGGTCGATCGCACCGACCTGCGATCGATGTTCATGCCGAAGCCGGAACAACTGTCACTGCTATGACCGAAACCTGCTTTCTTGAAGGACGAGGCGACCTAGCGGAGTGGCGCGATGCGGCTCGGCAGTTCCTACAAGCCGGCATCGAACCGAGAGCGGTTGATTGGCGGCTCAAGAACGAAGATCGAGGGCTGTTCGGTGCTGGAACAAGCGGCACGACGGATCTGAGCACGCTTCCAGCGATGTCTGCAAATGCATCTCCTCAGATATCGGTACAGCCTGCCTTCCTTCGACTTGCGGATTCGATCATCTGCCACTCCGATCCTAGCCGCTTTGCTTTGCTCTATCGACTTGTCTTTCGATTGCGCGAGGAAAGGCGACTGCTCGAGGTCAAGACGGATGTCGACGTTGCGCTGGCTCACCGCATGCAGAAGTCTATCGGCCGCGATTACCATAAGATGACGGCCTTCGTGCGTTTCAAGGAAATGCCTTTGCCGACGGGTGTTGTCGGCAGAAGACGGTTTCTTGCTTGGTTCGAGCCTGACCATTTTATTGTTGCTCGAGTAGCACCGTTCTTTCAACGCCGCTTCAACGACATGGACTGGATCATCGCAACGCCGCGCGGCTCGGCATCCTGGGATGGACAAACCTTGCTCACGTCCACCGAGCCTGCTCAAAAGCCTGAAATTTCTGACGAAACCGATGAGCTTTGGCGCACCTATTACGCTTCCATCTTCAATCCCGCTCGGTTGAAGGTGAAAATGATGATGACGGAGATGCCGAAGAAGTATTGGAAGAACCTGCCGGAGGCAGAGCTCATCCCAGGCCTTATCGCAGGTGCGGCAGCCAAGCTCATCGAGATGGGGCAGCGGCAAGCAACCGAACCTCTTCCCTTTCATCATCGGCTTCAAGAGGCTGCTGCCCGCGTGCCCGACGCACCAGCGACTGAGGCCGGCACGATTGAGGCGCTTCGACAGGAGGCGAGGCGCTGTATGCGTTGTGATCTCTACTGTCGGGCAACGCAGACGGTGTTTGGGGAAGGGCCGGTTCACGCAAAGGTCATGATTGTCGGCGAGCAGCCGGGCGATCAGGAGGACCTCGCCGGCCGACCTTTCGTCGGACCTGCCGGCCGCGTGTTCGACGAGGCTCTGTCGCTTGCCAGCCTTGACAGGAAAGGCCTCTATGTCACCAACGCCGTCAAACACTTCAAGTACGAGCCACGAGGCAAGCGTCGCATTCACCAACGCCCGAACGCGGGGGAAGTGGAGCAGTGCAGGTGGTGGCTGACGCAGGAGATCGATCTGGTAAAACCGTCGCTCGTCGTGGCGATGGGAGCGACAGCGCTGTTCGCGCTCACGGATCGAAAGGATCGCCTTGAAGACGTTCGCAGCCGACCAATCGTCATGGACGAGACGCGGACATTGTTCGTGACCGTTCATCCCTCCTACCTTTTGCGAATTCCCGATCAGGTCAGGCGGGACGAGGAGCTGGCGCGGTTCCGCGAGGACATTCTTCAGATCGGAAAGCTTTCCGCATAACAGCGATACCCGACAACCTGCCGTATGTCGCCAAGCCACACCTCAATTCGTAGCAGGAAATAGCTGCGCGACGATCCTTGGACCCGGAACAGCCATGCCGTCCGCGAGTTATGGCGGTATGAACCAGATCATCACCAAGATCGACACGATTGCCGCGGAAGCAAAGCTCGCCTCAGGGCTTGTCTATGTCCCTGGCCTTGAAACGGGGATCACGCGTAAGGTTGGCGCGAAAGGCTTTGCTTATTATCGTCCGGATGGGCGACGGATAAAGGAAGCCGAAGAGATCAAGCGGCTGAATGCCTTAGCTATCCCTCCGGCCTACACAGATGTTGTGATCTCGACGAACCCTTTTTCGCATCTGCAGGCAATCGGCAAAGATGCGCGAGGACGTCGCCAGTATCGTTACCACGCAGACTGGCATGCCGAACGCGGTATAGCGAAATTTGAACGGCTGGTCGATTTCGCCAACCGTTTGCCGGACTTGCGCGAACGCGTAGAGCAAGACCTAAGCTCCCGCGGTCTGGGAATGGACAAAGCTCTGGCCACGGTCGTCTGGATGCTCGACAACCTCTACATCCGCGTTGGTAACACGGCCTATGCAGAGGCTAACAAGTCTTACGGACTAACGACTTTGCGAAGCCGCCATGTCAAGGTGGAGGGAAGCAGCCTGAGGTTTCGGTTTAGGGGCAAGTCCGGCAAGGAGTGGAACCTGGCACACAGCGACCGTCGCATCGCAAATGTGGTCCGCAAACTTCAAGAGCTGCCAGGTCAGCATCTTTTTCAATACGTCTGCGACGAAGGCGGACGCCGCGCGATCTCCTCGCATGACGTCAATGACTATATTCGTGAGGTCACCGGCGATAGCTTCAGCTCGAAGCAGTTCCGAACCTGGGGTGCCACGTGCATGGCCGTCGAGGCTTTGGCGGCTCTAGAGGCGGCCGCTACAAAGCGCGAACTGAACCGCCAGCTAAACGAAGCGATTGATTCCGTTGCCGCAAAGCTCGTGAACACACGCTCCGTTTGCCGCTCATCCTACATCCATCCGGCGGTGTTTGAGGATTTCCAGTCGGGGATGCTGGGGGACGTATTAAAGCTTAAGAGCAGGAGCGAACGGCTAATGCAGTGGTTGGATGATGAGGAAATTCGGGTGCTGCGATGGCTAAAATCCAGACCAGCGGTCTCGACGGTTTGATCGTTGAGTAACTCGAAAAATGAGGACTGCTCTCGGTAGCGGGAGTCCGTCGCAACAGCGAATCAACTCAATGCTTGGCGCAGCGGATGCCGCGCTTTAGGGCCTTGCGCTCAGTGACCATAACGTAGATGTTCCCCGGCGCATCTAGTTCGTCCCGATCTCTAGCAGAGTAGAACCGGTTTCTTGGGAACAACGTCGTTCTGCTGCGGTTCAGATACCGCGATGCAACGGAGGTGAAATATGCCACGATACTTTTTCAACTACCGCGCTAACGGTGTGCTGGAGAAAGATCCCGAGGGAAGCGAACTGCCGACCGACGAGGCGGCTATCCGCGAAGCCGAACTCGGCGCTCGTGAGGTTGCAAGCCAGAAAGTCCGATCCGGCGAGCCGATACGCTCGGAATGTTTTGAACTAACCAGCGCTGACGGCGGTGTGATCAAGACCATTCCGCTACGCTCGGTTGTCATCATGGACGCTGAAGATGCCTAGAGGCCGACCGACTTCATGCTCTCGTTTCAACCGAGCCGCATGTCTCACGACATACGGTCGGTAAGTGAGCGATAGACAGGCAGGGAATATGGCTGAGGCACCGAATGCCTGTGACATAGTGGCTCGCAGCGTTTCGAGTTCCGAAGGAGCATTTAGCGGGAACAAAGTACACGCTCCTCGATTGTTGCAACCCATAACAAAGGAGAGCCGTTTTGCCGCCAGAAACATCACCATCCCCAGCCGCTGATTCCTACCTGCGAGAACAACGTGCCATTGTCTCGGGGAGCCGGAACCTCGATGAAGGTCTCGAAGACACTTTCCTAGCATCGGATCCAGTATCGGCTACGCACACGACAAGATTGGGAGCGAACCCTGCTTACGCCAACGGCGATGTCAAAACGACGTTCGAAAGCAAAATCCGTGATCGTCCGTTTGCGGCAGTCGCTATTGCGGCAGGCCTCGGATTCATTTTCGGCTTGACGCGCTAACGAAAAGGGCGGCCCGTCGGCCGCCCCTGTCTGTTCACATTGCCCGATGCTCGGGCGCGAAATGCCCGCACCAGTCATTGGTGGCAACCACCGGCCACAAGCCGCGCTCGTTAGCGTCGGGCTGGGTGACCGGCGGGTTGAAGCGACAGAGTCCACCTTCATCGGTGTGCTGCCGCTCGGTTCCATGGTCTTCAAAGAATGCGCATTCGTTGCAGGCTGCCTTATCGTGGTCCATTGCCTTCTCTCCTTACGCTGTGAAACATTCGGCAGAAGGAGAACGCGTGAACTGGCGAAAGGATCTGTTGAAGTGATGACGAGCTCTCAAATTGTCTCGAACATCGTCTGACCGTCCGCCTTGCCAGGCAGCTCATGCGCAACGTCCTTCTGAAACGTGTCGTCGCAGAGTTCAGCTGCCTGATCGGCGTTCATGATGCCGTATGGAAGAGTGGTTCCATCGGCCTGCGGCACGGATACTTCTACCAGCGTTTTTTGTGTCATGGTCCGTTCCTCATGGTGAATAAAAGAGGGTCGAGGCATTGCCCCGACCCATCGTGGTTACCACTGCATTTCAGTTCATTCGTGATCAGGCGAAAGCGAAGCGGGTTGGCCAACGGCTCTTTCAGAGGACAGGCATTTCCGCCAGGCGCAGTGCCCTAAGGAGCGCATTCTTCTCAGCGCGCTCTGTGGACATTTTGTCGAGGATGGATTTCGCGGTCAGCGTGGTAAGAGCCGATACACGTCCTGGCTTGAAAAATGTTTCGGCAGAAATGGACATCACTCGTCTCCTGAAGAGACACGGAAATGGGTGGAGGCGAATAAAGTTCCCGGCGAAATTGATTTAAAAGCGAACGGCCATGATTTGCCGGTCGTAACGCGACTGATCAGAGATGGAAGCGCACGCGGGTTTAGACGATATAAATGATGGGCCCCACTCGCGGAACAAGATTTAAAGGTGTGGGTTTAATCTTCAAGCGGATCGTGAAACGGATGACTAATGGACCTTCCCGGCGATGACCGGATGGCGACTTGGGAAAATCGTGCGTAGCCGCTTATAAATCAGGAGATCCGACTATGGGTTCCACCTCTGATAAAGTATCCGGCAAGGCTAACGAACTGGCCGGCAAGGCGAAACAGGCCGTGGGCGACGCCACCAACAATCGCAACATGCAGGCGAAGGGCGCGGCCCAAGAAGCTAAGGGCGATGCCCAGCAGGCAAAGGGCGAAGCCAAGGACGCCGTGAAGAAGGTTGTCGACAAAACCTGACGCGCCTTAGTTTGCTCGAAGTCAATGTAGATAGGCCCGCCAATGGCGGGCCTTTTTTTCGCGAAGCTCGTCAGTCCAGCAGATTGGCCGGGACCTTGCCGCCGTTCTCCGACAGCTTCTTCAAAAGAGCCTTATGAAGGAAGGTGTTCATTGTGGCGCTGTCGTGAAGATCGCCAGTGTAATCGAGCTCACCCGCGAGTTCCTTTCGCTCCTCAAGGCTGGCGTCCATGCCAAGCGCCTTCATCAGATCGACGATGGAATGGCGCCAATTCAATCGCTGGCCCGATTTTGCCACTGCCTCATCAAGGATGGCCTCGATGTCATTGCTGCCAGTTGATTGGCTGGCAGATGGCGTCGGTTCCGCTGCCATAGAACCCGGCTGCGTGGTGGCGCCCACAGGACCTGGGGTGACCGGAGTCGACTGAGCCGGACCGCCAGCTGTAGCTGGCTGACCAAAAGACGAAATGCCCGAGGAAGGCGTTGCGCTCTGCGGCCGCGTTGTTGCCTCTGCCGCATTCGCTTCGCCGAACAAAGCGTGTTTGATACGGTCAAAAATACCCATCTGTTGTTTCCTCTCTGTTTGTTATCGTGTGTTATAGAGCTCGGTATCGCGGACTTCGCGAGCTGTTCCGACTGAACCGCCGACCCATGCGGCGATTGCGCCGACGGCAAGGGCGGTAAAGGCGAGAATTGCGCCAGCGGAGAACGCCGTTGCAGCGACCTGTGCTGCTTCAGTTGCCTGCTGTTTGGCCTGAGCCAATGCATCTTTGTACTGCTGCTCGTACTGCGCAACCTGCTGTTTTGCCTGGTCGATGGAAATGTTCTGGGCTTTGGCGAGCGCGTCGGCTGCACGGTTGCGTGCTTCTTCGGCCTTCGCAGGGTCGCCTGTCAAAGCTGCGCGCACAGACGCAGTCGCGGCATCACGCAAAGCTGCCGGATCGTTGCCACCGCTCGCGTCGCGGATTTGCTGCTCGATCCCTGACAAAGGGTTGGCATTCGTGGCAAGCGCCGGCGCAGCCGTTGTCGCTGCAGTGCCGATGGTCGAGCCGGCAGCTGAGACCATGCTACCAAGGCCTGAGAATACGCCACCCATCAGCGCACCTACAGACGTCGTGAGGAGATAGACCACGACGAGGGTCGTCACGGCCCAAGACGTCAAACCATGCAGGGCACCCGTCGACTTGACCGGACGGCCAGAAAGACGGCTTGCGACGTAGCCCCCAACGAAGGAAGCGATCAAGCCGCTCACGAAGAACCAGACGGCAGTGCTGACGGAAAGCGTCGTTGCGCTCGGATTATCATAAGACGCGGGATCAATGACGGCAGCACCAATCCCAGCACCTAGTAGGTTGAGCAGAAGCTGGGTAACCAGCGCGACCGCTACGCCGGCAAAAATCGCGCCCCACGATACCTTGTTGTATGCCGAATTTAGGTAGGGATCAGATACCACGCCTCTGGCGTGCGTTACGGATACGGGTTCAGTCATTGGGGCGCCCTCGCACAAAGCTCACGATGTTGTGAGTGATGTGGGAACGCCCCGTGAGATTTTCCGTTCCAGAGCCAGTTTTAATCGATGTCGATAACCGCTCGTCAGTTAGTTACTTAAAGCAGACGGAATAGATCTTCTCACAGCGGCGCACTCCGCGCCCTGATGAAGACGGAGGGCAACAGCATCCAGCCTTTGGTCATCTCGTTTTCAGAAAGCTCACTCAGACGGAGCGTACCCATATGATTTCATTTCACCAGAGCAAAAATAGTGGGCCGACTGTGGCGTCCCAGTTGCCGAATTATTGAGCCGACCTCCTTAGAGCTGTCCCAAGACCGTAGCTGCCGTCAAGCCACCTTAATAGATGGTTCACCCTGCTTTTAGGACCGACGCAACTACTTTCATCATGCTCCGTTTTGAGACACAAATCGATGAGGGCGTAGATGACTTTCCTGGATATCGCGAAACTTGAGCAAGACCGTACCGACCTAATTGAGATCATCAACAGCTATCGCAAACTCACAGGGAATAATCCGGTCCATCACCGCTATCTCGCATGTCACCTCGTACGCTTGAATCAGATCAGTGCCCACATCGCCGAGCGGCGCGAGTTAGATTTGACCTGCTAACGAATTCGCGGACTTTTCTGGGCAGCCTTAAAAGGTATGTACGGCTTTCGGCTTATAGCCGGCCAATTCAAACAGATTCGCCGTCTGACATATTTCCGTTCCGTTTATGTTTTATTAGCTGATCATAGCAGCCGCTTGTCCCACACGGAATATACGATGATAGACCAGCCAACCTTGGAGTTCTTGTCCGAGGCGTCTAGAAATCAAAGCGCCGAGTGGATAGGCGACAACAAAACTCGTCTCGATCTTGCCCGCAGGAACCTGACCGAATTCACATTGGAACTCGTCGCGAGCGCTGGATTGGTGGATCCCCGTGTCGCACAAGCGAACAGCGACCCACGAAAATGCCTAGCGAGATCAACTGTTTTGAACGGTATCGGGTCGATCACTGTCCTAGTCTCGTTATCGAGAAACGCGGCTGCTACCTACTTTATGCAGATTTCCCCCGGCTCCTCTTACAGCGGAGGGGGAGCAATACTTCCGCCTCCTCGGCTCGCTCGCATTTTGCGGCAAACAATTGCGAGCCACACCGGCAAATGGCGAGGTATCGTGGAAGGTCCGTTGTTTCAGAAATATTTCCCGAACGGTTTGACCGGCGGGCATGAAATATGTGGCAGGGGGTATCTAAAAAATCACGATGCGCTCGATTTCTTCAATCTCAAGCACTTCGGCGCGTGTCGCAGCGTTTCAAACCAGTTGTTAACGTCTACCGACTTGGTCGAGGAAACAGTCAAATCCTTCGCCGCTGCTCGCGCCTTGGTTGACTACATTAATCGCGCGACGACGAAGCTCTCTGCGACTGGATGACTATAGGCACCTCTGCGTGCTCGTTGACGCGAAGCTCCATGTACGTGGAAGCGGCTTTGCGCGAGCACAGGCGTGACTGGCAGTACTCGTTCGTTTTAGCGACCGTGTCTTGGGGCACTTATTCTGTAGGGGCCGATTCGCTCTTTCATAGCAACCGATTTCCATGTCAGAACGATCTCTCCTCGCTCGATAAGGGCATCGACTGCGTCGTGAACAACCGGCATGTATATGCGCCAGTCGAGCGGAGTGTCGTTATCCTTTGCGAGGCTTCGTGCGACTTCGCTCGGACAGGTCGTGCCTGACTGTCGACTTGCGACGAAGCTCAAAATCGTTGACACTGCTTGCTCGCGCATAGTTCTGATACAATCTCCGGGAACGGCCAACCGTTATTAGATGGGTGCTAAAGCTATCGGTCATCATGCGTGGGGCGATGAAGGTGTCCGGCATCGAACCTGCGCCGGAAATATATAGGCTAAGCTAGCCTGAGATATTTGCAGACGAATTCGAACGGCCGTTCCTCCAGAGCTTTTGTCAACCGGATCGAGTATCCATAGTGCTTTGCTTGTGCGCTGACGTCGATCGCCTTTTCCACCTCGAAGACGTTGTCCTTATGGGGCAACGTCCAATGCCGGACTTGCGACAATGCCTTCTTAGTGGCAGCTCGCGCGTCGGAAGCGATGAGAAGGACGTTCTTGTGGATCTCCCCAAACGCGTTGGCGTCATATCCTCCGAGATTGAGGAAGAACAACTTTTCTTCAGTGTCTGTGGGTGAGGTGGTCATCAGATCAATGTCGAATCCATCCGCCTGGGTGATCTCGCCCCAGCAATCGAGGTGAAGACTTTTTGGATCGCCCCACCATTGCTGCCGCAAGTCGTCATAGCAGGCTTCTGCGTTCTCTCCGATCGAAAACCGGATGTCATGCAACTCGATGTTCGATCCACCGCAATCGCCGCCAATGTAGAACATGAAAAGCTTCATACGCTTGCCTTCTATTTCTGTTCAAGGCGTAAATGGCTTTTTCGCGACTGTCGTCAATGAAAGACCAGCCAAGGCTGGAACAGGCGATCGATGTAATCGTTTGATAGCTGCGCAGTGCGTCCCGCGCTGCTGGAGTCCCAAATGCGCAAACGCGTCGCCATCGTCGGGTCCGGCCCGACGGCTCTTTATGCCCTGCAAGATCTAATAAAGTCTAAGTCACCATTGGCAATCGTCATCCTGGAAGCGTCGGACGTCGCCGGCAAGGGGACGCCCTACCAGCGTGGGATCAACGATCCTGCGATGCTGTCGAACATCCCAGGCATCGAAATTCCGGATCTTCCCGACACCCTTGTTGCCTGGTTCGCCGCACAATCCGACGAATATCTGTCTGAATTCGAGATCGAACGCATCGACATATCTGATCGTGCGTTCTACCCACGTGTCGTCATCGGCGACTATTTCCGGGCGCAGTTCGAGACGATCGTCGCATTGGGTGAGAAAGCGAACCATACGATCTTCATCCGCGAGGGCTGTGAGGTCGCAGACATCGCGCTTAGTGGTAGTCATTTCGCTGTAAGGTACGGAAACGATGCGAGCCTCGAGCTCTTCGACTATGTGATCGTAGCGACGGGGCACAGTTTCCCGTCTGCGCCCGAAACGTCGCCGGGTTACTTTGCCGCCCCATGGCCCGCAACCGCGCTGCAGTCGATCCCGAGCGGCAAAATCGGTGTGCTTGGCACATCGCTCAGTGCCATTGATGCGGTAATGACGGTTGCGACATCGTTTGGCCACTTCAATCGAAACGCCGAGGGATACCTAGACTACCAGATCAAGGATGGTCACGACGGGTTTGAGGTGTCGATGATGTCGCGTAAAGGGCTACTCCCTGAGGCGGACTTCTTCTTTCCGATACCTTACGAAGACCCGCTGATCTGCACGGCGCAAGCGGTGGGTGCCCGTATGGCGCTTGGCAGCAGCGGTCTGCTCGACGATGTGTTCGACCTTTTCCGGGAGGAAATTTTGGTCGCCGACCCGGAATATGCTCAGCTTATCGGGCTTGATGAGCTGACGGTAGACACGTTTGCAACAGCCTATTACGGCGTCAGGGACAAATTTGATCCTTTTGAATGGGCGGCATCTAACCTCGATGAAGCCAAACAAAACTATGCAGCGAAACACACCGTTGCATGGCGGTATGCGATCCTGTTCACGCACGAGATCATTGAAGCTGCAGTCAGCTATTTTACGGCCGAAGATCTTGACCGATTTAACCGGTCGTTCAAGAGCATTTTTGCCGACGATTATGCCACTGTACCTCATCTATCGATCGAGCGCCTGATTGCGCTCCGTAATGCCAATAGGCTGAATATTGTAAAGCTTGGCGACCGATCAGAGATCGTAACCGACAATGTTGAACGCGGTGCTACCGTCACTTTCGAGGACGGCACGCTGCAGTTCGATACCTTTATCGACGCGACGGGACAAAAAGCCCTATCGGCGGGTGATTTGCCGTTCCCGTCGCTGCGCGACGCCGGACTGATATCGCAAGCGCGAACCGTCACGCCGCGTGGAAATTTGAGGCGTACTGGCGGTATAGATGTCGACGAGCAATGTCGACCGCTCATTGCCGGAATCAAGCCGGTTCGGCGTCTATATGTCCCCGCGGTTTCTTACCTTCTGCACAAGCGGCCCTTTATTCAAGGCATCACCAGTGCCGCCGAGCTCGGACAGATCGTGGCTCGATCTCTTATCTCGGAAGTGATGCGGCCAGCTCGTAGCCGTCGTTCCGCGAAAGCTGCCAAGTCAATGATGGCAGACGCTATCGAACTCGTGTGAATGCCGCTCGTGAAGGTCCAACCCGAGCAATCGACGTTGCCGGGCGATCCCCGCCAGTGCTCGCCTTTTAGCGAAACTCTTGGTGGACCTAGCCTATAACGCTGAAGGACAAACGCCTGGCATCCAGCTGAGGTTTATTCTTACTTTAGGACCTGATAAAATGGTTGGTCAGCGTTCATCCTGACCAACCCTCTTTTTCTTGGAGTGAACGACTTATTCGTCGTCGTACTCGGTTGCGGCTGCGTTCACTGAATCTTCGGCGAGTTCCGTAAGGCTCGCATCTGCAGACTTCTCCTGGGCGAGGATGTCTTCGATGTGCTGCTTAGCTTCGTCCATCCCCAGAGCATCGGCAAACGCACGCATTGATCCGTAGCGTGTGATCTCGTAGTGCTCGATGGCTTGGCAGCTGAAGATGATCGCAGCGTCTGCCGCAACGCTCGAGCCGAAATCTTCCAGCAGGCTTTCGCTTTCCTCCAGGATGCCGTCGATGGCGTCGCACTTCTCAGCTTTGGCGCGCTTGCCAAGAAGCTCGAAGATCGCCTCGAGTTTCTCGATCTGGCCAGCCGTTTCCTCGCGATGCGAGGTCAAAGCTTCGACTAGCTCAGGATGATCCGCGGCTTTGATCATCTTCGGCAGAGACTTGTAAATCTTCTTCTCGGCGTAATAAATGTCACCGAGCGCGTGCTCGAACAGGTCCGAGAGGCTTTTATCATCCTTCGCAGAGGCCCATGTCTCTTTTCGAGCGGCGGACTTGGTCGCGACCGCTTGCGCACGCTTCTTGCGCGTGTCGGTGTTAGCGGCGGTGCTCTTCGTGCCAGACGCGCGCGCGGTTTTCTTGGCGGCAGTTTTCGACGCCTTGTTATCCTTGGTCGACTTTTCGGCAGTAGCCATCGTGATTCTCTCCCGTGTGATGCCGTTGACGTAGCGGGACAAAACGAGCGCCTTCAAACAAGGTTCCAACGATCATAGGATGGATCGCGCAGCGCAAGGTACAGCCAATTTCGGGAGAAGAATGTCCAGCATAGCCAACTCAATGCCGGGACTGCCGGTTCGAGCCCTTTCACATCAGGATTTTCTCAATTGTTCATTCGATGGAGTCGTCGGAGAGATCTCGGTGCGAGAAGGTGAAGCTGTACATGGCGGTCAGGTCGTCCTGACGCTCGATGCCACAGAGACGCATGCCAATCTTGCAATAATAATACGGAAGATTGATGATCTGACGGCTCGAATGGCAAGGCTGGAGGTCGAGCGCGACGATCTTCAGGCCGTCGGCTTTCCAGAGTATCTATTAGACAAAAAAGGAGAGCCCGGACGTTGCATCAGCCTTGCTTAGCGAAACGCGACTTTTCGAGTTTCGCCGGCAATCGAGGACAGGGCACAAGGCGCAGCTATGCGAGCGCATCAGCCAGTAAGAGCACAAAATCAGAGGACTGAAAGCGCAGGGGGGTGCCTTCAGGCAGGGTATCGAAGTATTCCGACAGGGAAATTGTCGCGCTATCATCGCTTCGCCAACAGCGCATAGTCTCGGACCAGCGACTGGACGGCCTGAAAACACAGGTTGCGACTTTCGGCGGGGAGCGCGGCGAAAAAACCGCATTTCAGGCGCAGGCATTGGAGCGTATTAACGACACAAACTTCTGCGGATCGATCAGGACTTCGGAACAGAAGTCGGCCGGGAGCTGCTAGAAGTTCAGGCGCAACTCGGGAAGTTCATTGAGCGTAGGATTGCTGCTGAAGACGAGCTCAGGCTATCGTTGCACCGCAGTCCGGCACCGTACACGAGCTTACCGTACACACGGTTGGCGTTGTCGTGACTCCCGCCGACCCGATCATGCTGATCGTACCGGAGGACGATGACTTGGCACTTGAGGTCCAGGTTATGCCGAAAGATATTGACCAGATTCATCTCGGCCAGTCCGCAGTCCTACGAATGTCTGCGTTCAGCCTGCGCACAACCCCAGAGCTGAATGCTTATAACAAACGGGTGGCCGCAGATTTGATAACAGATCAGCGCTCAGGGATGAGTTATTATCTGATCCGGCGTTGAGTGAGTCCCGATGAGGTTGAAAAACTTGGCCACCTCAAACTCCTCCCCGGGATGCCTGCAGAGGCGCTTATCCAGACCGGCGAACGCAGTGCCGCGCCAACGGTTCGAGTCCCATCAAGACCAGTATGAGATTAGGCGCAGTCGCGACCAGACGTGATCATGCTCTGGATCCGTTTGCTACAAGTCTGGGAAATCAGTTGTTGACATCCAACTTCAAACTTCGCTGGTCGGTCCCCGGTAGCTTCAGTGAAACCGGCTAGTCAGTTCTCGATATCCATAGGTATTGCTCGTGGGCGAACTACAAACCTGTCAGATTCTCAAGGATCGCAGAGGACAATGCCTCCTCAGCTCTCCGCCGTCCGGACTCCACATCTGACGACAGCAGGCCGTTGTGACACATTCGATCGTCGTCCCATCCAGGATGATTGACGATCGGATAAAGACAAAGGCCCTCCAATGGCACGCCAGCGCGCATGGCGTCGCGGGCTTGAGAAGCAACATAACAGTACCATGCCGCCCGCCGGTCATCCTCGATTCCCGTCTCGGCGATCAGCAGAGGTTTGCCATATCGGGCAAAAGTTTCGATCAGGATCCTGCCTAACGGCTTATAAAGCGGATGACCGATGTCGATCGGCGGACCGCCGTGAACCCACTGGTTGTTGAAGTAGTAATTGACGCCGATAATATCGAGATAGCGCTCTTGGCCGCCGATCTGTGGCCAGATGCGGCCTGAAATCAGGTCCCAACCCTGAAACTGGGATTGCCGATGGCCCTCTGCGACGCCATGTTCCCACGGTCGGGATGGGTCGGTGATGACATTGATCACTGGTTCGCAGTGGACGAAACGCGCCCGCCCGTCGACGGCGAGGATCGCTTCCATGGCGGCGATCGCGGCGCGCGCTAGCTGCGCTTTAAGTTCGAACCCTCGGCCATTTGCGAACGGATTCAGATAACCGGCATCGCCACCACCCCACGAGAAGAACGAAATCTCGTTGACGGGGCAATAAAACGGCACCGCGTCGCTTTCCTCCCGAACGATCTTGGCGCATTCGCCTGCAAATCGTGCAAAACGGTCGGCAAAGCCGGGCGACCAGATATCCAAATCGTCTGGCCAGCCGTAATGAAGCAGATCCCAGATTACCTGCGTACCGGTCGTATTCGCCGCCTGCAGCATCGGCCTTATGCTCGACCAGTCGTAGCGACCGGCCCGGTCGATCAGGTGCCAGCGAAAGCCGTCGCGAACGGTGCGGATGCCGAATTCCGCCAGCTGACGATAATCCTGCGCAGCGTGCAGGTCGTGGCTGATGGCCGCGATCATGTCGAGGCGGCGGCCAGTGTCCTCGCTCTCGCGGCGGCGAAGCCGGTGGGTCGAGCATTCAAAGCCGCCCTGCAGGAAGGATTGAAACAAGCCGGTCGGTCCGGACGCCTGCCTTTCTGCAAACACATCGGAAAACAGCCTCTCCCACTGCGGAATCACGGCTTCTGTGGCATAGCGTTTCTCTACGGTTCGCCGCAGCGTATCTCCCAGCGCGCGTCGAAGCGCCGGTGCATCGATCAGTCTGCAGATGCTTTTCGCCACGGCTTCCGGGTCGCCGTAGGGAACGAAAACACCGGAGATCCCGTCTTCGATCTGCTGCAGAGCGCCGTTGTCGGGCGTCGCGATGACCGGGAGTGATGCGGCGCCGGCCTCGGCGATTACATGCGGCATGCCTTCACCACGCGACAGCCAGACGAAGACGTCGAAGGCCGACAAAAGGGTAGGAACATCTTTTCGATCTCCTAGAAACTGCAGTTTCCCCGCCAGTCCGCGCTGCCGTGCCAGCGCCTTCAGGCGGTCGGCATAGTTCGGCATGAAGGCGTCCGGGCCGCCCACGATCACGAAACGGGTTCGACTTTCGCGAAGGGCGACGAGGGCCGCTGCCTCGATGAAGTCCTCGACATTCTTCTTGGGGTCGAGCCGGCCGACCCAGCCAACCAGCGTCTGGTCGCGCGCGATACCGAGCTCTCGCCTGACCGCCTCGCGCAACAATGGATTGAAGGTCGCCAGGTCGACCATGGACGGAATCTCGACTGCGTGATGTTCGCGCCCCGGCATCCGGGATGCCGCCGCGTCCCGGATTGAACGGCAGACACCGACATACCGACTCGTCAAATGCTTCGGTCCGGCGAGCGCCTCCGAAACGAGGCCGCCATGTTCGATCAGCGGGGCGCGCAGGTGCAGACGCTCCATCGCCGGATAAATGTCGGCGACGTTCTGGCAGGACACCACGACGTCGTAACCGGGGATCTTGTTGGCCAAGTAGCCGACCGTATCCTCGAATGACAGCTCATAGGGCGTCGTATCGACATCGACGCCGAGCGCTGCGAGTTGTTCGTGCGTCTGCTCCGGCATGCCAGGCTTTCGAAAGCAGGCGACAACATCGATGCGGTAGCGCTGCGGGTCGAGGTTTCCCGCCAGCAGCCGCACTTCCGTTTCCTCGCCGCCGACCACCAGCCAGGCGAATACGAACAGGATGCGGATCGGTGGCGTTTCCTCTGTCATTCGCCCACCTTGAAAACGACCTGCAGGAAGTCTGGCCGGTTTTCGATGAGATCGGTCAGGAAGGTCGGCGCATCATCTATCGGGATGACATGGGTGATCATGTGCTCGCGGATCGTATCGCCCTCTTTCCTGAGAAGATCGACGGTAGCAAGCGCCAGCCGTCTGCGGTTCCACAGCGTGGCCAACCCGCGTGGCACGCGATTGATCTGGGCGCAACGGATATTGAGCCCGTTATGGTGGAATTCCTCGCCCAGCCGCAAGGCGTCGGCACCGCCCTGGTAGAAGGCGAGGTCGATGACTGTTCCCTGCGGTCTTAAGGCCTTCAGTGCGGTATGCAGGCTCGCTGACTGCGCCCGGGTCTGGAACACCAGGTCGGCGCCGCGGCCCATCGCACCGTCATGCCAGCGCGCCTTGGCATGTTGCCAGGCCTGATCCTCCGTCATCGCCGTGAACCCCATCGCCTCCGCCTTGGCGCGCCGGAACTCGGATGGATCGCTCACGACCACGTCGGAGGCACCGAGCGCCCGCGCGAACAGCGCCGTCATCAGCCCCACCGTGCCACCGCCGATGACGATGACAGGACGGTCCTTTACGCCCGCGCCGAGGAAAGGCACCTGCGCGCCGAAAGCCTCTGCATCGGCATGCAGGATGCCGTTGGCGCAGATCGGGCCCATCTGCGCGATAAGCACACCTAGCAGCGGATCCACATCCGTCGGCATCGGCACCAGCAGGTCATGGAACGGGCTGGCGGTGTGCCCGGACTTGTGGGCATAGGTCGTGGCGACCACATTCCCTTCGGAAAAGCCGTGCGCACGCGATTCCGAAACGCGCGCGACTTCCATATAGCCGAGAAACGGCACGGGATAATGCAGGTCCGGCTCGTTGTCGATGAAGGCGCCGCGCTCGCCGTCGAAACGCGATCGGAAATAGGGATTGGTGTTTTTGAGAAAGGTCAGTTCGGTACCGGCTGAAAGGCCGGTATAGAGCGTGTCGAGACGGACTTGCCCGTCGCCGGGCGGCCCTTCCTCGTATTCGAAGAAATACGGGCGGCCCGGCGCCTCAACGCCGAGCGAGCGGATCTTGCGATGACCGGGCGCTAGTCCGGGCGGCGGCACTTCCGGCCGGGGCTGGACTTGCAGCGGAGCCGGTTCCGGCCGGCGCGTGTGCGGCGGATCGAGCCTGATGGCCTGGCCCGATTTCGCGGAGGACATGACGGCAAGCGCAAGCCGATGCGTCGCCAGAGCCTCGGCATAGGGGCAGCGGATGCGGTTTTCGCCGCCGCGTACCGCGTCGATGAAATCGCGGTCCTCGCGCCAGACCGGGTCGCCATCTTCGACGCGGACTGGACGTCCGCGCCCGACATCGACCATTATCTCCCGGTCGGTCAGCTCGATCGCCAGCCGGTCGGCAAAGATATGAAGGCCGACGCGATGGTTCCAGCCGAGCAGGCAGGTCGACGCGATGTTGGCGACGACGCCGGTTTCGAACGTGAGGTTGGCGGTCGTCACCGTCGGCACATCGAGGCCGGGAAAGTCCGGCCGGTCGCGATGACCGGCGCGACCGTAGACTTCGGTCACTTCGCCCACGAGGAAACGCACGAGATCGAGAAGATGGGTTGCCTGCTCGACCATCTGGCCGCCCGACTTGTCTTCCTTCCACCACCATTGCGGCGGCGGGGTCGAATCCAGCCAATAACCGGACAGAAGCTGGGCGGGATTGTCGGCCAATATCGCCCGCGCTTCATCGACAATGTCGAGATATCGCCAGTGATAGCCGACACCCGTGATCAAGCCGCGGGCGGTGACGGCTGCTGAGATTTCTTCTGCGGTCGCAAGATCGAGCGCCACCGGCTTTTCGACGAAGAACGGAATGCCACGCGCGACGAGATCGCGTTCGGGCTCGCCATGGGCGAACGGCGGCACGCAGACATACACGGCGTCCGGGCGGACCGCATCCAGCATCTCCGGATGATGCCCGAAGGCCTTTGCTCCAAACCGCATCGCCGCCGCATCCGCCCGCCCAAGATCAGGATCCGCGAAGCCGACCAGTTCAACGTCGTCGAAGCCGGCAATGATGTCGAGGTGCCGTTGCGCGATGCCGCCGACGCCGATAAAGGCCAGACGAGTCTTTTGCATGGAGAGATCCTTTTGCATTGGGCCTGATTTTTCTGAATAGCGGCTGTAGATCGCCCCGGTTTCCGCCGCCATCCGATCCGCAGAAAAGTGCTGTCGGAAGCGCTCGCCTGCGGCTGCGCCGACGGCAGCCAGCCGGTCCGGATCGGCAAGCGCCAGCAGAATAGTGTCGGCAAGCGAATTAGCGTCGCCGGGCACCGCGAAGTAGGGATGATCTTCGCCGAGCGCCTCGAGTGTACCGCCGATGCGCGTCGCGACCACAGGCGTGCCGAGCGACATCGCCTCCAGAACGGCCAGCGGCAGTCCCTCGAACAGCGACGGCAGCACGAATAGATCGCTCACTTCGAAAAGCTCGGCGATATCTGTGCGCTGGCCAAGAAAACGGACATGTGCGGCCAGACCCAGATCTTCGGCGAGTGCCGTCAGGGTCTCCCGTTCCTCGCCCGATCCTGCCAGCAGCAGGAGGGTGGTTGGATGTCGCGTCAAAATATGCGGCAGGGCACGTATCAGGGTCGCATGATCCTTTTGCGCGGTCAGGCGAGCGACGGTCAGCAGGACAGTCGCGTTGTCGAGTGCCAGATCTTGTCTGAGGCTCGTCGATGCCGCGGTCGGCTGACGCGCAAAGATGCCATTGCGGATCACCGACAGCCGATCCGCTGCGATGTGGGAGCTGTAACTGTGCCTTGAAGCATCCGAAACGACGATATGGTGGGAAACGTCGCATGCATGGAGACGGTAGCTCTCCCTTTGCCGGCTATCGGTCAGGAGATAGGGCAGGTGTTCGGTGCGGATGACCGGAATGCCTTGCGCGGCGCCGATAGCGGTGAGCTCGAGCCCCTCCCAGCCTATTCCCGCATGGACATGCAAAAGATCGGTGTCGGCCTGGGAAAGCCAGTCGGCGAAATCCTCATGGTTGTGAGCAAGCCGAATCTTTATGCCGAAACGCGCGGCACGGGGCAGAAGACCGTTGCGGTCTTCCCCGAGCAGGGCAATCGTCACATCCCATTCTGAAGCGCAGCCACGCGCCAGTGCGAGCATGTGCTCGCCCATCCCGGACGGATCGAGACTGTCTGTCGCCAGAACGATTTGCGCTTTCCTAGTCAAGCTGAGCATCGACCCCAACGCCAGTTCCCAGCCGTGTCCGCAGTCGCCGGTGGGTCGCTAGGGCCTGTCCAACAACCTGATCCATGTTGTAATACTTGTAAGTACCGAGCCTGCCCACGAATGTGACGTCGCGCTCCTCCCGGGCGAGGGCTTCATACTGTCGGTAGAGCGCCTGGTTTTCGGGCCTGGGGATCGGATAGTAGGGGTCGCCCTTGGCGCAAGCGAACTCGTAGCTGATGCTCGTCTTCGGATGCACTTGACCGGTCAGGTGCTTGTATTCGGTGATGCGGGTGTATGGCTTGTCCTCGGAAGGATAGTTGATAACGCCGACGGGCAAGAGCCGTCGCACGTCATGCGTTTCATGCCGAAATTCGAGGCTGCGATAGGGCAGGCGCCCGAAACAGAACTCATAATATTCGTCGATCGGGCCTGTGAAGATCGTATGGCCCGTCAGGCCGTCGCGGCGCAGGTTGGCGTATTCGGTTTCGAGCAGGACTGTGATGTTCTCATGATCAAGCATTCGCTCGAACATTCGCGTATAGCCCTCTCGCGGCATCGCTTGAAACGTGTCCAGGAAATAGCGGTCGTCGTCGCTGGTGCGCGTCGGAACCCTCGCAGTGACGGAGCGGTCGAGTTCTGACGGGTCGAGACCCCATTGCTTGCGCGTGTAGCCTTGGAAGAAGGTGCGGTAGAGTTCGCCGCCTACCTGCGACACCACTACGTCACGCGAGGTGCGAACTGGGTCGCAGGGCTCTGCGCGGCTCGCCAGAAATTGTGCGGCCTCTGTCTCGTTTGCAAGATCGAGACCAAAAAGCCCGTTGAGCGTGGTGCGGTTGATCGGAATTGGAAGCCTTAAATCTCCGACTTGCGCCAGAACCCGATGTTCATAGTCTCGCCAAGCCGTGAAACGAGAAAGGTATGCGAACACATCCTTGCTATTGGTGTGAAAGATATGTGGACCGTATTTGTGCACGAGGATGCCGGCCTCGTCGCGATGGTCGTAAGCATTTCCGGCGATATGCGGCCGTCGATCGCAGACGAGGACCGAATGGCCGTCCGAAGCGAGGCGTTCCGCCATCACCGATCCGGCAAATCCGGCCCCCACGATCAGGTAGTCGTAAGATCGGCGAAGCCCGCGGCGTTGGAACGAAAAGGACGCTTCCCTCGAGACAACGGAAATGCCGGATCGCGCCGCCGCTTGTTCCACAAGATTTGACATGGAGCTGAAGGTGGCATCCCAGGAGGAGCGAGACAGGATCTCGTCCACCTTCGAAATCCATATGACGCCTGTAGGTGAAAGCGCTATCGCGGCGTCGCAGGCTTGCGCGAACTGTTCAGAACCATCGGCCAGGAACACACCGGCAACGTCACCATAGGTACGCACCACGTCTGTAATTCTGGTGCTAACCACCGGCCGGCCTGCGGCCAAATATTCAGGTGTCTTGGTTGGACTGATGAATCGGGTTGCCTCGTTCAGCGCAAACGGCATGATCGCTGCCTGCCAGCCCGACAGGTAGGCGGGAAGGTCCGCATATCGCTTCTGCCCGAGATAGTGAATGTTCGCCGCCTGTGGCAGATCCGCAGGCGAAATCTTGACCACCGGGCCAAGGAACACGAACGAAAAATCCGGGCGCGCTGCTGCCGTCTCACGGATCAGGTCAAGATCGAGTCGTTCGTCGATAACCCCGTAGTAGCCGAGACGCGGATGCGGGATGGCGGCCTGATCCGGCGGGTCGGCCTGAACGTCACGGGCTTTCCGGAAATGATGTGCGTCGACGCTCGACGGAAAGGCATGGATGTTATCATGCCGATGCTTCTTCGCCTCGTAGAGACTGAAACCACCGGTGAATATGGCGTCGGCGCGCGCGATCAGCGCATCTTCCGTTTCCCTCAGACGGGGCGGCGCAAACCTGAAATTGGCCAATTCGTCCATACAGTCATAGATCACGGCTGCCGCATCTACATGGCGCGCGAAGGTGAACATCATCGGCGTGTAGAACCATAAAACTGGGCGATGTTCGCCGTTTAGCTTTATCAGGTCGTCGAGCAGCCTGCCGAGCGCCCTTTCGCGTTCGGCCTCGCTCCACCAGTGCGGTACACGCGGCCGGATGGCTTTAACGCTTGTCCCCTCGAAAGGGTGGATTTCCAGGTAGGCGAGGTGGTGGTCGGTCGGGATGAATTCCTCGAAGAAGAAGACCTGCCGGTGGTGGGAAAACCGTTGCATCAGATGCTGCGGTCTCTGTAGCACGAAATCCCATCGTAAATGGGAAAAACAGATAAGGGGAGCTTGCTGGGGAGAGCAGGGTTCAGTCGACTGCAATAAGGAATTCAACACGTCCATCAAACACCTCGCGACAAGACCCAACCCGAACGGAATTTTGCTGCGAAAGTTCCTGCGGCTGCGGCAGAAATCAGTTTTTGGTGTTGTCGATGAGGTGCTTGAGTTGGCGAATGCTATGGGGCCAGGTCCAGTTCGCCAGCACAGCGTTGCGAGGCCGCAGAGTTTCCGCTCGTTCGAGCAGATCGAGGATGCCTTTATGAAAGTCTGCGGCGGATGCCGTGCAGCCGGTTTCGGCTTTGATATATTGCAACCCGCAACTGAGCTCGCTATTGGCGAGAACCGGAATGCCCGCCAACATGTATTCCGTCAGGATTGCCGGTGCCCCGTCGTCCACGCCGCAGACGACGCCAATCCTTGCCTGGTTCATCAGCCGATTGACCTCGTCGAACGGAACGCTTGGCGGCCCGACGAATTCGACATCGATGCCCAGCCGCTCGGCTTGATTACGCAGTTCGGGAACCAGTTCGCCGTAGCCAGATACGCACAGCGTCCGCAGCGACTTTGGCAACCTGGCAAGCGCGTCGAACAGGATATCGTGACGTTTATAGGCCTGCGCGGCCGCCACATAGATCACGTCATGCGTCTTGGGGATGTCCAACGGATAAAATGTCACCTCGGAGGCAAATTCTGGACCGATCGGCATGACTTCGGTTCGCATATTCGGATGACGTGCTTTCACCGCGTCCGATTGCCATTCGGCGCCGGTTAGAACGAGATCGAAATGACGGCTGACCTCGGTCGGCACCCGTAGCGCCGGGGCATCGATGGAATTGTAGATCTTGAAACTGTCGCGGCAGGTTAGAAGAATATCTTCGCAGACGCCGAGGCCCCAAACGCATAAAATGTCGGGTGCCCCAAAGGTGGCGATATGTCCCAGCATGTCGTTCGATGCGAACGGGACTTCCGGTCCGTTCATGCGGAACGCGCGGCGCGTGAGAAACGGGCTGCCTGCCGTCCAGTCAGATGGTGGCGCCTCACCACGCCAGAACGTCCAGATTTCGGCGCAGTCGACAAGCCGGTCCTTGAGCGCAGCCAAGGGTAGTCGTTCTAGATACCCGCCATCGACTTTGACGATCCCGGGCTCCGAAACCGCTGTCGGAGATCGGCCACGTGTCCCGCTAAGCCATTGGTGTCGGTAGGCCTCGACAGAGGGAATAGCCTCCTCGCTCCATGCGCCGTCCTGGAAGTCGCTTATGATGACGATACGGCGAGGCTCCATGCAGGCTCCTGAGTGGTATCTATAAAGATGGTCGCTCAACTTTCGGGGGGAAGGTTAGTTCCAGTACGTTGGGGCGGGAGGGGCAGTGTTCTAGTCTACTAGAGCACTATAATGCTTCGCATCTGATCGCGTGAACTGGTGCCTTTTCACGGAGTGATTGCTTCTCTTGCAGGAGGGCCGGAGGGACAGGTATGGCGGGGCCGGCCCCGTTCGTCTAAAGGGGGCCGCAGCGTTTTTATCGAAACCGGCCACACGAGGAGCGGGATAGATGGGTGTTCCATCGCATCCGGCTAAAAAGGGCCGCCTCGCACGCGGCGACTATTGCCGCTTTAGCAAAGGATCGGAGCGTCGATATCTCGAAGCTTTGATAAATATACTTTCTTCGTAAGCTATATTAGGCCTCGCGGAGGCCGGCACTTCATCGCCCGGTTTTCACCGTATTAAGGCGACGGTTGCATGGATCTTTGGACGGACGTCACTCTGACTGAACAGCGGACGCGAGGTATCGTTCAATGAGAGAGACACAGACAGGACTACTAGGGAGAGCCTTCTCGCGGCTATCATCGATAGCGCGATTGATTACGCGATCATTTCTATGGATCGCCAGGGCTTGGTCATGACCTGGAACCATGGCGCGCGGCGCATCCTCGGCTGGGACGAGGAACAGATGAGGGGAAAGCCGGCCGATGTTTTCTTCACACAAGAAGACAGGGATGAGGATGTTCCGGAGAAGGAAATGGCGGCCGCGCTGACGAAAGGGCGCGGTAACGACGAGCGCTGGGATGTCCGCAAGGACAGTTCGCGGTTCTGGCGTCTGGCGAAATGATGGCACTGCGCGACGGCGGCGACAAATTCATGGCTTTATCAAGGTCCTGCGTGACCGGACGCAGCAGCGGTTGGACCACGAACGCCGACGCGTCGATGCGGAGTTCATGCAGAAGGTGCTCACCGCGTCAGACGACTGCATCAAGGTCCCGAACCTTGATGGAAACCTCGCTTTCATTTCGGAGGGCGGTATGCGCGTTATGGAAGTAGACGAATTCAGGAAGATCGCCGGTTGCCCATGGCCGAGTTTCTGGAAGCTTGAGGGCAACGATAAGGCTAAGAGGCGATCGCGTCGGCAAGACGCGGCGAGAGCGCCCGCTTCACGGGTTTTGCCGAAACGCTCAACGGTAATGAGAAGTCGTGGGACGTGCAGGTTTCCCCCATGTCTGGAGCCGGTGGCGGAGGCGGTCACGCGCTCTGGCATTGGCTTGAGAACCAGGATCAGGCGGCCGGTCCCGCGGCCTTCACCGTCCGCTAGGTTCTCCTGCTTCTGGTTGCTCTCCACTCGCTTCAGCGCTTGCTTGATAGCGGAATCGGTCAGGCTCGGCACGGCGTTTCCCCTTCCCGGCAACTGGGATCGATAGAGGAAATAGGGATCGGCGCTCGGGGTCTTGAGGCCGTCGACTACCGCTTAAGTAGCCCCCAGTTTGCCAAAACCGCACCCAGTACGCAAGTCAGAAGAACTATGATGTTTCAATGTGCCTGAGCGTGATCCAGCGTGACTTTTATGGGGTAAGTGGGATGGTTGTGCATCACGCTCAGGCACTTTGGATCACTCAGGATCACACAAAGGCGCGTACGCGCACGTCTGGTTTCGCACGCCAGAAAAAAATTGGGGGAGGGGATTGGTATATAGGGAAGGTTAGATGCTCCGCCCCAGCCTTGCCGGCGTTAGACAGCGCGCCGCTCTACCCAAAACCTGGCTTCTAGGGTGGAGCGCTCTTCGTTCAAGCCCATCGCCATTTTGTCCACAGGGGCAATCTGCCTCTCTGTTTCACGTATGTGCTGCGGGCTTAGCGGTGACATTTGGATGATTGTGGATACGGCCGAACTGCGGCTTTATGATCCACAATAACTGATTTTCCATGCCATTCGCGTCTTAAGTTGGGTGATGAATTTATTACGGGGCTTCGTTATCTGACATTCTATTCTGCTTGAATTGTAGTGCAGGAACGACTTGGGCCGCGCGGGCACCATTCCGACAATCGACTTACTCGGCAGGCGGGGACGCCCCCTGGCAAGCTGGAACAAAGGTCCCCTGCGCTTGTTGGTGGCTATCGGCAACCGCTGATTTACTCCCTGATGGAGAGAGAGAGATGACAAACGAATTTGGAAGAACCCCGGACGGGACGCCGCCCTCGTTGGGACTGCAACCTACGTCACCCGCATCACAGAGCTCTGGAACCTCATCGACGCAGTTCGAGGATCTGAAAGCTAAGGTTGGGGAAGATCTCACTTCTGCGCGCGATGCTGTCAAGGAAGGCGGGGAGGCGGCAGTCGAGAAGGTCAAGGATATTGTGACCGACCAGAAGACATTTGCTGCTCATCAAGTGCGCGGTATCGCGACTGCCCTTGAGAAAGTTGGAGCCGAGCTGGAGGGGGCCGATCAGCAGCATGTCGGCCGAATTGCCAAACAGATCGGCAGCAGCGTCCAGAACTTCGCAAAGGAAATCGAAGGCAAAGATCTCGGTGAGATTGCGAGCATGGCGGAGGAGTTCGGTCGTAAACAGCCGGTCGCGTTTCTTGGCATGGCCGCGCTTGCTGGCCTTGCGGCCAGTCGGTTCCTGACTGCGTCATCGGTACGCACCGATTATTCGACAAAGCCGCGCTCAACGGACAGCCTAAGGCCGTCTCAGTCGAGCGAGTCGCTGCGTGCGGGAGGTATCGATAATGGCTAAGTCTTCAGACAACACGCCCTTGTCAGAACTCTTGTCAGGGCTCGTATCCGATGTGACCGGCTTGTTTCGCAAGGAGATCGACCTCGCGAAGACAGAGGTCTCAGAAAAGGCGTCCAAAGCACTCCTCGGCATCGAAGCGCTGCTCGTCGGGCTAGTCCTCGTTATCGGCGCGGTAGGTGTACTTCTGAGTGCTTTGGTCAGTGGCTTGGCAGCACTGTTTATCAAGTGGGGAATGATGGAGACGAGTGCCAGCTCGCTCGCGGCCGTAATCGTTGGCGTGATTATCGCGGCGATTGCCTGGATGATGATGTCAAAGGGTCTGAGCACGTTGCGTGCAGGTAACTTGAAACTTGACCGGACGACGACGTCGCTTCGTCGTGACGTCGACGTAGTTAAGGAGAAAATTTGATGGAAAACTCGACAGAAAAGACCTCCGCCGATATCCAGCGCGAAATCGATGCCGATCGCCAACGCATCGGAAGCCGCATTGACGCAATCCAGGACCGAATGTCTCCGGGCCAACTGATTGATGAGGTCATGGCCTACGCCAAGGGAAGCGGCGGCGGCGAATACGTGAGCAATCTAGGTCAGGCGGTAAAAATCAACCCCATTCCCGTTGCTCTCATGGGTGTAGGCTTGGCCTGGCTGATGGCCAAACAGGGAACAACCGCTGATCCGGCCCCCGCACCCACCACCCATGCCCGAGACTATCCGCTTTATCCCGTCGACGGCCCTGTGCGTCGCCTCGGGCCGCCCGAAACGGTCGGCGGATCTCGCTACAGCCATTTTGGCGACAACTCCGGTAAGCGCCTTAAGGCGCTCACAGACGAGACCGGCAACCGCGCGGGCGATTTTATCGATGAAGCTGGGAAGACCTATCGCGGATTTGCCGACGCGAGCGGCAAGCAGATCGAGCGCATTGCCGATGAGACTGGCGAGGCGCTGGATAATGCCTCAGGATGGGCTTCGGGGACCTGGTCCCAGATCAAGGAGTCCGCGACGAGCATAGGTAACAAAGTGTCCAATACTGCCGCATCCCTGTCCCGCAGTTCGTCGTCTGCAGGTAATTCAGCGCAGGAACAGGTTGGCAGGTTAAATGATGCCATCCTGAAGCAGTTTCGCGACCAACCACTCGTCGGGGGTGCTCTTGCGTTTGCTATGGGTGCGGCAATCGGAGCTGCTTTGCCTCACACCGAACAGGAAGACGCTATTCTGGGTGATGCTGCCGAAGCAACCAAGGAAGCAGTGTCAGTTCAAGCCGCCGCGCTGGCCGACCAGGGCAAAGAGATCGCCTCCGACGCCTATGACAAAGTTGTCGAGGTTGCTTCCGATATTCACGACGCCGCAAAGGACCGTGTCGCCGAGGAGGCAGAAAAGTTCAACAGCAAGGCATAGAGACGTGCTCTGTTGCCACTGATTGTCGCTCCCAACTCGGAGCGACAATCAAGTATCCGCGTTGACATAGCGTTGAAGTATCACTGTGATCCCGTCAGGACACCGTTCCAAAACTCACAAGCATGGCGATCGCGAAAGTACGCTCCGGCTCTATCTCATCCTGCCAGGAGTGGAAGAAGACCCGAGGCTGCAGTGGTCGAAAGCGGCCGTTGCCTTCGGGTTGACCGCCGCGCGCAAAACGTCCTCACGCATCCATAATCCGAGTATATACAAGTATATATAATACACCTCGCCTAGGGAACTCGAACGTCAGCCGTTAACGGCCTCTTTCAGCGCTTTGGCGAGTTGAAAAACAAGCTTCCTGGACGCCGCGATCTTGATCGTCTCGCCAGTCGATGGGTTGCGGCCATCGCGTGCGGGCTTATCCTGAACCTTGAACTTGCCGAATCCGTGCAGCGAGACCTCTTCTACTTTGGCGGCAGCTTGCGAAATGCCTTGTAGCACATCTTCGACAATGGCCTTGGCCTGCGCTTTAGTGAGGTGATGTGTCTCGGCAAGACCGTCTGCGAGATCGTTTGTACTGATAGCCATGAATAATCCTCCTCGTGATTCGAGACAGTATTTTATCGCATACGGGCAAAGCCGCCGCCGCTCAATCATTCGAGCGAGTTGAGAAAACTGCGCACCATTTCGTTGAAAATATGATGCTGCTGCCAATGAGGACCGTGCCCGGCTTCAGCAAGACGCAAAGGACGCTCGGTCCACAGGTTCCGGTATTTTAGCGTATCGATGTAATCAAGGTTTACCACCGGGTCGTCGGCACCATTCACAATCGCCAGCGGGACGGTGGAAATGGCCACAAGTTCCCGTTGATCGATCTGCGTTCCTGCGATTACTGCATCTACCATGAACTTACGCGCGCGCCCATCGGCGCGGCGCACTGCCGATGTATAAAACAGATCTCGTTCAGCACTCGGACCGAGCGCCATGGTAACCACACCTTTGATCTGCTCCTCCGTAAGGGTCGGATTCCCGGTATATGCCATCTCCGGATTAGGGAGGAAGCCAAGTCGCGCACCTTCAGGTCCCGGCGGGATAGGCGGCGTTCCGAAGATCATCACCCCTGAAACCTGGGGTAGCGTCGCCATGAGATCCAGCGCAATGTGCCCGCCTAGCGAATGGCCAAGAATACCAACCTTGTCGATGCCGAGTTTCGTGAGCACTTCCGTGATCGCGTCGGCATAACCGCCAAAGCAATAGCTGCGTTGAGGATCAGCAGCGTCCGATGACTCGCCATGTCCGGGCAGGTCTAGTGAAACGAGCCTTCGCGTTCCGCCAAGCGCCTGCTGTTGAAAGAGGAACATTTCCTTGCATCCCGAATTGCAATGCAGCATCAAAAGCGGTGTGCCAGTTCCCTCGATGTCGCTTACCGAAATATGTCCGTGTGATGTTTCGATAATTGTCTGTTCGCTCATATCCGTATGTCCGGTTTCAGCCTATAATCGCATTGGGCTTGAGACAGGATTTTCACGAGATTGTGGCGAGGTTAACCTCCCCATTTCGAAGGGCCAATCGGCATCGGCGGAAAGAACCGAAATTGGAACCCAGCCTTTTCGTTCGACCGCAGGAGTATCAGCACCACTCAGCGTCGCGCGAGGCCTGGGGTCGCCGACGTCAGTGCTCGTCCCTGTCCCGGCATCAAGGGTGACTTGGGCGTTGGAGGTGAAGGCGAGAATGAAGTCTAGATCAGTATCCACGCGATCAGCTACTATGTAACATTTTGCGCGTTCCGGCGTTAGTTTGCAGCCCGGCACGTCAGCGGTTGCGGCTGAGGGAACGCCAATGGATATCTATATCGTCACGCTGACCATCCTTGGCTTCGTCATTCTCCTGACCGCGTGGCTGCCAATGGTTCTACGGCGACTGCCGTTGTCGCTGCCGATCATCTGTCTTGCGATCGGCGCTATCTTGGCCTGGTCGCCTTTCCCGCTCCTGCCGCGCTTCAATCCCCTCGACAACAGAGAGTTCACCGAACGGCTCACCGAGATCGTCGTCATCGTCGCGCTGATGGGCGCTGGCCTGAAGATCGATCGGCGTATTGGCTGGCGTCGCTGGATGACAACATGGAGACTTCTCGGCATCGCCATGCCATTGACGATCACAGCGATTGCATTGCTTGGCTCATATATCCTGGACCTTGGTATCGCATCTGCGCTCCTTTTGGGAGCCTCGCTCGCCCCGACGGACCCGGTTCTGGCCAGCGATATCCAAGTCGGCCCGCCGAAAAGCGGCGAGGAAGACGAGGTTCGTTTTGCCCTGACTTCCGAAGCCGGCCTGAATGATGGCGCGAGTTTTCCCTTCGTTCATCTGGCGATCGCACTAACACTGGCGGCCAGTAAGGGGTCGACCATCTTCGAACATTGGATGACGATCGACATTTTTTGGCGGTCGGTCGCTGGCGTCGCAATGGGATGGGTCGCCGGAAAGGGTTTTGGCTTCTTGTCATTCCGACTGCGCGGTCGAAGCCTTGCCAAGACACAGGACGGCTTTGTGGCGCT
>NZ_JBXHAY010000018.1:0-36947 GCF_057163345.1 Aliirhizobium sp. YIM B11859
GATCAAAGCGGAAATCGGCCAATGCATCAGGAACGACGAGAATATCGTCCTGCATGATCGCGTAGGTGCAAAACGATATCTCGCGGCTGGTCTCGCAGGGATCGAAACCAACCCGGGCCTTGAAGAACTGCTTGTCCTCGGCAATCAACGAAATCAGCACCGTGGGCACATTGAATAACCTGGAACCAAGCTCGGCCAGCCGATCGAACTCCTGCTCCGGCGGCGTGTCCATCAGATTGAAGTCGGCGAGCGCTTCGAGCCGCTCACGTTCGTTGTTGGGAATTGGAAACGATCGGATGTCCATGCCATTAATATACCAGCAGATTCTTAAATAAGAGATGAGCCGGTTTCAGAAAATTGCAAGAATTGTCTATCTTTGTGGTTCCGTGCTCAAACGACCGCGGTGACCCATAGCCTTGCGGCTCAGGCCGCAGCGCTCAATGAATTGCTGTCCCAGTTCAAGCTTGGCAATAGCCCAGCTGAAAGCAGGTTTCGGGAATACGATGATCGCGCGGCTTGATCTCAGGCCTCATCAGAGTGGTGGCTCTAACCGGGGCCTCCTCAACAGTCTTCGCTCCCCCATCGCTTCCAAAAGCAAGCCCGATATCAGAGGAAAGGCTAGCCTATCTTGGCGTGCAGGCTTACTGTTAGCCAGCGATGGAGGTCGCAGGGGAGAAATTCGATGAATGACACCATGTTTGGGTTCATGGTCGCTGCCGAACTTTCGGCGCTCTTTTGGGCGGGCTTTTTCTTATTCGTCTTCTAGCAGAAGCGGCCCGATCAGCGATGCCCTTCAATTCGCAGCCGGGTAAACTCTCTCGAATCTAAGCGTGAGGCGTTATCCGTCTTGGCGATTTCGCCGTACGATGTCGTTGGTGTTCAAAAGAACAAGAAGCGTCAAGGCGTCATCGAAACGGCAACGCGTCAGGAACGTGCCATGAAGCTCAGCGGGTGTCCAAAAATCATCATGGCCGTTTTTGCGCACGCTGTATCGGGGTCGTATGAGTTCCGGGCATTGAAGTCAGCCAGTCATTTCAAATGATAGGTAACGTTTCCGTAAGGCTAAAATACCATGATCGGTTTATAAGTCGAGCGACAGTCGAACGCAGAGGTACACTGTGACGGACAAAAGTACGGCGGCCTCACGAGCCGCCTCAGTAGAGAGAGGCCAGAGACGCGAGACGTGGTGTTGACGTTCCACGAAATTCAAAACGTTTGCCGTATGCGTCTTCCCAAGAGTGCCCACTATCCCAACTTCTGGAAAAATCCCTCGGATCGGATGTATTTTCGCGGCGTGAAAAAAGCGGTCAAGGTAGCAGGATTTTGCGGAAACTTGCTTGTCGGTGAGAGAAAAGTGCGTTTCGTGCGAACCGGAAAAGTAGCTGCTTGCTAACGTTTCGGTAATGAAAGCAGCGCAAGCTGCGATCGTTCAAAGGGTGAGAAACTGGAAGTGTGAAAGGGCCCGTCCCTTATTGCTTTCGCGGGCCTTTTCATTTTCATCACCTGTTACGTCCAAGTGCAATAGAGCCGTCTTGGCCAGATGATACAAGTTTGATACGTCGGCGTGGTCGCGTTAGGATTGCTTTGTCCAGTCAAACTCTTTCATGACGGCGATCATTTTTCGAACGGCCTTTGATCGACATGAGTAGTAAATCGTTTGCCCTGTTCTCCTCGTCGTCACGACTTCAGCACGCCGCAACTGGCCTAGGTAATGTGAAGCCAATGGTCGTTCCAATTTGAGGTGATCGCTGAGCTGGTTCACCGACCACTCTCTGCCGCTCAGTTCGATCAGTAGCCGCAACCTGATGTCGTTTCCCAAGAGCGACAATAGCTTGGCAGCTTCCGTAAGCTCGAATGGAGGGTTGTCGTCGTCCATTGAGGCGCCTCCGTTGGACCGCTCACGGTCACAAGTTGCCTTGAGAAATCTGCTCGCCGACGTGGACCGCTATATTAGCGAAGAATAGCTTTTCGGAGAATGGCACGATGTTTGCCAATATCTCTGCCAACGACACCTGCGCGCAGACCTTACCGAAAGGGTCTCGGATCTCTATACGGCGGATGTCGATATCTCGACCCGATGCCAAATCGGCGGCTGCCAGATTTCGAATACCGCTTCGCGCATCCTCCAAGGCATCGGCGAGATCGACGTACTCCGCACCTTCGCGGTCTGTGATGACGCCGTCTTTACCAATGATGTGCTGAAAATATCGCATGATGGCAGTTCCCTCCATGCGTGTGGGGACCAGAAAAAATGACAGGTCTGTTCCGGTACGTGACCGTACATTGAAAGGGTGGCCCAAATCAGCGTTGCATTTTCAAAGCGTGCGGGGCACCGATTTTACTCTGATATACGTGCTCTACAGCTTGCATTGCCCTGCGATGCGACGTCTCCCAGCCGCCATTCGCAAGGCCGGTCGAGCCACCTCGTCCGCCTTCCCAGCCAAATAGGCCCTGCTTGGCCGGGACTTTGTACTCTCGCCAAATTCGGCCAATCAATAATTTGCCATCATAAGCAGACCAGTCGTCCCGAGGCCGTCCTCCATGGGTAGGGCGCCATTCGTATTGTTTCCGCCATATAGTGTCTGACATCGCGCATTGACTTTCTCAATATGGCCGCGGAGCGTCGACCAAGACGAGCACAGCGATCCCTATTATTGCTCCTTAGAGGACGGATCGATATGAAGGGTCCAAATGGCGCCAGCGGCATCGCGAAGCGCATGGCTTATTTCATCGTCGTTGTAGCGGGGGACGGAACGCGCCATCATAAAGGCATTGAATGCGACATCGTCGCCATCAATCTCTATTCGGCGCCCTTTTTGAAGCCTGAGAATTCTGATCTTGTCCGATGCACGATCAAGCAGACGAGCACGTGAGAATTCCGACAGCCTGGGTGTTGTATTTGCCGCCC
The DNA here is from genome assembly GCF_057163345.1 of Aliirhizobium sp. YIM B11859. Classification (NCBI taxonomy): domain Bacteria; kingdom Pseudomonadati; phylum Pseudomonadota; class Alphaproteobacteria; order Hyphomicrobiales; family Rhizobiaceae; genus Aliirhizobium; species Aliirhizobium sp. YIM B11859. Next base: position 2,909 of record NZ_JBXHAY010000018.1, read on the forward strand.
GGATCAATTCGCTCAAAAAGTGCGGCGTGGTCTGCACGTGTTATCTCCACCGGTTAGACCGATAGAACACGCAAATAAGGCACTTGTTTCAAAAATTTGAATTTTTCGGCTCGCCCCCCTAGCACTTACAGCTACTCAAAGCCTCAGTCCATGCTAGGATTTGACGTATGGTCGGTGACCGAACTCCCCATTCGAGCGGCTTGCCCTGCCGCCAAGATCGCGCATGGTCTACCATCTGAAACTCGCGTTCTATAGCTTCGCCGCCGTCTGTCAGGCGCACGACCCAACGCGAGTTATGTTCGATTACTTCAACTTTCCGACAAGCCAAATCGGTGCAGCCCCTCCTTGCAAAACCTGACAAAGGATAAGTTCCGATTGTCGGAAAGTCTAGCGGGAGGCCTCATTGAAAGCGAGTCGACGGCTCGCTACTGCCGGAATTCTCGAAGTGTTTTCAGCGAGGCTTGCAGGCTCAAGAGCCGATGCCAATCATTCGAGACCTCGGGCTGTATCGCGTAGTTGAGGTCGGTGATGCGCGGGTTAGCCCACATGATCTCTTCAATCATCGCCTCGTATATCAGGATCTGTGATTGTATGTAATCGCCGGGTTTCTCGATCATACGTCTCATTTGACCACAGCTGTGCATAAACACGTTGATCGCGATCAAAATCGTTGCACTACTCGGTATGAAACCTTAACGGGGGCGAACATATGAGTGCAGACAGGCGCCTAGCGGTATTTGAGGCTGCCCGAGGCAAGGCGCAGGCGTTGGGCCTTAAGTTCGAGGACGACGAAGGCTTTTTGGCCTCTGTAGATCAATGGATCAGTTCCGAGATCTCTATGAGCGAATTGCGCTTACGTTATATGACTTTGCTGTATCGGCGAGAAGACGCACGATAACTTGGACTTGCGCAAGGCCGCGTTACCGTCGACACATCGGCTGAAAGCTAAATCAATCGGGCAACGTTATCCGGGTAGCCTGTGAGAAAGTAGCCAGCCCGGGAGGATGGGCTGGCTACCGGTGAGGAGACCGACGGCGGATGGCAACCATCGGCTGCAAACCCAATTCGCAGATGCAAGAAAAGTTCCGCAGTGCACCCTGTAATCGCATATGTCAGTGGAAGCTGTAGGCGAGGCTGGCGAGACCAATTGCCCAAGACAAGGGAATTAGCCCGATACCTATCATAATCGGTCTATCGTTCATGAAAAAGACCTTAGCAAAGGACGCATTGTTTACCGTGTTGAGATCGTCTCGCGTGCTGCCATTCGACGCAGATCTGCCGCGACTTCGGAAACTATCGTTGCAGGCGATTGCAGGATTGTGAGCGCGAGGGCGGCGGATTGACGTTCATCACCCACGCTTCGACTGCTGACTTGTTCATCCAAACACGCATAATGGCTTCGATGTCCGCCTTGGCAGGACCGGTCGTGCGGTAAATGCGCTCGGCCTCTTTGTCGTCAAGGCCAAACTTTTGTTTGAAATCGTCGAATGCATAATTGACGGTGCTTGCCACGAGCATCTCCAGCATACGCGTGTGACGCGAGAAATTCGCATATGCACCTATTGTTCCCTACTCCCGTCAAAATTAGAGTTCAACTCCTCAAGAAGCTCCATCGAGAGATATCGTCGGCCAGAGGTTGAAGGACGTCAGATTGCCGGAGCAACGCTCCAACCAGCAGAGCTAGGCCTTGGGCACTTCCGAGAACATCAATCAATTCCGGACTGAGATCTGACGCCACGTCGAGACAGAGTCCATGGATGACACCTAATTCGACTGTCTCACGGGGCGTGACATCCCGAGCGGTGATGACGACGCGTCGAACCAACTCGTCGAAGGTGAGTAGCCCAGTCATTGCCAATCCCTATAAGCTCAAGTTCAAAGTACGATTTTCCATTGGCTGCGAAAAGATTTAAACGCTTACCGCATCCTGAGCCTCACTCCATCTGACGCATTCGGGCGACTATGGCGATAGTGTCTCGATCAGCCTCGAATGAGAGCATATGGCTCTCGGACAGTTCGACGACGGCGACCGTCGCCTCTCTCTCGCTCCAGCCGCTCGCCACTGCATGGTTGAGGAACTCATAGAAGGGAGCTTGGAGTGCCCGCTGACATTCCACATGCCGCTGAAGGATTGACCAGCGTCCTGAAGACGGACACGTTTTGTCTGCTGGTATCGCTTCCTCTACGTCATTCAGGCGCAGATACTCTTCAATCATCCGAAAACCTCAATTGTCTAGCAAGGTATGAAAGCCTGTCCCCGTACTAATTATTTGAAAGTGACTATGAATCAGTAATCGCTGAAGCTTGTGCGATGCAGGATATTATTTGGTCACGGGGAAGCATTCCTTTACATTAGCGCGTTCTACTTTAGCACTCAAAGACCAAATGCTGGCTCGTCTTGGTTGGTGAATCATCGTCAAACCGGGAGGAACCCAATGTTGAAGATCACGACTGCAATCGCCATCAGCGCCTTTATCGCAAACCCACTGGGCCAGATAACGTATGCAAGAGATGCCGGTGTGTCTGTAGGCTCACGAGGCGTAAGCGCGGGTGTTAGCGCCGGACGAGGCGGATTGGGCGTCGGGGCATCCGTCGGAGGACGTGGAGGTGCCAATGCGGGCGCCGGGGTCGGATCGAGCAGTCGATCAGGATCGGGCGTCAGTGCAGGAGCACCTGTCGGAGGCAGAAGTGGCGCAAACGCTGGCGCGAGTGTCGGTTCCAGCCGGAGTTCTGGTCTCGGCGCCGGTGTAGGCGCGTCGGTTGGCGGGCGCAACGGTGTCAACGCTGGAGTTGGCGCATCCGCTGGTGGCAGTCGCGGCGTTAATTCAGGCGTCAACGCGTCGGTGAGTGGAAGCAACGGCGTCAATGCTGGGGTCGGCGCCTCCGTCGGTGGTAACCGTGGCGTCAATGCCGGGGTGTCGGCATCTGTCGGCGGGACACGCGGGTTGAATGCGAATGTCGGCGCAACGGTCGGAGGCGGGACAAGCGTTGGCGCTGATGTCGATGTCGGCATCGGATCTGGCAGCGGCCCGACCACGGGTGGGACCTCTGGCACCACACCGGGAAGTAAACCGGGCGCTGATCTGTCGCAAGCTCAGTTGAGGGCGTTGCAGCAGATGTCACCCAGTGAACGCGCCCTGCTATTGAAGCGTTGCACATCGATCAGCGCAGGAGGTTACGCCCCGGCACTCGTCAGCCTTTGCCGCCTGCTGCGTATGTCGGCATCGCGGTAAGCGGTAACGTCATTCTACTGGAGCCCCGGCTTGGGGCTCCGCAAGCCATAGTTTGAGCGACGAAATCGCTACATTGGCCCAGTCAGGGCCGACGGTCGTGCCGTTTTCGCCGAAATCGAAAACCTTGAGCTCCCTCTGCGCCGATCATGTTCAGGAGGTCTTCGGTCAACTCGCTGAAGTCAGTGGTTTCGCCAAAAGCATCTTCAAGCCACCAAATTCGAGTTTTGAGAAAAAGCAACGGGAAATGATCATTGGACTTTCCCATTCTCATGATCTGTTGTCATCCTTCGACTGGATCGGGGTCGGGCTGCGACCCCTGATTTCGCATCAAGTGAAGTCGTTCAACGTCGACGGGAAGTTTTCATTAGCAGGTCCATAATGCAGCTCGATCCTAATGTCGTTCTCAACATCGCAAAGGCGCTGCATGAGCTCACTTTGAAAGCTCCGTTGTCGCGGGCAGGCATTGGTTATGCTCTTGAAAGGAATCGAACCATCGACCCCTACGACTGACCCTACACACCCGAACGACATGTGCGGCGCAACCCAAACAAAAAAAATGCCCGCCAGATGCGGCGGGCCAATCGCGGTCCGGGAGGGGAAGCCTTCAGAGACCAGGGCTCAGACTAACTCGACGTCGTGAAGATCTTGTGTCATCGGCCTGGTGACGTTCCAGCTTGTTACCGGGAGACCAACGGTGTGTCACCGCCAGAACCGCTTGGCATCCATCATGTCGTCAAGCGCACTTTGGGCTCTATCGATCAGGGCAGCTTTATCGACATGGGAAACGAGGCCATCCGCGCCAGAGACATCGTTTAGTCCGTGAACTTGGAGGTTGGCAGGGCTGCTCGCTAGATCATTCAGAAGGCCGAGCTCGTCCTGAAGCGTTTCCATTGCGCCGACAAAACGCTTGTAGCGCCTGGTGTCACGCTTATCGGTTAACAGCGAGCGGAAAAACTCTGACGCGTATCGCAGCATGCCGTTATCGTTTGTGACCTTGATCAATTCAAGAGCATCACGACACCTATGGCCACCATGTCGGAGACTTGGTGATCCAGGGTTTTGGTAAGGTTCTTCGCAACCAAACGCCCGCCATATCTGCCACAGGACGCATTGGCGGCGAAGAATGTGCGGTCTTCCTGCCAAACATGCCCGTAGACGCTGCGCTTGCCCTGGCGCAGACGATCCGCAGGGCGGCAACAACCATCGAGGATCTACCTGTTACACTAACCGCAAGTTTCGGAGTGGCCTCCCTCGCCTCGGAACCTGAACTGCAGGATGCGTACCGGCGCGCCGACATGGCGCTTTATGACGCTAAACGTGCGGGGCGCGATCGCGTGAAACTGGCGAGTAGTCGCGGGTGAAGTCAATGAACCTCAACTAGTCGGTAGCCAAGGGGACCCCAGCCGACATGCGAAATTGCCTGCTCACTGATAGGTGAACGCCAAGAACGGACGGCAATGACAGTAGAGTTTTGCTTTTAGAGCTATTGGATGTCGCGTTCATAAGCTCTTGAGGAGATTCGATCGGTCGACACGCAGAGCCCCAAGTGAAATGAATGATAATTCAGCGCATAGGCTCGCAACGTCTAAATCCTCAGACCGTGAACTACTACTCCTTCGGCAGACAGATTGAACAGCTGTTGCACTTGTCAGAGCCCGTCCGAGAATAGAATTGAGTGATCGGGCCGATGATGATTCCAAGAAGGTGTCTGAAGCCTGAATGGAAGCGCCATGTGGAACCCGACCACCCGGCGGCAGTATAGTCGCAATCAGCCACGATACGAAACCGACCTGACGGACGCGGAATGGGCGGTGCCCTTCTTCCGCAGCCTGCGCCAAGGGGGCGTAAGCCGGCCTGGCCGCTGCGGGAGATCATCAACGCCATTTTTTACGTTTTGCGGGGCGGCATTCCCTGGCGTCTCATCCCGAAAGACCTGCCGCCCAAGAGCACGGTTTTCGGGTATTTCTGCCGCTGGCCTGACACTGGTGTCTTCACGCGGATCAATCACTGCCTCGTCATGGTGGATCGCGAGCGGACCGGCCGCCAGGCCTCTCCAAGTGCTGCTGTGCTGGATAGCCAGAGTGTCAAAACCACCGAGAGCGGTGGTCCGCGTGGATATGATGCGGGTAAAAAGATCAAAGGCCGCAAGCGACAAGCGATGGTCGATATGGACGGACGTGCTCTCGTGCTTAATCCTCAACCGGCTGACGTTCAGGATCGCGATGGTGCCATCCCGGTTCTGCGACTGTCTCGGAAGTCCTTCCCGTTCGTGGCCAAAGCGTTTGCCGACATGGGATACTCTGGCGACAGACCGCAAAATGCGACGCTGGTCGACGTCGAGATCGTCCGCAAGCCGAAAGATCAGGTCGGCTTTGCCGTTCATCCAAAGTGTTGGGTTGTCGAGCGCTTCTTCGCTTGGATCAGCCGAAACCGCCGATTATGGAAAGATCCGGAAGCAACCATCAAGTCCGCCAAGGCCTTCCTTTATGCCGCATCCATCATGACCCTCGTCAGACGGATCGCACGCCGATCATGAATTCTCGGACGGACTCTCAGATAGCTTGATGGCGTTTCAGCTCAACTATCAGATTTACAAAGTCGCCTACGGTCATCAGGCCACTGCTGGTCTCATCCAAGACTTCGATGTTGAATTCGGCTTCAAGCTCCATTATGAGTTGCGTCACTTCCAGAGAATCTGCTGTAAGATCTGAGAGGTTCGTCGTATCGACCACCTGTTCCGGCTTAACGCCGAGGATGTCAATAACAACGGATTTAACACGGGCTCTTATATCATCTTGGGGCAAAACATATCCTTACAGTTGGTAATTTTTTGAGAGCCGATCCAGCGGGGATGTAGCTAAAAAACTCGGATGGATATATAGAAGGCCTAGAGATATTCGATACTCGATTGGGCTGAGTGATCCCACCACGCCGGCGGTGCCGAGCCAGCGCCTCTGCACTCATAGTGCAACCGCCCATTGAAATGCTGGCTACCTCAAAAACGCGCTCGATGCCGCATCGCGTCAGCTCAGCTCAATCCTGTTCGCCTGCACGAATTCGCGCATCGCCAAATCCTCAATCTGTTCCGACTCGATATAATCTCGAATTGATCGAGCCTTTTCGGCATACTTTTCGTTTGTTTGGTCGTATGACCAGCCGCGCTCAATCTTCAGGCGGAACTCGTCGCGTGATTTGCTGTAATAGTGGTTGAGTTGGATGTTCTGGGCGGAATAGAATTCAGGCCGCTTTCGGTCACGATAGCTGGCAAGTATGCCGCTATCATTTGAGGTGACGTCACCGTTTGAGCGGGTATGGAAATGATGAACTGACACCTGCGTGACCTCAGTCGGATCAACGATGCATTTGAAGTTCATGGCATGCGCGTGACGCTTCATTGGATCGTGGGCGCGCTTTGTGTAAGCGGTCGTCACTGGATCGGAAGGGCGCTTCTCATGTCCACTATGACCAAACATGTGCCATGGAAGCGAAATGTTGGGGAAATCGCCCCATGACAAAAGTGCTTCCTGTAGCGTGCCGCCGCTCTTTGGTAGCAAAAACTCATCAACATCGATGAACGCCATGTGTTGAAAAGAACCGCCGAAGTTCGAAATTGCATGGGCAAAAGCTATGACTTGCCCGTTCATAGCGCGGCCATCATGGCCGTATGTCATATGCATCGACCATGACACCACTGTTAGTTCGCGCTCTGACAGGATACGTTTGAGAAGAAGGAATGTGCCGTCAGTCGATTGGTCATCGTAGAGGATGAAATGTCCCACTCCCACGGCCTGATGGAACCGTATCCACTCGACGATGTAATCGATCTCATTCTTCACGCAGGCGACTATCGCGATACCTTTTCGGCCTACGCGCGGCTCCGGCGGCGTGATAGACAGTTCTCTGGTAAAATGACGCGAGCTTTTGAGGCCGAATATCCCCATGGTGCCTCCTCACAGCCACTCGAGACTCACCTTCGGCGAGCGACTTGTATTTCCTCAACCGAAGGAATACAGGCGGTTTATACGGAAGACAAGGCGGGTTTTATTCGCCGCTGCTTGAAAAATGATAGGAAATCTACGCATGAACGTACCTGTCACTACCGGCCTATCGGGCCTCGCTGACCAACAACAATGGTCTTCTTTCTTTTCCCGTTTTTCGCACATCGTTTTGGTCGCCAACAGCGACCGAATTGATATTGATGCTCTCAAACAAGCGTATCCGGACACCGCGCTGTTTGTGTTTTTCAACAAAGCTTACAAAGTTCTTGATCGATCCTTTACCGGCAAATGCCTTCTCATCTCACGCGGCCAGCCAAAAGGGGCGAACATCGTTTACCGCAACGAGGTGTCGCAGGTTCTAAGTCTATTCGATCCGCAGGCCTTTTTTGGCATCCTGAACATGCGTTTGAGTGACACGGAAAAGCTGAACGAGACCAAGGACTATCTCAATACTCCCACCGGCCACCTTGACCTGGTGGGCTATTGCAAAGCTTTTTATCCAGAAGAGAAACTGCCCACGAGTGGATTTGCGATTGCGTTGTGGCTGGCTGAGCAAAAGATCCCCGCAACGATCGTTCTCGCAGGCTTTACCGGGCAGCGTAGCGACAAATGGAAGGTTGTGGCTGCCCATGATTGGACATTCGAACAGGTGTTCTTGCGTCTTATGGCGAGGCAAGGCAAAATCGCTTTTGATACGGGCCTTCCTAAAAACAGCTACGAGACGCTGCTCGAACGTTTTCCTGAGTTTTCTGCATCCGCGATCTCGTCTACGATTGCAGAGGTCCTATCTTCCCGGCAAAACGCTACGGAAAGCCAGGTCGACAAGCTGATTTCTCTCACCAATGTCCTCCGCTCGTTTGACGAATTCTTACGAGGTTTGAAGCCCGGTTTCTTGAAAAAGAAGAAGTGAAAGGATGCCAATTGGCAACGGAGCTCCGACTGGGAGTAGCTGAGCGCCTCAAAGCGCGTAAGACGGCCCTATATCGAAGAGTGAAGTACTGGCTGACACGACCAGAGCCCCCTTCCCTGCCCAGCAGGTTCCAGGGGCCTGTGGTGGTGGTTGGTTCGGCGCCAAAATCTGAGATTCCAGTTGGTTTTGATGAGAGTTACAATTTGCTTACAGTCAACGGATCGCAGACGGTTGCGTCCAAATGGGGAGCCACGGTTCCAGACATCACCTTCATGATGTTTAATCAGGTCGAAGGCACAACAACGAATGCACGCGAAGTTCGCAGGGTGCTCAGCGGAAAGAGGACAAAAGCCCTCTATGTCATGCTATGGCGCCGCAATGAAATGGAGCGACTGCGACAAGGGCTTAAGGCTTTCGATTATGCGTACGACCGCCTCGAAATCGTGGATCGATATCAACGCATGGCACTGATCGATAAAGTTGCTGGTCTAAGCTCGCTGGAACTTGATGCTGATTCAAAATGCTCAAATGGCATGAATGCGGTCCTATTTGCCCTGCATCACGGGGCAACGGCGGTTATCATCTCAGGGATTAATCCCAATTCCGCCGGACATGTGTATAATCAAGCCGGATTGAAGCGGCACCATACCGATATGGATATGCGTCTCATCCAGCGACTTCTGGAGCTTCATTATCCGCTTTATACGGCCGACCCCGATGTTGGAGCTCGAACTGGAATGCCGGTTTGGAATGGCGCGATTTCTGCGCCTCCAACCGATCAGGCGAAGCGACGCCAGACTTAACCGGCGTCGCGTCAGCGCAATTTGGAACGGTTCCGTAACGCGTTACGCGGAGCGCTGGGTCACGTGGAGCATGCGGTCGCGCGTCGCGAACCACTCCTCGGCATAATCGTCATCCTTGTAGTCGTCAAAATATGGGCCGCCATCGGTGAAATGAACCAAATCGGCGTCTTCGGAGTAGTCGTATTCGTTGACTAACCAATTCCAGGTCGGCGGGAGCTCGCCGATCAAGTCCTCGCTCTCCAGCCATTTGAACTGGTGAAGCTCCAGGCCGGTAGCTGTGTTGACATAGTCCACTTCCAGCTTCTTGCATTTCGCGTTGTTGAAGAGAATGACACTCGACCAATTCTTCTTCTCGTACTTGGTCTGAACCTGCCCGAGAAACTTTGTTTCGACCTTGGGGACGTAATTGTGCTTCACGCACATCGCCGCGTACCGGTCGTCCCGCAACGCCCAAAGTTTTGCTATGTCGCTGCGCATGATCATGTCGCAGTCTGCAAAAAGGGACCATCCCTCGTACCCGCTCAGATATGGAACGAGAAAACGAGAGAAGGAAAATTCGGTTGACTGGAGCGAATTCCGCTCACGGGTGAAGAGACCGCCGAGATTGGCAAGATTGATGGGTGTGAAGGTCACCGGCATCGTGCTCTTCTCTAAAATGCTTTGGCAGAACACGTGATAGGCAGCGACCTCTTTGCTGTCAAAACCGATGAAAACCTGCGCATTATCCATAGCAACACTCCCGATACTGCTTTGTAATTCGATCACAAATGAAGACTTGCACTGGCACGGTTTGACGCGGCGGAGGAGACCGGCATTTGCTCGATCTGACTGAGTCGTGCCTCGATACTATTCGTGCGCTCACTTACCTAGAGCACCGCCGGTTAACTGGCAAACCCCTGAAGCTCAAAAATGCCTTCCTCCATCGCTCTCAGCGCCCGGCATATAGGTGCTGTCCTCATCCCCGCCTTGCATTCGTCAAGAATAGCGCACAAAGGACGAGCGCGTGGTTGCCGTCACATGCTGAAGGCACTGGATGATACCGATTGAAACAGGCCGGCGGCGAGTAGCATTTTGGAAAACCGACATATCGATTACCGACCAGATCTTGATGGACTAAGAGCGTATGCGGTCATTCCAGTTTTGCTGTTTCATGCCGGAGTACCTCCATTTTCGGGTGGCTTCGTCGGCGTAGACATCTTTTTCGTGCTCTCCGGCTTCTTCATGGCGAAGATCATCTTACGTGATCTGGAAAATGGGACCTTCAGCTTCCTCGATTTTTATGTCCGTCGGATGCGTCGCATCTTTCCGGCGTTATTTGCAATGATTGTGGTGACGTCCATCGTTGCGGCATTTGTTTTCATGCCTCAGGAGTTCGAGTACTTCGCCGCAAGCGTCAAAGCAGCTGTGCTTTTTGTGGCCAATATCCTGTTTCGTCAGGAGAGCGGCTATTTTGACATCGCGTCTGAAATGAAGCCGCTCCTGCATACCTGGTCTCTGTCGGTAGAAGAGCAATTTTACGTCATTTTCCCGCTCGCTTTATATCTGACCTACCGACATGCTCGCGCATGGCTCATCCACCTGATCGTCGCGTTTATCACCGTGTCCTTTTTGGCTAGTGTTTGGGCGGTTCAGGTTCGACCCGAGAAAGCGTTCTATCTTCTCCATTTCCGCGTTTGGGAACTTCTCTTTGGGGCTCTAGTTGCGGCCATTCCTGTACGGCCGCAGACCGAAACAGCTTCCTCACTATTCGGTGTTTGTGGGTTCGCCGCAATTCTCATTGCCATATTCTTCTTCAAGTCGAATACCCTCTTCCCTGGGTTCAGCGCTTTGCTGCCCTGCTTGGGCGCCGCGGCTCTTATCCGAGCCAATATTCGTTCGGGCCCGGTTGCTACCATTTTGACCAGCAAGCCAACGGTTTTTCTCGGCAAAATTTCGTACTCGCTATATCTCTGGCACTGGCCAATCATTGTTTTCGCTCAGTACTTTGCCGAAGGGAAATTAACGCCGACATTGAAGTCGGTCGTCATTGGCGCATCTGTTTTCGCCGGCTACCTGTCCTGGAAATACATCGAGAATCCTATCCGATTTGGCCGTTTTCGGGCGTCAACCATGGTCGCCGTCATATCCGTAAGCGCTGCGTTCGTCTTGGTGGCCTACGGTTTCGCTACCTTCGTGGAAAGGAACGACGGCCTGCCGGGCAGGCTGCCGACGGAAGCAGCACGGCTTTACCAGGCGACTTTCGACACAGGACCATTCAACGACCAGAAATGCTTTGCTGACAGTGATGGTGACGGATTGACACCTGCGCAGATCAACGGTGATGCGTTGTGTCGGCTTGGCGCTGAAGGTGGGAAACCGAGTTTCCTCCTATGGGGAGATTCCCACGCAGCAGCGATTGCTCCTGCCCTGGATGTCGCCGCGAGATCACTCGGCATCACCGGTACTTTCGTCGGGCGAGCGTCCTGCCCGCCTCTGCCCAACACTGAATTCGGTCGCACCGATCATGTTGAGCGTTGCATTGACCATACAAAAGCAGTCATGGCCCTGGTGGCTCGCCACCATTATCCGAAGGTGTTCCTAGCCGCGTATTGGCCCAAGTACGTTCACCGCAGCGAATTGCCTGAGCAAGGAGTGTTCTTTGATCCACGTGTACAGCCGGACTTGTCCGATTGGTCGCAACCCGTCGCTATCGGCTTGGAGCAGCTGGCCAACGACCTAAGACGCATAGGGTCCCAGCCAATATTTATCATGGATGTTCCAGAAGTCGGGTATACGGTGCCCGAAGCGCTTGCGAGAGCATACATGGCCGGGCGAACACTCGATATCGCCCCTGACCTTGGTTATACCGAAAAGAGGCAAGCGCTGGCTCGAGATGTAATAAAGGGTGTGGCGAACTCAACCGGGGCATGGCTGGTCGATCCGATGAGTAGGATTTGCGACTATAGACACTGCAAGGTCATGGAAGACAACATTGTGCTTTACCAGGATGGCGACCATCTTTCCGCGGGAGGAGCAAGAACACTGGCCCCGCTGTTCGACGAACCAATGACGAAATCCGTTCCGCCCAGCGACCAAAACTGAGATTGGTCGCATAGACAGCCTCATCCGCTAGTTTGAAAAGGCCAGATAAAATTATGGTAGTGAGCAGCGAGCCAACGCCGAACGCAATTCTGGCAGCAAGCGGTGGCGTCAAGCAGGTCATCTGCATCAGCTGGGGCACCAAATACGGTGCGCCGTTCATCAACCGTCTTTACAACATGGTCGAGCGCAATATCACGCCGCCCTTCACCTTCACCTGCTTTACCGACAATCGCGAAGGCCTGCATCCGGGCATCCTCTGCGAGGATCTTCCGCCGATCGAAGTGGAGATGCCGGTCAATACCCGCGGCATCTGGCCAAAGTCCCGCCTGTGGGGTCCCAAGCTCGGCTCGCTCAAGGGGGCGGTCCTTTTCCTTGATCTTGATCTGGTGATCGTTTCCTCGCTCGACCTATTTTTCGAGGTTGGCGGACCGGATGACATTGTCCTGGCAAAAAACCAGACGACACCTTTCGAGCGGCTCGGCCAGACTTCGCTCTTTCGTTTTCCGGTCGGCAAGCTTGTGCCGCTGCAGGAGAAGTTCAAGGAAAACCCACAATGGGTTGCCGATACCTATAGATATGAACAGCGTTATGTCAGCCGTTGTGCTCCGGGCGGTATCAAGCTTTTCCCGCGCAAATGGGTGCTGCATTTCCGCCAGGACTGCCGCTGGCCTTTCCCGCTCAACTATTTTCTCGTGCCACGGCTGCCATCGAGTGCCCGCGTCGTCATTTTTCCGCGTGGCCTCCTGCCTCAGCACGCCATCGAAGGGCGTTATGGCAAAAGTGCCATTCCGACCACTCCGCTTGGTCACGTGAGGCGTGCCTTCAATCACAAGGTGAGGAAGGACAAAGGATTTTTCCAGTATCTGCGCCATTTCATCCTGCCAACCAAATGGGTGGAGGATCATTGGAGATAGCGAATAGGTCGACGCCAGCTGAAAGTTGCGGTCGACGAACTTCTCGACATGGATAAGACATCCGGCAGGCTACCTTCCCGGTGCGCGACGGCTAGGAGAAGCTCACAACGATCTTTGGCTTTGGAGCAACACGAACCGTCGACCAGCGCACACGGAGGTCTCTCAATCACAATCTAGAACTCGTCCAGCCCTCCACCAAAGGTCGAGGTTATGTGGATTACAAAAAAAGGCGGCATCTCTGCCGCCTCTCTTTATGCCAACGAAAGGCTAATATTTCGCCGCGTTGTCCACGCGTTTACCGGCATTCTGCGTGGCGTCCACTGTACCGGCTACATCCTTCCCCACTCCGCGGATCGTGTTGCCGCACGATGAGAGCGCACCGGTTAGCAAAGCCAGAGATGCGATTGCAATGAGAATCTTCTTCATCGTTGTCCTCTCCATTTGATGACATAGATGAGATAGAGTGCGTTTGAATTAGAAGAAGATGTGAGAGCATATACGCGGCAATAATAAAGGCCGGAGCGAACCCTCGCACCGACCTCCCGTGACCGCATCAGCCAGTGCCAGTACATCCGTGGCCACGGGCGAGCGATTGTTGGTCAATAGGTAGGGGCACCGTCTTAGTACTCAAGGGGCGCACAAATCGGGTCAGCCGCGAGCAGCCGAGCTGATGGCTAGAGCGTCAGTCCGGCGCTAGCATTTTCGGTGGTCACGGATTGCAGCTGGCGAGACATAAGGAACGCTACTATATCGCCATTGCACGCTTCGAGTAAGCGATCGACGCCATAACCGGCCGCTTCTGCTTCCGCCCGCAACACGCCGGCCAGCATTGCGAAGTAATTCTCATCACCTGCAGGCAATGCCGCGAACCGACGCTCCTCAAGACGATCGTCAATCCAATCCTCGATAACAATCATATCCGTTTTCTCCGTTCGGTGACCGAATAATATTTGAGAGGCGCTTTGGTTGCGTGAGAGCTAAGGAAATAAAGCGCTCTTGTACCTCATCGCCCTAATGAATGTGTTTCGGCGTGGAATATTGGGTCTGACTCATTCTCGATGATGTTTCGGATTCTACTGGCTTGGTTCTTGAAGGAGAATCAGCGCCATGAGAGCCTATTTTCAGCCTTCCGATTTAATCCCTGCCGAGTTGGAGGTGGAGGCGGTGCATCACAGACCCGATGTGATCGTTGTCACCGCACATGGTCAGTCCCGAGGTTGCAGGTGTCCCGAATGCGGCACGACCTCCCATCGTGTTCATAGTCGCTATCCTCGGATTATCACCGATCTGCCGTGTGCGGGCCGGAGGATCAAATTGCACCTGACGGTCCGACGCTTCATCTGCAATGTCGTCCATTGCCGTCGAAAGATTTTCGTCGAACGTTTCGGTGATGGCGTGATACGACCCATGGCCCGCCGGACTACACGCCTAGAGACCTTAGTTCACCATCTCGCTTTGGCATTGGGTGACCGGCCAGCAGCACGGTTCGCAGATCGTCTCGGTTTACCGGTTAGAAATGACACGCTGCTTCGAACCGTTCGCCGATATGATCGCCCACCACCACCGCCGCCAAGCGTCATCGGCATTGATGACTGGGCGTGGCGTCGCAATCACCGATATGGCACGATCATCTGCGATCTGGAACGGCGAAAGACGATCGCGTTGCTGCCCGACCGAGAACCCTCGACCGCAAAGGCCTGGCTGGTCGAGCAGCCGCAAATCGAAATCGTGGCAAGAGACCGCGGCGGCGGGTATGCGCAGGCCGCTGCACAAGCCCTACCACACGCCGAACAGGTCGCCGACCGCTGGCATCTCATGGAAAACGCTAGCCACGCCTTTCTTGATGCCGTTCGCAAGTCGATGCGGCAGGTCCGCGTGGCAGTCGAAACAGCAACTGTAAATCCTAAGCTTCTGACTGCTGCCGAGCGCCTGTAATATGAAGGATATCTGAGACGTGAAGAGACGAATTCTGTCATTCGTAGATTCGTCGGCGAAGGCGTGTCCATCAAGGAGATCGTGCGCAGAACCGGGCACATCCGAAAGCTGGTCCGCAGTGTCGTCCGTGGTCAACGGACCGACATCTTTCGGGTGCGACAAACTTCCCTCGAACCGCACTTGCCCTGGCTGGAAGCGCAATGGGACGCCGGATTGCGAAACGGCGCTGAACTGTGGCGGCAGCTTCGGCTGGCTGGTTTTGGTGGAGGTCTCCGCGTTGTTACGGAATGGGCAACACGACAAAGGCGAGCCGAAAAAGCCGAGAACGGGCTCGGCCACGCGCCCGCAGCACGCACCATCGTCCGCCTGATGACCCTTGAACGCAACAATTTGACCAAGGCTCAAACGATGACGGTCGCTGCGATCGAGGAGCGACTACCAGACCTTGTCGAGGCCAGAGATGTCGTGGAAAGCTTTCATGAAATGCTGCGGCGCAAGTGCAAAGATGACTTGGACACGTGGATCGACCGCGCAGCAACAAGCCCGGTCGCATCATTTGCCAACGGCATTATCCGCGACAGAGCAGCGGTTCAGAATGCAATCACTTCAATTTGGTCGAACGGTCAGACAGAGGGCCAGATCACCAAGCTGAAACTTATCAAGCGCCAGATGTATGGGCGCGGAAAACTCGATTTGCTTGAGGCACGGATCGTGGGAGCATCCTGATGTCATCGAGATTGATGGTGTGGAACGGCCCTTCGCACCGGCATAAAGGATGCCTATCGTGGTGACGCCAATCGCCACAAGAGAGAAGGAACCGCTCCGTGAAGAAGATTATCACAATCGGACTGGATTTGGCCAAGTCGGTCTTCCAGGCCCACGCCATCGCCGAAGACGGGCACGTCGTCGTTCGACGTGCCCTGCGACGCTCCCAGGTGTTGGAGTTCTTTCGTCAGATCGAACCGTGCCTCGTCGGTATGGAGGCTTGCGGAAGTGCCCACTACTGGGCCAACGCCATCGGCGAATTCGGTCATACGGTGCGGTTAATGCCGCCAGCCTATGTGAAGCCCTACGTCAAACGGAACAAGACCGACGCGGCTGATGCGGAGGCGATCTGCGAGGCGGTCACGCGCCCTACGATGCGTTTTGTGCCTATCAAAACACCTGAGGAGCAGGCCGCAAGCATGGTCTTGAAGACCAGAGAGTTATTCGTGCGCCAGCGAAGCCAGACTGCAAACGCCATGCGCGGTCACATGGCTGAGCTTGGGATTATTGCTGCTACTGGGATGACGAGTATAGCCAAGCTCATTGCTGTTTTGCATGATGATCGAGACGAACGTTTGCCGAACTCGGCCAGGGCTGCCCTTCTGGAAATGGCCGAACAAATAGAAAAGCTGACGGCCAAGATTGAGGCGCTCGACACCAAGATTGCCGCAGCTGTGAAAGCCGATGATGCGGCTCCTCGACTGACGACCATTCCTGGCGTCGGGCCAATCATTGCTGCAACCGTCCGGACCGCCGTCCAAAATCCCGCGGCCTTTCGAACGGGACGAGATTTGGCGGCTTGGATAGGCATCACACCAAGGGCGAATTCCAGCGGAGGAAAGGAGAGGCTCGGCAAGATATCGAAGCAGGGCAATAAGCAGTTGCGAACTCTATTGATTGTCGGTGCGACTTCAATTCTTAAACAGGTGCGCCGAGGCGTTAAGTTGCCCGCCTGGGTGATCTCCCTGATTGCGCGCCGTCCCTACAAAGTCGCCGCGGTAGCGCTTGTAAACAAGATGGCGCGCACCATCTGGGCGCTGCTCGAGACGAAATTCCCAGCGCTATAGCGTTGGGATAAAATGGCAAGGTGCCAAAGCAGGATGAACTTGAGGGACGATACCTCGACGCCGATCAGACCGTCTGACGCAGTGCGCTTTTGAGCGCGAGAAATTGATTAGGCAATCGGCATCGCGGAAATCATGTGGCCAGCGGTCGATGACCGCGCTAACAGGCCGGACATATGACCGCACCGTCCAATGGAGATTCATGTAACAAAAACCTTGCCAACCGGGCCGTTCCACATATGCGTCAGACCCAATATTGGACGCCGATAAGGGAGGTGCGGACAAATCCTTGGACTGCTTATGCTTTAATCCCAAGATTTCGGCGGTATTCGGCGGGGCTAATCCCGCCCAGTGAGAGCTTTATCCGACTCTGGTTGTAACACTGGATGTAGGAGTCCAGCTGGTGCATGAAGTCGAGCAGGGTCGTATTGATCCAGGTGCGATTATAGTACATCTCGTTTTTGAGCCGCCCAAAAAATCCTTCGCAGGCCGAATTGTCCGGCGAGCACCCTTTGCGTGACATGGATCGAGCCAGTTGAGCATTTTGCATGCGCGACAGCCAGCCGGGCTAACGATAATGGGCACCCCGATCCGAGTGAA
Organism: Aliirhizobium sp. YIM B11859; assembly: GCF_057163345.1. Lineage (NCBI taxonomy): Bacteria > Pseudomonadati > Pseudomonadota > Alphaproteobacteria > Hyphomicrobiales > Rhizobiaceae > Aliirhizobium > Aliirhizobium sp. YIM B11859. Next base: position 20,212 of record NZ_JBXHAY010000018.1, read on the forward strand.
CAACAGGGCGGTCGGCACTGCCGGTGATAGTTTCAATTGCGGCATCGAGCATTGTGTTCACCAGCTCGGCGTCTGCCCGCGTGCTGACTGACCAACTGACGACTAAGCCATCGAAGCAATCGATTACGGGCGACAGATACGCTTTACCGGCTGGCAGTTGGAACTCGGTGATACCGGTCAGCCATTTCTCGTTTGGTTTCGCAGCGTGGAAATCACGATTGACCAAATTTTCCGGCGCGGGATCTAATTCGCCTTGGTAGGATGTGTATCGACGCCGCTTAGCCGAGGTCACGACGAGCTGCTCCTCCCTCATCGAGCGGCGGACCACCTTTTCGGAGACCTGTTTTCCGCCTCTGGGCAGTGCCGCATGAATGCGTCTGTATCCGTAGCAGTTACGGTTGTTTTCGAAGAGCACCACAATGGTCTGGCGAAGATCTGTGTATCGGTCCTCAAGAGAAAGCAGAGATCGATGATAAAAATAGGAGCTGCGAGCGAACTCAAGCCGCGTGAGAAGTTCGGGTAGAGCATATGTGTTCGCAGGGCATCAACCAGCAGTGCCTTTTCCCGGTTTCCCAGGAGCCGCAGATCGATGCCCAGATCTTTTTTTATGAGTTCGTTAGCCTTCGTAAGCAGGTCATGTTCGAGTTGAAGGCGCTTCACATCGCTACGAAGTGCCTCGAGTTCACGCTCGAGTTCGTCTCGGCTGGCAGTCGGTGGTAATTCGCGACGGCGTGTCATGGATGCAGGGACCTCACGACCAAGTTTCTGGGTCTTCCAGTCGTACAACGTCTGCCGGCTCACGCCTACCTTCTGAGCTACCGAGCGGGCGCTGTCGCTCCTGGCGCACAGATCGATTACGGCCGTTCGCTTCTGCTGCTCCGATCTGATAGTACCGCTTGAGTTGCCGGCGTGAACTCGCCGCCTGTCGCCAGGTTGATATTCATCGATCCAAGCCAAAAGCTTTTCGCGGCCAGGGTAGCCAAGTGCCTTGATGGTCCATGCCAGGCAGCGGCCGTTGTCTAGATAGTGTTCAACGGCAATTCTCTTTTGATCATCCGAACACCGCTGTTTGGTGCGTACATAACCTGCCAACAAGTCGTCGCCGCGTGCGAATTCCCGATGCCAATGCTTCAGGGCATTCTTCGTCGGATAGCCCAACTGACGGATGGTGGCATTCGCCCGCTTGCCGAGCTTGATATAGAGCTGCACAGCCCTCATGCGGTCTTCATACGAATACATGAACTATCTCCTGTTAGTCCAAGTTTTCGTCCGCACCCCCAAGGGGTCAACATTCCGAGCCGATTGACACACGGGTTTCGCCTCGCTCAGTCTCCTTAAACGTTATCCGGTTTCTCGCCTGAAGATAGACCGGAGTTTCGTGCGCGACCTAACAACCGATCCGGAAGATGCTGCCGTGGTGAGGGCGGTGATCTATCTGGGCCGCAGTTTTGGGATGGAGGTCATTGCCGAAGGGGTCGAAACGGATGAGCAAATGGCGTTCCTCAAGGAGCAGAATTGCGCGGAAGTTCAAGGCTATCTGTTCGGCAAGCCCGTCCCGGCGGCTGAGTTCGGGAAACGCTTCATTGATCCGAGCAAGGCCAAGGCAAGCTCCGATCCGTAAACCCTTGCGTGAACAACTACTCCGGATTTAAACACCGTTGCGTTGGAGATACGAATGCCAGCATTGACCGCTCGAACACCACTTCTGCCGGAAGACCTCAGCCTTATCCAGGACCTCTTCGACGACGCCTGCGACAGCCACCGAATTCCCAAATCGAGTGAAGACGCCGCAGCTCTGGCGACCATTCTCGTGCGCCAGCTTCAGAAAGGCCGCCGGGACAAGGCGACCTTGAGGCTGGTGATCGACAACATCGTCGAAGCGCGCTGACGCACCCAGACGTTTAACGCTTCGAACCTGCTACGTCGGCAACGACAGCCTTCAGTTGCTCCGGATCGAATGGCTTCGACAGCAATCGTGCGCCTTCCGCTATATCGTCTGGAAGGCCACTCTGGCCGCTCGCGACGACGATACCGAGGTGCGGATTAACCGACCTCGCGGCTTTCGCAAGTTCAGTTCCATCCATTCCGGGTAGGCCAAGATCCGTGACAAGCACATCGAAGGGCTGCCGCGTGATCAGATCAAGAGCATCCTCACCGCTGCCAGCCTCCTCGATCTCATAGCCGGCCGATGACAGCATGTCGACCATATCCATTCGGATGAGCGCGTCATCTTCAACGACCAGAACCTTGATTGTCTTTGGCGTGACGTCTGGCTCCGCCTCAGTGGATTGCATCGTCTGTACGGCCGCAGCGGTCTCCTGTCGTATCTGATTGCCGAGAACCTGGCGTATTTTGCGCGCCATCGCCTCCCGGTTGTAGGGTTTCGACAGCAGTTCGACGCCAGCGTCCAGCCGGCCGTGATGGACGATGGAATTCTCCGTGTAGCCGGAGGTAAACAGCACCGCCAGACGCGGCAGGCGCTGCTTTGCCTTTCTCGCGAGCTCCGGGCTCGTCAGCGATCCGGGCATGACGACGTCGGTAAAGAGGAGATCGATCGCGATGCCGCTTTCAACGATTGCGAGCGCGCTTTGGGCGTCAGAGACTTTCAGAACCCGATAACCGAGGTCGGTCAACAGATCGATGGCGGTATCGCGAACGTGGTCGTCATCCTCGACCACGAGCACGGTTTCCGTGCCCCCGGCCACCGGTCCAAAATCCTGTCGGACTTCGGCATCCTCAGTTGCCAGGGCTCGTGGCAGGTAGAGCTTGACGGTCGTTCCCTGCCCGACTTCACTATAGATCTTCACGTGACCGTTCGACTGCTTGACGAAGCCGTAGACCATGGACAGACCGAGACCACTGCCTTTTCCTTCTTCCTTGGTCGAGAAGAACGGCTCGAAAACCTGTCCGAGGACGTCAGGTGCTATCCCTGCCCCCGTGTCCGTCACCGCCAGCATGACATACTGCCCCGCCTCGACCTCCAGGTGATTGCGCGCATAGGCTTCGTCCAGGAAGGCGTTGCCGACCTCGATGGTGAGCTTGCCAGCACCGGCCATCGCGTCACGGGCATTGATCGCGAGATTGAGGACGGCGTTTTCCAGCTGGGTCGGATCGATCGACGTATTCCACAATCCACCTGAGACGATCGTTTCGACTTCGATCGCCTCGCCGATCGACCGGCGCAGGAGATCGTCCATGCCGGTCAGGAGCTTGCGGAGATGCACAACCTTCGGCTCAAGCGGCTGGCGACGGCCGAACGCCAGCAGCTGGCTCGCAAGTTTTGCGCCGCGGCCGACACCCGCGAGCGCATTGGTAATCCTGCGTTCCGCCTTTTCGTTCCCCGCGACATCTTTTACTAGGAGATTGAGGTTGCCGGAAACGACCTGCAGCAGGTTGTTGAAGTCGTGGGCGACACCGCCGGTCAGCTTGCCGATCGTCTCCATCTTCTGGGACTGCTGCAAAGCCTTCTGCATTTCAAAGAGCTGTGCGGTTCGCTCCTCGACGCGCGCCTCGAGATAGGCGGCGCTGTCGGCGAGAGCCACCTCCGCCTGTTTCTGATCATCGATATCGGTATTGGTGCCGATCCAGTGCAGAACGCTGCCGTTCGCCGCCAGAACGGGAACGGCGCGGGCGATATGCCAGCGATACGCACCGTCAATCCGGCGCAGCCGAAACTCAGTCTGATAGGTCTGCGCTGACGTTCTCGCAGCATTCAATGCTTTGGATGCAGCCTCGATATCGTCTGGATGGACCATCCCGGCCAAGCCGCTTCCACTGAGTTCCTCACTCGTCATCCCGCTATAGGCAAAGACCTGGTCGTTGAACCAATCCAGCAATCCGTCTGCGCCAGCTGTCCAGACATGGTTGGGCATGGATTGCGATAGGGTCCGGAAACGCTCCTCGCTCTGGCGCATGCGCTCCTCCGCTGCCTTGCGGATGGTGATGTCGAGAAAAGGACGGCGAAACGGTCAGCGCCGACCTTGCGGGCATGCGCCTCGTACCAGCGGTTTCCCAAGGCCGGGACGTGCACTTCGAACTGACGGGCTGCGCCTGTCTCAACGACTTCACCATAGGTGGCGATCAGGTCGCTCTGGATGCCGGGGATCGCTTCGGTAACCGGCTTGCCAACCGTCTCCGCCGCAATCAGACCGGTCTGCCGTTCGAAGGCCGGGTTGATGTCGATGAACACGAAGTCGACGACCTTGCCGGCGTCGTCACGCATGATCTCGGCGGTGAAGAAACCTTCGTGCATCTGCTCGAACAGGCCGCGCCAGCGTTCTTCGCTCTGTTGCAGCGTGACCTCGGCCTGCTTACGTGCGGTGATGTCGAAGGCGATGCCGACGAAGCGACGCTTGCCGGTCCGCTCGCTTGATACCACCTGTCCGCGCCGTGCAATCCAGCGAACCTCTCCTGTCACCGGGTCGATCCGTCGATATTCGGCGTAGTCCAGCGGATTGCTGTTTGCGAGCCTGGAAGGGCCTGATATTGCCCGGTCGTCGGGATGAAGCAGGCTGACCAGCAAGGTGTCGGTCACCGTCGTATCGGCATCGACAACCCAGATTTTTCGATATTCGTCGGAAACATCGAGCTCGCCCGTTTCCGGATACCACTCGAAGGTGCCGACACCACCGGCCTGCTGGGCAATCGCCAGGCGTTGCTCGGTGCGGACGCGATGGGTTGTGTCCTTCAGGATCGCCAGTACGCCAAGCGGCACGCCGTCAAGGCTCCGGACCGGGCTAAAATCGAGATTCAGCCAGACATCCTGAAGCTCGCCGTTCCGTTCGATGACAGCATGCCGATCACGGAACGATAGGGTTCGACCGTCGAGCACGATGCGGACAACCCGGGAATTGAATGTCGCAAGCTCCGGCCATGCCTCAGAAATCGGACGACCCAGGAAATCCGGATGGCGTTGACCGGCGAAGGCGGCGTAAGCGTCGTTGTAAAGCATGACGCCGTCGCTTCCCCAAAGGATTGCCATCGGTACGCCGGCGCTCATCACCAGATTGAGCGTCTGCTCCAGGATCGGTGGCCAAGCGGCTCTCGGCCCAAGGGGCGTGAAGCTCCAGTCGAGTTTTTCGATATGGGTCGCAAACCCGCTAGATCGGTGGTGTTTCCGCTTTGAATTTTGTTCGTTCATGGCGCTCGGCAAACAGTTCTGTGTCGAGCTCATATCAGACTGCGGCAAAAATGTGAATCTCTCTGCGCTGCCGAGGCGGGAGAACGCGAGTTTCACGTTCAGCGACCGATCGGCGACGAGGTCGATCTGGTTGTTGCGGTGGGCCCCGGCAAAAGGAAATATCTGATGACCCTTGCTGACCTGGACCAACCCGACACGCTTTTGAACCTTCCATCTTGCGTCGACAGTTAAGAATTCCGGGAACAACTTTCTGTGATTGGAATTTTGTATTTAAGATCAACGCGAGACCTGCGTGATGCAAGACAGCTGGGAAACGCCTGTCACAGTCATGTTCAAGGGTGACACACGCGATATCGCGAGCACAACGGATGCCGCCGACTGTGTCTTCAGTTGCTGCCCCCAAGAAAGCGGGACCATTTATAACAGCGCCATGCGATGCTTTGCCGAAGTCTTCGATGAACGGCAGTCGCCAACCAAGGCGAGAGATGCGTTCGTCGAGTTGATCGAGAGCAGTCCCTCCATCGAGATCGTCTCAACGCGATGAGATGAGACGTCCGATACTCGACGTCGCCCAACACCGCGAAAGGAAAAAGCCGATGAACGACTTCGACTATCGCGGGGTAAGCATGAAGGGCTCTCCCGAGTGCGGTTCCTCAGGTGCCCTTGCTGACCTCTTGGACCGCCTTCAGTCGATCAAGAACAATCGGTCGAAAGACGTTGGCGTCCCAAATCGCCGCGCTTGCGTCGAACGCACCGTACGCCGGCTCGAGGCATATTATGAGTGCCGGAAAGATCCGACCGGACGCATTTCATTGATCCCGGACTAGCCACGGCCCCATCTTTCGACGACCTTGACGACCGTACGTAACTGATCGACAACCGACCGGTTTCCCTGTCGTTCTGCAACCGTCAAGGCTTGGCGACAGAGCGAAGTCAAGTCTCGGTCATCTTGTGCTCGGCGCACGGTGCCGGCCCAGGAGAACGGCTGATCATCTTCATCGCGAAGGCAGCGGCCACTCGCAATGATGTCTATCTGGCGCCCGTCATTGTGGGCCACACGATAATGTTCCTCGTAAACCTCCCCGGTCAGGATCGCCGTGTGAACGGCTTTGGCGACGCGCTCGCGGTCACCCGGAACGATCCTGGCTAGGATCTCCTCCACTGTTACTCCCGATCTAAGCTTGCTTGGTTCGAACCCGAACAGCTCTGCGATAATGCAGTCGCCGACAATGCGGTTTTCGATCAGGTCCCAGCAATGAAGCCAGGTTGTTTGGGATGAACCGTCGCGCCGCCAAAGCTCCTCATCATGTCTGCCATGCCACTTCTCCGAAAGCCGCGTGCACCGTCAAGTCGAGGGCTATGCAACAAGCTTGAGATAAATCTCTCCAGAGCGAGGTACTGTCCGTCCAGGACCATCCACTAAACTTCTATGTAAATTAGAATGTTCCGGATCACTTGTAGGAAGAAAGGTTAGATCCTGTGTGAGCGTTTTTTAACTGGCGGGAAACTCTACCTGCTGTTCCAGCTTGCAGAGACAGCACATTTTAATAGCCTAATATAAAGGGTATGCATGGAGGATACGATGCCAACGAACTCATCCGCGCACAGTAACCATGATCCGCTTTATCCCAACGAGCTCCAACAAATCGACAGGATCTATGAAATCGTTCGCCGGAAAGCTGGGCTTTCGCGATACGACCCGCTGGCGGCCCGCGTCGCCGCCATGACCAACCGTTTTTATCAGCTCGGCGTCCGGGATAACCAGGCGTTGATCGACGCTGTCAGCCGCGCTTACGATAAGGTTTCCGATCGCGAGCGAACCTCGGCATAAGATCCCGACGCTCGCTGGTAGCAAGAAACCGAACTTCTGTTGTGAACGGACTAAGTTTGAGTGATCCCCCGCTTGGGGCGATCAGGTTTCCTTCGCCAGCCTCTTCGCTTTGCGCTTGGTCAAACGCTTATTAAAACGGTCGCTTTGTCGCCACCCAATGTTAACTTAACAGACACGTCATCTTTTCGTGGCCTTGCAATCGAGCGGAATGGCACGAGCTCTTCCAGAATAATGAGGACGATGACATGCTTAATCGCGCTTTGGCTTATTCAGGAATTCCGGCCACCGTCTACTGCTGGACGTCGGATATTCCTGACGGCCGTTTCCGCACGCTGGAAGAGGCCTTGCAACGTTGCCGCGACAACGCCGATCACCTTTCCGGAATCGAAGTCCTGGTTCATTCCGGCGAAATTCTGGAACCGATCATCAGTGGCGATGAACTTTACGCCGCCACAGTCAATATTTTGTAGAACGGACTTAGACAGATCAGCAACTGCCGTAGCCAACATTGATGATCAATCGAGGCCCACCGACTCGGCGAATACGCCCGCACCTCAGGCGCTTGTTGACGTGCCTTCCATCTCACCGTGCTGCAGCTTTGCGAGCGGTGCGCGAAACCTCATCATCACTCCAGACGGCTGGTAGTCTAAGGAAACGTCGCCGTAAGCCTTCGGGCTGGACACGACCAGCCGAGAACCGAACCCGGTCCCTCAGCCCCGGACAGAGCGCCATACTTGGTGGCATTGGTGCCGAGTTCATGCAGGACGAGAGACAGTGAAAGAGCGGCCTGCGGCCCGAGCAGCACCGGCGATCCCTCGAACCGCAAACGCGGGCTACCTTCCAGACCCAGGCCGACGGCGGCCGCCTCGACTACTGCGGCGACCGTGGTTGCGTGGCAGCTTCCGGCTCGTTTGAAACGGGTGATCGGCCCGGGACTATCGGACGATCTGAACGACTGTATGGGTACGGGGATCGATGATCACACGTTGGTCGTTGACCACTGCGTATGCGTAATGCTCATTGCTCGGGACGGAGGTCAACACGACCGTTTCGGGAACGGGCTTACCCACAACGATCTCCTGGCTCACGGTCACCGGAGCCGGCGCAGGTTGCTCCTGTACATAGGTTACTACTTCCTGTGGCGGCGGATCGATTGCGGTTCCGACAATAGCGCCAGCTACGCCGCCGACGGCTGCCCCGACGGGACCACCAACAATGGCGCCTGTCACGGCGCCGCCAGCGGCACCTTTAACCGTTAGATCCTGCGCAAGCGCGCCAGCGCTTCCGAGTAGGACAGCGATTACCGCAGTAGAGGCGAAAATTGTTCTACGCATTGGTTTTCTCCTGTTCGGTTACCAACGACAAAAGAAGCCTGATCGAGACTTTTCGTTCCGAACGTCACCTCACGAAATGCAACAATTTGAAACAGTTACGGCGTGCAGGTCATCGAACAAGCTGGCAAAACGATCATTCTCAATTCCGGATTCATGCTATCCTTTGAGCCGCTCACACAGCTCACAGAGGAGTGGAGAACGGTCGCTACATTGGGAGAAGAGCATGACGAACGCCTGCGAATCGTCCTACCGATCGATCAAAACATGCGTGGAGTAAACATGATTGATCCGCTCTCGGTTGAACCATTGTCCGTCTATTGGGCACGGCGTAAGACGCAAGATGCGAAAAGCGACGAATGCGAGGTCGTCCAGATCAGCACCGTGTTCGGGCACGCACGCGACTATTGGAGCGTCGCAGTGCTAGGTTCGGATCAGCATTATTCCCTGCACGACTTTGAGTTCGTAGCTCCCATCCGTCCTCCAGACGCGGACGCCGATAACTAGGCTTTGTATGAGTGACGCTCATGCAAGCTTTCCCGCAACGTGCGAAACGCGTTTTGTACCGGTCAAGTTCTGCATCATTGCATTGGAGACCCATTTCCGGATCTTCTTTCCGCGAGGCCATTTGCCTTCGGCAGGAACGCCGGCGCGCATGGGTCGGCCGCAGGCTTCAGCCGACCGCACACAAGCAAGTGATGGTTCGCCTGTTATGGGCCTGTCGGCAACAGCCCGTCGGAGGAATAATAGCAGAACATTGATGACGAGCGCTCTCGCCCTAGCTAGAAGGGGCTCGCCTATACAATCCGCCACGACCTTGCCTCGCCTTGTTCAGGAACAGACACATGCCACAGACCGCTTTTCAAGACCTGACCCGTCGTGGTCTCGGTCTCGACACCGTCGTCGCCTTCAGCCTCGCCGGCGCAATTGTTTTCTTCCTGATCAGCGGCGCGTTTGCCTACATCAACCTGAAGACGCTGCGGGAGAATACAGAGGCGATCGTCCATTCGCACGAGGTGATCATCACATTGGACGAGTTGCTGTCGAGCACGCAGGACGCGGAAACCGGCCAGCGTGGCTTCCTACTCACGAACAACGAACGGTACCTCGATCCGTACAACACGGCCCTTGATACGATCCCGGCCAAGATCCAGGAAATTGGCGAGCTCACCAGCGATAATCCGGCCCAGGTCCGGCGCCTGCCCGTACTCAAGCAGCATATCGATGCCAAACTTGCGGAGCTTAAGCAGACGATCGATCTTCGTCGCAGCCAAGGTCTGGACGCGGCACTGGCAGTCGTCAACTCCGATCGCGGCAAGGTGGCTATGGATGCCGTGCGCGGACAGCTCTCGGCGATGAGCCGAGAAGAAGCGGTATTGCGGGCAAAGCGCCTCGAGGAAATGAACAATGCCTATAGTACTGCGCTTTTGAGCAACGTACTTGCCGGCATCCTCGGCACTCTCCTGACTATCGCTATCGGCGTTCTGATCCGTCGTTCTACCCTCGCCCGTCGCCGCGAAGAATGGCTGCAGGCGGGTAATCTTGGACTGGCATCCGCGATGATGGGCGACCAGCGCACCGAGCAACTTGGCGGCAGCATTCTCACTTACCTGGCAAACCACGTCGGGGCCGTCGCCGGCGCAATCTTCGTCGGCGGGTCAGATGCCTTCAAGCGTTCCTCCACCTACGGCGTTCCAGCCGATGCAAAGCTTCCGGATCTGGTCAGGCCCCGTGAAGGTCTGCTCGGACAGGTGGCGGTCGAGGGAAAACCCGTCATCGTCAACGACGTGCCGGAAAACTACCTTGAATTCGGCTCGGCGCTTGGCCGCGACAAGCCACGGCACCTGGTTCTGGCCCCGGCAGCGATCGACGACAACGTCAACACAGTGATCGAGCTTGGCTTCCTGCGGCCTGTGGATGAACGCGTCCTCGCGTTCCTCGAAGAAGCATCGAGTACGATCGCCACCGCCATCCGTTCGGCAAACTATAGAAGTGAGCTGCAGAACCTTCTGGAGGAAACCCAGCGGCAGTCCGAAGAACTGCAGGTGCAGAGTGAGGAGCTGCGGGTCTCGAACGAAGAGCTCGAGGAACAGGGTCGGGCCTTGAAGGAGTCGCAAGCGCGCCTCGAACAGCAGCAGGTCGAACTGGAACAGACCAATTCGCAACTCGAGGAGCAGGCGCTGCAGCTGGAAGCCCAGAAGGACGATCTCGAGCGCTCCAACGCCTCCACCCAGCTCAAGGCACGCGAGCTGGAGCAAGCCAGCCGTTACAAGTCCGACTTCCTCGCCAACATGTCGCACGAACTGCGAACACCGCTCAACTCTTCGTTGATCCTTGCAAAGCTGCTCGCGGATAATCCGGACGACAATCTCACGGCCGAACAAGTCAAGTATGCCCAGACCATTCAGTCGTCCGGCAATGACCTTCTCAACCTGATCAACGACATTCTTGATCTCTCCAAAATCGAGGCGGGCCATGTCGACATCCGACCCGAGCCGGTATCGGTCGAGCGGCTGTCGAATAATATCCAGCAGGTCTTTGAGCCGATCGCCAAAAACAAGGCGCTTGGCTTTGAGATCGATATCGCCCCCGAATGCCCGGCGGTGATCGAAACCGATCTGCAGCGTATCGAACAGATCCTCAAAAACCTTCTTTCGAACGCCTTCAAATTCACAGAAAAGGGCAAGGTCACGCTTTCGATCAGCCGAACGGGCGATGGCCAGATCGCCTTTGGGGTGACGGACACCGGGATCGGTATCGCGCCCGAGCAGCAACGACGAATTTTTGAGGCCTTCCATCAAGCGGATGGCACTATCAGCCGCAAGTTCGGCGGAACCGGTCTCGGATTGTCGATTTCCCGCGAGCTCGTACGCCTGCTCGGTGGCACGATCCATATCAGAAGCCAGGAGGGGCAAGGAAGCACCTTCACCGTCACACTTCCGCTCGCCTACGATCCTGCCATCGTCGCGCCGAGAGCTCCGGTTGGCAATGCCGTTCCCGTGGCACCTGCTGTTCCAGCGGCAACAAGTCAGCCGGCGGCTCAGCTGCTGCGAGCGATCGTGGAAGACGACCGCGCCCTGCCCTCGGACGAGCGTCGGATTCTCCTTGTCGTCGAGGATGATCAGACCTTCGCGGCGATCTTGCGTGACCTCGCCCGCGAGATGGGTTTCCGCTCGCTGGTGGCTGGCACCGCTCAAGACGCCCTTAACCTCGCGCAGCAGTTCATGCCGAGCGCCATCGTCCTCGACGTGGGCTTGCCCGATCAGTCCGGCCTCTCAGTTCTCGATCGGCTGAAGCGCGATGTCCGCACCCGGCATATTCCCATCCATATTGTCTCGGGCGACGACTATACGGAAACTGCCCTGTCGCTCGGGGCCGTCGGCTATATGCTGAAACCGGTACAGCGCGAGCAACTGGTCGAAGTGCTGCAGAAGCTCGAGGCAAAGCTCACGCAAGGGGTGCGCCGTGTTCTGATCGTCGAGGACAACGAGGTCCAGCGCGAGGCCGTCGCCAAGCTTCTGACGTCACACGACGTAGAGACCGTCAGCGCCGGGACAGCAGCGGAAACCTTGGCACTGCTGAAGGACCAGACATTTGATTGCATGGTTCTTGACCTTTCACTTCCGGACGCGTCGGGGTACTCGCTGCTTGAAACGATCAGCCAGGACGACACGCATTCCTTCCCACCGGTCATCGTCTACACCGGTCGCGTGCTCTCACCCGATGAGGAGGAAAAGTTGCGGCGCTATTCGAAGTCGATCATCATCAAGGGGGCCAAGTCGCCCGAGCGGCTGCTGGACGAAGTGTCGCTGTTCCTCCATCAGGTCGTTTCCGAACTGCCGGACGAGCAGCAGAAGATGATCCGCAAGGCACGGCACAGGGACGCCCTGCTCGAAGGTCGCCGGATCCTCATTGTCGAGGACGACGTTCGCAACGTCTATGCCCTCACAAATATTCTGGAGCCCCGTGGCGCGCTCATTCAGATAGCCCGCAATGGCCAGGAGGCGCTCGACGCCCTGGAGAAATCCAGCGCCGATGACGTGTCCAAGATCGATCTGGTGCTGATGGATGTGATGATGCCGGTGATGGATGGCCTGACAGCAACGCGGGCGATCCGAAAGAACGCTGACTGGAAGAAACTGCCGATCATCACGCTGACGGCCAAGGCCATGCCGGACGATCAGCAGCGCTGCATCGATGCCGGCGCCAACGATTATATGGCCAAACCGCTCGACGTCGAAAAGCTGCTGTCGCTTGTCCGCGTCTGGATGCCGCGATGACTGAAACATTCGACAAGATTGAGGACATCGAGATCCGGCTTCTGCTGGAAGCGCTCTACGTCCGTTACCACTACGACTTCCGCAACTACGCGATGGCCTCAGTAAAGCGACGCCTGCGTCAGGCCCGTGAGCAACTCGGATTTCCGACTATTTCGGCCATCCAGGAAAGCATCTTGCACGACGAGGCGATGCTACCGCGGCTGCTTGGCTATCTCACCGTGCAGGTGAGCGAGATGTTTCGCGATCCGAGCTACTTTCGCGCCATTCGCGAGAAGATGGTGCCGCATCTTAAGACCTATCCATCGCTTAAAGTCTGGATCGCTGGCTGCAGCGGAGGGGAGGAACTTTATTCCTTCGTGATCCTGTTCCGCGAAGAGGGTCTGGAGGACAGGACGATCTTCTATGCGACCGATATCAACCAGGAAGCGTTGAGGATCGCCGAAGCCGGCGTCTATGATCTCGATCGCATGCAGCTCTTCACGCAGAACCACCGAGCGTCAGGCGGCAAGTCGTCTTTGTCAGATTATTACACCACCGGTTATGGCCGGGCGACATTCGACCGCAGTCTGAGGGACCGTGTCGTTTTTTCCGACCATAGCCTTGTGACAGATGCGGTCTTCGGCGAAATGAATCTCATCTCCTGCCGCAACGTGATGATCTATTTCGATCGGCCACTTCAGGATCGGGCCATCGGGCTATTCAAGGATTCGCTCGCCCGGAAAGGTTTTTTGGGCATCGGCGCAAAGGAGAGCCTTCGGTTCTCGGCGCACGCGGATGCTTTCACTGACGTTGTACGCGAAGAGAAGATCTACCAAAAGGCTGGCCGATGAGCACCTCCAATCCAGAGGCTGTCGTGATCGGGGCATCGGCTGGCGCGCTTGAGGCACTGTCCGTTATCCTGCCAGCGCTCCCTGCCGACTTTGGATTACCGGTCATGGTGGTAGTCCATATACCGCCGGACAAACGCAGTGTTCTTGCCGAACTCTTTGACGCAAAATGCGCCCTTAAGGTCGTTGAGGCAGAGGACAAGGTTCCGCTCGAAGCAGGGACTATCTACTTCGCGCCGCCAGACTACCATCTGCTTGTCGAAACAGACAAGTCGCTTGCGCTATCCGCCGATGAGCCCGTGCTCTTCTCCCGTCCGTCGATCGATGTCCTGTTTGAAGCAGCAGCAGATACCTTTGGTAGCGGCTTAATCGGCATTATCCTCACGGGCGCCAACCAGGATGGCGCTTTGGGTCTCAAAGCAGTGGCCGATGCAGGCGGCATCACAATCGTTCAGGATCCAGAAACAGCGTTTCAGGACGCCATGCCGCAGGCTGCGAGTAAAGCCGTTCCGAAAGCCGATATTTTGTCACTTGCTTCGATAGCTACCTATCTGCAAAAGGTTGAGCCATGAACCCCGTCAAATTTTTGCTGGTCGACGATCTCGAAGAAAACCTCCTGTCCCTCGAGGCGCTGCTTCGCCGCGACGACCTGTCTCTTCTAAAAGCGCGCTCGGGTGACCAGGCGCTCGAAATACTGCTCGAGCATGACGTCGCGCTCGCCTTGATAGACGTCCAGATGCCTGGCCTCAACGGTTTTGAGCTTGCCGAACTGATGCGCGGCAACGAGCGCACCCGTCGCATCCCGATCATCTTCGTCACCGCCGGAAGCACGAGCGAGCGCCGCCGCTTCGAGGGATATGAAGCGGGAGCCGTCGATTTCATCCAAAAGCCGATCGAACCCGATGTCCTGCGCCATAAGGCCGAGGTCTTTTTCGAACTCTATCGTCAGCGCCAACAGATCGAGCAGCAGCGAGACCAGCTTCAGACCCAGGCAGAGGCGCTGAAGGAAGCGGACCGCCGTAAGGATGAGTTCCTGGCCACGCTTGCTCATGAGCTTCGCAACCCACTTGCACCTCTTCGCAATGGTCTCGATATTCTGCGGCGCGATCCGGACGATGTGAGGGCTTACGAGCTTCGCGAGATGATGGATCGTCAGTTGGACCACCTGGTTAGGCTAATCGACGATCTCCTCGACGTTTCGCGTGTCAGCCAAGGAAAGATCGAGATGCGCCAGGAGAAGGTCAGGGTCGCCGACGTCGTTCATTCAGCGGCCGAGGCCAGCCGCCCGCTCATCGATCGCGCAGCACACACCTTCGAGCTCGATATCCCCACCGCAGATCTTTGGATCGATGCGGACCCGGCCCGCGTGTCGCAGGTCATCGCCAACCTGCTGACCAACGCGGCAAAATACACGCCATCCGGCGGCAGGATCAAACTGTCGGCAACCGCGGACAACGGCAGAGCAGTAATCACCATCCGCGACAATGGCATCGGCATCCCGGCCGAGATGCAGAGCGACGTCTTCCGCCTGTTTGCGCAGGTCGGCGATCATCGCGAGCGATCGCAAGGTGGCCTCGGTATCGGCCTGGCGCTCGTCAAGCAGTTGGTCGAACTGCACGGCGGCTCGGTCAGCGCATCAAGCGAGGGGACCCATCGAGGAAGCGTCTTTACCGTCCAGATCCCGTTGACCGCGGCCCCGGAGGAAATCACACCTGCGGAACAGTCGGCAGAACCAGCGGAGAATACATCTCGGCGGTTGAAAGTCCTCGTCATCGATGACAACCCGATCATCGCCGATACCATGGGCATGTTGCTTGAGGACATCGGCCATGAATTTGAGGCGGTCCACGATGGACGAGAAGCTCTTGACGCCGCCCGCAACTACAGGCCGGACGCGATTCTCCTCGACATCGGCCTCCCCGGTATGGATGGCTACGAGGTCTGCCGCGCGCTGAGGCAGGACCACCTGTTCGAACATACCACCATCATTGCCCAGACAGGATGGGGTCAGGACAAGGACAAGGAGTTGGCCAAAGAGGCGGGGTTCGATTTCCACCTCACCAAGCCTGTGCCTCTTGCGGATCTTCAGCGTATACTTTCGGGCGTGGCAGCAAGAGACTGACGAAAGGTGCCGTCGGCGTTTGTTATGCGGTCGAGAGCATCTCGTTCAGACTGGCAATGACGTTCGCGCAGCTATAGGGTTTGGCGAAGAAGCGGCTTTCTGCTGGGAGGTCGGTATTCGCGGGGCGATGGCGTCCAGAGGCGACGAGAATTTTGACGTCGGGTCGGTCGGTACTCACCACGTGCGCGAGATCCAACCCGTCTTTCGGGCCAGGCATATCAACATCGGTGAACACGGCCTTGATGTCGGGAACCGCGCCAAGGATCGCCACGGCCTCGACGACATTACTGGCTTCAAGGACTTCGAAACCGGCCTCTTCCAGGGCATCGACAATATTCCAGCGAATGAGAGCATCGTCTTCGACGACAAGCACGGTATCACTTGAGTTCGGCATCTCGATATCCTCGTTCTGCACGCGAAACGCAATACAGCGCAAAACGATCGGCGCGTTCGTTTATTAGATGCCGACAATATTAATAAAATGCCAATTAGTCCGGCGACACGTACATCACGCGATGAGCATCGCCACCGCGGCAACACCCATCACGCCGGTCGCCGCCCATCCGCAGATCTTCATGGCAATGGGAGCCGTGAACTCCTTCATCTGCTTTTTGCTGCTGACGACCATCATCATCGCGATCATGATCGGCACGGCAACAAAACCGTTGATGACGGCGCTCCAGAACAATGCCTTAACGGGATCAAGCGGGACGAATTCGAGGCTGAGTCCGAACCGGGTCGCCGCCAAGATAACGCCGTAGAAGCCCACGGCTTCCCACGGTTTGTGATCGAGACCCGCCTTCCAGTCCTGCGTTTCGGCGAAGGCATATGCCGCGGAGCCAGCCAGTACCGGGATCGACAGCAATCCGGTTCCAACGATGCCGAGGCTGGTCTATCTCGACACGAGCTTCTTCCAAGAGCTCGATCAGCGCGACAAAGCCTCCGGCGATTTCGCGGAAGCCTATGTGGTGGCACATGAGGTCGGGCACCACGTCCAGAACCTGCTTGGCATTCTGCCGAAGGTCAATCGGGCGCGGCAGAACATGAGCGAGGCTCAGTCGAACCAGATGTCTGTGCGGGTAGAGCTTCAGGCTGATTGCTTTGCCGCGGTTTGGGGCAAGTCCACCGACCAGAATGGCATCCTGGATCGCGGCGATCTCGGAGAAGCTCTGAATGCCGCCCAGCAGATCGGCGACGACACACTT
>NZ_JBXHAY010000019.1:0-36179 GCF_057163345.1 Aliirhizobium sp. YIM B11859
GTTTTGTCGCGCGCCACGAAAATTCGCGAGATCATGTGCGGAAACAGGACCATGTCCCGCATAGGAACGATTGGAATATCCGACCCGGCTGGAAAAGGCGTGCTAGCATGGGCCGAGGTCGCAGACGACTGGGTCGCCTGGATCCGTGGCCAACACG
The DNA here is from genome assembly GCF_057163345.1 of Aliirhizobium sp. YIM B11859. Taxonomy (NCBI): domain Bacteria; kingdom Pseudomonadati; phylum Pseudomonadota; class Alphaproteobacteria; order Hyphomicrobiales; family Rhizobiaceae; genus Aliirhizobium; species Aliirhizobium sp. YIM B11859. Next base: position 158 of record NZ_JBXHAY010000019.1, read on the forward strand.
TTCCAGTCTCGATAGCCAAGAATTCGGGCAACGAGCTCTTGGCTCTCACTGTTGGTGAAGGTGACAGATTTGGCGTGAAGCGCTTCACGTAGCGTTTTCGCCATAGCTTTGGCATCGCGGAAATCGCGCATGAGATGATCCTTTGCGTAAACGAACGGAGAGCGTCAGGGGCTTGCGTTGCTGACCCGTTCGTCCGGGCAAAGGGAGCCATAAGTGGCTCGATACATTCACCGTACCCCGACGGGGCGCAAGCAGCAGGCTGTATCTACCGAGCATGAATTGTGCGCAGAAGCCTTCTACTTGTCAATCTTAGGCTGAGGAGAGTCCGTTTTGGGATAGGAAGTCGCCGCTCCCTGTCGCAAAGCTCCGATTTAACGATCCGGAACAATGGTACCCTGATGGAAAAACATCCTCCATTGTCCATCGACTCGCCTCCAGATCGAACTCCGGAGAGTTGTTTTGGTTGACCCCGCGTCATCTGGCTGCCGTACACTGCGGTATAAAACCAATACCGTATCAGGTGCGATCATTTTGGCGGTGAAGTCGTGAACTTCCGGTACAGCGGTATTATCTGCGGGCGCTTCATTCGCCAAGGCATCGATGACAACGACTTTGTCGTAGACCCGGCCGGAGCTGCCAAACTCCAGAAAATCGTCTGCCAGCCGCGCGGAGACGGCCTCTTTTGAACAGCGAATATCCGGCCTGTGCAATTCCTGTTCGAGCTTCCGGAACACCTCAATATCAATCTTTTCCAACATCTTGGCTCTCGCAGAAGTCCGGATTTTGCGCGATATGTTATCCCGACTTTGCAGCGCTGCAAAATCAGGAAATACGCGACATCAGGGTATAGGGTCGGGGCCGGCGGGCGGCCCCGATGGATTGATGTTCGCCTAAAAGAGGTTCCTTCTATCGCTCCTTGGATCACCGTCGATCTGATGGGGAACATAGAGATCGCTGCGAGCATTCCGCCGCCATGGCCGTGCACGGCTCTCGGGATGGGGGGCGATATCCGCGACAGCAATAGCAGGTAATCCATTCATAGGGCATTGCGCTGCCCACTTCCCGTCTGGTCCAGCGATGCCCGAGGGGGCGGCAGGGCTTTGAGGTGCAAGGGTAGAATAGCTGACCCAGTAAACATTGCTGGCCGCATGCCCCAATGCTTCAGCAGCGAATGCCGGAGCACTATCGGGGCTATCCCCGGCCGTTGAAAATAGGACGCAATCAACATCGAGCTTTTCATATTCTATGAATAGCTCGGGGTAATGCACTTCCATGCCCATCGCGCACCCGAAACGAAAGCCATCCACCTCAAAGGTCACAGCGGTCTTCCCCGGCGAATACATGAAGGAAATTTTCGTATTCGATAGAAGGCGCTCGTCGTAGCGCGTCACCAGCTCCCCATAATCGGAAACTACATACAGGCTGTTGTGTGGCCGGTGCGGCGAGGTAAGCTGATGAACGGAACCGAAAATGGTCCAGAGTTTAAGCTCGCGCGCAAGTTTTCTGGTTGCTTCCAGCTCATCGCGCAAAGCGTCCCATTCGAAGCGTGTCCAATCGGAAGGACCGATTTCTCTAGGGCCGATTTCGGACATGATCCTTTTATGCGGCCAGCAGGTCGTCCCTTCTGGGAAATGCAAAAGGCGAGCTCCGGCTTTATGGGCCTCTCGCATAAGACGCCGCGTCTCCGTTCCACTGGATTGAAGCGCCGAGACATCACGAGGATCATCGAATAGAGATGTTTGGGCTACCGCTATCCGTAGTGACCGAACCGTAGGCTCGTCCGAAGGTTGGCGGATGTGCTGGAGAGCTGCTGTATAAGATTCGCCTGTTTTGGCAGCGCGAGCACGTACGCGGCGTTTAAGATTTCCGTTTTGGGTCACGGTCTGGCCTTTCACGTCCCGGACGCAGTTCCCCAGCAACCCGCCCGACACGATCGGACCAAGACAAGCGACCCGAGACTCAAGTCCCTTTGCCTCCGTTCAAGACCATGCTGGGGAAGGTCTGGGAGGTTGGGCGCAGGCCACGCCGCGGTAAGCTTGTCGGGCGAGCGCCGATTCGTCAAGCTATCGAGAAATTTCCGGATTTCGCTTCACGTACTACCGTCATAGAACCAGTCGGCACTTGGAGCATAGTCTTCGAAGTACGGTAAGCTATAGGTGCGGTGCAACTGCTCCATATATGCCGCTCGCTCGGCATTTGGCGCGCGCGCCCGTCCACGCTCAACGGTCAGGCCAAACGGTGCTTCGACATAAAGGACTCTATCAAACCACTGCCGAACAGGAGTATGAAGAAGATAAATGCAATCGCACAGCACGAGCGCAGGACCATCGATCGGAAGCGCGATGGTGTAATTCGAATCCAGCACCCCGGTCCTTTTGTTCCATGCGCGATCATAGGCGAACATTCTGCGGCTTTGCAGGCTGCGCAGGGCATCCTCCACCGCAGCCCAAGCGTACCAATGGCGGGGGTTTTCCTCAGCGGATATGGCGTCCGGGTCACCTGATTTGATAGCCATATCTAGCCGGGATTGTCGTTCAGAATAGCTGAAGGCGGAAAACCTGTCGCAATCGAGATGATAAGCAATTCCCGGAAGAGCCTCCACAATCGCCCGGCAAAGTGTCGTTTTGCCCGCCCCACTTAAGCCAGCGATGCCGATAAGGCGGACTTGGTTTGACATGCACTCAGGTGTTATTCGGTCGATTAGGCCGGTAAAGCCCTCCATCACCACCCTAGGCATAAGCGGAGATTACCTCCCGGATAATAGAATTGACCGCCTCCGGCCGCTCGATCGGCACGTAATGACCGCAATCTGGAATAACATGCAGACTGCCATTTGGGGCCATTTCAGCCTGTTTCCTACTGGTTTCGACTCCCGGCGCAACGTCTTCCGCTCCGGTAACAACCGCAACCGATCCCGGAAAAATCGAAAGAACCTCACCCCGGCTCGGTCGCGTATGAAAAACCGTGACACCTCGCGCCACATCTTCCAACGGCTGACGCATGGTGATGCGCTTCGCCTCTTCCATCGCGAGAGGCGATGCTTCTTTCGCAAATAACGGCGCCCAATACTCGTTCCACCCAGATTCCAGTCCTCTCTCACGTAACGTCTCAAGGGACGAAGCATGATACGCGAGGTCCAACCGCCGCCATGCCTTGGTGCCGATCAGAACGAGAGCGGCGACGCGATCGGGCGCAAGAGCAGCCACTTCCAATGCACAAGATCCACCGACAGAACAGCCGACCACGATAAGGCGCTTGGCCGTCGTCAGCGCCAACGCCTTTTCCGCCCAGGATTCAATACGGTCCCCAAATGAATAGAGAGTTGGGGCGTAGGTCGCTCCCGGCAGGAGCTCCATCTGTCCCGCCCACATGGTTCCGTCGAGAGGAAGCGCATGTAGTAGCAACAGCTCCAGTTTACGGTCGACCATCACCCATCCTAGCGATCAAGATTCGCAAAATTCCCGAGTTCTGTTCGATTTGATTGCCGGACTTCCGCGACGGCGCAAAACTAGGGCTTCTGCGACGCCGTCGCTGCCCGCGTCACCTCAGCCATGTCGCTAAGCCGTGGCAAAGATAAGCTTCGTAGTGGGTAGTCTGCCCCTCATTCGTTGCTTCCTTGGTGGTGCCTCATTATCCCAGTTTTGGGTGCCAATTGATCACACCACCCCCTAAGTCTACAATGGGCCGAAGGCAGCCATGCGCTACAAGCGGACGTGTGGGGCGGTCGCACCATATTAACCGATAAGAGGTATTTTCTCGACACGGTCCGTGGAGGTTGAATTGGCTATCTCTTTCGAAATCATCCAGAATTCACTGATGGCACTCTTTGCACTCGGTGTGTTGGGAGGCATCATTACAAATGCACTCATCATCCAACGCACAAAAGCGCTAGTAACTCTTCCGGGAGAAGAAAAACTATCTCTGGGCGAGCGTCAGGGGCGCAAATTCAGCCGTTCGAGCGCCTTCTTCACTAGCAGTCGGTTTAAAGGCCTGCGAGCAGCGATGTTTGGTAGCATTGGCCTATGTTTATCATCATTTGCGCTGATGATTTTGGCTGATGGACTTCTTCGTTGAGGTAGCCAGACGCAATAGTGGATGCCGACGAAAAGCGGCGGATATCTCCGGGCGAACGAAATTGACATCGAAGCGGCCATTGAACGCAAATGGCTCCAACATATCGATAGGTATGTCGATCTTGACGCAAACAGGTGATTGGCAAGGTTCGATGACCGGTTTGGGCGGAGGGCCGACGTCGGCCTCGCGCCATTAGCAGCCATAATCGGCCAGGGCCTCGTGCCGGATAGTTGCGAAGTTGCGCTCAGGACTGCTAAAAATGAGCATGTTCGCTCACGAAGCCCGCCGTATCCGAGACATCGCCGCAAAAGAAACCGCGTTTCAAGGCGTATCCGGGGCTGACCTCAATGCCGCCGAGGCGCGTCTTGCCCAAGCAGCCACGATAGACGGTTTCCGGCTGGAAGCGATGAGAACGCTGGCGCTCGGCCGCAACGGCCACAGCCGTGCCATTGCGAATGCTGCTGTCCAGGTGGCGCCGATACGCCTGGTGTGGCTGGCAGACGGGCCCTGCCTCGTCGAGGGACCGCAAGCGGGCGCTCGGCTTCTTGCGGTGAACGGCATGTCGGTCGCGGAAATCTTCGCCAGGCTGCGCCCCTACCTTGCTGGCACGGATCAAAGGGCGCGGGCGCTGGCCGGGTTCATGCTGGCTTGGCCGCCCGCCGTCGCGCTGGCAACAGATGTGTGGACTGCTCCGGTCTATCGCTTTGCGACCGTCGGCGGGGATCTGGTTGAGCTCGCTACCGACGATACGGTCCCGGCGGAGCTGCTCTATCCCGTTGCAGAGCGAGGAGTGGCAGACCGCCTGATCGCCCGCCAAGGGATCGCCGAAGCCGGCGAGGCAAGGCGCGGCACCTTCCTGCGCCATCTTGCAGGGCAGGTTCCCTATGTCCGGATCGGCGATCTCAGCGCCGCTCCGCCGATAGTGACCGTGGCGCAACTCTTAGCCATCGCGGCGGAAATGCGGGGGGCGCGCCGTCTCGTGGTCGATCTGCGCGGCAATCCGGGCGGCGACTTCTTCGGCGCCGCCACCTTCGCGCGCGACTTGCCGGAGGCCGCTCCCGGGGCGGCGCTCGCGGTGTTGGTCGACAAGTTCACCTTCTCGGCGGCGCTCGTCGCCGCGGCGCTGCTGAAGTTCCACGCGGGCGGTCGTCTGGTCGGCGAGGAGATGGGGGACGCGGCGGCCTTTCACGCCGAGGGCGGCACCGAGGTATTGCCGCAGTCCGGCCTTTCGATCCGCTATTCGGACGGCTGGCACGATTGGGCCGAAGGGAAGGCCGACCCCATATTGACGCCACCGGAGATCGCACGCGAGATGGTGCCGGCAGGATTGCTTATGCCCGACGTAGTCGCCGCGCCGACTTGCGCCGATCTGGCTGGTGGCCGCGACACGACACTCGCAGCTGCGCTCACGATGGTCAGAGAACCGCACTGACGGGGCGCTTCCCTGTCGCAAAATTCCCGAGATTTGTTCGATATGCTATCCCGACTTTTGCAACGCTGCAAAATCAGGAGTTTTGCGAAGCATTGCTCTCCGGTCTGCGGTCTCGCCAATATGCCACAACGCTAAGCCGATCGCGCGGAAGGTTCAAATTTTCTCGGGCAAACCGCCGAACAGCGAGATAATCGTTGAACTCGCATCCGGCCCAAATGAATGGCGTATCACCCTGCCAACCGCCCAGACTTTCTTCCAGCGCCCCCGGGAGAGTTGCCCCCCTCCCCGTCTCTTCTTCCCGATAGAGATAGGTCAGCTCGACATTGTCGGACGGCGGGAAATCGTAGTGATCGGCGGGGCTGCCGACCTGTGCAAAGACACGTGCCATGGATGTTGCCGGAAGTTCTTCGACGATGCGGGCCATGGCCGGCAAGGCAGTCTCGTCGCCTAGAAGCACAAGCGAATCCGCCTTCGGGATCTCGTCGCCTCCGGGCGCAAAGATGCCTATCGTATCACCCGGGCGAGCGTTCTGCCCGAAATCTACCCCCGGAGAACGAAGACATCCGGTTTCGTGCAGGACGAAATCGATCTCTATCTCGCCCTTGTCGGCGTTGATTCTGCGGATCGTATAAACGCGTGCAGCAATCGCATCGTCGCCATCCGGCCAAACGATGCGGCCCTCGGCATTGACCGAAGGCCACACGGCCCGACGACCTGCCGGCGGAAACAGCAACCGGACATGCAGTCCGCCACGGGCATAGGACCGGAACGATGCACCCTTGAAGGTGATCCGTTTCATATGCGGGCTCACTAGCGCCGAGGCGACGACCTCAATGGTCTGAAAAAACGGCGGACTGGTTGTAGCCGTCGCAACGCCTTGCCATTCGATCTTCTGTCTGCCGCCGATCGGATGAACGGCCAGATGCTCTGCAACCGCCATTTTGACGTAGGAAAGCCGGATATCGTCGTCCGCCAAGGCGGTGATGGCAAGGCGGCCGGGCAATACCTCTATCATGGCCTCTCCGTACCGCATCACGATCGTGTGGCGATCACCATCGCTTCGGACCTGCGCATGGTCGCGGAAGGTTTCCAGCAGTTCGGAAGCCATGGCCGCCGCATTGTGTGTAGACACAGTCCCGAATGATTTCACGAAGGCCTCCGCAGCAAGAAAAAGGTCGGAATAATGACGACAAGACAAATGATGCTGGCGCCGGTGAAGATACTGGCATAGCCGAGCCGCTCGGCGATCCATCCCGTCGCAAGTCCTCCGGCGATGCTGACAATCCCATCCATGCATTGAAAGACCGTAAAATCGACACCGGCCTGCTTGGGATTGGACCAGTCCATGAACTGGGCGTATAGCGCGACGAACCCGATTGACATGATGCCCGACGAACTGCCAATCGCGATCGCGAGCATTGCAGTGCGCGGCATCGCTCCGCCCAATCCGGCATAGGCAAGACCGGCCAGAAGCGCCGCCTGCCCGACAAGCGCGGCTGCCAACACGACGCGCGTCCCGAACAAGCGCACCAGAGCGCCCCCAAGCAGCGCACCGGCGAGGCCGATAAACATGCTCCCTGTGCCGTTCACGATTCCGATCGTGGCAAGATCGAAGCCCTGGTCGATCAAAAACGGGCCTAGCATGGACAGTCCCCATTTCTGCGCGGCGACGAACATGGCCGTCGCCAGCATGCCGCGACGGATCTCCGGGCGACGGATCGTTGCAGCAAGCGACGGTATGTGGCTGCGTTGCCTCTCGACTTCCTTCGCAGCCGGGCCAACCGAGAATGGCAGGCTGAGCGCGAGGATGACCGCCGCCATGATGAAGCAGGCATAGTGCCATCCTATCCTGTTGACCAGAACGAGGAAGAGGCCGCCACCGATCGCCGACCCCAAATAGGAGCCGCCGACCTGCGCGGCATTGCCCCAGCCGTGGTGCCGCCTGGCGAGGTTCTCCACTGCATAGCCGTCGCAGGCGATGTCGACAGTCGATGCCGCCAGGGCAACAAAGGTCAAGGTGATAATGACCGGCAGAAGAATGGCAGGCTGGAGGGCTCCGACAAGGACAATACCGGCGACAGCACTTAAGTTGCCGATAAGAACGATGACGTTCGACCGGTTCCGACCGAACACCGGCAGTCGAAACCGCTCCACCCGTGGCGCCCACAGGAATTTCAACGCCCAAGGCAATACCGTCAGGTAGAGGAGCCCGATCTGGTCGAGCGGCAGGCCCTGCGCGCGCAAAACGGCGGGCAACCCCAGCATCGTCAGTCCGCCGATGACGCTCTGCGCCACATATACCCCACCGATGGCGACGAAGATCGCCACCGGCGAAGGAAAGGACGTTGTGTCTTCGCTCGCCCGCATCAGAAGCGATAGCGCACGCTGGCGACAACCTTGCGGCCTTGGTCATAGTAGCAGAAGCCGGTCGTGCAGACTTGGTTTACCTCGTTGAGCAGGTTGGTGGCGTTGACCTGCAGTTTCACGCCATCCATCGCCGGGTGAAGCTTGCCAAGATCATACCGCAGGGATGCGTCGACAAAGGTGCGAGCGCCGTTGTTAAGAACCGGCGTGTGGACGTTATCACCGAAGCTCGAACCCACGTAGCGCACGCCCGCGCCAACGCCGATCCCTTCGAGTGCACCACTTTGCACCTCGTAGTCCGCCCACAACGAGAACATGTGGTAGGGGGACGAGTTGAGCTGATTGCCGGCGGTCTCGGGCGTTAGCTTGGTGATCTTCACATCATTGTAGGAATAGCCGCCGGTGAAGCTGAGCCCGTTGTCGAGCGACGCCGTGACTTCAACTTCAACGCCACGGGAGCGCAGATCCAGCTGTCTCAGAAGGTTGACGCCCGACGAAGTCTCGTAGACGGATGCGTTTTCCTGATCGATATTGAAGAAAGCGGCGGAGATCAGCACGTTCTGATCCGGGATCTGATACTTCACGCCGATCTCGTACTGCTTGCCAAGAGTCGGGTCTGCTTGTGACGCGCTGCCGCCCGAAGCCAGTATGACGCCCGGGTTGGCCACATAGGACGTTCCGTAGCTGATGTAGGGCATGACATTCCACGGCGTGACATAGCCGATCGAGGCACGGCCGGTCGTTTGGCTGTCATTGCGAGAATATTCGACGCCACCCGGCGAATATTCGCTCCGATGCCAATCATGCCTCAGTCCGAGGCCGATGCGCCAGGCATCGATTTCAATCTGATCCTGAAGATAGATCCCGATCGAATTTTGCTTCTGCTTTTCGAAGTAGGTTAATTCCGGAACGTAAGTGAAATCATCGGTGAAGAGATCCGGACCGCTGCCCTGCTTCGCATCATACTCCATGAAGCTGTAATCGACGCCGCCAATCAGCTTGTGTCTGGCCGCACCGGTCTCGAATTCACCTTCCAGGTACGTGTCGGTCGCCAGACCGCGATTGTCCTCGTAGCCGATGCCCGGATAGTTTTGGAAGACATATTCCTGTTTGGCTGACAGATCCGAATACCGCAGCTTGTGGTGAAGCGTCAGACCGTCAGTCAGTTCGTGTTCGAGCTCGTAGCCGATGCGCCACTGCTTCTGGGTGAAATCGTTGAAGCGCGCATCGCCGCCATAAACCGGAACGGCACCGATTGAGGTCCCCGAGGGACCATAATTGTTGATATAGCCCCACGTTCCACCAGTGGTGGAGTCCATGTATTCGCCAAGGATGGTGAGTTTGGTGCCTTCATCCGGTTTCCAGGTGAGTGCCGGCGCAATCATCAGGCGATCGTCTTTGATCGCCTCGATCTCGTTGCGGGCGTCGCGTGCGACCCCGGTCAGGCGATAGAGCAGAACTCCATCCTCTGTGAGCGGACCGGAAAAATCGAAGGCCGTCTGGACACGGCCATACGACCCGTATTGCAACTCGACCTCACGCAGACGCTCTTCGGTCGGCCGCTTGGAAATGATATCGACGATGCCGCCAGAGCTGCTCGCGCCATAGATTGATGCTGCGGGTCCTCGTAGGACCGTCAAAGCCTCGACGCCATATGGCTCGATGCGAAAAAGTCCGTTGGGGCTGCTGATCTGGCGCAGCCCATCCCTGAAAATGCCGGTATAGGTGAGATCTATACCGCGGATCTTGAACGCATCGTAACGAGGCTCCGCGCCATATTGGCCGCCACGCACACCGGGAATATAGCTGATCGCTTCCGTTACGTTTTGTGGCTGGCGATCATCAAGTTGCTTTCGGTTGACGACCGAGACCGGCTGGGCAGTTTCGGCGACCGGCGTGTTGGTCTTTGTAGCGGTCCGCCCGGATTTCGGAACATAACCGTCGCTTTCGACGATATCCGTCACCCCTTCTCCACTGCCCGTCACCACGATTGGCGCCAGTGTCGTGGAGCTCTGCACGCCGGCATTGTCCCCAATCTCTTGCCCACGAACGGTCCCTGCAACGCATGATCCCAATATCATGAGCGCAGCCGTTGAGAGCCACGCCACTTTTTTATCTCTGATCAGCATAAATGTCCCCACATAAACAGTGGACATTAATATGACAAAATTTGTCCACTTTTCCTCTGCTACTTGAGCTTGGGCGATGAGGCAAGGTTCGTTGTGAATTTACAACGAGGGGCGTGTTGAAGATGTGTCTCGAGCTCTGCAGCGTTCGCAAAAATCCCGACAGTTGCTCGATTTTTATAGCTGACTTTTGCAGCGTCCGAATTCAGGATTTTCGCGACATAGACTGGAGCACATCATCAACGATGGCCTCAATGTTAGCGTCAGGCCAATGGGTGACGTGGCAAATTTCCGCCGGAAGATTGTGCCCCACAAAATAGCCGCGCCTTGCGAACTGCAACATCGGTATGTCGCCGTAGGAGTCTCCTACTGCCGTCAGTGCGTCTTGGTCGATCTGAAGCCGGGCAAGCAGGGTTCGCAGCCAGGTTGCTTTATCTTCCGGCCAAAAGTGAGCAATCTTACCGTCGTCACTCCATCCCGTGCCTATTGCGTAGTCCGCACCTAGATCTGTGGCTAACCAATCAACGGCAAATTGCCATGTGATCGAAACCAGCGCGATCTTAAAGCCTTCATCTTTCAGACGGGCAAAGCCGCGCCGGACACCCGGCGCAAGGCGTAGATCCCGAAGATATGCGAGCAGCGCAGGTCTGCTGAAGGGCTCATACCATTCCAGCATGGTTTGCCGCCCCATGGTGATCTCCTCGCGTGAACGGAAAAGCTCGAAGGCGTCCATTTCGGCCGTACGGCCAATATTCCTCGCAATACACCCGCAGATGTTTTCGCCACGCAGCAACGTGCCGTCTACGTCAAAGGCGATCAGTTTTGTAGTGGAGATATTTGGCTCCTAGCAATGCCCGCCCGCTCAGCCCTCACGGCTTTGATAATACGCCAGTTGATCGCCGGGTCACGCAACATCTGAATGTCAGTCATTTCGTCAAAATCTGAAAGACGGGTATAAAAGGCATTTCGTAGACGCGAGATAACTTTTGGCAAGGGCGTGTTTTCGAGAAGATCGGGGTCATCATCTCGTAAATTATCGAAATCCGCTCTTATCATGGTTTGTCCTTTTTCACTGAACAGGACAATTTTGGCAGAATTTTTTTAGTAGGAGCAACGTGCAGATCTGCACCCTACAAGTACTGGCAGGTATTAGGATTTCACCAGCAAAGCCGTTTTCCATTATGAGTGCTTCGGCCTGCGTATCGAAGACGGTGGGCGTCCATAGAGATTGAGAAATGCAGCATTGAAGCTCCTGACACTACCAAATCCGGACTGAAACGCGATTTCGGTCAGCTGAAGCGCGCTTTCATCGAGCAACCGTTTGGCGCGTCCAATGCGCAGGGTTTGCGCTGTCTGAACTGGCGAAGCCCCGACGTGCCGGGCGAATAACCGCGAAAGGTGCCTTGCTCCCACACCAAGGGAGACAGCAAGGTCTTCTACCGATCCATGATCAAGCGCGCCGCTCTCAATCATCTTTAAGGCACGCTCTACGGTGGTCCTGGTCCCCTTCCATGCGGGGCAATATGGCGCGGTCTCGGGGCGGCATCGCAGACAGGGACGATACCCTGCCCGCTCGGCCGCTGCGGCTGTCGGGTAATAGCTGACGTTCTTCGTCAGCGGATGCTTTACGGGGCACACCGGTCGGCAATAAATGCCTGTCGTTCGGACAGCGGTAAAGAACAGCCCGTCATAAGCCGGGTCGCGCCGCAGTCGCGCATCATTGCAAGTGTCGAAATCAAGCATGACCTGACCTTAGCTTCTCGTCCGAAAGAGGCGAGGCCTTTACAGATGATAGGGTCCGAAAACTGCCAGCCTCAACACGCGCTAGCCAGTAATTCCTTGGCAGGATCAAGGTGCGAGGGTTGGGCAATGCGAATGACATTTCAGGACTGGAGCCTGCTGCTCCTTCTGTCCCTCCTTTGGGGTGGGGCGTTCTTCTTCGCCGCGGTTGCGGTACGGGAGCTTCCGCCGCTGACTGTGGTGACCGCGCGGACAGGACTTGCCGCTCTGGCTCTGGCGGTTGTCCTTAGGTTCCGTGAAGAGGGCTGGCCGCTCAAAGGGCATGCGCTGCAAGCCTTCTTCATCATGGGCTTTTTGAACAACCTGTTGCCCTTCAGCCTGCTTTTCTGGGCGCAGACCATGATCCCGAGCGGGCTTGCCTCGATCCTGAATGCGACCACGCCAATATTTTCCATCATCGTTGCGCATTTTCTGTTGGACGACGAACGCATGGCAGCAAACAAGACCGTCGGGATCGGCTTCGGCTTTTTCGGTGTCGTCGTGCTGTTCGGCGGAAACCTTCTGGACAGCAAGGGCTTCGCTCTCGTGGGAATGCTTGCCTGCCTTGGTGCTGCGCTTTCTTACGGATTCGCGGGTGTATATGGCCGAAGGTTCAAGTCCATGGGATTTTCCGCGACGCAGGTCGCCTTCGGTCAGCTCACCGCAACCACGCTGATGATGGTTCCGATTATTCTCCTGATAGACAGGCCGTGGAATTTGCCGCTTCCAAGCCTTGCCGTGATCGCGTCACTGATCGCACTGGCTGTCGCATCAACAGCCTTGGCTTATGTGGTCTTCTTCCGAATTCTAGCCTCCGCTGGGGCGGTCAACGCGGCCCTTGTCACCCTGCTCATTCCTGTCAGCGCCATTCTGCTGGGGGTCCTGTTCTTGGGTGAGACGTTGGCGCTCCGTCACTATACTGGAATGGCGCTCATCGGCGCTGGCCTGCTAGCAATCGACGGGAGGGTGTTTGATCTAATGAAGCGGCGGTAGGAGTTCGCAAATATCCCGACTTTTGCTCGATTTGAACGCCTGGCTTTTGCAGCATCGCAAAATCAGGATTTGCGCGACAGATCATCCGCGTCGCCACGGTCAGGTTAGCTCTTTCAATCCGGCCGGCGTCTCGATGAGCGCCCGGTATCGGACTTCAGGGCCTTGGACGATGACAGGCGGATTCTTGATAGTAAGTTCCCGGTAGAGCGCCGCAATGCGGGTCGGGTCCGGATGCTCAAGAGTAAACGAATGAAGGCGAGCATCCAGATCGGGAATAGAGGCGATATAGCTGGTGTCGCCCCGGTGGTTGATAATCGAAGGGACCGCGCCGTCCAAGGGAAGCGAGCCATCCGTTGGGATGGCAAAATCGAAAGTCGGGCTTTCGGCAGGGAGGGGAACCTTGTCGCCCAAGATCGCGCCATGGGCTGAAACAACGAGGTCGATCGCATCCGTGTTGGCGACCCATCCGCGCAGCCTGCGACCTCCAATCCAGTCCGATCTAACCTGTTCCTGATTGTCGAGGCCGAACCAGCGCGCCCGGCCCGGCTCCCTTCCCTCCGGATCGCGGGCCACGATTTCCAGATAGACGGAGTTTCCGAGCTGAAGCCGGTGATTGTGGGTGCCCATGTAAAAGTGGCGCGTCCCGAAAGGCACGTCGAGGCCAAGGCAATCTTGGATATGCGACACCCCTTCGGCCAGTGTCGGGGCAATGACGGTGAGGTGGTCCAGCTTCAACAAGTACGGCAAACTCCTATGCTCAAGAATACAGTCGCGGAAATCCCGACATTTGATCGATATGTTGTCCTGACTTCTGCAACGCTGCAAAATCAGGGTTTCTGCAACGGCAAGGCTGTTTCGACCAACCGTATCCAGTAGGAGACACCGTAAGGAATCGCCGCATCGTTGAAATCATAGCTGGGATCGTGCAGCCCAGCCGTGCCGCCGTTGCCAAGGAGCGCAATATTGCCGGGCCGTTGTTCGAGCATGAAAGCGAAGTCCTCGGACCCCATCAGTTGCGCGTGATCGGGATCGACAGCATCCTCTCCCATAACAATTCGGGCAGCTTCTACAGCCAACGCTGTTTCGCCCGGATGATTGACGACTGCGGGATACAAATTTCTGAATATCACTGTCGCAGTTGCCCCGTACGACGCTGCAATTCCCTCTGAAATATCAATGATGCGGCGATGCATGGTGTCTCGGACCTCCGGTTCGAACCAGCGGGCCAGGCCACGCAGCTCGCTCGCTCCAACAAACGTGCCTCCCGGCTTCCCGCCTTGGAAAGATCCAAAGGAGATCACGCCGCTTTTAAGCGGATGAACGTTGCGCGCGATGACCGTTTGCAGGGCAATAAGTATGTTGGCGGCGGGAAGCAGCGCGTCAACGCCGGCCTGAGGGCTGGCAGAATGAGCGCTCTTGCCATCTACCGTGATCTTGAAACTTGCCACGGCAGCCCCAAACGCACCCGTGCGGGTGGCAAAACGACCAATATCCAAGCCCGGTTCGTTGTGAAGGGCGAATACCCGATCGATCCCCCAACGCGTCATCAAGCCATCGTCGCACATTGCCTTCGCGCCCGCCTGTCCTTCCTCTGCGGGCTGGAAGATCAAGATAACCGTGCCATCGAAGTTGCGTGTTTCTGCCAAACTCTTCGCGGCACCCAGAAGCATTGCCGTGTGCCCGTCATGCCCGCAAGCATGCATCCGTCCCTCCGTCGTCGAGGCATAAGACAGCCCCGTCGCTTCATGAATGGGAAGGGCATCCATGTCGGCGCGGAGCCCGATGACCTTGCTGGAGGTTTGGCTCTGCCCGTGGATAACACCCACAACGCCGCTCCTGCCGATACCCTCGGCAACCTCATCACAGCCAAATGCACGCAGTTTTTCGGCCACAAAAGATGCGGTGCGGGGAAGTTCATAGCCTAATTCCGGGTTGGCGTGCAGATCACGACGCCAGGCTGTGATTTCGTCGTTCATGGATACTGTCTCACCTAAAATGTTCGGCAGGTCGATCCCTACCTTACGGATGATCAAAAGAGAATTGCCGTTGAACACTATCTAGATAACGGCCGCTGCCTGGCATGGACCATCAAGGCACTTGGCTAATACCGCTGTTTGGTGCGCACATAACCTGCCAACAAGTCGTCGCCGCGTGCGAATTCCCGATGCCAATGCTTCAGGGGATTCTTCGTCGGATAGCCCAACTGACGGATGGTGGCATTCGCCCGCTTGCCGAGCTTGATATAGAGCTGCACAGCCCTCATGCGGTCTTCATACGAATACATGAACTATCTCCTGTTAGTCCAAGTTTTCGTCCGCACCCCCTCTGAGGAAAATTCACGCGGCATTGACAGCAAGCGTTGGAGCGTCGGTGGGGCGTAGTCAGGGCGCAACCGCAGGCGCCAGCGTCGGGTCCAGCCGGGGTTCTGGCCTCGGTGCAGGTGTCGGTACGTCGGTGGGTGGAAGCAACGGTGTCAACGCTGGGGTTGGCGCATCCGTTGGCGGCAGCCGTGTCGTTAATGCCGGGGTATCCGCATCGGTTGGCGGTACTCGTGGTTTGAATGCGGGTGTGGACGCTTCCATCGGCGGCGGGACATGGCTTGGAGCTGATGTCGATATTGGCGTTGGCGGCAGTGGTGTGGGAACAGGGACAAACCCAACGACTGGCAGCACGTCAGGTACGCCACCGGGAACCAGACAAGGATCGGCCCTGGCGCAAGCGCAGGTTCAAGCACTACGGCAAATGTCGCCTGCTTAACGTGCCCAGATGCTGAATCGATGTGCATCGGTGAGCGCAGGAGCGTATGACCAAGGCCTTGTCGATCTCTGCCGCCTGCTTCGGCTGACGGCCGCGCGGTAGACGCTTGCTAGGCAAGCCGCTCGCGCGGCTGGACGCTTTCCTCGACTATCCCTCCATTGATGGGGTCGCCTCGGATAAAAGTCGATCCCAGCCGTCTGAGCCGATGCGACATGCATTGCAACATGCAGGATGCTCTGGCACGCTGCATGGATGTTCGGGAAACAATGTCCCCCCTCGGGAAAGAATGTTAGTGACCGACCTATGACCGATGCAGAAGTCCTGGCGTTTGGATACCGCGGCCTCGGAGGCCAGATCGACGTCGTGCCAGGCCTCGATGGTCTTTGGCATTTTGAGCCACCGTCGAGCGAACCTGACCAGGCGGCCGTGTTCTGGCGCGATCGCATATTATGCTTGCCCGGAGAAGAGAAGCTCCGAGTGCTCGCAGTTCTTGGAAAAAACCCGCCCCGTGGTCAGTGAGGAAGTTTGCGAAAGCTGCGCAGGCGGCTGATCCGATCAGCATCATTTGTTCAGGAGGTGGTGCAAACTTCACCATGAAACTCACTCATGGGTCTGGACCATTGTCGCTTCCGTGAGCGGACGGCATTTCCGACCAAACGATCAAGGAGATCGGCGTCGACTTCGAGACCAGGCCCAACGCGCTGAAGGTTTTGATATCCCCTTTGCGAGCGGAATGCTTTTACAGCTGGGGGCCAGTTTTTAGGCATTGCATCCTTTCCATGGATTGTGCGTTTTCCGCTTGGTTTCCCTGGATGACATACGACACGTGAACAAATGGACAGGGATTTTATGGGCGAGATGAGAACCAGAGGTTTTAAGCGCGACGATCAGCTAGACCATATTCTGGAGTCGGACGACCAAGCTGTCAGCAATGTGGGCGCGAATAACGATCCGAGCGATCTCGAATCGGCGCGCCGAGAAATCAACTTGCTCCGCAAGGATCTATCGGACCTGCGCGAGCAGCTCGCGGCATTCAGTGATCGGGGAGAGACCGCCATTGTGGGCTCACAGGACGTCCACCCTTGGCGTCACATTGCAGCAATCATGGCAACCACCTTCATCCTCGGGAAGCTGGTGAAAAAACTTCGCCTTGGTCCAGCAGGTGCAGCAGCCGTTCCAATGATCTCGGCGCAGCTTAGCCGCAGGTTCCAGTAGCCATTCGACGGATAAAAGAACCCAATGGAGCCCGCGCCAAAAACAATGGATCCCTATGATGCTCTCGAAACGAAAGGTGACTGATATGGCCAATCCCGAAGACGACGCAAAAGGTCAGTACGCACGCTCACAAGCGGATCGGAAAGCTTCTGGCGTCCACAGCGCCAAACCGACCGTAATTACCGGCTCGGACGACGCTACGGTTCATCGTAATCCGCCAGGCAAGAAGGCCGAAAAAGATTGGGATATCAATTACGATCCAACAAAGTGAACGAGCGTAGCTTCAGACCTTTGGTGATCTGGGAGGCGAAAGTTGGATCCGCAGCCGCGCCAGCGCCGCGACGGCAGCGCCGCCGCAGAATGTAGGCACTAGGCCCCAAACTCGCGCTCGTTGAACCGGAGGCGAGGCGCGGCCAAACCAGAAGTTTTCTCGAATCTTGGCGGTGTGACAAGTCTAGCCGGCCGACATTGAATGGAGGATGCCATGGCGAAAATTAGCGAAGTTGTCGCGTCACAGGCCTGGCCGTTCCGGTTTCCACCAGACTTCGCAACACCGATGTGGGTGAAGATGGGATTGAATTCGAAAGGGATTTTCCGAGATGTAAGGAGGGCCGCATTCCGGCCCCCCGCCACAGGCTGAGGTTCAACAGAGCAGCGAGCGTCAGGGGGCCGGGAAATCGCGTTGGCCGCTTACTAGCAGCCCCATGGCCCGCAACGGCGGTAGTAATGGTGATGGTTGTTCAAGCTGGCTCCCAGGACGGCTCCACCGACGACGCCCAATGCAGCTCCGGCGACGGCGTTGTTTTCCGCCTGCTGAGCCTGCTGGCGATTGCTTTGGTAGGTAGCGCCCACGCATCTTTGATACTGTCTTGTGCCGGCTTTCAGGCCCTGTGCGTTACACGTCATCTCGGCGCTGGTTGCGGATTCTTGAGGCGTCTGGCAGGCAGACAGTCCGGCAACAATAGCGAGCGACAATGCCCCTACAATAACTTTCCGTAACATCTTTTCCCTCTCGAAAAATCTCCGTTCTGCCATCACGGCCGCATCAGTGACCGTAACCAAAGAACGCAGGATCCTTCGCATGGAGGATGACATAAGCCCAGTAGTACAGATGGACTAAGGCTCGGGGAGATAGCGGTAAGCCGATCGCAATTTGCATCCGGACCTGCTCATCATTTGATATGGAGGGGCGGGCTACAAGGCAAGATAGACAAGACGGCGGTTTACGATCCTGAGCGTACCGCCGTGGAAATATGAATGATGTTCGCGAAGCTCTTGAAGGGGTTTCTGATTTGTCGGGCCCTCTGCGAGACCGCCAATTGGAGTATTCTACGTCAGATCTCTTCCAAAGCGGTACGTTGCTGTCTGCCCGCCTCTATCCGGATTACGCGCTGAGCCTTGCGAATAAGTGCCGGCCGATGCGCAATCACGACGCGCGTGATGTCGAGCCTGCCGAGCAGATCCACGATCCGCGTCTCGCTCGCCTCGTCCAGGTTGGCCGTTCCCTCATCGAGAAGCAGCACCTTCGGCCGTCGGTACAGGGCACGGGCAAGCAGAATTCGCTGTTTCTGCCCTCCGGACAGTGCGGCTCCCATTTCGCCGACCAGCGACAAATATTGCATCGGCATGCGCATGATCTCATCATGAATTCCGGCGGCCATCGCTGCTTCGCAGACGGCGACCATGTTCAGGTCGTGATCGAAAAACGCGATATTGTCGGCGACGGTCCCGGAGATCAATTGGTCGTCCTGTGCCACAACACCGACCTGGCTGCGCCAGACCTTCCAGAGGTCAGACGTCGCCGCACGTCCGTCCAGAAGCACCTGGCCGCTGACCGGCTGATGCAGGCCCATCATCAGCTTGAACAGCGTGCTCTTGCCGCTTCCAGACGGGCCGGTAATTGCAACGAACTCGCCCGGTTCGATACTTAAGCTCAGATTGTCGAGGACGACTGCATCGCCAATTCCGTAGCTGAAGCCGACATTGCGCATTTCCAGTCCGCCTTTCACTTTGTGTTGTGGGGCGGATCGAGCGCTGACGGTCGGATCGGTCCTAGTCGTGACAATATCGGCGATCCTGCCAAGGTGAAAACCAAGGAGACGAAACTGGATTGCCTCGGAGATTAGCGACATCGTCCGGTCGCTGAACGTCTGGCGAAACGACATGAATGCGATCAGCATGCCGATTGAAAGGCCTTCGGCGTCGAGGATCTGTCTTGCCCCGAGATAGATAACGAGAACCGTCTGCATCCCTATGATGGCGTTCTGAACAAATTTTGATGTGATCTCTACCTTGCCCAGGCTTATCGACGCGCTGGTAACAGCCGCGTACTTATTCAGCCAACCGCTTTCCCTGAGGCTTTCGGCGCCCATCAGCTTGATCGTCGCCGAAGCCCGCATCGTCTCCATCAGATGCGATTGTTCCCTGGCGGACGCCAGAGCACGCCTCTCCACCTGGGCCCGCATCATCGGGTAGAATAGGAGGGACGCGGCGACCGCCAGCAGCAGCGATCCAACGACCACGCCGGCCAGAAGCGGGGAATAGACGAACAGGACCCATGCCAGAATGATCGACATCACCCCATCCACCAGAGCCGCCGCCATGCCGCGCGTCACGGCGTCCTGAACGGAATTGGTGGATTCGATCCTCGACATGATGTCGCCGATATGGCGTTTTTCGAAATAGGAAAGCGGTAGTCGGATCAAGTGCCTGACGATATTGCCGGCCACCTGATAGAGCATCATCGATCCGGTCACGCGCAAGATCCACGACCTCAATGCTTCAAGCCCACAATGAAGAACGGTCAACGCGCCGAAACCGAGTGCGAGGATCGTTAGCAGATCGTAATCGCTTCGGCCGATCGCCTCATCGACGACAAGCTGCATGTGAAAGGGCAATGCAAACGTCGCCAGCTGGTATGCGACGGAGAGCCCCAGGATCTGGAATATCGAGGGCCATAGACCTGTCAGTTTCGACCACAGGCCGGAGAGCTTCAGCGGGCTCTTGGCAACGACCGGAGTGAAGTCCTGCGCCGGGGCAAGCTCGACGGCTACGCCAGTGTAATGCACCGAGAATTCCGTCAGATCCAGGCTGCGGGAACCGAGCGCCGGGTCATGAATGA
Source organism: Aliirhizobium sp. YIM B11859 (assembly GCF_057163345.1). Classification (NCBI taxonomy): domain Bacteria; kingdom Pseudomonadati; phylum Pseudomonadota; class Alphaproteobacteria; order Hyphomicrobiales; family Rhizobiaceae; genus Aliirhizobium; species Aliirhizobium sp. YIM B11859. The sequence continues at coordinate 20,019 of NZ_JBXHAY010000019.1, forward strand.
CCACGCCTTTCTTGCTCACGCTCTTCAACACGACGAAATGGTTGAGGTCCCAATGAAGGATCGCTGGCAGGGTCAGTTTCCCGATCGCATCTCGCCCCACTTTCAGCGCGCGCGGCGCCAGCGACAAACTGCGTGCCAGATCCATCAGGCTCTTCAGCGTGACGCCACCGATCGATATTGGAAACCGTTGTCTAAGGCCGTTCAGATCGACATCGTGACCGTGATACCCGCCGATCATGGCGAGACACGCAAGTCCGCATTCGGCGGCTTCGGCGGCGACGATCACCGGCAGGTTTTTGCCGTTGATTGTTTTTAGCAGGTTTGCCGGCATCACACTCATCCCGAACGGCTCACGGCATAGATTGGATCGAGGAGCCATTCGAGAAGCGTCCTGCGATCGAATACGATATCGGCATTCAGCAGCATGCCAGGCTGGATCGAAATGCTTCGTCCATAGGCATCAATGGTGTCCTTCTCGAGTCTGACCTTGACGCGGAACACCGGTTCCTGAAGCTGCGCTTCCGGCATCTGGACGTCGCCCGGGCTCAGAAGAGTTGCGGATATTTCGTTGACCACGCCCTTGGCCGTACCGAATTTCTGGTAGGGAAAGGCCTGATATTTAAGTCGCACTTCCTGGCCTTCGCGAATGAAGCCAGCAGAACGGGATGGCACGTAAAGCTCGACCCCAAAACTGCTTCCGTCAGGGATCAGCACGGCGACCACTTTGCCGGCGCTGACATCTTGACCGGCAAGAACCGGCAGGGCGACCACACGTCCGCTGACGCTTGCGCTCACCCCGTAGTTGTTCTGAACGGCGATCTCGGTGCGCTTCTGCTCCAACGTGGCGAGACTGACGGCATTTTCTGCTCGTGCGGCCCTGATATCGATCGGGATCGTGGCAAGCCGTGCGTCGAGATCGGCGATCTGCCGTTCCTGGCTGAGCAGGTTGGTCCGGGCCTGCGCCGCTTCCCGTTGTGAATCGAGCGTCGCCAGTTCGGCCGTCTCGACATCCTGCTTGTTGCTCACCCCGCGGTTTGACAGGGCGCTGACACGTCCTGCGCGGCGCACCAATATCGTGTTCTGTTCTGCCATCGCCTTCAGTTGCTGCTCCAGTTGCTCAGCCTCTCGAACAAGGGCCGCTCGCTGGCTTCTAACCTGCTCGGATTCGGCCTGCAGTTTCTGAATTTGTGCGTCGGTGGAATTCTTCGTCGCCTCGATTTGTACCGCCAACTGCCGGGCAAGTTCGGTCCCCGAGTTTCCGTTCTCCAGGGCCGATGAGAGGCTGAGGGTGAGAAGTTTCTGCCCCTTGGTTATGCTGTCGCCCTCGCGGACGGAGATCGACTCGATTGAGCCGCCCTGCCGAGCCATGATACGTATCAGGCCGCCCTCAGGAATAACCCAGCCTGGCACCGTTTCCATGCGGGCATACCGCGTTGCCGAGAGAAAGATCAGGGCGGCCAGGACTATGCCGACTGCTAGAAAAGACAGAATCCTTGTCGACACCGGTTGCGCAAGCAGAACCTCTCCATCCAGACGCTGGCGCTGGAATGCAACAGCCTGTTCTCTGAAGACTGTCCGTGGAGTGTCTTGGGGATTGGTCGGTTTATGAAGCATATTTTAACGTGCTAGCGGTGTCATGCAAAGGAGGCCCTGCCGGCCAGGCCAAATTCTGCCCTGTCACACGATGCCGGGTCCTGCGAAGGGCGTGGCCGAAGCCGCGTGACGGATGTGTCACCGGGCCCGACCGGCTTCGCGTCAGGCCCGGCGCCGAGGCTTTTACTGGGCGCAGATTTCGCGTTGCGCGACCGCAAGGCCGATCTGTGTCGCTGCCCACACGACGCCGATGACGATCGGAAGGAAGCCGCCGGAAACGTCGTTGATCTCGCTGTCCGAGAGCTCCGAGAACTCAAGTTCCTGGTCGATCAGATTGCTGTTCATCGTGTCCATATTGGTCATGTTACACTCCTGTCCGTATTGGTAATGACGTTTGACGAACGGGCGACCACGTCGCATCGCGCCCCCCGACAAACGCATGGAAGAAGTGGCACCGCCTTTGAAAGCTGACAATTAGCACATATGCACTACTGGCCGGCGGCCACCACAAGCGCTAGGCAGGGAAGCCCATGATATGTGGGTCTACGCAGTTGACAACGGTGGCAAGCGCCGGCTGTAGACGGGTTCGCCAACAGCAGTAACAGATAATGCTTGAGGAAATATTGAATGGAAGGCAACGGTAAAAGCATATCGGAAGGCGATATCGTTATTGTTGATGACCATCCCGTGTTCCGTGATGGACTATCCGCCCTCGTTCACAAAACCTGGCCAAGAATGAGGGTTCTGACGACCGAAACGCTTGAGGACGGAATTGAGGCCGCTCGATCGTGCGCAAAGCCGCCGCTCATGCTCGTCGTCGATCTCTTCTTCGCACGCAAAAGTATCCGGGCAGAACTGCCCAGCCTTCGCGCCGAGTTCAACCGAACGACAATCGTTGTGATATCGATGGCCGACGACAATGCTACGGTCGACAGCGCCTTGTCTGCAGGCGTCAATGGCTTCATAAGCAAGTCCGTCGCACCGACGGAAGTCATCGCTGCCCTGCAGGCTGTGATGGACGGCGAGATCGTCGCAAAGCTGCCCTCCCTGACCACAATCGATGCAACCCACGCACCGTCCGCACTCAGCGTCCGACAGCTTGCGGTTCTGAAACTTCTTGCGCAAGGCAAATCCAACAAGGAGATCGCGCTAGCGCTGGGGATTTCGCCGTTCACCGTCAGAATTCATCTATCGGCCGCGTTTCGAGTGCTCGGGGTCACCAGCCGCACTGCGGCACTCGCCAAGGGAATTAGCGAAGGTATTCTCGAACACGTAACCTATCCGATCGACGACGTTGACGCCTAATCCGCTATTTCCGCGGCTTCCATCGCCATGGATACGACGACCGATCTCAATTCCGTCGGTCTGACGGGCTTAGAAAGGACAGGAACGGTCTGATCGGGCAGTTCCTCGCGTACGCGCCCGACATCGTGGCCAGTGAGGATGATTGCAGGGACAGGCCAGCCGCTCTGCGCTCGAACACGGTCGATGCAATCCGTCCCAGTCTGTTTGCCCCCGAGGTCGTAGTCGGTGATCAGCAGATCGCATTCTGTCTTGGTGGGGATCGAAGGCTCAGCCTGGACGTCGCAGCCCCACTTTCGCAGAAGACTGGCCGTTGCCACCATGACGTCATGGTCATCTTCCACCAATAGGATCCTCAGGCCGGCAATGACCGAAGGCGCTACCGGCTCTACCTTGGTCGCTGGTCGCGACGGCCGATCGACGATTTGTAGCCCTTTCACCTGCACGCGCGTGCCCCGGTGTACGACCGAGTGCAGGCTGACATCCAACTTCAACAGTTTTGCCAACCGCCGCACGATCGGCAGTCCCAGGCCCACGCCTTCGACGTCGCGATCGCCGCGCTCTCTTATCTGGTAAAATTCATCGAAAATCATCTTTTGATGCTCTTCGGAAATCCCGGGGCCCTGATCACACACTTCGATCGAGATCGACGAGCCGCGCCGACGGCATCCGATCAGGATTGCCGACCCCGGGGCATATTTGATTGCATTACTCACCAGGTTCTGCAGGATCGTCGTCAACAAGCCCCGATCTGTCCGAATATGGTCTGAGCGCTGGACCACTTTAAGCTGGCATCCGGCGCGTTGAGCAAGCTCGCCGTTGGTTCGCACAACGTCGTCGATCACATCGGCTATCGAAACTATTTCCAGTTTCGGGATGACTTTGCCGCTGTCCAAGGTGGACACATCCAGCAGCGATTTGAACAGACGTGAAACGCTGACGAGGGAGCGATCGATATTTTCGACCATTTTTACCTCGTCCAAGCCCAAGCCAGCCTCACGCAGACATGCTGTAAACAAGCTGATGGCGTGGATCGGTTGACGCAGATCATGGCTCGCCTGGGCCAAAAAGCGCGATTTTGAAAGGCTTGCCTCGCGCTCCGCTTTGTACGCCTCCTGCAGCCTTTTCAGCAAAGTATGCACGTAAACTGGCATGAGGATGGCGGTTGAGCCCAGCGTCAGTCCTAAAAAGGGATTTCCGCGCCAATAGCTGTTGAAGAGTGTCGTGAGAGCGATCGAGGTCACCGCCATGATCGTCGCACCCCACAGCGACGCCACTCCATAGCGAAGGCCGTGGCCAACGATAGCGCAGATTGCAAAAGTGAAGAATATGCTTTCCTCGGCGCCTCCAACGACCATCGCAAGCGTAATCGCAGCATAGTCATGCGCCATGACCAGCCAATGCCGCCAGCCTTTCCCAGCATCGCCCATGCGGACGGCGACCAAAAATCCGATCGAAAACACAAGTGAAAGTGCCCCGGGTATGAACAGCCACTTGGTCTCCGGCCCGGCAAAGCCGACAGCCAGTCCAACGGCGACATAGCCAATCATAAATGTAATTGATCCAACTCTGAGAATGGCATGAACCATATCAGTGTTGACGTTGTCGACCAATCCAAGCTTAAACAAACTCAGCCCTCGGTATTCCCATTCGAAACGAAACACCTGCTATATCTAGACTGATCGTTCAAGTGCTGCCCCTATCTTGCAACTTACCGGATTGGCCCGCCGCGGCGGTGCGAGGCACTGCGTACCCGCAGCGCCTGCGTCTTTCGCAAAGCTAAAGCGCTGGTCATCCGGCCATATGCCGCCGCTCCACGGCACGGAAGTTCTGGCGAAGGCTTGAGAACCAAGACGAAAAGTGTTTTCGCTCCGTCACAGACGAACGGGCAGCCATGCTTGCAGACAGTCCGATGCCGTCAAGCATAGGCCGTCGAACCATCCGGCTTGCGCGTGACCTTGCGTTCCCAATGGACATAATCGTCGGTCGCGAGAACCTTTTCGTCGATTTCGACACCCCAGCCGGGCCGATCCGGGCGCAGCTCCATATGACCGTCAACCGGCATATAGGGGTCCAGCGCCCAAGGCGCATGCACATGCGGCTTGAATTCGAGGATCTGGAAATTCGGCTGCGCCGCGCAGAAATGGATATTCACGGCAGTCGCAAGCGGTCCCATCGGATTGTGCGGAGCGACAGTGACGTAATGCGCTTCCGCAAGCGTTGCGATGCGGCGCATTTCGGTAACACCGCCGACGACGCAGATATCCGGCTGGATGATATCGGCCCCCTGAGCCGACAGCAGCGACAGGAACTCGAACCGGTTATAGAGCGACTCACCGGTCGCCAGCGGCGCGTTCACCTTCGACTTCAACTCCCGCCAGGCCGGAATATGTTCGGGCCGAAGCGGTTCTTCGTAGAAGAGCGGATCATTGGGGGCGATCGCAGCGGCAAGCTGCACGGCCTTGTACGGTTCGAAAATCTTCGCATGCGCATCGAAGGCGAATTCGAAATGCGACGGGCTGATCTCGCGGATCTTGCCGAACCAGTCACCGGTTTCCCTGACCAGCTCGCCCCAGCGCCCCGAATGCAGATCGCGACGAAACGGGCTGAGCTTGAACGCCGTATACCCGTATTTCTCGTTGAGCTCGAACGACTGCTCGAGAAGCTGCGCAGGGTCCGGGGCAGAATAGACGCCGCAATAAACGCGTACCCGATCCCGCACCTGACCGCCGAGAAGCATGTAGACCGGCAGCCCTGCGGCCTTGCCGGCGATATCCCACAATGCGTGGTCGATCGCGGAAATCGCGGCAAGGCCGAGGGCTCCGGGAGGAAAGCGGCATTGCTGGTTGAGTTTCAGGATGAGAAACTCGACGCGGCGCGGGTCCTCGCCCTCGATCTGGTGGAAAAGATAGTCGAGAAGCGGCGGCAAAGCCCAGTCCGGGCCGTGATTGTAGCATTCGCCCCAGCCGGAAATGCCTTCGCTCGTCTCAATCTTCAACAACAGCCGCGGACGTTCGTCGACGCGCTGCATGTACGTCTTTATTCCTGTGATATGCACTTTCAAATTCTCCGGTCAGGCAGCGAGCGCTTCGGCTTTCACATGGTCGACAACGCCGCGTAGGATGCGGCGTTCTTCGTCGTTAAGGGCAACGACCCCCGGCAGACGCACCGGCCCGACATCGGTGCCGAGCATGCCGAGCGCTTCCTTCACCACCGTGACATTCGCACCATTGTTGTATTTGGTGCGCAGCGCCTCGAAACCGGAAATGCCGTCGATCAGGCGGCGGGCAGTGGCATAATCGCCCTTTTCCAGCGCCTGATGGATAGCGTGCGAACGTTCTGGGAAAACGTTGACGAGGCCGGAAGTGAAGCCCCGCGCGCCGATAGCGTAAAAGGCCGGCGCCCAACCTTCCGCAAGTCCACAGACCCAGATTGCCGGTGCGTCATAGGTCGAACGGATCACGTCCGAAAGCAGCATCAGGTTTGGCGATGCGAACTTGATGCCGGCGATGTTGGGATGCAGCGCGAGCCTGCGGAAATCGGCGACCGAAAAGCCGTCGCTGCGTACATAGGCGATGACGGGGACCGTCGAGAAATCAGCGAGATCGAGAAAATAGCTCGCCTGATAGGAAGGCCCTGCGAACGGGTCCATCGGATGATGTCCCATGATCGCGTCCGCGCCGGCGGCGATGGCATCCTTGGCGAGCGCCTTGGCTTCCATCAGCGAACGGCCGACGGCAGCACTCACCAGCGCCTTGCCGGCAGCAGCTTCGATCGTGGTACGATGAACAAGCCGCACTTCGTCCATCGTCAGGGTGAAGAACTCGCCCGTATTGCCGGCGGCCATGAGATTGTGGACCTTTGCCGCGGCCAGACGCCGGATCAGCTGGCCGAGCTTTTCGGCATCGACGGCCCCATCCTTGAGATAGGGCGTGACCGGGACGCCCGAGATGCCCTTCAGAGCCGTCCGCACGGCTTCAAGCTTGTCGCTCACGTCAGATATCCTCCTGCTTTCCAAATACGATATTGAGATAGGTATCGCCGGACCTGACCACGTGATCGCGCATCAGGCGCTCGGCGAGATCGGCATCGCCACTAATGATGGCCTTGGCGATACCGAGATGCTCCTCAAGCGCCTTCTGGCGCTCTGCCGGATCGAGATGAATGACACGGCGAATGCTCGCATCGTAAAACTGCTGCCGCTCGATCAGCTTGGCGAGATAGGTGCAACGGGACCCATGATGGATGTGGTCGTGGAACATCTCGTTGAGCTCGATCAGACGATCGGCATCCCCGGAGGCCGTCGCCTTCTTCATTAGGTCCGCAACGGATTGCAGCTCGACCTTGGTCTGTTTGTCGATCCGTTTGGCGGCCAGATGGGCGATCATCGATTCAAGCGCCGCACGCGCCAGGATCATTTCCTCGGCCCATTGGCTGCTGAACCGGATAACGATGCCGCGCCGCGGCAAAGCCTCGACAAGGCCTTCGGTCTCCAGCTGCCGCAAGGCTTCCTTGACCGGCGTCGTGCTGACCCCGAACTGTTCGGCCAGCCCGCGCTCGTTCAGCTTTTTACCGGTCTCAAAGCTGCCAGACAGGATGGCGCTTCGCACGGTGCGATAGACGTGGTCGCGCACCGTCACCTGAAAGGCGGGATCGATTTTCGCGAATTGCGCGGCGCGGCGCGTGCTCTGATCAGTTTCAGCCATTTTTCTCAAAATTCGTTGACGTCCCATTTTTTGTGTGACATCTGGTATATCAGATTTCAGCCAATTGTCGATATTTAAATTGGTGGGATCGAGAGACGAGGTTGAGGAGCCTTGGGGAGGATCGTTCGATATGAATAGATATTTCACGGACAAGTGCGCGGCCGTCGGTCGGGCGCCGAGAGCGCCTCTTCACACCGTTTTCCCCTCAAGGTTCCGCAATGTCTTCGTCGGTGAAACACCCGCGCGCCCAACAGACAGCGTTTCAGCGCAGCTCCGGAGCGCATCGCTGCTCATAATATTCGAACATTCTTTGAAAGGTTCTGCAGATGGCAACAACAGCTTCTGAACCCCTCGGCGTGCCGCGCGCAGGCTACCAGCGGTTCATCGTCCTCGCCCTGATCACCGTCATCCTTGCCGTCAGCACGGGAGACCGGGCGACCCTCTCTGTGGCGGGACCGGGGATCGCAAAGGATCTCGGCATCAGCGCCGTGAACATGGGCTGGCTTTTTTCAGCCTTCTCCTGGAGCTATTTCATCGCTCAGGTGCCTTCCGGTTACATCGTCGACCGCACCGGCGCCAAGATGGCCATGCTGATCTCGCTGGCCGGCTGGTCGATTGCGATCACACTGGTGAGCGGCGTCAGTTATGTCGCCTTCCCGGTCGTCGCACTTTACGCGCTGCGTTTCATCCTTGGCCTTCTCGAAGGTCCGGTGACTCCAGCCTCGGCGCGCATCATTGCCGCCTGGTTCCCGTCCGCCGAACGCGGCGTTGCAGGCGCGATCTTCAATTCAGCGCAATATCTATCGCTTGCTATCTTCACGCCGCTGATGGGCGCATTGTTCCATTATCTCGGCTGGGAACACATCTTCACCGTCATGGGGGGGCTCGGGCTCATCCTCGCCATCGTCTGGACGGCGTTCTATTACGCGCCGAGCCGCCATCCGCGAGTAACGCCGGAGGAAATCGCCTATATCAAGGCCGGCGGCGCGCTGACAGACGTCGGCTCAGAGGCGTCGAATAGCCAGGAAGCACAGCTTTCGACCCGCACGATTGCCAAGCAGATCCTCACGAACCGGATGCTGGTCGGCATTTTTATCGCGCAATATTGCATTGCCACACTCTCGACCTTCTTCATCTCCTGGTTCCCGAGCTATCTCGTGCAGGAGCGACATTTCTCGATGCTGCAGGCCGGCTTCGTCGCATCGCTGCCCGCCATCTTCGGCTGCATCGGCGGCGTCTCGACCGGGTTCTTTTCGGACTGGCTGCTGCGCCGCAGCGGCTCGCTCAGCCTTGCCAGAAAGGTCCCGATCACCATCGGCCTTTGCCTCAGCGCCTGCATCATCCTGTGCAACTATACCGAGGTGAACGCGATCGTCGTTGCGATCATGTGCGCCGCCTTCTTTGGCAAGGGTTTTGGCGCGCTTGGCTGGACGGTTGTCGCCGACACTGCGCCGAAGGAGGCAATCGGCCTGACCGGCGGCCTGTTCAATGCGGCCGGCAGCGTCGGCGGCGTGATCACACCGGTTGCGATCGGCTATATCATCGATGGCACCGGCTCATTCCACGGCGCGCTGCTTTATGTCGGCCTGCACGTCATCGGCGCCGTGATCAGCTACTGGGTGATCGTCGGGCCGATTGAGCGGTTTAGGATTTCCGGCCCTCAATCGGTGAGTATTTCGGGTAATGCGTCCCTTGAAAGCGCTGAAGCTCACAGTCATTAAGTTACAGTGATCGGACTTATGACGCTGTGCTCACCTCATGGGTGGAAGTCACGCTAAACTATCAATTCCTCGCATGCATATACTGGCGAAAGACGACATCCATTTTGTCATTCCCGAGGCAACAGAATGACAAAAGTCTTATCTCGAAATATGCCTGCTAGGTGGGGGGGGGGCGGTGCGTCTTACACGGCGCGCCGCTCACTTTGCCAAAGGCTGAATTGACAATCCATTCGAAGTTGAAACTTCATCGACACCATCCGGCTGGATAGAGCTCAGTGGAACGTTGTGTCTATGCAGTCGACCCTCTCACCTGCTGCAAAGAGACCACTGAAGTGGTAAGTCATAGCGACGGTCATCATGGCCGAGATTGAGCACGATCATTTCTTTGCCTGCTCCAGCCGTAACGCTCTCAGCCGTGCGGTCTTTTCGTCCCGCGCAGTCTTTTGCAAAGCAATCGTCATCGCGGCGGCTTCGTCCGTCTCTTTCGCACGATCATCCTTGTTGCGGCGTGGCGACCGCGGTTTTTGCGGTTGTTTCATAGTCAGTGAATTGGCGCAAGCTGCAGCGGCGTCAATGGCCGTTCAAGAACTGAGACCACCAGACATCGGCACCAAAGCGATTGCGCTCAAGACGGGCTTTTGCACTGGCACCGCGTGCGGTCTTTATCGCCTTCGAAGGCCCCATTCTTTTTCAAACTCCGTTTCTAAATCCGAGCTCATGCCGACGGCGTTTGGTCGCTGTTGTTTCGCAACGGGTTTTGGAGCCAGGGAGAGCCCTTCTGCAAAGGACTTTCCGTTGCGAGAGCCGATAGAATACTGGAGGGACGTGCCGGCTTCCAGGGTGGGCAGATTTGCTTCCTGAACCTTCGTCAGATGCAGGAATAAATCCGCACCCCCGTCATCCGGCGTAATGAAGCCGTAGCCCTTGCTGACGCTGAACCATTTCACCTTGCCGACGGGCATTCAATTTCCTTTCGTATGCATGTCACGACTTTGCCAGTGACACCACCCTTAGGCAACCTTAGCGGCACGTGTTTCTGTTTGCCCTATCAGGGACGTGAACAAACAACAGGGGCAAAACGTTATCGGGCAAACAAAAAAGGTCGCCCCAACCGCGAATGGCTCTGCGCGATACCTGGAGATCCTCTCGGAAGGGTCTCATGGCAGTTGGTGAAGGGCAATGAGCTACAGGCTGCGTATTCAATGCGTGCAGAAGGCAGAGGGTCTCGATGAGTATGAGCAGATCACTCATGTCGGGGGTGCCGGTTCCGCCCGGTGGAGGCTCTCGGTCGAGGACGTGATCCGCCAGATCCGGGATGGCGAACGCGAGTTTTTTGTCGAGCGGCCGATTGGCGACGAAGTCGACATCGTTGTCGCCGTCAGCCCTTCTGGCAAAAAATATCTCATGACCCTGGCAGATCTCCACACTCCGGATACCCTTTTGAAGCTTCCGCCTTGCAGGCCGGACGAGTGAAGTTCCACGGCTTATGGAACAATTATTCGTGAGCTGGGTTTTCCAGACGACGTCTCTGGAGGATAGACGATGAGTGATCGTTGGGAGCAGGAAGTGACCGTCGAACTTGATGGTGAGGTGCGGTTGATCGCCAGCACAATGGATGCCGCTGATTGTCTGTTTACCTGTATGGCCGATACGCAGGGATCCGAATACGACAAGGCGATGCAAAGTTTTGCCGACGTGTTTGATGGGCGTGAGCCGCCGGAGTCCGCACGCAATGCATTCCTCCAGGTTATATATTGCGCGGGTAATCGTCCGTCCTAACGGATACCAAGGTATGCCCTCCCCTCGGACGGGCCGGCCGCCTCAGCGTTCTTCAACGATATTGTCGACGACCAGCCTCAACGTCGCCTTGTCCCGGCGACCTTTCTGCATCTGTTGAACGAGGATGAGCGCCAAAGCCTCGGCGTCTTTACTGGTTTTTGGGATACGATGACCATCGCAAGCCTCGTCGAAGATCTCGCGAAGCAGGGCGATATCGTCCGAAAGAAGGGGCTCTCTGACACGGGCTGTGGACATAGGTATCTCCAACGCAACAGGGTACGATCCGGTGTAGTTCGTTGTTCGAGCTCTGATTAAGTGTCGGAGCTTGCCTTGACCTTGCTTGTTCGGATAAAGCGCGCCTCGAACTCGCGTGCCGGCATAGGTTTGCCAAACAGGTAGCCCTGCACCTCGGCGCAGGTTTCTTTCTTGAGGAAATCCAACTACTCTTCCGTCTCGACCCCTTCGGCAATCACCTCCATTCCGAAACTGCGGCCGAGATAGATGACCGCTTTGACCACAGCCGCATCTTCCGGATCGGTTGTTACATCCCGAATGAAACTGCGATCGATTTTGAGACGTGTGACGGGATAGCGCTTGAGGAGGCTGAGCGAAGCGAAACCCGTGCCATAATCGTCGAAGGCCAGTCCGACTCCGAGGGACCTGAGCTCCTGCAGAAGTCGCAGCGTACTGTCGTCGTTCCGCAACAGGATGTTTTCGACGATTTCGAGCTCCAGCGATGCCGCGGACAGACCGGTATCCGCCAACGCCTTTTCGACGACGCGGGCAAGCTGGCCGGTTCTAAACTGCGCCTCAAACAGGTTGACGCCAATGCGGAAGTTCGGGATTGACCGCTGCCAGCCTGCCGCCTGCGCGCAAGCCGTTCGCAGGATCCATTCACCAATCCCGGGCGCCGACGGCTTCTGGCTGAGCACGTCGATGAACGAGACGGGGCTCAGAAGGCCGCGTGTCGGGTGGTTCCAACGGATCAGCGCCTCGGCGCCGCTGATCGCGCCAGTCTCAGTGTGAAGCTGCGGCTGATAATAGAGTTCGAACTCACCGTGTTTTCGAAGGCCTGGCGCCGTTCCAGCTCGAATGCCCGACGGGCGATGGCGACTTGCCGGAACGCTGGCTCGAACATCTCCGATCGTCCCCTGCCCGCGGCCTTTGCCTTGTGGAGCACGAGATCTGCAGACCCAAGCAGCTCGTCATCCCGCTGGCTGTGATCCGGGGTACCTGCGCGGTCTCTTCATTCGGCAAGCCCAACTCCGAAAGAAGGGCTGGCCGATCTTGTTGCGCGGGATTATTGTTAGCCAGCGATGGAGGTCGCAAGGGGGAAATTCGATAATTGACACTATGGTCGGATTCATGATCGCTGCCGAACTGTCGGCACTCTTCTGGGCGGGTTTTTTCTTATTCGTCCTTTAGCAGAACCGGTACGGTCAGCGATAAGCTTTTCATTCTCAGCCGGGCGCGTTCCGGCGGACGCGAGCATGAGCTGTCATCCGTCGTGGCGGTTTCGCCGGGCGATGTCGTGGGTGTCCAAAAGGCCGAGAAGCGTCAAAGCGTCATCAAAACGGCAATGGGTCAAGAAAGTGCCATGAAACTCGGCGAGGGCGCCGGTGAAAATGTCGCAACGGTTCAAAAGTCGTCATGACCATTTTTGCTCAGGCTGTATCGGGTTGTATGAGTTCCAGGCATTGAACTCCACCTATCAGATCTCGAATGCCTTGCAGTCAGGGAGCAAGGCCCGAAAGTCGGGCTAACGAACCTTCCGCACTTGCCTCACCGGTCCGCTTTGGGAACAAACCGGCATTGACTACGTAGTTTTAATAATCAGACCGACATCGGTAAAGGCTTTTTCGGACGCTCTGAGATATCTGACAATTCGCTGCTCGTGACTACCGACGTGTCAACTTGGATAAGGCGTCGAGGATTTTCAAAACTTTCTCATCGTTGCACGCATAGTAAATCGTTTGTTTGCGCCGCCTCGTCTGCACGACTGCCGCCTTTCGCAGTTGCCCGAGATAATGGGAGAGAAGCATCCTTGGCAGGCCGAAATGGTCGCTTACCTCATTCACCGACCATTCTCGTTCAGACAAGGCGATAAGGAGTTTCAGCCTCGTGGGGTTCCCCATAATTGACAGGAGCTTCGCCGCCGCAGCGACATCAAACCGAGGAGCGACCGCATCTTCAACTCACAAACCTCGTAGGTCTTCCTCGAAGCAAATCTCATAGCTGCCAGTTCCAGATCCGTATTGATATCATCACGAACACTGGACCGAACAATATCCCGTTCACGTTTTGCTTTCGGGCAAGGCCGACAGCAGTCTCACTGCCTGTCTAAAACTAGATTAAACATCAATAATTATTTTAAGACGGCGTAAATATTCTTATGGTTGTGTAGTTCCCATCGGGCGGGGGCGCGAAATCATGAACGACATTAGTCTCAATGGGCGACGTTACGACATCGACGCATTGCGCGTCTTCTGTTTCGGCACCGTCATCATTTATCACACGAGCCTGGTCTACGGAACCGGGACGTGGCTCGTTAATTCGGATGAAAGTAGCCGGTTAATTGATCTGATTGCCATCGGCTCCCATCCCTGGCGCATGAGCTTGCTGTTTTTCATATCAGGGCTGGTTACGACATCACTACTTAAGCGAAAGTCCGTCGCGGAAATCCGCAAAGCCAGAACGCAGCAGCTTCTACTGCCATTTTTCTTTGGAATTTTTTTCGTCGTTCCTCCGCAGATTTTCTTGTCCGACATCAATCCCTTTCCAGAGCTATCTTATTGGGAGTTCTGGAAATTTTACGTCGTCTCGGGCCTACGGTTGGAACACATGTGGTTCCTGGCTTACCTCTGGATCTATATATATATCTGGTCGATCACATTTCCTTTGATCGGCAGACATTGGTCAACACTGTCGGCGGCTCTTTCATCTTCTCTTAAAGGTGCGAACCTCTTCGTTGTGCCAATACTTTTTCTTTCGATCCTAAGGCTGTGGCTTTACCCCATTTTTGGAGAAAGCCTCACCATCACAAGCGATTTCTACGCCCACGCGCTTTATCTCTCTATGTTTGTGACTGGCGCACTGTTGATGGATGAGCCGAAGTTTTGGAGTGAGATTGATCGGCAAAGATGGACAGGCTACGGTCTCGCAATCATATCTTTTTCCGCCCTCATATTTGTGGTCGTCACTATACCCCGGGAGCAGTGGCCAGATCAGCTTTTAACAGGGGTGCGCGTTCTCAGGACGATCTTTCAATGGAGTGCCATCGTTTCGTTGTTGGCGTTCGCCGCACGGTTTGCCAATCGCCCTAGTCGCTCTGTCGCGTATTTCAACAAATCCATAATGACCTACTACGTCGCCCATCAGACAGTGATCGTGGTTTTGGCATACTGCGTCTCAAAAATGGGTTTGCTTTATATGGGATCTTTCGTACCGATCCTCATCACTACTGTACTGGCATGCGCGCTGATCGCCGGACTGAAAAAGCTTATCGTCGCATACTTCGGCCATCTGATTTCGAATTTTACGACTCTCAGAAACGCGCCTCGTAATCTATCCTAGGCTACTAGGACCCTATCAGCGCAGCAAATAACGAGCGCGCGCTTCGAGCCAGGCCCAGACCCAGACCCATAGAGAACACTATTCCTCACGCATTGCCCTCGCGGGTTGATCAGCCAACGGTTTCACGAGATAGGACAGCGCAGATCGGTCGCCCGTTTGGATAAACGCTTCGGTCGGCATGCCGGCGACCAGCGTGAGTTTCCCGAGACGTTCAAGTTCGTCACGCGGAATGTGAACTCGCGCCGGGTACCAGGCTTCTCCGGTCTGTGGGTTCGAGACTAGGTCGGCAGCAACGGCCGCGACAGTTCCATAAAGCTCTGGTGTCGTCCACTGGTTGAATGCCGAAAACCTCAGCGTCACAGATTGACCTGTCGACACCTGATTAGTGTCGGACGGCTGCAGTCGTGCCTCCACGACGAGCTCATCCTGCGTCGGGACGATGAGCATCACCGTCTCACCCGCGGGGATAACGCCACCAACGGTGTGAACGGCGAGTTCATGAACCACACTTTCTTGCGGTGACAGAATGTCGATGCGGCTCAATTGGTCTGACGGGACAAGGCCAAGCAGTTGGGCCAGAACGGCTGAATGACAAGGGAGTGCCTCGGCCGGCGTTCGCGGTGATCTCAGCGAGATAGAAATGTCGTTCAAGTTTTCTGTCCACTCGCTGCGGGCTGGGCTCGCCTCCTCGGCCTATGCCGATGAGTCCTACGTACAGAAGCAACTTGGGTACGCATCAGCAGAGATGACACGCAGATATCATGCGCCATCAATGCATGGCTGACCAAACCGCATCTTCTGGCGACACGCGATGCCGGTAAAATCCTTACGATCGAAGAGGCCAGTTTAAAGCGAAGGCGCTTGGCCACGAATCTGCCACTTGGGCCGACGGGAAGCTGTCGGCATATTACGTTGACTACTCGAACAGTTCCGAGTGCGTACTCCCTGACGAAAACGATGCTATTGCACTCAATTGCGTCAATCAGAAAGAAATCGCCGCGAAAACGAGGCAAAGGTCATTTCTCGCTCTCGACGAAGCTGCAGGGTAGAATTTCGAAGGTCACATCCGCCGACGCAACATTCCTCGGTGCGTCGAGGATCTACTATTTCATCTTCACTAGAACCAGGAAACACGATGTCGAGAATCAGCGTCGGAGAGCAGGATTATGTTTGAATCTTACCCGACATCCATTTTCCGCGCCGGTTGGACGTGCCAAATCTCAATGGAACGATCTTTGCCTGTAGAGGGGCTTTTTTAGAGCATAACGAAACCTTGGTCACCAGTTGCAAAGATGTGACTCGATGTCGCGATTGTGCATTTTGTTATTTTGCAGTGCAGAATTGTCTTGCGGCTGCCTTCACTCCTCATCTTATATCTGTCTGTTTTTATTGACGTTCTGATTCGCTTCGAGGGGGCTCATGCGTTTCTATTCTGTTCGTTCTGCAGCTTTTGCTGCCACGGTATCGCTTTGCTTTTTTTCTGGATC
>NZ_JBXHAY010000020.1:0-35442 GCF_057163345.1 Aliirhizobium sp. YIM B11859
CAACGACTTTGTCGTAGACCCGGCCGGAGCTGCCAAACTCCAGAAAATCGTCTGCCAGCCGCGCGGAGACGGCCTCTTTTGAACAGCGAATATCCGGTCTATGCAATTCCTGTTCGAGTTTCCGGAACAACTCAATATCAATCTTTTCCGACATCTTTGCTCTCGCAGAAGTCCCGTGTTTTGTTTGGTATGTTAGCCAACCTTTGCGACGCTGCAAAATTAGGATATTTGCTACAATCAATCTCTCACGACAAAATTCACGAGGCGATCGGGTACGACAATTTCTTTTTTTATCTGTCTGCCTTCTAGCAGGGCACTCACACGCGGATCATTCTTAACGGCACTCAGAAGAGCGGTGGTAGACAGACCCGGGGCGGCGAACACTTTGTGACGCAGCTTGCCATTGATTTGGACAACGTATTCCCGACGCTCATCCTCTGCCAAATCTTCGTCGAAAGACGGCCAAGGTGCATACGCAACAGAGGTCTTGTGACCCAGAATACACCATATTTCCTCGCAGATATGGGGCGCGAAGGGAGCGAGTAGCAGCACGAAGGTCTCCACTGCCGCTCGTGGCCTTCGCTTCAGCGCTATCAATGCGTTCGACATCTCCATCAACTTGGAGATCGCCGTGTTGAATCGCATCGCTTCGATATCCTCGCTGACTGCGCGGATGGTCTTGTGGGTCAAGCGCGCGATATCGGCCGTTGGCGGCGTGGCGCAGATCTGATCGTTCAGGCCATCCGCAGCGTTCGAGACCATGCGCCAGACCCGATGCAGGAAGCGGCTGACGCCCGCTACGCCTGACATCTGCCACGGCTTGGCCACGTCGAGAGGCCCCATGAACATTTCGTAGAGGCGCATGGCATCGGCGCCGTAGAGATCGATCACCTCGTCCGGATTGACAACATTGAACTTGGACTTGGACATCTTCTCGACCTGCTGGCTAACCAGCATGTCTCCCGCAAACCATTGGCCGTTGTGCTCGCTGACATCATCCGGACGATAATACTTCCCGGAGGCATCACGATAAGAGAAGGCCAATATCATGCCTTGGTTGAAGAGCTTCTGGAATGGTTCCTTGTTCGATACAACGCCGATATCGAAGAGTACCTTATGCCAGAAGCGGGCATAGAGCAGGTGCAGCACGGCATGCTCGGCACCCCCGACGTAAAGATCGACGGGCAGCCAGTATTTTTCCACCTCCGGATCGATCGGTGCCACGGCATTTTTGGGATCGGCAAAGCGCAGGTAATACCAGCAAGAGCCAGCCCATTGGGGCATTGTATTTGTTTCTCGCAGCGCGTTCAGGCCGGTCGCGGGATCGCTTGTGCGCACCCAATTCTCGGCTCGCGCCAGCGGCGGTTCACCGGTCTGCGTCGGTTTGTAGTCGTCCAGTTCCGGTGCCAGCAACGGCAAGGCGTCCTCTGGCAGCGGCACAATCGTGCCGTCCGCCCGGTGCAAGATTGGAAAGGGTTCACCCCAATAGCGTTGTCGCGAGAACAGCCAGTCACGCAGGCGGTATTGGGTTCGGCTTCGCCCAACGCCTCGCTCTTTGACCCATGCGATAGCGGCCCGCTTCGCCGCTGTCGCGTCGAAGCCGGTCCAGTCCCCCGAACTGATTAGGCGGCCCTCGCCCTCCCAAGCCTCCTCCTGAATGTTGATTGCTGACGGCGCAGCGATCACCTCTACGATTGGCAGGCCGAACGTGCGTGCGAACAAGTGGTCACGAATGTCATGGGCGGGTACCGCCATGATGGCGCCGGTGCCATAGCCCATTAGCACGTAATCAGCGATCCAGATTGGTATCGGCCGACCGGTTGCGGGATTTATGGCGTATGCGCCAGTGAATATACCGCTCTTGTCGCTCTCCTGCAATTTTTCGATATCGCTCAGCGCCGCTGTGCGGGTGAGATAGCCCTGGACCGCATCCCACTGCGCTGGGCTCGTGATTGCCGATACCATCGGATGCTCGGGCGACAGCACAAGGAAGGTCGCCCCCCAGATGGTCTCCGGTCGGGTCGTGTAGACGGTGAGGCGATCCCGGCGCGCTTCAATGGCAAAAGCAATCTCCGCCCCTTCGGAACGGCCAATCCAGTTGCGCTGCATGGTTTTAATACCCTCGGGCCATTCGAGGCCGTCCAAATCCTTAAGCAGCTGATCGGCGTAGTCCGTGATTCTGAGCATCCATTGGCGCATGAGGCGGCGCTCGCCCGGCTCGCCGGTCTCCACATATCTTCCGTCCTTCACTTCTTCATTCGCCAGGACCGTGCCCTGCGCTGGGCACCAGTTGACCGGCACCTCTGCCTGATAGGCAA
Source organism: Aliirhizobium sp. YIM B11859 (assembly GCF_057163345.1). NCBI lineage: Bacteria > Pseudomonadati > Pseudomonadota > Alphaproteobacteria > Hyphomicrobiales > Rhizobiaceae > Aliirhizobium > Aliirhizobium sp. YIM B11859. The sequence continues at coordinate 2,319 of NZ_JBXHAY010000020.1, forward strand.
GGCCATGTTCGTAGAGCTTGAGGAAGATCCATTGCGTCCAGCGGACGAAGTCGGGATCTGTGGTAGAGAATTCGCGGCTCCAGTCATAGGAAAAGCCCAGCCGCTGCACTTGGCTCTTGAAATTGGCGATATTGGTCTTGGTGGTAATTGCGGGGTGTACACCTGTGCGCACAGCATAACGTTCCGCCGGCAATCCATAGGCATCCCATCCCATCGGATGCAGTACGTTGAAACCCGCCATCCGCTTGTAGCGCGCGACGATATCGGTCGCGGTATAGCCTTCAGGGTGGCCGACATGCAGGCCCTCTCCCGATGGATACGGAAACATGTCGAGCACGTAATATTTCGGCTTGGAGCGGTCTTCTCCGGTTCGGAACACTGCATTAGTGTGCCAATAGTCCTGCCACTTGGGCTCGATACGCTTGGGATCGTAGGCCATGATTGTCTCTACCGGTTGATTTGGCCGAAGAGAGAGCAATAAAAAACCCGCCTCTCCGGCGGGTTATATATAAAAGCGCGCGCGCTAACCCACCTTCGTCAAGCGAAGGTGCTTAGGAGCAGGCTGTGGGCGGCGCTGTAATTCATGTCTAAACGACTGCCATGAATTTTATCGAATGTCCAGTTGTCGCAAATCTTCCGAGATTTGTTCGATATATTATCCCGACTTTTGCAGCGCTGCAAAATCAGGATTTATGCGACAACTTCGTTTCTCACGTTACGGATTGCGTACTATACGGCCCGTATCTGCTTCTTAGGCCGCCGCGCCGGGAGTGCCATCGATTCCTCATCAGCACCCTGGGGGCTGCCCCAGAACGCTTCCAGCGTTGGCGGATTGACCAAAAACCGATCTCGAAGCAGGAACTGAAAGATCTCGCGCACCCACACCCGCCGGCCCATCTGCGTATACCAGCGCATAGAATGTCGTTGTTCCCGGTCGGGGTGAAATAGCAGCCGCCCCAGCGCCTTAGGTCGCGCCTGGATCACCAGTTCGATCGCCTTCACGCAGAAGAATAGCATCCAAGGCCGGAAATGCGCCATTACCAGAACCTGATGTTTGTAATCCCACTTGCGTACGTCTGCCTGAATGACCCGTCTGTCTTTGGCGATACGGAAAAATGGCGTCCAACGGTGCGGTGTCACGTAAAGCGCCTGGATCTGGTCGGGATCGTAGGAAAGAAGCTGGCGAAAGCCGCGCCATAGATCCTTCAGCCGGTCTTCCTCGAAACCCACCACCCATGTCGCCATGGAAAGGATGCCGTGCTGGCGTAAAAGCTGGATAGCCTGTCGGTCCATAGCAGTGCCGCCGCCCTTGCGTATCAACGCCAACGTCGTCTCGTCGGTATTTTCCATGCCGATCAGCCAGCGGATCACACCCGCCCGGCGATAGAGATGCAGAATGTCCGCATCGCGGACGATATCGTCGGCGCGGGTGGAGCCCACGATTAGAACAGGCACGTTCTCGGCGATCATCGCATCGAGAAACGCCTTCCATGCCTTTTTTGATGAGGTCGGGTTTTCGTCGGCGAGGTTGATTAGTTCAACGCCATGTTCGCGGTGAAGTCTTCCGATTTCGCGAGCGAACAGCACCGGGTCGCGATGACACCAGCGGGTCCAAAAACCACGTTGACCGCAGTAATTGCACAGATGCGGACAGCCACGGGAAAACTGCATGACCACAGCCTTCTTGCCGCCCCAATAGCTGTAGCGATCATGATCGATCAGTTCCCAGCCCACACGAAAGCTGTCGAGATCGGCAACCGCCTGCGCCGGGGCTGTCGCCTTGGCCCGGCCGTCTTCGTCACGATAGGCAACACCGTTGACCCTGGAAAGCGGCCTTCCGGTCTCCAGAGCATCTATCAACACAACGCCGGTCATCTCCCCCTCGCCCCTCACGATCACATCAAATGCGTCGGTCTCGGAGAGCACGTCCTGCCAGTGATAGGTCGGAAACACACCGCCATAGATGACCAGTATTCTGTCGTCCACGGCCTTGATAGCCTCGGCGATGGCGAGCGCCGTCGGATGTGCCGAGGTTGAGCCGGAATGACCGATCAGCACCGCCTGCGGCGCAGCCGAAATGATATTCGATAGGATGGCAGTAACCGACATCGGCCCGAATTCCGCATCGATCAGCGACACATCATGGCCGGCATCAATCAAAGGTCCGCCGATGGCCAGAAGACCCAAAGGCGGCAGGTGATCATCCGGCACACGGCTACCGATCGCGGTATGCGGCGGATTGACGATGCAGATTTTCAAGTGCCCAGCCCCAGCGACAATCTTTTCGGAGACTAAGGACACATCTTATAAGAATTCATTTAAGTCCGGATAACACCTACAGAACAGAAGGCTGAGAGCTGGCTAAGCCAGAGTTCAAACCGTGCCTGCGGTTTGAGGGAGCCGCGAAGCATTCGAGATTCTATCAAATGCCGGTTTGGGCGGACTTAGACTTGTACACAGTCGCAAGTATCCCGACATTTGATCAATATGTTGTCCTGACTTCTGCAACGCTGCAAAATCAGGATAATTGCGATAGAGCGGCCAGGTGCTCTATCTCACTATTACACCACACGACCACAAAGCATGATTTCCAGCCTTTCGATACCATGGCTGCATACCGATGGTTGCCATCTCGAACGACAAGGCGTCGATGTTGCCATTCCACGATCAGCGGCGGCAATTGTTTCGCGTCGATTAGGTCAGCAGCGATATTATGAGTCCGCTCTTGCCAGACTTCTTCAGGGACCCGGTAGTCCATCACCGCCTCAGGCCCGCAGCTCCTTTCCAGCTTTGAAAGCTTAATCGAGAGGGGCCCGATCCAGTAACGTTTGTGGAGTAAGAGACCGTCCCCCACTCTTGAACATCCCCGGCCTCTGCGCTCGCTAGGCAACTTTGAAGATCAAACATGGCTCACCTAGCCAAAGGTCATAACACATTAAACGTCCTCAGGAATAAACCCTCCAGTTTGGCGTTTCCAGAGGCGGGAAAAAAGGCCATCTCGTTCAATAAGTTCGCCCGGCTTGCCTTCTTCGATGATGCGCCCTCGATCGAGCACCACGATACGGTCCATGCTAGCGATTGTCGAAAGACGATGGGCTATAGCGATGACCGTTTTTCCTTCCATCACCAGATTGAGCTTCTCCTGGATGGCAGCCTCAGACTCGCTGTCGAGAGCCGAAGTCGCCTCGTCGAGCACAAGGATTGGCGCATCCTTCAACAACACTCGGGCGACGGCGACACGCTGGCGCTGGCCGCCCGACAGTTTGATACCGCGATCGCCGACGAAGGCGTCATAGCCCTTGCGGCCTTCGGCGTCCGACAGATCGGCAATAAAGGCGTCGGCCGCTGCCATCTTCGCTACCTCCTCGACCTCTTGTTCGGTCGCCTCCGGCCGACCATAGCGGATATTGTCACCAACAGAACGATGCAGCAGCGCGACATCCTGCGCAACGACGCCGATAGCGCGCCTGAGACTTTGTTGGCTGACGGCACGGATATCCTGCCCGTCGATCAAGATCGTGCCCCTCTTGATATCGTAAAAACGCAAGAGCAGGTTTGCGAGCGTGGTCTTGCCCGCACCCGAGAGGCCGACGAGCCCGACCTTCTCGCCGGGGTGAACGGTCAACGTTAGGTTTTCGATGACAGGCTTGCCGGTCTTGTAGGCGAAGTAGACATTTTCGAAACGGATCTCGCCAGTCTCAACCTTGAGATCAGCAGCATCCGGGCGGTCTGTAATGGTGGGTGGAGTTGTCATCACCGGCATGGCGTCCTTGATCGTTCCGATCGCCTGGAAGATCTGCTGGCCCATCTGCAGGAACGTGAAGGTGTGGCCTGACAAACGAGTGAGGACATACACAGCGGCGGTGAATTCGCCGATTGTGACGAAACCTTCGACGAGTCCGGTGAAGCCGATCGACAGAATTGCCAACCAGTGCATCATGTTGAGGACAACGACGATGACTTCAGAGGTGCGGTAGATGCGCTGCTCGCTTTGTTGCGCATCGATGGCCTTGCCAATAATGCCGCGGATAGCGCCCGCCTCGCTGTCTTCAGCGGCGAACTGCTTCACCATCTGCATATTGGCGTAGACGTCAGTGATTGCGCCGGAAACCCGGCTGCGGCGCTTGGCGGCACGGCGCGAGCGCTCGGTGAAGACAGGCGCGAGCCTGACGGCGAGCAGGACGTTGAGCGTGATCCAGACAATGGTCGGCAGGGCGAGCTGCCAGGAGAGCGCGCTCAGGAGAATGACGGAGCCAGTCATCTGCATAACGAAGCGCGGGATGGAATGGAAAGCCGATATCACCTGCTGCTGAACGGCTGACGCCACCTGCTGCAGGCGCGAGGCGACCTGGCCGGCATAGAGATCGTGGAAGAAGGCCAGGTCCTGCCGCTCCACCGCCCTGTGGCCTTGCCATTGAATGGCGGCAGGCATGCCAATGCCGAGCGTATGCGAGTTCAGCGTATTGATGAGGAAGGAACCGATCGGAATGGCGGGGAAGAGCATCAAGCCGAGGAAAATCAACAGTGGCCGTTCATTGAACAGGAAAGCGCGAGCGCCTTGCTGCGTTACGCCATCAACGATGACCGAGAGCCCCCAAACGATCGTCAGATTCATCGCCTCGATCGCCATAGTGGCAAGGGCGACGGCGATCAGGATCCCGCGAAACATCGAGATGAAGTGCAGGAGAACGGCTACCGGCCCCTTGGATGGTAGCGGCCGATAGGGGATGTCGAGCGGGCGGATCAGGCTCTCGAAGGGGCGGTAAATCGCATCTGAAATAGACATGGCCGCTCGCATGAGATCGGGAGGGACGACCGGGAGAATATAGTGCCGTCTTCCGCAGTAGTCTCAATTTAACGTGGCAAAATGTCAGGAGTTGTGCGAACAGCCAGAAGCTGGGCAATCAGCAATCTCTCCTGCCCAAAAGCGATTACCTGTCTATGAGCGATCGCTTGTTTGAAATTGTGCCAGTTTAGGATGAGCTTTTGCTATAGCGGCGACGGCAATCAGACAAAGCAAACCGCCTATCGCAAGGGAAAAGCCGGGCGGAATAATTGCTGCCATCGCCCCAGCGCGAAAGTTTCCGATTTGCGGTGCGGCAACACCGACAATCTGCTCGGCAGCCAATACTCGGCCACGCATCGGTGGAGGACAAGAAAGCTGCACGATTGATCCGCGCGCCAACACCGCGATTGTGTCAGCTGCTCCTGCGACAACGAGACAGGCGAGTGTTATCCACCCAGATGTGGCGATCCCCGCCAGAGCCAAAGCCAGCCCCCATAGCAACGCACCTCCGAACTGAACTTTACCCTGCTGGAGATGTCGGGTGATGCCACCCGACAAGAAAGTCGCCGAAATCCCACCGATTGCGATAGCGGATAGGAACAAGCCAAGTGTTTCGGGAGCCCCGTCGAAGCGATCTTGATTCAGAGCGGGAAAGAGCGCTGTCGGCATAGCCAGAGTTGTCGCCGCGACATCGACCAGGAGCGCTCCTCGCAGCGCGGGATTGGTTCCGATCGCACTGAAACCTGCCGTTAGCCGCTTGATACCGGTTTCTCCGGTATTTAGGGGCGGTATGCGAGGCAGGTAAAGGAGGCCGCTGAATGCGAGCGTGAAAGCAGTAGCTTGTAAAGCGTACGATCCCGCGATGCCCCAGAAACCGGTGCCCAATCCAGCGATGGCAGGCCCAGATAACATCGCGGCCTGGAAACTAGCTTGAGACACGGCGATACCTGCCCCCACCTTGTCATGGGCTAATAGAATGGGGATGGTGGCCTTTCTTGCTGGGTTACCAATCGACGTAAAAGCTGTTTGTCCTGCGGCGAGAGCAAGCAGGATGGTTGGAGATTTCCAATCGGCCATCGCTTGCACCACGAGCGCCAGGGCGAAAATGATAGCCCCGCTGTTCGCCAGCAGTATCAACGCACGCCTTTCTCTCGTGTCCGCCAGCACTCCACCCCACAGTCCGAATACGATCATCGGAACGGCGAGCGTCAGGCCGACAACCCCTGTCATCAGTGGCGAGTGGGTCATTTCCCACATCTGATAGAGCACCGCGAAGGCCGTGAATTGATCGCCTAGTGTCTGAAAGGATGTGCCAATCCAAAATCGACGGAAAGCTCGATTGCCCGTCAGCGGGCTGAGGTCGATGAACCGTATCCCTATCATCTGGAACCGATATGTCGCATTCTATCCCCCCGTCGTGCCTTCAAGGATCTCTCGGCATTCCGTTAGTCTGTGGATCATAGGTGATCGCCTGGCTTTTGCAGCATTGCAAAAACAGGAATTTCGCGGCAGCGCATCCGCTTCGCGCCAATTGCAGTCATCAGCCGCTTTCGCTAGTTTCGCTTCAAGTTAGATGGTTGAGAACGCCTAATGTCAAAAGAACCTCCGGCTTGGCTTTTAATTGTGTTAGCTGGGATCGTTGGTCCGCTTCCGGGTGTCCTGTTTGTTTGTATTCCGATAATCTTGGACGGCGGAAACTTTGGCAGCCCTAGTTCAGGCCGATCACCCTCAACATTTCTTGCATTAGCTTATGGCTTTGGCTTGGTGCCTGCGTTTGGTGGTGGGGTACTGTTCGCGGTACTGCGGAAACATCTCGGTTCGGGGCTCCTCTGTGCTGCCTTGTGCGGATTTTTCTCTACAACTGCTTTTCTATGCTGGTTCTTTTGGAGCATCGGTGAAATTGCCGACACATTGAGAATGAGTCTTGGCCTCGGGTTGGTTGTGGGAGGCTTCTCCGGCTTTGTTATTCGATTGTTGATGCAGCCGTGGTTCTCGCCGAATCTGACCAGCAGAAGATAATCTGCACTCAGTCGCGCTGGACGCGTGGCTGTTACCGTATGGCGGGCGCCACCCGCAAGACGCTCGCGAATCCCGAGTTTTGCTCGACTTGATAGCCCTACTTCGGTAGCGCCGCGTAACAGGATTTTTGCGACGACCGGCCGTTAAACCTGCTCAATGGCAGTCTCTTGTTCAACCGGCAGGGCACGTAGTCCCGGCACTGGCGAAAGAAGGATAATCAGAAACTGGATTAAGAATCCTCCTGTTGCCAAGAATAGACATGCTGCAACGCCGAAATAGCCAGCAACTAGAGCGCCGAGCGCAGCCCCAAGCGGCCTTGAACCATAGGTGGCGGTCATTATCAGCGCCGAAACTCGACCAAGCATGACGTTTGGCGTAACCGCCTGACGCAGTGTCATCGTCGTGATGCTCCAGAGGATTGGCCCGACGCCGAACACGAAAAAACTGATACATACCAGCCAGAATGAAGGAAACCACAGCGTCAACAACATGAGGAAAGCCCCACAAAATCCTCCGAGCGGCCCCAGAACAATCATGGTTCCAACCGAAAAGCGCCGCGCGAGGATTGGCACGATCATGGCTCCTGCAATCATGCCGACACCATCAACTCCCAAGGCAATCCCTACCTGGGTCGCACTCATGCCGAGGTTCTGGACGGCGTAGGCAACAAAGACCGCCATCAAAATCACCCACGCGGTGTTAAAGAAGATCGCGGTGAACAGGATCGGAAGCAGGAATTTATGATGTGCAACAAATGTCGCTCCCGCCTTCACGTCTTGTAGCGGGTTGCTGAAGGGGCGTGATATCACATGGTCTTTTGGAATGCTTGCTAGATACAGCGCGGCCAGAATGGAAAGCACGGTTGCAAGCACATAGGCAGTAGAAGCGCCGGTCCAACCGACCAACGCACCGCCAAGAGCGGGGCCGGCGGCAAAAGCGGCGCTGCGCACCAATTCAAGCCAGCGGTTCGCATCGCCAAGTCGTGCACGGGGTACAATTGAAGGAATAATCGCAGGAGCGGCCACGCTGTAACAAACTGTCCCGACGGCAGGATCGCGAGTAGCGGCACATTCAGCAGCCCAAATGCCAGAAGCAGTACAATAACGATAAGAGAAAAACTGCGCAGGAACTCCGATCCCACCATCAATATTTTGCGCGAAGCCCGATCAACAGCAAGTCCGGCCGGAATGGACAGCAGCAAAAACGGAAGAGTTTGCGCCATTTGCAGCCAGCCGGTTTCAACCGGCCCCGCACCAAGCAACAAAACCGCCGCCAATGGAGCCGCTGCCAACGCTATCTGTTCGGAAAACTGTGCGAAGAGATTCGACCAGCCTATGCGTTTGAATGCGGAGGGTAGTGAAGCAGATTGGATGGAATTCATCATCGTTTGTCCTCATGTCCAGTACATGAGGACAGATGGCCTGATCTGCAGAGCCACAGGCCACCCGTTTCTTGCGACTAAAATTTTCTTTGTCGCAGAAATCCCGGCTTTTTCGCTCATCGGCACGATAGGTATTTCCGTAACGATCCTGACGAGCTAGATTTCAAACAAGACAAGGATAATAGACTCCCAGATCAGGCGAGGAGGCGATGCTCAAAACCGATACCCGGCAGGCGAACTGGCGACGAGCAAATCCCGCCAAATACGATGCTCACCTTGCCGTGCAACGCGCCATAAAGGCCGGCGAGCTGGAAAGGCAAACATGCGAAGTCTGCGGCGGCGAAGCGGTCGATGCCCATCACGATCAATATGATGAGCCTCTAAGGGTACGATGGCTTTGCCGAAAGCATCACACCCGGCTTCACCACTATGGCGAAGACATGTTTCCGATCAGGAGCTCGTGAAACCTGAAGCATCGGGTCTGTCCATGGTGGTGAGATTTTGCGGCTCTCCGATCTCTACGGCATGCCCATCAGGATCGTAGAACCGAAACACACGCTGCCCCCAGGCCTGCCGCTCGACTGGATGGATCAGCTCGACATGCGGCGCGATGCTCTCAAACGCGACATCCACATCATCATGCTCGAAATACAGCAGCAGATTTCGCCGCCCGTAGGCCTCGCTCGTCTCCGACCGTTCCCCCCAGACCGTCTGTTCCAGCGCCGTCCCCTCGTGGATCGCAAACCCCGTCTCGAACAGGACAAAATTTCCCGCATCCTCCCGCACCTTCAGGCCAAGCATCTTTTCATAGAATTTCCTGGACAGGCGGATATCGCGAACGAACGGGATCGGATTGATAAAACGCATGGAAGGCCGGTCACTCATGGCGTTTTCTCCGGCGCTGGCACGGTGATGGTGCATTTCTGGTCTTTACCGGCCTGCCTAGCCTTCTCTAGGCACGACGTAATCTCCCCGCCGCCGGCGTCGTAGAACTGGGCACCCCAGTTCATCTTCTTGACGATAACAGGATCGACGGAATTCATGATGGCGCTGGCCGCCTCGATGCGATCGCCACCCATGACGAGGGCAGCAACACGGCTGTCAGCCGAGAATGGCAGGAAGCGCGGCAAAAGCACAAGCAGGAACGCCCCGACGATGACGCCGATCCCGGCCGCCATCCACATCCGGAAATTCTGATCCTGCCGATGAAGGGCGCTTTGGGTGTGAGATGCGAGCACGTTGCCGGCGCGCTCGAGGTCGGACGCTCGCCGCTCGAGCTGCTGGACGGCGTTGCGAACCAGCCCCTCCCCACTGCGCTCGAGGACGCGGGCATAGTGCTCGGCGCCCTGCCGGAGAACCGGCGCCTGATGGATCGCCTGCAGATGCTCTCCGACAACGGTGAGCTGCTGAGTCATGCGGCCTAGCTCGGCACTGTAATCGACGGTCGCCCCCTGCCGCTCCAACTGATCGAAGGCAGACTCGACGCCCTTGCGGATCGTCGTCATCTCCCGGCCGAGATCGGCGGCCAGGTCCTCGACCGTGTCGCGTAAAGCCTCGAACGCGGCAGCAGGATCGCTGGCGTCATCTTGACGGAAGATTTCTGGCTCGCCGCCCTCTTGTCCCCAAACCTTGTCGTCACGATCATCGTTCGTCATGAGATGCCCTTCTATCGTTCAAGCCCCAGGCTCTGGCTGCGGCCCTGGGTCAGCTGCCGCTCCATCTCGTAGCTGATGGTCTGATCCCGACTGATATAGTTGATCCCCATCTCCTGGGCGCGATTGCGCAGGGTCGTTTCAAGCTGCGGGTCGCCGCCAAGCCTCTGGCTCATCCCGCGCATTTCCGCATCGACCTTACCCCGCGCTTCGTCATTGTTCCAACCCCGAAGCTCGTGCCGTTCGGAACGAAGCTCGTTCCAGCGCTCGATGAAGCGATCGGCCCGCACGTTCGGATCGGCCTGCAGGGCGCGTTCCCGGTCCATGCCGGCGACTAGCCGGCCGACACGCTCGCGCCCGGAAAGCTGCGTCATCGCCTTAGCGGTCTGCGGATCGTATTGCATGGCCGAACGAACCAGCGCATGCGATCCCGGCCGCACCTGGTCCATCTCGGCCGCCGCTGCGCGATAGGCCTGCTTCTGGGTATCAAGGACAGGCAAATCCTGGCTGAGCTGACGATCGACGGAACTATAGACCTGCGCATAGCGATCGACAGCCTGTTCAAAGCCCGACATCGACCGCACCCGCTCCGCCAACCTGTCGCGCTCGCCCCGATCTTCCTGAGACCGCCCGCTATCCCGCGCAGGCCGTTCGGCCTGCGTAGCGCTTCGACCGGGTTTCAGCTTCAGACCATCGAACATGCCGCGCCGGGGCGCACGCTCCACGCGCTCAGGATCGGCCTGCGAGGGGGTATGCTCCTCGTAAGCAGAACGCTCGCTGAGTGACCGATCCTGAACTGCCCCTGCTACCGAGACAGCAAGGGAGGGCACCTCGTGCCCTCTGATTGCGGCATCACCAAGATCGATCTCGCTACGGACGCCGATCGCCTCGGCAATGCCACGCCGCTCGGCAAAGTCCCTGGCATAGTCGAGCGTTGTTTCCTTCTGACCCGACCGGCTCAGTCGAGTTATCAACTGATCATAGGCAATCGATTGACCATCCATCACTTTCCATGCATTGCGATGCGTCTCTGTTCCATCGGGCAGGCGAACGGATTGAGAACCCTCATGGCGAAGGCCGATCGTCGCGCCAATCTCCGGCGATGCCTCGGCCATCGCCCGCCTCAGATCAACACCCCATGTCGTCGAGCGCTCGCCGTCGGCATTCTCCAGCGTCACGAAATAGCTGTCGCGATTGCCTTCCCTGTGCTCGTAGGGCGCAACCCCATGCTCCACCAACTGGCCGGCCCTCTTGTCAGTAAACTCTTGCCTGTCGGCATAGAGCTGCGCCCCATCCCGATGGCGGGTCATGGCGACGTAGGTCAGATGCCGATCCATCGTGCCCGACGCCAGCACGAAGGCACGATCGACCGTTGCGCCCTGGTTCTTATGGATCGTCGTCGCATAGCCGTGGTCAACACTTTGGTAAGAACCGAAGTCTACCCTGATCGAACCGGGCTCTTGCTCTCCCGGTTCAGCACGCCTGCCGTCGAGTGCGATATGTAGTGCCTTCGCCTCGACGGCGGTCACTGTCCCCAGCATCCCATTCTTGACGCCTAGATCCCGATCGTTTTCCAGAAACACGATCCGGTCGCCTTCGGCAAAATCGCGCTTTCCGTCATTGGTCTGATAGGTCAGCGCCCGAGGCCGCTCCTGGCCCCTGCCTTCCCCGATCGAAAGCTCATCACCGCCGGCACCACCAGACGCGACCCGCGCCAGCTCACCGCGTTCCTGAAGTCCCGAACGGATCGCATCATTGATGGCGCGAACATCGACGCGGCGATGCGCCATCGCAACACGACTGCCGTCCGGACGGTCCTCGCGATCGGCAAGATAATCGCGCACGATGGCCGCCCGCGCCGCGTCGCCGTCGGCGGCAAAGTGAACGTCGCCATGATCCCGATAGGCGGCCAAACCTTCGGCGGTCTTGTGGGTGGCAAACGACACCGACGCCTCCCGCTGCCAGCCCTCATGCTGCCGGCGGATTTCGGACAGTTCGGCATGGCCGATCCGCTCGGCAACCGCCCTGAACGGTGCGCCGGCACCAATCGCCTGCAGCTGCTCATGATCCCCGACGAGAACGATTTTCGCACCGCGCTTCTCGGCCTCGCCGATGAAGCCGGCGAGCTGTCGACTGCTGACCATGCCCGCCTCATCGATGACAAAAACATCGCCACGGCCGAGCTGGTTTCTTTCCCGCTCCCAACCCCGCGACCAGGAGGCCAGCGTCCGGCTCTCGATACCCGAACTCTCCTCAAGGCCTTCAGCTGCCTTGCCCGAAAGCGCCGCACCATGAACCCGATACCCCTGCGCTTCCCAGGCCTCACGCGCCGCCGCCAGCATGGTCGATTTGCCGGCACCGGCAAACCCGACCACCGCAGATATCCGCTCCGGCCCGGTCACATGCTCGATCGCCTGCCGCTGTTCGTTAGAAAGTCGTGCAGAACTGTCGCCGGAGCTTGTCCGGAATGCTGCATCCTGCTTTTCTATCGCCCGATCGACGTAATGTTGATTGACGCCATGGCTCCGCGCTCGCCGCAACATACTAGCGCTTCGGGCCATGGCCTCTTCTATCCCAACCATCTCCTTCGTCGAATATTTCGCAAGCTCGATCTCGCCCGTCTGCGGATCGATCCGCTCCGGCTGAAGCTCGGCCAATGCCGGCGATGCCATCACCGAGGCAAACGCATTCTGGAACGTCTGGGCGTCATCGTTGATGTAGCGATGAAGGGCACGAGCAACATCGCGCCGATCGAACACGCTCTTCTCCTGGGAGATGATCGTCAGAACCTGCTCCGGCTTTTCGCGGATCAAATCGGCATTCTTCTGAGCCGCTTCGCCATCCAGCCGCGCCCGCTCGACACCCATGCCCAGCCGCTGCATCTGGGTGGCATGAACCCCGACATGCTCGGTCGGCGAAAGTTCGAGCCCGCGCTCCTGATGCGAGCGATGATCGATCCGGATATCCAGCCCCTCGCGCTGAAGCTGGCTGTTCGCGATGCTCTCCCACGACTGCCGGATGTCGCGAAGCTGCATGTCCGTCGTCGCCATGCCGTTCGACAACAGCCGGGCGTTCTTGTGCTCAAGATAGGTCTTCTCACCAAGACCGCCCTCCCCCACCTGCCGCGTCGTCATCAGAACATGGGCATGGTAATTCCGAACATCGCCTTTCTCATGCGGCGCATGGATCGCGAAATCCACCGCTGCGCCATACCGATTGGCCAGATCCTGGGCAAACGTCCGCGTCGCCTCGATCCGCCCTTCGGCCGATAGTTCATGCGGAAGCCCGACTTCGAACTCGCGAGCGACACGGGCGTCTTTCCGCTTTTCCGCAAACTCGGCTGCATTCCACAAGGCCGAGCGATCCAAAGCCCATTCGGCCGAACCTGTGGCGCCGGCACCCGGCTCGGGAAGAACGATCTCGGTGTGCTGAACGCCCTCTTTGCGAGTGAAGTCATGCACCAGCCCGTCGCGCTCGTTCGTCAGCTTTACGGCGGAGCGATAAGCGGCAGACGCAACAGCGCTGCGACCGGATGACCGCGAAATCGGCTTTGCGCTGAGATGATAAATCGCCAAACGGCATCCTCCGATTGTCGTGGAGGATAACAAGCATTGACTTGCGCAGCAAGCCGTAAGTGCGCCCTTATGATCCTGTTCGCTACGCTCTCGAAATCATCGGTGTTCCGCTGCGGCTAACCTCATTGCGTCGAAGGAAATGCAGAAAATGGCTGATCGGATGGCGGTTTTCTGGCCAAAGAGGGTATCTTTACCGTGATCATCCGGCCTGCCTTCGCTATAGTGATCAGCAATCAGAACGAAAGGCGGCGGTAAATTGACTGAACGCACGTATGCGAAATCCGCGATCACCCACCTGAAGCAAGCTTTTTCGCGTCGGCTACCCTGGCAGCTGGCGATGATCGGAAACACGGATGAGCCGGTTCATCTGTCGGCGGAGACCGTCGGTGCTCTGACGCGTATCTTCGATCTCATGCCGGCGCTGTGTGGCGTGACGATCAAGACGGCAAGAGGCGATCTGTCGGTCAGCCGTGATTTTCCAAGTGAATCTATGGAGACGGTCGATGCCCTGATCGGCTCTGTATTCGAGAACGATCCTGGCATTACCGGCATCGTGTTCCCGGCGACCAGCACGCGGCCCGAACATGTGGCCACGGCTGATAACCCGCATTTTCTGCAAAGCGGAAAAGAGATCGCGGCGATTACCGCCTCTCATGAAGCCGGGGAAATTAGCAGCGAAGAAGCCATTCGCAGGATCAAGGACGTTTATTCAGAGGAGTAAGATTTTGGCGCGCAAAACAATTGAACAGCGGCTGGCGGAACTGGATGCTCAGCGGTCGGCGCTGAAATCACGATTGGGAAAACAGGAGCGAGCCAATGATACGCGGCGCAAGGTTCTGCTCGGCGCCCTGGTCCTCCATCGTCTCGAAAACGGCAAAGATCAATTTTCGAAAGAGCTGGAGGTCTGGTTGCGACGAGAACTACCCGGTTTCCTCACACGAGATAATGACCGATCGCTGTTTACTGACCTCTTGGAATCCGAGGGAGAATCCGACGCCCGGAAATCATAATTACGGTTATTTCGAAGGTTTCCTATGAGCGATTTTTGGCAGCGACGCATGAGCGCCACCATGGCCGTTTCGGTCATTTTCTATGCCAGCGTTTTTGGCGCAATCACATATTTTCTCTATATCACCGGGGCGCTCGAAGACCGCCTTTATATCGTCCGTCCGGTTTATATTGAACTGCCAGACGGTGGCCGTAGCCTGGACCCTTTGCGCAAGTTCTGGCTCCTCGGACTGACGCCATTCCTCCTTCTTCCGCTTCCGGCAATCCTGCTTTCCGGCATCTTATGGATTCTGGGTTTTGACATTTTCGCCAGGCGGAACATCACCAATCTGGCCGCCTATGGCACGGCGCGGTATGCGACGAATGCCGAGAAAAAGAACCTCTACGCCGGCCGCGATACGAGCCTGACGATAGGCAGTCGAGGCAATGGAAAGTCGCTCTTTTTTGATGGACCTGAGCACCTGCTGACCGTGGCGCCCACACGATCGGGGAAAGGCGTAAGCGTCATTATCCCGAACCTTCTCACCGTCAACAGGAGCGTTATCTGCATCGACCCCAAGGGCGAAATCGCCCAGATTACTGCCCGCCGGCGGACAACATTCGGCCCGGTTCACGTCCTTGATCCGTTCAATGTCAGCGGCAAACATAACTGCGCCTACAATCCGCTTTCGGGTCTCTCGGCCTACGATCAAAACTTCGTCGATGACGCCGCATCGATCGCCAGTGCCCTCATCGTTTCGGCCCCGAATGCTCGGGAGCTACATTTCGATGAAGCGGCCCGCGCCCTGGTGCGTGGCCTCATCATGGCGGTCGTGGCGTCCGAACCGAATGACCGCAGAAACCTGGTCACGCTGCGCGAATATCTCACCTATCCAGCCGAGCGGTTCGGCCTGCTTTTGAACAGCATGGCCCAGATGCTCGACGCCGATGGCGCGATCGCAGCGGCCGCCAATGTCTTCCTTGGCAAGAACCCGAAGGAAGCCGCTGCGATCCTGTCGACGGCGCAGGAGCAGACGAATTTTCTGGACAGCCCGCAGCTGCGGCCGACGTTGAAAAGCTCGGATGTGGATTTTGGCGGGCTCAAGAAACGGGTCAGTTCGGTCTTTATCGTTCTTCCGCAATCACGCCTGGAATCCCATGGCCGCTGGATCAGGTTGCTGATCACCTGCGCCATGCAGGATATCGAGCGCGATCGGAACAAGCCCCCTGCCCCCGTCCTGTTCGTCCTCGACGAGTTCGCGACGATCGGCGATCTGCCCGTGATCAAGACAGCCGTCGGCCTCATGGCCGGCTTCGGTCTGCAGATATGGGCCTTCCTGCAGAATTGGGGCCAGCTCGAAGAGCTTTACCAGCGCGGCGCCCATACATTCGCCGCCAATGCCGGCGTCTTCCAGGCGTTCAATATCAATGACGAGCTGACGGCCCGTTACGTCTCAGATCTCTCAGGAGATGCGACCGTGGCCGGACGGGAGGAACGCCGCCTGATTGGTGGTCCAAACCTCTACGAGACCCACCAGAGAAAGCTGCTGACGCCCGACGAGGCAATGCATATGAACGCGGACACCTTGTTCCTCAAGATCAAGGGTATTCGGCCGATCATCGCCGATAAGGTCGCGTACTATCGCGATCGGCAGTATCGCGGCCTGTTCGACGGCTCGGATTTCAACTGAGAGGAGATGATCCCAAGGCGCGGTTAGATCCGCGTGAAACGCACCTTGGCGCCATCCACCGTAGTGCCGCCAAGGCCTGCTGCCTTGAATTGGCGCGAATGTTCGGATGTCCGCCAGGAAGTACAGCGATCGACCAGAGCATTGGTTGTTGTTGCCTCTCCGTCCTCCTTACAGGCAAGCCTTCCGGAGATCCTCGACGCTGTAATCTTAGATATCATGCCTCCTATGCCGTTTTTGGCGCTTCCACACCTGCATCCGATATAGGATAATCGCTATTATATCGGCGCGGGTTATCCCTCCTCCAGCCCATGCAGATATAAACGCATGAACATGGCCGGCGCATGCATTTACTGGCTGCGCCCCTTGCCTATCGCCAGCCAGGTGCTTCTGAAAGAAGACAAGCGATGAAACGGACGGTCAAGGCCACAGCCCTGAGGCGATATACGCTGGCAGGCAGCGATCCCGGTAGACCGTGGCAGCTGATGATGACAGGCAGTGGAGCCGCAGATATCAGCCCAGGCACACGGGAAGCTTTGGCCACCATACTCGATCTATTGCCGGAACTACCTGGCCTCAGCCTCCATACACAAGATGGCAGCGTTCAAGTGTCGCGCGACTTTTCCGGGGACTACGTCAGGCACATCGACAAGACGATTGCCGGCATTTTCAAGAAAGATCTTGCCATCGAGGCCATCGAATTCCCCGGACACATGGCCACCCGTGAGGATCCGCATATCTTGTCGTCTGGAAAATCGTTGCGGGAGATCATGTCGAAGTTGAAGAGTGGAGAGATATCCAGGGATGTGATGCGCGATATGCTTTCGACCCTGTTCACCCAGAAGCGGGGCGATCGATGAACGACAATCATCCTGAGGGTAAACAGTCGGAAATCCAGATGAACTCCAACGGCGAAAAGCTGACGGTCATCTTCACCAACCAGGCCGATGTCGATCTGATCGAGACTGCGGCCCGGCTGCTGCGTGCCAAACCCTCTCTTGCCTCGATCAAGATGCAGGATGCGAGCGGCGGCACCATCAGGGCTTATCGGGGTGCGGCGCCAGAAGAGTTTTCTGCGCTTTAAATGAGACGGAAAAGAAACCCACCCGTTAAGGGTGGGCCAAGTCGGTGCCTAGTCTGGATAGGAATGCTTCCCCAAGCCGGACGTCAAAGCGGGAAGCCATACGCGAATGTCCAACGCGCCGTCCGGCGTACTTGCCGTGTTAGGCTTACATAGGGAAATGATGATGAATTTCCAATGGGGGCCATTTTCGCCACCAGCCAGTCGCCAGGAGGAAAATATCGATACGCAAGGATTTCTTATGAACGAGCTGCGCAGCACGCCGCGAACACGGGCGCTGAAAGGCGCGAAAATTGTTTATGCTGGCGGTTCGGTCACACGCAACTGCATGGTTAGGAACATCTCGGGGTCGGTTCCGGCTGAGGGCGAAATGACACCCTAGCGAGCGATGACCGGTTTTTGCCCAAACCGGTCATCAGGGCATCGTTCAAATTGACAATCAGTTAGCGACGTAAGATCTAACAATGGCATGACCGATGATAAACATTGCGCTCGGGATAATCCTCATCCCTAGATAGAGCACGTCTGTTTTTGTGAACGCGCTGAGGCTAGCCCGGTTCTCAATGAAGGGTTTCATCACCCAGAACACGTAGAGGATGACTGCCAAATCGATTATCAGCGCGACATTGCCGTAGGTGATCATACTTTCCACTCACACCATTGCATGCCAGCAACAATCCCTGCCATTGGTTAAAAAATAGCAGGGACGACAAAGTCTACAACCGTGACCGCTTCTGGCGCAAACCCGTCGTAACAACTGGCCTATAGTTCATTTGGGACAGCCGTCGTCCCATGAAAATCATGGCTTTTCAGATCCTAAATTCTAAAGGGTTCAATTGGGACATCAGCCCGGGCGCTTACAGTGTCATTCCGCCCCGTGCCGGAACCGACCCCATCTCTGCCGGCGGCGCAAAGATCGTCATGGAAACCACCATGGGGATTCCGGATGAATTCCTGCTTTTCTTTGAAGACGGCACTCGACAAACTTGTACCGTTCGCTGGCGAAAACTAGGCGAACTCGGCGTGCAGTTCGGTGAAATCGCCTTATAGGCAGGCCATTAGCGAGGCTCCGGCGAGCGGCGTCACGAGAGCATCATGGGTTGATAGCCTGGACGACAAACCAGATCGGCACACCCGCAGTCACCAGCGTCGCAGCGAAAATGCCAGCGATTTTTAAAAGATAAGCACGTCGTGCTTTCCGTTCATCCCACTCGTATACCATGACTCATACCCCTGATTCTGAAAACCAATCAGAGGAAGTTCAAGCCGTCGAGGGCGGTAAGGGATTTTACAATTTGTTTGCCATATCTGCCGCCCGCCTACGACACTAGACGAGTGGTGCTCATTAAGCCGCAACATCTGGAAGTGCTATTTTTTGCGGCTGAGCGGCCGATCACCGCTGGCAAGCTCGCCGATTATTCCGATCCGGAGTTCAGAGGGGTATTTGATCCAGTATGAGGACCAAAGACTGAAATCTTGCTCGAATTATTGAAAGTCCAATCATTCGGGCGACGGTGACGAACTCTGCTTGCCGACGCCACGTTCAGCTTCTAGCCGCGCGAGCTCTCGCTCGATCGCGCCACGAATGAAAGCGGAGATCTGGTAGTTGCCAACCAAAGCTTCGATACGATCTCTCGTCTCCGATGAAAGGCGGATCTTTATATCTTTAAAATTGAGCGGTGGTCGTCCCATGAATCGATTGAATAGTTGCCTTAATCGGGTTTGTCAAAATCGTCATGCTTAAATAGATGGCGTCATTTATTGACTGAATAAATGGCGTCGTTTACTGTTCTTTTGTTAGCGGCTGGGTCTCGTGTTTGCACCACGCTCCCCAGCCTGACCACAATCTAGCTTGTTGGAGCTTGAATCATGGCTGATTTCGAGAATAGCAGAATAATGCCTATAATCACCCGCCGTAATCTGCTTGCGGGCACAACAACCTCTACGGTGGTGGCAGTTGCCGCACAGGCCTTTGGCAGCATCACCGCTATTCGACCCACTGGAGCTGAAATTGATCCGGCCGTGTTGCGCTGGCGCGAGTGGAGGGACGCGCACGACCTGTATGTCGAAGCGAACCGGGCGCTACTAGATCGTGAAAGCGAATTGTACCGGACAACGGCATGGCCGACTGTCGAAATTAAGCGCTCGAACTTACAGGGGGGCGGATTTTCGATCGGGAACAATCAAGATCTAGATCATTATATAGCGAAGGGATGGATCGGCGCCGAAGCTCGTTCAGAGATTGAAACCAAACTGGCTGCAATGCGTGCAGAATGGGATCAAGCTACTAGGCGGTCAGGCTATCGTCTGGCCGAGCGTACGGAAAAGCACGCGTGGAATAAGCGTTATAAACTGGCTGTAAATCTTGCAAACACACCAGCCTTGTCGCTCGCGGGCGCAACCGCAAAATTGCACTCGATCCTCGAAATGAAAATTCCGGTCAATCGACGGCATCCAAAATGGCAGCCTTCTGACCCAGAGTTTCGGAAATCATTCGTGTCTCCCGAACTCGACATGCTTCTCGCAGACCTGAAGCGCATCGGGGGACTTAACCATGGTTGACGCTCCGATGTCCCTGATCAGCCGCCGTACCCTGCTTTCCGCGGCCGCCGCATCGATCACCGCTTCGAATGCTCAAGTCGCAAACAGCGGGTCTCGACCTATGCTGGAAGGCAACCATACTGAGCCAGTCCTTGCGCTCTGGGAGGAATGGTTTGCGACCCACAAACACTGTGATGAATTATGCCGGCAGCAACAACGACTGGAAACAACACTGTTCCAAATTGTCCGCCATCTGCCTGAAGACGAGCGGGAAGAGATTTGGGAGGCAGCAGACGAGGAGCTTGGCTACAGCCGTGCACAGCAGGCTGAAGCAGAAACCATGGACAGGGAGCAATCCTTGGTGAAAGCCCTTTGGGACACCCCTGCCCGATCTGTTGTCGGCATAATCGCAAAGCTGCATTCGGTCGTCGAAACGGAAGACCCCGGCGACTCTTTGAAAGAAACTCCGTGGCCAGAATTACGATCTATCCTGACCGATCTGGTGCGGCTCAACGAGAGGGGACACACAATCTGAACTGCGGTCCCGGCGCTGAGCGCCGGGGCATTGCCATAAGAAGCCCTCCGGTTCTCTACAGCCCAATTTGGATAAGAGCGTTCACCTCCGGGCTTGTGCGGCCCCTGCCGCACAATCAGGCAATAGCCTGTAAGCCCTTATTTCGGACAACAGTCAACAAGCGGAGCGGTGGGCCGCTTGGTCGCTTCACACCGCGTTCCCAATCAGAAACGAGCCCCTTGCTGACGTTGGAATAGCGGGCAAAACGGGCTGAAATGCTTTCACGTTCACGGATAGTGCGAATTTCTTCCAGAATCAGAGAGGCCACGGTAGTCAGGCAGCCTTCATCAAATTCGCGCATCGTCTTTTTATCGATTGCTCCGGATTCATAGAATCCTTCAATCATCTCGTGGATGGCTGCCAATGCCTCACTCTTGTAGGTTTTACTCATCGCATTTCACCTCTAACATACGCCCCGCAGCGATCTCCGCGTCTATCTGCTCATCTGAAAATCCTAGAACTAGCTTCGCGGCCTTTTTCAGATAAGCCTCATCGGCATCATCAAGATTTGCCATGTTGCTCTTGGCAAAGCCAAATGCAAAAACAGCCCTCTGCTGCGTTCGGAAGAAAACCAGTGTCCGGAATCCGCCAGACTTCCCAGCGGCGGTGGGCCGAGTGACGCGCTGCTTAATAAGGCCAACCCCTAAATCGGCATCGACCTGGCCGCGTTCGGCGCGCGCTACAGCCTCACAAAGCATCGCGTCAGAGATTTTCTCTTTCCTGGCAAACTTCTGAAACCAACTTTTAAAAAACTCTCACGAGATTTCTACACTTTAAATATAACGCCGAGCGTTACACTTTAAGAGCGTCAGTTCGCACCATTCCTAAGAGCAGCGACTGCGCGCTCGATGGTCTCAGCCAACGTGATCTCATGCTTATCCGCGTAGTTGTAAATCGCCTCGATCGTATCTGCGCGAAGGCGTGTCGCGAATTGTTCTGTACAACCTGTTTTTCGACGTGTCGTTCAGATTTCCAAAATCGAGGGTCGCGCGCTTCTTGTCTTCGCTACTCATGCACCCTCTCCTTTCAAAACGTTTATAACCGCTTGGGCAAATTCGAGACCTTTTTCCTTGGCACTCTTCAGTCCCGACACATCGGATCGTTCCAGATCGTGCAGTATTCCGCCAAGAGAAAACAGCGCTCGATACGCAGCGCGGTCAATCAGAGTTGCAGGTAAAATTGGTATGGCCGGGTCGGAAAACTGTCGATCGATATCGCGAGCGGTCCGCTCGCGAATAGCTGCGGGACGCGCGTGAAGAAGACACTGTAAGGAATCTCACGATTGGCAATCTTCCGCATCTGGTGAACCAGCTTCACGGACTTAGCCGCCTCTGACGCGTCAAGAACCGAGCTTTGAAGCGGGATTTAAATGAGATCCGAGCGGGCAACTGCAGAACCAGTTCGGTCGGTCGCCGTACCTTCCAGGTCGACCATGACAAATTCAGCATTTGCCCGGGCCTCCTGGATGGTATCGATGATGGTCTCACCGGAATCATCAATCATAAGCCGGACGGTCTCCGGCGTGCCCTTCAGGCGGGCCCAGGCTTCAAGCGGGCGGTTGGGGTCGGCGTCGATCAAGGCCACCTTCCGGCCAGCCGCAGCGAACTCGCCTGCAAGCACGACGGCAGATGTTGTTTTGCCGACTCTGCCCTTGTTCGACACGAATGAAATGACTGGCATGCTGTTCGATCCCTGGCGAGCGGAGGAATGCGTGCAGGCGCACACAATGTCCCTGAGATTCCTTAGCTGTCTTGCCGGGGACGAGCGCTTCCGCCGGATATCGGTAGGTCAATTCTTACAACGAGAACCTGCTGCGGTTGACGATCTCCATCATAAGCGCAAGAGCTACCGGATAACGGGAACAGGCGCTCTATCTCCTCCGAAGGCTTCTGGTATCGGTCGGCACAACGCTCGCGCTCTAGCCGACCTCATCGATCCTCGTGTTGTTGCGGATGAGCAGCCCTCGGCGTTAATAGGCATTGCCAGCGCGAGGGGTATCATGCTGGGAGCCGCGACGGCGGTAGCGCCCCCCACATCGACTAAGCTCGCATGACCTCGCCGCCGTTCGACCTCAACGACGCCATTAGTACCGGTCCGAGCGAAAATTCCCCTCGCCGGCTGCGCGCCGTCAAGTCTCGCAGGTATCCCCCAGCCGAGGTGATGTGCCCTCCCTTCTCGAGGATGCAGGCCATGGTGGCCGCGGCATTCTCTGGCCCCATCACCTCGCAGGCATTCTGGTAAGCCGACGGGCTGACGCCGAGCATCGATCGAACAACCACGGCAGCGGCCATCAGATCGCGCCAGTTCGAAATTCTGCCACCAGGTCCGTAGTCGGTGATCTGCGGGCAAGCTCTCAACACCATTGCCAGCGGAAATGCCTTCATCGGTTCGACGACACGTGGCTTGGTTGGCTCTGCCGTCGCGCCCTGCTCTTCTTCTGAGCGAGGTTCAAAATCATAGCTGGATTCGGGTTTTGAATTCTGTATGTGGCGCCCATAACGGATATCATTGATGCCTGTTTTCTCTGAATTTAACTGGATTTCCAGACGGTTGATGATTTCCTCGCGCAACAGTCTCATGTCTTCGAGCACATTTTCCACCTGGTCCCGGTTTGGCGTGCGGGGAAGCGCTGCAATGATAGATACATACATGGCCTCTACTGCCTCCCAGTCACCATCGGCGCCCTCTTCCATCGCTGCGCTGATCAATTTGCGAACATCACGGCGGCATAGCGTCAGAGCTTCCTTCGAGCGCCGGAACGCCCTCCCCTCCTCCGCCACCTGCTGCGCGAGGCCGGCAAGTTCAGCGGCACGCAATACGAGCGGCTCGAGATCGAAACCGAAAGCTTGTTCGATTTGGCCCTCGCCGTCGCGGTGGGCGTATCGCTTGCCGTTCGGGCTGTCGCGTCGGTGAATGAGGCCCGCGTCGATGAGTGCGGCGAGATGCCTGCGCAGCGTCGTGCCTGCTATACCATGTGCGCGTACAGACAGCTGGGCGTTAGACGGAAAGACTACCAGGCTTCCATCAGGTTTCAGCTCGTTGCTCGGATAGAATGTCAGGAGAGCATCGAGAACTGCCAGTGCTCTGTCTTGCAGACCGAGCAGTTGGCGGACTTCCGCGACGTCGCGAAACACTTTCCATTTTTCTACGGCCCTTCCCTCTCTCGGCACCGGCGCATCGAGCTGCCCTTTCACCAAGGCAAGCGTCATCGGCCGCCGCCCGAACGGCGTCGTCACATTTCCAATCTGCATTTTCTTTCACCTTTCAGAAGGCAAAAGAAATCCGCTCACCAAAACGGTGCCAAAGACTCTTGACTGGGATTCGTGGAAATGCGATTCTTGCTTTGCTACAAGACAGAGAAGGGCTTCCACGACGGGAACGTTTGGGGGCCTTTTTCTTTTGCTGTTTTGATCCTTTCTTGATGCTCTAAAGCGTCGTCAGTTTGGTCATGATCTGCGCGATGCCAAATAAGCGGCGTAGAGATCGCGCAACTGCTCCATGACGAGTTCTGCAAATTCAGGCGTAGCTTTCTCATCGAACTGCAGAGAGATCTTCATCCCCTTGCGCTCAACGGATGCAAGCGTGACACCTTCCTCCGATTTAATCGATTCGGAACCCTTATGAACGGGCTGGACCGATAACGCAGCCAAGACCAGCTCAAACCTTGTGTCTGTATCTGCGCCCTTAAATTTCGGGCTTCCCAATACCTCGTCGAGCACTTTTGATCTGGCCTGTGGCAACTTCTCAGCCAGCGCTACCCACCTCGGACGGCCAATCTTGGGCGCGGGTCCGATTGCTTCGATTAGATCGCGCGGAAGCGAATGACCAAGCGAGATAAGTTTTGATAGCTGGGTTTTCTCCATGCTAAGCGCCGCCATGATCACCTTGCGATCATAGTCCTTCGCTTCCAACGCCAAGGCGAAAAGTGCTCGCTCGATGTAGCTGAGGTCGGCACGGGCGGAATTCTCCTGCCCCTGGACAACAACCAACTCTTCGTCAGTCAGGTTCTGAACAACAGCCTTTACGGTCCTGCCGAGCTGAGCCAGGACGCGAACTCGGCGATGCCCGAATGCGATTTGATAATGATCTGCCTTAGACGGATGTGGCCTGACCAGAATAGGACTTTTCTGTCCGGTGCCGCGGATTGCTTCAACCAATTGCTCGTAAGCTTCACCATCACTGGCAAGGCGATCTGAAATGAAAGAGCCCTCGATCTTTTTCGGATCAAGCTCCACAACTGCCGATCCTGCTGCGATCAAAGCGCGGGCTTGATCTGCTGCGCTAGCAATGTTGCCCAGAGAGCGCCCCATGGCTCCAACAGCTCCTGAACGAATGTGCTGAAGCTTCTTCTCTTCCACCGCAGCTTCGAGCTCCAAACTGTGTTCGGTTTGATCAAAGTTGCTAGGTGGCAACTCCCGTTCTCGCCTAGTTAGCATCGTTTTGAGAGTGTCCTTGCGGCTCATTCGGCTCTCCCCCATGCCTGACGGATTAGTGTCTCGATTTCCCCGTTCACTGCGTCCAATGACTCGATAGCCCGATCATAGGTAGACTTAGAGAAATTCTCTCGGCCGACTTCATAAAGCGTCTGCTTGGAGAGGCCTGCGTCAGAAATCGCCGTCGACTTCAGCATCGCGTTCGTACAAACACGTTCGCGGAATAAAGATCGCATAAATCCGACCATTTGCGCCTGAGGTCCATCGGACGGCTCATAGCGAGTGACTATATAACGGATGAAATCATACTCGAGGTCACCGCCAGAATCCTGGACGACACTGAGGAGGTCGGATGCCATCAATAGGAACTGGCACATCGACATAACGTCGAGCATCTGCGGATGCGCTGTAATCAGCAGACCAGTAGATGCACACAACGCACCCAACGTCAGGAAGCCGAGCTGTGGAGGGCAGTCCAGAACCATCACGTCGTAATTGCCGGCAACGGAACCGAGTGCAGTAGCTACACGACCGAAGAATGGTTCTCCGGAATGATCGGCTAGGGCACGAGGTGTATCGTGCTCGAACTCCATAAGCTCCAGGTTCCCGGGTACGATATCGAGACCAGGAATGTATGATTTGCGAATGACGTCGCTTATAGGTCGCCTTTGATCGTCGTAACGAACCGCCGCATACATCGTTTCATTGGTGCCGATATCATACTCTGGCTGGTATCCATGAAGCGCAGTCAATGAGGCTTGTGGGTCAAGATCGACGGCTAGAACTCGATAACCCTGTAGGGCTAGATACTGCGCGAGGTGGGCTGCTGTCGTTGTCTTGCCCGATCCACCTTTGAAATTGACGACGGCCATTACTTGGCAATGGTCACCGGGCTTGCGATGAGGGACGTATTCCTTGCCTTTCGAGGTCTGATCGAGGACCGCACGAAGTTCGTTGATCTGGTCAAGCGTATAGGATCGGCGGCCACCTGCGCTGATAGTCGGTTGCGGACCTTTGCCATTCAATGAGAGTTGGCGCAGATAGGCGTCAGCTATTCCGATGAGCTTGGCTGCCTCCACTGATGAGAATGAGCGCAAAACCTTCTGGGCCACTGGCGGAAAGAGCGCAGCTCGCATCGCCTGCAGCTCTTCAGAGAGCGCAGCACCATCACCCGCAATGACTTCCGTCATGGGACGTTTGTCGCCTAGAACGACGTGCTGACTACGAGCCTTTGCCATAACTACGAAAATTCTCCGGGATCGGTGCAAACTTCGTAGTTAAAATGCTCCGAGTCGGAAACGATGGCAAGGGATTTAAAGTTAACGAAAGGTTAACGGAAAAATAGGCAAATCAATAGCGTACCAGTGCCTGGGAGAAAGTTGCTAGGTGGCAACTCACAGCTATAATGCATCTAGTACGCTAGATTGTCGCGCTAAGCCAAAAGTCCGGCAGTTTCCGACCATGCCGAACGATGAGGGACCAAACCTACACGGTCGGAGAAACTTTCGCCGTCATATCGACACCCAGTGCGCGCATAACCGCAAGGGTTGTCTTCAGCGTCGGGTTTCCGCGCTCGCTGAATGAACGGTACAGCTGCTCACGAGAAAGCCCAGACTTGCGAGAGATTTCGGTCATTCCTTTTGCACGGGCAACGACACCTAGAGCCTTGGCTATATAAGCCGCATCGCCTGTTTCAAAAGCGTCAGCCATAAACGCGGCGATCTCCTCATCGTCGACAAGCGCGGCAGCGGGATCGTAAGCTGTGAGTTGTTCAGTCAATTTACACGCTCCATTCCTTGGCAAGTTTCTTTGCAATGGTGACGTCTCGGGTTTGCGACCCCTTGTCTCCACCACACAGCAATACGATCAAGACATCGCCGCGTTTTTGGAAATAAACGCGATATCCAGGGCCGTAATGTATTCGCAGTTCGCTTACGCCTTCGCCAACCGGTTCCACATCACCCGGCAGGCCTTCGGCTAACCGCATCAGTCGAGACGCTATTATGGTTCTAGCTCGCTTGTCGCGAAGATGCGTTTCCCATTTGGCGAAGGTCGCCGTCTGCCTAATCTCGATCATTGCATCTGATGTAGTCGAAAAACTACATTTTTACAACTAGCTCACCCGCGACGCTTTACGGCACCGACTTTTCTCGCACGGAGAGGTATTGAGCACTCAATCAAACATTGGAGGACGCCCTTGTCCGCAATTGGGCTGAAAGGGCAGGGGGGCGACTAGGCGCACTCAACCAAGTGCTAACAAGAGTGAAACCATTCTACAGCGTAGTGTGTGGAAATGAGGGTTCGTAGCATATCGACACTGTGATTGTATTCGGCCCCTTAGGATTTACTCCTTCCCCGGCTCGCTCTTGCAATCCTCTTCAGTTCGAAATGGTAGCGATAAAGGGATACTTGGTCGCGACCCCTTCGCGCCACTAGCCGTAATTGCGCCCACCATTTAAATTGGTACCTTGGTGGGAAGGCATAATTGGTGATGTGGTCATTTGGGGAGTAAGTGCATGAGGCTACCATGGGGGTGGGCGATAACTCTCGGTATTTTCGTCTTGGTAGTTGGATCGGTCACATTTTTCAGAATACCCACTCTCGAAGAGCTAGGGCGGCGGTGGGTGCCCAAAGATCCTCTATCGCAGGACGAGTTGCACAGGCTTGGCGCTCTTCAGGCCGTGGACGAGTATTGCAACGATTACGTCGAGCGAACGCCAAAGGTAGACGCTCTTGAGAGAAGGCTCAGCTTTAACCCAGCGCAAAAACACGCGCTCGTCAAAGCCAAAGAAAGCTTCAAGGACGCCGATTGCGGGAGATTACGTTTTCAGTTTCCCGACATGTATCGGTGGGTCAACCTTTGACCGCTTCGGGCCGAAGGCAGGCATGGCAGAGAAGCGCTAACAGCGCACGTAGCAATGCCGTGCCGCAATCATCGGCTCATAGTACCATCAGGCCCGGGTAGGCTTTGTTCGAGGGGATGGCCGCCACCCCTAATGACAGTATTGCGCTACGCCTGTATGTAGGAGTCGCAATAGGAGACATGAGCGAGAAGGCTTAGAAAAGACTCCGCGAACGTAGCCGCTAACGGGTTGAATGGCCGAGGCAAAATGGCGACTAATGAAGAAGAACCTGAGGGCTTAGACAACAGTTCGCCTGATAGGCAACGGCTCGACTACCCGCTCGATGATGTGATGGTACGAAGTGAAACTCGTACCGTTGCTGAAATTGTGCGGCGTATCGAAAATGGTCGATACGTTATGGACCCTGACTTTCAAAGAGATTTTGTATGGCCGACTGACAAGCAATCTAAGCTGATCGAAAGTTGCGTAATGCGCATCCCGCTTCCGGTCTTCTACGTAGCAGAAGGAGAGGACGGGCGGGTAACTGTAGTGGATGGCTTGCAGCGGTTATCTACTTTCCGCGCATTCCTCGGCAACAAACTGTCTCTTAAAGGATTGGGTGAGGAACATCCTCTCGAGGGGCTACGCTACGACGACATGCCCATCAATCTTCGAGAGCGCATCGAGGATACGCAGCTTACGCTTTACATCCTTGATAAGAACGCCCCGGAAGCGGCCCGTTTGGACATATTTGAACGCGTAAACAGCGGTGTTCCCCTAACGAGGCAACAAATGCGGAACGCGTTGTATAACGGGCAGGCGACTCAATGGATCGCTAACCGTGCAAGACGCAATCCCTTCATTCGCGTCACCGGAGGCTCACTTTCCGCGACAACGATGAGGGATCGAGAAGCGATTAATCGCTTTTGCGCTTTCTCCTTCATAGGGCATTCTAAGTATACTGGTGACATGGATGAATTTCTGGCCGAAGCCCTTCGTTTGATGAATAAACTTGACGAAGCTTCGCTAGAAGAAACTCGGATTGACTTTACCAAGTCGATGAACCGAAATGAGAAGCTTTTTCAAAAACACGCTTTTCGAAAATCGCTAATCTCTACTCCATCGGCTAACCGGAGTGTCCTGAACATAGCGCTCTTTGACGTAATGTCGGTTGTTATTGCCAAAATCGATGACGAGCAGTTCGAGAGTCAGCAGCGCTACATTAAAGATGCGATAATCGAACTCCTGAAGAATGATGATTTTTCCAACTACATAACGTACTCAACCAACAGTAAATTTCAAGTTCAAGGCAGGTTTCGGTTGGCAGAGGAGGCCCTCGAGGTATATCTTCCATGATTACTGAATTGTCCCTACGAAATTTCAAGTGCTTTTCGAATTTTCGTTTTCAGATTACCGCTTTGACCGCACTGACGGGTTATAATTCCTCAGGTAAATCGACTTCAGTGCAAGGCCTTTTGCTCATTTCGCAGGCATTGCGGGCCCAGAATAATTTAAGCTCCATAGCTCTCAATGGCGAGTTGCTTCGAATCGGCTCGTTCGTTGACCTTCTCAGGGTGAACTCAAACGAGTTGGTTGAGATTGGCATTGCCGACCAAGCAGGGGGAGAGGCTCGGTGGACATTAGGCCAAAGCACTAAATTAGATAGGCGATTTCTCGATGTAAAAGGTTTGCTGGTGCGTCAGCAGGGTGGCAAATCGAGCCTCGAACGTCAGCCTAGAGTTTTGCCAGCGGCCGGGCGCGCGCGGGAACTAATGGAAGAGATTCAGGATGTCATTTACATTAGTGCTATTCGCAAAATTGAAGATGCGGCGTTTTCACCGCCTGAAGATACGAAGCTAATCCAAGGCAACGTGGGAACGTGCGGGGAATATGCGCCGTGGTGGCTTGCTCGAATGGCTGATGAAATATCCGAACCGGCCCGACGGAACTCCAGTGAAAAAGGCATAACGGTTAGGTCGCAGGTAACCGCATGGCTTGACTACCTATTCCCTGGTGCGGCGGTGACCACCGAGACCTTGGTCCCCACTTCACTTACGGCGTTATCATTTGCAGTGGGAGGCTCTAATGTCTGGCTACGACCATCCAACGTCGGTTTCGGCCTCTCATACTCTCTACCTATTTTAGTTGCATTGCTCTGCGCCAAACCCGGCCAATTGATCGTGATCGACAGCCCCGAGGCTCATCTGCATCCGCGGGCTCAGTCGCTTTTCGGCAAGATGCTCGCTCGTTTTGCAAACGCCGGGGTCCGAATCATCGTTGAGACGCACAGCGATCATGTTCTTGCTGGGATGCGGATGGCGGTGAAGAACGGCGAGATAGGCGCAAACGATCTCAGCGTGTATTTTTTCGGCAGCCCGGACTCCGAAGTTGGCTCAACTAGCGTGTCGCTTATAAAGGTGGATAAAAACGGGATGATCGAAAGTTGGCCGAAAGGGTTCTTCGATCAGAGTGAACAGGACTTGGCCACCTTGAGCGGTTGGAACTAACTTGCAAGCCTTTCTCAATGAACTATCGCTCGAGGGGCAATTCACAACCACTGAGGGTTTGGTGGAAGCTTTCAGGACGCTTATGCGCGCCCGAGTCCAGCATTCTATTCTGTCGCGAAAGCTTTATTGTTCACGAACACTTCCAACCGTGAGCGGCGTGGCCGGCGAGACGATTGCACAAACAATCTCACGTCTCCCGCGCGACGAGAAGAACTCGTTTTTGCTTTGGTTGGCAAATAGAGGACCATTCACCGACGACATACGCACAGAGGAAGAGGACGATCTCTTTCAGTATGAAGATACTGATGTCACCGAGCAGGGGCTTGGTGAAGCTGCCCGAAGAAAGAAAGCTGGCAGGCGGGCAGTTGTCTACAGCTTTTCTCCCGGTCTCACACGTCAGTTTGATTTTTCTCCTCTAACAGTCATTCAGGGCTGGGATGAGAACTTAATTGCGGAAATCGAACTGCAAAACTTCTGGGATGTCGATTTACTCGCGCAGGCTTTGGCCCAGGCTGAGCCAGACCCGGAAAATTGGGGAGCGGTTATTGAGCAATCAATCCAAAGATTTCCAAATCTCTGTATCGCTGAGTATATCGTTGATGAACTGCGACGATCACCCTTTTCTGTTTCACTCGCAAGAAATGTTTGCGACCTGCTATCGGCTCTAAATTCCGTAAAGACGGAAATGGACGTTCAAGGTAACCTATCCCCCGTTGGCGTGCAGTTGGTGCAGAAGTATTTTGTGGGAAAAAATGCGTGGTTTACGGATGAATCAGACAGGAACAAAATAGACTTCGAGTCCGATATGTCGTTCGTTGATCCGATAACAAAACGAAAGATCACGTGCTTCTGGCATGGTAAAATACAAACTCCTCAGTTCCGAGTTCATTTCGAGTGGCCCGTATCAGATTACAATTCTGGGCTAAAGATTTGCTACATCGGACCCAAGATCACGAAAAGATAGTAATTGGTCGATAATCGATCAGGCTGAGAGGCATTGCGTGAACTAATGCTTGCATCCCCATACATCGGGGACGGACTACGTATGTTCTCAACGGTGACGTCAGCTAAGGGCCGACTCCGGTAATCAGATTAGACGCGCCGCCCGGCCACTCCGCCGGGTTGCGTTGTTATAATAGCTCGACGCCTGCTGCACAGACCGGTGACGCGATTGCTCCATCGCCTCAGGGAGCGGAATGCCACGGTTTGCCGCTTCGGTCAGATACCCCGACCGCAACCCATGCGCCGAAAACTCCCCAGGATCCAACCCCGCCATCTCCGCCCGCTGCTTGACGATATCGTTGACCGATTTCGGATCGAGCGTCCGCTTCGACACATTGCCCCAGCGATCCACTTTTCGGAACACGGAGCCTGTCTTGATCCCGGCAGCGGCCATCCAGGCGTTCAATGCCTCAACCGGCCGGCCGGTGAGATAGACGACCTCGTCGTGATCGGCACCGGATGTTTTGGTCCGTCCGAGATGAATGGCGAGAGAGGGGAGGGGAGGGCCGTTCTCGACAACGATCGGCCGCTCGTCCGTCAGCTGCTCGCGACGCAATCCGGCGATCTCGCTGCGCCGGCGTCCACCAGACGCAAACGCCACCATCAGGATCGCTCGGTCGCGGATGTCGCGCAGACTGCCGCTTGCACAGGTCGCCAGCATTTTGGCCAGCACGTCACCAGTGACCGCCTTGGCACTCTTGCGTTTTCGCGGCCGCGGCGTGGCGCGCACGGCAAGACGGATCGCCGATTTGAGGGCAGGGGAGGCGAAGGCGCCGGGAAGTCCGCGCCATTTCGTCAACGTCGACCAGGTGGCCAGCCGCCGGCGGACAGTGTCAGGCGCATGCGGGCCTATCGTCTTCAGAAAACCCTGGCTCCGAAGGTTTTGATCCACCTCTGCCGGCATCCCGTGTTCCGGGTCGTTTTCGCGTTTCGCCGGATCCCAGAGATGGTGCGCGACGAATTTTAACAGCAGCGCTTCAGGCGCCGGCCAGGGCAGGGATTGTTTCGTGGCCGCCAGCGACCAAGCCTGCAGATAAGCGAGATCGGAGGTGAGGGCGCGGAGGGTGTTCTCGCCCATGCCTTCGTTCACCAAATGCCGCAGGGTCTCGACATCCTGATCGGTGAGCAGCTCGGCGAGCTCGTCGCGACGCTCCATTGGCAGGACAGCGGCGATCGTATCGAGTTCATGGGCTCGACGATCGACGAGGTCGCTGGCTGTTCGCTTAGTCGCCATGGGCGAACGGTCCGAGGACGGTAACACCCTCCTTGCGCGCGGCAGCGGCCAGTTTGCGGTCGAGCGTTGCGAGCGGAACGCTGCGATTAACGGCGAGCGCCAGATAGGCGGCGTCATAGGCACTGAGGCCGTGATTGGCAGACAGCAGCAGGACATAACTGTCACCGCCAATGCCGGCATCGTCGAGCGGCAGCCGGCGCACCCGCTCCATGTTGACCAGGGCGGCACCGGCCGCAATCCGGCCGCGGCGCTCGGACATCAGCAAAATGTTGCGGATCTCGAAGAAGAACAGCGACGGGACGGGGCAGGGGGCGTCGATCGTCGCAATCACCGCCTCGGCCGCGTCAGAAAACTCTTCCGGCAACAGCCAGGCTGCTGCCATCGAGGCGTCGATGACAAACGACATCAGCGGCGGCCTTCGTCACGCCACGAGAGGATTTCCTCATGGGTGGACACGGTTGCCTTGAGCCGGGCGGCGCGGACTTCGGCGAGCAGCAGCTGCAAGTCGTTTTCCTTGGCGATACGGGTCACATGGGCGATCGGATCATTGCCGCGGGCGATGACGAAATCCTCGCCGGCCTCGACGCCGGCCAGCAAGTCAGAAAGATGGGTCTTGGCTTCCGAAATTTTCACGGTCTTTGTCATCGGTGCGGACCCCGTTTTGGCTTGAAACGCGAGAATAGGCGGCCAAACAGAGTTGGTCAACCATCTGGTCTTATAACCCCCGATAAGAGATACTTATCGATAGTTATAACACCAACCGACGATCGTACCATGTGAGGAACCAAAACTTTACGATAGAGTTCCTATAAGAGATCGTT
>NZ_JBXHAY010000021.1:0-24485 GCF_057163345.1 Aliirhizobium sp. YIM B11859
CGACCAGCACTTCGCCGGCCTTCGGGCCGTCGAGCTGCACGGTCATCACTTCCAGCGGTTTTCCAGCCTGAACGGCAACGGCGGCGCGGACATCCATGTTTCCCTCACTCCCCTTCCCGAGAGGATTTCCGCCCTTCTTCGAAACGCGAAACCTCTCTATCTGCTGTTTTGACGCAATTCCGGACGCAAAACCGATCCCATTTCTGCTGGAATTGCCCTAAGTCATCGACCCTGCATCGCTGGCCCCGCATCACTGGCAATCTCACCGCAAAATCCTCCGGTCATGTTCATCGAGCAGCGGCACGCCATACTCCAGCAAAAGTGCATCGATTTTCGGCTGGTTGTCCTTGATGAAGGTGTTGAGCACGCGCTTCCAGCTCTGGTCAGAAGGACGCACGCCCATGGTGATGCGGTAAGTCATCCGCTGGCCGCCCTTTTCGTGGATCAACGGCACAAGCACCATGTCTTCCTCCGATAGCGCCGCGTAATAACCGACCATCGGCCCCCACAACACGGCGGCATCGATCGCGCCTGCCGCCATGTCGCGCATCGCAAGCTCGGCCATCGACGGCGTGATGCGTGTGTCGACCATCAGCGGGTAGACCTTGGCCTTTCCCATCAGCTTTGCCGCCGCCATTTTGGCGGTCGGCGGCGTGCCTTCGACCACACCGATGCGCATCCCCGCCAGCCTCGGATCGTCCAGCGTTTCGACGCCTTCGAGCGCGCCGCCCTTTTGATAGACCAGCACATAGGCCGAGCGGTAATAGGCATTGGTATTCTGCACCAGCTCGTCGCCCTGCGCGTAACCCATGATGATATCGCAGCGATTGGCGCCGAGCGTATTGCGCACGAAACCGGTTATCGATGGAAACCAGGTATAGGCGACCGATTTCCGCCCCGTCCCCTCCGCCACCATCTTCGCCAGCCTGTCCTCGAACCCGCCGCCGTTCTCGTCGGAAAACGGCATGTTGGATGGATCTGCACAGACCCGGAGCACATCGGGATCGACCAGTTCGCCGGCCGCCCCCAACCCGGCGCTTTGCCCCTGCGCATGCCGTGGCAAGGCTGCGATCACACCGATAAAGGCGACGGCAACGGCGATCTGCCACCATGCAAATTGCTTACCCCCGCCAGAAACCCGGTCGCTGAGCGCTATGCCCGCCATCTCAGCCTCCCATGCAGGAGGCTTCGTAATCTTTCGCCCCCTGCGGTTTTTCGGCTTTTTTCGGCGGCCTGCCGCGGGGTGCGGCGCCCACCGCACGCGCCCGCAGATAGACGTAGATGTCATCGAGATAACAGTAGACATTCTTGTTGT
Organism: Aliirhizobium sp. YIM B11859; assembly: GCF_057163345.1. NCBI lineage: Bacteria > Pseudomonadati > Pseudomonadota > Alphaproteobacteria > Hyphomicrobiales > Rhizobiaceae > Aliirhizobium > Aliirhizobium sp. YIM B11859. The sequence goes on from NZ_JBXHAY010000021.1 coordinate 1,316, forward strand.
CGCCAAACGCCGGCATGACGTTTTCCTTGCCGCCGCCGACATTCTTGCGGCCCTCGGCGACGATCGACAGGAAGCTCGCATAATCCAGCCGCTTCAGGCTGTCGGCCAGCGCCGGCGCATAACTCGACCCGACACCATCCGGCCCATGACAGACATGACAGTCCGAATGATACCGCCGGTAGCCGCTGAACGTATACCAGTCGACAGTGCCATCGGCCTGGATCTTGAAGGTCGGCGTGCCGTCCTTGTCGAGAAATTTTCCGTCTTCCTCGCTTGCGGCGGCAGCCTTGTCCTTGTCGTCATCCGGCAGCGCCACGCCACCTGTCAGAAAAAAAATCATCACCACACCGAACACCATGGAAAAAATGCGAAAAGCCATTGATAAACCTCACATTTCAAGCAATTCAGGCGTCACGTTTTCAAACCGGCGGAAAATGCGCGGGCATATCTGCGAACATGCAGAAACATGCCCTCCTTCAGGCGCATCGTGGTTTTCACCATCCCCGATAATGTGGAGTGGCTGCGCCGCCGATCGGCGCAGCCACCTCTGGCATTCCCGCTCCGCCCTTATTCCGGCAGGCCGAACACCGTCAGCTGGCCGCCGAGCGTGGTATAATCGGCGAGCGCCGCATAACCACCGACGGCACCAAGGCCCGCCGTGCCGACGACCGCAGTTTCATCCTGCCCGCCGCGTCCCTGGTCGACGGCACCATGCCAGGCTGCGGCATTTTCAGGTGACAGCAGCCCACCCGCCAACCCGATGCCGGCCCAGCCGCCGACACCCGACAAGACGGCGATATATTGCCTCTCGTCATATTCGAACGTGTTGATATTGCCGATGATTCCGGAAGGCGTCTTGAACTTGTAGAGTTCCTTGCCATCGAGATTGACGGCTTTGATATACCCTTCCAGCGTGCCGTAGAAAATCACGTCTCCGGCAGTGGCAAGCGCCCCTGACCAGACCGAGAACTGCTCCGGTTTCGACCAGACGATTTCGCCCTTGGCCGCATCCCAGGCGATGAAATTACCCATTCCGCCATGGCTTTCCGGCGCCGGATACATCGACACGGTCGCCCCGACATAGGGTTGGCCGGCCGTGTAGCTCACCTTGTAGGGCTCGTAATCCATGCAGACATGGTTGGTCGGCACGTAGAACAGGCCGGTCTTTGGCGAATAGGTCGCCGGCTGTTGGTCCTTGGTCCCGAGTGCTGCCGGGCAGATACCGGTGGAGTTGGTATCCTCGCCATTCTGCTGGGTGGAATATTTCGCCACCACCTGCGGCCGGCCGTATTGCGGACTGGTCTTGTCCATCACCACTTCGGTCGCCCAGTTGACCTTGGGATCGTATTTTTTGGCAACCAGCAACTCGCCGGTCAACCGGTCCAGCGTGTAGCCGAAACCGTTGCGGTCCATATGCACCAGAACATCGCGCTTCTGGCCGTTGATCGCCATGTCGTCGACGAGAATGTTCTCGTTGACCCCGTCATAGTCCCACTCGTCATGCGGGGTCATCTGGTACAGCCACTTGGCCATTCCGGTATCGGCATCCCGTGCCATCAGCGTCATTGACCAGCGATTGTCGCCGGGTCTCTGCACCGGGTTCCAGGTCGATGGATTGCCGGTGCCGTAATAGATCAGGTTGCTCTTGGCATCATAGGCGAACCAGCCCCAGGTCGTGCCGCCGCCGGTTTTCCATTGTTCGCCCTCCCAGGTATTCATGCCGGAATCCTTGCCGACAGGTTTGCCGAGATGGGTCGTCTTCACCGGATCGAGCAGCGTTTCGGCATCCGGGCCGGTCGAATAGGCCTTCCAGGCCAGCGATCCGTCCTTGAGATTATAGGCTGCCGTCCAGCCGCGCACGCCGAATTCCGCACCGGATATGCCGATCAGCACCTTGTCCTTGACCACAAGCGGTGCGGCCGTGCCGGATTCGCCCTTGCTGCCGTTGATCTGGTCGCCGTTTTTGACCGACCAGACGACCTTGCCGGTCTTGGCATCGAGTGCCACCACCGTCGTATCGGCCTGGTTGAGAATGATCTTGCCGTCCCCATAGGCCACACCGCGGTTGACGGTGTCGCAGCACATGATGCCGATGACGTTCGGGTCCTGTTTCGGCTCGTATTTCCAGAGGATCTTGCCGTCATTCTTCAGATCGAGCGCATAGACGATATTGGGGAATGGCGTGTGGATATACATCACGTCGCCGATCACCAGCGGCCCGCCTTCATGGCCACGCAGGACGCCAGTGGAGAAAGTCCACTTCACCTGCAGGTTCTTCACATTGTCCTTGGTGATCTGCTTGAGTTCCGAATAGCGATGATTGGCATAATTGCCCGTCGGCATCGCCCAGTTCTTCGGGTTGGCCGATAACGTGGCCAACGCGTCATTTGCCAAAGCCGTTCCGGCGAGACAGGTGGTCAGAAATCCGGCTGTGGCCGCCGGTAAAACGAATAACAACGCAATTTTTCCGAAAACACGCATGCGACATCCTCCCGATGCTCATTTTTCACGCGAGGTTCGTCATCACGAACCATCGCGTGCTCCAGGGCGGTCAAGTGTGATTCATGCTATGTGCGGGATGTGTTTCCGTCAGCTTGTCACGGACAAGTGGATGGCAAGGGGCACCTTTACTGCCAGGTCCACAGACCTTCGGATCTTGCTCCTCCCAAAAACAAGACCTTGAAGCCGGAAACTGACATGACGATAGGGCATTACATAAACGCAGGCAAGTGTATTATGTATCTAAACTGACATGCGGAATTAAAATGCTGCCCTGCGATAGACAATATTGCATATGCTCACAAATAATACTTAGAAATATAAAGTATTGATTGAAAGGTGACAGGCGCTTGCATTTTTCAATTCGCAGTACAAGGTCAATCCAGAGGGAGGTTATCGATGTCTATCGGATTTTTGCGCATCCCGTTTTTCTTCATCTGTTTTTTGCCGGGTTTTGCAACATTGGCAGGAGACGACTATCCAACGGTTGTAATCGTCGACTATGTTCACGGCTGCATGAAAGCCAATGGAGATACACGAAACACACTCCAGAGTTGCTCTTGCTCCATCGACGTCATTGCATCGATCATCCCCTACGATCGATATGAGGCGGCGGAAACATTCCTCAGCCTCGGTTTACAGACCGGCGAAAGAGGCGTGTTGTTCCGCCAGGGCGCCTTGGCCAAAACCGCCGTCTCGGACTTGCGGCGCGCCCAGGCGGAAGCGGATATACGCTGTTTCTGAGGAACGCGGCATCGGCCGTGCATTGGGATGGGACACCATCAGATCTTGCGGCCGCTATCGGGAAATGCACAGGTCCAGCGCACGATTTTGACCGCCGGATGTTCCTCGGACCACTTGGCAATGTGGGTCGGCGCCAGGATCATGCACTGGAACAGCGACCCGCGGCTTTCAAAAAGCAGATGTTCATCGCGGCACCGCGCCGGATCGCTCAGCAGGCAGACCGTCAGGACGAGATCGACGAGGTTCATAACGCATCTCCGACTGCGCTTATGCGCATGGAGCGGTCGCGTAACGACTGGCGCGCGCGCCGATCCGAAGCCTATTTTCACGTCACGTTCGAAGAAAGCCCGAGTGCCGAAGATTACCCGCAGCTAAAACTCCCGTCAACCTGGAGGCGAACACTCGTCGGCGTACCATGCGCCGCCGCATTTGCAACAGCAGCCATATGCTGCTGTTGACTTACATCCCGCAACAACTACCCTTGCGTGTGCGCCTGTGCGGATCCGTCTTTGATCGCGATGCCGCATTGGGTTTTTGGGAGGAAATTCATGCGCGCCATCATTTGTCTTGGCGCCATCGGCCTGTTTTTGCCGATGGCGGGTCATGCCTTCAGCCAGGATGCGGCTGCCGGCGAAAAAATATTTGCAAAATGCAAGGCTTGCCACGTCTCCGACACCGACCAGAACAAGATCGGCCCGACGCTGAAAGGGCTGATCGGCCGGACGGCCGGAACACACGAGGGGTTCAAATATTCGGCGGCCATGACCGATGCCGGCAAGGGCGGCATGGTCTGGGACGAACCGACCCTGACCACCTATCTCCATGACCCGAAAGGTCTCGTCAAAGGCACGAAAATGGCCTTCCCGGGCCTGAAAGTGGACAAGGAGGTGGCCGATGTGATTGCCTATCTCAAGCAGTTTTCGCCGTAAGGCCAGTCACCCGAAACAGCCACCCTGTCATTCGGGCGGGCGCGTCTCGGCGATCGTCTTGACCAGCGCATACAGCCGCTGTTCGATCAGGGTCGGCACCTCGCAGACGAAACCAAGCGAATGCACCCGCTCCTGAAAGATGCGTGTCTGGAACGCCAGCTGTTCACTGCGCACCGCCACCTCATTGCGGTCGCTCTGTGGGTTTGACCTCAAGGCATCGACAGCCGTCCCTTCCCGGCGCAGGCTGGCTGCCATGTCGCGCTGGCGATGGGCATAACGGCCGATGCCGGAAATCACATGAGCGCGCTCGCCGTTCATCTTGTCGAACAGGCCCTGCACCAGCATGGCCAGCCGCAACGGCCGCTGATCGGGTACAAGCCCGTCGCGATAGGCCCTGATCCTCGCCTGCGCCTCCGGCAATGGCAATCGGCGCGCCGCAAGATCGTCGACGAGATCGACAAGCACCGCATCCTTGTCCCAGTCGGAAACCTCAGGCGGCAGGTCAGGCCCGTTCCAGATCTGCCCGAGCGACAGTTCCGGCACCTTGCGCTGGATGCAGGGCCAGTCGGGATCGTCGCCCTGTGCCGACAAAGCTGGCGACGCCATGAATGCCATGCCGATCATGACAAGTGTCATCCGTCCCATCAGCCGTTTCCTCCCCCATCCTGTCGTCGGCCGAGCAGGCCGCTGGAAGGGTCGTAGGCGAGGATGGCACCGCCCAGAAACAGGGCGGCAAACCCGCCGACCACCGCAAACGACAGCCAATCGATCCGACCGTAAAGCGCAAAACGGATCAGTTCCACCGCATAGGTGAACGGGTTCGCCTGGCAGATCCGGAACAGGAGCGGGCTGGATTCCTGAATCCGCCAGAGCGGATAAAGCGCCGACGAGGCGAAATACATCGGAAAGATCACGAAATTCATGATCCCGGCAAAGTTTTCCAATTGCCGGATCATCGACGACAGCAGCATACCGAGCGAACACAACATCATGCCGGCCAGAAACAGGGCCGGTAAGACCAGAAGATAGCCGGCGGCCGGCGGTTTGACGCTCCAGAACCAGGCAACGGCGAGGAACGCATAGACCTGCACGATCGACACCGCAACGCCGGCGAGAAGTTTCGACACCAGCAGGAACCAGCGCGGAAACGGGCTGACCAGCAGGATGCGCATATTGCCCATCTCGCGGTCGTACACCATCGACAGCGACGACTGCATGCCGGAAAACAGCAGGATCATGCCGCACAGGCCGGGCGTGATATAGACCTCGTAGAGAACATAGGTCTTGTAGGGCGCGATGATCGACACGCCCAGCACCTGCCGGAACCCGGCGGCGAACACGAACAGCCATAAAAGCGGCCGCACCAGCGACGAGATGAACCGCTCACGCTGATTGAGAAACCGCAGGCCTTCGCGCAACATGATGCCGCCAAGGCAGGCAAGATATTGCGTTGGCCCGAAGCCGCGCGGGGGCTCGCTCGCAAAAACCTTGTCTTTTGTGCCGATGCCGGCCGTCATCGCATCGCCCCCGCCAACGGCATTCCCGGACCGTCGCCGGTCTCGCCTCCTCCTGGCCGTGCCCCGGCCCCGGCTGGCCCGCGCGCAATCCCGCTCAACGTCGCAAACGCCTGCCGGATATCCCCTGCGCCGGCCGAACGCACCACCTCCGCCACCGGTCCAGCCGCCAGCACCCTGCCCTTGTCGAGGATGACAACCTCGTCACCCTCTTCCACCTCGTCGATCAGATGTGTCGCCCACAACACGCCGATCCCCGCATCGGTGACAAGCGCCCGGATCGTCGCCAGAATCTCCGCACGCGAGCGGATATCGAGCCCGACAGTGGCCTCGTCGAGCAGCAGCAACGACGGCGACGACAGTAGCGCGCGGACGATCTCTACCCGCCGCATCTGCCCCCCGGAAAGGCTGCGCGCCTTGTCATGCAGCCGGTCGGCCATGTCGATCTGTGCCAGCAGCGCCTTTATCCGCACCCTTGCCTGTCTTCGGCCGATACCATGCAGGGCGGCGTGATAGGCGAGGTTCTGCGCCACGGTCAGATCGAGATCGAGCGTGCGCGCCTGGAAGACGATGCCCAGCCGCCGAAGCGCCGCACAGGGTTCGTGCCGGATGTCATGGCCGAAAATGCGGATCGCACCATGGCGCGTGTGATAAAGGCGGCTGATCAGCGAAAACAGCGTGGTTTTCCCGGCACCGTTCAGCCCCAGCAGCACCACAAAGCGGCCGGGCGGGACAGAGAAACAGACATCGTCGAGCGCTTTCTTCTCTCCATAGGAATAGCTGAGGCCGGCAACCTCCAATGCAGCCGACCCCGCCCGGATTTCCCCGGTTCCGTCTCTTTTTGCTTGCCCTGCATGGATATCGGCATCACGCATGACTTCACTCCTCCCGCCAAACCGACAGACGGCACCCCGCAAAACCTCCCCGGGGTTTCCGCCTGTCACGGTATCAAAAATCCACGGCCGGATTTTCCTGCCCGGCTCACTTGATGGTAATCGTCCCCTTCATCCCCTTGTCGGCAAGATCGGGCACGGACCAGGTGTAATTGCCCGGCCGCACCGCCGTGAACTGCACCTGCATCGTCCCCTCGCTGTCGAATTCCAGCCAGGCCGGCGCACCGTTCATATGCACTTCGAGATCGTTGATGACGATCTGGTTCATCCAGACATTGCGGAACAGGTCGGTGACGAACTTGTATTCGAGCCCTGCCGCAGAGGTGATCTTCCAGCGATACCCCTGCCCCGCGACCAGTTCGAAATCCTTCCGGTTGACGACGAAACTGTCCTTTGCCGAACCGAGGATCAGTTCCGGCACGTCCTTGCTTGCCCGCGTCAGCTTCTGGCCGGGTGCCGCCACCGCCGGCTTGTCGTCATCGTCATCATCGCCCGTTTTGTCCTGCGCCATGCCGGCGCCCCCGGACAACAGAACCAGTGCCAATGCGAAAAATGTCAAACGCCTGTATTCCTGCATCATCGTCTCCTCCTCCTGTCATGCGTGAAAAGCCGCTCATTGCGGTGATACCACCACGCCCCACGGCAAGGCCCCGACGGTCACCGACAGCACAGGCTCGTCGCTCGCCACATCGATGAACGTAATGTCGTTGGAAACGCCATTGGTGCTGATGATCGTTTTCTGGTCGGGCGTAAACGCCAGCTGCCAGACGCGCTGGCCGACCAGCACGTATTTTTCCACCCTGTAGCTTGCCGTATCCACCACCGCGACGCGGTTGGCCGGCCCCAGCGCCACATAGGCCTTTTTGCCATCCGCCGTGATCCTGATGCCCACCGGCTGGATCGCCTCCGAACGCAGGCCGGGGATCTCGAAACTGATCTTGTGTGTCACCGCGCGGCTGGCATTGTCGATGACGGAAACCGTGCCGCCGATCTCCGCACTCACCCACACTTCCGACCCGTCCGGCTTGAACTCGGCAAATCGCGGCCGCGCATCAACCAGCACGTTATCGGTGATCTCATGGCTGTCGGTGTCGATGAAATGCGCCATATTCGTCGTTTCGGACGTATTGACCATGGTCTTGCCGTCCGGGCTGATGCCCATGCCCTCCGGCTCCACCCCGACCGGCACCTCCGCCAGCACCTCCCGGCTTTCGATATCGATGACCGTGACCAGATTGTCATCCTCATTGGCCACGTAAAGCGTCTTGCCATCCGGCGACAGCACGAACAGTTCCGGGTCGGGACCTGAGGGAAGCGAGCCGACGATCTCGTGCGTCTGCGTGTCAATCACCTCGATCGTGTCGTCATCGCTGGCGCAGAGATAGACGAATTTTCCATCACCCGAGATGGTGATGCCGCGCGGCCGCTGCCCGACAGGGATGGTCCGCAGCACTGCGCCGGTGACGGTATCGACGACACTGACGCTATTGTCCTTTTCATTGGAAACATAGGCCGTAAAAGCCCCGGCCGGAGCCACCCAGCCCGCGGCAAGAGCAAACGCCACACCTGGAACAATCCGTTTTCGCTGCATCTGCGCCCCTCCCAAGGCTCGGCCGTCCTGTGTCCCTATTTCAAAACGCATTTCGTCTCCGGCCTGTCGACGCCCAGCGTGTCGAGCTCGGAAAACTGGTGCAGAAACCCCTCCTGGGGTGATGTCGAGACGACCGAGCGGCCATCGCCGAGAAAGATCGGCTGGCGCAATTGCCAGTTCCACGGCCGGAATGTCAGTTTCTGCCCCTTGAAGGCCGCGATCGAAAAATCCGCCCCCCGGATGAAGGCGGCGATCGTGTCGGGTTGACCGCTGCGTGTGCGTGTCGCCGCCTCGCCGACAATCCGCACCGCCGTCCAGGCCGACATGTCCTTGGACAGCATCCGCCGCCCGATCGCCTTGAAAAACCGGTTCTGGATCTGCGAACCGCCCCATTGTTCGCTCGCCGGGTGCCAGGCCGACGGGATCAGCCCGGCCGTGCCGGCGACGGGCCTCGGGCGCCAGGTGCGAAACGGCACATAGGTGCCGAAAACCTCGCTTTCATCGGCCACCAGCAAGACGTCGTGATCCGGCAGATCCTGCGTGAACACCGGCATCTGCCGCTGGATCTGCACCACGCCACTATCCGTACGCCGTGCCGTGCCGGTATCGGTAAACTCCTTTTCCGCCACGATCTCGCCGCCGAAGCGGTCGGCCGCCCGCCGCAGCGCCTCGGCAAACAGCCGGTCCGGTTCGTGCGAGCCGTAGATCAATGCCCAGCGCCGCCATTGTTTCCAGATCAGATATTGCGCCAGCCCGTCCGCCAGCATGCTGCGCGTCGGCGCCACATGAAAGACATTCGCCCGGCAATCCTCCTCGCGCAGCCGGTCGTCGGGCGCACCGATATTAAAGATCGGCATCCCCCTGTCACGGGCAAGGTCGGCAATCGACAGAAGCTGCCGGGCAGAGAGATCAGCAACAATGGCGCGCGCTCCCTTCTCGACCAGTGTGTCGAATGCCGCAACGACATCGGCATCGATCTTCACCTCTTGAATGTCGAGCGAGAATGTCTGTTTGAGAAACCGGCCGGTCGTATTGTTATCGCCGATAGCCACCTGCGCGCCGGCAATACCTTCATCGCGGGGCACCACATCCAGCACCGAAAGCGCCAGTTGCGGTTCATAGGCCCGCAGATAGCCGAGCCTGATCGCCACCAACGGCTCTTCGGCCGCCGCAGATTGCGGCAAGACGACGTTGCCGGCAAAGAGAATTGCAAGACCGATGAAAACAAACGAAAAAACAGAAAAACGCACCGAACAATCGCCCAAAATGGACATGACACAGAAACCCGATCCGAGCTCGGGCCTGTCAAATGTCGTTTCGGTGCCAAGATCAGCGTAAACGAGAAAGACCGGATTTCAATCAAAAAGCGTCTTCCTCTCGAATAATTTCCCGTGATGATGGCAAGCAATGGTTCCCAACCATCTTCGAGCAGGATGACCCCGCGCCGATTGGCCGTCTTCAACCTCGCACGGCCAATCCGGTTTTTATCGGTGGGGTTATGGGCGGCGCTATTTTGGTTTGATGCCTGGATTTTGAGCGTGGTAATTTTTCAGTTCGGTGGAGAAGATTTGGGTCCAAAGTGCTTGATGGTGCGCAGGCTTGTAGATTTTCCCCGCCCTTTGCGGAATCCGAACACTCAATTGAGCTGACAGGAGGTCTTCGATCTCACCTCGCACCACTGGACGCCGGATCGCGAAACCGGTTAACTTCTTGATTTTCCAGGAACGCTGAATTGACAATATCATGATCCGGCTAGACCTTATGCGAGCCTTCGTCTGCCTCGGAGAGCTCGGAAATTATCGATCCGCAGCCCAAATCCTCGGCATCACCCAGCCGACCCTTTCAAAACAGATCAGCAGGCTCGAGGATCTCCTTGGCCGGCAATTGTTCCACCGCTCCCGACAGGGCACCGAACTGACCGATTTCGGCCGGCAATTGTTGCAAGAGATCCAGCCCCTCGCGCGTGAGGCCGATCGGGTCTGGGATCGAGGCCTTCGGCTTGCGGCCGGCGAGATCGGCCAACTGGCGCTTGGCTTCACCTTCTCCGCCGTTGGCGTGATGACGCAGGCGCTGATTGCCTATCGCGAAGCCTATCCGGACGTGCAGATCACGTTCAACGACATTTCCTCGCAGACCCAGTTACCGATGCTGCGCGAACGCAGGCTGGACATCGCCTTCGCCCGCTGGCCGGGCGCGTCGGATCTCGCCTCGGAAATCGTCTCGCGGGACCGCCTCGCCTTCGTCTACCCGGCAGACCTTGGCGACTGCATCACCTCGATCGACAGCCCGGCAGTCAGGCAGATCCCCTTCATCCGGCTCAAACGGACGATCGCACCCGGCTTTGAGGCGGCCGTCGAGCGGCTGTTTGAGATGAAGTCGATCCAGCCGCCGGTTACCCATTGGGTCAATGAAAGCCTAGTCCAGTTACGGATGGTCACCGCCGGCCTCGGCGTGGCGATCATGCATGAATCGGCGCTGACGGGTGTGATCGACGAAAGACGACTGACTACGCAAAGCCTTTATGGCCCCGGGCTGAGCTGGCAAACGGCGATGTTCTGGCGGCGGGATGAACGAAATTCAGCAGTTCTGAACTTTCTGGACACGGCACGCAGGACGATGCCGCCGCCGGCAATCTGATACAGGCTCATTCAAAAAGTTATCACGCTGCGAAAATCTTTGCTGTTCTGACCTCGGTTTCTCTCCCCCATAGTCGGACCGATCGGAAGGGCCGGCCATCGCGCGTCATCGTGTCGGCGGCACCCCTCCGAGACCACGCGCAACGACCGGAGGCAGTCGATGGCCAAGCAGATGCATCTCGCAGCGTTCATGAATGCCGGTCCCATGGGCACAACCGGCTGGCGCCACAAGGACGCCGACCCGGGCTTCATGAAGGCGAGCTACTATCGCAAGGCAGCCCGCATTCTCGAGGATGCACGTTTCGATCTCGCCTTCGTTCCCGATGCGCTCTCCATGCCGCGCTCGCTCGGCGGCTCGTTCCGCCCGGCGGTTGAATGGGGCTCGGGCACGCCGCGGATCGACCCGATGACGGTGCTCGGCGTGATGGCCGGCGTCACCGACCATCTCGGCCTCGCCGCCACGATTTCGACCGGCTACCACGAACCTTACAATCTGGCGCGCATGCTCGGCACCTTCGACCACATGACCGACGGCCGCGCCGGATGGAATATCGTCACCTCCTTCCAGGATGCCGAAGCGCAAAATTTCGGCGAGGACAAGCTGCCGCCGCGTGACGCCCGTTACGCAAGGGCCGAAGAAGTGCTGGAGGCGACCACCCAGCTCTGGGACAGCTGGGATGACGATGTCATTTTCCAGGACAAGGAAAGCGGCCATTTCGGCCATCCCGACAAGGTGCGCTCGGTGGATTACCGCGGCGAGCATGTGAAGACGCAAGGCCCGCTCTCGGTTCCGCGTCCGCCACAGGGCTATCCGCTGCTGATCCAGGCCGGTGCCTCGCCGCGCGGTCGGGATTTCGCCGCCCGCTGGGCCGACGTGATCTTCTCCAGCAACGAGTCTTTGGAGTCCGCCTCCGCCTTCTATGCCGAGATCAAGAAGCGGGCGGCGACCTTCGGGCGGGATCCCGATCAGATCAAGATCCTCTGCGCCGCAACCGTTGTCGTCGGCGAAACCGACGCCGAGGCGATTGCAAAGCATGAAGCCTTTGCCGATCTCGTCCATCCGCTCGCAGGCCTTTCCCGGCTCGCCTATCACGTCAATGTCGACCTGACGAAATACGATCTCGACGGACCGCTGCCGACATTGGAAGAGGTCGGCGTCCAGGGCCATTACGAGGAGGTGGTCGAATACGCTCGCCGCGGAAACCTCTCCGTGCGCGAGATCGGCCGCTGGTACGGCGCTCGCACCGAAGGCAACATGATCGGCTCGCCGAAGACGATCGCCGACAACATGGAACGCTGGATGGCGGAAGCTGCAGCCGACGGCTTCATGGTCCAGGCCACCCATCTTCCCGGTGCCTTCGAGGAGTTCGCCCGCGACGTCGTACCGGAACTGCAGCGCCGCGGCCTGCACCGCACCGAATACGAAGGCGCGACAACCCGCGAGATCATGGGTCTTGCCCGCCCGGTGCGGGACGAATGGAAGAACAGGGCGCTCGCGCGGACGACGGCATGAGCGGCATGGCCTCCCTGCAATGGCCGGATGACAGCCCGCTCGTCGAGGCCGGCTGGCTGAAACGCCATTCGTCGCAGGTGATCCTGCTCGACTGCTCGGTCGAACGCATCGCACCCATCAATGGCCGCACCGGCTTTGCACCCGGAGATGCGGCCTTTGAGCGGGGCCATATTCCCGGCGCCCGCTTTGCCGATCTTTTCGCAAGGTTTTCGGATCCCGCCGCACACTACGCCTTCACCTGCCCGACCAAGGCCGGCCTCGAAGCCGCAGCCAAGGACGTCGGCATAGACAGTGACAGCATGGTCGTCGCCTATGACACAATGGGTGGAGCCTATGCCGCCCGCGTCTGGACCGTGATGCGGGCCTACGGCCACACCAATATACGCGTGCTGAATGGCGGGCTGGCAGCCTGGACGAAGGCCGATGGCACCATCGAGACCGGCCCCGCATCCGGCACCCTGCCGGGAAACTTCAAGGCCGCACTTGGCCAACGAATATTTGTCGGCGCGGACGAGGTGCTCGACCTTATCGGGCAGGGAACATCGACTGAAACACCCTTGATCTGCGGGCTGCGCGCCGAACAGTTTACCGGTGCCGACAGCACGGATCCACGCCGTGGCCATATTCCGACCAGCATCAACCTCCCTTTTCCGGATCTTCTCGGGCCGGATGATCGTCTTGAGGCCGCGCGCGTGTCGAATGCCCTTTCAGCACTGGGGCTGACCAGAGATATAGCACCCGTCCTCTACTGCGGCGGCGGCATCAATGCCGCGGGTCTGGCGCTGGCTCTCAAGCTGGTTGGCATTGAGGATGCCAAGATCTACGACGATTCCATGAATGGCTGGCGCGATAACCCGGACCTGCCGGTCGAACACGGAACGGGAAAGGCAGGGCAGCATGACTGACATCAATCTCCTGTCCGCCGCCGAAATGACCGAAGGCTTCCGCTCCGGCAGCTTCACGCCTATCGAGGTCGCGGAGGCGGCACTGGCCGCTGTTCGGGGACCTCTTGCGGATCTCAACGGCGTCGCGAGCGTCGATACGGACATGACGCTTGCGGCAGCGGCCGAAAGTGCCGGCCGCTGGCGTGAAGCGCGGCCGCTCGGCCCGCTCGACGGCGTGCCGATCAGCTTCAAGGACAGTTTTCACATTGCCGGCATGCCGCGCTGGCACGGCACCGCCTGCCATCCGGGCACGCGTTCGCCGAAAGATGCCCTGCCGGTCACAAGGGCGCGCGCAGCCGGCATGGTGCCGACCTGCAAGACATCGATGCCGGATTTCGCCATGGTCATGTCAGGCCTCAGCTCCCAGCACGGCATCATCCGCAATGCCTGGAACCCCGAGACCAGCCCCGGCGGTTCGTCCTCCGGCGCCGGCCCTTCCGTCGTCGTCGGTGCAGCAACAGTGGCACTCGGCACCGACATGGTCGGCTCCGTGCGCCTGCCGGCGGCCTTGTCAGGCCTTGCCTCGATCAAGCCGACCCAGGGCCGCATCGCCTATGATCCGCCCGGTAGCTATCGCAGCGCCGGCCCGATGGCGCGCAGCGTCGACGAGGTCGAATGGGCGCTTGCCGCTATTGGTCGTTTTTCCGACCGCGATTTCTTTTCACTGGAGGGAGGCTTTGCACCAGTGGCGCCCGCCTTCGAACGGCTGGATGGCAAGGTGATAGCTGTCTGGAGACAGGCCGGCTGGGGCGACAGGACCGATCCGGCCACGCTTCAGGCCGTCGAAATGCAAATCAGCCGTCTTGCCGATCTCGGCGCCGAGATCGTCGAGATCGACGACCTTGACGTCACGTCAGACGACTATCTCGCCATTCACTGGAACATGCTCTATGTCGGCGCGCCGGATTATTTCGGCCTCTCCGCCGAGGAGCGCGGGAAGATCCATCCGGTCATCGGCGCCATGTATGAGGATCTGCTTGACCAGTCCGCCATCTTTGCAGCGGGTGTGGCAAGACGCATCGGCGCAGCCGCGATCCGTGTGGCAGCACAACTCGACCGTTTCGACTATATTCTCTCGCCCGCCCTGCCGGTAAGGGCTTTCCCGGCCGATCTCCCCTGCCCCGATCCAACGCTCGGCGCCATGAGCCATCAGGCCTTTGCCTGCTGGTTCAACCAGACCGGCTGGCCGGCGGCGACCGTTCCGGTCTTCGATCCGGGTGATGGCGGCTGCCCGGTCTCGGTGCAGATCGCCGGCAAGCGCTTCGATGATGGCGGCGTGCTGCAGGTCGCCCGGTTGCTCGAAGCGCAGCGCGGCTTCGCGCTCTCTCGCCCCGCCATCGCCAGTCAGGGAAGAACAGCATGAAGACGCTGGTAATCTTCGATGTCGACGGCACGCTGCTCGATTCCGCCGGCCTTCACCACGACCTGATCACCGCCGTACTGGCCCGCGATGGCCTCGACGTCACCTTTCAGCCGTGGAATGCCTATCGCCATTATACCGATCTCGGCGTTCTCTCCGAACTGTTCCGCCATGCCCATGGTCGCCCGATCGGTTCGGACGAACTGGCACAGTATGACGAAGCCTATGAGACAGCACTGCTCGATCATCTCTCCAGAGCGCAATTGCACGAGATTGCCGGAGCAAGATCGCTGCTCGCGGCCCTTGCCGAGCGAGACGACGTCGCCATCGCTTTTGCAACCGGTTCGCTGCGCCGGATGGCGAGCGTCAAGCTCGGCCTGCTCGGCATCGAGGCGGACCGTGTTGCACTTGCGACCGGCGGTGAGCACCTGACCCGCGAGGATATGGTCCGCCACGCAGCCTTCCTTGCCGGCGCGCGCGTGGGCGAACCGATCGAAACTCTCATCCTCGGCGACGGTCTCTGGGACCAGCGCGCCGCAGAGGCGCTCGGCATTCCTTTCGTCGCCCTACAGACGGGCGCCTACCTGTTCGGCGAAGGGCCGGTGCTGACGATACCCGACTTCCGCAACCTTCAGGCCGACGATCTGTTGAAACTCGCCGGTCCCGTCGTTTTTCGAGACACAGGCCGCAACGTGGGAACCAAGCATCGCATGACCAGGACATCCATTTCCACCGGCAGCAAATACGAGCAACTGATGGGCTATTCGCGTGCCATCATCGCCGATGGCGTCGCCTACGTGTCAGGCTGCTCCGGCCTGCCGGCCGATATGGATGTGGCCGGCCCCGGCGATGCGGCAAGCCAGTTCGCGAATGCCGTAGCCAAAGTCTCACGCATTCTCGAACAGGCCGGAAGCTCGCTGGAAAACGTCACGCGAACCCGCATCTATCTCACTGATGCCGACGACTGGGAGCCGTTGATCGAAGCGCATGGCCGCGCTTTCTCCATCATCCGGCCGGCCTGCACTATGGTTCAGGTCACACGCCTGATCGACCCGCGCATGCGGGTCGAACTGGAGGTGACCGCAACCGTTTGAGCAGGCCCGATCGTCAGAAACAGAAGTGCTAATCCAACAACAATAAAGGGTGAACAGCATGAAAGACATGTCGTGGAATGATGCCGCCGTCCGCAACGAACTTGCGCGGCTGAAAGAGATGAAACCGTTCTGCTATGGACTGACAAATTACGTCGCCGCCAACCTGTCGGCCAATGTCCTGCTTGCTGTCGGTGCGGGACCTGCGATCGGCACGGCAATGGACTGGCCGAGCGTCTTCGGCGGCCACGCGCATGCCGTCTGGATCAATGCCGCCAGCCTGATGAGCTGCGGGCCGGAGGAAATCCGGCTTGCGGCAAAATCCGCCCATGAGGGCGGCGTTCCCTGGGTGCTCGATCCGGTTGCCGTCGGCGCAGGTGCGGCAGAATACGATGCCGTCGTCAAAAGCCTGCTCGAATTCAAGCCGACGGCGATCCGCGGCAATGCCTCCGAGCTGATTGCGCTTGCCGGCGGCCATGGCGGCGGACAGGGCGTGGAAACGACGATGACCTCCGAACAGGCCGTGCCCTTCCTGGAAAAGGTCGCAGCCGAGATCGGCACGATCGCAGCCGTCAGCGGTGCGACCGATTATATCACCGATGGCAAGACGACCTATAGCGTCGGCGGTGGCGACATTCGCCTGACCCAGGTGACCGGTGCCGGTTGCTCACTCGGTGCGCTGATCGCCGCCATGCTTGCCAATGCCGACGACAGGATTACCGCCGTCGTCGCCGCCCATGCGGTTTATGCCGAGGCTGCCAAACGCGCATCCGGCGCCCGCGGCACCGGCAGCTTCGCCACCGCCTTTCTCGATGAGCTGTCGCTGATCGATCCCGCCGGCTGACGGCGACAGGTCTTTCACTCCGACACTTGACCTTGGCGGGACCTATCCGCCGGGGCGCTGCACGCATGCTCATTCTCCGGGACCACCGGACGGTGTGCGACCGGCAGCAGCCGCTGCATCAATCCTTGTTGCTTTTCCGGCAACACGGCCCGCCCCACTCTGGTCTACGGGCCACAATCCAAACCTGATAATTTTCCAATCAATAAACATAAAGACAACTGGGAAGAGCGCATGAGCAGACTGATCATCGAGAACGGCATGATCCTCACCCTGGATGAGGTCGGCACCTATCACGAGCAGGGAACCGTGATTGTCGAGAATGACCGTATCCAGGCCATCGTGCCGAAAGGCGAGACTGTTGCGAGCCAATCGGGCGACACGCGCATCGATGCCTCCGACAAGATCATCATGCCGGGCCTGATCGACCTGCATTACCATACGGCGATCGGCAAGGGGTTCAACGACCACATGCCGCTATGGGAATATCTCGACGAGTGCTGGTATCCGCTGATCCGCGCGCTCGATCCGGAAGCAGCCTATTGGGCGGCACTGGCAAGCTACATGGAATCGATCAAGTCGGGCGCGACAACGGTCAACGACATGTATCGGCAGCTGAATGCGCTGGCGAAGGCAGCCGAAGACATTGGCATCCGTGCCGTGCTTTCCAATGACGTCGCATCTCCCGAACACGATCTGGACAGCCTGCAGGACAATTACGATGCCTTCAAGGCCAATCACGGCAAGGCGAACGGCCGTATTGAGGTGCGTGTGGGCATCGAATGGCTGCCGCTTGCCGATCGCGGCCTGCTGCGCGATGCACGGGCCATGGCCGACGATCTCGGCTGCGGTGTGCATGTGCATTTGAACGAATCGAAGACGGAAGTCGATTTCTGCCTCGACAAATACGGGCGCCGACCGACCGAAGTCGCCTATGAAACCGGCCTTCTCGGTAAAGACACGATCGCTGCCCACTGCGTACATCTGTCCGATGCCGAAATCGCAATGATCGCAGAGACCGGGACCCACGTTTCGCACAACCCGAACTCCAACGCCAAGCTCGGCAACGGTGTTGCCCGCATTCCCGAAATGCTGGCGGCCGGCATCAATATCGGCCTCGGTCACGATGCGGTGGAATGCAACAATTCCGCCGACATGTTTGAAGTGATGAAATGGGCATCGCTCGTCCATCGCGCCCATCGCGGCGATGCAAGCCTGATGCAGGCGGGTGACGTGCTGCGCATGGCGACCAACAATGGCGCCAAGGCACTCGGTCACGAAACCGGCCAGCTTTCGGTCGGGCGCAAGGCCGACATCATTCTCGTCGAGACCAACAATGCGATCTTCACCCCGCTTCTGCGCGACACCGCCGTGCATATGACGAGCCATCTCGTTTTTGCCTGCAACCAGAGTGTCGTCGATACCACGATCGTCGATGGCGAAGTCGTCATGCAGGGCCGCAGGCTGACCAAGGTCGACGAGGACGAGATCGTCCGTGAGGCGAACGCCGCCTTCCGCCGCATCAAGGACAAGATGGTCGTCGTCAAGCGCGACAAGGCCTGAGATCGGCATGGCGCCGCAGTGAATTACGGCGCCCTTCCCCTTCCGTTTCACCCTTTACCAGACAGAGATATTTCATGCAGATCGACTTCGAGTACGGCCTGTTCGGCAAGCTGCGCGCGACCTCCGGCCAGACCTGGACCAATTACGTCAGACACCCCTTCGTCCGCCAGCTCGCAGCCGGCACCCTGCCGGAAGTCTGCTTCAAGCGCTTCCTGACGCAGGACTACCTCTTCCTCATCCATTATGCCCGCGCCTACGGCCTTCTCGCCTCCAAGGGTCGCACACTGTCCGAGATCCGGGCAGCAGCCTCCTCGCTCGGCGCCATCCTCGGCGAACTTCCCGTCCATGTCGGCTATTGCAAGTCCTGGGGCCTAACCGAAGCGGACATGGAAAGCGCGCCGGAAGCCTCCGAGACGATGACCTATACCCGCTATGTCCTCGATATCGGCCAGTCGGGCGATATCCTGGAACTGACCGCCGCCCTGATGCCATGCGTCGCCGGCTATGGCGAGATCGGCCAGATCATCCTGCAGGACGAGGCGACCGTGATGCAGGGCAATCCCTACGAGGCCTGGATCCGCAATTACGAGAGCGAGGAATATCTCGAAAGCGTCGACAAGGCGATCAAGTCCTTCGACGAGATCGGCAAGGCGCGCGGCGCCGAGGCGCGCATGGACGAACTCGTCTCGATCTTCAACACCGCGACCCGGCTGGAAGCCGACTTCTGGCAGATGGGCCTCAACGCCGCGAAGTCGCAAACACCGATGGCCGCAGAATGACTGCAATCCTTCGAGCTCATCAGGGGGACCGCAGATGAATGCCAAGCCTCGGAACCTCTCACCGTCCACTGCCATCGGCAAGCAGGCACCTCCCGGCATCCGCATCGACGGACTGACCCTGCGTTACGGCGACCGGACCATTTTCGAAAACCTGACATTCGAAATCAAGAGCGGTGAATTCATCGCCCTTCTCGGATCGAGCGGTGTCGGCAAGAGCAGCCTGTTGAAGATCATCGCCGGCCTTGCAAGGCCGACAAGCGGCACGGTCACCGGCTCCGACGGCCAGCCGATTACCGGCCGCCTTGCCTATATGGGCCAGCAGGATCTGCTCTATCCCTGGCTGAACGTCATCGAGAACGTCACGCTTGGCGCCCGTCTTCGGCGGGAGAAGATCGATCGCGATTATGCCGATCATCTGCTCGAACGGGTCGGCCTTGCCGGACGGCAAAAGGCCCTTCCCATGGCGCTCTCAGGCGGCATGCGCCAGCGCGCCGCAATCGCCAGAACCCTCTATGAACGTCGCCCGATTGTGCTGATGGACGAGCCGTTTTCCGCGCTGGATGCGATCACTCGTGCAAGCGTTCAGGAACTGGCGGCAGAACTTCTCGACGGCTGCACGGCACTGCTTATCACCCATGACCCGATGGAGGCAGCACGTCTCGGCCATCACCTGATGGTGCTTTCGGGACATCCGGCTCGGCTTGGCGAAACGATCACCGTTGCCGGCCAGCCGCCGCGCGCACCCGACGACCCCAACCTGCAAAAGAGCCAGGGCGAACTGCTGCGCATGTTGATGGAGATCGAACGATGACCGGAAAATTCAACGCGCATCTCCTGGCCGCCGGTCGCGGACTGACGGTCTTCCTTGGCCTTGTGCTGATCTGGTGGGCGATCGCCGTGATCTTCAAGCTGCCGTCCTTCATCCTGCCGACACCGCCGGTCGTTGTGGTCGCTCTGTGGAACGGTCGGGCCTATCTCTTCGACCACACGCTGATCACCCTGTCGGAAATCTTCCTCGGCCTGTTTTTCGGTCTTCTGTTCGGTGCGCTTCTGGCGCTTGCGATGGTGTTTTCGAAAACGCTGCAGCGCTGGCTGATGCCGGTTCTGGTGGTCAGCCAGTCTATCCCGATCTTCGCGCTGGCGCCGCTGCTCGTGGTCTGGCTCGGCTTCGGCCTGTCGTCCAAGGTTGTTGCCGCCGTGCTGGTGATCTTCTTCCCGGTCGCCGCCTCCTTCTATGACGGACTGCGACGTACCGATCTCGGCTATATCGACCTCGCCAAGACGATGGGCGCCTCCCCCTATGCGCAGCTACGCCATGTCAGGCTGGTGGCAGCCCTTCCGGCCTTCGGCTCGGGCCTTCGGGTTGCCGCAGCCGTTGCCCCGATCGGGGCGGTGATCGGCGAATGGGTAGGCTCCGCCGGCGGCCTTGGTTACGTCATGCTCAACGCCAATGCCCGCATGCAGACGCCTGTCTGCTTTGCCGCACTCTTCATCCTGTCGATCATCGCGGTCGCGCTCTGGCAGATCATCGATCTGTTGATCAAGCGGGTTCTCTACTGGGTGCCCGACAGCGAGCAATCCACCTGAAAAATCAGCTGCATAACATCACAATCAAAAGAGAGAGGAACGTAAAAATGCTGAAAAAACTGATCGCCGGCGCAGCCCTCGCCGTGCTGATGTCCGCCCAGGCCCATGCGGCCGACAAGCTGACCGTGCTTCTGGACTGGTACCTGAACCCCGACCACGCGCCGCTGATCGTCGCAGAACAGATCGGCGCCTTCAAGGATGAAGGGCTCGATGTGGAACTGGTGCCGCCGGCTGATCCCAGCATGCCGCCGCGTCTCGTCGCCAGCGGCCAGGCCGATATTGCCGTCAGCTACCAGCCGCAGCTCTATCTCTATGCCGACCAAGGCTTGCCGCTGATGCGGATCGGCACGCTGGTCAACACACCGCTCAACACCGTCCTGGCGCTGAAGAAGAGCGGCATCAAGTCGATGGCCGACTTCAAGGGCAAGAAGATCGGCTATTCGGTAAGCGGCGTCGAAGAGGCGACGCTCACCAGCATGCTGGCAACCGGCGGCCTGAAGCTTGCCGATATCAGCATGGTCAATGTCAATTTCCAGCTGGTCAGCGCGCTGATGGCCGGGCAGGTCGATGGCGTCATTGGCGGTTATCGCAATGTCGAGGCCAACGAACTGATCGAACACGGCGCCGAGCCGATGGTGATGAAGGTCGAGGATTACGGCGTGCCCGCCTATGACGAGCTGATCTACCTCGTCAACAAGGATCATGTCGCCGATCCACGTTTCAAGAAGTTCCTCGCCGCCGTCAAGAAGGCCACCGACTATCTTGTCGCCCATCCGGACGACACCTGGACCGCCTTTGCCAAGAGCCACGCCGATCTCGACAACCCGCTCAACAAGGCGATCTGGGCGCAGACCATCTCTATGTTCGCCAAGGAACCCGGTGTGCTGGATAAGGCCCGCTACCAGGCCTACGGCAAATTCCTCGCCGACAACAAGCTGATCACCAAGGAACTGCCGGTCGAGGATTACGCGACCGAGCTCAAGTAAGACGCGGCGGACCGCGGGGCGGACACCTGGTGCCGCCCCGCTCTTGCCCCATCCCTATTCTTTTGGAAATTCATCTTCATGGACATTTCATCCCTTCTCGACCAGATCGACAGCCGTGAGGCGGAACTGGTGGATCTTCTCTGCACACTGATCTCGTTCGAGACGCCCGCTCCGCCAGCGCGAAACACGGCCGAGGCCCAGGCCTTTGTCGGCGATTATCTTTCGAAACTCGGATTTTCCATCGACACATGGGACGTCTATCCCGGCGACCCGAATGTTGTCGGCGTCCGCAAAGGCGCAAGCTCCGACGGCCATAAGAGCCTCATCCTCAACGGCCACATGGATGTCGCCGAAGTGGAAGCCGGCGAAGCCTGGGAGACCGGTCCGTTCCAGCCGATCGTCCGTGACGGTGTCGTCATCGGCCGTGGCGCAGCAGACATGAAGGGCGGCATTTCCGGTGTCCTCTTTGCGTTGAAACTGCTGATCGAAAACGGCATCGAGCTGCCCGGCGATATTACCTTCCAGTCGGTTATCGGTGAGGAAGTCGGCGAGGCCGGCACGCTGCAATGCTGCGAACATGGCTATACCGCCGATCTTGCCGTCGTCGTTGATACGACAGACCTGCAATTGCAGGGCCAGGGCGGTGTCATCACCGGCTGGATTACCATCAAGAGCCCGCAGACCTTTCACGACGGCACAAGGCGTCAGATGATCCATGCCGGCGGTGGCCTGATCGGTGCCAGCGCCATCGAGAAGATGATGAAAGTCATCGCCGGCCTGCAGGATCTGGAACGCCATTGGGCGGTAACGAAAACCTATCCGGGCTGCCCGCTCGGTTCCACCACGATCAACCCGGCAGTCATCGAAGGCGGCCGCCATGCCGCCTTCATCGCCGACGAATGCCGGCTCTGGGTCACCGTTCATTATTATCCGAACGAACACCACGACACGATCACGAGAGAGATCGAGGAGCATATCCTTGCCGTCGCCAAGGCGGACCCGTGGCTGCGCGACAACCCGCCGACATTCAAATGGGGTGGCACCTCGATGATCGTCGATCGCGGCGAGATCTTTCCCGCACTCGAAGTCGATCCCGATCATCCTGGTGTCAAAATGCTGATCGATACCCATGCGACGACGACCGGCGAGAAGATTGAGCCGCGTGTCTCGCCAAGCGTCAGCGATGGCGGCTGGTTCGGCGATGCCGGCATCCCCGCCTTCATCTACGGGCCCGGACAACTGCGCCATGCCCATAGCGTCAACGAACAGGTTTCTATCCAACAGCTGAAGACCTTCACCAAGGTCATGCTGCAATTCATCCACCAGTGGTCGAATACGGCGCGATAGGTAATGGCCGTCCGGCCGAAGCAATTGTCTCGTTGCGGGCTGCCCTGGCGGCCAGCCAGTCGGTCTGTGCAGGCTGGCGGTATCGGTTTTGAACTCGTACCGGATCTGCACAGATGGACTGAGCGTCTGGAAATTATTTCCCGCCCGGCGGCAACATTGGCTCCGGCAGCAGATATCGGCACTGCTTGGGCATCGGTGAACCCGGGCCTTTAGGCTTGTCCGGTTGAGTGTGTTGGATTTGATCGGATCTGTTTTTGGGGATTTGTTTTTGGATTTGGTTGCGGGGGCAGGATTTGAACCTGCGGCCTTCAGGTTATGAGCCTGACGAGCTACCGGGCTGCTCCACCCCGCGC
>NZ_JBXHAY010000022.1:0-24250 GCF_057163345.1 Aliirhizobium sp. YIM B11859
GCTCTTGAGCGGATCCGAACCTTCGACCACTGCGTGCCGCTTTCTCTAAACGGCTGATCTCTCTTGTTTTCCCTGCCCTAGATCGCCTGTCTGATTGAGAATTCAAATTTGAGTTCACCGTAGGATGCCGATCTCTGTCGAACTGCTTTCGAAACACTTGTACCTTTTTGTCATCTTGTACAACGATTGTTGCATTGCACTCAAAAGACTGCAACATTGCTCATCGATGGCACGCTGCATGTCGTCGATATCTCTCGTAGGGCAATCCGAACAATCCGGAGTTGATTATGAATTTTCGCATCGCGTTCGCCGGCTTCTCACTTGAATCGGTGACAGCCGTGCCGCAATCCATGGGTATCAGCGATTTCGAGCGTGTCTGCAGTCGCGGCTCCAGAATTGTTGAGCTCTATCGCGGGACAAACACGGTGCCCGGCGGGGTAATCAAGGTCTGTGAAGAGGAGGCCGCGACGTTGGTGCCCCTGGTCAACGCCTCGGCAGGTGCTCTTGGACCAGCCGCAGACGAGGCAGTCGCATTCTATGTGGCAGAGACCCTTGAAGGCCTGGATCAGGCAGGCGAGCTCGACGGCATCGTGCTTTATCTCCATGGCGCATGCTGGGCCGCGGGATATGAGGATGTCGAGCGGCATTTCATTGATGCGGTAAGAGCCAAGCGGCCAACCGTCCCAATCGCGGTTGCACTCGACTATCACGGCAATATCGACGCCGAGACCTTCCGTGGCGCTGACATTGCCGTCGCCTACCGTCACTCACCGCATATCGATATGGGCGAGACCGGCGAACGGGCGACCAATGCGCTCTTCCGAATGATCAAGAGCGGCACGAAGCCGGGCCTCGCGGTGGTAAAGCCAGGCGTCGTCATCCCCTCCATCATGTCTGCCACATCACTTCAACCACTCGCTTCCATTATCGCGGAGGCCAGAGCAATCGAAGCACGCACCGACTGCGACATCTCGGTGATGGCAGGGTTTTCTTATGCCGATAGCCCCAATACCGGCATGGCGGTAATCTGCCTCGACTGGGATGGGCAAGAGGCCGCGTTGAACAAGGCGGAGAGCCTGTCTTCCGCTCTCTTCGAACACCGCCAGGCACTCTGGGCCGCCGTTCCCGTTTCGACGGTTGAGGAAGCGCTATCGGATGTTGAGGCGCAGCCGGCTCAAGGCAAGCCGATTGTGCTGCTCGAACACGCCGATCGGATGAATGACTCGACGCATGTCCTTCGGGCCCTGCTGGGCAAGGATGTTGGCAAGGTCAACGTGCCATTCCTTCTCGATCCGGAAGCGGCCCAGCAAGCCTATGAGGCGGGCGTTGGCGCAGAAATTTCGGTCAGTCTGGCGGGTAAGACGGATCCTGCGACCGGCGGCCCGCTCGATGTGGTCGCCAAGGTGATATGGGCAGGGAAAAAGTCCTTCACCATGTCGGGGCGATATCAGCAAGGCTCGCTGGTCAATCTTGGCATGACGGCATTGCTTGAGATCAGTTCGATCCGAGTTTCAGTCGTGTCCCACTTCGCTTTCGCGGTCGATGGCGAGCCGTTCTACATTTTCGGCGAGCGCCCCGAGGATTACGACGTCATCCTTCTGCGCTCGAAGACCCATTTCCGCGATTTCTACGAGCCAATCGCGGATCGGATCATTGTGATCGACACGCCGGATTTGGGACCAGCCGATGTTCGGTTGATCTCATACGCTCAGCTCAAGACGGCAGAAGTCTTCCCGTGGAATCAAGACGCCGCCTGACTAAATCGCTTTGACCACCGGATTTCTACCGGTGGTCAAAGGAGATCATTCTTTGGTGCTTGAAACGAGGGGCGTGCATCCTGGATCGAATTCGATGGTCCGAGAGGATGCAGGCTCAAGGTGGCAATGCCATCAGATAGGCACGCTCAAATCAGGCGGGCGAAATGCCCGCCTGATTTATTGATGGCTACTCAGCCAGTGGAATATTGTCATCCAATGGCGTCTCATAGGTCATGAGCAAGTAGCCGAGGACCGAATAGAAGCCGACCGTTGCGATCAGGTCGATGACGGCCGGACGACCGATGACCTCGGCCAGTTCCTCTTCAAAGACGAGCGTCAGGCGATGATCGTCAAGCAGCATGTCGACTGCCTTTGTAATCAAGCCGTCCTCGCCTTTGGGCTGCCCGCGCATCGCCTGGATGCGTTCATCGCTGATGCCGAGCAGGCTTGCACGATGGACGTGCTGTGACCATTCGTAGCTCGACCCCAGGCGGTAGGCCGCGCGCAGGATCACAACTTCGGATCGCTCCGGTCCAAGCGCACTGTCCTTGACGATATGCTGTCGCAGGGGCGCCCATGCCCGCAGCAATGCCGGATGGTGTGCCATCGTGCGATAGACATTCAACCCCGTCGCGAAACCACCGGCCATGTCTGCAAGCTCTGCAGGCCAGTCGGTATCCGACACAGGCGGGCAAGGAGAATTCAGAGCGACGCTCATTTGCTTGCCCGCGCGGACGCATAGATTTCTGGTGCGTAATCCGCCCAGACGCCGACGCGGGACCGGTAGCGCGTCACCTCGTCGAGGTCGATCTGAACGCGCAACACGTCTTCGCGGTCATGGTTCAAACGACCAATGACCTTGCCATCCGGTGCGATGACGCAAGAGCGGCCCCAGAAGCGGAAATCGCCATGCAGGCCAGCGCGATTGCAGCTGAGGAAGAAGATGCCATTCTCGACGGCGCGCGCGTATCCACGGTGAACGAAGAGCTCCTCGTCTGCCACCGGCTTGTCGGCCGGGCCGAAGGACGCCCAGCTGGAGACGATGATGCTTGCGCCCTTTTCAGCCAGGATGCGGGTGAGTTCCGGAAAGCGAGAATCGTAGCAGATCTGCATGCCGACCTTGGTTCCGACCGCATCGAAGCTGTCGATGACCTCACCGCGGGTGAAATATAGCTTCTCGTTATGCCACTGGTGAACCTTGGTGTAGATGCCGACGACACCTGACGGCGTGATCAGCAGCGCCGAATTGCGGATCACCGCCGGCATGACGGGATCGCGCATGCCGAGGCCAACGATCACACTCACACCGCGCTCGCGGCACAAGGAGACGAGGCTTTCGATTTCCTCGCCGGCCGGATCTGCACAGGCGGCGACCAGTGCCTGGCCGTAGTGAGGAACATCCGAGACGAAACCGCCGCCCGGGACCAAGGGCTCTACATAGCCGGTATTGGCAAGCTCGGGGAACACGATCAGCTGCGCGCCCTGATCTGCCTCTGCCGCGATGAATTCTCGGATCCGGCGGAAATTTTCGGCGGCGCCGAGCGGAATGACGTCCATCTGGACGAGAGATGCGTGGATCATTGTTGAACCTCTGTTGTAACCGGGCGTCCGCGCGCAAAATCCCAGCCCCGTCCGGGAGCAGCTTCGATCAGAGCGCGGGTATAACTGTGTTGCGGGTCTGCAAGAACGCGGGCCGCAGGTCCCATTTCGACAACCTCGCCCTTCTGCATCACCATCACGTCGTCACAAACCTGGGCGGCAACACGCAGATCGTGGGTGATGAACAGCATAGCAAGGTTGCGTTCCGTGCGGATCTTGTCGAGAAGCTCAAGGACCTGAGCCTGCACCGAGACGTCAAGTGCCGATACGGCTTCGTCAGCGACGATGACTTCCGGGTTCATCAGCAGGGCACGAGCAATGGCGATGCGCTGGCGCTGACCACCTGAGAACTGATGGGGGAACCGATCCAGGCTGGACGCCGGAAGCGAGACGACCTCAAGGATCTCGGCCGCCCGTTTAAGAGCGGATTCTCTCTTCTCGCCGATATTCAAAGGCCCCTCGATCAAACTCTCCGATATCCGCAAACGGGGATTGAGAGAGCGATTGGGGTCCTGGAAAACCATCTGGATCCCGCGCCGAGCTTCCGTCAATTCTGCTCCATGCGCTTGGGCAACTTCCTTGCCGTTCAGCCAGACCGACCCTGAGGTCGGATCCGCAAGCCGCAACAGGCAGCGCGCAACCGTCGATTTTCCCGATCCGCTTTCTCCAACGATGCCCAGGGTGCGTCCCCGCTCCAGCTTGAAGCTCACATCGTGGACGGCGCGAACCACATGATCCCGCTTGCCCAACAGCCGGGATATAAAGTTGCCCATGGTGAATTGCTTGCACAGAAGCTTTACGTCGAGGGCGGGCGCCGATCCGGTACTCGGTCTTGGAGCAGGCGGAACAAGCGAAGGCACTGCGGCAAGCAGGTCCTGTGTGTAGGACGATTTCGGGCTGCCGAGCACTTTGGCTACTGTCCCCTGTTCAACGACCTCACCCTTGCGCATGACGCAAACCCGGTCGGCGATATCGGCGACCACACCCATGTCGTGCGTGATGAAGAGAACGGCGGTGTTTTGCTCCTCCTGCAGCGTCCGGATCAGGCTAAGGATCTGCTTCTGCGTCGTGACGTCGAGCGCTGTCGTCGGTTCGTCTGCGATCAGCAGACGAGGCTTGAGTGACAGGGCCATGGCGATCATTACGCGCTGTCGCTGTCCGCCTGAAAGCTGGTGCGGAAAGCTGTCGTAGATCCGTTGCGGATCGGGAAGATGAACGGAAGCGATCGCGTCCAGAACCGCCTTTCGCCGTTCCGAGGCCGCGAGCTTCCCATGCGCCTCGAAGACCTCTTCCATCTGCAGGCCGATCTTCAGCACCGGATTGAGGGCTGTCATAGGCTCCTGGAAGATCATCGCCATGTCGGCGCCCCTGAGAGCCTTGGTCCGTTTAGGCGTCGCAGTCAGAATGTCTTCGCCATTCAGAAGAACCTGACCGCCGCCGACCTGCAGCTCCCGGTCAGGCAAAAGGTCCATCGTCACCAGTGAGGTGACCGATTTTCCCGAACCTGATTCACCGACCAGGCAGACGATCTCGCCGGGCGCGATATCGAATGAGATACCCTTGAGGATCTCAGTCGGATTGGCGCCGGCTGTTGCGACACGCAGGTCACGAACGGATAGAACGGGCTGGATCTCGGCGGTCATTGGTGCCTCCCCTTCATTTTGGGATCGAGGGTATCGCGCAGAGCATCGCCGAGAATGTTGATCGACAGGATGCAGAGCGACAGCACGATGGCGGGCCAGAAGACGAGCCAGGGGTTGATGGCGAAGTAGAGCCGCCCCTCGGCCATGATGTTGCCCCAGGTCGGGATTTCGGAACCGATCCCGACGCCGAGGAAGGACAGAGCCGCCTCCGTCAGGATCGACGCGGCATAAATATAGGTTCCCTGCACGATCATCGGGGCAACCGTTGCAGGAAGCAGATGCTTCCAAAGGATTTTGAGAGGTGGCGTGCCGAGCAGCAGGGCCGCCTCGACGTAAGCCTCGGACCGAACCGCGATCACGCGAGACCGGATCAGACGGACAACCTGCGGGATTTCGGGAAGCATGATGGCGATGATCACGGTCACAAGGCCACCCCTGGTCAGTGCGACAACGGCAATGGCAAGCAAGATGCCGGGGATTGCCATCAACCCATCCATGATGCGCATCAGGACCCCATCGGCCCAGCGATACCAGCCTGCGATCAATCCGAGCGGCAGGCCGATCGCAAAACAGCCAATTGCAGCACCTGCTCCAACCATCAGTGAAATGCGAGCGCCGTAAACCACTCGGGAAAAGAGATCGCGCCCATAGGTGTCCGTTCCGAGCCAATAGGTGGCATCGGACGGCTTCAAGCGCATTGCTGCGTTTAGCTTTGTCGGCTCGAATGGCGCGATCAGGGGCGCAAAGATGGCAATCAGAACGATGGCCACAAGCACCAGGCTAGCGGTGAGCGTCAGCCAGCTCGGTAGCTTGACTGGCAAACGACGGCGAGGAAGCACGGTGAAAGAGGGGCTTGCTTTGGTCATTCGTAGCGCACTCGCGGATCGGTCAGAGCGTAAGACAGGTCGATCAGCAGGTTGATCACCACATAGATGCCCGCCGTCAGGAGGATGATTGCCTGAATGAGAGGGTAGTCACGGGCGAGAACTGCGTCGACGACGAGACGTCCAAGGCCTGGAATATTGAAGACACTCTCGGTCACGACCACACCGGAGATCAGCGCTGCAAATCCGGTTCCGACAACCGTTAGGATGGGAATTGCCGCATTACGAAGCGCATGGCGGAAGAGGACCTTCATTTCACCGAGGCCCTTCGCGCGGGCGGTTCTAACGTAGTCCTCGTTCAATACTTCAAGCATCGAGGCGCGCGTCATGCGCGCCACAAGCGCAATGTAGATCGAGGAGAGTGCGAGAGCCGGGAGGAATATGCGCGACAGGAAAGGGCCGAAGCCATCGGAGATCGGCCTGTAGCCCTGGACCGGAAACCACTTCAAGTCGACCGCAAACACTGCAATCAGAATATAGCCGGTAACGAAGACCGGTGCTGAGAAGACCAGAACCGAGAAGATCATCACGCAGCGGTCGGCCAAGCGCCCGTGGCGCCATGCAGCCAATACGCCCATGGGAATGGCCGCGACCAGCGTGATCGCCATAGCGACCAGCGCAAGGGACAAGGTCGGCTCGATCCGTTGGCCAATCAGACCTAGAACATCCTTGCGCGAGATCAGCGAAACGCCAAAATCTCCGTGCAACAGATTGCCGATCCAGGTGATGAACTGGGTCAACAAAGGCTTGTCGAGGCCAAGGCTTACGCGGATTGCTTCCAGCTGAGCGGCAGTTGCTTCATCACCTGCAATCGCCTGCGCCGGATCGCCGGGTGTCAGTCGCAGCAAGAGAAACACGAAGACTGCGACGACACCCATAACGGGGATAGCCATCAGCAGGCGTTTTATAAAATACTGGGCCAAGGTCTTCTCCAGCCGGCAATTTCTGTCGAGGGGTCGTACCCCATCGGAAGTCTGCCCAGAACCAACGTCAGGTGGTTCTGGGCATCATGACTTACTTCTTGTGGACGCCCCAGAACTGGGTGTTCATGCCGAGCACAAAGCCGTCAACTTTGGCATTCCACGCCGATAGGGACTGGAATTCGCCGCCGTTAAAATAGAAGCCTTCGTCCCATGCAAGCTGCTGGATTTCCGACGCAATCGCCTTCTGCTTTTCCGGCTCTGTAGCCTTGATCCAGTCGTCACGCAGCTTCTCGACGCGATCGCTCTTGCGCCATCCAGACCATGCACCCGGATTGCCGGTACCGTCGATCAGCACGCTGCTGAGCGGGTTCCAGATCCCTTCGACACCCCAGGAGGTGAAGAACATGTTCCATCCGCCCTTGTCGACCGGCTCGCGGCTGGTGCGGCGAGAGCTTAGGGTTGCCCAGTCCATGGAGTCGACTTCCACGTTGAAGCCTGCCTCACGCAACTCTTCAGCAGCAACGATCGGCTGTGTCATCAATGCCGAATTGTCGGTCGGCTGCAGCATGACGACTTTTTCGCCCTTGTAGCCGGCTTCTTTGAGCAATTCCTTGGCCTTGGCCAAGCGTTCCT
This sequence comes from Aliirhizobium sp. YIM B11859, assembly GCF_057163345.1. Taxonomy (NCBI): domain Bacteria; kingdom Pseudomonadati; phylum Pseudomonadota; class Alphaproteobacteria; order Hyphomicrobiales; family Rhizobiaceae; genus Aliirhizobium; species Aliirhizobium sp. YIM B11859. Next base: position 7,440 of record NZ_JBXHAY010000022.1, read on the forward strand.
CATGTGTGCCAGCGAGATATTCCGAGCCGGCGTTCGATGCCATCGGCACATCGCAGCCATAAATCGAAGCGCAAAGCTTGTAATAGGTCGGATCGCCGACGGACGTCTGCATCAGCTGCTGCTGATCCATGGCGTACATGGCGGCCTGTCGAATCTTGACGTTGTCGAACGGCGGGAGCAGGTGATTGAACTGACCCGTCAGCTGGGTCCCGACCTGCTTGAGGACGCCAATCTTGACGTCGTCGTTCGCCTGGACGAGCGGCGCCAGGTCGTTCGGCAAGCGCTCCAGGAAATCGATGTCACCGGATTGCAGGGCGTTAATGGCTGTCTGGACGTCGGGCATGACTTCCCAAACAACACGATCGACGTTGACGACCTTGCCGCCTGCAGAACCGCTCGCCGGCTCGCTGCGCGGAACATAGTCGGTGTTCTTCTCAAACACGGCCTGCACGCCCGGCTGAAATTCCGATGCAACGAAGCGGAACGGACCCGAGCCGATGACTTCGGTCATCTGCTGCCCCTTGGGCGTTTCGGCAAGACGCTTCGGCACCATGAAAGCGGGGATCGGAGCAGGCTTGGCGAGCAGATCAAGCACCTGGCCGAAGGGCTCCGAGAGTTTGAGCGTGAATGTCTTGTCGGAGGTCGCCTCCAACGATGCAACCCGCTTCATCAGCTTGCCGCCGGCGCCGTCGTTCTCTCCCCAACGCTTCAGGGAGGCGACGCAGTCTTCGGCGAGGACAGGCTTGCCATCATGCCATTTCAGACCATCGCGCAGCGTGAACGTGTAGGTCAGGCCATCGTCCGAAATCTTCCAGGACGCCATCTGGGGCTGAACCTTGAGATTGGCATCGAGACCCAGCAGCGTATCGAAAACCAGGAACGCGTAGGTGATGTTGATACGAGCCGTGCTGACCTGCGGGTCGGTCGTCTTGAGCGGAGCGCTCATGACTGCCGTCAGGGTCGTCTCTGCCAGAGCCGAATGCGCGCTCAATGGTCCAAATGAAGCAGCGAGCAGGAGTGCTGCGCGAAGTGTCTTGTTGATCATATTCCCTCTCTTTTTTGTTTGAAGATGGTCAGGCGGTAAGCTGCGGGTTTGCACACCACGGAAAGACGAGGCTCCGATCGAGCTGCTCATATCTCACGCGGTTAAGATCGGCCGGACCGAGGTCCGGTGTATCGACGACGATGATCCGGTCGGACGCCGGCTCGTAGAAATCCCGGAAATGGGTTTTCGAGCGCAGGACAATCACGTCGTAATCTTCCGGACGTTCGCCGAAAATGTAGAAGGGATCGCCATCAATCGCGAAATTCGAGGTTGTCACGACGGAAATGCGCAAGTTGCCGATCTCAAGGAGAGCCGCGTTGCCGAGGTCGACGAACTCACCATGCTTGACCTTGCCAGACACGTTGTAGGTCTTGTGTCCGGCCCAAATCACACGCGCGCGGACAGAAACAGGTCCGCCGGCTTCAGGTGACGATCGCCCGCCCATGTTGACTTCGATCTCAGCGCCCGCACCGGCAGCAACTGCTTGGGCAGCGGTCTCGGGATCGCGGAGAAACGGAAATCCGACCCGACCAAGGTCCTGAGCCAGAAGAGCGCGCAGCAGATAGGTCGAGTCATTCATGCGATCGGCATGTTCCAGGAGGACAATCGGCTTGCCCTGCCCTGGCCTCGCAAGAACCTCGGCAAAAGCTCCGTCAATATCCGTGACCGCCACCGACTGGGTAAGCTCGGATCGCATATCCTGAAGACGCAGCGCCATGTTTCGCGCCTTTTCCTCGGCGGCCGCCTGTCCATCCCAGTCAAGCGCGAGGATCGCCATGCCGGTGTTCGGTGAATCCGCATAGGAAAAGCCGGCCATAACGTTGATGTCGCAATCGCCTCCAGCCTCAAGCGCACGCGCTTCTGCAATAATGCTGGCAAGCGGTTGAAGCGCCGTCGCAGACATGATCGAAGGAATCAGGATGCCGGGCTTGCAAACAGCGAGACCCGGCCGAACACCATCCCGGACCATGCGCAACAGCGCTTTGGTCGCGCGCGCTCCGGTCTCAGCCATATCGGTATGCGGCGAATGGCGGAAAGCAACGGCCGCGTCGGCATTTGCAAATGTCCGACTGTCGATATTGCCGTGGTAATCGAGCGCGATAGAGATCGGAATGCCGGGAGCCACCTTGCGCACTTCATCGATCACATGTCGCTCGACATCTTCGAAACCCGGTGCCCAGCACGCACCGTGGAGAAACATGACAATGCCATCGAGTTCGGCGGCGGCACGAACGCCCTCGACAATCTCTGACGTAATGTAATCGATAGCATCGGTGGACGCGGGGCCGTAGGCGCCGATTACCATCTGGACCAACGGCACGACCGTGACGTCATCGGCCGCCAGCAACGTATCGAAGCACCCGCCGGCAACCGTATTCGTGCCGCGCCAACCTTCGAGCAAGGCGTCTCCGCTCTGCAGGCGGTCTGCGAAGGTCTGCCAGGTGCTGACACTGGCGACAGCCGTTACAGACTCCAATGAAAACCCGGCATAGGCGATCCGATAGCTCATGATCAGCTCCGAACGACGTTGGTGATGGCCGCGGTGATCCTGTCGACGACGAGGTCAATTTCGTCCGGCGTGATGATGTAAGGAGGAGCCAAGAGCACGTGATCACCGTTGATGCCATCAATCGTGCCACCCATCGGGTAGCACATCAGGCCCTGCCTCATCGCTTCCTTCTTGATCCGGGCGTGCATCTTCAGGCTCGGATCAAAAGTCTGCTTGGTGTCTCGATCGGCAACAATCTCGATCCCGCGGAACAGACCCCGGCCGCGGATGTCTCCGACGTGAGGATTTTGCCCGAGCGCGGCTTCCAGACCGGCCTGGAGCCGATCGCCCATGCGAACCACGTTGTCGAGAATGTTCGTGCCAGACAGGATTTCGACGACCTTGTCGGCTGCCGCTGCGGCGACCGGATGGCCGATATAAGTATGGCCATGCTGGAACATGCCTGACCCGTCTGCGAAAGCCCGGTAGATGCGCTCGGAGAGCATCACAGCCCCGATCGGCTGGTAACCGCCGCCGAGCCCCTTGGCGATCGTCACGAGATCCGGAACGATGCCTTCCTGCTCGAAAGCGAACAGCGTTCCCGTGCGTCCCATGCCGCACATGACTTCGTCGAGGATCAACAAGACGCCGTACTTGTCGCATACTGCGCGGATCTGTTTGAAATAGTCTGCGACCGGTCCGACCGCACCAAGCGTTGCACCAACGACCGGCTCGGCAACGAAAGCGATAACCTCATCGGCGCCGAGTTCCAAAATCTTGGCCTCGAGTTCGGCAGCGAGCCGCGCGGCATAAGCTGCGCCATCCTCTTGGCGACCCTGGTCACGATAGGCGTAGCAAGGCGAGACATGATGCGTCTCCGGCAAGATCGGCTGGAATTGCGCCCGGCGCCATGCATTACCGCCTGTCGCCAGAGCGCCGATCGTATTGCCATGATAGCTTTGACGGCGGGCAATGATGTGACGACGCTGCGGCTGGCCGGTCTCGACGAAATACTGACGCGCCATCTTCAGCGCAGCCTCCACCGCCTCGGAGCCGCCCGAAACGAGGTAGACATAATCGAGGCCATCCGGCGTGAGCCCGACAAGGCGATCGGCGAGGGATTCTGCGGCATCGCTCGTGAAGAACGAGGTATGCGCATAGCTGATGCGATCGATCTGCGCTTTCATCGCAGCGGCGACGTCCTCTTGACCATGCCCAAGGCAGCTCACAGCTGCACCGCCAGAGCCATCGATGTAGCTGCGCCCCTCGTTGTCAGTGATGTAGATACCCTGACCAGCGACGGCTCTTGGCAGATTGGGGCCAATCGAACGGTGAAGAATTCTCGTCATGTCTGTCTCGATCAATTTCTCGGTGGGCCAGATGGCCATGTCTTGGCACATCTGTTGCAGCTCTTGCCGCAAAATGCAACATTTGTTTTATAGCCAATTATTTAGGCACAAACGTATCTTATTTGAGCAACTATGAAACACTCAAATCAGCTTCGGCTGTGAAGCCCAAGCGATAAAACATCGATTTTGTTTGACTTTTAAGCCGATTGGGCTGAACCCTGCGAAGGACGACTAGGGGGATAATGATCCAAATGTTGCATACAGATCCGTTGCGAGCGCGTATTATTGATCGCTTTGACGAGATGTCACATCAGCTCCAGCAGGCTGCGCGATACATCCTAGAGCACCCACAGGATGTTGCCCTCGTCTCAATGCGCGAGCTGGCGCGTAATGCCGGCGTCCAGCCTTCGACGATCACGCGTCTGACCAAGTTTCTGGGTCTGAGCAGTTATGACGAGATAAAATCTCACCACGCGCAGGCGATCCGGGTCGGCGCAGACGGCTTTGCTGCCCGGGCTCTACAGCATAATGCCCTCGACATCAGCGGTGATACCAGCGATCTGGCCCGCGCGATGCTGCAGGGCCTTTCTCTTCAGATCACCCGATTGAGCGAGCCTCAGTCGCTCGCCAGACTAAGCGCGATTGCTGACCAATTGTTCAAGGCTCGTCGCGTCTACGTTCTTGGGCTGCGGTCATGTCATTCCGTAGCCTGGCATTTTCATTATGTGATGACATTGCTGGGAGATAAGACAGTCCACCTTGATGGACCGGCCGGAACGGGTGGCGATGCGCTGATGCGAGCCACATCCGAGGACGCGCTCCTCGTGATCTCGATAAATCCTTATGCTCTGCAAACTCTGGAGCTGGCAGAGGTTGCGCGAGAAAAAAGCATGGCGATCGTTGCCATCACCGACAGCGAAGTTTCGCCGCTGGTCTCAATCGCGGATCATACCGCATTTGTGTCGACGGAAAGTCAGACGTTTTTCCATACACTGACGCCGGCGCTTGCCATTTCGGAAGTGCTTTGCGGCCTTTTGGCCAATCGCGATCGAGCTCATTCGGTGGAGGCATTGACGAATGCGGATCGATACCTTCAATCGTTGAATATCTACTCAACGACCATTCCGCGGCGGAAAATCTGACTCACCCCAGAGACAAGCGTCGCCTCGGTCTTGAAAGGATGTGGCCCCGTGACCCCTTGGTTGTCGCCCTTCTAAACTATTGAACCTTATGGGATTACGGCCGTATTATGAGAGGAAAGACTGAAAAATCTCGGTCTTTCCTTAGCTACGTGGCTCAATCTACAATCATCTTCTGCGTCGACAGGTCTACAGCAACTTTGTCGAAGCGGGATTCCGTAAGCGATGTCTGGCCGACCAATCACCACGACGCATCCCGGTTTCGCTAGCGAATATTTCAGCTAATTCTCGACAGTGACATGATTGCGGCCCTTGCCAATCTCCTGGCGGATGATGCCGGCTATGTCCCAGCGCCCCTCCATCTCAAGCGTACCCGCTACCTGTTCAAGAATGTATTCCGCGCCGTTCATTATAAGGGCTTGAACCATAGCCCTGACCATCTCGGCGGCATCCCCGACAGCTGCCGGAAGGGCACGCATCGTTGCCACCATCTGCTCCTCTGGAATTTCCGTATAGCGAGTGGCCAGCTTTTCCTTCTTGAGCTTTTTCGGCTTTTTCTTGATCCGCTTTGCCGCACTTTCCAGTTGCGGTGGCATGGCCTCGAAATCGACCTGCTCGTCTTGGGTTACCTTCCTGAATCGAATTGCAACACCCGTCTCCGCAGAAAGCTTCGCCAGTGCCACCACGGTCTTATCGACTTTGTCATCATCGGCATCAGGCAGTTGATGGCCCGGGAGAGCGGCCTTCGTGGGACGCACCGCCTTATATATGTCCTTAGCGAAAGTAGCCAAGTCCTTGGCCGTTGTCGCCGCCTCCGCGGTGGATTTCAAATATCCGCCACCGTTGGCCAGTAAGTCTGTCAACCAAATCCAGGTGGAGCCGATTTCGAGGCGAGCGACCACCAGATTGCGGCCCGTCATGCGTCGATAGTCGGCGTCCATTGCTTTGAGAACTGACGCCAGTTGATCCGCTCGCAACGGGATCTGATTGTTGAACGAAACGACCAGAAGCCGCTCATCCTCGGTACGTCTATCGAAATCATAGTCGGCCATGACGCCATACCCCTCCTTCTCTATTTCGTATTAGTCTGGTTGCGCTCAAAGATCACAGCGTTAGAGATCCCATCGACCGCAAGAGCTGTGCTGGTTGATGGCTATCCCTGGAGGAACAGATCGCGTTCGGACTTGCTGTGAAAGAATTGCAAAAGCCAGGTATTCAGATTTTAGCCGGGACCGAAGCGGCGAGCGGCAAGGCAACCGGCGCGCCTTTGCGGGCGCGTCGTCAGCATAGCGCAAGCCCTCGGCCGGAGTGAACAAGGGTCGAAGATGGTTCGTGGTCAAGGGTAGTTGCTGACTACTCACTCGCGCAAGCCCAACGTGCTTCGACCGATGATCCCGGTCAATTCGCCTGGCCGGACGAAGTTGCCGGCGCGAGCACTCCCGGGAATCTGATGCGGCAGACCGTAGGTCTCCGGCTGCGACGTTGCGATAACAAACAGATGCAGATTGCTGTTCAATCCGACCAAGGCCGCCAAGATCGATTTCTCGTCGCAATTATACCGGTAGGCGAATTGCTCGGAGGCCGTAAACTTGCCTTGCTTCAGACCGCCGTTGATAGGAAGAATACTCAGATGCGCATGGGCGTGCTCTTCCGAAAGCCCCGCATTGAGATACCACAAGGTCTGGACACCGCCACCAATCGGGAGGGGCGCGCCAACATGCTGGCGATAGAGGGCCATTCCGATCTTTGCCGCGAACACATCTAGATAGGCTTTAACGAGCGGACCATCAGCCCGGATCACGATCTTCCGCGTCAGGATACCGCTGCGCGATCGGATCCATCGCGGCCCACCCCTCGGATCGCCGAATACCTCTTCTCTGACGCCAGGTGCGTCTCGCTCCATGGTGAATCGAAGCGTGATGCCTTCAGGGCTCTGCCAAAATACATCCTCGTCAGCTTGGCTGAGGCGAGAGAATAGTGCTCCGACCGCGTCGGCGCCTTTTGTTCCGTGATTGCATTCGCGGCAGGCCGCGAACTCCATTCCGCTCGGTCGATGCCTCTTCAGAAAAAGAACCCGGGGCGGCATATGCTCGATCGTGGTTGCCTCCGCTTCACAGTAGATACAACGCGGCTCTGCCCTCAGGAGAGCTTGCAGACTTCGGCTTTTTTGTCTGGCTTCACCCACGATTAGGCCACGTCCTCGTCCATTCGCACTCCCAATTTCCGATCTTTTCTTCAGGAAAGCTGTGACTGGGAACCAGATCTCCTTGATCTCTGCGACACGAGTCGCAGTATGACAGATGGTATCTCTGTCCGGCGCGGAAACAATAGGACTTCACCTGCGAAATGTCCCAAAAATCAAAGCCTTCAGGATCGGCTCTTCGCGACAAGGTGGCCGGCCTGCTAAAATGCATCCACTCGGAAGTCGATATCGAAAAGAGCCTCTCCATCACGACAGCTGATGTGTTCTTCGTTGATGAGAGCAATCAAATCTTTCCGAAGAAAGTCGCAGTCGAATGCAAGGACTGGAAAAAGGGGCTCGCTTCATCCGACCTGGCGGAAATCTACAATCTCTACAAGCCATCGCTCGATAGCGGTGAGATCGACAACCTACTGATCATCAGTGAGAAGGAGCTGTCGCAGCAGCCATCGCGAGCGGCATCGCAGCTTCGCGACGTCAGGCATATATCATTCGAGCGTTTCGTCACCACATTGATGAATTTCAACTACGTGCTGCAGGACAACATTGCAGCCTATGAAAATCACGATTCCTCGAAAAACTTCATCCACACGAATGTGCGGGGGCAGGACAAATCGCTGGAACAGGCGGCGCTGGACTGGCTTGGTTCCAGCGAAAATATCCTGCTGACATATGGCGGCTACGGCGTCGGCAAGACGAGCTTTAGCCTCTACTTCTGTAAGCAGATGACCGAGCGCTATAGGGCGGGACTTTTCGACCGAATTCCGATCAGGATTAGCTTGGGCGACCTGTTCACGAAGCAGGACCTGAAAGGGGTCATATGTTCAGCACTGACGGGCGCAGACGGTGGCGCCGCCGTGCGTAATTTCTCCTATAACCTGTTCATCCAGATGAACAGGGAAGGCTATTTCCTTCTCATATTGGACGGCTTCGACGAAATGCGTCATGCGATGACGCTCGATGATTTTCGGTTCATTTTTGAAGATATGGCCGTTCTGTTTGAAGGAAACTCTAAGACCATCATCCTGGGGCGTCCCGACTCGTTCTTTTCAGCGGACGAGGAGAACGCGGTGATCGACGCAATCCTGTCCAATGTCCTTGGAGATCTCCGATGGCTAAGAAAGGTCGAAGTCGATCTATTGAGGCGCGAACAGGTCGCTGCTTATCTTGAGAAATTTCTCGACAACAAACCTGAAGGCCCAGGGAGCAAGCAATTCGAGGCGTTCAAAGATCGCGTGCTGGAGAGGGAATTCGACATTCTGTCGAGGCCTGTCCAATTAAAGATGTTCACGACCATCATGGGTAGCCTGGCAACTTCGGATTCGGGCTTCAGCCGGTATGACCTCTATTTTCAGTTCATCTACCGCTTTGTGCAGCGGGAAAACGCCAAGTCGAGCCGAAGATTCAATAGCGAGCAGGAGGGCGATGTGGCCGTTGGTTACAGCGACCCTCGCACGGTGTTCATGCAGCAGCTTGCATGGTGGCTGTTGACGGAGAAGAAGGAAAACCGGTTCAAGCCACACGAGGTGCCGGCCGACTTCGTGCCGCAAGCGATCAGGAATGCGCGTGGAACCGACGCGGCGCTCCGAGAAATCATCGTCGGGTCCGTCGTCGAGCAGTTGGGTGAGCAGACCGTCATCGGAACTAAAGGCCCCCGGATCTACTATTTTCCGCACAAAAGTTACGTCGAATTCTTGGTAGCCGAGTTCTTTTGCCGGGAAACTTTCAGTATCGAAATGTATGTTTCTTTCTTCAGGACGATGAATAGCGAGATCCTGTCTTTTATTGCAGAAGGGCCGGCCGAGGCTGTCGCGAATATGAGGACCGGCCTCGAATACGCGAAGGGAACAGTCAACGCTGATGTCTTCGTTATCGCGGCCCGTGACCCTGCGATTGAAAAGGAAGCATCGAAGCTCGCCGAAGGAAATACCACACCTGGTCGGCTCTACGTCTTTTACCAATATCTCCTGAAAAATGCTAAAAGCGTGGAAGACATTGAGAGCTTCCTGTTCATTGCGATATCGAAAGCGACCGCAATGAACCGAGTGGCGCCGGCCTACGCAATGTTGTCCGATCATCTCGGGCGGGTGAAAAGCCCACTTCTCATCGAGCGCCTGATTGCGCTCGTCTTCAACAAGGTCGGCGTGTTCAAGCTCAATGAAATGCTGTCGACCGGCGCATCGATCTATTCTGTCGATGGACCAGCCGCGCATATGATTTTTCTCTCGAAATGCGTAACAATCGAACGGGGAGTGATCTCGATCGACATGAGCGAGATGAAACGTTTTGCACGGGACGCCTGTCAGAAAAGTCTATATGTCAGCGGCTTTGATGCCGCACCAATCAAGGACACGAAGACCTATAGCTTGAAAATTGGGTCTGTCCGGAACCTATCCACCGACATCAAACCACTGCTGACCAGACTTTCGACAGAGACACGGCACACGTTCAAGACCCAGGTCCATGGTGGGCCCGATGAGTTGCTGGCAACCTCACCCGGATCGTTTCAGCCTTTTCGCAGGTGATCTTCAAAACCGACGGCCGACTGGCTCTTGGTGAAGCGCTCATCAAATCAGTCAGGTTTTGGGACCCACTGAAATGGATGACGTCAGGCTTGCATGAACTGCCGACTCGGTGCACGTTGACATTCGTGGTTGGACACCCGCGACTTGTCGCCGAGTCAAACGTCCGGAAACTCATTGTCTTTGCAACTGCAACTGCATTCTACAGCGGCTTGCTGAGTAATCGGCGAACGGCATGCCAAGAGCTGGAGATGCTGATGTTCGAACTGACAATCAATCCAAGTTATGAAAACCTCGAAGCTGTAAAGCGCGAGTTGCGCAAGACCCTTCCGACGGTGAAATCCTCGCACCGATGCGAAGCGTTCGGCAGGAGCCTTGTCTACGGAAGCTACTCAGCGGCGAGGGCCGCGTCGAAAATGACCCCCGGCCCTGTTACCGTGGACGGCCTGGCGTTTCAGAAATATCTCGATAGCCAGGGGTTCAACGTTTCCCCAAATGTTGTTCATCGCGCAGTCGCTAAGGTCGCTATCGCGAATATCGTCGCCGCGAACGAGCACCTTAGTATATGGGGGATTGGGAGTGGCAGGCCAGAGCGGAAGCCAGATGGAAAGTGGGAAGATCCCCAAGAGCGCTACGCGCGCTTCAAGGAACATCGATCAGAGTTGCTCGATGACAACGCAATCACTCCCTTTCTCCTGTCGCTTGCACTGCTGAAAAGAGTTGATCGGACAAAGACGATTCGACAAGGAACCGGTAGCTACGGGGTAAAGCACATCGCCGAGAATTTTAAATGCACATATCCAAACGGCGAGAAACTCGGGCCGCATTATGTGCCAAACGGCGTGCTGATAGCTGCGGCAATCCATGCCGGGTTCATGACGAAAACGCACTTCGACGAGCTCGGCTACCACTCGCTGAATGTGACGTTCAATATGTCGAAGCCTTGCCTCGATGACCTTGATTATGAAATTCGACCCGACACTGGCCGGTCCCAAGATCGCAGGCGCGCTGAGGAACGCCGGCGACTGAAGAAGTCGTCGTCGATAATATGGGGGCTTTAGAAGCTGAACAAAGGTGTGGGATTATCGCGGCAGACGACAAGGGTCAGGCTCTTCTTCGCCCTGCTAAGCCCGACATACATCAGCCGGCGCTTGTAATCGGTATTCGAAAACGAGGTTTTGTCACACATCATCACCACGGCGTTGTCGCACTCAAGGCCTTTCGATTTATGGACGGTGCTGATGCACTTCCTGGGAGGTTGCGGGTGCGAAAATGTTCTGCGTCGGGTGATTTCGGCAAGACCTTCTTGTGCGGAAGCAAAACTGCCGAGTTTGATCGCGTCGTGAAATTCACTCTTAAGATCAATGGAGATCTTGGAAAAGCCTGCTGCTTTCTTGGCGATGAGGCCCTCAAGATGTGAAAGCGCGAGGGCAATGCCGTGATGATCAGGTCTTTCCAAAAGGAAGCGGCTCAACACTTGCAGTTCGGCCGGCATCCCGCGGGTTGGTCTGATGCACTTGTCTTCGAGTTCTTTTCTGATGCGTTGTCCATGGGTCGATGCTGTGAATCCGGTGCAGGTAGCGCCCACGAAATTTATCAACACATCTGCGACCGAGCCGGGCAAACGTTCTGCACTGCCCACTAACGCCGAAAGAGCATCGCGGCTGTGGCCTTCCCATATCCGCATCGACCGGTAGAAGAATGCGTTCAGATGATCGACCCGATCGTTGCCTGACGCAAGCACGAGCATTTGCGGAGATCCCGTCGCCAGGTCTGAAATCGGCCGGCGGTCTTCTCTCGACATTGCAAGAGCTTTGCGGGCGTTGTTGGCCGAATTGCTGGCGTGCAAAACTGTCAAGCCCTTGGGAAGGGCACCAGCAAGGTTTATAGCGCCTCCATTTGAAAGCGTCTCGCGGGCGTCGAGGACCCATTTTCCGAGATCGGGAGAGCCCTCCTTCCATCGGTGAGGTACCGATAGTTTGCCGAAGCCGCCCAACGTCGTCAGATGCCTCCACCGGTCCAGCGCCAACCGCGTGCCGTTGCCACGCCCACCATAAATAATCTGCATAGGATCACCCAGAAACCTGATCTGTGAGCCTGCTCTGTGCAGAGCCATCACTGCCGCGTGCTGATCAGCGCTCGCATCCTGGTGTTCATCACAAACGATGATCGGATACTGCCTGGCGGCGGCTCTCGATACAGACACCGCACGTTCGAGAAGCCGGCTGCAGCGAGCTGCCACGATGTCGTAAGAATCGTGTTCACGAGCCCAGCTTCCCACATCGACCGGCAGATCCAAGGCACGATGGTACATCGCTGCAATCTCGGTTAGAAAACTGTCGATGGTCCGGATCTCTACGCGAGAGGATTCGCCTCGGGTGCGGTCGGCGAATACCGACCTGGCGGCATGTGTGTGCGTCAGGATGAGCACTCGACCCGCCGTAAGCGTCTGGGCGGCCTTTGCAGCATACCGGGCGCCTTGGTAGGTCTTCCCGCAACCGGCGGGCGCTTCGATCACGACAAGGGCTTGATCGGAGCATAAGAGAGAAAAAACGTCCTCATCCGTCAAAACGACAGCTCCCCGGGCGCGAATATTTGTTCGCCGACTTCCAATCGTATCGCATTGATGAAAGGCAGCAGGTCCGGCTCGACCTTCGGCCACAGGCCCAGGCCGATCATTTTCTCGCAAAGTTCAACACCACCGCCGATCGACTTGAACCAGCGTTGACTATGCTTTCCCCATTCCTTGCCAGTTCGCTCATTCGGCGCGCCATTTTTGTCGCCCGTCGCGGCTGCGACGATGACGGCGCGAAGTGCTGCGGCAGACCCGCAAGCCTGCATGATGTCCGCCTCCTCCTTGCCCTGGATGCCTAGCCGATCAGCGAGGGTCCGGAGGCGCTCCCCTCCGAGACCGTCTGCGTCAAAAGCGAGAGACAGCAACTTGTCGTCGGGGACATGCGCAATGATGTTTTCTTCAAGACATCCAGACGGCCACTGGAAGAGCTTGGCGCCAGCCGAAGTCTTGAGCTTTTGCCACTTTCCGGCAAACCTGCCTTCGTCGTCGCAAAAGCCGGCGGCACTGATGCCAGCTGCATGGAGAGCTTCAAGAAGACCGAGCATCGCATCGTTACCGCCACCGTCAGCAATGCGAATTCCGTACATATACTCCTGCCCGTTGAAAACGAGACGCAATAGGGTGCGGACAAATCCTACCTCGGTCACGCCCTCAGCGATAATCGGGACGCGCGACAAGAATGTCTCAGGATCGCGGTTTTGCTGCCTCGCAACCTTTTCCTGATGAAGCTGGCCAATTCGTCCGGTCCCATCCATATACCAAAGAGCAGCTGCTTTTGCCGCCGCAATGACGATAGGGCTATGCGTCGTTAAAAAGCATTGTTGATCGTCAGATGCCAACACGTCGAGGAGCTGACGCAGTCGGTAAGGCTCGAGCCCTCGTTCGATTTCATCAATCACCGTCAGACGGGTCGAGGCCTCGATCGCCCCCGCGACCTGAAGTGCTGCCATTCTGCGCGTGCCCGCCCCCCAACTTGCGAGCGGGAGCAAAGTGCCGTCTTTATCGGCCAGCAGGCCGACGAGAGCACCAATTGAAAGACCCTGGCTACTCGTCAAGCCGATATCGAGATTATGCGGCAGGCCAGCCGCCTCTAATATCTTGTCGAGATTCTGCAATGCTTGCGCTTCCTCTCCAGTGAATGCATCCGAAACATCGACCGACGCAACCTTTGCGCTTAACCGTGATTTCAGGTTGCCCTTGGACAGAAGTCGGTCGAGCGCAGAGCCTGTCACGAGGCGCAGATCGCGATCATTGCGATCGTCGTTGGCGAGCCGCACGACACCTATCTTTCGACGAAGGCCGGTGGAGAGGGCAACGGCCTCCATGTTTGGCTGGAGAACCTCCCAGATCAGTTCCAGATCCGACGTACCTCTGACCCGTAGGAGGTAAACAGGGTCACTGCTGGCGCCTTCGTGCTCAGGATCTGGGAGAACGGCATCCTTTCCATTCCATTCCCAAGGCCACAGCGTCTGCTGGAAATTCGCGAGTTCAATCTCCGTCGGCAAGCTGACGGCAGCTTCAATCGAAAAGCCAGCCTCAAGCGACCTGTTGTAATAGTCAGTTTCGAACACCTGGGCAGAATTTGTCGGGCTGAACAGCAACGCTATGGCATGAAGAAGCGTCGATTTCCCGGAGTCCCCGCCTCCGATCAGCAGGTTCATATTGCCATCGGGATACCATTCGGTCTCCGGCAGTCCTCGGAAGTTGGTTATCCGGAGACGTCGTATGCGAGGTTGTTTGTTCATCACCTAACCGAATCACTAGATCTCAAGACCAACCACAAGCTGTCGAAGTTTGCGGCAATATCAAGCACCCGAAGCCAGCACATATCTCTTGGGAGAGCAAAATGAGCGGCAGCTTTCCGAGATCAGTGAGGGAGAATGACTGTCAGGCTCGTCGCGTCTACATTCATCCTATCTCATCTGCGTCTTTTCCGCCGACTACTCAGAAAGATCGGGAAACCGGATTGTAATCCTGAAGAAAGTCGCTCTGCGATGGAAGATTTTTTACCAAATCGCCTATGGCGCCTCCGGTGGTGGAATATCCGGGAGATTGTCAAACGCGTCGATATATTGACGCGAGCGCCTCGGAAGGCTCACGTTAAGCTCGTCGATATCTAGCTCCCGACGGCGCAAATTGAATGTCCCGTCGTCCACATGCATTTCGAAAAACGAAGGAGGCCGTTGGCGGCCCATCAGAGCCTGAACGATAGCGAACTTCACTGCCATATCGCATCGAATGCCGAACGTGATGTCTTCGAGTTCAAGGGGTGAATCCTGCGACCCGCGATTTCCAATCAGACGCCATTCGCACTCATAGCCCCAGTCCTCGGCTTTTCTCAGCAATACAAGGTCATCGACTTGCTGCTGAGCCGCTACGTCACCCTGTAGCATAGATGCCACCAAACTCGCCGCGACGATCCGCCCTCCCCCGTACTGCACCTTTCGAACATCCCGGCAGGCATCGTCTGGGATTGAATAGCCGATGCAAATTCCGCGATGCTGATCGCCGTAGTGGCTCCACATCAGAGGTGAGTCCCACCGTTCGCTCATCGAGACGACGCCTTTATCGTACTGTCGCAGAAGCTCGCGTTCGCTATAGCTCCTGAGCAGGAATGTCTCGGGATCATCGACCTCATACGCGGGATCGCCTGCATTATAGGCGATGTCCTGCAGGACCTTATCGGCTTGGGTTCGGCCGAGCTTCAAAATGTGTTCCAAAGTCTTGGGTCCGCGATATCGAATTGTTTTGGCCGCAGCTTCCATTTCGGCTTTGGTACGGCGCTCCACAAAGGTTCGCAGCATGCTCTGCAATACATCGACTTCAACGTCCGCCTTCAACATTGGCTGAGTGTCCAAAGGATCGTTGAAGGTGCTGGGATCAGCGTAAAACAGGGTGTCTTCGACAAGCATTTCGATCGTACGATTACTGAAAGATCGATACTTGTAAATCCTGTCCGGATGTTGATCTGAAAGAGCTTTCAAGTCGGGGTCGGACATCTCTACCGCCTTCCAAGATATAGTGTTTGATGATCTCGATTGCACTCAAAGAGGGTTCAATCACGGTAAAGGAGCCGTTCCGATTGGCCGCTTCCGTTCAGGGCATACGTATCATGGGGTACTTGGGTCTTACGGCTCTCAGGTCACAACGCTCTCGCTTAACACGCAAAAATTCGACCCGATCCTCACTCCTCGAAGGGTGTTTTATGTCCGTGCACTCATAGCAACCCACTATAGCGTCCCCCACGCCCGAAACCTTCCCCTCCCCGTCATCTCTCTGAGGCCGAGTTCCAAAACGATCCGCCGCGCCGCCTGCGGCGTCACCTCCAGCGTTTTCGCTACCATCCCGGCCGAGACCAACGGTTTTGCCATCACCAGCTCGACCAATTCCGGTAGTTTTGACGACGTCCGCCGCCCATCAAGCTTCCGCTCCATCAGTGTTCGCGCCAAAACCAGCCGGTCATGTTCCTTCATGCCGATCTCGGCGGCCGCCAAAAAACCGCTGGCGATGGCGAGCAGTCGCGTATCACGATCGCGATGCCGGCGCCTATCAACCGGAATGGTTTTGAGGCCAAGGTTGATGGCGGCGAGATGAGCGCCTGTCGTGATCCCGGCCTCCCTCAGGATTGAGGCGCCGAACAGTCGGCCGAGCCAAGGAGCGTGCTGAAGCACGGACAGCTCATTCCAGGCGTCTAGAGCGATGATCGCCCGAAACACCGCCGGCAGGTGTTCGGCCTGGCGCAGCACGCCGCGCCATTCATCGAGCCGGGCATCCTCGTCCCAGTCGAGATCATAGATCATCGGGTCCTTGTCGGGATGGCTGGCGGTCGCCCGGCCGCCGACATGGCCGGGCCGGGTTGCGTCCTCTATCGCGGCCGACGATCGTGCCAGCGTCGCATCGATGGCGGCGTAGTCGACGCCGTGCAGATCTGTGGCGTCATCCTCATCATGGTCCCTCTCCCCGTCCACATCGACGGTGACCGCGGGCATGTTGATGCCGGCTGTCTCTGCCTCACCCGCGCCGGCATGCGTGATTTCCGACGTTTGACGGAGCGTGCGAATGCCTTCCGGCGACAGCGCCCAGTCCCGCGACTGGCCAGCAATGCGCCGGCGGGTGCGCAGCACGTCGCGGGCTATGGTCAGTTCGTGGGTTGGGGTGCGGGTATCGCGAAAGGCGTCGTGGAGGACGAGGTCTTCGAGATGCACCAATTCGCCGTCGATCCAGAGAGAGGCGCAGGCGTCGGCGAAATTTTGCCGTTCGAGAAAGCCGGCGCCGACCGGCGAGCGAGCAATGCGCTCGTCGAGACGCGTCAGCGCGATGCCGGCGTCGAAAGCCGGCCGCATCAGGGCTATCATGCTGATTTTCGAAACATCGTAAGCCATTGATATCATGGTAAACGATCTCTTATAGGAACTCTATCGTAAAGTTTTGGTTCCTCACATGGTACGATCGTCGGTTGGTGTTATAACTATCGATAAGTATCTCTTATCGG
>NZ_JBXHAY010000023.1:0-24031 GCF_057163345.1 Aliirhizobium sp. YIM B11859
CAATCAGACAGGCGATCTAGGGCAGGGAAAACAAGAGAGATCAGCCGTTTAGAGAAAGCGGCACGCAGTGGTCGAAGGTTCGGATCCGCTCAAGAGCCTATTTCACACCATGACAGCTCTTGGGTCTTAGTTTACTTGGCCACGTCGAGACGAATTTGGGCTCCTGCCAGCCTCGAATATGGAGATCGGGATTGCGGGATGACGTCATTCGAACCACATTGGCACGATCGACACGGCCAGCAAAAGTCCGAGCGACATGTTAAGCAATCTCCATTGTCCGTTAGTCCTCAATAGCCTTGCCAGCAGAAGGCCTGCGAAACACCAGAGTGAGAGCGACACCACTGCGCCACACACAAAGGAGAAGCCGAGCAAGGCACCCAGATGCAGAGGGCTTGGGGCAAGCGCGGCGAAGGATGCCGCCGCGCCGAGCGTCATCGCCCAGCCCTTCGGGTTGTGCCAGACAAGCCAGACCGCTCCTATGAACCCGGTCGGTCGGATAGCGCCGGATTTTAGATGAGGCGGACCGGCACGGGCGATTTTCGTGGCAAGCCAGAGCAGGTATAGCGTCCCAACTGCCTTCATCGCGATCTGGAGGGACGGGAGTGCCTGGATGACGCCACCCAAGCCCGCGGCCGCAGAAGCCGCCATCGATCCGAGGCCGAACGCGATTCCGCCGATCAGGGGCAGGGAGCGACGGTATCCGAAATGAGTGCCCGACGTCGTCGCCAGCGTGGTAGCGCCGCCCGGCGTGATGGTCGATACGACGACGAACAGGGCAAGCGGGATGAATTCGGCGGGAGTCATACTGGTCTCCATGGATATCCCTCCACCCCTAGCGCGCTGGTGATGATGATGGAAACGCATGTTGCGAATACATTCCATTACGATCTATAATGGTTTCATGAGCAGAAACCTCGACATTACCCTCCTGAGAACCTTTGTCGCAGTTGCCGACCATTTGAACATGACGGCCGCCGGCAAAGCGCTCAATCTGACGCAGAGCGCCGTCAGTCAGCAGGTCGCCCGGCTGGAGGAGCTGGCAGGGGTACTGTTCTCACGGGATCGGAGGGTTCTGCGCCTCACGTCTATCGGGGAGAGGCTCGTTTCGAAGGCGCGACGCCTAATCGCCTTGAACGACGAGCTCTGGTCGGACATGTCCGAGCAGACGATCGAAGGGCGCGTTCGCCTGGGCGCCCCATATGATCTGGTCGGGACATGGCTCACCCCGATCCTCAAGGCCTATGCCGAACAGAACCCCAAGGTGGAGGTGGCGCTGGTCTGCCTTTCGTCCCCGGAACTCGTGACGGCGGCATCGAACGGTGAGGTCGATCTCGCCCTTGTCGAGGAGCCTGTCGGCCCGTCCCGTGGCGAGTGTCTCAGCGTCGACAGGCTGGTCTGGGTCGGCGCGGCGAGGGGGGCGGCGCATCTGAAGAATCCAGTGCCGATTTCCTTGGTCGCCGAGACTTGCGCTTTCCGCCCAGCAGTTCTGAGCGCATTGGAAGAACGGCAGCTTGCGTGGCGCACCATGTTCGAGAGCGGCAGCATCGATGCGACGCGGGCGACCATCCGTGCAGATTTGGCGGTGACGGCATGGCTTCAGTCGACGGTGCCCGCCGACCTCGCCATCCTTCCGTCGGATGACAGGCTTCCGGAACTGCCGCCGTTCTCGATCAACCTTCATGTCTCGGCCGGCAGTCAGTCGCGGGCGGCGGCAGAACTTGCGCGTCACATCCGGCAGGGTGCTCGGGGATCGGCTTCGTCGATGGAACTCGCGCAGGCGATCTGATCCGAGGCGCCGAGCCCGGGAGCTACGACAAGGCCACGCATGTATCGACAATTTCAATTGGTTCAATTTTTCCTATCGATTTGATTGCTTGTCGGATCGCTGCCTAATGTCGAAACCAGCAGTCGCGGACACGACGGAGCCTGGAGCCGACACAATGAATCAACCACCAAATACCTACTCAATCGGCGCGGTTTCCGTGCAGAAGGTGCAGGAGCAGCCGTTCCGAAACGTGCCGTTCGATTTCCTTTACCCGGATGCCGCCGCTGGTGTCTTTGATGCCGTCGCCGACCTGCTCTCTGTCCATGACATGGAGGATGCTCGTGACGCGCTGATCCAGAGCATCCATACCTGGGTCGTCAGGACGCCGGAACACATCATCCTCGTCGATACGGGCTCCGGCAACGACAAGCAGCGCCCCCTCAACCCCATCTTTCACGAGCAACGTATTCCGTTCCTGGATCGGCTGAAGCATGAGGCGGGCATCGCGCCCGAGGATGTCGACTACGTCATCAACACCCACCTTCATGTCGACCATTCGGGCTGGAACACCGTCCTGAACGACGGCGAATGGGTTCCGACCTTCCCAAATGCTCGCTACGTCTTCCCCAGGCTTGAAGCTGAATACTACGGCAGCTCGGCCAGCCACAACGACGCGAACATCCCCAGTCGGGGCGTGTTCGAAGACAGCATCCTGCCCGTCATCGAGGCTGGTCTCGTCGACTTCATCGAGCCGGAAGGCGGCCGCTATCTCGACCTCTTCACCTTCGTGCCGACGAGCGGTCACAGTATCGGACACATGTCAGTCGAGCTTGTGTCGCAGGGCGAAACGGCGATCTTCGGTGGCGACGTCATGCACACCCCCGTGCAGGTCTTCCAGCCGCAACTGAACACCGTTTTCTGCGAGTTCCAGGATCAGGCGCTCGGTTCGCGCGAACGAATCCTGTCCAAGCTTGCTGACGAAGGCGCCCTCTATTTCTCCACCCATTTCGCAGGCTCGTCCGCCGGATACGTGAGACGTACCGAAGATGGCTATGCCTGGACCTATGCTTGAAAAGGAAGTCATCATGACCACCAAGATCGACCTCGACCAGATCGTCTTCGAAGACCATCGCATTGAAAGTGACACCGCCGGCATTTCGCTCTACGTCCGCAACAAGCGCCCGCGCGGCATCGACCAATTCGGGCCGGAGCGGACCATCGTGATGGTGCATGGCGCGACGTTCTCCTCCGGCAGCCTCTACGACGTCCGGATGAGCGGATTCTCCTTCATGGACTATCTGGCGGCGGCAGGCTTCGACGTGTTCGCGGTCGACGTGCGCGGCTACGGACATTCGACGCGACCGCCGGAGATGGAACAGGATGCCGCGCTGTCGCCGCCCGTCGTCAAGACCGATACCGGCGTTGCGGACTTCGGGGCTGCAGTCGACTTCGTGCTCCGCCATCGTGGTGTCGAGCGGACGAACATCTTCGGGATGTCATGGGGCGGTACCGTGGCAGGCGCCTATGCCGCCGCGAATCCTTCGAAGGTGGTCAAGCTCGCCGTCCTCGCACCTCAATGGCTGAGCGACAAGCCGATCCCGATCGACATGGGAGGAGAACTCGACGCCTATCGTCTCGTCCCGGTCCTGGCATCTAAGGAGCGGTGGCTGTCAACCGCCCCCGAACATGCCAGAAGCACGCTCGTGCCGGACGGCTGGTTCGAGGCGTGGGCGAATGCTAGCCTTGCCGAGGATCCATGGAGCAAGGAAAAGGCACCCGAACGCCTGCGCGCCTCGAACGGCCCAATCCAGGACATTCGCGACTACTGGCGTGCCGAGAGGCCTTATTATGATCCCGGCCAGATCACCGCGCCCGTGCTTCTCGTCCATGGGGAATGGGATGTCGATGTGACCATCGATCTGGCGCTTGCCTATTTCCAGACGCTGACGGCTTCGGCCTACAAGCGATGGGTCGAGATCGGCGAGGCGACGCATCTGGCACTGATGGAGAAGAACCGGATGCAGGCCTTCGACGCGGTCGCCTCGTTCTTCACCGAGGCGTTCGTCGCCGAGGCATAGCCACTCGTCGCGACATCCGATAGACTGGAATTCAATAGGGATGGGCGGCGTCTTCTGGTGCCGCCTGTCACCCCACGGGCCACGACGAAGGACGGCGCATTCCTTCGAACTATATTCGGGAACGACGTTGGAAAGCATCAATCACTTCAATCTTCGCTCTTTCGACCTCAACCTGCTCGTGGCCTTCGACGCTCTCTTCAAGGATCGGAGCGTGACGAAGGCAGCGACGCGTCTGAGGATCCAGCAGCCCGCGATGAGCCATAATCTCTCGACGCTGAGGCTGCTGATGGACGACGAGCTGTTCGTACGTGTCGGCAACCTGATGCAGCCGACCGCCAAGGCCGAAGTGCTGGCCGAGCAGGTAGGAGAGGTTCTTGCGCAGATGCAAAAGATCGTCTTGTCCAGCGAGCGTTTCGATCCTGCCGCCTCTGACAAAATCTTCCGGATCGGCTTCTCGTGCGAGGAGCTTCTTCTGATGCCTGACCTCAGCGGTCAGCTTACCCACGCGGCGCCCGGCGTAAAGCTCATCTCCCACCGTGTCCTTGCTTCGAAGATCGGACGGGAGCTCGACGAGGGCGCGATCGATCTTGCGATCGGCTGCTATCCGCCGTCTCCGGATCGGTATCGCCACAAGGTTCTCTTCGAACAGCAGCTTGCCTGCTGCTACAGCCCAACGCTGATCGACGTCGAGGACGAGATTGACCGCGACGGGTATCTGGAAAGCCGCCACGTGTTCGTCTCCCAGGACGACGACATCCAAGGGTGCATCGGCAGCATGCTGACCGGGGCGGGACATCGCCTCGACATCGTGATGGGCGTTCCCGACTACTTGACCGCCCTCGCGACCGCCGCGAAGGCGCCACTTGTCGTCACCATGCCGATGCAGATCGCGGAACGCTACGCGTCGATCTTCGGTCTCGCGTGCCAGACTGCGCCAGTCGAATTGGCGTTACCAGCGATCTCGCTCATCTGGTCTACCAAGACCGACAACGAGCCTTCAGCCGCATGGCTGCGAGAGCAAATCGTCGACGTCTCGACCGCCCATGGCGTTCGACTGGCGAAGGCCGCCTGAGGGGCCGCAGCAGCTACATTTTCGGATGCGTTCCCGAAGCTGTCGGTCGTGGAGACTGACGGCTTCGTGCGTTCTGTCGGCTCGTTTGAAAGCCTTATGCTCGTGGCCTGCGGTCGAAACGCGCCATTGGCATTATCGATAGAGAGGATCACGTCGATCGATTTGTGCAATGGTCTGGCGCGCAGTAACTCTTGGCCATCAACCAAGAGGAAGACTGCAATGCAAAACCAAATCGCACTCATCACCGGTGGCAACAAGGGCATCGGCTTCGAAACGGCCCGCCAGCTCGGACAAAAGGGCGCTCATGTCATCATCGCCGCGCGCAATGCCCAACTGGGCGACGAGGCTGCCCTCTCGCTGCGCGCCGAAGGCCTGTCTGCCTCGAGCGTCGTCGTTGACGTAACCGATCAGGCCACGATCGACGCTGCCGCAAAGGACGTGGAGCTTCGGTTTGGGAGCCTCGACATCCTCGTCAACAATGCCGGCGTCATGCGCGACGCTTTCGACAAGAAGCCGTCCGACCAGGACCTCGGCATGTGGCGCGACACGTTCGACACGAACCTGTTCGGCGTCGTCGCCGTGACCAAGTCCTTCCTACCCCTGCTGCGCCAGTCGGCGGCCGGACGCATCGTCAACGTCTCCAGCATCCTCGGATCGATGGCCGCGAACGTGGACCCGACGTCTGCCTTCTATGACTTCAAGATCCCGGCCTACAACATCTCCAAAACGGCCCTCAACGCATGGACCGTGCATCTGGCCTATGAACTGAAGGATACGAACATCAAGGTCAACGCAGCACACCCCGGCTTCGTGAAGACGGCGCTGCACGGTGTCGATGCGCCTATGTCGGCGGACGAGGGTGCAGCGACCAGCGTCATGCTCGCAACGCTGGGCAGCGAAGGTCCGACCGGTTCCTTCTTCCACGGCGCCGACGTGCAGCCCTGGTAATCCACTCGGTCGAAATCGGAGCGATGACATGAAGATCACAGGACAGATGGAGAAGATCACGATGTCCGACGGCCAGGCGCTCGACGCCTGGCACGTCGACGCGGTCGGAGAACGTAAGGGCGGCATCGTCCTCGTTCAGGAGATTTTTGGACTGACCGACCACATCAGGGAACAGTGCCAGATCTATGCCGATGCTGGCTACGAGGTTCTGGCGCCCGCGCTGTTCGACCGGGTGGCACCAGGGCTGAGGCTGTCCTACAGCAAGGCCGATATCGACAAGGCGATCGATCTCGTCCGCGCCCACTCGCTGGATCTCGCCGTCGCCGACGCCCGGACCTGCATCGACATCCTGGCGGCGACGGGTAAGGTCGGGATCGTCGGATACTGCTACGGTGGCTCGGTCTCCTACGCCGTCGCCTGCCGGGCCGACAATCTCTCGGCCGCATCCTGCTACTACGGTGGCATGATCCCGAAGCTGAAGACCGAAACGCCCCGGTGCCCGACGATCGTGCATCTCGGCGATGCCGACCAGGAAATTCCGGTCGACGAGGTGAAATCCGCGCTCGATGAGATGGAGGGTGTGACGACCCTCGTCTACAACGCAGGTCACGGATTCAATTCGGACCGCCGCGCCGACTATGACGAGAAGAGCGCAAGTTTGGCGCGGCAGAGAACGCTGGCGCTGTTCGCCTCTGTCTGAGCCCGTCGCATCGAAGTGGCTGGCCCTCGCGGGCCAGCCACTGAATCATTTTCGGGTCAGCCCGCTCTTGAGGGCGCTCACGAGCGTGAGCATCATGCACCTGATCGATGGCTCGAGGTCTATCCCGGCCTTTGCCGCTGCCTCGACATGTGCGGGATGAACGTAGACGGTCACCGCGTCGCGGATGACTTCGGCCGCTGCCACGGCATCGTCGATCGTGAACTCGCCACGGCCTATCCCGTCTTCCACGATCGACACCAGGAGGGCGGTCATGGCCGCGGAATAGTTCTGGACGAGTTCGGGACTTTCCTCCAGCACGCGGCGATAGAGTTCATAGACCTCCGGATCGCTTTCCAGCCGCTCGCGCTTGCGACGGTGCAGCGCCAGCACCATTCCCAAGAGACGTTCGGACGCGGGATCCGTGGAGCGGACGAAGGCCTGCGCAAGGTCTTCCTCGTCCTTCATCGTGTTCGCCACGATGGCGTCGAACACCTGCGCCTTGGAACGGAAGTGCCGATAGATCGTCGTATGGGACGTCCCAAGCGCTTTGGCGATGTCGACGATATTGGTCTTGGCCTGTCCATGCCGTCTTATCTGGGCACGTGCGGCGTCCAAAATCTTGTCCGTGGTGAGGGCTTCGTCAGTGTCTTTCGTCATGACTTCCACATAGCTCGATCGGAGCGGAAATGCTACAACGAACATAATTCATAATTTGTTCGTTGAAAGTCAGTATGATCTCTCATATGTCTTGGGCATCTACAGGAGATGAACATGACCATATCGGACATTCAGCAGCGCACGGCATTCGTCACCGGCGGATCGGGCTTCGTCGGAGGCAGACTGATCCAGGCCCTCGTCGCCAAGGGATGGCAAGTCCGGGCTCTGGCCCGCAATGATGCCGCCGCAGGAACGGTCACCACACTGGGTGCGCAGCCTGTTCAAGGCGACCTGTCGAACCAGACCGATTTGCAGAGAGGTATGGAAGGCGCCGAGGTCGTCTTCCATGTCGCTGCCATGTTCAAGCTCTGGGGGAGGCGTGAGGAATTCGACGCCGTGAACGTCGAGGGAATGCAACGCCTCGTGGGTGCCGCGGCGGCGTCTCCGTCAGTGCGCAAGATCGTCTACGTCAGTGCCGCGGCCGTCATCATGGGCGACCCGAAGCCGATCGTGCGTGCCGACGAGACCGCTCCGACATTCCAGCGGGACTTCGCGCCCTACAGCGCCTCGAAGGCGCAAGCCGAGAAGCTGCTGCTCGCTGCGAACCAGCGCCGTCCGGATTTCGAGACCATTGCAATCCGCCCGCCGATGATTTGGGGCAGGGGCATGCCGATGATCGACCAGATGGCTGAAACCGTCAGGAAGGGGCAATGGCAATGGGTTGGCGGGGGAACGCAGGCGATGTCGACGTGCCACGTGGACAACCTCGTCGAGGCACTTCTACTTGCAGCGGAAGGCGGACAGGGTGGTCAGGCATATTTCGTCGCGGATGCCGAGGAGGGCACGTTGAAGAGCGTCATGAACGCTCTGCTGGCGACGCAGGGCGTGCAGGCGAAGGACAAGTCCATCTCATTCAACATGGCATGGCGGCTTGCCGGGATCATGGCCTTCGTCTGGCGGCTGTTTGGACTGAAGGGAGAGCCGCCGCTGACGCGTCAGTTGCTTCAACTGATCGGCAATCCCTTCACCATCAGGACCGAGAAAGCCCGGCGGGAGCTAGGCTACCGACCAGTTGTTTCATGGCGCTCCGGCCTCGACGAAATGACGGCCGCCAGATGATGTTCCATGGTGGTAATGAGGCGGATTATAGCGCCTCGTCACCTGTTCGATATCGCTCGGCCAACTGGGGCGATTGCGCGCCGATGGCGGCAAGGGAGGCGTCGAACGCCGCTTGCAACAGTTCCTGACGCTCGACGCCGGGAGCGCATACGACCTCGGCGAGATCGAGGCCACACAGGCGCGCGGTCACGACATCGTCTGCCGACACGCGGGGCACCTTGCAAAGGTCGAGCCCGCGGTATCCTAGGTGGTATTCGAGGCGCTGCCATTCGAGGCAAGATGACAGCACCTCGTTCAGGTTTTCAGGCCCGCACTGCCATGTCTACTTCGGCGCCGCGGCCGAGTGACCTTATCCAATCATTGTAATGAGGCATGTGCTGAAGCTGGCGGCCGTAATGAAGGGTCAGTTCCCGCGTCAGTTCACCCTGCCGGCCAAGCTGCTCGTCGGCAAAAGCGACCATGAGATTGTTGGGCCAAGCCTGAGGACGGATCGCGACTAGCCTTTCAAAAAGGGATTCTGCGGCTTCATCGGGATTGGCTTGCGCCATCAGTGTCAGCATCGCCGCGGTCGATCGCGATACTCCCATGTGGCAGTGGACCAGAATGTGGGCCTGCGCTTCGTTATTGTCCCGCTCCAGGAACAACTGACCGAAGGCGAGAATTTCTTCCGTGTGCTTCTCCGACGGCATTATTTGGCCATCGCGCTCGGCAATGATGTCGTGGAAACGCAGGGTTGTGCGAAGGTGGTCGCCATACTCGGAAAACTCGGTCAGCTCAGCTCGATCAGGATCGATGATGGAAAGGACGTGCGTGACATTTCTGGTGCTTTGAGCAGCCAATTCGTTGATGCCACATACGGTCAGTTCTGGAGAGAGCAGTATTTTCATGGGGTATGCCTCACGATGCACGCTAAGGGAGACCGAGAGCCTATGCCGTCAGTATGTATCAAGAGTATGACGCCACGTTAGGAGAAGAATCTCACGCTTGGAACGCGTCAGCCACCGAGAACTTACGTCCTGACATCAATCACTTCCATACCGGCCCGCCCGGCCGCTTCTACGCCTTCGTCACTGTCTTCGAAGACAAGACATTCAGCCGGTTCCCGACTGAGCCGGCGTGCGGCTTCCAAGAACAACGCAGGCGAAGGTTTTCCTTCGCCGACATCGTCAAACGTCACGACATGATCGAATAGCTCGAACAAATCACAGGACGTTAGGGTCTTATGAACCAGTCGCCGCGGACCGCCGGAAGCGACAGCCATCGGGACCCGGCCACGAAAATGCCTGGCGATATTAGCCACATCGGCGAACTCGGTGATCTCACCGTTCAACTCAGTAAATATTGTCTCGCTTCTCTCGACGGCGCGATCGCGATCAATGACGACAGAATGTGTGGCTTCGAATTCATCGAACAGAGCTGAGCGCGACAGGCCAACTTTCGTCGCATACCAGAAGCGCGGCATGTGAAACCCCTGTTCCGAGAGTGACTGGGACAAGGAATGATAGTGGTGCGGCGCTGTATCTGCGAGTGTGCCGTCACAGTCGAAGATCAGTGCCTTGAAGTTGCGGTCGGAGATGTCGATCATTGTAGATGCCGTTTCGCTTGCCTTCTCACCAGACAGTATAGCCGCCATCCGCGATGACGATGGCGCCTGTCATCAGACTGGAGGCGTCCGAGGCCAGGAACAATACGATGGAGCCGATCTCGTCTGTCTGGCCGACACGACCGGTTGGCGTGTTTCCAAGCCACATATTCGTGGTTTCCACATCGCTTTTCAAAGCAAAGGCATTCATTGGCGTTTCAATGAAGCCCGGCGCGACGGCATTGACGCGAACGCCCCGCGGGGCCCATTCCGCAGCCAGTGACTTGGTGATGTGGTGGACGGCCGCTTTTGAGGCATTGTAGTGAACGTTCTTCTGGGGGCGAACCACGATTTCACCGGCCATCGAGCCGATGTTGACGATCGAACCGCGACCGCGTTCAATCATACCGCGACCAAAGGCCTGGGCGCACCAGAAGACCGCGCTCATATTGACGTTCATCACCTCGTTCCACTCGGATTCGGTAATATCTTCGCCAGCAGTTTGTCGTCCAATGCCTGCATTGTTCACGAGAATGTCGATGGGGCCAATCGTGGTGGCAAGCGCATTGACGGCTTTAGGATCGGTCACGTCGAGCGTCTCGAAGCGGACCTTCTGACCCGTCAGCCTTTCCTTCGCGGCATTGAGGTTGTCGGCGCTGAAATCGACGATAATGACTTCCGCGCCAGCTTCCAGGAGCGCATCCACGCAGGCGGCACCGATGCCACCGGCGCCGCCAGTCACGAGAGCCGTGCGACCGTCAAGCTTGAGTTTTTCAAGATATGTCATGTGCATGATCCTTTCAGGAATTCGAGAGAGCCAACGCTGCTGCGCCGACCAAGCCGCAATTGTCACCGAGCGCCGCAGGCACGACTTCGACGGCCTTGAACGGTGCCATGGCATCGCGACGGATGACGGCGTGGATGTCTTCGGACATCAGATCGAATGCCTGGGCAACGCCGCCACCCATGACGACTTTCTGAGGGCTGTAGAGGTGGATGAGGCCGGTAAAGCCAATACCAAGATAGTCTGCCTCTTCGCGCAGCAATGCCAATGACTGCGGATCGCCTGCGCGCGCGCCTTCGACAGCATGTCTGGACTCGATCTTCGTTGTTCGGGCAAGTTGGCCGAGATAACCATCAGGGTGAACCTCGGCAATTGCCCTTGCACGCTTACCGAGCGCAGTGCCGGCTGCGAAGGCTTCGAAACATCCGTGTGCTCCGCATGAGCAGACTGGTCCCTCCGAATCCATCCTGAAATGTCCGACATGGGCGCCCATGCCCCGGCGGCCATGCATCAGGCGGCCATCGACGACGACACCGCCGCCGACGCCGGTGCTGACGGTGACGTAGACCATGTGATCGAGCCCTTGGCCGGCCCCATGCTTCCACTCTCCATAGGCGGCGGCAATCCCGTCATTTTCGACGGTCGCGGGACGACCGAAAAGAGCCGAAAGCTTGTCTCTCAGCGGAAACTCTTCCCAGCCAGGCAGCGTCGGGATGTGGTCGACGATACCGGAAACCGTATCCAGCGGGCCCGGGGCACCAACGCCGACCGAGACGATATTCGCTGAATCAAAATCCTTCGATACCTCGTTGGCGAGCGCCTTGAATTGGCTCATGACAGCATCAGGCCCCCCCGCCACGTCGGTGCGGGTGGCTGCGCGATTGAGAACGATGCCATCACGTACGAGTGCTCCCCGCACCTGCGTGCCTCCGAGGTCGAAACCGAGTGAAAGCTTTTCCGCCATAGGCATCAAGCCTCCTGAGGCTGAGCGTGGATCCAGGCCATCCGCTTCTCGAAGTCGTCTGCGTTAAACGCAAGCGATCCCATCACAACGGTTTCGGCGCCTGCGCGGCGAAGTGAGGGAACCGTGTGTTCGCGAATGCCGCCATCGGCTGCAAGCACGACGCGGTTGGTGGAGGTGCGTCCAGCGATCATCGCCTTGGCTTCTTCCAAGCGCGGGCAAGCTTGTTCGTCGAGGCCCTGGCCCTTGACCCCAATGCGGGTGCCGAGAAGCGTCAGCATGCCGATGCGATCGAGATAGGGTTCCATATCCTTCACAGGCGTCTGAAATTGCAGCACGATCCCGGAGATGAGGCCCAATTCATCGATGAGATCGAGCGCTTCTGTGATGTTGCCGTTCTCAGCGTGGATACTGATCAGGTCAGCGCCAGCTTCGGCAAACTGCCTGATCTGGTCGAGCAGGATGTCATCGGTGGCCATCAGGTGGACGTGCAGAGGCTTGGCCGAAACCTTGCGCGAGATGACGACCAGGTCGGGGAAGAACAGCAGGGCAGGGGAGAAGTGTCCGTCTGCGACGTCAATATGATAGATATCGGTCAGTGCGTCGACGCGCTTGATCTCGGCGGCGAGGCTTCCGAGATCGGCGGACCAGAGCGACATTTCAGCAAGCAGGCGGTCGGTCGGCAGGGCGTCTAGCCAATTGGTGTCAGGCTTCATGTGCGAGATCCTTCAGAAATGATGTGAGGGCCTGCCGGAAATCGTTCCGGTAAGCTTCGGCGTCGTCCGCCTTGGGGGTGATTTCGATAAAACGAGCGTCCGGAATCCAGTCCGCCAATCGGCGCGCGTATGCCAATGGATGGACCGCATCGCGCCCATGGCCGATAACGAGCGTCGGCATACGGATACGTCGAATGTCTTCTTCGGTGACACCGGGTCCGTCGGCTGAAATCCGCGTCAGTAGTTCTGATGTGGTGGTTTGCGGCTTACGGGAGAAAAAGCCCTTGAGCGAAGCGAGATTGTCCGGTCCGTCGACCGTAAGACGCCGGAACGTCTCCGATCCTTCGAAAGTCGCTCTCGCGTCTTCGGTGGACCTGTCATGCAGCAATCGCCCGACATAGGCGTTCGGTTGCATGTTCTCGGGGTTTCTGGCGGTCAGCCATGCGGGCCTTGCGATGACGAGCGCACCGACCAATTCCGGATGCCGGACAGCAAGACGTAGAGAGATTGCGGCACCCAAGGAGATGCCGCCGACCACCGGGCGCGATAGGCCGCGCGATCTGATGATCCCCGCCAGATCCCTGGTAAAGTTGGCGATGGAAAGTTCATGCGGGGGACCGGCTTCCGACGCCCCGTGGCCGCGGGCCTCCATCGTCAGGCATTGGAAGCCGATATCGGCCGGAAAGACCTGAGCCGGCTGAGCCGCATCCCCGCAAAGTCCGTGCTGGAAAACGAAGGGCCGACCAGAGCCGGTCTCGACGACGTTCAGCGCGAGCGCAGAGCCTGCTGTGGAGGCCGGTGCCATCAGGCGACCTCACTTTCCGTGAGCGTGTTCCGCAGAAACGCCGCCACACCTTGAGCTTCGTCAGCACCGAGACCGTGGGTAATCAGACTACCCGAGAAGCCGGCGCGGCGCAGCGCCGAGACGTAAGCGCCGAAATCGACAACACCTTTGCCAGCTGTCGCGAAACTGCCGTCGGGGTTCCTGTCCTTGGCGTGGGCGATCTCGATACGGTCTGCCAGCAGAGCGACCGCGTCATCGATGATCTCTTGCCGCCGATCGTCCGTTTCGGTCTCGAACAGGTTTGCGGGATCGAACACGATCCGCACCCGATGGCTGCCTAATTGCTTGATGACCTTGTCAGCGCGTTGCGGCGAACTGATGACATTGGCCAGTTCGGGCTCGACGCCGATCAGCACATCGTACCGGTCGGCGATCTCGATCAGGAGTTTGAACTCTGCAACCATC
Organism: Aliirhizobium sp. YIM B11859; assembly: GCF_057163345.1. Lineage (NCBI taxonomy): Bacteria > Pseudomonadati > Pseudomonadota > Alphaproteobacteria > Hyphomicrobiales > Rhizobiaceae > Aliirhizobium > Aliirhizobium sp. YIM B11859. The sequence goes on from NZ_JBXHAY010000023.1 coordinate 13,632, forward strand.
TCGTTCCAAGCCGCATCAGTATCGTTGTCGGGATGGTGGCGCCATTGATCCTTGGCGTCGCAGCTTCCGGTGCAGACGGTCAGAAGGTTCGAACCGATGTCGTTGGCGACAGCGGCAATCGCCTCAAAACTGTGGCGACCGGCCTCCCGGACGGAGAGGTCGGGATGGATCATGTTGTAGGTCGCCGAGATCGCCGAGATCTCCACACCGGTCGATTTCGAGGCATCCCGAACGGAGCTGACGATGTCAGGAGCAATGGTCTGAGGCAGCGAACCGATACCGGAGCACGCCATATTGTACTGGACCGACGAATATCCAGCCAGTTTGGCGGCGTTGAGCACGGTCGACGCATCGTCGCCTGGAAAGGTCTTGGCAAAAATTCCGAGTTTCATCAGACAGCCCCCGTGACATCGGCCAGTTTCACCGGCTTGCCTGTCTTGACCGATTGGGCGATCGCGACCATGCCGCGGATCGACGCGAGACCGTCGTCGATATCGGCGCCGGTCATCGGCGCTCCTTTCAGAATGACGTCGGAAAACGCCTCGAGCTGGCGCTTGTAGAAATGGCCGTCAGCACCAAGCACGCGGGTGGTTTCACCCGTCTTCTCGTGGAAGACATCGACATCGCTCGTCTTGAACAGCCATGGGTTATAGGTCTTGCCAAGGATGCTGCCGTTTTCGCCGTAGATCTGAAAGCCTTCGTGCCAGTCCATGCGAACCGCGACGGTGAGGTCCAGGTGGCCCATCGTCCCACTCGCGTACTGGATATCGACGAACCAGCAATAGGCGCCGAAGCGGTTGCGCAGCCGTGCTTCCAGTTCGACGATCTCGCCGCCGAAATAGCGTGCGGTGTCGAGAAGGTGACTGCCATGGGCGAGCATGAAATACTGCTCGAGATCAGCCTTCGGGTTGCCGGACGGTTTGCGCGCGTTGGCGCTCTTGACCATCAACGGTTGGACGGCGTCCGTGACGGCGTAACGATGAGTGCTGTCGCAATACCAGGCCTTGAGTGCCAGCATCTCGCCCATCTCATTATCGATGAAGGCTTTGGCGCTCTGAAGCCCGGCGTCGAACCGCTTCATATGGCCGACCTGCACCACCTTGCCAGTCTCCGCGACCACCTTCTTCAGTTCTTCGACTTCCTCGATCGAGGTGCCGATCGGCTTTTCGCTCAGGACGTGCTTGCCGGCTCGCAACGCAGAAATTGCCGCAGGAACGTGGAAGGCGTCGGACGTAGCGATGACAACTGCGTCGAGCTGCGGATCCGCCAGCATAGCGTCGTAGTCGTTAAAGGTCTTTTTGGGGGCATGGGTCGCTGCCATGCGCTCGCGGAGATCGTCGGCCACGTCGCAGATTGCGTAAAGGTCGGCATTCTTGGCCTTGGTGGCGCTCTCGAAGTGAGCTGCCTGTGAGATCGGTCCGCAGCCCAGGATGCCAACGTTCAACTGTCTTGCTTCTTCGCTCATGTCTTCCCTTTCGGTCATTCTTTTCGCGCTAGATGCGCGGGTCTCAGCTCAGGATATTTCCGCCGTCGACGTTGAGGGTCTGGCCGACGACGTATTCGGATTGTGGGGATGCCAGGTACAGGACGGCCGCTGCGACCTCTTCCGGTGAGCCCATGCGGCCATAGGGCACGGCGGCTCCAACCTGCCGACGCTTTTCGCCCGGCGCTGCGCCATGTTGTTTCTCGTAGAGGGCGTCGATCCGGTCCCACATCTCGGTTTCGATGACGCCGGGTGCGATCGCGTTCACCCGGATGCCATCGCGGATCAGGACGATTGCGGCGGAGCGAGTGAAGCTGATGACGGCCGCCTTGGTGGCCGCATAAACGGAGGACGCAGGCTCAGCCTGACGTCCGGCCTGGGAGGCCATGTTGACTATCGAGCCGCCGAGCCCGTCCTCCTTCATGCGAGCTGCGACAGCCTGCATGACAAAGAACATGCCTTCGACATTGACCCTGAAAAGGGTCTCGAAACTCTGTGGCGTGACCTCAAGAAGTGGAGCCATATCGAAGACGGCGGCGTTGTTGACGAGCACGTCGATCCGGCCACCGGAGGGAACGCACGAACCGATGGTAGCCGCAATCCCCTCTATGTCACCAACATCGAGATGAAGGGGCCGGCCTCTGATCTGCGCGGCAGCCTCGGACGCCCGCTCGAACATCACGTCGGCAACGATCACAGATGCGCCCTCAAGCGCGAATGCCCGGGCCGCGGCTTTGCCGATACCACCGGCGGCGCCAGTTACAAGAACCGTTTTGCCCTCGAACCGGCCGCTCATCACTGCGTCCCCATTGCGGCGGCATGGTTCATTGCCGCCTGGGCACCTTGGCTGCGCAGCCGGTCGCGGGCCGCGTCGAAAGCGCTCCTGAAGAGCTGGTTTTCTTCCAGGTGCAGTGGTGCGAATGCCGAAAGCTTGAGGACGGCGTAGGGATCGGCCGAAGCCAGAAGGTTTCTGTCTGCCTCGGTCAGGTTCGGCTCATCGACGATGAAGGTTGCACCTTTCAGATCTTCGCCTCGCAGATATTGCTCGAAGGCTGCAAGATTGAGAGCGACCCGGTCAAAAGCCCCGCCGCGGCTCAAAAGTTCTCCGAGTGTCCGGGAGAGAAAGATCGGAAGCTTGGCAGCGCCGTTGTGGGCGATCCTGAGAACCTGATCGCCGACGGCGGGATTTTCGAAGCGCTCGATGATCTTGTCTTTATAGGCACTAAGGCTGACGCCCTTAGGAGCTTCGATCAGCGGAATGACGTCCCTTTCCATGAAGGCGATCAGGAAGTTTCGCACCGCTTCGTCCCGCATGGCATGATCGACGATCCGGTGGCCCGCCATCAATGCGGGATAGGACATCATCATGTGCGAGGCGTTCAGCAGTCTGCCCTTGATCGCCTCGAACGCTGCAACGTCGTCACGAAGTTCGACGCCGACCTGTTCGAAAGCCGGGCGACCGGCGACGAAGTCGTCTTCGAGCACCCACTGGATGAAAGATTCACCGATGACAGGCGTCTCGTCGGCAAGCCCGCTATGGGCGTTGGCTTTGGTCTTCTCTGTGGCGCCTACACTCGGTGCGATCCGGTCGACCATGCTGTTGGGGAAACTGCAATACTCGGCGATCCATGCGGCCAATTCTTCGTCGCGTGCGGTCGCAAAGCCGAGAACCGCCTTGCGGGTGACCGCACCGTTGCTTCGAAGGTTGTCGCAGGATAGAAGCGTAAAGCCGCCAGCCCCGGCCGAGCGCCGGCGGGCCAGGGCTTCGACGATGAAGCCGAAGGCCGTTTTAGGGGAAAAGGGGTGTTCGAGGTCGTGCCGGACATCTGGGTGGTCGACGGTGAACGATCCCGTGGTCTCATCGATATTGTAACCGCCTTCGGTGATCGTCAGGGAAACGATCTTTGTCTGGGCTGCGGCAAGGATGTCGATGGCCGCCTCGGGCGCTGTGGGCGCATGAAGAAAATCTATCATCGCGCCGATGATGGCGACCGATACACCACCATCCGGCGCATATTCCGTCAGGCTATAGGCACCATTCTGGCGCTGAATTTCTTCAGCCTTCCTTCGCTTGTCCTCACCGTCGCCAAGCCCAACGCCAACGACCGCCCAGCTTTGCTGGCCCGGCAGATGCAGACAGCGATCGACAAAAAGGGCCTCATGAGCGCGGAAGAAGTTACCGACGCCGATATGCACTATGCCGGTCTGAAGAGCGGCTCGATCATATGTAAATGTCGCGACATTCGCGGGCGCTTTGGTTTTGGCGGTGACGACGTCGATTAAGGGAATTAATCCCGATGCAGTTGAATGATTGACCATCAAAGCCCCTCCAGAGAGCTCAATCTGGCAGGCGTTTTCGCCCGTCGCTTTCCTTGATGTCGGCTTCATATGCCATGGCCGAGGCTATTTTACAATTAATATCTTTACAAAAGAAATTATTGACTCATCTCAAATCGGCAGGCAGTGTCCCTCCGTCAAGTCGGGGGCGGGAGGAGCCATCAACGGCGGCAGCCGCGACCGACATATGCGAACAGGGAGGAATACGCATGAAATTCACAAGAATGCTGACCAGCGCCGCGATCATCGCGATTGCAAGCTCGGTCTCTGCGCACGCAGCCGACAAGGTCATCGCCGGCATGGTCTTCCAGCAGGACCAGTTTTTCCGCACGATCCAGATCGGCATGGAGGCTGCCGCAAAGAAAGCTGGCGCCGAGCTCTTGCAGGCCAATAGCGACAACAAGCCCGAAAAAGAGCAGAGCCTCGTCAACACCTACATCTCGCGCAAGGTCAATGCGATCGTCATCGCGCCGCTCAGCAAGACGGCGTCGGCGTCCGCACTCAATCGCGCCAACGCTGCCGGCGTGAAGGTCGTCACATACAATTCGACGGTCGATGGAAACGCTCCGGCCGCCTTCGTCAACTCCAGCCAGGATGACCTTGGTGGGACGACGGGCAAGGCCGCTGCAGCCTTCATCAAGGAAAGGCTGGGCGGCAAGGCGAATGTTGCCATTCTGCAGTACAAATCGCAGGTGCCTGAACAGAGTGCCGCCCGTGTCGGCGGCTTCACAAATGCCGTCAAGGCGGGCGGCGATGTGAAGGTCGTGGCAGACCAGGACGCATGGCTTGCCGAAAAGGCGGTGTCGGTGACCAACGACATCCTGACCGCTCATCCCGACGTCAATATCATCTTCGCCGCAAACGAAGGCGGGACGGTTGGTGCTGTCCAAGCGGTTCGCAATGCCGGCAAGCAGGGCAAGGTCTTCGTGTTCGGCACAGACGGATCCCAGCAGCTCGTCAATTTCCTGCAGTCGCCAGACGACATCCTCCAGGCGGTGACCGCGCAGCAGCCCTATGAGATCGGCTATGCAGCCGTCGAAGCTGCATTGGCCGCAATCGACGGCAAGAGCGGCGAGAAAGATATCTCCGTGCCGGTAAAGGGGCTGAACCGGGCAGATGTCGCCGGCGTCAAGGCGTTCGGAGACGAACTCAAAAAGTACAGGTGACCGGACGATGGCAGTAGGTCACATCTCACAGAGCCCGGCCGGCGCACATGCGCCGGCTATCCGGTTCGTCGAACTCGGCAAGGTCTATGATGGCAAGGTTGCCGTCGCGAAAATTGATCATGATTTCGAGGCCGGTCAGGTCCATGCCCTGATGGGCAAAAACGGGTCTGGCAAATCGACCCTGGTCAAGATCCTGTCAGGCGCCGTTCAGCCAACCATCGGCTATGTCATGATCCATGGAGAGCGCGTCAGTCTCGACACGCCGAAAGATGCCTTTGCCGCGGGGATCGTCACCGTGCATCAGGAGCTTTCGCTGGTGCCGTCACTTTCGGTCGCTGAAAACATTTATCTCGGGCGAATGCCCAAGCGGACGGTGCTCGGCGCATCGGTCGTGGACTGGGACGGTGTCAACAGGCAGGCCTCGGCATTGCTTCAGGAGATGGGTCTGGATATCGATCCGCGCCGGCTGGTCTCAGACCTGAGCGTCGGCCAGCAGCAGGTGATCGAGATCGCCAAGGCGATGTCGTTCAATCCCCGCATCCTTCTGCTCGACGAGCCGACATCCGCGCTTGCCAGCCAGGAGGTCGAACAGCTCTTCGCACTGGTTCGCCGGCTTCGCGAACGCGGTGTCACGATGATCTATATCACCCACCGGATGAACGAGCTGTTCGAGATCGCTGATACCTGCACGGTCATCCGAGACGGCCACTATATTGGCAGCGTCGCCATGAGCGATGCGACCCCGGCAACCATCGTCGAGATGATGTTCGGCGACGTGGCCAAGGCCAAGCGACCACCTCGTGGTCGGATAGAGCGCAAGCAGCCGGTTCTTTCTGTTCGCGGACTGACGCGAGCAGGTTCATTCGAAGACATTTCCTTCGACCTCTATCCAGGGGAAATTCTAGGCTTTGCCGGACTAATGGGCTCGGGGCGCACCGAAATTCTGCGCTCGATATTCGGCGCTGATCCGTTTGAAACCGGCACCATCGAGTTCGCCGGTGCGAACATTGTCAAGCCCACACCTCAGACGATGAAGAAACGTGGGCTTGGGTACACGCCGGAAAACCGCAAGGAAGCGGGGCTGGTTCAAGTGTTATCGAGCCACGACAACCTGTGCCTCGCCAGCCTTTCCAAGATCTCTTCGGGCGGCGTTATAACGACCGGCCGGGAAGAGCCGTTCGTCCGTCGTCAGATCAAGGAACTCGCGATCAAGGTTCCCGACGCCCGACTTCCTGTCTCGTCTCTTTCGGGTGGCAATCAGCAAAAGATCGTCATCGGCAACTGGCTTAATACCTCTCCCAAGGTGATGTTCTTCGATGAACCCAGCCGCGGTGTCGACGTCCAGGCCCGGCAGCAGATCTTCGAGATTATCTGGCACCAGGCCGAACGCGGTCTCGCCTGCGTTTTCGTGTCGAGCGAGATCGAAGAGCTCCTCGACGTCGCCGACCGGATCATCGTTCTCAAGCAAGGAAGGCAAGTCGGCGAGGTCCAGCCTGACGACGTCGACCTCACCGAACTCTATAGAATTTGCATGGAAGGAACTTTGCAATGAGCGGCAATCCCGGAGCTGGCCTTGTGGTCGACGCCGACGTTCCTGCGGCCAAGAAGCCCCGCAGCACAACGGCGCTCAAAATCTACGCCATGGAGGCGATCCTCGTCGTCCTGATCATCGCCCTGGTGATTTTCGCACCGGGCTTTGCGACCGTCGGCAACCTTCTCAACGTGCTCAGGACCGGCGCAATGCTTGGCATTATCGCCTTCGGCATGACCGCAGTCATCATTTCCGGAGAGATCGACCTGTCGGTCGGAGCCGGTGTTGCGCTTGCCGGCTGTATCGTTGCCTATTGCTCGGAGATGCTTGCGCCGTCTCTCGATTACCCGCTTGCCATCGCCATCGGTGTTGTAGCAGCGCTTCTTGTCGGGATCGCCTGCGGCACTTTTACCGGCAGCATTCGGCGATGGTTCAATGTGCCTACTTTCATCACGACCCTCGCCCTCTTCACGGCATTGCGTGGCCTTGCCAACCTGATCAGCGGCGGCTTCCCGCTGACAGACCTGCCGCCATGGTTCTCGTTCGTGGGCGCAGGCGACCTGTTCGGCATCCCGTTTCCGGTTTACGTCCTGATCGTTGTTTTCATCGGAATGCACTTCTTGATGAAGTATACGAGCTACGGGCGCTCGGTCTACGCCGTTGGTGGCAACGCCGAAGCGGCTCGTCTGTCGGGTATCAACGTCTTCGGCGTCAAGACGATGGCACTTGCCATCACCGGCGGTCTGACGGCCGTCAGCGGCATCCTGATCGCATCGCAGATCGGTTCGGGTACCGGCACGACTGCGACCGGCATGGAGCTGGATGTGATCGCGGCGACGATCATTGGCGGGACGAGCCTGTCGGGCGGCAAAGGCCGTGTTTGGGGAACCCTGCTTGGCGTTCTCTTCCTAGGCTGTGTCACCAACGGCATGACGCTGCTCAATGTGAATGAATATTGGCAGTATGTCGTCCGTGGCGCGATCATCCTCGGCGCAGTCCTGCTGAACCAAGTGCTCGAACGCCTTAAGTAAACGCGAGCGGGGCAGGGGACCAGGCGATCGGTCTCTGGCCCTCGCCTATGCCTGCCGCGCTGGCGAACTTGCCATCAGTCCGAAACATCGACGCGCGAAATGTCGAAGGCGTGGTGATGGGCAATCGTCGCAGCACCGACGGCACACTCATATTGGCCAAGCTCCGACAAGCGGACATCCGGAACAGGAATGCCGGATATGATGCCGTCTGCCACTGCAATCCTCAAGCCTTCCATCGAACGCTCAATCACAGGCCGCATTACGCCACCGAGGATCACGGTCGACGGATTGAACAGGTTGATCAACGAGATGATTCCGAGCCCCATCCAATGCGTGAAAATCTCGACCGTTTCGATCGCCTTCGGCTCTCCATTATCATAGGCGGTTGCGATCTCGCCGGGCAGGGCTTCGAACTGCTCTTCTCCAAGCTTATCCGTGCCGAGGTAGTGTCTCGCCATTGCGCCGAGATTGACCCAGCTTTCCAGACATCCGTTCTGGCCGCAACTGCATCTCGCTCCCGCGTCTGCAAGACGAATATGGCCAAACTCTCCAGCCGTACCGCTCGCCCCGCGCAGGAGACGGCCGTTGATAACGGCGGCGCCGCCACACCCTGTTCCAAGCTTTAAAAAGATGATGCAGGCGCTTGGAAGGGACGGCTGGGTGTAGACAGCACCGAAGGCGGCGGCATTCGCATTGTTTTCAACGAAACAGGGCAAGGAGATTTTCGTCGAGAGCTCGGCGATCAGATCGACCGACTTCCATCCGAGGATCGGCAAGTTGATCACAAAGCCGGCAGACGTGACGATACCGGGCACCGTCACCCCGACGCTGTGGATGCGGCCTGCAACGCGGGCATCCTGTTCTAGCGTGGCAAGATGCCTGGAGATGTGATCAACGGCTGAGGCGGGCGAGATATCGCGCGACACATGGATCACGCTGGATGAGAGGACCTGCGCGGCAAGATCCACCAGCGCAAGGCGTAGAACCCCAACGCCGATTTCTACACCGAGAAAGAACGCGCCGTCAGGGTTGATGGATACGCTGCCACCCGGTCGACCGGGCTCTCGGGATGGATCTCTCGCTTTAGATTGAAGACGCAGTTCTTGGACCAGCTCGCGTTCGATCAAGCCATTGGTCAGTCGCGTGATCGTCGCGGGGGTCACGCCCAAATGTCTGGAAATATCCGCGCGGCTCGCCGGGCCTTGTGTGCGAAGCATCGTGAGGATGCGGAGCTCATTCAGATATTTCGCAAGCGTCTGGTCGGCCATTTCAAAATTACCCTGTCGTCGCGAATGGACCGCGAGGCCATTTTATGCCATTATTTTACTAACGAAACAAATTGTTTACTGGCTCCGCAAGCCAGAAAAAGGGAGGCCGTGATGCTGTTACCAGAAGGCGTTTTTATAAACGGAACGAATGGTGATGTCAGTCCCGCAACGGGGCGTTACACGAAAAGATTGAGCGAGCTTTCCGCGATTTACCAGGACAAAGATGCGCTCAATGCGATTGTTGACGAACGTGCCGATCCGATCGTCTACGAGGTCGTCGAGTATCGAAAAGAAAACAGCGATATCTTCTTTGGAACTACGACAATGGAGCCAGGGCAGGTGAATGGGGAATATTACATGACCCGTGGCCATTTCCATCAAAGACGTGAGATGGGCGAGATCTATTATACCCAGAGTGGCGAGGGCATCTTGCTACTGGAGTCCAGAGGTGGCCGCTCGGAGACTGTGGAAATGAAGCCCGGCGTCTGCGCGTTTATTCCGCCGGACTGGGCACATCGCTCGATCAATACCGGGACGGCGAAACTCGTCTTCGTATGGGTGTGCAACCCCGAAGCAGGTCACGACTATGGTGAGATCCTGACCCGCGGCATGCGCAAGATCGTTGTGGAGGATAACGGGGCCCCTAAGATTCTGGATAACCCCAACTTCACAGGGACTTGAGCACTCTGAATAGCAGGGTCGATGGTTCAACTCCCATCAAAAGCGTCGTTTGCTGCAGACAGCTTAACTTGCGAAGTCGTCGTCCAGCGCGCGCCCGGCCATTTCCGCACAGTGGGTAAGACGCTCAGTCGAATATCCAAGGCATGCATAGGAAGACAGACCACGGAGGGTCATCAGAACGTAATCGGTTACCCGCTCTGGATCCTTTGCATGATGGTCACGGATGTAGCTGGCGATGAGGTCGCTACCACCCTTGGCCAACTCGGCAGCCATGTTTCGCGCTGTTTCGTCGTCAGCGCGCATGCCTTCCGTGACCATGCAACCCTTCCACTTATCGTGGCGGGTATATTGTTCGGTTGCCCTCACAAAGAGCTTCGTCAATGCTTCCGCTGGCTTGCTGTCCGGCGTGAGGATGTCGTCCAGAGGTAAGAAATCGGTCTCGACATAACGCTTCATCGCCCGGTTGAACAGCTCGGCCTTGCTTCCGTAAGCGGCATAGAGGCTGGGTGCGACGATACCCAGCGCATCGCACAGGTCCGCCACGCCCACGGCATCATAGCCGCGTTCATGAAACAGACCTTGGGCGATCGCCACCCCTTCTTCCCGGTCGAAGGCCGGGCGCCTCCTGCGGATTTTGGTTTCCATGGATCACCTGTTCAGCCTCCCTTTATAGTGAGCGCTAGTTGCGGCGGCAAGCTCTTCGGGAAAATATATAGCGATCGCTAAATATATGTTGCGCCGCACTCCAAACGACTGTAGCTGTCTATATAGCGACCGCTAAATAGGTTGCCATCGTCATAAAGGAAACATCGATGTCATTCGAAGGAAAAGTCGCGCTCGTCACGGGCGGATCGTCAGGGATCGGTCTGGGCATTGCCAAGGAACTGGCTTCACTCGGCGCCA
>NZ_JBXHAY010000024.1:0-20149 GCF_057163345.1 Aliirhizobium sp. YIM B11859
AAGTGTGTCGTCGCCGATCTGCTGGGCGGCATTCAGAGCTTCTCCGAGATCGCCGCGATCCAGGATGCCATTCTGGTCGGTGGACTTGCCCCAAACCCCGGCAAAGCAATCAGCCTGAAGCTCTACCCGCACAGACATCTGGTTCGACTGAGCCTCGCTCATGTTCTGCCGCGCCTGATTGACCTTCGGCAGAATGCCAAGCAGGTTCTGGACGTGGTGCCCGACCTAATGTGCCACCACATAGGCTTCCGCGAAATCGCCGGAGGCTTTGAAGCGCTGATCGAGCTCCTGGAAGAAGCTCGTGTCGAGATAGACCTTGCGATCGTTCGGGCAATAGAACGGCCCGCTCGCAGCCGACGCAAATCCGCAGGCCGAGCGCACCTGTCCGGAAAACAGGACAAGCGTCGGATTCTGATAAGTCTGGCCGCTTTGCTGGAAGATCGATCCCCAAATGTCTTCCGTTTCTGCCAGCACAGTTCGGACAAACGCCGTCGTGTCGTCGTTGGCGGGGGGCGCACCGTTTTGTTGTTGCTGCTGTCCATCGCCGGTACCGAAGCCGACGTCGCTCCCTGACAGCAGCGTCAACGGATTGATGCCGGTGATCCAGCAGATGATGAGGACGACGACGATGCCACCGATCCCGAGGCCGCCGCCGCGTCCTCCACCACCGATCGGGATGCGAAATCCGCCGCCTTGCCCGAGTGACCCGCCGGATGAACCGCGCTGGTCTTCCACCTGATCCGATTGGCGACGACCTCTCCATTCCATGCCGGTATCCTTATGACGGTTTGTGCTTGCAATGTTGCTTGATCAACGGCGGCCCTGAATTGCATGATAAAGCCACAGCACGACAACTGAGCCGATCACGGCAACGATGAGGCTGTAGATATTGAAGCCGGTGACGCCATTGGCGCCAAAGAAGCTAAATATCACACCGCCGATGATGGCGCCGACGATGCCGAGCACGATGTCCATAAGGACCCCCGCGCCGGTCTTGTTGACGATCTTGCTGCCGATAAAGCCGGCGATAAGCCCGAGGACAATCCATCCAATTACTGACATGCGCGCACCTGTTGTTGCCTGACCTTGTCTTTGCTCCGATAAAAATTAGATCAGCAAGATCGAATGAGAAGGAGAGTGACATGGGTATTTTTGATGATGCCGTTCCGGGCGGCAATATCTCCAAGCCGCTGATGATCGCGCTTGGCGCCCTGCTGGTCGGCAAAATGTTTGCCGGGCGGTCGGCTGACCCGGAGGCTGGGCAACAGAAAACGCCTCAGCAGCAGCACGACAACGGCGGCCTGCTCGGCGGCCTCGGTGGTCTCCTGGACAGACTCACCAACGCTGGCCATTCCGAGACCGTCGACTCATGGGTCAAAGCCGGTGACAACAAATCGATTGCACCCGGTCAGTTGCAGGACGCCGTGGGCAGTAAAACGATCAGCGATCTGGCGCGGCAGGCCGGGGTATCCGAGCAGGAACTGCTCGAGCAGCTCTCGAAGGTCTTGCCAGGCGTGGTCGACAAGCTCACCCCGAACGGTCAGGTGCCGGACCAGCAGAGAGTTGCAAGCCTGCTTGGCGGATCGTCCATCGCTTGATTGCACGACTGCGATCGTAACGCTTTGTGACTTGCCAATGGCTGCCGAAGCAGTTCATGCCGGTCATGTCGAATGTATCGATTAGGCCTAATCCCCGTGCGCTGGCGGATCCGCACGGGCCTTTTGTTTGCCGACAGTCACCGACGGCGCCTTTGCCCGTTGCTCAAGAACAGAGTGACTGACAATAGAAACCCGCCGGCTATCACCGGCGGGTTGATCGAAGCTTCAGTTGGGGCCGGCTAGTCGAGCAGGTCAGCCGGGACCTTGCCACCGTTTTCCGACAGCTTCTTCATCAGAGCCTTGTGCAGGAAGGTGTTCATCTTCGCGCTGTCGTGTAAATCGCCGGTGTAGCCGAGCTCACCAGCAAGCTCCTTGCGTTCTTCGAGACTTGCATCCATGCCCAGCGCCTTCATCAGGTCGACGATCGAATGGCGCCAGTCGAGTTTCTGACCGGACTTTTTTACAGCGTTATTGAGTACGGTCTCGACGTCGACAGGCTGGCCTGAGGCCGCCGAGGGTGAGGTCGGCGCGGATGACGACATCTGACCTGGAGCGTTTGTCGGCTGACCAGCCGGCGATGCTGCTGACGTGGCTGAGCCGACAGGCGCGACCGGCGACGGCTGACCGGGCGCGGCGGGCGACGGCGAAGCGGGGGTCGGATTAACGCCGGGCGCGGTTGTTGCCTGCGCAGTGCTCTGGGCCGCGTGGGCTTCGCCAAACAAGGCGTGCTTGATGCGATCGAAAATACCCATGATGTGTTTCCTCAGTGTCTTGAGTTTTTTTGGCTGCTAATACGTGCCGATCGATCATCGCGCAGACTGCAGGGTTAGCCTGGAAATGCCCGCCGCTACATTTAATCCGGTGCTGGTCTCGCCACTAAGAGGCTGCAGACCGAAATTTCTTGCGTCACCACCTACCAGCGCATTTGCGCCAAGTCCGACGCCGACCGAGGCGCCCGCTGAAGCGCCGACGTAAGTGCCAGCCAGGGCACCAGATCCGACTGATGTCGGTTTGACATTCACAACCAGCCAGCTGAGATAAGACTTGCGGGTGACCCCGACATCGATCCCGAGCTTACCAATCGATCCCACATAGTGTTCCGACTTGCCCTTGTTGCGCTTGAAAGTGCAATCTACAGCCTTGCTTGACCCGATAATCAGGCCAACGCCGCCAGCGACAGTGCAGGTCAGCGTTCCCAGTCGCTCTTTCGGCTGACTGGCGACATGCTGTGAGCTTTGCTTATGCATAGATGCAGCCTGAGCCGTTGAGCCAAGTGCAAAGGCACAGCTAGCCGCGATCATCGCAATTCTATTCATGGTGGTTCTCCCTGTTCGTCCGACAAGAACGCCGCGCGCCCTAATTCGTTCATCGGGCAAAGAAACAAAGGCAATATCGAGTACGGCTGGATTTTTGCGCCGGGCTCGGCTGTCACCGACATATAGAACCTTCCATTGGTCGGTTTGCCTAATCGATATTATGCTGATCTACATTTACCAGGCTGGATGCAGGAACAAATCTTCTAAATTTTTATTGTTTCCATTTAGCTAGGAAGTGAGAGGACAATGACCGAGCTGGGGGTGGACGATCGTGGCAGTAGGTCTCAAGAAGTCGTGGCGGCTAATCAAAAGCTAAAATCTTTGATCGCGGCCGCGATTTCTGCGGAGCCGGGTTTTGAGACATCAGGAGTAAGGATTTCGGTATCTGCAGGGTACGTGGTGTTGGAGGGCTACGTGGCGGAACCCGAGCAGATTGCCAAGGTAATGGGAATAGCGGGTGGGATTGTCGGAAGCGAGCGCGTGAAATGCTTTCTTTTCTGCTGGAGTTGAGCTTAAAGCTTGGCGTTGTCCGTATTTTCGATACCAAATCGGAACTTCTGCCCGCAGGTTCGCTACTTGATGCAGGTGAGTTCAAAGGCGATCGGCGTCTTGCAGCGTAAGTGCCGCGCCATCCAGCGGATGTTTGCCGAAGTCACGTCTTGGTACGTGCCATGGATGGCGCGGGTATAGCCTCACCTAGAGGTTTCCGAACGGCACGCTGAGAAGACGGTCTTTACGCGTTTCTAACCGATAAGCTCGAACGAGGGCTCGGGCCGCAGAATTATTACCAAAAATTGTGGATGATGATCGGCGAGCATCCGCATCGGGAACTGTTCGAACTTCCCGCTCCGCTTGAGTGGCGACAGCTTGGCACAATCGACCTCGGCTTCGACGTGATCGTGCTCAGCGACGCTGTCTGCAGTGTCGCTGATCAAACCGATGATGCTGCTGTCGATCTGCTTGGCGACCGCTTCCCGGTCTAGCTCGTCTGAAGACCGAGGATTTTCTGTCAGCCGTAACCAATTGGGGAACGGACAGTCATCCAGGGCTTTATTCCTGCTGAATCCTAACCGGGGATACGCTCTGCGGGAATCGCCGTCCGATAACTCTGTATTCGAAGGATACTTCCATGTCGATCAAAGCCCTTGCTTTCAACAGCACCCTTAAATCGTCCACTTCCTCTGAGTCCTCCTCGACGGGGAAGCTGCTCGAGCTCATAGCCAAAGAGTTCGAGAAACACGAGGTCGAGACAGAGATCGTCCGGCTCGCCGACCACGATATCAAGCCCGGCGTGACATCGGACGAAGGCGAAGGTGATGCTTGGCCGAAAATCAGAGATAAGGTACTCGAAGCCGACATCGTTTTAGTCGGTACGCCGATCTGGCTCGGGCAGCCTTCCAGCGTCTGCAAGCGGGCTCTGGAGCGCATGGACGCATTCCTGGAGGAGACGGACGAGCAAGGGCGGATGGTGTCCTATGGCAAGGTCGCAGCGGTCGCGGTCGTCGGCAATGAGGACGGCGCCCATCACGTGTCGGCCGAGGTGTACCAGGCGCTCAACGATGTTGGCTTTACCATCCCGGCCAATGCCGTTGCCTATTGGGTGGGAGAGGCGATGGGCTCGACCAACTTCATCGATCTCGACGAAACGCCTGAAGAGGTGGAGACGATGATCTCGATGCTGGCACGCAACACGGCTCATCTCGCAGGTCTGTTGAAGACATCGCAATATCCGGGTGAGGATGAGTAAAGCCATCGGCGGCGGGCCTCGGCTGATTTCGAAGCCACCTGAGGAACAGTCGCCTTGTTGTGAAGTTCGTTATGCGAGATCAATCCGATCTCTAAAAGGAGGAGTGCAACATGGCATCGACAAGCGGTACCCAATCAAAGGGCAGCTCGAAGTCGGGCGGCAGCAAAAGCGCGTCGTCTTCGGATAAGAACTCGACTTCATCCGGCAAGCAGGGCGGCTCGCATGAGCAGCATGTCAAAGCTGGCGAGCAGAGCCACAAGAACTCAAAGTAACTTCAACGGCTCCTCGGGGCCGGACGGATGGAGGGCGCGGACTTAATCCGCGCCCTTTTGAATTATGCGATCGGAGGAGATGCCTTGCCAAGCTTCACAGATGGCTCACGGCCCCAAACACGCAGCTTGCCAAGTTCTTCAACGAAACTGGACAAGCCCTCTTCGCCCGGCAGCGCGAGCACGCCTTCATCAAGGGCGTCAGCGATACCCGCCTTCTCAAGAAGCGGCATGGCCGACTGGTCGTAACCGATGAACTTGCAATGTTGAAAGGCATCCGCCACGAAGTCGCGCGCCGTCGCCTCTTTGAGAAGATCGTCGATCGCGGCGGCCGAGGTCAGCAGCGCCACGGCGTCAAACAGGACGGACGGTCCGCCGTCGATCATGTGCTTCGCTTCGACGAATTTGCCGTCCGACGCCGTGACCCCTCCCACCTTCGGCGCGATCAATTCGACGACTGCCTTTTCCTTGATGACGGCGTCCATCAAGCCCTTGAGGAGCTTGGCGTCGACGCCGTCAGTGACCAGAATTCCGAGCTTGCGGCCTTCGAAGCGTTTCGGGCCGCGCTCGACAATGCTGAGTGCCGGCGATGGTTCGAGATCCTGCCGCGTTGGAACAGCAGCATCGGCGGGCTGTGGTATCTGCTGGATACCGAGCTTCTCTGCCACAGTCGTGGCTAAGGTCTCGTCGATATTCAGCAGGTGCGAGACCACCCGCTCACGGATCGCAGGTATCTCGACCTTGCTGAGCTCGAAGGTCAAGGCAGAGGCGATATGGCGCTGTTCGGCGCCGGTCTGGCTGATATAGAACTGCCGCGCCTGGCTGTAGTGATCAGCAAAGCTTTCGGGGCGGAGGCGGACCTTCTGACCTTGCTCCTCAGCAGCGAAGTGGCGGAAGCCTCGCGTCGGCGACTCCCGCGGACCTTCGCCATGGGAATTCGGCTGATAGTTCGCACGGCCGACGGGATTGCGCATCGCCATGTGTCCGTCCTGCTGGAAATGCGCGAAGGGACACTTCGGTGCATTAATCGGCAGGTGCGTAAAGTTCGGACCACCAAGGCGTTTCAGCTGGGTGTCAAGGTATGAGAAATTACGCCCCTGCAAGAGTGGGTCGTTGCTGAAATCGATGCCCGGCGGCACGTTCTGGGTCATGAACGCCACCTGCTCGGTCTCCGCGAAAAAGTTGTCGGGCATACGATCGAGGACCAGACGGCCGATCGGCTGAGGCGGAAGGATTTCTTCCGGGATGATCTTGGTCGGATCGAGAACGTCGAAATCGAAGCTGTCGGCGAACTCCTGATCGAACAACTGGACCTGTAGCTCCCATTCCGGAAAGTTGCCCGACTGGATCGCCTGCCAGAGATCGCGGCGGTGAAAGTCCGGGTCAGCGCCGTTGATCTTGACCGCTTCGTTCCAGGCAACAGACTGCAAGCCCAGCTTCGGCTTCCAGTGGAATTTGACGAAGGTGGATTCGTCCTTGGCGTTGACAAAGCGGAACGTGTGGACGCCAAACCCTTCCATGAAGCGGAAGGACCGTGGAATCGTCCGATCCGACATGATCCACATCACCATGTTCATGCTCTCGGGCGTCAGGCTGATGAAATCCCAGAAATTGTCATGCGCCGTCTGCGCCTGCGGGAAGGCGCGATCGGGCTCCTGCTTGGCGGCATGGATCAGATCCGGGAACTTGATGGCATCCTGAATGAAGAACACCGGGATGTTGTTGCCGACCAGATCCCAGTTGCCTTCCTGTGTATAGATCTTGACGGCGAAACCGCGCACGTCGCGGGCCAGGTCAGCCGATCCCTTGTTGCCGGCGACCGTCGAGAAGCGGACGAAGGCTGGAGTTTTTTCGCCGGCACGCTGAAAGAGGTCGGCTTTCGTATAGGCTGCGAGAGACTCGTAAGTCTCGAAATAGCCGTGCGCGCCATAACCTCGCGCGTGAACCACCCGTTCCGGGATGCGCTCGTGATCGAAGTGAAAGATCTTCTCCCGGAAATGAAAATCGTCGACGAGAAGCGGTCCGCGCGCGCCGACGCGAAGCGAGTTCTGATCGTCGGAAACTGGCCCGCCCTGCGCTGTGGTCAGCACCGGAGCGTCGCCTTCCGCATACTGATGCAGCTCGCCGCCTGTGCCGCGCTGAAGCTTCTGGTCATGAATGGTGACTGTGTCGCTCGCGGATGAGGCGGACGCGGTTTTCGTTGTTCGCTTGGCCATCTGTATTCCCCTGTTGAAAAAAACATGAATCGAAAAAAGGCCGCCCAACGGACGGCCCTTCGACAGCTGGCTCAGGCAGCCTTGCCTTTGCCCTTGGCATTCGCCTGGGCCTTGGCAAGCTGTGTCAGCTTCTGGTCTGTGGCTTCTTCTTCGGCGAGGTTCGCCTGCAGGAGCGGCACTGCATCATTGAGACCGAGTTGCTCGGCCCAGGCAATCAGCGTGCCGTAGCGAGCGATCTCGTAGTGTTCGACCGCCTGGGCCGACGAGATCAGACCGGCGTCAAGGGCCGGGGAGCCCTTGAACTCCTCAATGATTTCCTCGCCCTCGGCGATAATGCCTTGGATCGCCTCGCAAGTCTTGCCGCGGGCCGGCTTGCCGAGCAGCTCGAACACCTGTTCGAGACGGTCGATCTGGCCCTGCGTTTCGTCGCGATGTTGCAGGAATCCCGCCTTGCCCTCTTCCGAATAGGCAGCGCGAGTCATCTTAGGCAGAGCCTTGAGGATCTGCTTTTCGGCAAAATAGATGTCCTTCAAGGTATCGAGAAATAGGTCGTCGAGTGTTTTCGTACTGGCCATGATGTCCTCCTGATCGTGATGACGGGAAACGGCCGATTGCCTAATGGTTCGGTCAAGCGATCGGGCGCCGTCGCGGGAGCGGCAGCGCGGAGTTTCAACCTGCGGCGTGTGTCATTGTTCCAGTACGCTAGCGGACGGTGAGTGGGAATTCACACGTCGGTCAATCTTGCTTCTTTATAATACTGATGTTGCCGCTGACTTCGAGGATCGCAAACTTGATGTCGCTCACACGTTCGATACCCTCCTGATTGCGGGCCGCCTCCATGACATCCTCCTTGTCAAGGCGGCATCCTCGCAATGCCCGTTCGTCATATCGACCATCGGCAACGAGCACGGTGGGCACGCCATCGATGACGTGTGCCGTCTTGGGCGACCATCGCTTGAGGTAGGACAAAGCGATATCGGTGGTGAACAACGTCAGGATCAGGATAATGGCGTTGGTGATCGAAAAGTCGTCGCCAAGCATTGCCTGCTGCGTGGTCTCGGATATGACGAGCACGATGACAAGGTCGAACGGTGTCATCTGCGCCAGCGTCCTCCGTCCCGAAAGGCGGATGATAACAAGCAGCGTGAAGTATATTGCCAGTCCGCGGATGACAGCGTCCATGGTGAGCCTCAGGGGAGAATGAGCGTGGAGCGTTCGGAAACGTCGTCGCCGATCCCGACCTCGTAAGAACGCCAACCGGGGTGCTGCGTTTGCAAGCGAAATACGATGCTGGTCGGTCCCGCCGGGTCGGCGGGAAAGACGTACCCGATGCGTCCCCCGCGCGCGACGGTCGCCTTTTGTGGTGGATCGATCCCGTCGACCGAAAAGCTTTCGAGGAATTGAGGATCGACGAAAATGATCTGGTCGTGTGCGGCCGCAATCAATGTAACCTTCAGATCGTCCGGTGCATTCCAGCGAGAGATCGCCGGAAGATCGATCGTGCCTTGCGTGAGGTGAACGACCGATCGGGAGAACATGCCGCCGCGGCCAAGCAGCCCGAACAGGCATGCCAACAGGATGAAAGCAAATGCGACCCAGGCGCATCGCTGGGCAAGCCAGAACCGGCGCTGAAACGGCCCATGATCCTCGACACCTTCCGGCAAAGGTATGGGCTTGGAGCTTCGTTTCATGGGAATCCTCTGTGCTCTTCCAATGGCGGTGAGCCGGACCTACTCGACAAATTCGACGACCACGCCCGGCTTGACCATCCCGGCCAGTTCCTCGACGTCCCAGTTGGCCAGCCGAACACATCCATGCGATCCGACCTTGCCGATCAGTTCCGGTTCAGGCGTGCCGTGAATGCCGTAGGTCGGCTCCGTCAGGTCGATCCAGACGGTTCCGACAGGCCCGTTCGGCCCGCTGGGCAGTTCAAGGATCTTCTTGTTGTTGCCCTGCTGGAAATTGATTTTTGGATTGTAGGTATAGGTCGGCATCCGCGAGACGCCCTTGACCTTGTGCGTGCCGGTCGGCGACGGCGAATCCTGGCTGCCGATCGTCGCCGGATACACCGCGAGCAGCGAGCCGTCTTCGGCGAAAGCGAAGACCTGCGCCAGTTTGCGATGAACCTCGATCCGCTTGACCGATCCGGTCCTCGTAGCACCGGGAATGGCGACAGCGATCGTTTCGCCCGGCTTGAAGGCCGCCGTCGGATTGAGGGCCTTGATCAGCGCGATATGCATGTGGAACCGTTCGGCCAGCTTCTCGGCAATGCTGGTATAGCCGAGATGCTCCATACTGGCCTGCTCGGCATAGTCTTTCGGAATGCTCTCGACGATATCCTTGCCGTCCTCCTGAGTGATGGCATAGGCCTGGATGGCCGGGGCATCATCGGTCAAGCGGCCCAATACGTCGGGATCGAGCTTCCCATCCACTGGCAGACGCTGAAGCGCCTCGAAGCCGGCAATCGCTTTCGTCAGGTTGTCGCCGAAATAACCGTCGATGACACCCGGCGATGAACCAGCCCGGTCGAGCAGGACCTGCAGATGCACGATGGCTGGATTGGGCTCAGTCTGTTTTTCCGCCGGCGCCTCGATCGGAAGGGAAGCGATGGCGGAGGTATTGACGGCTTGTGCGTCGATCGGCGCTGCAACGGCTGGGGAACAGAGCGTTAGAGCGGCGGTCAGTGAAAAGTACCGAAAGGCATTCTGCATGGAGGCTACCGATAAATTGAGGAGAGCCTCTCCACCCGGTGGATGGAGAGGCTTCATTGGATAAAGGTCGTGGAAAAGGCCGCCGTTTGCGGCGGCCTTGATCTTGTTAAAGGGTGCGGCGAGTGGTGGTTTCCGCCAGCAGCAAAGCCTTCTTCGTGCCGTAGGAGCCACCGAACCAGGCTGCCACAGCCCCGAGCAGGAGGGCGAAGAAGCCAAGGATCGCACCGGCTGAGACAGCCTTGGTGGCCGTCTGGGCGGCATCGAGCGCCTGCTGCTTCGCAGCTGCAATATTGTCTCGGTAGGTCTTCTCGTACTGCTCGACCTGGGTCCGGGCCTGATCGACCGGGATGTTCTGTGCCTTCGCGATCGCATCGGCGGCGCGGTTGCGGGCATCGGCAGCTTTCGCCTGGTCACCGGTCACCGCAGCCTGCACGGCCGACACGGCGGCATCACGCAGGGCTGCCGGATCGTTGCCGCCGGACGCATTGCGGATCTGCTGCTCAATCCCCGCCATCGGGTTGGCCGAGTTGGCGAGGGCAGGGGCTGCAGCCGTGGCAGCGGTCGCCGCCGTCTGGCCGACACCGCCGACAATGCTCGACAGACCGCTGAACGCGCCGCCGATGAGGGCACCCACCGACGTCGTCAGCAGATAAAGGATGACCAGGGTGGTGACGGCCCAGGTAGTCACACCCTGATACCCGCCTGTCGAGCGGCTTGGACGTCCGGAAAGGCGGCTGGCGGCATAACCGCCGACGAAGGAAGCAACGATGCCGGCCACAACGAACCACGCGCCACCGGCGATGGAGAAGGTGCTGGCATTCGGGTTGTCATAGGTTGCCGGATCAATAACGGCGGCGCCAATGCCGACGCCCAGAAGATTGAGGAGGAACTGGACGGCGAGTGCCAGTACGACCCCGGCGAAGATCGCGCCCCACGACACCTTATGCAAAGTGGCTGTGAGGGAGGGGTCGACGTAAGCCGCATCGCGGGAAACGTGGACGGAGACAGGTTCGGTCATGGTGCATCCTCTTCATCACGGGAACGTGAGTGCCACACTAACGCCGCAATTGCCGTTCGGTTCCCGTACCACCAAGGACAAAAAAGACCGGCGATGGGACCGCCGGTCTCTGGTGCAAATAAATCAAACGAAGAGCCTTGATTAGTCCTTGCGGACCGCGCGGTCGGACCGTTCATCTTCGACTTCCACCTCGGTACGACGGACGCTGTCGCTGATGGTCTCCTCGCGCTGCTCGGCGGTCCTGCGCAGCGCGATCTCTTCGACAACGCATCCTTCGAGACGACAGCCTCTTCATGGTGCTCTTCGGCCTCGATCGTGCGGTCGACGAAGGCGTTTTCCGTTCCCGATACAGGTCGGTCGACCGTGCGGCGTTCGATGCTGACGTTTTCATCGCGCAGCGATACCTGTTCACTGACAGGATTTTCGACCACGTAGGAACGGACACGCACCCGGCCATGGTTGGTCACGTCACCTTCTGTACGAACGGCCGGTGCTTCTGACACTTCACGGCCGATCGCGACCCGCGTCCCCTCGACATTCTCGCTGTCGAGGTGTGCTTCCGCTGCTTCTGTGACAAAATCGGGTTTCGTGCTGACGCGAACGCGGCCGTCGCTCACGGCGCGCTTGTCGATGACAAGCTGTTCTTCGATCAGTGAGAGTTTTTCGTCAGGCTTGGTCATCCGCATTCCAGATTGTTGCGACCAGCATTGAACGAGCCGAATCCAACCTTGTTACTTGGAAACTATCTCCACCTTGCTTGCGGCAAATCTTTGCAAAAGCGGACTTGTCCCGGAACAAAATTTCCAGACGGCGATTGTGTCGCTCACGAAGAAAGGTTGGATAAACATGATGAATATCCTGATCGTTGAAGACCAGTGGCTGTTATCGAGCGCGGTCGAAGAGGCAGTCTTGTCGCTTGGGTATGAGGCCATCGGGACGGCAGCCACGGCAGAGGAAGCGTACCAGCTTGCCGACAAGGCAGAGGTCGCATTTGTCGATGTCAATCTCATCGATGGTGCGACAGGCCCCGAAATCGGCCGACGTCTGGCAGCAGATGGGGTCACCGTCGTCTTCATGACTGGCAATCCGGAACAGCTTGGTTCAGGCGTTGATGGCGCCCTTGGGGTGATCTCAAAGCCGGTGATGGACCTGGAACTGGTCGAGACGATCCAGTACGCAACGGATCATCATGCCGGGCGGGACTGTATCGCTCCAAAGCGCTTTATTGCGTTTCACTGACGACGACTGCCTGGCGAGACCCTTCTATTCGTTGAGCTCGTTTCGTGTGACGCTCGCCAACTCGTGGAGCGCCTCAGCGCGGCGTGGCTCTTCCTCAGCGGCTAGGATAACCGCGTAGAAGGCGGCACGAGATATTTCTTTTTTAGACGCAGTAGGGTGTTTCTTTCGGACCGCGTCCACAAGATCCTTCGGTCGCATTCCCGGGAGAGCGAGTTCGGCGATCGTCCGCGCGATATCCTCAATGTCTCTTGCCATCACCTTCTCCATTCGAGGGTGAGATAGCGAAGGGAGATGACAGCGCGATGTCAGAACGCGTCTGGTCCGCTCAAAGTCAGATCGGCATTCTCAGGCGCGTTTCCGGATGCGTCAGGTCAGGCCTTGCCCCCAACGACACGATTCCGCCGCTCAAGCGAGAGTGTGTAGGCGGGTAAATTCCGTCAACTTCCCGATTGAAGCCTCATCTTTCGTAAGCGCTCCGTCTTCAGCCGTCGCTCCTCCGCCTCAGCCTTGATCGACGCCATGGCGCTGTAATGCGTTGCGTCGAAGCGTTGCTTCCTGTCCGCCAAGGAGCTCTTCTCGCGGTTTCGCTTTTGTGGAATGCCGTCATCTTTGTCCATCACAATGAACTAATGCTCGGCAAAACAGCGGCAAGTAGAGGAGTTGCGTCAACAAGAAGAATGTACGGCAGGTACTGTGCTGACGCACCATCGGAACTTATTATTTCGGGATGACGTTATCTGGCACCTCATCTTGGAAAGCCCCCATGGCGACGATCCCAAATCTTCTTCCCCCGCAGTGCAGGCTTACTTACGGTAGATTCATGATGGGCTACAGCTTCGCAGTCGGAATCATTCAGGCATCGCCCTAGGCATCCACCCTGACATCAAAAGCCCCGCTACGGCTTTGGGATCGTAGCGGGGCCTAATAACCAACCCCGGAGCGGACGCAACAGGGTTTGGCATCTTATAACAGCAAAGGCGTGAAAAGGTTCCTGCGCTTTCTCGCCCTGACCTCGTGGGCTTGGCATGACAGTCGCCCTTGAATTTAGATGAAGCCGGCCAAGATCTACGACAGCCATGTAATGCCCAAGGTCACGAGGGCTGCCACGGCTGCAGAAAGTGAAACGCTGAAAAATAATTTCGGGGAGAAGATTGTTTCATAGCCTTGAGATATCGATCAGCCCTTGGTAGCGCAACAACGAGGGCTACGCCCCGAGGTCGAATTGGCGAGTTAAGCCGCGGCATAAATAACGCCAAAAATTGTGAGAACACCGATTAACGTGCATGCCACGATGCAACCAACAATGACAATCTTCCCATCGCCGACGCTTCGGGTTGGAAGGGGGTAGTCGGGAAACTGCTCGTTAGCTGACTTCATGAAATTCGAAGCCTCACGTTGGTTCTGTGGCTAGAACCCACGGTAGCAGCAAAGGTTCCGAATAGACGGCGACCATCGCGGCAGCCTCTGTGGCTTGTTACTTCTTGATGTTCGGATTTGCAGAATGGTAACTATCGACCCAGATCATGGGACGGTCATCTTCATCTGGATATGGGCACTCATTCGAACTTTTGTCTCGAAGTGCAGCGATTATGCCCTCGTAGCGTACAGCTTTTTGCTCTTCGTCTGTAAGGTTCATTTTATTTCCAAAGAGTCGATAAATAGATCGTTGACGATAACGCCGGTAGCCTGGTTGGGCGTGGATTTCTCCCAACCAAGCCTGCTAGGCATCTTAAGACTTCGGATTTACGATCTCGGACACGGGCGCGTCCTTGACCTCGCCTGGCGTCTTGAAAAAAGTGTAGTAGGCAGCTAACATCAGGCCAATCACGAATATGGCGCCCACGAAAATTGACATACGAGAACGCGCGGTTCTTTCGGTGCTCATAGCTACTCCTCAGGCTACTGCTGTTTCGCTTTGGGCATGTCGCATGAGATAGCTGCACAGGTCGCCGTCGCAGGCCGCCTCTAATGCTTCCGGTGAGTAGCCCGCTAATTGTGCCTCCGCTCGAAGAACACCGCCCAGCATCGCGAATTCTGACGCGTCGTCGCAAGGTATAACATTGAAGCGTCGCTCTGCGACCCTGTCCTCAAGCCAGTCGTGAATAATCATCATGCTTTCTACTCCGTCCGGTGCGTCCATGAACGGATGGGGAGAAGATTTGTTTCACTGACGTTGTAAAATGCCGTAGCTCACATCTGATCTAAGGTGCCACCACGCGCCGAGCTCCACACCTGTTGCTTAAGATGAACGGAGAAGTCCGCACGTGGTGACTAATGGCCAAACACAGAACGCGTAATTCGTTTACTTGATCTCTATCAAAGATTGGCGAGGAAACTGTAGGCGACAAATGCGATCGCTGCGACGGAAAGGCAGACAAAGATAGTGATCGACAGTCGGTTCATTCGCGCCTCGAAAGTTATTGAGTGGAGAACCTCTACCTGCCTGGCACATTCCAACAGCCTACAAAATGAATTAACGAAAGCTTAATCTGCCGCCCTGGCATCTCAAATGAAGGAAAACGTCTACAGGCCCATCTCAAGGCGTTTGCGTTCATATGATGCAAAGGTCTTCGCCGCCGCCTCCTCGTGGAAGCTTCTCTCTGGCCTGCTGCCGCTTTCATGGACATCGAGTTAAGATGTTCCTCCTGAAACCGGAGAGCATGAATGCAAAGACGAATATTCAGCCGCGAGTATAAGCTTGAGGCTGTGAGGCTTGTCAGGGAACGTGGGGTCACTGTTGCGCAGGCGGCTCGTGACCTTGATGTCCACGAGAATGTGCTGCGCAAATGGGTTCGGGAATATTGCGACGACCCCAGCCAGTCGTTTCCTGGAAAAGGCCAGATGAAGCCGGAGCAGCTTGAGATCGAGCGGCTGCGTCGTGAAGTCGCTAGGCTGAAAGCGGAGCGCGATATCCTATAAAACGATCACGGGCTTTGGTCCGCCTGTGCGCGGTAGAAACAGGTCATGCTACAATCGCTACCGGAGGGGAGTTGCCGACTGCTTATTGGAGGCGTTCGACCCCGTTAAAAAACGTGGCACATGGGCTGTTGCGAACTTGAGAGTGGTGACGCAGCTTTGGCGGCGATCCCGGTTAGGAAAATGACGAACTTGCGCGGCCCAGCCCCTCCCCAAACAAAGGAGGAGAAGGCATGCCCAAGACAAAATCATCTGCCTCACAGAACCTTACTCGTGTGAATCCAGGCGCCGCCGCCATCGATATCGGGTCCACGATGCATATGGCGGCGGTCAATCCGGATAGTGATGATATGCCGATCCGAGCCTTCGGCACATTCACACATGACCTGCATGACCTTGCCAATTGGTTCCGTTCTTGTGGCGTCACGAGCGTGGCGATGGAGTCGACCGGCGTCTACTGGGTACCGGCATTCGAGATTCTGGAGCAGCACGGATTTGAGGTGATCCTGGTCAATGCGCGTTATGCGAAGAACGTCCCCGGCCGGAAGACCGACGTCAACGATGCGGCATGGCTTCGCCAGTTGCATTCCTATGGTCTACTACGCGGCAGCTTTCGCCCCAATGCACAGGTTGCCACTTTGCGTGCTTATCTGCGTCAACGAGAACGGCTGGTCGAGTATGCGGCAGCTCATATCCAGCACATGCAGAAGGCTCTGATGGAGATGAACCTACAGCTCCATCATGTTGTCTCCGACATCACCGGTGTGACCGGTATGAAGATTATCCGGGCAATCGTTTCCGGCGAGCGCGATCCCGACGCCTTGGCATCATTGCGTGATGTTCGCTGCCACTCTTCTGTCGAAACAATCCGAGCATCCCTGATCGGTAACGATCGTGATGAGCACGTGTTTGCGCTTTCCCAATCACTGGAGCTTTACGATTTCTACCAGGTGAAGATGTTCGAATGCGACCGCAAGCTTGAGGCAGCGATAGTTTCCATGACCGGCGAACTTGAAGCTCCGCTCGCCCCACTGCCAAAGATCCGGACGAAGACCAAGCAGACGAGTGCACCGTCTTTTGATGTCCGGGCCGCTCTATACGGCCTTACAGGCACCGACTTGACGCAGATTCACGGCCTCGGCTCCTCGCTCGCCCTCAAGCTCATCGGCTAATGCGGAACGGATCTGCTAGCATGGCCCACCGCCAAGCACTTCACATCATGGCTCTGCCTGGCCCCTGGCAACAAAATATCTGGCGGAAGACTTCTCTCGTCGAGAACGCGCCGATCATCGAGCCGGGCAGCCGCGCTGTTGCGGTTGGCAGCCACCACGATTGGTCGAAGCGACACGGCACTGGGTGCATCTTACCGACGTTTGGCAGGGCGCATCGGCAAGCAGAAAGCCCTGACGGCGACGGCACGTAAGATCGCAGTTCTGTTCTTCAATGCGCTTCGGTTCGGCATGGCTTACCGTGATCCTGGTGCAGCGGCATATGACGAGCGCCATCGCGGCCGAGTCCTGGCAAACCTGCAGCGCCGTGCTCGCTCTTTGGGATATCAACTTGATCCCATCCTCGATGCGGAGAGTGTTTCTTAGGAAAGCCGCAGCCTACTTTGCCAAGGACGCGATATGAAATTCGCATTCATTACAAAGCACCGTTCTATCTGGCCGGTGGCATGGCTCTGCGAAGCGCTGGGAGTTTCTCGTTCAGGTTCCATGCCTGGCTCAATCGTTCTCCGAGCGAACACGCCCGTTATGACGATGTCCTGCTGGACAGGATCGCGCAGAGCTTCAAATCCAGCGACCGCACATACGGTGCTCGTCGCGTGTGGCACGAGTGTTGGAAGAAGGATTGTCGTGTGGTCTCCATCGGATCGAGCGACTGATGCGCTTGAATGCGCTCAGAGCCAGGCCAAGACGGCGTGGTTTGCCAAAGGATGTCGGTGATCGTGCCGTCATCATCCCGAACGTCCTCGACCGTCAGTTCGTGACAGATTGTCCGAACCAGAAATGGGTGGCCGACTTCACCTATATCTGGACCGCAGAAGGCTGGTCGTATGTCGCAGCAATCATCGACCTGTCCTCACGCCGTGTCGTTGGCTGGTCGATGAATGCCAACATGACGGCCCAACTCGTCACCGATGCACTGATCATGGCGATCTGGCGTCGAGGAAAGCCGGACGCGCTGCTGCATCATTCCGATCAGGGAAGCCAGGGCGGATTCAACCGGTCGCCGCAACACCTTCGATCATATCCGATTTGAGCAGTCCGTCGAGCGCTTCTGCCGGCGTGCGATAACCCAGCGTTTTGCGCGGCCTGCTATTCAGGGCATGCGCCACAGCGGTGAGTTCATCGGCTCCATGCTGGCTCAGATCTGTACCCTTGGGGAAGTACTGCCGTAGCAAACCGTTTGTGTTTTCGTTGCTACCGCGCTGCCATGGGCTTTGAGGGTCGCAGAAGTAAATATCGAGACCAGTATCGATCTTAAGCTGTGCGTGTTGGGCCATCTCGGCACCTTGGTCCCAAGTCAGGGATTGGCGTAAGTGCGCTGGCAGTTCCATGATCGTTTCGGCGATCGCATCACGGACTGCTTCGGCACCATGCCCAGCAAGCGCAGGACCGTTTTTGACGGATTTATCGATCCCGTGGCCCTGCATGCGTGGCAGGTGCAGAAGCATTGTGAACCGTGTTGTACGTTCGACCAGCGTGCCGATCGCGGAGCTGCCGAGTCCCAGAATAAGATCACCTTCCCAATGACCAGGTACCGCTCGTTCATCGATTTCCGCAGGGCGATCGCTGATCATAAGAGCATTCCCAACAAAGGACTTACCCCGATTGCGAGCACGTTCGCGAGGCAAACGCAGTGCTCGTCCGGACCGCAAACAAGCCGACAGCTCTCGTTTCAAAGCGCCTCGGCTTTGAATGTAGAGTGCCTGATAGATGGCTTCGTGGCTGATGCGCATAGTCGCGTCCTCGGGGAAGTCCAATCTCAGACGCTGTGCAATCTGTTCCGGACTCCAGGCTTTGGACCAGCGTCGGCTTTGCCGATGAACGGCCCGTCGTCCTTTCCATACCACGGCAGGCCCATCAAAGGCGATGCCGCAGGGCGTGGCAATCAGGCCCGAGAGCCGGTCCTGGACGTAATCGCGAAGGGCGACACGGTTACCAGCTTCGCTACCTTCGGCCGCAGGGCCGCTCGATCAGCATGCCATTGCGCAGTGATGGCGCGATAGTTGAAGTCGCCGCCGCGTGTTGCCGAATTTCGTCTAATCTCGCGCGAGATTGTACTGGGTGATCGTCCCAGCTTACGTGCGATGGCTCGGACGCCGGTGCCTCGAGCACACTCCAAAGCAATTTCCTCTCGCTCTGCGAACGTCAGGCTGCGGTTTTTGAGTGGCGTTGCCGAGGGTGAAAGATGTGTGGGAGGCATACCGCCTGAACTCCGAAACCACCGGTTTCCAACAGGGGCAGAGACGCCGGCTTCCACACCGGCATCCTCGCTGGACAAGCCTGCCGCTATTTCTCGCCAGAACCGGCACAGGTTCTCACGCTGCCACACCGGTGGACGCCCTGGCGAGGATAATTTCTGCCGCGTTGATCGCTCCGATTTCCTTCTTCCCGTCACAATAAGCACCTCCATGTTTGGGGTGTTGCGGCGACCGGTTGAATCTGCCCAGTATACGAGCGAGCAGTTCCAGCGCCTCATGGGCGACCACGGCATCACCTGTTCCATGAGCCGCTCCGGAAATGTCTAGGACAACGCAGCAATGGAGAGCTTCTTCTCATCACTGAAAACGGAGAGAACGGCACGCAAGGTATATCGCACGAGGAACGATGCCAGAGCGGACGTGTTCGATTACATCGAGCGTTTCTACAACCCGAGACGTCGCCACTCGACACTGGGGTATCTCAGCCCAAATGACTTTGAAACCAAGGTGTGATTAGCTTAACCTCGTGTCCCATAAACCGGCAGCAGCCCACTCCTCCACCCTCTTACCGTCATTGGTAGCAACGATTCGATCATGTCCTCGTTGGTCAACGATAACGGTCTGAGTCTTCTCGTCTATCATTGTTGGGTCCTTCGGGTGTGTGCGAGCTTATGGATCAAGTGGTCGACTTATCGTCGACTAACCAACTTCGAACTCGACATTGGCACTTATCCATCCGATTTAAACTGTTTTCGATCAGCGGCGTCCACCAATTTTGTGGCTGCACTTTTGAGTTCAGCTAACGCGGCACGCAGCAACTCCGCCTCAGCGATAACTGAACTCTGGATCATCTCGATTTGCGCGATCCGCTGTTCAATATTGTTTTTCATAAGCGCTCCCGAAAAAGATACTTTCTTCATATCCGGGATCGGTTACCACACTGTCACTTAAGGACTCTGTAATTTCGCTCTAGAGTCCAATCGTCTCGTGTTTAATGCCGACGAACAAACCAGATCCGCCAACCAGTGCCACTGTAGCTGCCAGCTGTCCGCGCTGAATTTAGCATGGTGATAGCGGCCATAGCTTCTTCGAATGAATGCACATGTTCGCTTATCACTTCCACTATTTCGTCAGCGGTTAGGTTTTTTATGAAGACTATCGCGTTGGACTGGAAGCCGATGTGAATGAGGTTACTCATCTTCTTTAATTTTTATCGAGGACACAGCCATCCCCGGCGGCTGGACGGGCATTGCTCTGCGGGCGTGCTCTTCGCAAGCTGACGTTTCAAGGTAATCTATTAGTGCAGAGCGAAAGCTTTTAATAGATCCATCACGTATTCTACGTGCTTGGAGTTTCCGAGCTTCGCCATTGCGTTGATCTTTTTCCAATATCGAATCCTTGAAAAAAAGTGCCCCTCGTGAGACGTGACGAGGGGCGTAGGGGAAATGAGGCTGCCTAAATACCTCCCGCTTAAATTACATTGATTCGCTTCAATGATTGCGTGACATAGGCGTGACAGCGGTTTGGATGCAAAACCTTGCGGTCTAGAAACAAAAAAGAGAGGAGGTCCGATTTCTCAGACCTCCTCCTCCAACCTAGAGCACGTCCATTGAACACGGAATCGCGTTGAGGATTCCGTTGGCTTCCGAATTATGATTCCATCGCCCCGACTGTTGATTTGGCCGGAGGCAA
>NZ_JBXHAY010000025.1:0-15975 GCF_057163345.1 Aliirhizobium sp. YIM B11859
TCCCTCATTGCAAGAAATATAGTACTATCTAAATGAGACAGGCGGACCTTCGGCAAAATCGGACTTTCCGGTCGGATGCAACGTAGCAAAATGCGTGTCCGTTGAACGATCCTCTTTCGTACAGGTCGCAGCTGATGGAAATTGCCATGGAGGCGTCACCATGGACGCGGCTCTCAGCACGCTGCTCATCGGTGCTACTTAGCGCTGAAAATATGGTGCTAGACAGCTTTGAAGGTCACAGAAATTAACGAAACTTCGGGTGACGGATCTTATCTCTTTTTGAGAGATTTTTATTATTCCCAACTGCCGCATCTGTACGAGCTTCATCGTCTTCAGATGAAATCTTTTTCGCATCATCAGCGATCTTGGATGCAGAATTGCCACTAGGGGGATTGCCCTGTGTGTCAAAAGCTTTCCCCTCTAAACCCTTAGGCTCCCGTTCCGGCGTGATCGCGGTTACATCAGTGCCTTTCTGATCGGAGGGAAGGAGCTGATTATCGCTCTCTACATGGTGAGAGCGATGTATACCTGAATGCTCGCCATTCTCCTGGGGGATCTGATCCGAAGCTTTTTGCCCGTCGTCTATCTCAAGCTCTTTGTTAGGTTTACGGTCATGGGACCGTGCCGCAGAGCTTGCAGCTTTAATAGCGTCCGATAGAGGGCCGAGTTGCGACGGACCAGAATGCCGAGAGTTCCGTATTAGCCTTTCCAAATGCTCATTTGGCAGATCAACTATCGCGCTGATTACCCTCCGAAACGCATCCTGTCGCTGCTTCAGCGAACGCGTTTCGACCCCTCTCATTTCAAGAAAATTCCGTACATCTGAGATGGTGGGCAAAAATGCCTTGTGTTCCCAGCGTGATGCCAGATTGATGAGTAGCATTCGCTTATCGTCGGGAACGTCTGCTTTTTCAGCAATCATTACTGCGTTCTGACGACCGGCATCTTGGCGCTTTCGGCGCTCGGCAAGGCTTAGAGGACGCGTACCGTCTTCCGAGCTTCCGCTAATCTCCTCTAGCTCATATACGGCGCGGAGCACTTCCTCACGTCCCCACTGTTTAATGAGTGGAGACAGCAATTCTCGTAAAAACTCTCGCCTATATCGCTGCATAGTACCTGCCTATCGTCCTAAAGCCCTATTGCGTCAAAGAATTCCTTCGCAAATCGGGGAAACATCGCTGCGTTACCAGAATAGCTATGATCGCCGCGCATAATCTTTGGGAAACCACGAGAGAACGGAATCTCTGTCCGAAATACCGGCCACCCATTCTTGGCGGCTTCCGCCCGAATATCGCCAAGAGCCCGAGCCTTCTCAGGCCCCCCGTTATTACCACCATCGTAAAAGGCGTTATTTATGACGATGCCTGAAACGTCAATTTTATGACCTCTATTGGCTTTCCGAAATGAAACCAAGGACTCTTGCAGGAGTGGAAATCCAATAGTGGCGAAATATTCGGGCTTCACCGGAACTAGCACTAAGCCGCTCGCATGGTATGCCGCGCGAGTAAGAACCGACTCTGTGGGAGCGCAATCAATGATAATCACGTCTTTATGCTGGAAGTTTGCAGCAAGGTAGCGAGCTAACACTTTTGGATCAGGGCGAAGAGACTCCGTTAAATTATCGGAAAAGTCGAATCTGGAGGGAATTAGCTGGAGCGAGTTTGCGCCAATTTGCCAAATGTCCTCAACAGATCCAGCAAGGGGCTTCGGGCCGCCGCCCTTACCAGCGGGCGGCTGATAACCATTGAATATTTCTACAATCGAGGGGCGCTGTTCCGTGAGGAAATCATTATAGTTCTCGTGCATCAACGCTTGGCTAAGGTTCGCCTGTGGGTCGAGATCGATTGCCAAGACATCTTTGCGGCGGGTGCTAAGTGCGTAACGGCTAAGAAGGGCAGAGATTGTTGATTTTCCAACCCCCCCTTTGAGATTAATTACACATATTACGAGTGGGCCATCAGGTCTTGCCATTCTTTTCCCCCCTTAGGAACAAACACGTTGCCGATGTTTCAAAGAGTCACTTACTCGCTCTCTGGAAACATCTCTTTCATACGGCTTTCCACAATACCAAGCGCCCCCAAGGCCCAAGATCGGTGTTGGCTCTCATCATGCCCGTTTGTGATATCGAAATTTAAGTTCGCACTAACATGCCACCTGAGTTTAAAGAGCTTCTCAGAGACATACCCATCGATTTCGTCATATTTTCCGAGAATTTCCTTTTCTATTTCTTTTATAAAAATATCGAGGCCTGCGCGCAGAGCGCATCTGTGTTCAATAGGAAGATCACGACTTGCAGCACTAATAATGTCGTTAATGGCTTTAAACGTGATTTTTGCATCATTCATTTTTCAGTTTCCAACGGCGTCTAGGGGGAGTGTAGTTTCTAGACCGAGCAGCGCAAATTTTACTTTTGGCAGTCTTGTGTTTTTCCGCAACATCTTAAAACGGTTAGCCCCCAATACGCCGCTTCTCCCATAAGCCGGGCATCAGCACAGCGCCGGTGTACAACATTGCGGCGACAATTCTGGAACCCGGGACAGTTTATTGTCGCACAATATGGATTTCCGTGACGGTTCGCACGAGGTAGATTTCGGGCATGTCGCCCACAAGGCCCCCCCCTGCCATGCTTATAGGATATGCCCGTGTCTCAACGGACGGCCAGACTCTTGACCAGCAGCGCGCGGCGTTGAAGGCGGCCGGCTGTGTCCGAATCTTTGAAGAAAAGGCATCGGGCGCGTAGCGCGGCCGCCCCGAGTTGGCGAAGATGCTGGACCATTTGCAGCCGGGCAACGTCGTGACGGTCACGCGGCTTGATCGCCTCGCCCGATCGACGCGCGATCTTCTCGATATTACCAAGGCGATCGGCCGCGCCGAGGCCGGCTTGCGAGCGCTGGCTGAGAAATCCCGCCTGAAAGGCCGTTTTCTGTTTGTCTGTGGAGATGCAAACACGAGTAAATCCAGCACTTTGACGATAAGGGGTTGCAGAATCGGCGCAAATCATTGTTTCTTGAAACAATGAACCGTGCCGAACCTACAACAACGACGCAAAGAGTTGTCGCTCATCGAGAGCGGAGGCGTGCCGCTGGGCGTATGTTGGTGACGGTTGATCTCTCCAATGAGACCGTCGAGTACCTCGATAATCTCAAGGAGGTTATGGGCGCGCGTTCGCGCGCGGCCGTCATTGAAGAAGCTTTAAAGGTCTATATCGAGAAGCAAGAGGGCATAAAATGAAAAACCCCTCGCCGCGCTAACGGCTTGGGGTTTTCGGATTACGGACACGGCTTTGTTAGAGCGCCCTGAACAGCCTCTAATATAGCCGTTCACATGTGAGCCTGCAAGATATGAGTCTTGCGGGAACGCTGAATATTTGTCCGCTGTCCATGCCCTCCAAACGGAGGACGAAGGACGATGTTTGCACAGATAGGGGCCGTGCTCGCAGGAGCACCGGCCGAGCGGGAGCGCACACCCGTTCGAAGACAGTCCCGTGCAGCGGGACGATGCGAAGGCGTATTCTGGCAGCGGACGAACCGGCAGGAGGTCCGCCAGATCGTTCTGGCGGCGCGGCGATATGAGTTGGCATGCCGAGAGCCAGGTACACGCAACGGCCCCCTTGGAGGCATTGCCATCGAGGTGTTGGAGCTATTCGCCAATCTGGTGAACTTTCGCACTGGTAGGCTCGATCCTTCGATAGACTTCCTCATGGACAAGCTGCGGCGTTCGCGTGACGCCATCGTGCGCGCGTTGAAGGCGCTACGCTCGCATGGCTTCCTCGACTGGCTGCGGCGCTATGTGCCGACCGGAAATGAGGGGCGCGGCCCACAGGTCCAGCAGACCAGCAACGCCTATCGGTTGTCGCTCCCTGCCCGCGCTCGCCAGTTTCTCGGCCGGTTCGGCATGACCCCTCCCCCGCCCGACGATCATGCGCAGGCTGAGGCCGAGCGTGCGGCCGAGATGGAAGCGCACCGGGCTAGCCTGCCTATGGACGAACTGGCCCTGTTCGAAGTGGGCGATAATCCCTTGGGCCAGGCGCTCGCCAAGCTTGCAAGATCTATGAAACAACGTGAGTCCGCCAGACGGACTGAATCCCAATCTAATTCTATAATAAATAGCGAAACATGAACGGTCGCCGCTGTTCGGGCCTCTCACGAGGCCCTGCGGCGGTTCTGGCCCGCGTATAATGCGGGCCAGCGCGGCACCCTCAAAGCCTAAAATCGCAACGTTCACGCTTGCGGCCACCGTTGCATGGGCTTTCGAAAGAAAGCAGGCGGAGAGGCTTGCGCTAAACACTCAAATGAGTTGATGAGCGGATACGTCTTTACTCAACTACTCATTTCGTATATACTCACTTGAGTAAAAGCACATTTCATCAACCGTAGGAGCATCGGCCGTGCATGTGATCGCCGTTTTAAACCAGAAGGGGGGCGCGGGGAAAACCACCATCGCCACCCATCTAGCCCGCGCCTTGCAGATCGGCGGCGCTGACGTGCTGTTGATCGATTCCGATCCACAGGGCAGCGCCCGCGATTGGGCGGCTGTACGCGAGGAACAGCCGCTTTCCGTGGTCGGGATCGACCGGCCGACGATAGAGCGCGACCTGAAGAATATTGCCCGCAAGGATTTCGTGGTAATCGACGGAGCGCCGCAAGCGGCCGATCTCGCCGTATCGGCCATCAAAGCCGCTAATTTCATCCTGATCCCGGTCCAGCCCTCGCCCTACGATATTTGGGCGACCGCTGATCTTGTCGATCTGGTGAAACAGCGCATCGAGGTCACGGACGGCAAATTGCGCGCTGCCTTTGTCGTCTCCCGCGCCATCAAGGGAACCAAGATCGGCAGCGAGATCACCGAGGCTCTGAACGGCTATGGCCTGCCGGTCTTGGCGACCCGGATCACGCAGCGCGTAGGCTATCCTGGCTCCGCTGCGGCCGGATCGACCGTCCTCGATCTGGAACCTGACAGCGAAGCTGCCCGCGAAATCATCGCACTGGCAAATGAAGTTAAGCAAAGCCTCAATTGAGTAATAAGGAGATAATCAAATGAGTGAAGAAAAGCGCGGCATGCTTAGCGCCGGTCGTCCGAGCAACGTACGCAAGTCCGCCACCCTTGCCAGCCTGTCGGACAAAGGCGGCACGGTGCGGGTGAATTTCGATCTGGATCGCGACGAGCACAAGCGTCTCAAGTTGATGGCCGTCGAGCAGGGCCGCACCGTAACCGAGATTTTGAGGGAGCTTGTATCTCAGGCCCTCAAATGAGTGATTGAGTAAATATGTAGATGAGTACGGAGAAATGTCAAAAGAAATCAGCAAACTGTTGAGCCATGTGCTTCGGCATGCGCCGGAGCGGCTCGGGATCACGCTCGATTCCAACGGATGGACGCCGGTAGAGGCGTTGCTAGCGAAAGCGCGGAAAGCCGGGTTCAAGATCGACCGGGCGACCCTCGAAACTGTTGTGGCCGAGAACGACAAGCAGCGTTTTACGCTGTCCGATGACGGCCAGCTTATCCGGGCGGCACAGGGGCATTCCCTTGCCGTCGATCTTGGCCTCGCGGCCAGTGAGCCACCGGAGACGCTGTTTCATGGCACGGCGCGGGACAACCTCGATGCGATCTTTGCCGAAGGGCTGAAGGCCGGCAGGCGGCGGCATGTCCACCTGTCGCCCAACGAGGAAACCGCGATCAAGGTCGGGAGCCGACACGGCAAGCCGGTGGTGCTGCGGATCGCGACGGGCCTCATGCATGCGGATGGCTTTTCTTTCTGGCAGGCTGATAACGGAGTATGGCTGACGGACAACGTTCCGCCCGGCTATCTTGGCTTCTAGGGCGTTGTGAGTTCATTGCAATTTATACCAGTTCAGATATAAGATGCCTATGAGTCAAGATGAGCGCCCGCTAGAGTGGATCGGCAGCAGCTACAAAGACCTGATACAGCTTCCGGCCGATGTGCGTAAGTTTATCGGCTTTGCGCTGCATTTCGCGCAGCACGGCGACCAGCATCCGGCGTCGAAGGTGCTCAAGGGCTTCGGCGGCGCTGGCGTTCTGGAAGTGGTCGAAAACGACGCGGGCGGCACGTACCGGGCCGTCTATACGGTCAGGTTTGAGGAAGCCGTATTCGTGCTGCACTGCTTCCAGAAGAAGAGCAAAAGCGGCATTGCCACGCCGAAGGAAGACATGGACGTTATCCGGGCGCGGCTCAAGGTGGCCGAGGTCCTAGCTAAGGAGATGAGACATGCGCACCCGCATCGTTGATGGGATCGAAGTCACGACCGGCTCCGGCAATGTCTTTGCCGATCTCGGTCTATCTGATGCTGACAAGCTCAAGGTAAAATCCGGCCTGATGATCGAAATCACCAAGGCCGTGCGTCGGCTCGATCTGACGCAGGAGGAAGCAGGGCGGCGCATGGGGCTTCCACAGCCGAAAGTGTCGGCGCTCCTGCGCGGTGATTTCACCAACCTCTCAGAGCGCAAGCTGATGGATGCTCTGAACCGGCTTGGCTACGATATCGAAATCACCGTGCGGCCTACGGCCGATCCGGTCGGGCACCTGACACTTGCTGTTGCGTGATCGGTGAGGGAGATCGAGCCTATTTCCAAATTAGCCCGATCTCGTCGCCGTTCGGACCGCTAGGCCGGGAGCCGAAACCCTCAAGCGTATCGTAGGGCGACAAGGGCCGGATGACAAACGAGCGAACACTCAATTACTCAATTACTCAATAACTCATCGCATCAACAATTCGCCCCCGCCGTCAAAAAGCGGTACCAGTCTGCTCCTGCGGCTCGACCTCTGGCGCTGCGGTCTGAATACGGCGCGCGCCCTTCTGGCGAACCCGCTTCGGAAGCTGCGCCACGTCGCACATAAGCCCGATATCATCGCTGCCAACGTCGAGCAGGTTGGACAACCGGTCCCTTTCGCCAAGGGTCAGAAGCACCATAGCGAGGACGCCGAGAGCTACCCCGCTATCTCCTTTTTCAAGGCGTCGGATCGTGGCGACGTTGAAGCCCGCACCCTCCGCAAGCCGTTGTTGGGTGAAGCGCCGTTTCTTGCGGGCGATAGCGATATCGTCGCCGAGCTTGCGCAACTCGGCGTCCATACGCAGGGAGGGGACGCGGGGATTTTTCATAATGCGCAGTATATATCACCTTATATCGCTATAAAGCGATATATTTGCACTATAAAGCTCCCGCGCTTTGCGCCGGGACCGCTCGGATTCATCCTCATCCCTTGTAGGGCTGGATGGTTGTCCGCCGCACGGTTTCATCGCCGGAGAATTTCACATAGGCGGTGAGATCAGGCAGGGCGGTCAGGTCTTCCGGCGTCACGATCCGCTCCCGGCTCTCTTGGTAGGAGGTCGTAGTAGAACCTAGATTGCCATCGCGGCTCATTATCTGGTTGCTGAAGCTGGTTGACGAGACGAGGTGCTTGGCCTCTCCGAGCAGGCGGGACTGCCTCTCTGCGATCTCGGCGCTGTTGGCGCGCAGAATGACCTTGTTTGACAGGTTGTTGAGCAGGGTCTCAGCCCGG
Source organism: Aliirhizobium sp. YIM B11859 (assembly GCF_057163345.1). NCBI lineage: Bacteria > Pseudomonadati > Pseudomonadota > Alphaproteobacteria > Hyphomicrobiales > Rhizobiaceae > Aliirhizobium > Aliirhizobium sp. YIM B11859. The sequence goes on from NZ_JBXHAY010000025.1 coordinate 7,518, forward strand.
TTCGGGCCGTAGATGTGGCGCATCTGGTGAAAGTCCTGCAAGCCTACGACGACGCGGAATCCGGTTTTGCGCAGTTCGGTGACGCCGGTCAGCAGGGCCGGGATTTCCCCGAGGCCGGAAAGCTCGTCGATGATGATCCACGTTTTGCGGTTGGATGATCCGCCGTCGCAGGCAGCAACGATCAGCTGATCGAGCCACGCGGAAATCAGGTTTTTCATCTCAGCCAGGTTGCGCTTGCGATAGGGGATGAAGATCGAGGGGCGGTCGCCCTTGCTCTCCACCCAATCGCGGATCGAGAACGAGCCTTCCTTGAGGAAAGGCCAGAATTTCAGGGTCTCGATAAACGACATGCGGACGGAGTTGAGGCCCTTCTCATTGTCGGCCAGCGCTGCGGCCGGAGTGCCAGCGATCAGGGGCCGGATGACTTCCGGAGAGGCCGAGGTCAGCAGTTCGAACAGTTCGGCATTGCTGAACGGGCGACCGGCTTCCTTGCAGGCCAGCCAGTAGTTGCGGGAAACAGCCGCGAACATGGCGCGGGCCATCGCATGCCACTCGGCGCTGTCGCCGGAGCCTTCCCCGACGAACGATGCGGCAAGGCCTGCCCAGTCGGCGGCGTTATGGACTTCGTTGGTGGGAAACCATCCCGGCGAGCGCTCATCGAACGGCGACAGGATCACGTCGCCGGGTTGGCCGAGGGTGTCATAGAGGTCGTAATTGGAGTCGACCACCACAACGACATCGCCGCGCTTCCTGACAGCATCGATCCACGTTTTGAGAATCTGCGTCTTGCCGGTCCCGGTCGCGCCCTCGATGACGGTGTGCAGCGGCTCCTTGGCGATCGGCATGCGGGTGTTGCCGATTGGGACCGCTCCCGGCTCGCCGAGGTCCGGGCCGAACGTCTTCGCAAGCTGGTTGCCACCGATCCGGGTTTTCTTGATCGGCGAATAAACGGTGTTGTCGTTCATGTAACCGAACAGTCGCCGTATCGCATAAACGCACCCGGCAAGGCCAATGCCGTACATCAAGAATCTGTCGAAGACGCCTGTCTTGGCAAGCAGATTCCAGAACGTCCCGAAAAAGCAAAAAAGCATGATCGGCGTGATGAGCATGATACCGATCGCACCTTTGGAAATCGCCCACTGGTTCGTCTTCTTTTCCTCGTCCAACATGCCAACCCCTTCCGCTCGAACCCTCTTTTGCCAGTCTTCTGTCGTGCATTGACGATGGAAGACTTTAGGGAGATATTATCGGAATAACTGAGAGTAACAAGCTATGTTTTTGGTACCCAAAAACGCTTGTCGGGGCACGGCCCCAAACCCCAAGGGAGCGTGGATTGACCGACGAGAAGACCGGTAAGCGAGCAGGCGGCAGACCGCGCAAAGCGGTAGCCGAGCAGCGCACCGAGCGGCTTTCCGGCATCCGCCTGACCACGGCCGAGCGCGCCTATATCGAGGCGCAGGCCGAGCGCTCCGGATTGCCTGTCGCGGAGTTCGCCCGCCGCGCCATTCTCGGTGTCCAGATCGAGCCGCGCCGCTCGTCGGCCGACGAGCGTATGCTCTTCGAGGTCAACCGGATCGGGGTGAATCTGGCGCAGCTTTTGAAGGCGCTGCACTTCGGCCAGACGCCGCTTGTCGGTGAGATCGAAGCGACCGTGGCAGACGTCCGCGGCGCGCTGGAGAGGTTGGCCGGCGATGGTTCCTGACGTCGCCGGCACAGGCCACAGCTTCAAGGGTGCGTTGGCCTATTACCTGCATGACAAGCGTGGTGACGATCAGTCGCCGCACCTGTCGAGCAGTGAGCGCGTTGAATGGACCGAGACGCGCAACCTCGCCACCAGTGATATGCAGACGGCCGAGCGCGTCATGATCGCCACGGCCAAGCGGAGCGACGATCTCAAGCGGGAGGCCGGAATCCGAAATACCGGCCGAAAATCGAACGCCCACGTCTACGCCTACAGCCTGTCGTGGCATCCGTCCGAACGTCCGGACCGGGCAGAGATGATGCGCGCGGCCGACGAGACGCTGAAGGCTCTCGGGGCCGATAACCGGCAAGCCATCATCGTTGCCCATACCGATCGGGCGCACCGCCATGTGCATGTGATCGTCAACCGGGTGGACCCGAGCGACGGCCGGATGCTTTCGACCAGCAACGACCGGCTGAAACTGTCGGATTGGGCCAATAGCTATGAGCGCGGTCGCGGCAACATCGTGACGCCGAAGCGCGAGGAACGGCGGCAGCAGCGCCAGCAGCATGCCGACCGGACGCAACGCCGGGATTATGCCGCCAAGGCGCGGATCGCAGCGCAGGAGCGCGCCCACGATACAGGAAGCAGGATTGCCAGCCTGAAGGAACTCGGCGCCGCCCAAGGGGCGCGCCATCGTGGAGAATGGCGCGACCTGGCTGTGACCAACAAAGCTGGCCGGAGCGCGATCTACGACCAGTTCCGGGCGCAGATCAAAGATACCGCCGCCCGCCATAAGGTCGAGGTCAAGCCGATCTGGCGAATGCACTTCCGTCGAGCGCAGGGCGAGGACAGAGGATTCCATAGCCGCGAGCAGAGCCTAGCGGGCCGATTGCTGAACGCGTGGGAGGCTGCAAAGCACCGGCAGGATACCGGCCAGTTAGACGGCCGTGGCCTTCTCGGTGAGACCATGCGGCAGGTGTTTTCCTCAGAAGCTCGACAGGAGGCGTTCGCTCAAGCGCAGGACATGACCCGCGCCGAACTCGCCACCCGCCTGAAAACCATCCTCGATCGCGAGATTGAGGGGGTGAAGACCGAGCGCGGTCAGGCCCTCGTTGCGCAACGGCAGGACTACCAGACGCAGCGCGCCGCCCTGATCGAGCGTCAGGACAGCGATCGGGCGAAACTGAGCGAGGCATGGAAGGCTCTGAAACCGGCTAGGGAGCGCAAGGAGGGCGATAAGCCGTATTGGCGCGCCGAACAGCGCCGAAGCGGCTCAGAGCGCCCCAGAGAGGCGCAGGAGCGGCAATTAGAGGGTCGTGCAGGGTTCTTTGCCCGCAAAGATCAGATCGAGCGTCAGCAAGGCGCAGATCGCACCGACAAGGCGGAAAGCTTTTTCGAGCGAAAAGAACGGCTCGAACGGGAGGCCCGCGAGAAGCCTCGCGACCGTGGCCGGGAATGGGAGCGTGATCGATGATGGATCCTCGCAAGGATCGAGCCGTGCGCCGAAGGGCAAGGGAGCAGGAGCGTCAGCAGGCGACGGCGTTGCTCCTGTCCGATCTGACCCGGCCGTGGCAGTCGCAGACATCGGCGCTGGCCCTTTACGCGAGCCGATCCGCGATATCGCCTGCCATGGCCGACATGGTGCGCAAGCGGATCAATTGGGATTGGGCCGCAGCGGCGATCGCCTATCGCGATCCCGAATGGAGCGAGCCGGTCAATCCGTTCGCGCTCGATCTCGACCAGCTCGACCGGGAACAGCCCGAGGAGCGCGAATGCTCCCCGCCGTGGTTGGAGTATTTCGACAACCGGGAGCGGATCGAGCAGGAGGCGCGCGAGCAGGCAGGCCGGGAGCTAGACCGCGAACAGGATTGGGATCGCGACCGATAGCGACGGTAGGCGATCAGGACAGGGCCTCGGAACGCACTCCCCCATAGTGCCGTAGTGGAGAGGCCCTGTCCTGATCGCCGGGTGGGGATGCACCGTCATTGCCACAGTCGCCCGCCCTTGCCCGTTCACTACGGCGCAATGGGGGAGCGCGTTCACGGGCAAGGACTACCCCTCAATTTTGAGGGGTCCCGCGAAGCGGCCCACGACAATTAGCGGAGCGGCCCGGAGGGAATTGTCATAGTGGGTTGATAATTCTATTATCGACACATTGCCAGACACCCAAATAGTCGCGTGAGGCGAAGCTATGACAGACCCCGCAGCAATGATCGTGCCTGCCGAATATGGCGAGTTGAAAAATCTGCATTGGAACGTCGATCCGTCGCGGCCGATCACACGCGAAGCGGCATGGTCGCACTACTGGCGGGACTGGCGGCATGTGCATCAACCTTCCCTATCCGACAAAGAGCGGGCGCTGATCGAAAGCCTTCAGGCCGAGTTCGGAGATAGCCTCGTCGCTGAGTTCGGGGAGCTTGGCATCCTGCTCGGGACTGAGGGGCCACCGCCGCCGATGAGCGGCTATCGCATGCAGAAGCTGAAGCAGCAGGAGGATTGACCCCTGCCGCTGTCTTCCGTCCGCGTCAAACGTCTCAAGACCATCGCACAGGTGCAGGGCCAGAGCCGCCACGCCATGCGGCTCGATGAAATCTCCAAGGAGCGGCTGAGAGAGGGCGCGGAGGCCGGAACATGCCTTTCATGGTCCAAGGCCACTGACGCCGATCCTCGTGACCTTCTGGCGGCATTCAAGGCCCATAAACGGGAGACGAAGGCAGGCGAGCGCAAGGGCGCGCCGTTGATGCTGCAAGCGCTGTGCGTCGTCTCCCCGGAATGGATCGAAGAAACCGGCGGGCTGCACGATCCGGAGAACCCGCGCAACGTTGCCCTTTTCGATGCTGCGAAGACATGGGCCGAGACGTGGGCGGGTGAGGGTAGCGTCATCGCCTCGCGCCTCGATCTGGACGAGCGCGGCGGTGGCGTCGTGGATGTTTGTATCTCTCCGGTGCGCACGTCCCGAGGCAAGCCACAAATCAGCACCAACAAGCCCCTGCAGGAATTGAAGGAGGCGACCAGCGAGCGCAACGAGTTTGCCGCCCTGCAGACTTCATGGGCCGACTATGCCGCCAAATTCCTAGACCCATCAATTTTGAGGGGCACCCGAAAGCAGGTCACGAACCGGGAGCATGTCAGTCCGGAAGTCTACGGCGCGTTGAAGGATCAGGCCCGCAAGGAGGCCGAGGCCGAATATCAGGAACGGATGACGCGCCTTGCCCGAAAAGAGACCAATCTGATTTTCGATGAGCGCACTATTCTGGACGAGCGTCGCGAGCTCGAGCGCCAACGCGAGGAATTGCAACGGCGCAACGAGGCGACCAAAGCCACTTATGAGAAGGCTAAGAGCCTTCTTGCCACGGCCGAGGCGCTTGCCGCCACCATTCCGGCCGAACTGGTGAGGGCCTTCGGTACTATGCGAAAAGTGACAGGCTCCTTGCTCCGCAAGGTCGGGTGGCTGGACGAAAAATCGAGATTCACCGCATCGGCCGAGATCACGCCGGAGCAGCGTTCCGACATCGCAGCCGCCACGCGGGCAATCGGCGTTGCTCTTCAGCTTAATGAAGTCAAAGCCGAGATCGACGCCCAGGACGAATATAGACAGGACGATTCCGGTCCGGGCGGGCCATGACGATTAGCCACCTCTAAGAGGCTTTTTGCTCGCTAGCGCCCATCCCTCGCCGGTTTCCGATCCGCGAGCGCCGAGCTCGATCAGCAATCTTGCTGTCGTCTCGGGGTCTGCGCCAATGATGGCCGATAAGGTGGTCAGCTTACGCCATTCTGTGCCGGAAGGCGGGTTTTCAAGGGCCGTTTTCAGAAGTGCTTTCCGGCGATCGTCGTCCTGACGCTGAGCCTTGGTTTCCCGCTGATAGCGGCAGTGCTCGATTATGTATTGCCCCACTGCACCGACGACCACGCCGGAGATACCCAAGAAGAAATCCCACATTTTGCCCCTCCATATGTCACGAGGCGCGGGGTGGAATGCGCCTTATCTGAAAGCCGGTTTTGTTCTGTTCAAAGCCTGCATCACTGTAGAATTTCAACGTTGAAGGCTGTTTCGACCCCGTTAGCAGCATGACCTTGTAGCATCCCGCCTGCCATGCAGCTTGGACAGCCCCTTCTAAAACGGCCTTTCCATAGCCCTGCTTCCTGTAGGCCGCATCGGTAACAACATTTTCGATCAGGGCATACGAAGTGCCGCCCCTTGTAAGATTTGGGATGACGATCAGCGTACATGTCGCCACAAGCCTGTCGTCTAGGTCGATCACAAACACATCGCTGCCGGGATAGAGCTTTAGCGCCTCTAACCGATCTCGGGCCGCATCCGGGTCGGTCTCTTTGTCGTCCGGATCAAGGTGGCGATAGAGTTCCAATAGCTGGGGAATGTCACCCTGTCCCGCAGGCCTGAATTTCATCATGTCATTTTAGCCTCTGAGACCCGCCGGCTCATGGTGCGGCGCTATGCTTCCGCCTATCGAGCCACCAAGCGGCGAGCAGTGCCGGCGACAGCAACAGAAGCTCCATTATCCAGTTGAAGATGTTGAACGGGTTGTAAATGTCCTGCACCCGGCTTAGGCCGCCCCAAAATCCATCGTGTAGGAACATGCCGACTATAGCGGCTAAGTTCACGAGAATGACAATTCCGATCCATATCTGAATGAACCAACGCAGTGCCTTGTTCATTTCAAGATCCCAAAGCCTGAAGCACGTACTTTGCAGCGAAGAAGGCGATGACAGGGCTGATGAAAGCCGCCCATGCGAAAGCGTTGATACTGCCGTCGCTTCGTCCCGTAATGGCCTTCGTCAGTCCGGCGGCGAGAAGCGCCATTCCGGCTCCTATGACGATCGCGGCAGCGAACATCCCCGCGATGATCAGGAGCACGTGCTGCCAGATCGGAAGATGCGCGGCAGTGTTTGAAAACCAGTTGTAATACGCTAGGCCGGTGAACCAGCCCAGAATAGTCATTTTTGCCGCTTTTGAATTGACGCTATCTATATTCAAGATGCCTCCCCCACTGAAATCGTCCCCTTCTAAATTTCGCATATTCTTTAATTTTCGCAACGGCACCGTTGCATGTGCTTTCGTGTGACCTTCAGAGCTAATTGGCACTGAATTTCTAGCGCTATTTGGCACTCTGCCAGGGACGCGGAAATGTAGCTTTCGGAGAATTGAGATTGACACCTCAAGCGCTCCGTGGAAGCATTCACGCATGGCAATTTGCGCAATCATCACGACCACTACCACGACCGTCTTGCGACGGCTGGGTAGGTCATGAGTGTATAGCAATATACCCGAAACCAACCCCGCCTCCCGCGGGGTTTTTTATTGCCATCCTCGCGCCCGGCACCATAAACGAGGAAGAGAATGAGGCTGTATCTGTCATCTTATCGAATGGGAAACGAGCGTGAAAAGCTGGTTGAGTTTAGCCGGCAAGGCAGCGTCGCCATTATTGCCAACGCGCTGGACTTCATACCGGACGAGGCTCGGCGGAAATACGAGGCAGAGGTTTATAACCCCCGAACGGAATTTTCAGCTCTTGGGCTACAGACCCGGAACATCGACCTTCGGCACTATTTTGGAAATCCGCAGGAGTTGAGGAAGGTACTGCACGGATGCGGCTTGGTATGGGTGATGGGTGGCAACGCGTTCCTACTCATGCGGGCCTTACAGCAAAGCGGCTTCCCTGACGTTATTCGCGAAATGCTCGCAAGCGATGAAATTGCCTATGGAGGCTTTAGCGCCGGCGCGGTTGTAGCAACGCCAACTTTGCGAGGGATCGAGCTCATGGACGACCCTGCCCAACTAGCGCATGGATATTCGACAGAGGTGGTCTGGGCGGGCATGGGACTTGTCGATTTTTCGATCGTCCCACACTACAGATCAGATCACCCTGAAGCACCGGCCGCTGAGTTAGCCGCTGCCTTTATGGAGGCTAACGACATGCCTTACAAGCCGCTGGCAGACGGCGAAGTCTTCGTCCTGCAAACGTGACGCTTTCACTTGGTGTTCGCAGCCCGGAGGCTACATGTCAGCTTCCGCGACTTGCGCAGAATTAGCGATGCTCTGGGCGGTCATTACACACCAGTAGATAGTTGACGGCTAAGAGTTCGATAGACGGTCGGGCGCGAGACGGAAAACAGCTCTGAGAGATCGCTGATTGAATAGCCACCAGTGTCATACATCCGGCGCAGCTCCTTTTGCTGTCGATCGGAGAGCTTCGGCTTCTTGCCACGTAGCTTTCCCTTGGAACGAGCCAGTGCCATTCCCTCGCGCGTCCGCATCCGGATTAGGTCGGCCTCGAATTCGGCGAAGGTGGCGAGGATGTTGAAGAACAGCTTGCCCATCGGGTCAGACGGATCATGGATGCTGGCGCCTATCTGCAACCTCACGCCCCGCGTTGCGAGGTCGTCGCCGATCGCGCGGGCATCCGGGACAGAGCGAGCGAGACGGTCGAGCTTGGGCACGACAAGCGTATCTCCACTGCGCACGGCTGCGAGCGCCTGATCAAGACCGGGCCGCGCCCGGTTCGTACCGGTGAAGCCGAGATCGGTATAGATGCGATCAGCCGCAATGCCGAGTTTGAGCAGAGTCTCCCTCTGCGCCGCCAGATCTTGTTTGTCGGTCGAACAACGAGCGTAGCCAATGAGGGTGTTTGTCATGCAGAATCTGTAACGTAAGGGGCTCCCTCATTGCAAGAAATATAGTACTATCTAAATGAGACAGGCGGACCTTCGGCAAAATCGGACTTTCCGGTCGGATGCAACGTAGCAAAATGCGTG
>NZ_JBXHAY010000026.1:0-15672 GCF_057163345.1 Aliirhizobium sp. YIM B11859
GGGAAAGGCGACCAGGCCAAGATAGCGCCGATCGCAAGACAGATGATCGGCAGCGACAACGGCAGTCGCCGTAGAACCATTGGCAGCCACGCGGTCAAGAGGATGACGAAGCCAAGGATGGTCAGCGTGACGATATAGATATCCATTGACGTTTCCTCGGCCGCAACCGCCGGCGTGCTGGGCTGCAAACTAACGCCGAAACGCGCAAATTGTTACAACTCGCTCGATCGTCCGGAATATGGATATGGACTTCAATCTCGCCTTCACCTCCAACGCCCAAGTCACATCTGATGAAGGGATTTATAGGCATTGTCGGGAGAGCAAGAATGGAACCGGGGACGGGCTCCAATGGGCGGGAGACGGAATTTGCTCTCGCGAGGCGGTGTTAATAAAAATATAAGCCGGGTGTTCCAAAAATTATCTTGTGCTGCACTACTTCGATAAGCGGCTGCATCTCTGAAATTCAAGCGCGTCGCGTCAAGCCGAGCAGACGATCACCTCTGTGAGTGATATGGACCGCTAGCCGCACTAATAAAAATGGCGCCGAAACCTCGACGCCATTTCCATAATCGAATTGCATTGCCGTCAGTCGATGACCTGAACAATTTTACGGGTCTGCGGCTCAACGATAACCCGCTGCTGACCGACTACCACGTAACCGTAGCTCGGGTTCTGCGGGACAGGCTGAACAACCACGTCGGATGGAAGCACCCGACCGACCGCGACTGGCTCCTCAACGATGACCCGCGTCTGGGGAGCCGGCTGTTCCTGAACGTAGGTTACGACTTCGCGCGGCGGCGGGTCGATCGCACCGCCGACGATTGCGCCGGTTACGGCTCCGCCGGCCGCGCCATTGACGACGCCGTTCTGCGCGTATGCAGCGGATGTCATGGCGGCCAGCGCCGTCATCATAAGAATGGTTTTTTATCTGACTTCCTCTGTTGAATTCTGCAGCCATCAATGCCTGGACGATCGAGAGGTTCCGATCCCGGATCACATTGAAGCCTGTTCGGTATTTGCGCTGTTCCCGGCAAATGGCGATGTGCACTGACGGCGTGCGCCGCTAAAGGCGCGGTAGGAATTGTCCCCTGGCTGATAGGACGCGTAATGGCTTGAGCACCATTGGATATGGGCACTGTTGTCAGATTGCGACGGCTTTTGCAGCGGTGCTTGCGAAACCGCCTCGCCGGTCGATACCGGCGCGTCACAGGTCCGCCGCGGCCCACCGCCGAACGGCTGGTAGCTGTTATCATCAACGCGATAGGAACTGTACCGCTGCTGGCACCACGAAATCCGCAAACGCTCGGTTTTGCTTTGCGATTGTTGTCCTTCAGATGCGATCGGTGTTGTGTCTGCCTCGGCGAGGACGACGCGCTCTTTCACAGGCCGGATGTTGGTATTAGCTGCCAGAAGCGCTGGCAATCTTTCGTAATTCTGGTGCTCGCGGTCCACCCTTGTCGGGGTATTGCTCCACAGCGGTGTGTCTAGGTTCGCAAACTCATGGCTGTTCTCCGGCGCATTGATCGCTGAAACAATCTGCGCCGCGCCAGGGCGACCGGCACACAGCAGCCCGCGAGAAACAAACCTGTAATAATCGACTTCATGATAATGACTCCGCTTCGCACCGAAAAAAATGCGTGGGAGCGGGATCCGTTCCAGCCCAGCCGCGCCCTTCTGCGGATCATCCTTGACGCGGTCTTAAGTAGTGTCGTCGGTTTGTCAGCAAAGCTGGCAACGTCGATTGGCGGCCTTTGAGTGCGCGCTAATCGCCAAACCGCGCGAGCATTTTTCTCAGGTGGGCATTCTGCGCCTGGAGCTTTATTGCCAGCTGACGCCGCAGGTCCTGGATCTCGTGATCGAGGATCAAGACATCCGCATTCGAGCGCGCCGAAACAACCGGACGGAGTGAGGCTGCTTCGGCAACTCTTGGCGTTTCCCGGCGCAAGGCCGGTTGCCCACGCGTCGTGCCGCCCGTCGGCGGCTTTCGCGGATCCCGACTTGCGCCGGGCGATGGCGCTCCGATACCAGGAAGCTCGGGCTCTGCTTCGACGACAGAGAGCTGGACAACGTTATTGTCCGCCTCGGGCTCGTCACCGGCCGCTGAAGAGCTGTCAGTGTGAACGCCGTCGGCGTCTACGACATCCTCTTCTTCCGATAAAGGCGGTGCCAAACGCAAGATCGGATGTGGCGGATCACTGGTGATCTCCGGCACGGCGTCTTGAGCGCTGCGCCGCCGTCCGGTCAACCTGGCGAAGAAATTCCATGGCGACCTCGCCTTATCCTCTACCTCACTTTATCGTCGCAAATGTCGAAAGCACAACGCCCGGGCCTCGGCGCTGTGGCGAATTTGGCGCGGCTTTCAAATTCACGTTTCGACGCAAAGTGGATCGCGCTCAGCTCATACCGAGCCGATTGCGAAGGTCGGCGTTTTCAGCGCGAAGCTTTTCCGCGAGCAGTTTGCGCAGCCTCTGGTTTTCTTCCTCCAACTGCAGGAGATCCGCCAACTCATCAGATGCCGCTGCTGGTACGGGGGTCGCAGTCACATCAGACGCTGTGGCTGTCGACGCGCGCGGTTGGCGGCTCTGCCTCGTGGGTCTTGCTTCAGCTGCGCCGGGCTTGGATTTCGACCGGGTCTGCCCGCGCCGTTTGCCACCTACGGCCGGGCGATCGGAGGCAACACCATCGCTGACAGAGGATGCCGTAGCCTTTGTTGCACGCGCCGCGCGTTTCCTCTTCGACTCGATCTCCGTCTTCGGCTCAAGCACCGGCGAGGCCGTGTCAGCAGAAGCACCCTCGGTATCATCAACTGCAGTTGTTTCGTCAGCCATCTGTCTCTCCTGTTGGGTCAACCCACTGTCGGGCAAGGCGACTGATAGTGTCAATGGCGGATTTGCCCCACGGGGAAAGGTGTAGGGCGCGGCGACAGGCTTTCTTTCTAAAGACGTTGCCATTGGCATGTCCGTCAGGACGGCATCCGACACTGCTTTCAGGTCAAGATTTCCCCAGATTGATGTGTTTGTCGCGGTTACGCGTCGGCGAGGCGATTTGAATTCGACTACGACGTTTCGGTGCGGCTTTCTCATATTGAACCCTATCTGTTCGGCGTTCACGGCGCCGGTACTTTAGCGTGGCGTGTGGATAGCCGTGTTAGATCCGTCGCCCCTCGTACCGCAAGTTGGCGACATTTGTCAGGCTTCATTTGTGCCCGTCCATCCGGTAACCAACGCGGCTGTTGATCTCAATAGCGCATTGAGAGATCGCTTTATTAGCCATCCACTGGTTTAGGCAATGCTCGCATGAAGGAACTGGTGGATCTCCGGTTCGGCTTGGGTATCGATTGCCGCCCTGGCTCATCACGGAAGAGGCGAATTATTCACGGAGATCCGGCGATCGGAGCCCGCTGCTTCTGGCAGGCGGAGAATTACTTAGCGGAAATAGCCATGCAGCGTCAAAAACTGCTGATCGCTACCCTCGGAGCGCCGGACAAGCAGGATCGAAAAGGCAAGACGGGGATTCAGACTCTCTAGTTGCCTCGAGTAATTCGCTGCGATGGTCAGGCTTTGCTGAAGCCGGAACCAGTAGCGCTTCCGAATGTTTAATCGCTGATAACAACCGGTGGAGGCAGCCTATGGAAAACGCGTCTAAAGATTTGGCCGACCAATATCTCGCATTGGGCGGCCGTCGGGTGGCGGTGATCGACGACAACCTCGGATCCTCCCGCGATTGGGATGGCGATCCACCGGAAGCGGCCGCGTTCTGGAATGAGCGCATTGCACTGTTGTCTGATCGTGAGAGACGCGATGTCGAAACGTTCCTGCCGTCGCTCACCGACGAGAGCGGCGAGCCAGGGTCGACGCATGAATAACCTGACAGGACAACGCGGTATGAACGTCGAGAGAGTGACTTTCCAAGCGAGCGATTGGGTCCCGAATAACCCGAAGCTGCCGGTTCTGATCTACCGCGCCGCTTTTCCAGACGCGCCATCGGATTTCGAGACCGCTTTCGCTAAAAACGGCTGGACAGGTATTTGGCGTAATGGGGTCTTTGACTACCAGCATTATCATTCCCGTGCGCACGAGGTGCTTGGGGTCGCGCGAGGCCAAGCAACGCTTTTGATTTGGCGGTCCGGGTGGACGGTCCATCAACGTCGCGGAGGGTGATTGTCTCATCCTGCCAGCGGGGACAGGGCATCGAAACCTCGGATCGTCACCAGACTTTCAGGTGGTCGGCGCTTATCCGAAAGGTCAACACGCAGACATTCAGACCGCCGCCGCTACGACTGAGATGCTTGAGAGGATTTCATCTTTGCCGGTACCGGACTCCGACCCGCTGTTTGGGTCCACCGGTGAACCATTGAAGGCGTGGCGATGAAAACAGGGGTTTTTGAAGAGCCAGAGGCAGATAAGCGCCGCGATATTGCTCAAACACTTCGGCAAATGGAGATCATTGAAGAGCTGTTGGAATTCGATCCCGCCAGCCTGCAGCTTTACGCCGACTCCGTCGCTGAAGACCGACAACGCATGACACAATACCTCAACAGACTGCCCAGCGCCTAGCATATCTAGAGGTTAGTACCCCGGAACCAAGTAGGCGCCATTTAAGTTTGTTCAGCAACGAGTTGGAGGGATGACGATGGCCGCACATCGCGCTCAGTGGAAAGGCCACCTGAAGATTGGTGAGCTCAGTTGCGCCGTTGGGCTCTATACCGCGGCGTCTACCTCCGAGCGGATCAGCTTTCATATGATCAACGAGGCAACCGGAAACCGGCTGAAGCGCGAATTTGTTGACAGCGAGACCGAGGAACCAGTGGAACGGGAGCAACAGGTCAAGGGCTTCGAGACCGGGAGCGGCGATTACATCATGATCGATCCCGAGGAGGTGGCGGCAGTTATCCCTAACTCCGACAAGATGCTCGAGGCCGAAGCGTTCATCCATTGCGGAAAGATCGATGACGTCTATTTCGACAAGCCTTACTACGTCGTTCCGGTCGATGATGCCGACCATGACGCCTTCACCTGCATTCGCGATGCCCTCATCAATACCAGTGCGACTGCGATCGCGCGAACGGTCCTGTTCAGGCGGATGCGAACTGTCCTCATACGCGCTCACGGCAAGGGCATCATCGCCACTACCCTTAACTTCGACTACGAAGTCCGGTCTTCCAAGGAGGCTTTCGAGGATGTGGCGAAGATAAAGGTCGAGGCCGAAATGCTGAATCTTGCCAAGCACATCATCAATACGAAAAAGGGCGAGTTCGATCCGGCCAAGTTCGATGATCGGTACGAGGATGCACTCGCGGCTCTGGTGAAGGCAAAAGCGGAAAGAAAGACCCTTCCGAAGCCGAAGCCTATCAAGGTTTCCAAACCCAACGACCTCCTCAAGGCGCTGCGAGAAAGTGCCGGCCTTGACAAGGCTTCAGCCAAGAAGCCGAAGGCCCCCAATGGCAACCCTGGGAAAAAGGCGACGGCTGGCAAGTCCACAAGGTCGCGTGCGAAACCCGCAGCCAGGAAAGCGAGCTGATCAATGGCCCCATCTCGCCCCTATTGGAGAGGTTATCTCAAGCTTTCGCTGGTCACCTGCCCCGTCGCGATGACCCCGGCCACCTCCGAATACCAGAAGGTGCGTTTCCACACGCTGAACAAGGACACGGGTAACCGGGTCGTATCCCAATATGTGGATAGCGTGACGGGCAAGGCCGTGAAGGACGAGCAAGAGGCCAAGGGCTACGAGCGCGGTGAGAACGATTACGTGATTTTGACGGACGAGGACCTTGAATCCGTCGAGCTGGAGACGGTTCGGACCATCGACATCGAGAAGTTCGTGCCACGCGGAAGCATCGAATGGGTCTTCATGGAAACGCCTTTTTACCTCAAGGCGAACGACAAGATCGGCGACGAGGCCTTCGCGGTGATCCGCCAGGCCATGGAAGCCGAAGATGTCGTCGGGATTTCCCGTGTCGTTTTAGGCCGGCGCGAGCGGGCAGTACTCCTCGAACCACGCGGCGAAGGCATCGTCGTCTGGACGCTCCGTTTCGGCGATGAAGTCCGCCCTGAGAGCGAGTACTTCACGGGCATCGAGAAAAAGTCGAATCCAAAAGGCGTGTCGGCTATCGAAACGGTCATCAAAAAGCGCCTAAAAGATTGGTCACCGGACATGGTCTCGGATCCGATCCAGGAAAGCTTGCTGAAGCTGATTGCCGACAAAAAGAAGGCTAAGAAGCCGACGAAGACCAAGGCTTCTAAGTCAACGAAGAACGATGGCGAGGAAAAAAGCAACGTCGTCAATATTATGGATGCCTTGAAGAAGTCGGTCGCCAAAGAACTGAAATCGCGTAAGGCAGGATGAGGCCTCGTGGGCTCAGAAGCTATTAGGCCTCTTCTCGCCTGATATCTGCCTGAAACGCAAGCTACGCAGCTTCGCTCACCCGCCCGAGCCTTTATGCACTCGTGCCGTGGATCCTTTCAGCGAGAAGGCCGAACCCGGAAAGGCTATCGCAGATCTGACTTTGCCGTTTTGGCGTCCGCTAAGTGGCTGCCGAGCATGATGTTCAATTCGCTTTCCGCGGCTTCCGACAGATACGGCCTAAACAGGCTTGTAACCTGTTTCAGTCCCCAGTCGAGATGTTCCGGCCCCAGGTCCTCAATGCCCTCCTGCAGGTTGAGATATACGGCCCAATAGGTCGAAACGATCCAGACATTGGCAAGCAGTTGAGAAGCGTCTTCGTCCCTTATGTCGATCAGCCGGGCATCGCGCATCTGACGAAGCGTTCCCTCCACAACGATCCGCATGCCACTGCTGAGGGCCCTTGTCGGCTCGCGAAGGCTCGGCGCAAGAGCGACGATGCCAGGCAGATCACGGAAAATGTAGCGATGGTCCCAAACGATCGAGAACCAGCGCCGCATAAATCCTGAGAAAACACCTGGCTCGGTCGCAGTGTTCGAACCTGCCCCAGCCATGAAGGCGGTTGCGTCGGCCTCCAGTCTTTTGAACAGCGCCTGAAGAAGCGCTTCCTTGGTTTTGAAGTGGTAATAGAGGTTGCCCTCGTTGATGCCGACCGTACGGGCGATTTCGGCAGTTGTAACACGCTCAGGTCCCTTCTGATTGAACAGAGCGAGCGTGGTATCGAGAATCTTGTCGCGGGTGCCTACACTTGCGGTTTTCTCGCCTGTCACTGCCTTTTTCATATCCACCCCTTGTACGTCTAAGGTGCACACCTTAACTGTCCTAAGGTGTGCACCTTAGGGATAGTACCCGGATCGTTGGCAAGCAAGGATTAGCGATGGAAAGCACAGTTCGAAATCACGGAACGCCGAGGACAGCCTTTCCCCTGACGCCGCAGTCTACGCTCGGCGCGTTACTCGCAATCGTGCGCAATCCACTTGATGCGCTTCCTCCATCGATCTTCAAGGAGCCGCTGGTTTTTTCGAAAACCGCGGGAGAGATGAAGGTCTACTTGGCTGACCCTACCCTCATCCATGAGGCGTTGGTCAAAAACGCAGATGCGCTGGGTAAAGGGGATCAAGTCCGGCGGGCGCTCGGACCGGCCCTCGCGAGGGTCTGCTGACGGCGGACGGGGAGCATTGGAAATGGCAACGGCAGTCCGTCGCCAGCGCGTTCCGGCACGACAAGCTCCTTGAACTTCAACCGATAATGATCGCAGCCTCGCAGCGTACGCGCGACAGGTGGATCAAGGCAGGCAATGGAACAATCGACATCGGCCACGAGATGATGCGCACCACCTTCGACATCATTGTCGAGACGATGATGTCTGGTGGCCATGGCATCGATGTCGATCGGGTCGAGAAGGGTATCCGGCGAGGAGCAGATTTGGATGAAAAGATCTGGGTACGGGAGAGCGACGTCCTTGCCGCGAAGGGTTCTATCGATCGAGGTGAACGTTGCCAATCCCATAGGCAGGAACGGCTTTGACGGAGCCTCACCCTTTTCCTCGAACTCCGGATGGCCGTTACATGGTGGTGCGGGGCCGACTTTGGAGGTTGAGCAATCCGGCGCTCAGCGAGAATGAACGGCAAGACCTCGTCACAGCGCTCGTGAACGCCCGCAGGGCGGTCAAGCAAGCGAAAGGTGATCCTTCGGCGACGACGGTGGCCCGTCAGAGCGTCGATGCTGCAAAGGTGCGCTCGGAGAACGCGGGCCGGTGTGGTGGGAAGACGGCGCGCCTGACTACAATCGGAAGCTTGCCAAAAACACGCCGTATCGCGCGTGGTTCGACAGCCTGGCTCGATCGCCTTAAGGTTTGGAACCACCCGCCGGGTTAGCGGGAGCCGCCAGATTCTCCGGCTCACCATGCGCGGGTGCCGAAACGGATGACGTTGTCCGTGGATCTGTCGCCGGGCCGATGAGATAACTCCCCACGACTGCCGTGATGGCGACGATGACCGCGGTCGCTCCAATACGGATCATCCGTTTGTTTGATCGGTTTATTTCGCTCAACGTTAATCTCCCTATTCCTCTGCGGACAAACTCAGCTGCCTGGTGACGGCTCGGCCGCTTTTGCACCCGCAGTGCTGCCCGACGGCGTTCCATCGCTGGATTTGGCCGTACGTTCTTTGGCCTGGTCTTCCCGTCGTTGCAGATCACGTTCGATCGTCTCGCGCGAACCTTCTGCAGGGTCTTGCTCGGGATGGTTTTTCAGGTGGGCCATTTTCGTTATCTCCCGTGTGTCTGCCCAACTTTCTCCGCACCTGGATGGTCCGCTCGTGGTGCTCGACGTTTCGCTGTTGGCTGGAAACGCATATCGCGTAGCATGACGGACAGACATCCCGATCGATTTCTGCAATGCCAGAAAACGATGGCCAGCGCGTTTACCGATGTTGCCTTGGAGGCGGTTGGGGCTGGCTGGAAGCCGGAAGAAGTAGCGGCAGCCGCAGTGGAACTAGCCGATCATCCGATGCTCGGGACGATCGCTAATAGCAACCTCACCCAAGACCTCTCAAACCCAGAACCTCGACGGAGCGCTAGAGTTTCACCGGGTGTCGAGAGATGTGAACTCGTCGAGGTTTACTGGGAAGCGAGAGATGGACCCGCAGTGAAGGAGAGCCACCATTGCCATGGCTGATCACGCCCAGAGCCGGACTTTCCGACCTGCGGTTCGGCATGAGCCGAGGAGAGGTCGAGGCCGTGATCGGCGTGCCCGGTTCGGTCAAGACAACCCGGACCGGCAGGACCCGATTGGAGTACGGCCAGACATCCCCCGCTCTGGTCTTCGTTGACAATGCCCTGAGCGAGATCAATCTTCTCCCGAGATCTCCGGCGGTCTGGTTCTCGACGACCTCGATCTGATGGCCTCGAAGGAGCCCGATGTTGTCGCCGCCCTGCGCAAACGCGACAATGCCGCAAAGGAGCGAAACGGTTTTCTCATCTTTCCAAAGCTGGGCATCGCGCTCTCGGGCTTCGATCCGCCGGAGGAGGATCAGAAAGCTGTCACGATCTTCGGGCCGAACCATCCCTGGAGCACGCCGTGAGAAATACCTCGTCGAGCTCTTCGATGGCCCATGCCGTCAATGGCGCTCGATAAATCGAGGACGAAAATATCGCGGCGGACAGGTTACGTGCTCGCGTAGCGTTTTGTTATCCGCATCGAGAAATCGCGAAAAACAATGCGTTCACCATCTCCGTCGTGTCCGATCGGCACGGCGCGACCTCTTAAAGCGCACCCAGCCAAAGCGGAAATGTTCCACCGACTCTTCACTGAATATCCTGGCCGACCGGCTCGACCTCTCTCGGCGTTGTGGCCTTGGTGGTCATTGCTCGGAACAATCCGCCACACCAAAGGTTCTCGCATGGCAACCCGCAAACCGGAGCACACCCCCATGAACAAGACCATTGCTTACGCAGGCCTTGCCCTGCTGATCGCATCTCCCGTATTCGGCCAGTCCGCAGCCGAGAAGACCGGCGTCAACTCTGGACGACTTCGGAACCGGCTATTCGAGCCTTTCCTATCTCAGGAAGTTTTCGTTTGATAAGCTGAAAATCGACCGGTCATTCGTGACCGATGTTGCGACGTCCAAGGAGAACTTGGCAATCGTCCGAGCGGTCGTCGGGCTGGGTAGGAGCTTTGCGGCGATCGTTACGGCTGAAGGTGTCGAGAATGTGGGGCAGTATGAGTGCCTGAAGGCCGAGGGCTGCGACCAGTTTCAAGGATATCTCTTCAGTCGGCCGGTCAGCGCCTCGGTTTTACGCGATCTTTTCGTGAGGTTCCGATCATCACAGGAGTCGAACAGCGCTGACAGGATGATAGTTGTTCCGAAGTGTGTACTTCATCGGATGCAACGCAATATCAGACGGATACAGTAGGAGCCTAAATATCTAGCGGCCCTGTCCAGCTGGTCTTGTGGTCGACCATTGGCACGCCAGTAGGCGTCAATCCTGGCCTTACCAATAAGCACACCCGTGTCTCCCGGCCAGGTTACGTCGTCTGTCAGCATCGAACGAAGCGACCTGCGATTGTACGCGTCAAGCGCTGCGCGCAAGAGATACTAAGTGTCCATCACTAATCAAGCCTCTTTTGCGACCGACCGCGCTCATGACTGCTCGTCGACATCGAACCGGACAACTCTTCCGTCCTCCATCCACTAAATATGCCTGACTGCCTTATCCTTCAGCTCATGGCCTTGCTCTCGTGCAAGCGGCCGGCCTGACGCCAGCCGCTCGCGCACGCCTGCCGGAAGCGTCGGAAACCCTCTTCAAAGGGAATAGAGAAGCCTTGGCTGGATTTTCCGAGATCGAAGAAAAGAATTTGGTCGAGCTGCTGGTAAGGTTGATCGGCAACCTGGATCGTATGGCGAGCAGTCCAACCGACACTACACCCGAATAATCAGGCGTTTGGAGCAGATAGTCCAATGAGAAGCGTCGAATATGCGGCAAGGCGCTGCGCAATGAATTCGGTGAACAGCCGGACACGCTTTGTCTTGCGCGTCTCCCCCTGCGTCAGCAGCCACAGTGTACCGTACATATGGAGCTCCGTACCGGGTACCCGGACCAGAAGGGGATCGGCATCGCCGACGAAGCAGGGCAGCGTCGTCATCCCGAGCCCGAGCCTTACTGCGGCGAGCTGTGCCTCGGCATCGGTCACACGAAAAGCAACGGTGTTCGTTCTGGCATCTCCCTCGGTCGCCCAATCCGGCACGCCGTGAGCGCTAATAACGATCCAGCGCAAGGATACCGCTCGATCCTCCTTCCACGCTGCAAGTAACTCACGCGACATGTAAACCCCGCCATAGACATCGGGCGCCTTGAGGGCATGAAGGTTCAGCGGCAGTGTCTTTCGATCGTAGACGACCCGGATTGCGATGTCCGCCTCCCGGTTGGTGAGATTGACTAGCTCGCCCGACGACAGGATGTCCATCTCGATCTCGGGATGCTGGCGCGCGAACGCTGCCAGGTCGGGCATGAGGAGCTGCGTCGCAAGCGTCGGAGCCAGAGTCACCTTCAGCAGTCCGCGCACGCCCTGGTCGCGTCCAAAGATACGGGTCTCCAGCTTGAGCGATGTCGTCTCCATATCCTGCGCAAGTTCGAGCACCTCCTCTCCGTCGGTGGTCAGCCGATATCCGGTCGGCAACTTTTCGAAGACCTGGGCTCCCAGGCGCTCCTCGAGATGACCGACGCGCCGCAGCACCGTGGCATGATTGACGCCGAGACGCTCTGCAGCAGCCCGCACCGATCCGTTGCGGGCGACCGCAAGAAAGTACCGAACGTCATCCCAGTCAATCATGGTGCTAAACAGCACCGCTCAGGTGCCCTCCTATATTGAGAAGACAAAAACATTCTCACTTTCATGCTGCGGATAAACATGGGCAGCCCCTGCATTGTGCTGGAATTAGATTATCACGACGCCGGTGTCATCCGAGATGATACGGATCGTTTATGCACCACCCTTGTGCACATCCTCGCACTGAGCGCCGCCTGCCACGAAACTTATGTTCAGGGTCCGGACAGCAAGAGGATAGAAACATGACCAGACTCAACGGAAAGACGGCAGTGATCACGGGCGGGGCAACTGGTATAGGACGTGCCGCCGCAAAGCGCTTTATCGAAGAGGGCGCGTTCGTCTACATCTTCGGGCGTCGGCAGGAGCAGCTCGATGCGGCGGTCGCAGAGCTGGGACCGAACGCCCGCGCGGTAACCGGGTCGGTATCCGACGAGGCAGATCTCGACCGGCTTTACGCGACAGTCAAAGCCGAGCGCGGAACCCTCGACATCGTCTTCGCCAATGCCGGAACCGGCAGCCCTGCCCCGCTCGGACAGATCACCGCCAAACAGATCGACGAGACCTTCGACACCAATGTGAAGGGTACCATCTTCACAGTCCAAAAAGCGCTGCCATTGATGCATGAAGGTGGCTCCATCGTCCTGACCGGCTCCAGTGCCGGTACGACGGGCGCTCCCGGCTTCACTGCTTACAGCGCCAGTAAGGCCGCCGTCAGAAACCTGGCCCGGACATGGGCGGAAGACCTCAAGGGCACGGGCATCCGTGTGAACGTCCTGTCGCCCGGCGCAACGGCGACCGAACTCGCCAAGGAGGCCCTCGGCGAAGAGGGTCAAAAGGCCTACGGGGCGATGACGCCATTGCAGCGAATGGCGGACCCCTCGGAGATTGCCGCGGCCGCGGCTTTCCTCGCCTCCCCCGACAGCAGCTTCATGACGGCGAGCGAAGTCGCCGTCGACGGCGGCCTGGCACAACTTTGACCGAACACGAGGCCCGCCTCGCTCTGACATCCGGAGCGCCGGGCGGATCAATTGAGGAAAATATCCATGAGGTATGCAATCATCGGCTTCGGCAAGATCGCACGCGCCCTTGCCAAGGCGTTTGTCCGCAACGGTATCGAAGTCTCCGTTGCGACCACGCGTGATCCCGAACGCTTTGCGTCCGACGCCGCGGAGACCGGACCGCAGATCATCCCCGTAAACCTGGCAGAAGCGGTCAAGGCGGACGTTATTTTCCTTGCTGTCCGCTTCGAAGCCCATGCGGATGTGGCGAAGGCGCTTGCCTCTTGGGAGGGCAAGACCATCGTTGATGTGACCAACGCCTATGGCGTCGCCCCGGAGGACCTTGGACAGCAGCCATCTTCAAAATTCGTCGCGCAGGCTTTTAACGGCGCCCGACTGGTCAAGGGTTTCAACCATCTGGTCGCAGACGTCTTCGACCGGGATCCCGCCGAGCATAGTGGCAAGCGGGTCGTGTTCCTGGCGAGCGACGACGACGCCGCAGCACAGGAAATCGCCGCGCTCGCCGAAACACTCGGCTTCGCACCGATCCATCTCGGCGGCCTTTCCGAAGGAGGCCTTCTCATTCAGGTCCGCGGAAAGACCTGGGGCAAACTGATCTTCCAGCATCTGGTCAAGATCGACTGACGAGCATGCCGACGAGCGCGGCCGCATCCGGTGTGCGGCCCGACCTGCAAGATGAGGAGACAGTATTGTGAGCACTGAGAAAGACGTCCAGGTGGTGAAAGAATTTTTCGCGGCGATCGGCCGTGGCGACAAGGCAGGCCTGCTGGCCCTTGTCTCCGAAGACATCGAATGGATCATCCCAGGTGAGGATTGGCCTTTAGGCGGAACGCACCGCGGGCATTTCGGGGTCGCCGACGCATTTGAAAAGGCCGCCAAGGAAGTGCCGTTTTCCTATCCGGAGCCTCCGGAATTTGTGGCGCAAGGCGACCGGGTTCCAACGATCGGCTTTGCCAGGGGAAAGGTCACCGCCACCGGCAAATCATTCGAGGACCACTTCGTCTTCGCAATCACGATGAAAGACAGCAAGCTGACGCACATTCGGGAATATGTCGATACGCAGGCTTTGGCGCGCGCCTCGACGGAGGACCTGTGATTCCCCTCGCCGGCTAGGTGTGAGCTTGCCGCTCCAATCCGGCCTCAGCTCAGATTGAAGATGTTTGGCATCGACAGTAGCCTGCTTTTACCCGACCGCTGCACGATCGGGTAAGAGCGTGTCGGGGCTTCTAAACTTGCCGCAAGCCGCCATCGACGCAAAGTTCAGCACCGGCGATGTAGCTCGCGTCATCGCTCAGCAAGAACAACGTGGCCGCAGCCACTTCTGAAGGCCGCGCCATACGGCCCATCGGGATCGGCGCAACGATTGTCGCGCGGACGTCTTCCGCGACAGCAGCCATCATGTCGGTATCCGTCGGGCCGGGTGCGACGACGTTGACCCGAATACCCTTGGGCGCCAGTTCCGCCGTCCAGGTTCGCGCATAAGACCTGACAGCCGCCTTGGTGGCGGCATAGGTGCCGTACGAGGAGTAGCCCGCGCTATCGGCGATGGACCCGACCAGAACGACCGAGCCGCCCTCTGACATTGCGGGGAGCGCTGCCTGGAGGCCGAAGACCATCCCGCCGACGTTGACGCCAAAATGCCGGTCGAAGTGCTCCGGCGTAATCTCGGTGATCTGCGAAGGCTCCGAGAGCCCGGCATTCAAAACGAGCGCATCGATACGGCCCTTTGCTCTGCGCACGTGTTCGACAGCAGAGACCAAGTCTTCAGGCGAGCCTGCGTCAGCTGCAATTCCGACCACGCCATTGCCAATGCCTTTGGCCGCCTGTTCAGCATCTTCACCCCTTCGGCTGGTGATGAAGACAGTTCCGCCTTCGGCAGAAAGCCGCTCCGCAATCGCCAAGCCGATACCTTTGGCGCCGCCGACCACCAAAGCTACCTTGTCATTCATTCGAGCCATCGTAATTCCTTTCACTGAATGGTCTCGCCATGATATACAGCGGATATCTGATATCAATTACGCACCTGGAATAGCTTAGATATGGACGAATATACCGACCTCAAGATCCTCTCCGACCGCGCGCTTTGCGACATGCCGCTGGTTCGTCCAGTGCTCGACAAGATCGCCGACAAATGGACGATCCTGATCCTGACGGTCATCTGCCCCAAACCCTCACGCTTCAACGAAATTAAGCGGCGTCTCGACGGGATCACACACAAGGCTTTGGCTGACGCTTTGAAGCGACTTGAGCGGAACGGTCTTGTCACGAGAACGGTGCTGCCAACACAGCCGATCGGAGTGGAGTACGCAATCACCCCGCTTGGCCACTCCCTGCGTGAACCGTTTGAAGCCCTGTGTGCATGGGCGGCAGCAAATGGCGAGAAGGTCGAAGCAGCTACGCTTCGCTATGACAACGCGGCAACTCGCCTTTGAGGCTTGCGAAGTCGAGAGTTACGCACGGATTCGTACACGGCTTACGCTTCGACATCCGCAAAGGCATTCCGTCGTTCCGGATAGGGGAGCGCCTCGGCGAAGAGGCTGATATCAGAATTGAGATAACCTCTGCCGCGGCGCGAGAACTCAACAGTCTATATGGTGCCGATCTCACGTATCAGGCCGCGCTCGAGAGGTTCTTGAGCACCGGCGAGATGTGGGTGGACGGCGACCCGACGCGACTGGTTTCAACCGATGCACGACAAGATTGTCGATCGCACGATCTTGCTGCTGTAGGCTGAATGAGCCGGCATTTCTATTATGGCTTTCACAAGAGCGACCTTAACCAGCGTCCGTCAACCGTCGTGCGCGAAGTCGCTACTCCACGCCCCGAGATCAAAGAACGCCTGGCGCTCCGCATCCGAGGCATCGTTATCGGCAAAAACCCGGAATGCCTTGCCCTGAGACTTCAATTCCTGCGCCGTCTTCA
>NZ_JBXHAY010000027.1:0-14282 GCF_057163345.1 Aliirhizobium sp. YIM B11859
TCGGCAGGCCGTCGAACACGCTCTTGTCGGCGATCGGCGGATTGTCGTTGTCGCTCAGAGGCGCGGTATCGACGATCGACCTAATACCCCTGATGCCCTTTATCCGGTGGGTGTCATAGCAAACGTGGTCGATCGCCAAACACAGGTAGACGGAACGCTTAAGGTCACCGTCTCTGGCTTCAGCGCGCCGGCATCGCCAGCATTACCGATGGCGAATTCCTGGCGGCAAAGGTTACACCGATTGAGGAGCAGGGCGGCCAGTCGAAGGAGGTGACCGCTCTTTCGAATGCGGTCCTTGATGCCTATCAGACTTACGCTGATGTCGATTTTTCCGCGCTTCCGCCAGGGTCCAAAGCCCGTTTCGGCCTACCGTCTATCGGCGATCCGGGCCTGTTGGCCGACACAGTCGCTCCATTGCTGTCGACCAGTATCGAACAGAAGCAGCAACTCTTGGAAGCAAATGACGTGGTGGTTCGCCTCGGAAGACTTATCGAGTTGATGAACGCTGGCCGCCCTAAAACGATCGCGTAAGGATTTCTTCGCTTCTACGCGCCAGTCTAGCCACAGTCTCAATCTGCAGAAGGGCCTGCAAAATCGGGCCCTTTTGACCATGCGCTGGATTCCTTCGACTTGGAGGATACACTAGCCATGTAGCTGAAGCAGAAGAGATTTAAAAATGCTTGGCAGGATTTTAAAACTAGGCCTTTCGATAAATTGGGGCCGCGTGGCACCGGTCATCATTCTTGCAGCCGTCGCAGCTGTCCTGCCCGTTGGTGTACCGCTTCTGCTCGGCCATGCCATCGACACCGCACTGCAAGGCAAAGGCGTGCTTGAACTCTTACCAACGCTCGGATTGATCCTGATTCTCGCCATTGCGGGCGCTACTGCGGAACTGTTGACCAATGCGCTTGGCGCCAAGGTCGGATACGGAATTTCGTGGGAGCTAGCGCGTAAGCTGTATTCCAACCTGCTTCGGATGCCCCTCCTTAGCTATTTCACGATCAATCCTGGCGTCCTCAACAGCCGGTTGACCAATGACATGCGGATGGTCGATCCGCTGTTCGTCTCGATCCCTATTTCCTTCATTCATGGCTGGGCCGGTCTCCTGGCTGTCGCCATCGGACTGGCGTTCATCAATGTATGGTTCCTTGCTGCCTTCATCCTTGTTCCGATCGCACTTCTGGCGGTCCGTTTCGCCGAGGGAAGGATCAACGCGACGATCCGTGAATCTTACGAGCTCAATGCGCGGGTTGCCCTGCAAATTGAAAGCACGACCAGCGGCGATGCTGTCAGCCTCGTTCGACAGGCACAGGCTACGGCAATCGAAGAGAGGCGTTTTGGAGATCTGGCTGAGAAGTCGGTTGAAATAGCGTCCCATATGGATGTCTGGCGGGCCATGATTGTCGTTGCATACCGGCTTTGCTTCGATCTGATTACCGTGCTGTTCCTGGCAATCGGCGTCTTTCTCGCATCGACCGGACGGGCTTCGATCGGCAGCGTGGTATCTGCCTTGTTCTTTGTCGGTCTGGTTCGCCAGCCGCTGGGAGAGGTGGTTGGGCAACGTTATCCGTTAGTGCGGGCCGGTATGGGGCTTGGCAGAGTGGAAGAGGTTTTGGCATCGTCCAATACCGGCCTCACGAACATTGCCGCTACCGCTCGCCGGCACCCGGTAGATGCAACCAAGCCGCAATTGATCTTCGAGAATGTAGGGTATGCTTATCCCACTCGTGGTGACGTGGCCGTGAAAAGTCTCTCCGACGTCGCCGCCGCCAATTCAGCGATGAGTGGCTTCCTCGCCGGGGTTTCGCTGACAAAGTTGGTGGAAGCAACACCCGTCGGAGAGGCGGGGGATGCGTCATGGGTGCTTGACGACGTTTCCTTCTCGGTTTCCTGCGGCGAGACGGTGGCCGTCGTTGGAGAATCCGGGTCTGGCAAGTCCACGATCATCACGCTGGCGTGCGGCATCATACGGCCGGGGCGAGGGCATATTCACGTAGGCGGTGTCGATACCATCGACATGACAGAAGAAGACGTCTGGAAGTCCGTATCGCTGGTAAGTCAGGACATATATCTCCGGGATGCGACGCTGCGGGAAAACCTGAACTATGGCCGCGAGGATGCGACCGACGAGGAATTGATTAGCGCTCTGGATGTGGCAGGGCTCGGGGACCTGTATAAGCGGCTCTCGGAAGGGCTCGATACGAATGTCGGGCAGCGCGGAAAACGCTTTTCAGGAGGCGAGCGCCAGCGTGTTGCGATCGCGCGAGCTGTTTTGCGGGACCGTCCACTGCTGATCCTCGACGAGGCGACGTCTCATCTCGACACGCAGCGCGAAGAAAGCATTCTGGATGCGATCGAGTCTATTGCAAAGAACAAGGCCGTTCTTGTCGTCGCGCACCGATTGTCCGCAATCGAGCGAGCGGACCGGATCGTGATGCTAGACAAAGGCCGGATTGTTGAACACGGGCGGCACGGGGAACTGATAGCTGCGAATGGTCCCTACGCTCGGATGCACCGCGTAACGAGCTAAGGGCACTCGCAAAAGTCCTCAAATCTTCGCGGCAGGAGGAGCCACCACCGTGTCCATGCCTGAAATCGAGCAGCTCGATGGTGAAGTGAAAGGAGCATTTATTGCTGCTTGTCACGGCAGTGAGACGGGTGTCATTGTCCTGAGCGGCTCAAGTGGCCGGGTCGATACCGTTCGAGCGGCGCTCTTCGCGACGGCTGGCGCGAACGCGCTCGCACTGCGTTGGTTTGGGGGATCGGGACAGTCGCCCGGCATTTGCGAAATCCCACTGGAGACATTTTTCACCGCCACTGACTATCTCATTTCTGAAGGATGTCGGCGTATTATTTTGGCAGGCACGTCCAAAGGAGCTGAGGCAGCATTGCTCGTGGCAGCCTATGACAAACGTGTAAGCGCTGTGATTGCCATCAGCCCTACGTCCGTCGTATGGGGCAACATCGGTCCGGGCAAGGATGGATTAGCTTGGCCTGAACGGTCGTCATGGTCTCTGGAAGGGTCATCCCTCGACTTCGTTCCGGCCACTGCTGATTGGGAACGCGGCAATCGTGATGGGCTTATATCCTACCGACCTCTGTTTGAGCAGAGTCTGGCTGTCAATCCCGACGCGGTTCGCCGAGAAGGAATTCCGATAGAGAAAACAGCGGCCGAAATTGTCTTGGTTGCTGGAGGGGACGACGCTCTGTGGCCCTCAGACGTATTTGCACAACAGCTTTCCCGCCGCCGAGAGGATTATGGCATGCCAGTATCGGTCATAATTAACCAACAAGCGGGGCACCGAATTTTGCTACCCGGTGAGAATACCCCTCGATCGACCCTCCATGCCCACGGCGGAACCGATGAGGCAGACGTTGCGCTCGGAAAAGCAGCTTGGAGGAAAATTATTACACTGCTTTGAAAGCAAAGGTGCAGGCGGCATCTACAAGAAGCGGGAGCCGCGAAATTCCTGACTAAAGCTTCCAATTAGCGTCTGAGTTATGCGACCGCTGAAGGCCAGGGCGATAGTGCTACGCATTGCAGGAGAATTATAATATGCTAAAATTATTCAGTGCCTCGTGATCGAGGCTTCAGGGGAGGAGAATATGGCTAAGAATGAAAAGACCGGTAAGAAGGCAGGGACGGCAGCCTCAAAGGTTCTGAAGAACGGTAGCTCCAGCAAAGACGATAAGACGGCAGCAGGGTCGGCTCTGTCGCAACGGCCTGACAAACGGAAATAGATGCCGGCCCAGAGCCCCGAAGGCCCGATCTACAATGATTGCCTGAAGAATATAACGCGCTCGGTTTCGTTGAAGCCAAGTGCCTCATGAAAGCGATGGCTGTGCACATTGTCGACTGGAGCATCAGATGCGAACTCGGCACATCCTCGGGTTTTACCTTCTGACCTGACCGCATCGAATAACATCCGTCCAATCCCCTGCCGCCTGTAGTTCGGGCTCACATAGATCCCTTCCAGAAATAAGACCGGCGAAGACGAGCACCCATTCACATAGTCGTGGCGAAGAGAAGCTTCAGCGAAAGCGATCAGGCTCCCGTCAGGGGATTGGGCGACGAAGCCTAGAAAATTTCCCGACTTGTCACCCAAGCAGGTATTGAGTTGGTCCGAATGATCGTTTTCCGAGTGGTTTGGCCAAAGCCCCGCTCTGAGGCGAGACCATCCGTTTATGTGCGTATGGTGGCCTCGGACTACTGCTACTGTTTGTTCCGGCATGAGGTTTGCGAAATCTTCTGCCATCGTTGCTCCCACTCCGATTTCAAAACCGCGTAAATATATTCACTGCCCCATCTGCCATTGTACTTATCAGTCTCGATCAAATGAGCCTCTTGGCGAAAGCCCAGGCGCTGAACCACGCCGACAGATCCTGCATTCTGGGAATCCAGCCGGGCAAATATTCGGTGGAAGCCGATCGTGCCAAAGCCGATATCGACGATCCTCCCCACGGCCTCAGTGGCGTAGCCATTCTTGCCAAAATCCGGATTGAAAACATAGCCGACCTCACCCTGAAGGGCCTGCTTGCTATCAATTTTGAGGAGGACCTCGCCTACAAGCGCGTCGTCCGTTTTTCGAAGAACAGCCAGCCGGTAAACATCACCGTCGCTATGGAATATAGTCACTAAGGCTCTCGCGAATTTTCGCTGAAGCGCCGCAGGCTCCGGAGGAGCAGCGTACAGATACCGGTAGACCTCAGATCGAGAATGGTATGCCCGAAATTGCTCTTCATCATCCGCCACGAATGGTCGAAGCGTAAGGCGGTCTGTCTCGTATGGGTGGCTGAGATTGTCGACGTTCATTCGATTTCCAGGGCAGGCGTGTTGGGTGCCGCAGTTCGAAGCAACGCCAGTTCCCGGTACATCGTAGATCGACCCAGCCCCAGTTGCTTTGCAGCCTGGGCCGGCCGAACCCCGGCATCGATCAGCTTCAGAGCAGAGGCGAGCTTATCCTCGTCGAGTGTTGGCCGGCCGAGCTTCTTGCCGCGTGCTCTCGCAGCCGCAATACCGTCGCGGGTTCGCTCTACGATCAGCCGCCGCTCGAAATGGGCGATAGCGCCGAAGACGTGAAACACCAGCGCGCCGGCAGCTGAGGACGTATCTAACCGTTCCTCCAGAGACCGGAACGCCAGCCCACGTGCCTTGAGGTCATCCACCGTTTCGAGCAGTTCCTTTAGCGATCGACCGAGGCGGTCGAGGCGAACGACGCAGACGATGTCGCCCTTGCGAGAATATTTGAGAAGTTCGGCCAACCCGGGCCGATCGAAGCTCTTGCCGGAAATCACATCCTCGAAGATTTTGATGGCGCCGGCTTCTTCACGGAGACGTCGGCGCTGGACTTCGAGATCCTGGTCTTTAGTGGAGACCCGGGCGTAACCAAGAACATCGGGCATGGTGGCTGTTTCTTTCGTCTCTAAAACGCTCGGTTTATAGACGGCACGACTGATCGCGGCACACGCGGCCAGAAACCGTCTTTAAAATAGGTCCAGAAATAGCACGCGTCTCTAAATTTTTAAAGGCGATTTATGGACGAGTGTTTGTTTGCCTAAAAACTCTGCTTCCGGAGGAGCCAATTTCTTGTTGCCTGTAGCCAATCGCCGCGTTGACCAGAATAATGGCCGATACCAAAGCCCTTCAGCTGAAGGTCGAATGGAACCGACCCGGCGAATTGGCCTGCCTCGGAAAGGCGCGATCGCTGCGCCGCATCCATGATTTGCCGATCGTTGGATCAGTGCTATCGTCCAGCGAACATGCTTCAGGAAAAGTCGAATGCGCGGTCGAATACCTTCCGATGTCCATCTCAGGCCTGACGATCTCGCATTGCTCGAACGAGCGTTCGCACAAGTCATTCCGGAACACGATACCCATCCTGACGAGCTGGCGATGCTGCTGGTGCGGCTCTTCCAGGACGGCGTGCGGACAGAGGCAGACTTGATCGTAGCGGCCGAGAAGTGGTTCCGTTAGTGCTGACATTCGGAAACCTCCTTGATCTGGTTGGCATCCCTCGCAGTTCAGTTCGACTTCTTCGGCATCAGGACAACCGCCATCCCGGACATCCGTCGCCCTACACCCTCTGGCGGGACAACCGGCCGCGGTTCGACAGCTATCGGCCACGCAGGGGTTCAGCGACGCACCGGACCTGAATGCTCCGATCTGGGCGTCGTTCGTCGGCGTGCCAGGGAAGGAAACGCTCTTTGTGGGTCTTTACGCGGCGAAGCTGATCGGCCCCCTGTCTGAAGATCGTCCACATCCGATCACGGGTGGTGTCGAGGTTGCGGGAAGTTGCAACATCTACTGGCTCGAACCGAAACCGGAACTAGCCGAGTATGCCGGCCGCCTGTGGATCGACTGGGGTCCGGGCTTCCGCGCGTGGATCCAGCGTGGGGATCGAAAGGAGAAGCCGATCGTCGAGCTGCGGCGAACATTCGAAGAGGATCCCTTCCCCGGTTTCTCGACTCTTATCCTCAACCTGTCTGAAGTCGAGACGATCCCGGCAAGCTGGTTGTCGGCGCTGGCGTCGACGCGCGGGATCTACCTGCTGTCATGTCCGCGCACGAAGGAGCAGTACGTCGGTATGGCCTCTGGGGCTGAAGGCTTTCTCGGGCGCTGGAGAGAGTATTTCGCGACCGGACATGGCGGAAACGTCGGCCTGAAGAGCCGGGATCCGAGCGACTACCGGGTGTCTATCCTGGAGACGGTCGGCAACAACGCTACCGTGGCGGAGATCCTGGCCCTAGAAACCCGATGGAAGTCTAAGCTACTGAGCCGGGAAATGGGCCTGAACCGAAACTGACGCAGGGTGTCTGCTTCACGAGAAGAGACAGGCTTTTGTCAGGAGCGCTCCAAAGCTCGCCGTTCTAGCTCGTCATCGATATCGATCGCGCCGCGATGATGGTTCGGCTCAATATGAGTGACGCGGTGAGCGTTGGCTTTGCCGATCCGGCCCGTCAAAGGCTGCATATGAAGTTGTCACACGGTTTGCCCGGAGGCGCAATCTCGGTGCATTTCTCTCGACAGGCAAAACGACCTGCAGAAGCCGGATAAATTCACTCTCAATCCTAACTTTCGCGACAAAATGACAGCCGCTGAATTTTAAGGAAGAATTCTGTCGCAAAAGTCGCATGCAAAAGTCAAAGTTCTGCGACAGACATTTGCGTCATATTCGGGATGGCTAATCCGACGCCCAATCCATGTTTATATCACTGGCTATTCCAATACGATAGGAATCAGAGATGCAACGAGCAGCGCGGCCATCGCGACGTTGAAGGTGCGGATCGAGCGGTGTGAGGACAACAGTTGCCCGACAGACGCGCCCAGCATTGTCCATACCAAAACGCTGACGAATGTTGCCATGCCGAAGATGACCGCGAACAGAAGAGCAAGGCTCATGCGTTCGGCTTCGGCTCCTTGGCCATAGGCGACAACGGCTCCGCTAACCATCACCCAAAGCTTCGGGTTCACCAATTGGAAGAGGGCTCCGTCAATAAAGGACAAGGGGCTGGTCCGCGGCGTACCCGTAGAGCCCAACCCCAGCGCACGGGGCTTGGCGCTGCCGATCTTCCAGGCCAGCCAGAGAAGGTAGAGAACGCCGACCCACTTCAGCGCTGCGCCGACACGCGGGTCCGCGACCACGGCCGAGCCGAAAGCCGCGACCACCAGCATGATTGCGCCGACACCAGTTCCAATCCCGATCGTCAGGGAGAGACTTCTCACAATGCCGAAGGTCGCGCCAGATGCTGCGACAATCGTGTTGTTCGGCCCGGGCGTTGCAGCCATGGCGACAGCGAAGCCCGTCACTCCAGCCAGCCATTCGATATCCATGTCCCTTCTCCACTCTGCCAGTTCAGGAAGGTTAGGCTACCTTGCGCGCAATCCGGTTGCTTAGATGCCATATAATTTGCATATTCTGGCATCGGCATAGTGATATCATCAATATAGAAGCGTTAAATTCCATGCTAATGGATGACATCGACAAACGTATCCTGCGCGAGTTGCAGCGTGACGGTCGTCTCCAGAACATAGAACTCGCCAAACGTGCCGGTCTGTCCCCTTCACCCTGTCTGAGGCGGGTGAAGCTTCTGGAGGAGGCAGGAGTAATCAGCCGCTATGTCGCTGTGGTCGATCAGGCCAAGGTGGGCCTCAACCTTTCCATGTTCGCCAGAGTCTGGCTGACAGCGCAGGACGCAGAGACAATCGACCTCTTCATTGCCTCGATGCGCCGTCTACCGGAGGTCGTTGAGTGCTACATCATGCTGGGCGAGAGTGACGCGCTCCTGCGGGTGGTCGTCGCTGACCTCGACGACTATCGCCGCTTCCAATCTACCCACCTTACCCACAAAAACGGTATCCAGAACGTCAAGACAGACGTACCAAGCGAAGTCGTAAAGCAGACTTTCTCACTGCCCATATAAGCTCTCGCAAATGTCGAAAATTCTCCTGAGATGGTAGCCCGGCTTTTGCGGGTGATAGAAAGTCAGGAATTGCGCGACAGCTGAGCTCTTTTGATGGCCGATGGCGGCCGCCTGTACACCTCTTGGAAAACAGCGTTGAAGCGGCGAAGACTCTGAAACCCGGACTGCAATGCAATCTCCGTGATGGCTAGATCCGTTTCGGTCAGTAAACGTTTCGCACATTGTATCCGAACGGTTTTCGCAACCTGAATGGGGCTGGCGCCGAGATGCTTCTGAAATAAGCGGGAGAGATGCCTGGCACCTACGCCAACACGCTCTGCCAACGCATCGACCGTCGCGCCAGTACCATTCAAAGCGCCTTCTTCTTTTATAAGCCTCACCGCCCGCTCAACGATTGCGACGCTTCCCTTCCAGGCCGTGCAAAAGGGAACTGTTTCCGGCCGGCAACGCAAACAAGGCCGATAGCCGGCGAGTTCCGCAGCAGTTGCGCTCGGCAAAAATTCTATGTTGCGGCGGTACGGGAGCCGGACAGGGCAAACGCAGCGGCAATAGATCCCCGTCGTCCGAACACCGATAAAAAAGCGACCGTCGAAATAAGGATCGCGGGCCAGCCACGCTTCTTCGCATCGGGAAATATCCAGGCTCATGACATGATCCTACACAATCAATTGCATCCCAAAAGGACGACGTCCGAATATGGCGAGTGGGTAGACATCAGCTCAGCTCGATCGGCGAAACGTTGATGGTGGGCGTCTGTAGACGCTCTGAAATGCCTCATTGAATCTTCGGACGCTGCCAAAGCCTGATGCAAAGGCTATTTCAGCTAGCGACATCGTCGTCCCATCAATCATCCGCTTGGCCTTTTGTATGCGTTTCGTAGCGGCAATCTCGCTGGGGCTGGCCCCGGCATGACGAATGAACAATCTCAAGAGGTGGCGCGGTCCCACGCCGAGGACTTCGGCAAGCTGCGTAACCGAATTCGTGTCGAGACATCCGTCGTCGATGAGGCGTATTCCTCTTGCCACCGTGGTCGCCGTGCCCATCCAGGCAGGCGATCCCGGCGCGGTCTCAGGGCGGCAGCGCAGGCATGGCCGAAAACCGGCGCGCTCCGCCGCAGCGGCCGTCGCGTAGAACGTTACGTTCTCTGAGCGAGCCGGCCGAACCGGGCAAACTGGCCGGCAATAGATGCGGGTCGATCGGACGCCGGAAAAGAACAGCCCGTCAAAGGCTCGGTCGCGCGCAAGCCGCGCCTGATCGCAAACGTAGCGATCCAAGTGCGGGGGAAGCATCTGTGTTTGAAAAGAAGCTGCCGTCATTTCGAAATCGTAACGCCGCCATCGAACGATGAGTAGCCGGAATCGGACTCGATCGGACGATGAGGTCCGAATCTGGCGAGAAACTTGACCGGCGAAGAGGCACTCCTACGAAAAATGAAAGGTATTGCCGTGAACGTCGAAGCTCCGCTCAAATCGCATGACGCCGCCCTAGGCCGCAATCTCGCCGTCGAAATAGCTCTTCTCCTGGTATTATCGCTGATCTGGGGCAGTTCGTTCACCCTCATAAAGGTCGCAGTGGAAACGATCCCGCCGCTGACCATGACAGCTGCACGCGTCACGATAGCCGCCATTTTGCTTGTCCTCTTTGCGAAGGCACGCGGGCTTGCGTTGCCTGATGAGAAGGCCATCTGGGCCGCTTTTTTTGTTCAAGGGCTGCTGCAGAGCGCGATCCCCTTCACGCTTATCAGCTGGGGCGAGCAGCATATAGCGAGCGGCCTCGCCGGCGTATTGAACGCAACACCGCCGATGTTCGCTCTGCTGATCGCGGGGTTGACGGGATATGGAGGATCGCGTGCCAACAGGCAGAAGATCATCGGTGTCCTCGTCGGGCTATTGGGTGTCGTCGTAACGATTGGCATCCAGTCGATGGCAGACATCCGTACCGCTTCGCCCCTGGCGCAAGCGGCAGTGTTGGGCGCGAGCGTCTGCTACGCGATCGCACCAATGTGGGGGCAACGCTTCTCCGGGCTACCGGCGATCGTTACGGCGGCAGGCGCAATGAGCTGTGCAGCAATGGTGATGTTGCCGGCTGCTATCATCATCGAGCGTCCCTGGACCCTGTCGCCGACATGGGAAGCGGCGGGAGCCGTTGCTGTGATCGCCGTTCTGTGCACAGCCATTGCGATGGTCATCTATTTTCGTCTTGTGCGGACCCTCGGCGCGCTCGGGACGACCAGCGGCAGCTACCTGCGGGCGGGTTTCGCCGTAGCGCTTGGCGTCCTCTTTCTCGGGGAAAGCTTCACTTGGTCCACGGCATTCGGAATGACGCTAATCGTACTTGGTGTCATCGCCGTCACCGTGCCACTGCGCTGGCCTGGAATGTCGAAATGATGAGACACGTGCTTCCGTCCGTGGTTTTACCTCATCCCGAAACTTGGCAGAATAAAGGATGGAGCTTCAGGCTTTACATGGGATCGCAAGCGGAAGGAAACCGTTCAACTGATCTCATGGCATTGACCAGACAGCTTATTCGAGCCCGTGTCATCTCATTGATCGACCGGGCTGAGGTGACCGGGCAGGGCTTTGCGATGGCCTCGCAATTCGCAAACGGCGCGATACGAGTTCAAATCTGGTGGTGGACGCTGGATCTCGGTCTTAATCGGGAAGCTGTACACAGCGCACATGGCGCTGAAGAGTGGGAGCGGCTCGCACCTTGGGATATTGTCGATGCTCGCGAGATCGCTGTTATGCTCTATGAAGCGGAACAATACCGGCATCTGTCCCGCAACTGACGCATCGTGCAGAGCGGCCGCACCATATTTTCAAAGGCCTAGGCGCAACGGCTCGCGTATCAAAACTCGGTTTTGCGCGACACCGTGCGCCAGCGCTCTAGCGACCTCAACGGCTCGCTGGCGGCAGGTCTTTGATGCGTTCTACATGCACCTTGATATCATCGAGCGTGAAAGGGGTATGATGACGGGTCGTGCTGGCCGGATGATAGCGCAGCCCCAACCGCTTTTCAGGACGCCAAGCATTGGTGGGCCGGATCGGACGCGGCGCGAACCCGCCGCCGCAGGTAGGGCAGACGTTTTGCAAGACGGATTCCACACAGTCGACGCAGTAGGTGCATTCATAGGTGCAAATGCGAGCATCGGCGGAAGCAGGGAGCAAGTCACGGTCGCAAAGTTCGCAGTTGGGGCGCATTTCAAGCAAGGGGGCCTCCTTGGATAACAACGTCATCCCACCTTGTTACCTCGGGGCGATTTTGGCAGAAATGACAATATGCCCTCGTTTTCAGCCAAACGTCTTGAATCCCAACGTCATGTCGCCTTTGTGCTGTTCGATCGAACCAAGCTCATAGACGTCACCGGACCTTTACAGGTTTTCAACGACGCCCGGTTGCCTACCGGCGAAAAAGCCTACCGGATTTCACTCGTTTCCGAAGCCGGCGGCCCGGTCATCACCGATACAGGCTTCGCACTGGAAACCCAGCCGTTCGTAATATGCCGGGCAAGCTTGCCGGATACGGTGATCGTATCCGGTGGTGATGGCGCCATCACCGCCGCGCGATCGACCGCGCTGCTGTCCTTCCTCGGTGAGATGGCAGAACAATGTCGCCGCCTTGGCTCCGTCTGTCTCGGCGCGTTCGTCCTTGCTTATGGCGGCCATCTGAACGGGCGGCGCGCTACGACCCATTGGGAAAACTGCTCGCAGCTCCGCGAGGAATTTCCGCAAATAGACGTGCGCAATGACGCCATTTTTGAAGAGGATGGCGGGGTCTGGACCTCGGCCGGCGTCACGGCGGGCATAGACATGGCGCTGGCGATGATCGAGCAGGACTTGGGCCGTTCGGAAGCGCTACGGCTCGCGCAGTCTCTCGTTCTCTACGTCAGGCGAGCAGGGGGACAGCGCCAGTTCAGTGCAGCTCTCACTAGACAGATGCAGAGCAAGGGCGGGGAGTTTGACGACCTCATCGCCAAGATGCTTGCGGACCTCTCATCCGACCTGTCTGTGCCCCGCCTCGCCGCTATGGCACGAATGAGCGAGAGAAGCTTTGCCCGCAAATTCACCGCGACAATGGGGACCAGCCCGGCTCGCTTCGTGGAAGACCTGCGGGTTGATGCAGCTTGCGAGGCCCTTCAAAGGGGAGAGGTCCGACTATCAGAGCTGCCGTTTCTTTTCGGCTTCGGAAACGCTGAACGAATGCGCCAGGCTTTCCAGAGAAACAAGGGGATTGCTCCATCTGAATATCGAACCCGCTTTGGTAAGTAGCTGTCGCAAAACTCCCGACTTCTTTTCGATATGTCAGCCGGACTTTTGCAGCGCTGCAAAATCAGGATTTTTGCTTGTTTCTAAAGCTGGTGATCACAAGATTTGCTGCAAGCGCCTCTTCAGCGGTAACGCATGCAGACCAATTGCCGGTGCTAACACCATTGAGAAACGGCTTCAGGCCCATCCCAGCGTCCAAGTTGATCTTTCCCAGGCTTGTACCGTCGCCACTTTCATTTGACTGAAAGAATCGCTGTTCGCCACGAGTCCTCATAGCGCCACGACTTCCCAACACCTCTATCTCCATCATAGGGCCGGCTGCGCCGGCCCACCCTGCTTCAATGACGGCGTTCCCACCCGGATATGTGGCGATAGCCACACCAAAATCTTCAGCCTGCGTGCGCTGCATAACATCCGTGGCAAAGAATGCTCCCGCCGTGATCGGGCCAAAACCCCACCAATGCAAGAGATCCGCGCAATGGATCGCAAGATCCCCGAAACCGCCGACGCCGGCGAACTGCGGATCGAGAAGCCAATGATCCCTCAGCCAACCAGACCGGACCCCATCGTGGGCAAATCGAATGCGTAGATAGCCGACCTTGCCCAGCCGACCGCTTTCAATGAGCTTCTTCGCTTCTGCGAGCGGAGGAACAGTGCGTAAGAAAAAACCGGTATGGAAAGGGATCCCGCAATCCGCGACAGCCTTGGAAAGTTGTATGGCATCGTCCGTCTGAATTCCAAGCGGCTTCTCGATAAATATTGGCAGACGCCATGTCAGCAGCACGGCGGCGTCCTGCCTATGAAAGGCCGTCTCTGAAAGGAGTAAGATCGCTGAGAGGCCGGCAATCGGTGTTGAAGGGTCGAACTTCTCTGCGCCCGTTTCATTCAATGCATTGGCAAGACAATCCTCATCTCGGTCCCAAACATGCGAAACCCGCATGTGAGCGGTCTTTTGAACCTGCCTCACATAATCCCACCAATGTGGGTGACGACATCCATGCACGGCGATATCGAAAATCATACAGGAATAATAATGAGACTTTTGCCGCGCTGTAAAATCAGTATTTATGCGACAGCTTTGGGGAGGCCAGCGCTCATCAACTCGATAAGTCTTTCCAGTCGAGTCACTACGTCACTGGTTTCCAAGAGTTGCTGCTTCTGTTCGATACTAGTCGAGAGCAGAGGGGCGACTGTGTCGGCCAACAGGCTCGGATCGCCGATCGAAGGCAGGCCGAAACGGGCTTTGGATCCTGGCGGAAGCGCCGAAAAATCGACATCGGCGTAGGTCTGATAGGCATCGAGAACCGCATTCGAAAGAGCGGCTGCCTCCTGCGACTGGCCGCTCTGCTCTTCAATCGGCGTAACCGCCGCCGCCAGGAACTCGCCATCGGTAATGCGGACAATGCCTGTTCGCTGAAGCCCGCAGACGGTGACCTTGAGAGCCCGTCCACCTGTGTCTGGCGATCGACCACGTCTGCAATGACGCCTACCGGATGGAGGGCACCAAGAGTGCTGGGGCGATCCTCGGCATCCCGCCTTTGGGCGACAACGACAACGCGCCGATCACCGGCAAGAGCGTGTTCCACGGCTTGGCGG
>NZ_JBXHAY010000028.1:0-13745 GCF_057163345.1 Aliirhizobium sp. YIM B11859
GATCCAGAAAAAAAGCAAAGCGATACCGTGGCAGCAAAAGCTGCAGAACGAACAGAATAGAAACGCATGAGCCCCCTCGAAGCGAATCAGAACGTCATTAAAAACAGACGGATAAAACGCTCACTCCCAACGCAACCGCAATAGAAATCTACGACCGGAAACAACAAAAATCCGCTTTCAGACAATCAGTCACATGTTTGCAACGCCAGATTTTCAAAGCTGTGGACAGCGTCTTTTGCGCGGCAGAATATCTGATGCGAGAGGAACTTCGTTCTGAAAGGATTGCGCCAACCAATCGGATTGCCTCATGCGCAAATTTCTCTCATTTTACTTGCTAGCGGCACTGTGCCTTTCTGGATGCACATCAACCGACGCGATTGATGACGTCTTTACAACAAAGCTGAACGAGCTTGATTCAAACGGCAAACCTTTGCCGGTATCGCACACGTCCTCGCATGCCTACGCACAATCCAACTCCGATCCGTCTGTGTTCCAAGGCGTCTCGCAACGGGGAACGGGATCCTTTGTTGGCGCTCCGTCGATTACCAACGGCAAGACATCAAAGGGTGGCGAAGGGTTCAGTCTCAATCTGGTTGACACACCGATCCCGGTCGCAGCCAAGACCGTCCTCGGCGACGCTCTCGGGCTGAACTATACAGTGGATTCGCGGATCAGCGGAAAAGTGACGTTGCAGACGACAACGCCCGTCTCGAAAGATGCGCTCGTCGACATTTTCGAAGCCGCTATCGGCTTGAACGGTGCGGTGATCACCAGGCGCAACGGCAGCTATCAGGTTGTTCCCGCTTCGGAGGCGTTTGCATCAACTCCGCAATTGTCGTCCGGCAGCACTCTGTCGGGCCCCGGCATCAAGATCCAGGCGGTGGAACTGAAATACGTTTCGGCTGCCGAGATGAAGAACATTCTCGAACCCATCAGCCGACAAGGATCGGTCATTCGTACCGACGCGACGCGCAACATCCTGACGATCGCCGGTACGAACGAAGACCTCGCATCGATGCGCAGCGCGATCGAAGTGTTCGATGTCGATTGGATGAAGGGCATGTCAGTGGCACTTCATCCGCTGAAGGCATCACAGGCAACCTCGGTTTCGAAGGAACTGGAGTCTATCTTTTCGACAGACGGTGGTCCAGGCGCGAACATCATCAAGTTCATCCCGAACGAGCGACTGAATGCCGTTCTCATCATCACGTCCCGGCCGCAATATCTGGATCGGGCGTCTGCGTGGATCAGGCAGTTGGACCGGCTCGCCTCCACCAATGAGGAGCGACTGTTCGTCTACAATATTCAGAACCGCCCAGCCAAAGAATTGGCGCAGGTGCTGCAATCCGTGCTGAAGAGCCGAGATTCGTCGAGCCAGACGGAAGAAACCTCTGTCGCACCTGATCTCCAGGCAACCACAGTTTCTGCTGATGCGTCCAGCAACGGCAGCAAGAGTGATCCATTCAGCCAGAAATCTGCAAAGACATCGGTGGTCGCCGATGTCGAAAACAATGCATTGCTGATATCGACGACCGCACGCGAATACGAACGTATCGAGCAGCTTCTCCACCAACTCGACGTCTTGCCGACGCAGGTCATGCTGGAGGCGGTGATTGCAGAGGTGACGCTGAATGACGAATTGAAGTTCGGACTGCGCTGGTTCTTCGAGAACGGCAAATTCAGCGCGGGGTTCTCAGATCTGGCGAGTGGCGGAACGGGAGCATCCTATCCAGGGCTCGGCTGGAGTTATGCGACGAGCGACATGCGCGTGACGCTGAACGCGCTGTCGAGCATCACCAATGTCAATGTCGTGTCATCGCCGACACTGATGGCGCTCAACAACCAGAAAGCCGTGCTTCAGATTGGCGACCAGGTACCGATCGTCAGTCGGCAATCCCAAAGCACGGATGACAGCAGTGCCCCGATCATCAACTCGGTGGAAATGAAAGACACCGGTGTGATCCTCACGGTCGTCCCGCGCATCAACGCGTCTGGCAAG
The DNA here is from genome assembly GCF_057163345.1 of Aliirhizobium sp. YIM B11859. Classification (NCBI taxonomy): domain Bacteria; kingdom Pseudomonadati; phylum Pseudomonadota; class Alphaproteobacteria; order Hyphomicrobiales; family Rhizobiaceae; genus Aliirhizobium; species Aliirhizobium sp. YIM B11859. The sequence continues at coordinate 2,000 of NZ_JBXHAY010000028.1, forward strand.
GTCATGCTCGACATTCAGCAAGAGGTTTCCGACGTCGTCAAAACGACCTCGTCTGGCATAGACTCCCCAACCATCCAGCAGCGCAAAATCTCTACTCGTGTTGTGGTCAGCGACAATGAGAGCGTTGCACTCGGGGGCATGATCCAGCAGCGCAACGATCTCGTCAGGACGCAGGTGCCGATCCTCGGTGACATCCCTGTCATTGGCAACGCGTTCAAGAACAAAACCGATCAGATCCGCAAGACGGAGCTCATCATCTTCATCAAACCGCGCATCGTCCGTAACGTGAGAGAGGCTCGTGACGTGACGGACGAGTTCCGCCGCCAGCTGGATTTCAGTTCGGATATCAAGAAAAGGCGCGGTGGATCGACCAAGCTCGAGCAAGATGCAAAACGATTGGCTTATTGATCCGTACATGACGGTGGCCCTGACCTTTTGGCTCTGTGCGTGCAGTGCTGTGATCGTCTACATCGACTTTCGCTACATGATCATTCCCAACGCCATCAACGCCACGGTGCTCGCTGGCGGAATACTGTTTCGGCTTCAGGATGGACTGGGCGAGGCAGGGCTTGCCCTCTTCGTATCAGCTATCGTTTTTTCCGGGGTCTGGCTGCTGCGGCAACTGCATTTTCGAATGACCGGGCGCATCGGTCTTGGAATGGGCGATGTCAAGCTAATGGCGGCTGCCGCCGCCTGGCTGCCGATGTCGCTATTTCCGGCCTTTGTTTTTCTCGCGTCGTTTCTGGCTCTCGCCTTCGCACTGGTTTCAGTCGATCTACGCGCATCACTGCGCCGGCGTCGAATACCGTTCGGCCCGTTTCTGGCCTGTTCGCTCATCGTCACCTGGTTATTTCGTCAAAACTTCATATCGTTTCTAGGACTTTCCTCATGACTATTAAATCCAGCCCTATGGCCCGAATGGATAGAGCGGTTTTGTCCGACGATGGCTTTAGTCTCGTCGAGCTTCTGGTCGTCTTGGCAATTATCGGACTGATCGCTGCGATCGCAACGCCGCAGGTCCTCGGCTATCTCGACAAGGCCAAGGTCGATGCGGCCGGTGCGCAGATCAAGAATTTCGAGAACGCGCTCGAGCTTTACTATCTTGATGCCGGCGCCTATCCGTCGTCCGAACAGGGGCTTTCAATCCTTATCAAGAAACCCGACAGCCACGGCGCCTGGAACGGGCCCTATATCAAGGATGCTGGCGCGTTGATCGATCCCTGGGGAACGGCCTATCAATACCAGAGCCCATCGCAGGACAAACTGTTCCTGATCACCTCCTTCGGCAAGGACAAGAAGCAGGGCGGAACGGGAACCAACGCGGATATCGTCAGCAACTGATTACCGCGCCAGAAAAACGGTTCGCTCGGCGCTGAATGCCCGGCCGGCGCGCAAAGCTTCGATCTGGATCGAAACAGCATCGGGGCGGCTGTTGCTGTTCCAGTGGTCTTGCCACCGAAGCTCGCTGGAGGCCGACCGGAAAAAATAGCGCAGCCTGAACCGGGTGACGCTGCCGAGAACAGTAAACTCGGCCTCGACACCGCGGTCGGGCACCCGCCGCGCGACATGCCGTTCAACCACGGCCAACGAACCATCCCGTTGGCTCACGCTCAGTTCGATCTCGCGCAAAATCCGCCTGTCGCTCGCGGTTCTGGCTTGAGACACCAGCCGCAGGCTTTGCCCGTCTCCGACCAAGGACGCCTTCGCATCTGCCTGGTGCATCAAGGGAAGGTTCTGGCTGCCCGCGATGAGATCCTGCAGATAGCCCACCGCGGCGTCGAGTTCCTGATCTGCTGCCACCGCCTGGGTGATCGTCCGCATCCGGCCAAGCTGCGAAAGGCCGCCGGCGATTGCGATGCCGAGCAGCGCAACGACACAGAGCGTCACCAACATCTCGACAAGCGTGAAGCCCGCTTCGCTCTTCTCGGAGGGAGTGTGTTCAGCCCGCCTGGCCGATTTGAAATACGCCATCATCGCACCGGGATCCCGAAGCGAACGAACTCGAATGTCCGGCCCGCAGGGGACGTGAGACGAATAATGGTGAAGCGGGCGCCGTCCTGCTCCTCGGAGATCGGAACCTGCTCGCTATGCCAGTGCGTCTTGCCCTCGACACCTTGTTCGTTCGGGGCGACTACGTTGCCCTGCAGCAAAATCTCATCGATATGTGCGACAGCATCCAGGACAGCCCGATCGTCACGGGCGCGCGACAGGCTTTTCGTTGCAAGCGCGATCGTCTGGGCCGAGATCATCAGGCCAAGCGACAGGATCATGAACGCGATCAGCGTCTCGATCAAAGTAAAACCCTGCTCGCGGTCGGTCATCGCGCGGCTTTCTCTTCACTCACGGCGATCGCGCCGGTCAGCCAGTTGATCGCCACGATCGAATCAATCTCCGCTCCCCGACCAAGTCTGATCGTGCCGCCGGTCGATCCGCCAGACGGAAAGAAGGTGATTGCAGCCTCTCCAGCGGCTGTTACATCCGCGATCTCCTGGTGTTGACCGAACGTCACCTCGAACGTCATCGAGGTCGGGACCTTCAGCACCTCATCATGGCCTTCGGCGCAGATCGTACGGTCTTTCACGGAGAACAAGATGCGTGTTTCCCGATTGTCCCTTATCGCTGAAAGCCGCGAGGTTTGTGCCAGTAAACCGACCCGGCGGGCGATCTCGCCAGGGTTCTCCCGCCGATGCGCTCCGATGCTCGGAAGCGCAATCGAGAAGATCACAGCCAGGATTGCGAGCACGACAAGCATCTCGATCAAACCAAAGCCATCGTTATTGCGCCCGGCTGCCGCGATCATCATCACATGCCCAGCTCGTTGACACTGAGCAGGGCCGACATGACAGAGATCACCAGACTACCGACCAACGCGCCAAGCACGATGGTGATCACCGGTGTCAGCAATGTCGTTGCACGCTCAAGTGTCCTTTGCGCAGCAAGTGCGAGCGCCTTTGCCGCACCGGACAGAACCGGTCCCAGCCGATTGACCTCATCTCCGATCGCAATCAGCGAAACGGTCCCGGGCGAAATGATATCGATTGCCGCAAACGCGTTGTGAACCGATTTGCCGGAAAGAACCTGGTCACGCACATGAAGGAGTTTTTCCCTGTAGGAAGAAATCGCACAGCCATCCGCCGCGATCTTCAGCGCATCTGGCAGCGCCACAGCATTGTCGATCAGCAATGACAGGTTCTGCAGATAACGCGCGATTGCAATCCGTGACATGACCGTGCCGAATAAGGGCAGGCGAAGCATGATGACGCCCATGATTGACCTGGTCAGCGCCGGACGCAGGACCGCAAGCGATGACAGAAGGCCGATGGCTGCCAGAAGCCCGATAGTGACGGCCGGCTGGGTCAATAGCCGGCGCATGCCACCGAGCAGCGCAAGGATCATCGGAGCGGGTCGGCCGGAGCTTTCGAAGATCGGCTCAAGGCTCGGGACCAGAACAAAACTCAAGACACCGATCGCAAATCCCATCATCACAAGCAGAAAGATCGGGTAGATCAATGCATCGACGAGCTGTTTTCGCTGGGCCTGGCGATGAGCAAGTTCGGCGCCGATCAGCGACATGACGTGTGGTAGGCGGGCGACTTTCTCACCACTGACAATCAGCGCCAGAGCATCGACGGGCAAGTCTGGCATCGATGCGAAGGCGGCCGATGGCGATGTGCCTGCTGTCAGTCGATCGAGCAGATGTTGCAAGGCCTGGCGCTGGCCGCGGCTGATGCTTGCGTCACGGGTGGCACGGACCGCCTGGTCGATGCCGAGCCCGGCATTCATCAGCACGGCAAGATCGGAAAACAGCCGGGTATAGTCGATTTTGCTACCCCGTGCCGGGAAGCGAGCTCTTCCGCCTTCGACCTTGCCAGCGTCAGTCTCCTGAAGATCGGCGACAGAGAGCCCGAGTGCTCGAAGCTGGCGCCTTGCATCCGCCAGGCTGCCGGCATCGATGACGCCCTTTGTCTTGCGTCCTGCATCCGAGAAGGCGACATAGGTGAAGCTCGGCATCAGCTTGCCTCGAGCTCGGTGATCCGCATCGCCTCGGCGACCGTGGTGATGCCGCGCTGGGCGAGATTATGGGCATGCTCCGCCAGCGGCACCATGCCTTCATTTCGCGCGAGTGCTTCAAGCTCCTGATGACCTGCTCTGGTGGAAACCGCCGAGCGGATCTGGTCCGACATGGTCAGGATCTCGTAGGTCGCCTGCCGCCCTTTGAATCCACTTCCGCCACATGACGCGCATTGATAGGCGTCATCGCAGTCACGGCAGTCGTCGCAGCAGCGGCGCACAAGCCGTTGGCCGATCACGCCGCGGACGGTGGCCTCAAGCAGGAAAGGCTCAACCCCCATGTCGCGAAGACGGCTGAAGCAGCCAACAGCACTGTTTGTGTGCAGCGTCGACAGGACGAGATGGCCGGTCAGCGCCGCCTGGACGGCAATCTCGGCAGTTTCCCGATCGCGGATTTCGCCGACGAGAATGATGTCGGGGTCCTGTCGCAACACAGACCGCAGCGTATTGGCGAATGTCAGCCCGATCGACGGATCGATTTGCACCTGGGTGATGCCGGCCAGCCGGTATTCGACCGGATCTTCGACGGTAAAAATCTTGACTTCGGGCCGGTTGAGTTCGGCAAGGATCGCATAAAGCGTCGTGGTCTTCCCCGATCCGGTCGGACCGGTCACCAGCACCATTCCGTTTGGCCGGCGCACGATCTGGCGAACGAGATCGGAGGATTTCTCGTCGTAGCCCAGCGAGGCGAGATCCAGCCGGACGGTTTCGCGATCGAGAATACGAAGGACGATGGTTTCCCCATGGATGGTCGGAACGACCGATAGACGGAAATCGATATCCTGTCCGCGCACCGGTAATCGCACGCGCCCATCCTGCGGCAGGCGTCGTTCGGCGATATTGAGATGACCGAGGATTTTGAGGCGACTGACGACGCCCATATGCAGGGCGAGCGGCACGGTCTCGACGGCAGTTAGAATGCCATCGCGGCGAAAGCGGATCTGCAAGAGCTCCGGTCCGGGCTCGACATGGATATCGGTCGCCTTCTCGTCGACGGCACGCTGGATGACCCGCGAAACAAGCCGCACGACCGGGGCGTCGCGTGCGACATCCTGAAGCCGTTGCAGGTCCAGATCGCTCGCATCAGCCTGCGAAACCGTGTCTGTATCGCTGACATCCGCCGAGAGGGCACGAAAAAGGTCCTCGATTGCGCTTCGGGTGACGACTTCAAGTCGGAACGGAAGCTCAAAGAAATAATCGACAGCCTCCAGCGTGAACCGATCGAGCGGATTGGCCATCGAGAATATGACTGCTCCGTCTTCACCGGCGCGCGGCACGATCGCCTTGTCGGAGGCGAATTCCACACCGATCGCATCGAGCATGGCTCGGTCGTCGCGAACGTCGAGCCTTCCTGCCATCGGTACCGCGAAGAATTCCGCAAGCGCTGCGGCAATCGCTGTCTCTTGCAGGATCCCGAGTTCGCGCAGGACGAGATCGAGCGGCTGTTTGCTCTCTCGCTCGATGGTTTCGGCACGGTTTGCCGCCTCAAGCGACGTGCGCCCACTCTCCACCAGGAAGGACAGGAATGCCGATGTGCTTTGATCTTTGTTCATAGCCCCGCTCCCTGCAGCAGCATGGCGGCCCTCGGTCCGAGCAACTCTTCGCAGCCCAACATTCGTTCCGGCTTCTCGTTGTTCAGATCCTGTGCGATCGGCGCAATCCTGATACCCGAGCCGGACTGGCCGCCAACGGCAAAAACAGCAGCGTCCTGCGCCGTCCCGGCCGTGCTCGTGATCCGGGTGACAATCGTGTAGTGCTGTGAGGACCGCTCGAGATCATCAAATGTCGACACGATGGACCGACCAGACCAGACCGAGAATATCCGGATGATCGATGACATCGGCACGCCCTGCATCTCTTCGAAATCGTAGAGCTCGGAAATATCCTCGAAAGGCGCATGCTTCATGCCGGATCGGACACGATCCGTTGGCTCATCATCGCCGCGCGGTGAACGGAATGCGATGATGTCGGAGGTCAGTTGTGATGCGCGGATCCGATCGATGCCGAGGCGAGCCAACCCATCCTCAAGCAGCGGTGCCTCGGCCGTGTTGAGGTTGATCAACCGTCCATGCGGAATAATCGAAAGAGCATAGTCTGCACCCGCTCCCCGGCAGCCGGTCTGGTCAAAACCGCTGCGGTCGGCAGTTCGCTTCCAGGTCATGTCGGTCGAAAGCCGCCAGATCAGATAGTTATCGATCGCGGTTGCCGCAGTTCGAAGCCGCTGGTTCTGCAGCTCGTTATGGCTGAGCAATGCCTGCAGCCGGGCTGAGGTCGCAAACGGCGTGAGGAAGATTGCCAGCAACAACAGAAAGCCCAGCACAGCAACCAGTGCAAAGCCGTCCTCTTCTTGCCTGAGATCTTGTCCGCCGCTCAAGGATCAGTTCTCCGCCATGGGGTAAAGTTTGACGGTGATTTCCTGCCCGCCGCGGCCAATCGTCAGCCGATCCGGATCGATCGAGACCACCTCCCATCCGGCGACGACTTCTCCAATCCCGACCCAGTGGCTGTCCTGGCCGGCGATCGCCACAAGAGCTGACCGTGCTCCGCCAATCGTCCTCGTTCCCAGGAGGAGTATTTGCGGAGGCGGTGCCTCGGTTTGCTGTTCCGCTGGCTCCTCGGCCGCCGTCTCGATTGCGGCGGCCGGTTCCAGCGCCGGCACAAAGTCTCTTCTGCTTGGCGAAAACAGCGGTCGTGCGAGTGTGTCGGGAAGCAACAGGTCACTGGTCGCCGCAATGGTAACGGTGGATTTCGGCGCGGCGGCCGATCTGGTTTGTGCATCGATGGGAAGAGGCGACAGATCGGGTTCGTTCTGGCTGACCAGCAGATTGAATGCGCCGAGCACCACGATCGCTCCGGTGATTACTCCCAGTGTCCACCAGTGCCGCCTTGCCTGATGGCTCATCATGGCTGGCCTCCATCGCGTATGATAGCCACGGATGGATCCACCGCTCCGTAAACCGAGATCTGCGCCGACAGATGGATCGGCTCGTTCAACTCACCTTGCGGATAGGTGTTGTTGCTGTGGATCAGGGCCTTTCTGATGATCAGCGGCGGCTCTGACGTTTCCAGTTGGCGAATGACCTCATGCACCGCCTTCAGTTCGCCGTCGAAATCGGCGCGCAGCCCGACATAGGTGGCGCCGTTGATCTGCAGTTGCGGCGTGCCGCTCATCGAGGCGATCGCCGCCCCGCTGCTTGCGGCAACAACCGTCAGCCGTTCCTGAAGTGCTGCTTGGATGACCGAGACGCTGTCGCCCTCAATGAACAGTGTTTCGGGGATCCCAGACGGCTGCGGTGCCGATGCCGACGGTTTTCGCGCGATGACCTGGTCAAGCCGGAACAACTCGCTGCGCAGGTCAGTGATATGGTCACTTTTGTCGCTGAGCACCGAGACCAGACCGGAGACCGACAGAACAAGTACGATCATCATCAGTGCCAGAATGCCGAGCGCCACGGATCGCTGGACCAGCCGCGGTGCATTCATCAGTATGATCAGAAGGTCCGTCACGGCTTGATCACCCGCGCCCGCAGTTCGAACCGCTCGCCGGATTGCCCGGGCACGCGCACGACCGGCGATATGAAACCCGGATCCTTGAGGAACGGCGAGGATGCCAGATCGCCGATCAGGCTCGCCGATCGTGCCGCATAGCCGGTGAGCGTCACGGTGTTTCCGTCAAAGCTCAGATCGCTGATCCAGGCATCGTCGGGCATGACGCGGGTCACCTCTTCCCACAATCGCAACACCGGAACCGCCTGGCTTTTACCGGCGCGGGCGGCTTCGATGGCCGCAAGGCTCTTCTGTTGCTGGTCGAGCAGTTTGCGCACCTGCAGAGCTTCGACGCGCTTTGCGTCGACAGCGGCTGCGAGCTGTTCTTCAGCGGCCGAATAGCGCTGGAAGATATGAGTGTAGGTGGCTGCGCAGACCAGCAGAAGAGCCGCAATCGCCAGGGCGGTTCGCTGGCGGCGGTGTCGCAGATGCGTGAAGATGGGATGAAGATGATCGAGCGCGCGGCGCGGGAGCCAGACGGTTGCGCCGTCGCGGATGACGCCCAATGTTTCGGGCTTAGCACCGGTGGATGCCGCACCGTTGAGGAAGGTATCGAGAGCGTCTCGTTTGATCAGGATGGAGTACTGGCGCTGCTGTGACGCATCTGCGATCGGGATTACGTGTACCGCTGCAACAGGGAAGGGCGTTGAGTCCGATACCGCGGATCGAGCGATTTCTCGCAGTCTCGTGAGGGGCAGCGGCTGGATGGTCGGCGGTAGTGCGATCGAGCGGCCAGCGTACACAGAGTACGATGAAAGTTGCGTGGGCTCCGGAGACCATGCATCTGCCGAGCTATGAGCTAGGTTTGTTGGTGCGAGATGAGTGTGTCTGCCGAAATGCACCAAATATCGCGTGGACAAGCAGATTTCGGAGAGCCACCACTCAATAAAATCGCGAAATTGTGATATGTAAATCAACAATGTGAGTTGGCTCGACGAGGCTAGTGACCAGGTAGGCGTCCGATTTCTTACCGGAGAAATACTGCATGTTGGTCGAAAAATTCACTCGACGCGCAGCAGGTGTCGGACTTGCATCAAGCAAAATCCTAAAAGGTTAAGTCCTCGCCAAGTCTCGGGGCATTTTGCTCGCAAATCATGACGATCTAACCCAATGCCCCAAATTGCATCGTGCGGACTTGCCTCAACCAAAATTGCGTGATTCGTAGACAACAAGAAATCTTTCAGCAGCATGTTCTGTCGAAATTTTTCCAAGTTGCCACGAATTACAATATCACGCCGCACATTATCCCAGATGCCATCATTGAAGCCCTTGACGCTTCGGCCAAGTTCCTTCGCTTCTCTTGGGTTCGGCGCAGCCGCAATCTTCATTGCAGACTCAATGTCGCCGAAGGTTCTGGCCTTTTCGCACATCATCCAATGCTCTGCACTTTGATACTGCTGCCCATCGACACAAAAGGAAACGTCCCACCACTGGCTAAAGCACGATGCAGTCACTCTGGTGTTGGTCGATAAGCGATGCCCCCAGAAGAACAAAAGTTCTTCCATACGTCCCGCTCGGTATTCGGCCTCAGCCCAGCTACGATTGTACTGAATCATCTCATCTCGTTAGATCTGCGTGTCAAAGTCGTCGGGCTCTCACGCGCTAAGTGGTGCTTCCCATGCTATTTCCGTAGAGAAGTCACCTGTCATCCTTCGATGAATTTGCTGCGATAGCAGGTCGCTAAGGTATGCAATATTTTCAATTTCACGCTCATTCTCTGGAGTTGTCAGCGTCTCGCTATCTCCATAGTACCTGCCAATTTCACGAGTCAAACGGTAGGGAAGCATTAGAACATCCTCGAAATTAGGGAAATCTTGAGAAAATTCTTTTGGCCCCAGCTCGTTGTAGAGTGCCACAAGGTCTCGAGCAATATCGTCAGAAAATTCCCTGTAATATATTGAGTTAACAGCTTTTGCCATAACGGCTATTCCGTACCAATCATCACTCATTGTTTTTCCTTATGGTAATACCGTAACCGCAGATATTGGTATCATATCTTCAACCATAATCTCTTGATTTCGAATTGCTCGTTCTAATGCATATTTTCTCTCCGTCGCGGTTAGATCTTCAAGACCTTTGATACCTAAACTCATATCATGCACTCTGGTCACCACTTTTGCTAGGTCTACCGCGACTGTAACTCCCTTGGGGCCCGCCCAGTCACGAGCAATCGCTTCGCTTTTGCTTGTGGAGAGAAACCGCGAACCTGCCTTAAATCTATTCAATATATGTTGTGCTTGGGTAACCCCAGTACAGCCAGGGCACCGGGCAAAAAGCCCTTCTGCTGTGAATTGAGATTGTCTCATTCCGCGATACACTGTCCTAGGTAGCATCTGATCAAATTGCTCGGTCCTTGTCGCACTTCCCAAGTATAAAGATCCTCCGAGAAGGAGTGGCGTCGACATGAGGGCTGGTGCGGCACGCGAGCCCAATTGCCCGCCGCCTGTATCGACCCAACTACCGGCGATAGCGCCCAAAGCAGAAGAGCTGCTGATGTTAGAGTTACCATTCGAGCCATATGAACCCCGTTTCTCTCTCCCCTCATCATGAGGCACGACGATAGGTTCAAGTTCTGGCGGCGAAGTCTCCGCAGCTAGATCGCTACCAGAAGAATTCTCTCCAGAAGAAGTTTCGTCATCCGCGGTCTGGTGGCCGTTTGGGTCACTCCGGTTGACCGGATCGTTTTGAGCATAAGCATATCGATTAGTGCCTACACCAGCCAAGGTAGTATCCCAGTCATCTGGCGATATGAACCTTCCGAATGCTGGATCGTAGTATCGTGCACTGAGATACATGAGGCCTGTCTCAGCATCGAAGCGCTCACCGATATAGCCCTTCTTGGTGGCCATGGCCTTGTTGGTCGGATCACCATAGGCGGCATAACCGGTCTTCTCGGTGATGGCGCCTGCGCTGTCGGTGACAAGCCGGACGGAGGAGAGATTATCACGATGCAGGAAGTACTTTGCCGTTTGGCCTGACGCGGTGGCGGTGATCTTGATGTCGGGATGCGGATAGAGCGTGTAGGTCTCCGATCCCGCCGTCGTCGCATCGATCTCGACATCGGCGCCCGCGTAGAGCGTCGTGCCGAAGGCCCAGGCCTTCTTCACCCGTGATCCGTCGGGACCATAGGAGAAGGTGACGGCCGAACCCGACTGCGTGACCGAACCGAGCTGGTTGGCACCGGACCAGGCAAGGGTCCGCGTGCCATCGGCCAGCATATTGCCATTGGCATCGTAGGAGAGCGACTTTGAGCCAATCTTGGTTGCCGCATGCGGCCTGACCGCCGTGCCCGACGGATAGGTATAGGTCCCCATCTTGGTGCGGGTCAGGAGGTTGCCGTTATTGGCGTAGGTATAGGTCTCCGACAATGTGCTGTCGCCGGCATTGGTGGCGGTGACGAGACGGCTCAGGTCGTCATAGGCATAGGTCCAGTTCTCGGTGGTGGCGAGCCCGGTGATCGTCTTGATCCGGCCGAGCAGGTCACGGGTATACTGGCTGTCGAGCAGAGAGGTCGTGCCCTTCTTCGTCGTCACCCGTGTCAGCCAGTCGCGCTGGGCCGAATAGGTGAAGGTCGTTGCCACGCCATTGGCATAGGTGATCGACTTCGTCTGGCCATCGGCTTCGTAGGCTGCCGCAGTGATATAGCCTGGAATGGTGACGAGCTTGTTGTCGGCATTGTAGGTCCAGGGAGAGGCTGTCGTGCCGACATCGATCGCACCGGGCGAATAGGAGCGCGACAGGGTCAGGTCGGCCTTGCCCTTGCGATCGGTGACCGTCTGCGTCAGGCCATCGATCACCGTCTGGGTGGTCGAGACCGTGCCGGTCCCGGTCAGCGAACGGCTGAAGCGTTGGGTGGCCGAGCCGTTGGTGGAGACGGTCAGGAGACCCACATTGTGGAAGGGCGAGGCGCCGACACCCGAGGCGGCCGTATCGTAGGTGTTGGTGGCGAGCGTCGTCACCACGCCGTCGGCACCTGTGACCTTCTTGGTCAGGAGCCTATCCATCTGATCGTAGGTGAGCGTGGTCACCGCGCCGCGGGCATCGGTCTGGCTGACCAGCCGGTTGGCGTTGTCGTAAACATAGGACCAGCTACCCAGATCCGGATCGCTGGCCGTCAGGCGGTTGCCGA
>NZ_JBXHAY010000029.1:0-11710 GCF_057163345.1 Aliirhizobium sp. YIM B11859
TCAGAGGTTTAGGGTCGATCTATTATCTAGCCTACGCCACGGGACATGCCGAGTTCGAGCATGCCGCAACGCTGTGGGCGACAGTGCTTTTAATCGTCATCGTTTCGATCGTGGTCCATGGGATCGCCGTAACGCCGACCATGCGGTGGATCGATATGCGCAGGTCTAGATCCAGCCGAAAGCCGCGCAATCAGTCCGTCCATTAGCGCGGCTCATCCCACAAGAGAGCCATATGCGGGGCGCACCCCACAAGCAGCAGGCCAGACTACCTCCGGTTTGTCTCATCGACAGCAATTAGATCGATACCTTTGAGGATAAAATCGATACCGGCAAGGAAGTCGGCACGGTCGTTGTGGGTGGGCAAGTATTCCGCCATGCTGCGCGCGAACGGATAGGCCTGGGGATCAAGTCTGTTCCATTCGTTTGACGCTTCGGTCAGAAACTGAGTCCGGTCCAAACTGTGTTGGCGCGCAAATTGTGCATTGGCGGCATTTTGCTGGCCGACGCCGAGGCTGTAGCTGAGCAGGGCCGACACCGCGGCCCATCGCACGTGTTTCGGCACGCCCATGGCTTGAACACTTTGTCCCAAGAATTCGAGAACCCGCAACACTGGCGCGTGTCCTGGGCTGCGCGCGAGTACCGAACCAGCCCATGGGTGAGCATCAATCGTATCGAACAATTCCAGCGTCAGATCGCGGATTGCCTGTTTCGGTTCGCCAAGGCCGGGTAGGCGCTCCATTGAACGGGCGATGACCGCATCGCAAGCGGCGAGCATTAGGTCCCGTTTGTCATCAACGTGCCAGTAAATTGCGCCACGGCCGGTCGCCAGCCTTTTGGAAAGAGCCAGGAACGTCAGGCCCATTTCGCCAAGCTCGTCGAGTATCTCGATGGCCGTGGAGATAATCGTCTCGCGCGAAAGTGAGACGTCGCGCCGACCGGGCATAAGTTTTCTATTAATCATGCCGCATATTGACATGAATGGAACGGCATTCCAGGAATGGAACGTCGTTCCACACACTTGGTTTCGGCTTTCTCCAAATGAAGGACTTTGAACCATGTCTCCTCACGTCACGATCATTGGCGCTGGCCTCGGCGGCTTGGTGCTCGCCAGAGTTTTGCATGTCCACGGCATCAGTTCGACTGTTTACGAGTGGGAGGCTTCTCCCGACGCGCGCGGGCAGCGCGGTATGCTCGACATTCATGCGGAGGACGGCCAGGTTGCGCTCAAGGACGCCGGCCTGTTCGATGATTTCCTGAGGCTTGTTCATCCGGGCGGCCAGCAGACGCGGGTGCTCGACCAAGACGGGAACGTGCTTATGGACCAGCCAGACGATGGAACGGGAGGGCGGCCGGAGGTACCTCGTGGCGAGTTGCGTCGTCTTCTGCTCGCATCGCTCCCCGCGGATGCGGTTAGATGGGGCAAGAAGGTGGTGGGAGCCGCGCCTCTTGGCGCGGGCCGGCACGCTGTCACCTTGCCGATGGCTCAAGTGTGAAGACTGATCTCCTGGTCGGGGCGGACGGCACATGGTCTCGGGTTCGCCCGCTTCTCTCAGACGCCATCTCGACTTACGTCGGCACGTCGTTTGTCGAAACGTATCTTCTGGACAGCGACACCCGTCATAGGCCAAGCGCGGACGCCGTTGGCGGAGGCTCCCTTATGGCAATGGCGCCCGGGAAGGGTATCTTTGCGCATCGCGAACCCAATAGCGCACTGCATGCCTACATAGCTTTGAACAGGGCGGAGGAATGGCTCCGTGGCATCGACTTTGCTGATCCGCCGGTCGCCCTGGCTGCGATTGCCAAAGAGTTCGAAGGCTGGGACCCCGCACTGACGGCTCTCATATCGAACAGTGATACCGATCCGGTGCTTCGACCGCTTTATACGCTTCCGGTCGGATATCGGTGGGAGCATCGCGCAGGCGTGACTTTGCTTGGCGACGCCGCTCATCTGATGCCCCCGTCCGGCGAAGGGGCAAACCTTGCCTTGTACGATGGAGCCGAGCTGGCGAAGGCAATCGTAGCCAATCCTGAGAACGTGGAAGTCGCGACACTTAGCTATGAGTGGGCGATGTTTACGCGCACAGCGCCGGTCGCGGAGCAATTGAGCGAAATGCTGAAGATCTTGCTCGGCGAGGCAGCACCTCAAAGCCTGATCGATTTCTTTGAAATGGGTGGCACCGGCTGAGCGCGTGGCTTCAGGCGTCGCTCGATTGAAGAACTCTTGCGGGGCGGGAACTAAAACCAAGATCATTGCTTATTTGGTCACGCGCATCACGTGAGATGGCGAAACCCGAGGAGACAAGGTCATGGGAAGCACTTCCGACAAGATCAAGGGAAAGACTAACGAAGTCGCCGGCAAGGCTCGCCAGGCGGCAGGCAAGGCGGTCGATAATCACGAAGAACAGGCCAAGGGCAAAGTCCAGGAAACCAAGGGGAAGGCCCAGGTCGCCAAAGGCGATGCCAAGGAGGCGGTCAAGAAGGTCGTCGACAAGGCCTGACCGCGGTTTTATCCACCCGCACCAAAGCCCGCACTGACGCGGGCTTTTTCCTTGAAGGAACGAGCCATGATCTACCGCCCATTTATTGCTGCCCTCGTCACGACGGTCATGAGCGTCGGTGCTCAGGCACAGACAGCAAATGACCCAGCGGTCAGCGCCTGTAAAGCCACCGGTTTGCTTGCGCTGAAGGAAAAATCCAAGGATATTACCGATCTCGTGATCGACGTCGAAAGCGTTGCCGTCAGCAAGGCCGACACCAAGGTCGAGGACGTCGCTATCAAGACCGTGGTGCTCGGCGAGGCCTATATGGCCCGCAATGGTGCGACGGGCAAACCAGACCGCTTCGTTTGCCTCCTCGGCGAAAAGGGCAAGGTACTTTTGACGTTTTTTACCGCTCAGTGATCGGCGGTCGGGTCGTTTAACTATGCGCACTGCAGGTATCAGACTGCACGCTAGGCGGTTATGCGAGCTGGTTGATGCGATGACAAAAGATCGTCGCGATGCCTCATCATTTTGGCACCATGAAAGACCATGTCCACGAGAGTGTCGGATCTGGAAGCCAGTTGCCGCTTCTATCGCCCCGTCTGAAATGGGTTCAGGGTGTAGGACGTGTTGAGTATGGCCAGTGACGTAGCCGAGGAGCACGTTTTCTAGAATTCATTTGGCGTTGCAGGTTAGGTCTCGTGATCGTGTCGAAAAGTTTTTATCGCCTTGCGGTTGAAGCAGGCGGTCGGCCCAATACACCGACGGGGGCCAGGCCGTACCACGGTCAAGATTATGCGGCATTCTTGTTCGGCCAGGATGGCAACAGTATTCTAGCGGTAGGCGACAAGACAACAACACAAACTGTAGGGCAGTCGTGGTCGAGAGAAACTAGCGCCGAACCCGACAGCGCTTATTACAAAGGGCGCCATATGACGCCCTTCATTCCCAAAAGGTCTCTCGGACTACTTAGAGCCCAGTCCGGCGATACCGCAGCCGTTCCTGCTCGACCTGTTCGGCATCATAGGGATCCAGCGTGTCATCGAAGCCGGTCCAACCCTGCTGCTCGTAAGCAGTGCGGCGCTCGGTGGGATCAACCCAATTCGACCGCTTGAGGATCGCCTCCGCTACCGGCACCAGAGCTTCTTCAACCTTGGCGGTGACGAGGGTGCCGCCACGACGAACACCCTCGGCGTAGACGTGGGCATCGCGTTCCGATACGCCGGAGCTTGTGAGAGCTCCAATGATGCCGCCGGCAGCACCACCCGCAACGGCACCCGCTGCAGCGCCTGCCGCAGTCGCCGCAAGCCAACCGGCCGCGACAACGGGGCCCACGCCTGGGATCGCCATCAGGCCTAGCCCGGTCAAAAGACCGCCCGCACCGCCGATTACGGCACCAATGCCCGCTCCGGTGCCAGCACCTTCAGCGGCATTGGATTCACCGTGACGCTTGTCAGCATTGTTGGACACGATGCTGATATCGTCGGAGCGCACGCCAGCGGATTCAAGCGCGCTAACCGCGGCGCTCGCATCGCTATAATCGTCAAAAAGTCCGGTAACTGTTCTCATCTTCTATCTCCCTAGTTTTTTGATTACTTGGCGACGACGTTGCCCTGATAGTCGAGCGCGATCGACGCGGCCTTGCCGTCCTTCATGCCGGAAGCATTCCAGACGCCCTTGTCGTCCTTGTTGAGGTCTTTCACCTCGGTGTAGCCGGCCTTTTCGATCCGCTCCTTCGCCTGACCTTCGGTGAAGCTATTGGCACCCTCGACCGGAGCGGTCGGATTTTTAGTGTCCGGTGTCGCAACCGCTGGAGTATTGCCGTCGCTGTTGGCGGCCGGGGCAGTCTGCGCAAATGCCGAAACGGTAGACGCTGCGACGAAAGCGGCGGCGATGATGACGGTTTTCATGATGTTTCCTCTCAATCTCGGATCTTCTTGATGAACCCGATGCGATAACCCCTCGGACACGCTTATGGTTCCGACGTGCTCGGATGGATGGCGAAGCGGAACAACTTGATGACGACTGAGTTTCGGCGATAGCGTTTCACATTGGTGTCAGAATGCCGCAGCCGACCGTACTTATCGTCGAAGACGAGCCTTTGATCCGTATGACGGTGGCCGAAGATCTGCAGGTGGCCGGTTTCCGAGTTCTCGAGGCTGGCAATGCCGACGAAGCGTTGCGAATGCTCGAGACGGATTCTTCCATCCGCGCAATCTTCACCGATATTGACATGCCGGGAGACCTTGACGGGTTAAAGCTGGCTTGGATCGTCAGGGATCGCTGGCCGCCGATTGAGATCGTTATCACTTCGGGAAACCGGAAGATCGCGTTAAACGATATGCCAGAGCGATTCCTGTTCTTTCCTAAGCCTTATGCCCACCAGCCGGTCATCGATGCGCTGACCCGGCTGACGACGTGAGCCCCCGAATCTTCTAGCGCACGCTCTGTGGGCCATGTTAAGGACGGCTATCTGCCATGACCGTCGAAGAATATGTCCCATCCTGAAGAACCCCATCCCACTCCAGTGACCGTATCCGACCTTCCGCAATTGGCGGAGGCATTGGACGACGAGCGGTTTCGGCAGTTTCTGGACCACGTGCCGTTTGCGGTTGCGGTCGCTGAGCTCGGTGACGGCGAGCATCTGGTCTATGGCAATCTGGAGTTCGAGCGCTTGACGGGTCTGTTGTGGGAGCACCTGCAAGGCAAGGCATGATCCGTTTTACCGGACGCGCCGTCTCTCGCCGACGGTCCAACCCTTTCTGAGGCCTTGGTGCAGAACGAAGAGTATCTCGGTGCGTTCAGGATCGAAGTTGATGCTGAGTCCCACACGGTCGACGCGTGGTCGAACACGATCGACGACGACGATGGCAAGCCTTTGTTCCGGCTCCTGGCGATGTCGAGGCGGACCGGAACCGATGATGCCGCCGCTTTGTCTGAAGCTCTTGCCGAAAAAGACACGTTGCTGAAGGAGCTGCAGCATCGGGTCAAAAACAATCTGCAGATGATCACGGCGTTGATCCGCATGGAAGCGCGCAATGCCCAGCAACCGGGAGAGAGTGAGCGTTTCAACCGGCTTGCCGGCCGCATCGAAGCCCTGTCCATCCTGTATCGATCGATTTATGCAGGAGGGGGGACCGAGACTATCGATCTCGGTACCTACGTCAGCCAGATCGCCTCTTCGGTGATGGCCGCCCATGCGATTGAAGGAATACGTCTCGATATGAAAGTCGACACGTGGCCGGTGTCTGTCAACGTCGCCATGCCGGTCGGTCTCGTCATCAATGAGTTGATGACTAATGCTCTCAAATACGCTTTCGAGGGACGCGACCGCGGTGAGATCAATGTCCGCTGCACAGTCGATGACGAAGGCTGCAAGGTGCTTGTAGCGGACGACGGTGTGGGGCTCTCGGACAAGGCCGACTGGCCGCGGCGTGGCAAGCTCAGCGCTATGATCGTACAGTCCGTGCGGCACAACGCCAAGGCAGAGATCCAAGTCCAGTCGGAGCCAGGCGAGGGAATGGCTGTGACGATTATCTTCAAGCGAACGAATGCCACCGCCCATTGACGATGATACGGCGGTTAGCCGACAATCTTAGGCTCAGACAAAGATGCCTACATCGATGACACCTCCCAGAGCCCAGTCTCGAAAGACCTTCGCCTTCGTCCGTCACAGGCTTCTGAAACAAAAATGGGAGCTTTGGTCGGCCAAAGCTCCCAGTCTGTGCTGTTCAACTTATCCGGTATCGGAGAATGTCGAATATTAGGACAATACTATATTTCGTTGTGGGCGTCATCTCGTTTTAAGGACTGACTTCGCGCGAGTGCATTGAATTGTTCTCCTGAACAGACGATGGCTTCGGGGGCGCAACCCTGTTTTCACCGATTATAAACGGAACAATTTTTCGTCCCACACGTCATTAGCCAGAATTTGTCGCATCCATATATTTTTAGTTGAATCTCGACCTAGCTGGAGAGCGAATGGATCTCGTCCTCGATCTCAGGACAATCTTCATCGTCTGCGGGACGACCTGCCTTATTCTCGGCATCCTTCAGTTGGCGGTGTACTCAACCGGAAAGCTCGGGCGCTGGCCGCTGTGGTGGAGTGCCAGCAATCTTCTCATGGGCGTTGGAATAACGCTCGTTGGCCTAAGAGGAATTGTCGCCGACGGTTTTTCCGTAGAGCTGGGCAACCTGGCTCAGCTGTCTGGATACTTATTCATGCCGGTTGCGGTGCGCTCGCTGACAGCTCAACCCCTCAATCTCAAGATATGGGTGGTTATCATCGCGCTGGCATCACTGCCCATTCCTTTGTTCATTAATGGAGCCGATCAGGTGGGACAGCGGATCGTGTTCGGGTCTCTTGTCTGTCTGATTATCGATATCGCGGTCGCAGTCGAAGCGGGGCATTTGGCGAGGCGAGAGCGGCTGTACTCCGCATGGTTCCTAATGATGCTGTATATTCCGACCGCTCTGATATTCGCGTTTCGGGCATTTGCAGCGCATCGCGGTAACATCGGGCCAGGGGATCTGTTTGGCGGGGTGGGTGTACTGCATGGCTGGCTCGCGGTGTTTGCTATCGTCTTCATATTTCTGCGCAGCATTGCGTTGGTGCTGATCGCAGCGGAGCGTGGTCAAAAAGATCTCGCAGCGCTGGCGCATCGTGATCCACTCACCGGCGCATTGAACAGGGCGGGGATGGCGAAGGCTTACATGCAAGCGGGAGGCCGCCGTAGTGCTTTAATGCTGATCGACATCGACCATTTCAAGCAGACCAACGACACTCACGGTCATGCAATGGGCGACGATATCCTGATGGCCTTTATCGGCGCCGCAAGGCAGACGCTTTCACATTCCGACCTGATCGGCCGTCACGGCGGTGACGAGTTTATTATCGTCACGACAGACCGCGATGAGTCTCAAGTCGTTGAACTTGCGCACCGGATCAGGACGACTTACGCAGAAAGACTGGCCGGGCTAAGCGAGAATCTCACATCGACACTCAGTATCGGCGTCGCGACGGCATCGGATGCCAGTATGTCGCTTCGGTTGTTGACCCAGCGCGCCGATCAAGCGCTCTACATGGCAAAGCAGCGGGGCCGTAATACCGTTCACAGCTTCGACGAATTAGGCGATCTGCAACCAACGTAACCATTTTCAGCTGCCATTCGCCGAATACTTGCGGGGAAAGGGTTAAGGATCTCTTCGGAACTTCTGTTCATCATGTCGATTGGGCTTGTGCAAACGTCCGGCAATAGACTTGCGCAGATTGTGATGAATGACGCGATGGCAATTATTTTTCCGATCCCTGACAATGAACGCGAACGTCTCGAAGCGCTCCCAGATTACGCTGTCGCCGGCACGGCCCCGGAAGCCGAGTTCGACCATATTGCCAAGCTGGCGACCGAAATCTTCGATGTGCCGACAGCGTTGATTTCGTTCGTCGAGAAGGATCGCCAGACCTTCAAGGCAAAGGTCGGGTTTGCAGCGTCCGAAACGTCCCGCGATCAGTCGTTCTGTGCCCATACAATCATCGGCAAAGAGGTCATGGTCGTCCCAGACGCGACCGCCGACGCGCGTTTCAGGGACAACCCGCTTGTGACCGCAGCACCATCGATCCGGTTTTACGCAGGCGCGCCGCTCACCACTGTCGGCGGGCAAAACATCGGCTCGTTGTGTATCATTGACACCAAGCCGCGGCAGGCGCTGACGCCTGATCAGGAACAGACGTTGATGCGCTTGGCCGAGGTGACGATGGATCATCTCGAGCGCCGTCGTCTTCAGCAGCTCAACAAGGCGGCCTTCAGCATCGTCGCAGCGATGCCCGAGGCCCTCGTCGGCGTGGATGCTTCCGGTGTGATCAGCTTCTGGAACCCGGCTTCGCAAACAATCTTTGGCTATAGTCGTCGGGAGGCGCTCGGGAAACCGCTTGAAACTCTGGTGGCAAAGAGTAGCTGGCCGGAACTCAAGCGTTTCTTAAAAGAGAGCTGCGATCTCAGCACTGTATCACGACCGTCATTCGAGGTGCTGATGCGAAATCGCGCCGGCGGTGAATTCATGGCTGACGTCGTCCCTGTCAGTTGGGAACAGGACGGCGAATTGCAGATTGCCTTAATCGTCCGCGATCTTTCGGCGCAAAACACCATGCGGGATCATCTTCACTATCTGACCTCGCATGACATGCTGACCGATCTCCCCAACCGTTCCCGGTTTCTGAAGGTGATTGACCAACATCTTCGCTCTGGCGGGCTGTTTGCTGTCCTCAAAGTGGGTCTCGATGCCTTCGGCGCGGTGAATGGAAGCCTCGGCATGGCAGCCGGGGATCGAGTCCTGAAACAGATCGCCGATCGTATCCGGCAGTCGGCCGGCGAGAACGCCACGGTTGCGCGGGTCAGCGGTGACGAATTTGCGGTATTGATTAAAGGAGCGAACTACCGCCCGGTCACGGAGATGATCCAGGCGGCTTTACAGGATCCGGTGATCGTTTCCGGGCTGGTCGCTCATATCGGCGCGAGCATCGGGGTTGTCTGTGCAGCCTCAAGCGAGGCTTTCGAAGACGCCAACTCGGTTTTGAAAGCAGCCTTGCTGGCGCTGCATGAGGCAAAGGCCAAGGGTGGCGGGACCGTCGAGATTTATCGTGACGAGATGAGCGTGAAGGCTGATGGCCAACGGCGTCTTGCGGATGACCTGAAACGCGGGTTCGAGGCCGGTGAACTCGAGCTCTTCTTCCAGCCGCAGATCGATCTGCACACGTCCGGGATTGTCGGCGCTGAGGCTCTCTTGAGGTGGCGCCATCCAAAGAGGGGGCTGATCTCGCCGGGCGAGTTCATCCCTGTCCTGGAAGTCAGCAACATCGCTACCCGCGTCGGGCAGTGGATCCTCGAAAGCGCTTGCGGCTTCGGTGCTCAACTTGCCTTCGGCGGCCGCCCGATGAGAGTGGGGGTGAACCTGTTTGCGGCTCAGTTACGCGATCCTGAGCTTTGTAAGCACATGCAGGCAGCGCTTTCGTCAACCGGTCTATCGGCCAACCTTCTCGAACTGGAGATTACCGAGACGACCGTCCTTCGAGCCGAGGCGGACGTTCTTGTGCAGTTGAACCTCATCCGCGAGCTTGGCGTCGGGATCGCGTTCGACGATTACGGGACTGGGTATGCGTCCCTCAGCCTCCTGAAGACATATCCTCTTACGCGGCTCAAGATAGACCGCGAGTTCGTCAAGGGCGTCGACACCACGCCCGCGGACGCTGCGATCGTGGAAGCCGTTGTCACGCTTGGAAAAAACCTCGGGCTCGAGGTGATCGCCGAAGGGATGGAGACACAGGCGCAGGCGGATCTGCTGAAGTCTCTCGGATGCCGGTTTGCTCAGGGCTATCTCTTTGGCAAGCCGATGCCGGCTGAAGAATTCATTGAACTGCTGTCAGACCACCAAACGGTCGACTAACCGACTGGCAAGTCTGGTTTAATTCGGCAGGCGTCAATCGGAGTTGGGCGATTACGGCTTGTCAGCATCGTTAAATTCCACTCCAATTTCCGTAAGTTTTCTCCATCGTACACGGCAGCCGTGTTGCTCCCCGTCGTCAAAACTGAGATTAAAATCGTCCGGGAGACCCATCGTCGTCTCGACCAGGATTTTGGCGCCACCAGACGACATATTCTTGATGAGGCAGTCGCGCGTCGATGTGCCGTGATTATAGACGATACGAGCGCCTTTGAGAGCACGCATCCTCGGGGACTTTCTCAGTTCTTCCATGGTCGATCTCGTGGCAGGTTGAAACGCATTATCAGGCTTGGCAGATTTATCTTTATCTCATGCTGCATGAACGTGACGCCGCTTCCCGGCGGCTTTAGCCTTGTAAAGCGCTTCGTCTGCGGCTTTGAGGATCAGGGACGCAGATGGGAAAGCGTCATTGAAACATGCGCTGCCGGCGCTGCAGCCAACACCAACTGTCAGGCTGTCCGAGAGATCGAAGGGCTGGGCCATGCATGCGATGATCCGGGCCGCCACCGCAGAGCATTCTTGAAGGGTGGCGTCCGGCATATAGACGATAAACTCGTCGCCGCCGATGCGAAACGTGATATCGGTCGCCCTCGTATTGTCCTTGAGCCGCTGCGCTACTGCTTTCAGGAGCAGATCGCCGGCGGGGTGCCCATGATTGTCATTGACCGCTTTGAAGCCGTCCAGGTCAACACACATATACGCGTAGCCACCCTTCGCTCCGGTCGCTATGGAAAGACTGTCCTGATGGCGCAGGAAGGACAGTCGGTTCGGAAGGCCCGTCAGGGCGTCGGTATTAGCGAGCAGTCGGGCGCGACGCTCTGCGATGATAAGCCTGACGAGGATTTTATGGTTTTGAAGCGTCAGCGACCAGAGGCTTGCCAGAAGAGGGAGCCCGGCGACGAGCGCGATCCATTTCTGCGCGGGCAGCAATAAACCGGTGGCAACGAGGAATGGCAAAGCGGACAGGGAAATCGCGAGGATCGCGGTTCTCGGCATCGGTGCGTTTCGGGACGATATGGCGCTTGCGACGCTGACAGTCATGATGGATGCAAGGATGAAAAGCCCTTGGTCGCCCGATCTCACGAGAAGGAGCATGGCAAACCCCAACAGGCTGCTCCATAACAGGGATAAAGATGCGAGAACGTAACCAAACTGTCTGCGCTCTGGCGCGGTCCCCCGGAGAGCCCGCGATATGATGGCCCACCGTGCCGCCGCTAAGGCCGCATCCGTGAGGAACCAGACAAACGGCCATATCGAATGCGTTAACGTCGCGGCGACGGCAGCAGTCGCGGCAACACACACCGAGGCGATGAGTATTGCCCATCGCCGGTCAAGGATGTCCTGTAACAACTCGTCTCGATCGTCGCTATCATCGGTGAGCGATGATCCGGTCAAATAGTCAAAACATTTGCGCAAGAGGGACATCGCGCCGCCGTCAGGTCGATAATCGTCTCAGGATTGTATTCGATGTTTCTAAATAAACGATGAGCGCGAAGGTTTGGTATTGTTCTCTCACGGGAACGATGAGTGAAATGGAGCGTTTTTCAGCGCACTCAACGGAGGATATGCATATGGAAACGCTGGCAGAACTGTTCGAACACACGCTGAAAGACGTCTATTACGCCGAAAACGCCGCCGCCAAGGCACTGCCGAAGGTGTCGAAGGCAGTCAAGAACGTCGAGCTGAAGAAGGCGGTCGATCATCATCTGGAAGAGACCAAGGGTCAGATCAGG
>NZ_JBXHAY010000030.1:0-10215 GCF_057163345.1 Aliirhizobium sp. YIM B11859
GCCAGCGTCGTAGTAGCGATCCGCATTCGGCAATCAAGGCAGCACGCGTTGCTCGCATCCTGGCCAAGCTCGTCGAGGTTCAGGCTGACTCTGTCAGGCCTAAAGAGCGAAGTGCGGACGATAAATAGCGTGCGGTCAATTCGCGGCCCTCTTTCCGCGCAATGGATAGGGCTGCCTGGCAATGGACCTCCATAGGGCTCATTCCCATCGCCAGGGCGGCATGCGACGCCATCATCACGGTACCTGTATAAACCGAAGGGATACCGTCTGAATCCTTGAGACAACGTCCGAAGGCCACGACCTGAATTCTCGTTCCATTCCGGCTAACGACGGAATACTGCAACGTCCCGGCTGAGCCCGAAACGATACCGTAATGCACTCTTTCTGCGACCCGCCCACGATCCTCGATCGCTATCCGATCAAGAATGGCCTCGACAGCGAGGCCTATCGCGAGTTCTTCGTTTGAAAACCCATAAATTTCGCCAAAGACCTCGTCTCCGAAGAGCAGATCATCCTGCACATTCCAGGTGAAAAAGCCCATGTTGAGTGATGGGTCAGCAATATCTGCGCGTAAGGATGAGGTCATTGAGGCGTCTCCGATTTTTACAACTAAACCGAGAAAACGAACGTTAGGTTTCATTAAAATCTTCACAACTTTGTTAGCTATAAGGCTCAATCGACACGCGAGGAGTTTCGTCTACGCTCGACGATATGAACACGGCACGCAAACGCCGACAGAAACCCTGCAGCTTCGGCGGGGAACGTGCCGTGACTTTGCGCTGCTGATGATGGAGGCAGCCCGGTCGCTCGGCCTCGCTGCCCATTTTGTCACAGGCTATATCTACGTCCCCGATCGAGACGGCTCGACGACGCTCGGCGGCGGTTCGACTCATGCCTGGTGTCAGATCTATCTGCCCGGAGCGGGATGGGCCGAGTTCGATCCGACCAATGGCATCGTCGGCAACCGCGACCTGATCCGTGTCGGGGTAGCGCGCGACCCGAGACAAGCCGTTCCGCTCTGGGGCAGCTATGACGGAACCGCATCTGATTTTGCCGGCATGACCGTCCAGGTCAACGTCACCACGCATGACCGCGCCAGCGCAGCTAGCTAGTGGAACGCCTTGCCTGTCCAGGCGTTTGCAGCACGAACGCGGTGCGGCCGCACGCAACTTCTCAAAGGACTTGCCAATGAAGATACGCGCGGGTTTCCACCTGGGATATGAGTGTCAGCAGCCGACCCCGATGCTGATGGTTCTCAACATTCACCCGTCCCGCCGCGCGGATCTTTTGACGGAGCAGGTTCTTGATTTTGATCGGCCGATCGAAGCTTGGGGTTATATCGATGGGTTTGGCAATTCCTGCAGCCGTATTGTCGCGCCGGCGGGTCTGACGACTATCTCGACCGAATTCGAAATCTATGACGGCGGCCTGACCGATCCGGTCCCGGGCAACGCCATGCAACACGACATCAAGGATCTACCCGACGACGTGCTGGTCTATATGCTCGGCAGCCGCTACTGCGATACGGATCATCTGGCCGACTTCGCCTGGAAGCAGTTTTCCGCCACGCCTCTCGGATGGCCAAGGGTGCAATCGATCCTTGATTTCACTCACAACCACATCACCTTCGATTACAAGAATGCGGATTCTTCCAGAACCGCGTCCGGAGGCTACAACGACCGCGTTGGCGTGTGCCGCGATTTTGCGCATCTCGCCATCACGCCATGCCGCTGCATAAACATTCCAGCACGCTACTGTACCGGCTATCTTGGCGACATCGGTGTTCCGAGGAATCCACATCCGATGGATTTCAGTGCTTGGTTCGAAGTTTATCTTGGAGGACATTGGCATACGGTCGATGCCCGGCACAATGAGCCGCGCATCGGCCGAATTCTAATGGCAACGGGGCGCGACGCTACCGACGTAGCTCTTACAACCGCATTCGGGCCGGCGAAGCTGACCCGCTTCGAAGTGGTGACGGAAGAAATCGCGGCTGCCGGTCAAGCATAGGAACCTATTCAACACGTCGGGCATGTTCGATGGTAATCTTGACAGGACCGGCCTCAGTTTCTCCAAACGGTGGGGCGCGCCCAACGCGCGTGATACAGGCTCGGCGTGGGGGTGACCGATATCGAACGCCCCCTCACCGCGGATGGAGCCTCGCGGTGCGGAGTGATCGGCATTTCTCCCTGAGCTCTAGCCCCGCAATGCCCGCTCGAATAGTCTCGCCTGCCGGCTGGCAAACGCACGGGGATCGGTTGGCCTGTCACCATCGAGAATTCTGGCTTCGTCGAGCAGGAGCCATGCAGCATCCTCCCGAAACGCGTCTTCGGAGACCGACGCAATAGTCTGAACCAGCCTGCTCTGGGCGTTGATCTCCAGAATTGGTTTGGATGCGGTCTGCAGACGCCCTGCCCCCTGTAGGATCTTCTCGAGCTGTCGGTCTGGGCCTTGGTCGGACGCCACAAGGCATACAGCGCTTTCCGTCAGTCGACCGGAAACGCGTACATCCGCAACTTCTTCGGTAAGTAGCCCGCGCGCGAAGTCGATGAATGCGGTCACATCCGGCGATGTCGCCGGCTTGTCCTCGGCGGCGCCGTCGCCTCCCGATATCGCGTCGAGATCGGATTGACCCTGCGTTACCGATTTGAAAGACTTGCCTTCAAAAGCGGGCGCATTCGTTGGCCAGAAGCTGTCGACCGAATCCGTCAGCAGCAGAACCTCGATACCCTTGGCGCGGAAGCCTTCCAGATGCGGAGATGCGTTCAACTGGTCGAGGCTGGAGCCGCTGATGTAATAGATGGCCGACTGGCCATCCTTCATGTCCGAGACATAGTCTGCCAGGCTCCGTGTCACCTCTCCCGAAGCGGTTGTCCGAAACCGCGCCAGCTTCAGCAACTGCTCGCGGCGCTCGTAATCCTCGTAGATGCCTTCCTTGACGATTGCGCCGAACAGGTCCCAGAATTTCGTGAACGTTTCGACTTCGCCTTCGGCCATATTCTCCAGTGTCGAGAGTATGCGGCTGGTCAAGCCTTTGCGGATTGCGGCCAGAACCGGGCTTTCCTGGATCATTTCGCGCGATATGTTGAGCGGCAGATCGGACGTATCGACGATACCGCGCACGAAGCGGAGATAGCGCGGCAGCAATTCCGCTTCATCGGTGATGAAGACGCGCTTCACATAGAGCTTCATCCGTCCATGGCGTTCGGCATCGAAGAGATCGAAGGGTTGAGAGCCCGGCACGAAGGCCAGGGCGGTATATTCATGGCGGCCTTCGGCACGGAAATGCACATTGGTCAGCGGCTCGTCATACTGGCCGGAAACGCTGCGATAGAAATCGTCGTAGTCCTGCTTCGAGATCTCGCTTTTCGGCTTGGTCCAGAGTGCTGCGCCATCCGTCACCTGGACCGGCTCGGCGCCCGATTTTTCGATCAGCCTGATCGGTACGGGAACATGGCCGGACTGGTCGCGAATGATTTTCTCAACGGTCCATCTGCTGGTGTATTTTTTGGCATCCTCCATGAGATGAAGGACGACACGGGTCCCTCTCGTGGGCGCATCCGCCAGATCGACAGCAACCACTTCATAGGTGCCCTTGCCATCAGAGGACCATTTCCACGCGGCCTCGCTTCCGGCTCGGCGGGAGATGACGTCGACTTTGTCGGCGACCATAAAGGAGGAGTAGAAGCCGACACCGAACTTGCCGATCAATTCCGCCTTCTCGCCGCCCTTGGCCGCCTCTAACCGCTCCATGAAGGCCCGCGTACCCGATCTGGCAATGGTGCCCAGCGCATCGATCATCTCCTCACGGCTCATGCCAATCCCGTTGTCTTCGACGACGAGCGTGAGCGCCTCTTCGTCAAGGCTCACCAGGATCTGGGCTTCACCTCCATCCGCTGAAAGCTGCGGCTGCGATATAGCCTCGAACCGGAGCTTTTCGCAGGCGTCGGCCGCGTTCGAAATCAGTTCGCGAAGAAAGACGTCTTTGTCCGAATAAACTGAATGCACCATCATGTGCAAAAGCCGGCTGACATCGGCCTCGAATATGTGCTGTTCCGGCTGCTGTTCTGTTGTCGTTGTCATCGATCATCCCCATTGCGCAGAAATCGGGCGTCAGATGGATTTTTCGAGGCGAGATTTCAAGATGGTGACAATAGCTGTTTGCGAGATGCGGGATCTTGGGCGAAAAGACCTTGCATGTCGCTCAGATGTGGACGAAATAATGAGGCTATAACCACAGTTCATACGCACGCACATACATATACTCCCTAATATCGAACGCTCAACTTTTTCGCAGGGAAATAGTCTGTCGATGGCAGCACAGTAAAAGTTGATATTTTGCGCCTTTCCATCGAGCTCGGGTGGCGACTTGAGGTGACCAGTACCGATGATCAAGTGACGGAATGGAGTGATACTTTCCCAACTGATGGGGAAGCTTGGGACGAATTCGTCTATGTCGTGAAAACCGAGGGCATCACAATTTTTGACTGACATTGTCGCGGTATAATAAGGTTCCCGGAAAGTTGCGTCAGGCATCGCCGGATGTGGAACGCTCGCAAGCTTTTGGTCCTTAGGCATCGTTGAAGCGGTCAAGCATCTTTTTCAGCTGCGCATTTTGAGATCGTAGCTTCTCGCACAACTGACGGCGCAGTTTTTGGATCTCGCCATCTTGCTCAACCTTTGCAGTTTGTTGGCGCGCGATGTTTACCAGCCTCGGCGCCAGTCTTCTGGCAGAGCCGAGGTAAAGTCGTCACGGCTTGAAGCGCTGCCGCACTCAGCTCACGCCGAGACGCTTACGAAGGTCTGCGTTCTCAGTGCGAAGCTTATCGGCGAGCTGCTTGCGCAGCTTCTGGTTTTCTTCCTCCAGCTGAAGCAAATCCGCCATTTCGTCGGATGCTGTCGCAGGTGCGGCGATCGCATCCGGGAAAGCGGCTGACGAGCGCGACTTGCGGGTCTGTTTCACTGGCTTTGCGTCTGCTACGGTCGGCTTCACTTTTCTTGCGCGTCTTGCCTTAGCTCGCTTCGATGGGACCGCAGGCGCCGCTGGATCAGCGGTTATCTCATCTGTTTCAGTAGTGGCTGCGGACTTCAAGCCACGGGTGGGACGCATAAGTTTCCGGTATCCCGGTGGACTGTGTCAATGACGCATTCCGCTCGGCATTCGCAGTGGTCGTTGAGAGGGCGTCGGCGCCTCTGTCTAGGGCCTTGGCGGACAGAGCTGCGTCCTCCGCCACCGAAGCCGAGACAGCCTTGAGATCAATGCTTCCCCATATCGTACTGGGAGCTGCAACCGGTGAGCGGCGGCGAGATTTGAATTCGACAACGAAATTGCGTTGTGGTGTTTTCATGATGAACCTGATTGTTGCAGGAGGTCGAAGCTGGATGCTGAGTAGGCGGCTGCCTCCTCCCAATCAGTTTCGTCGTGACCTCGCGAATGGGAACGCCTCGGTTTTTGACCTATAAAACCGGGATAAGCAATGATTTTGGCGGCTAAACAGTTTTGCGGGAAGAGCGGTGGGATAAGCAATGTCGAGAAGAGAGCATTCCGTCGATAGTTCCAAAATGCTGAGTACCGACAAGTGGCTCGGCTATGGCCCCTTGGTGACCGACGATCAGCCTGCCGATTCTGCGGAAGTGTCCATTGGTGACTATGCCAATGGCTGCAAGCGGCAACCGGTCCCCTTACTGGAAGAATCAAGATCAAGCCGCTTTGTCGGCGGCAGGGAGCCGGTGCTCACTCCGATGTCGATCTCATCGAAATCGCATCACGCTTCATCCGCGCCAAACCGACCCTTGCGTTCGTCGAGATGGAAGACGTAAACGGTGGCACAATTCTCGCCAATCACGGTGAACGACCTGCCGGTAGGGAAACATCGTGACCTGGGAGCGGGCCTTGGTTTACAAAGAACGGACCACCGGAAAGGTGAGCCGAGTTGGTGCTTTGTCTGGATAGGAAGGCTTCCCTTGACCGGACGAAGGATGGGAAGCGGTACGCGTATGTCCAACGCGCTGTCCGGCGTACTTTCATCGATAGAGGTAATTTAAACCCACGCTTCATTCCAGAGGCTCAACCATGAACGAACTTCGTAACTCCCCACGAACGCGCGCCTTGAAAGGCGCACGGATCGTCTACGACAACGGCTCTGTGACCCGCGACTGCATTGTCCGCAACATATCGGCTGGGGGCGCAAAGATCGTCATGGAAACGACGATAGGCATCCCCGATGCATTTCTTCTGCTCTTCGAAGACGGCGCGCGCCGTCCCTGCAGCGTCCGTTGGCGCAAAATTGCCGAACTCGGTATTCGATTTGACGATGCGACCGGATCATAGTGGCCCACACGAGGGTGGCTTCCTATGTTTTCTATCGATTGCTCCTCGGAGCCACATACAAAAAAGGAGCTGCCCCGATGTTGATCCGATCCGCTGATTTAGCAGATGCTGAGCAATACGCTTCAATTTTGCGTAGGTCGATCCAGGAATTGTGCGTCCTCGATCATGGTGGGGAGGAGCAGCCGCTCAAGCAATGGCTCAGTAACAAGGCCCCGGAAATCATCCGGTCCTGGATTGAAGATGCAGACCAATGCATCATCATCGCGGAGGAAGATGACTTAATCCTTGGTGTTGGTGGCGCGTCCCATGCCGGTGAAATCACTTTGACCTATGTTGCGCCGGAGGCCCGCTTCAAGGGTGTAAGCAAGGCGATCCTTGCCGCACTTGAAGCCCATCTCCGCGATCTTGGATGGGCCGAAAGCACGCTGACCAGTACCCGGGCAGCCCATTCCTTCTACTTGTCAGCCGGATATGAAGATGCTGGTGAGCCTCAGTTCTGGGGCAAAGTGCTTGGCCAGCCCATGAAGAAAACGCTGTGATGGCTATGCCGCTTGACGGCCAAGACCCTTATCGCAGCTTGCATCCTGACTACTCAGTTTATGGCTTGTTGTCGATCCACATAAGGGTGTTGGAAATTTTCTACCGCAGCAGACCAGGTCGTCGTATTGCTCTTGAAGCTACGTGAACGGCGAACCCATAGATTGAGCGCGACAACAAGATAAGTGGTTAGGGAGTTTCTAGATCTCACAACTTTGTAAGTTTCGCTTTTGCTGTATGCGGCAGTTCCAACCCGCCATCATTCCAAAAAATCCCGGAAGCTTGAAACGAACGCGTGCCTCGCTAGTTTTACGCCTGGTCAAGTTTACTTACCTATCTGACACTTGATCCGATTGCTTTGAGCCCTATGTTTTGACGTGACGCGGGAATGCACATGTTCGAGCAGAAGACCAATAGACGGCGCCGCAAAAATCATAGCGAAGCCCGTCTGGCAGCCATCGTCGACAGTTCGTTCGACGCCATCATTAGCAAAGACTTATCCGGAACGATCGTCAGCTGGAACAGGGCCGCCGAAAGGCTCTTCGGTTTTACTGCCGAAGAAGCAATCGGCCGCTCGATCTACATCCTGATACCCAACGATCGGCATGATGAGGAAGTCGAAATCATCCGCCGCATCAAGCTCGGGGAACAGATCGAAACCTTTGAGACGCTGCGCAGGACGTCCTCTGGAGAACTCGTCCCGGTGTCGATCACCGTCTCCCCCATCAAAGACAAACGGGGGCGCATTATTGGCGCCTCGAAAATCGCCCGCGATATTTCCGAGAGCAAGGAAAACGAGCGACGCCTGAAACTGCTCATGCGGGAAATCAATTACCGGGTGAAGAACCAGTATGCGGTCATCCTTTCGGTCATCGCCCAGACCGCCGCACGCGAACAGGATATCAAATCGTTCGAACGTCGAGTGCGTGAACGCATCATGGCGCTCTCGCATTCTCAGGATCTGCTGTCCTCGGTCGATTGGGCCGGCGTAGACCTAAAAGCGCTGATCGCACATCAAATCCGACCGTTCGATCAGACTGGTGTACTTTCATCCTCAGGTCCCGACGTTTTACTCGATGCGAATGCGGTTCTCAATATTGGCATGGCCTTGCATGAACTGGTCATCAACCGAATGCAGTTCTCAGAAACGCAGCAATCCGATGTGGATCTGTCATGGGCAGTCACGAATGAGCCTGAAGGGTGCCAGTTCGAATTGGTTTGGCGCGAGACAGGGGTTACCGAGCCAGATCTGCTGGCCCGTGGCAACGGGTTTGGCTCCCTCGTACTGAAACGCATCGTCGCCGCAGCGCTCGGCGGCGAGAGCACATGGAGCGCGGCTGATGACGCTATCATCTGGACGCTAAAAGCTCCCCTGCCCCGCATCCAGATACGAGCGGGGTGATGGTCTCTCGTCAAGGCTCTCGAAGAGGAGGTTGGCGGCGATCATCCGCAAGGTCGACCGTTCGCGTTGGCCTTTGTGGAGCTGTCTGATCAGGATCGTTGCCAGGGCCACAGCATCTGCACTCGATTTCGATATCTGGAAGTCTTCGCAACTTTCGTGGAAAATTTCTCGGATCAAGCGAAGGTCTTGGGGCTGAACTGATAACCTGGACATTTCCAGCGCCGGCACGCCGGTAGTTGAGGCCACGTGGGCCGAGAGCGGAGGGCCAAAGGTCATCGCGCCGAGCAGAAAAGGCTTTGGATCGAAGCTGATCAGCGCCAGCCTCGCAAGTTTTGGGGAACTCACCGTCGATTATCTGGAAACAGGATTGGTCGTCAAACTAAGAGCGCCGCTGGAGAAATTGCAGCGACAGCTTCACGAGCCGGAGTAGTTTTCCCGCCCGGGAAAACATTTCCAGGCAGCGGTACATCCCCTGTAAATTCAGGACGAATTAAATTGAGTATGGTTTGCACCGGTCAGCGGTAAGAAATTCGCGAACCGTTTGCCAAGTCAGCGATTATGGTCTCGCAGTTGCGAAAGGGTATCTCATGTCGGAATACAGGAAACAGTTTGCTAAGCTGTCGCAAAGCGAAATGGTTCGCTGCGCTGTCCAAGCCATGCCAGGGAACAACCCGCCCGCGACAGATGATCGGTTTTCCCACCTTCTCAATCAGCTGCAACAGGCCGAGCGGAAGGCGGATTAGGGTTTGAGAAACGACGCTTCGAACTCCGCCGCACGGACGGGTTTCCCGAATAGATAGCCTTGAACCTCGTCGCAGTTTTCCTGCTTGAGGAAATCGTACTGTTCCTCCGTCTCCACCCCTTCTGCGATGACCTGCATACCGAAACTACGGCCCAGATAAATGATCGCCTTGACCACTGCCGCGTCCTCTGGATCGGCTGTGACGTTGCGGATGTACGACCGATCGATTTTCAGGCGCGTCACCGGGTAGCGTTTCAGCAGGCTGAGCGACGCGTAGCCAGTGCCGTAATCGTCGAATGCCAGGCCCACTCCGATTTGGCGAAGAGCCTGAAGCAACTGCAACGTA
This sequence comes from Aliirhizobium sp. YIM B11859, assembly GCF_057163345.1. Lineage (NCBI taxonomy): Bacteria > Pseudomonadati > Pseudomonadota > Alphaproteobacteria > Hyphomicrobiales > Rhizobiaceae > Aliirhizobium > Aliirhizobium sp. YIM B11859. Next base: position 9,359 of record NZ_JBXHAY010000030.1, read on the forward strand.
GCGTCATCATTGCGCAGCAAGATGTTCTCAAAGATTTCAAGTTCTAACGCGACCGCTGGAAGGCCCGTCTCGGTGAGCACCTCCTCCACGACAAATGGCAGTCGGCCATCGCGGAACTCCGCCTGAAACAGGTTGACCCCCATTCGCAAGCCCGGCGCCAAAGCCTGCCATGCCGCCGCCTGTTGGCAAGCTGTACGTAATATCCATGCCCCGATCTCGGGCGCCGATGGCTTTTCACTAAGCACGTCGATGAAAGACGCCGGCGTCAGGAGACCCTTGGTTGGATGGTTCCAGCGGATTAGAGCCTCTGCACCCACCGCTTTGCCGGTGGCAGTCGCCACCTGCGGCTGATAGAACAACTCGAACTGGCCTTCATTAAATGCCAGCTTCAGCTCGGCTTCGAACTCCCTTCTCGCCACCGCGACCTGTCGCAGCGCTGGCGAGAACACCTCATAACGCCCTTTGCCCGCGGCCTTCGCCTTGTACAGGGCAAGATCAGCCGCGCCCAACACCGCATCGCTTTTGCTGCCATGCAGCGGCCCGAAGGCCACACCGATACTGACGCCGATTTCGATCCGCTCGCCGGCGAAGATAAATGACTCCTGGATGCGATCGACGAGCGATGACGCGATGTATCGGATCGACAACGTGTTTACGCCGGGCAAGAGCGCGACGAACTCGTCACCACCGAGCCGCGCGATCATGATAGCTTGCGGGCATTCCGCCTTGAGCCGTTCGGCAACCTCTCGCAAGACGGCGTCGCCGGCTGAGTGACCAAGGGTATCATTGACCTCCTTGAAGCGGTCGAGATCGAACAGCAGGATGGTCGCGAGCTTACCTGCAGCAAATGTCTCGTC
>NZ_JBXHAY010000031.1:0-9420 GCF_057163345.1 Aliirhizobium sp. YIM B11859
AGTATGACTTCCCCATGAAAACCGGCGAGGCTTATTGGTCGGCCTTGGCCGCATCCAATCGCGCGTTGATGACCCCGGCCCATTTTGAGCGGTCGCGGGAGACGTTTGGGAATGCCTATGCCGAATATAGCCTCAAGGTACGGCAGCAGGGCAAACGATAGATAACGCTGCGCCGGCCAACCCTTCAGTTTTCGCTTTCGGCGACTTGCGAGCGCGTCAAGTAACCAGCGGCAAAGGCCAAGGCCCCAACCGCCAGGATCAGGCCAGCGGTCCCCTTCCGATAGTCGCGCGTGGCTGCGAGAGCCATTTCGGCATCGTTCTGCCAGCGCTGGTACGGGGTCAACTGAGCGTCGCGGTCTTCGGTCTGGTGTCTGAAATAATCCATGTCGATCTCCTTTTCCCGACAAGTCCAAGGAGCTGGACTTGGTTCCCCACGCAAGAAAAGTTGCTTCGACGATAACGATCTACCTGAGCGAGAATTAGGCCGGGAAGTTTCAGACCTCCGGTTCGGGATTTCCTCGTAAGCTTTTGGAATCACCTAACGGACAAATCTCCGAGATTGCACCCGCCGTCCTAAGCAAGGTGCAATGAGGCGGACAGAGGGTTTCGGCACTCTGCCCGCCCCGCACCTCTCCAACCCCGTAACCAGTCCGGCGTCCATAGACACTCGGATGGACACTATTGAAAGCAAGGCAGCCCTGTTATCTGCGGGTGCTTTAAGATACGGACTGCTGTCGCTCTCTACCTGCTCACATAAAGGTGATGGAACCTCAGCTGACTGTGATTCCTGCATTTTCCGCGAAACCAAATCTCATCGCCACTGGTCATCTCCTGTCACAGACAGTGAACCAGACCGCCGTAGAAGAACGCGATTTAGGAGATATATTATGAAGAAGATGCTCGCCCTCGCCGCCATGTTGTCGGCTTCGACCTTTGCCGCAGGCGCGTATGCGCAGGATATCTCCGTCACCGCTCCGGCGCCCAGAGCCGCAGACGTTTCGGTCGTCAACGTCTCAAAGCCCCCAGCATCCGGCGGCGGTTCGCCCCCTCAGGACAAGGTTCAGAACACAACCCCGGAGATGATGCAGGCAGCTCAGGCCCAGATTCAGTCTGATCCGTCGCTCCAGGCTGCGATCAAGGACAGGAATGTTCAGGTTGAGAATGTTGTCGCCGTCGAGACGACGGGAACTGGCGGCAAGATTATTTACGTCAAGTAAGCCTCATTCCCCTAGACAAGGCCGGGTTCTTCTGGGCCCGGCTTTTGCATATCGCCCTGATGAAGGCGACCGGAATTGTCGAACATGCACCAACACCCGTCTCAAAGAATTAAAGTACCGCATATAGGCTAATCCAGCCATACGTTCTCTGTCCGGCAAGGGGCGTTAGCAACCAGATCTACTTTGCTGTGACCGATCGAATAGGTCGCTTCAACTCTGGGCTTATCCTGTAGCAGCTTGAGCCAGCTGATCGCATCATCGACATATGTGTCAAACCGTAGAGCTCGCAAAGGAGACTGATCCGCACCGAGTTTGCCGAAGGCTCCCTCAAACAGCCATCTTCAAGGTGTCGCCGTCTAAGTAAGCAAGCACGTCTCGACCGGGCATTGGCTTGCCAAACAGATATCCCTGGCCAAGCTCTGCCCCCTCTGAGGTCAGCCAGTCTGACTGCTCGATTTCCTCAATTCCCTCGGAAACGACCTTCATCTGCAGGGCCTTGGCCAACGCTAATGTGGAACGAACGATGGCATCATTCTCAGCGTCCTTCCCCAATGCCGAGACATAGCTTTTATCCAATTTCAGGGTGTCGAACCTCAGCTCTTTCAGGTGGTGGATGCTGGCGAAACCGGTCCCGAAATCATCCAGAGCGAGCTTCACGCCGATTTCTCGCAAACTGCGGAATGTTTCCACCGCAAGCGGCATATCCTCAAGCCGCATGTTCTCGGTGATCTCGATCGTTAGTCGTGTCGGAGTTAAGCCAGAAGCCAGGAGAATAGACTGGATCTTCAACGCGAGACCATTTTTTCGAAGAAGAAGCGGCGACATGTTGACGGAAACGCCGAGATGGGCAGGCCACGTCGTTGCTGCGCGGCATGCCTGTTCGAGGATCGTCAGCGTTATCTCATTTATAAGCGACAGTTCCTCTGCGAGCGGAATGAAGAATGCTGGCGAGATTATCCGTGGGCCGTCTATCCATCGAGCAAGTGCTTCGAACCCAACGGTGTTGCCTGTGCGCAAGTCAACAATCGGCTGAAAATACGGCAAGACATTTCCATCAATAATGGCTTGCTTGAGCGCCCGACCGGTATCCTGCTTCTGTTGTTCGATCCGCTCATGGTCAGGATCGAAAATCTGTATTCGCGATTGATCGTTGCTTTTGGCTCGATACAAGGCGATGTCGGCCCGTCTCAGCAGTTCCGCCGAAGCCCGTGCATGACTAGGCATGTATGCTATTCCGATGCTCGCCCCGACGGAGTGTTCGCGACCCGCGATGAAAAATGGTGCGATCAGAGCGCTCTCGATTTCTCTTGCGATCGCTTCTGCCACAGAAACATCAACGTTTCTAATAACACAGGCGAACTCATCTCCGCCCAGCCGACAAATAAGGCCGCTGGCGCGTGCGATATCGCCCAACCTAGTTCCGACTTGTTTGAGAAGCGCATCCCCCGTTGTGTGACCAAAAACGTCGTTGATGCTTTTGAATTTATTGAGATCGAGCAGCATCAGAGCGTGTACATTTCCCGCCCGTGGCTGCTTTTGCGAAATCGCCTCAATCTCCTCAATCAACGACCTTCTGTTGGGAAGACCGGTCAGCGCATCCGTAAATGCCATCGAAATGGCCGTTTCGCGAGACAGTGAAAGCGCAGCGTTAGATCGAGCCAGCTTCACGAGAAGGATATGCATGAGGGCGGTCGGAACCAGCAATGATACAGCCGAGAACCCTAACGTAGTGATGATAAAGCGCCACCTCTCAGTGTCCTCGAAATCCTCGTCATAAGGGAGATCCAATAGCCGCGAGATCGTGCCTTCCCAGCCATGCTCCCATGCGTAAGAGAGAAGAAACGTGCACATCAGAACAGAGACGAAGAAAAGCGTTGTCTTAACAACAGGCTTTGACATTATGGACCGCCGTCAGCATGAGATCGAATACCTTGTACCGCCGTGATCTGCCCCTCGGCGATTTCAGCGATTGCCGCTTTAACTCAGGCAGCAGGCATTCGTTCATATAAACCAATGCTGTTTCGGTCCCATAAATTGACGTGATGAATCAATTGACAAAAAATCCATCCAAAAAGCTCTACCGAATAGTATCGCGAGACGACACCACACTCGGCTTCACCACTACGGCGAGGATATGTTTCCAATCCGGTCGGCATGATCATTCATAAGCTACCTCACTCTCTCGCTGCTGCCGACGCTCCTTCCGCTTTCTCTGCACGATCATGCGATCACTTTCGCTGACTGGCTCGATCGCCTCACCATTGATCTCATGTCGATAGGCATCCGGTTGGGCCGAAGCGAACAGATATCCCGCGCTATGAGCGTAACGACGAAGCGCCTTCCGCGACTCCTTCGGTGACGCATCCGGCCGCAAGAGCGTCTCGATGTCGACGCCAACCCCTACCCTGAACGGCAGCACCCGATCGCCTTCAACCTTCGGCAAAACCGCGATCGGGACAGTCAGCATGGCTGCGATAGCCTTCGCCGCCTCCAACGTGTAGCGGTCAGCTTTAACCGGCCCACGAGCAAATTTCCACGCGGTCGTTGTTTTGTGATCGCGTTCTTCTACAACGCTGGGGCTTTTCTCGCTCACTGAGCCTTCTCCGGTCCTGGCACGACGATCGTGCATTTTTGCTCCTTGCCCACCTTTGCGGCCGCAGCACGGCAATCCGCTAGAGCATCTCTGTTCGCGATAGCAAGCCTGTCCGCCTCTGCCACGCGCCTGACTGTGGCAGGATCAGCGGACGTCATGAGCGAGACGCCGGCATTCCAGACATCCTCGCCCATCACGAGTGCGGCGACACGGCTATCGGCCGAAAATGGCAGAAAGCGCGGCACGAAGGCCAGGAGAAACGCACCGACGACAACACCAATCCCGGCCGCTACCCACATCCGAAAGTCCTGATCCTTGCGATGCAGGGCGCTTTTGTTGTGCGAGGCCAGCACATTGCTGATGCGCTCGAGATCGGACGCCCGGTTCTCGAGCTTCTGGGCGGCCGATCGTACCAATCCCTCGCCACTGCGCTCGAGGACGCGAGCGCAATGCTCGGCACCCTGCCGCAGAACCGGCGCCTGATAGATCGCCTGCAAATGCTCGCCCACGACGGTGAGCTGCTGCGTCATCCGGCCCAGCTCGGCACTGTAATCGACGGTCGCCCCCTGCCGCTCCAACTGATCGAAGGCGGACTCGACACCCTTGCGGATCGTCGTCATCTCCCGGCCGAGATCGGCGGCCAGGTCCTCGACCGTATCGCGCAAGGCTTCGAACGCAGCGGCCGGATCGCCGGCATCATCCTCGTCGTGGAACGCTTCTGGCTCTATGTCCTCAGATGGTGATTGCGATCATCGTCCGTCATGCCGTCTCTTCCTTCTATCGTTCAAGCCCCATGCTCTGGATGCGGCCCTGGGTCAGCTGCCGCTCCATCTCGTGGCTTATGGTCTGATCACGACCGACATAGTTGATCCCCATCTCCTGGGCGCGATTGCGCAGGGTCGTTTCAAGCTGCGGGTCGCCGCCAAGCCGCTGGCTCATCCCGCGCATTTCCGCATCGACCTTACCCCGCGCTTCGTCATTGTTCCAACCCCGGAGCTCCTGCCGTTCGGAACGAAGCTCGTTCCAGCGCTCGATGAGGCGATCGGCCCGAACATTCGGATCGGCCTGCAGAGCGCGTTCCCGGTCCATGCCGTCGACGAGCTGGGCCACGCGTTCGCGTCCGGAAAGCTGCGTCATGGCTTGCGCCGTCTGAGGATCGTATTGCATGGCCGTGCGGACCAGCGGATGCGACCCCGGCCGTACCTGGTCCATGTCGGCCGCTTTTGTGCGGTAGGCCTGCTTCTGGGTATCGAGAACAGGCAGATCCTGATTGAGCTGACGATCGACGGAACCATAGGCCTGCGCATAGCGATCGACAGCCTGCTCAAAGCCTGACATGGGCCGCACCCGCTCTGCCAGCCTGTCGCGCTCGCCCCGATCCTCCTGGCGTCGCTCGCCACCCCGCGCCGCCGGCCGCTCGGCCTGCGCGGCACCACGGCCGGGTTTCAGCTTCAGGCCATCGAACATGCCACGCTGGGAGCGCGCTCCTCGCGCTCAGGATCGGCCTGCGAGGGGGTACGCTCCTGGTAAGCAGAACGCTCGCGGGTTGACCGATCCTGAACAGCCACTGCTGTCGAGCCAGCAGGGAAGGACGCTCGTGCCCCTTGATTGCGGCATCACCAAGATTGATCTCGCTGCGAACGCCGATCGCCTCGGCAATACCGCGCCGCTCGGCAAAGTCCCTGGCATAATCCAGCGTCGTTACTTTCGCTCCGGGACGCGACAGTCGGCTTTCGAGCTGATCATAGGCAAGCTCGCCGGCACCCTGAACCCGCCACCCATTACGATGGGTCTCGGTTCCATCCGGCAAGGTGACGGGAACCGACCCCTCATGACGATGACCGATCGTCGCGCCGATCGCCGGCGACGCCTCGGCCATCGCCCGCCGCAGATCGACACCCCATGTCGTCGAGCGCTCGCCGTTGGCAGTCTCCAGCGTCACGAAATAGCTGTCGCGGTCGCCTTGCCTGTGCTCGTAGGGCGCAACTCCATGCGCCACAAGTTGGCCCGCCGCCTTCCGATCCATGAACTCGTCCTGAGCAGCATAGAGCTGTGCCCCGTCGCGATGACGGGTCATGGCGACGTAGGTGAGGTGCCGATCCATCGTGCCCGACGCCAGCACGAAGGCACGATCGACGGTCGCGCCCTGGTTTTTATGGATCGTCGTCGCATAGCCATGATCAATGGCCTGGCCTGGTAACTGTTCACCGGTACAGTGACGAGATCGGATCTATCCGCGGTTCTCCCGTCGAGCTGTACTTGTATTGCGTCGCGCTCGACGGAGAGCACCTTCCCCAACATGCCGTTCTTGACGCCGAGATCCCGATCGTTTTCCAGAAACACGATCCGGTCGCCTTCGGCAAAATCGCGTTTTCCGTCATTGGTCTGATAGCTCAGAGCACGAGGCCGCTCCTGGCCCCTGCCCTCCCCGATCGAAAGCTCCCCCTCACCTACCCCACCAGATTCGACCTGCGCCAGCTCGCCGCGTTCCTGAAGTCCCGAACGGATCGCATCATTGATGGCGCGAACATCGACACGGCGATGGGCCATTGCCACACGACTGCCGTCCGGACGGTCCTCGCGATCGGCCAGGTAATCCCGCACGATCGCCGCCCGCGCCGCATCACCGTCGGCGGCAAAATGAATGTCCCATGATCCCGATAGGCAGCCAGACCGTCGGCGGTCTTATGGGTGGCGAACGACACTGATGCCTCACGCTGCCAGCCCTCATGCTGCCGGCGGATTTCGGATAGTTCGGCATGGCCGATCCGCTCGGCAATGGCCCGGAACGGTGCGCCGGCACCGATCGCCTGCAGCTGCTCATGATCACCGACAAGAACGATTTTAGCACCGCGCTGCTCGGCCTCGCCAACGAAGCCGGCGAGCTGCGGGCTGCCGACCATGCCCGCCTCATCGATGACAAACACATCGCCGCGGCCGAGCTGGTTTTTCTCCCTGTCCCAAGCGAAAGACCATGATGCCAGCGTGCGGCTTTCAATGCCGGAACTTTCTTCAAGCCCCTCGGCCGCTTTACCGGAGAGCGCCGCACCATGCACCCGATACCCCTGCGCCTCCCAGGCCTCGCGGGCTACTGCAAGCATGGTGGATTTACCAGCGCCGGCAAACACGATGACGGCCGAAATCCGCTCCGGCCCGGTCACATGATCGATCGCATGACGTTGCTCATCCGACAGTCGCGCAGCGCCATCACCGGACGTGTGTGGACGCTCCCTCGAATGCAAGCAAAATCTTCACTCAGTCTTGAACAGTGGTCGGGTGCTGACGTGTGTCCGGCCTCTCGTTGCGACCTCAAACGTCGCGGGCCCATATGGGAGTTCGCAGATCAGGTCCAACACGCTCACGCGCACTCGAGGTGCCGTCCGGTAGAACTGGTTTTCCTAATCCCGTCTCTTGACCGTTTGTCCATATCCTTCGTTCGACCTGCCTACACTCGCAATGACGGTGAGATGTCCTCTCCGCCAGAGGTGATCTTATGCTGCTAGCCTTTTCTCCTCGTAGCGACCTCCGTTTGTCATAAGCGCCCAAGCAATCCGCCCCATCCGATTGGCGAGTGCAACGGTGATCAGCATTGGCGGCTTTTTGCCAATCATGCGCGATAACCAAGACCCTTCGATCGCTCCGCGCCTTGATGCCCAGCGAACGACCGCTGCTGCCCCAATTATCAACAGTCGTCGAAGGTCACGCTGCCCCATTTTGGAGGTTTTACCCAGCCGGGCTTTTCCACCAGATGAGTGCTGGCGCGGTGTCAAACCCATCCACGCAGAGAAATCTCGACCTCGCGTAAAAGTCTCTGCAGGCGGAGCTAAAGCTTCGAGCGCTGTTGCAATGAAGGTCCAATACCCGGAATGCTCATCAGCCGCTTGGCAACATCATCCCGTCGTGCCCTCCGGCCAATCTCCTGATCAAGTTCCCGGACTTTATCCATGAGTGCGCGCAACGTTGCAACCAATGCCAAGCAAGGCGCGCGCGCGGCCTCCGTCAGGCTTGAGCAATCCCCTTCAACTTGACTGATCAGAATACCGACATGCGCGGGGCCTTGCGGAACGGTAATGCCAAACTCTGCCATCAGACCACGCAGGGCATTGATAACTTGGGTCTTTTGCCTCACGAGAAGGTCACGCACCTTAAATACCGTCGCTGAAGCCTGCTTCTCCTGACTTTTGACTGCCACAAAACGCATCGTTGGCCGCATCGCCGCCTCACAGATGGCTTCTGCATCGGCCGCGTCATTCTTCTGTCGCTTCACAAAGGGCTTCACGTAGATCGGCGCGATCAATTTGACCTGGTGCCCGAGCTTTGCAATCTCGCGCCCCCAATGGTGGCTTCCGGCACATGCTTCCATTGCAACGATGCAGGGATCAATCTTCGATAAGAAGTCGAGCAATTTCTTACTCGAAATCTTTCGCCGGAAGAGGATCGAGCCATCAACACTGGCACCGTGAACTTGAATGATGCTCTTGGCCAAATCCAGGCCGACTATACTAACCTTCTCCATGGACGCTCTCTCCTGTGATGGTCCCAACACGACCATTCTGGCACGAAGGTGCCGTTGAGTGGGAGCGTCCACCCCATCGCTCTCTGAATGGCCGCATCCTGCCGACCGATCGCTCCAGCAACATTCCGACGATCGACACCATGACTGCGATCGTCCGCCATCCGCTCGGAAGATCGCGCCATGCCGGATTCAAGATTGACCATTGGCGGGTCGAGTATTTCGCAAGCTCGATCTCTCCCGTCTGCGGGTCAACCCGCTCCGGCTGAAGCTCGGCCAATGCCGGCGATGCCATCACCGACGCTAACGCATTCTGGAACGTTTGGGCGGCGCGGCGGCCTCTGGGGCCTCTGGGCGGCCTGCCACCCAAATTTCCCGGCATTGGAACTGGGCGATGCTTCACGCCATATCCGGCCGATAAAACGATGCCCATGATACGCCGACCACTCGTCCTCCAGACGGCTACCGGGTGTCAGATGCCAATCATACTTCTTTGCCCATCGTTCGGTCATGGTATGCGAACTGGCCTCCCGGGACAGGGACAGCATGGCAGCGCGGGTGCAACGGTAAGGTTGATCAACAATTTTGGATAAGAAAGAACCCACCCCGGAGGGTGGGTCAAGTCGTGCCTGGTCTGGATAGGAAGGCTCCCCTCAGCCGGACGGGAAGTCGGGAAGCCGTGCGCGTATTTCCAACGCGCCGTCCGGCGTGCTTTCGGTAATCAGTGCCATATAGAAGCTGCATCCCAAAGTTTCTAACTGCATTGCATTTTTTCTCTGGTAATCAGCGGCGATGCGCCTGACTGGAGATTGGGATCACGAACGGGCGCGAACCTCTCCACGAACCATATCGCTGGAAGGTGCTAGAATGCTGTCAGAAAACCGCACCGTCACGAGAGAGTGCATGATGCGCAGCATCTCTGCTGCCGGTCGGCCGGTCTATTCAGGAATTTATGGCTTTTATCACGAACCAGGCTGGCAGACCTGCGGTCACCATGGCTGCAACGAAAATACTCAAAATCTTCAGCAGATAAGCGCGTCGCGCTTTCCGGACATCCCACTCATACACCACGACTCATACCCCTATCCTTCACTCAA
>NZ_JBXHAY010000032.1:0-8175 GCF_057163345.1 Aliirhizobium sp. YIM B11859
CGATCACCTATGCCAATGGCGTGGCAACGACCTTCACCTATTCGGCCCAGCGCGACTGGCTGACACGGGTGACGACGAAGAAGGGCACGACCTCTCTACTCGACAGCCAGTATACCCGTGACCTGCTCGGCCGGATCAAGACGATCACCGGGCTCGCTACCACCGAGAACTGGACCTATGCCTATGACGACCTGAGCCGTCTCGTCACCGCCACCAATGCCGGCGACAGCACGTTGTCGGAGACCTATACCTACGCCAATAACGGCAACCTCCTGACCCGCACCAAGATGGGCACCTATACCTATCCGTCGGGCACGGGGGTGCGGCCGCATGCGGCAACCAAGATCGGTACGAAGTCGCTCTCCTACGATGCCAATGGCAACATGCTGGCCGATGGCACGCGGACCCTTGCCTGGACCGGTGCCAACCAGCTCGGTTCGGTCACGCAGTCGGGTTCGGCCGTCACCTTCTCCTATGGCCCCGACGGATCTCGGGTGAAAAAGGCCTGGCCGTTCGGCACGACGCTCTACGCGGGCGCCGATGTCGAGATCGATGCGACGACGGCGGGATCGGAGACCTACACGCTCTATCCGCATCCCGACATCAAGATCACCGCCACCGCGTCAGGCCAAACGGCAAAGTACTTCCTGCATCGCGATCATCTCGCATCCGTCCGGCTGGTCACCGACAGCGCAGGCGCGATCACCGAGAAGACCGGCTATGCCGCATATGGTGATCCGACCAACAAGGCCATGGCCACCAAGAAGGGCTATATCGGCGAGCGCTTCGATGCCGAGACAGGTCTCATGTATCTCAATGCAAGATACTACGATCCTGCATTCGGGAGGTTCGTTCCAAAGGATGACGGAGCGGCTGAGGGGGCGACAGCGCTCTCCCATGGCGCGCGTGCTCGCGATGATCGGCAGCGGGATGCACGGCAATGAACATACGGGCGGTCGATATGGCCGGCCGGAATCCGTTTAGCAGCGATGGTTTTGCCATCGCTGGTTCGCGGAATTCCGGCCGGAAGCCACAGACAGCGACTGGTCAGTCACTGCGCACAGTGCTGATGTGTCTGACCGTGCTGCTGCTTCTTTTCTCTGCAGCTGCTGGATTCTCAGACACTGGAGCAGATCGGGTGGCGTTGGTGCAGCAGGTGGAAGCCCTGTTTGAGCCGTCGCGTGAGCTTCTCGATGTAAAGTTTGCCGTCGATGCAGTGGTTGATCCGTCGGTGAACACCGTAGCAATCAAATCCATGGTGGATGATATGGCGGCCGAGATTGCGAGCATGGCGGGCGCGGAGGCCGATAGTGCAGCAAAACTCACTGCACTCAAACGATACCTCTACGAGAGCGGAGCCTGGAACAATGATAAGCCGTTCCGCTATGATCTCGATGACCGATTGGGTGAAAAGCCGGCCAACCGGTTACTACAGCGCTATCTCATGACCCGGCGTGGCAATTGCATCACCATGCCGATGCTCTTCCTGGCCCTTGGCCAGCGGTTGGGTTTGACGATGACGCTTGCCCAGGCGCCGCTACATGTCTTCGTGAAATACACAGACGACGATGGCAAGCTCTGGAACCTTGAGGCCACTAGTGGCGGCGGCTTCACCCGGGACATCTGGTATCGGAAGCAACTGCCGATGTCCGATCAGGCGGTTGCCAACGGCGTCTACCTGCGGGCGCTTTCCCATGAGGAAGCAGCAGCGCTGATCGCCTCGTTTCTGGTTGAACATGAGATTGATACGGGCGACTTCGAGACCGCCATCGCCGTCTCGGACGTGCTGTTACGTCATTATCCAAATTTCGCCTATGGGCTGGTCAAGCAGGGCAGCGCCTATGGCGGCCTGCTGCGGCAACAGCTCGCCGGCAAATACACAAATATCGAGGACATTCCGACCGATCTGAAAATGAAGGCCGACCAGTGGCATGCGCGCAATATCGACGCTTTCGCCAGAGCAGAAGCGCTCGGCTGGCGGCCGCAAGATGGCCAGATCGGAAACCAATGAGTGATCAAGCGGGGGCTTGTTGATGAAATTCTTTGTTCGGAGCCTGTGGGCTCGTATTCTGAGCCTGCTCATCGTCTGCAGCATGGTCTCCGTGTCGTTCGGATCGGCCGCCAACGCTCGGTTCATCTCGCCGGATGACTGGGATCCGGTCAAGGAGGGCGTCGGCACCAACCGATATGCCTATGCCCAAAATGATCCCGTCAACAGGAGTGATCCGAACGGGCACAATTCCGATAGTCCATTTATGGACGTTGCAATCGGCCTCGCCGTCGCTGCGGCCTGTGCAGGAGGTGGATGCGAGATTGCCGCTGTAGCCGCAGTCGGGGGTTTTGCAGTCTACGGAGCTTATCATGCTTTATCGCCGTCAGATGAGATCACTGCGTCGCAACATGCTATGGCCAGCAAGAATGGCATCTATACCGGCGCAGGTAGTTTCGGGGATTGGGGTGACAAAGGTGCTCATTGGAAGGGAGTGGACGACAAGGGGAAGCAGCATGAGGTCGGAATTCGTCCCGGAAAGAACGGGGATTTCGAATTTGAGCCTGTAGGAGGATCTGTTCCGGGCAAACAATTCGACCAGGCCGCAGGCTCGCTAGGCCCCACTCTTGGATCTAAAGAGGGGCTGGAGAAACTCCAAGGACAAGTTCAAGGCGCACAGGCCGAGTTGCAAGGCAAGAAAGGATATAGCGATCGCAAAAAAGAACTGGGTGAACTGAACGACATGATTTCAGATAAGCTATCAAACAAATCCGATAGTAAACAGGATGGTGGTAAGGATTCCTCAAGCAGTGACCAGGGCAATGCTGATTCAGGTGAGAAGAAATGAAAACTATTAGTATTGACGATTTATTGAGGAATGATCCGAAATGCATCCTAAGGCCTGATACATCTCTTGCATCCTTAGGAACATTACTAGGTCCTCCCGATTGGTGGAATTTCGGCGGCTCAGATCCGTTCGATGCACTACTGGGGTACGGCGACTTTCAAGTGGGTATTTGGGCAGTCGGCCAGCGTATCGAAGTTCGTCGAATTGCGCTGCAGTTATGGGAGGCCAACTACGGTGAACCTGTCCCTAAAACGAAGCGGATCAAATTATCCAAAAGCACAAAGGTAAACCTGTGCGGCTTCATCCCTGGTGCCAGTTTGGCAGAAGTTAGAGCGAAGCTGCGGTTGGAGAGTTTCGCATTCTCCGAGAAACCTCAGAATGATGCGAGCGAGGTCAAAGCAAGGATCGAACTGGAGAACAGCGCGAAATTGGTTTTCTTTGAGATGAATGGAGATATTTCACTTGCCGAAATCCACCTCTTCTCAAAATTACGCGGCTCGTGACTTCTGTCTCCCTCTTTTGTTTTTGTTGCGATAACAGCCGCTCAATCCGGCGGGGAAACTCAACTCGGATAAGGCCAGAATTTCTGGCGAGCAGAATGATGAAGATTGAGAAGCCTTCGAACTTCGAAAAGACGCTGGGATAGCAGCGAAAAGGGTTATTCAGACAGAGGAAAGGAATGAGCTCGACATCAACATGTTTAAATTAATTCATCCGTCGGACCGCTGCGGGTTGGAGATAGCGTTCAATCGCTCAGCCAACTGCCGTCGCCGGATCATAGGCATTTCCCGTATTAGAGCGCACTCGGTGGAATTCTTTGGTTTGGGGTTTGGTCTTGAGTAGACACGAACTTACGACCCGCAGTCTTCTGGCTTGGGAGCGTAGTGCTTATCATTGGATGGCACTTCGCCCGGCTCACGGGCGCCCTGCAGGTCATCGATGGCGGGCCTTACGCCGAATCTCGAAACCTCGCGCTCCCCAGAATGCTATCTGGAATTTTCATCTATCAAATACCTCCGACAAGAGAACGGAAATGCCGGATCCCGCGATAACTCGCATCAGGTAACCCTATCGACTTAGTCGAGTATTGATAAAGTGAAAGGAATTTCCAACCTAACCGGTCGTGCGCAACCTTGCAGGCTGAAATCGGAGCAAATTCCTTGTATCGTAGAATTTTCTTGCGCACCTCTGCCGCCGCACTTCTTTCCGCCTTTACCCTAGCTGCTCCCGTTGCCGACGCCGCGGAACCGACAACCAAGCTCATCGTGGCCGATCAATCGGAGTTGGTGCGCAACCTGCTGGAGGCGAGCGGCCAGCAGGACTCCCTCGGATTTGATGTCGAATATCCGAACTTTGCCGGCGGACCAGCCATCCTCGAGGCGATCAGGGCGGGCGCTCTGGACATCGCCTATGTCGGCGATACTCCCCCGATCCAGGCCCGCGCATCGGGAACACTTCTGCCGATTGTCGGGACGTTCACGCGTGAGGTCGCTCAGTATCGACTGACGAGCCGTCCGGGTCTCAAGATCGAGAAGCTGTCCGAGCTTAAGGGCAAGAAGCTCAGCTATGTCGAGGGATCGGGCCGACAGGTGTTCCTGATCGAGGCGTTGAACAGGGCAGGTCTGAAACTTGAGGACGTCACGCTCGTCAATCTCCGCGTGGCAGATCTTCCCGATGCGCTGCGCTCCGGAGCCGTCGACGTCGCCGTCTTGCAGGAACCCTTCGTCACGCGGCTCACCAAACAGGCAGGGGCAAGCCCTGTACTCGATCCTGAAGAGCGACGGCTGCTGCCGAGCACGTCCTACTTCTATGCCCGTCCCGAAGCGCTCGCCGATCCCGCGAAGGTTGAGGCCATCAAGCAGTTTCTGGCCGCTTTCGTGAAGGCCGGAAAATGGAGCAACGAACACGACAAGGACTGGGCGAAGTTCTATTATACCGACTTCCAGCGCGTCTCCCCGGATGACGCCGCGGCAATCCTCGCCGGGCAATCGCCGCTCGTCTTCCAGACGTCGGTCGAGGCGATCCCCCACCATCAGAAACTGATCGACATCCTCTACCAGGCCGGGTCCCTCAAGGAGCAGTTCGACGCCAAGGGATCTTTCGTCGACACGTTCGACGCGGTCATCGAGCAGTCTCGCTGATATCGGAGGTCGCATGACGGACATTTCAACCGGCAGGATTGTGAAAGGGGAGACGGATCGGCACTTCGATCTTGCTGTCCGCAAGAGTTCTACACGGCTCGTACCTGCCAAGCTGCCGCCGGGATTACGGCTGCTTGGCCCTGCCATCGTCCTGATTGTCTGGGAAGCCGCGTCCCGTCTGGGCCTGCTGTCTCCGAGCACGCTCGCTGCGCCTTCGACGGCGATCGCGACGGGCTACGACATGCTGCTGGACGGCAGCCTGCTGCCGCATCTCGCAGCCTCGGCAGCCCGCGCCTATTCCGGGCTTGTCCTGGGTGTCGTCGCCGGCGTCATCCTCGCTCTTCTCTCCGGATTGACGCGAACCGGCGAAGCACTCATCGACGGCCTCGTGCAGATCAAGCGGGCGGTGCCGACACTCGCCCTCATCCCGTTGGTCATCATCTGGCTTGGCATCGGCGAGGCGATGAAGGTCTTCCTGATTTTCACCGCCGTCCTTATTCCGGTCTATATCAATACCCATGCGGCGCTGCGGGGCATTGATATCGGCCATGTCGAACTTGCGCGCACTCTTGGACTGACCCGCGCCGAGTTCATCCGGCATGTCGCCCTGCCGGGCGCCCTGCCCGGCTTCTTCGTCTCGCTGCGGCTCGCTGTTGCTCTCTGCTGGACGGCCTTGGTCGTGCTCGAGCTTGTCAACACGCAGACGGGCATCGGTTACCTGATGAACCGGGCTCGGGACTGGGGCCAGACGGACATCATCGTTGTCGGCATCATCATCTACGCCCTACTCGGTCTCCTTTCCGATGCGGTCGTGCGGTTCATCGAAGACAAGGCACTTTCCTACAGACGGGCTCTCGGCTCATGAATGCACATATTACCAACGCTGTGGTCCTTCGCGACCTTTCCCGCAGCTTCAAAGGCAAGACTGTCCTCGACCGTGTCTCGCTGGATATCCCGGCCGGACAGTTCGTCGCCCTCCTCGGCGAATCCGGTTCGGGCAAGACGACGCTGCTGCGGGCGCTCGCGGGGCTGGACGACGACGCCGAAACCAGGGGGCATTTCAGCGCGCCGGAGAGTTTCTCAGTCCTCTTCCAAGACTCCCGCCTCCTGCCGTGGAAAACGGTGATTGAAAATCTGACGCTCGGTCTGCGCCGCGCGGACGCCGAAACCTCCGCGGCCATCATGCTCGAGGATGTCGGGCTTGCCGACAAGGCTCACGTATGGCCCTCCACACTGTCTGGAGGGCAGAAGCAGCGTGCTTCGCTGGCGAGATCCCTGCTGCGCACGCCGGACCTCCTGCTTGCGGACGAGCCTTTCGGTGCACTCGATGCCCTCACCCGGCTGAAGATGCAGGCTCTGCTGATGCGCCTCGTGGAGCGTGAGAGACCAACGATTATTCTGGTCACTCATGACGTGGACGAAGCCCTTCTCCTGGCTGACCGTATCCTCGTGCTGAAGGATGGGAGCATCGCGGAAGATCATGCGATTTCGCTTCCGCATCCTCGCCACGAACACCAGACCGAAGTCGCCGCCCTCCGAACGAAATTGCTTAAGAGCCTCGGCGTCGAAGCCGACAGCATTTGAAAGGCACCCGATGTCTCGCCATCTGCACCTGAACCTTTTCCTCATGTCACGCGGTCACCACGAAGGCGCGTGGCGGCACCCGAGGTCGAACCACAAGGCTCTCACCGATCTTGCTCTCTATGTCGAGGCAGCGGCGATTGCCGAGAGCGCGAAGTTCGATGCCGTGTTCCTCGCCGACACGCTGGCGGCCGGCAACAGCAGCGGCCTTGCATCCTCGGGATCGCTCGAGCCGATCGTCCTTCTCTCCCTGCTTGCAGCCCATACACAGAAGATCGGCCTCATCGGAACGGCCTCCACCACCTACAGTCTGCCCTATACGCTGGCGCGCCAGTTCGCGACGCTTGATCATCTCTCCAACGGCCGCGCAGGCTGGAACATCGTCACGTCCTGGGCTCCTGAGGCAGGGGCGAATTACGGGCTCCAGCAGAATGTCGATCACGGCGATCGCTACAAGCTGGCGGAGGAGTTCGTGGAGGCGGTCGATGCCCTCTGGAAGAGCTTCCCGGCCCACGCGGTCCTCGACGATCGCGAAGGCGGACGATATCTCGATCGAGATCGGATGACGCCGGCGGACTATGCCGGCCAGCACTACCGTACGAAAGGCCCACTCAACGTTCCGGAAAGCCCTCAGTCCCGCCCGGTCTACATCCAGGCCGGACAATCCGATGCGGGCCGCGGCTTTGCCGCAAGATGGGCCGAGGCCATCTTCACCGCCCACATGACGAAGGATTCCGCCAAGGCATTCTACACCGACGTGAAAAATCGGGCCGTGGGTTACGGGCGCAGCCCGGACGACATCGTCGTCCTGCCGGGCATCAGCGCGGCGATCGGGTCCACCACCAGGGAAGCCGAGCAGGTCTGGGAGGAACTGGACGATCTCACCAGCACGGATGTCGGCTTGACGCGTCTCTCGGCACGTTTTGGTGGCCACGACTTCAGCGACCTGCCGCTGGACCGCCCGCTGACCAAGGACGACTTCCCGGACCCGAACGCCGTCGAGGCCTCGAGAAGCCGGGTGGTCGGCTATATCGATATGACGCTCAAGGAAAACCTGACGCTGAGGCAGTTGCTTCGCAAGCTGGCGGGTGCCCGCGGGCACTTCGTGGCGACGGGTACGCCGGAGCAGGTCGCTGACATTATCGAAGACTGGTTCAGGACGGGTGCCGCCGACGGCTTTAACGTGATGCCGCCGATCATCAACAGTCAGCTTGCACTCTTTGCTGACGAGGTCGTTCCAATTCTGCAAAAACGCGGCCTGTTCCGGCATGAATACGAGGGCAGCACGCTGCGCTCGCATTTCGGGCTGAACGCCGTAGCGTGGCCAGATGCGCTGGCGCGATCGGCTTGATCACAAACTAGCTGATGGCTCGGATCAAGACGCTCGAAACAGAAGTGAAGCAGCTTGGTTTTTGCCATCTCAGCGTTGTGGCTCCTTGAGCCGTGAGTGAGCGCTCTCAGACGATATGCCTCGTATGCAGTGCAAACGGCATGACACACTCTAGCCGACCCTCTTTAAGCTCTTGAGCGGATCCGAACCTTCGACCACTGCGTGCCGCTTTCTCTAAACGGCTGATCTCTCTTGTTTTCCCTGCCCTAGATCGCCTGTCTGATTG
>NZ_JBXHAY010000033.1:0-5588 GCF_057163345.1 Aliirhizobium sp. YIM B11859
TCAGAGGTTTAGGGTCGATCTATTATCTAGCCTACGCCACGGGACATGCCGAGTTCGAGCATGCCGCAACGCTGTGGGCGACAGTGCTTTTAATCGTGATCGTTTCTATTGTGGTCCATGGGATCGCCGTGACGCCGACCATGCGGTGGATCGATATGCGCAGGTCGAGATCCAGCAAAAAGGCGGGAACTCAGTCCGTCCATTAGCGCGGCTTTATCCCACTGGAGCGCGATACGCGCGCATGCCGCTTGGAATAGTCCCCGCTACCTCTCTTTCTTTCAGAGACTGCTATTCGATCGATACCTTCAAAGATCAATCGATACCGCCACGGCCGAACCTGATCGGTCCGCCTGTATAATGGGCCAAAAGGCCAGGGTGGGTTCAATCCACGCCTTCGCCCTGACCTCTGTAGCGTTATGGGCGCCCTCAACAGGAGCGGTCGGTCTCGTATCTGCAAAGCTAGCGCTCTGCAGGAATGCCGACACGGAAGACGCTCCAGCGCTAAGTTTTATCACGCTGTTTCCTTTCGATCTCGGATCTCCTAAAAGAACCCAATGCGATAACCCTTCGGATACGTTTAGGGTTCTGAGTTCAGATGGATGCCGAAGCGGAACAACTTGATGGCGACAGAGTTTCAGGCAAAGTGTCTCAGAATGGTGTCAGAATGCCGCAGTCGACCGTACTCGTCATCGAAGATGAGCCTTTGACCCGCATGACAGTGGCCGATGACTTGCAGGTAGCCGGATTTCGCGTTCTGGAGGCTGGGCACACCGACGAAGCGCTGCGCCTACTCGAAACACATTCATCCATCCGAGCAATCTTTACCGACATCGACATGCCTGGCGACTTGGACGGACTGCAATTGGCCTGGATCGTGCGGGACCGCTGGCCACCGATCGGGATCGTTATCACCTCTGGAAATCGAAAGCTCGCGGCGCGCGACATGCCAGAGCGGTCCCTCTTCTTTCCCAAACCTTACTCCCACCAGCCGGTCATCGACGCCCTGATGCGGTTGATGGCGACTTGATCTAACCGAAACTTCTGGCGGATGCTTCAATTGCCGTGGTAAAGGACGGCTATCTGCCGTGACAGTTGAAGCACATGTCCAGTTCTGAAGACCCACATCCAACCCCAGCGACCGTCTCCGACCTTCCGCACCTCGCGGAGGCCCTCGACGATGATCGATTTCGGCAGTTTCTCGACCATGTGCCGTTCGCGGTTGCAGTCTCTGAGCTCGGGGACGACGAACATTTAGTGTATGGAAATATCGAGTTCGAGCGCCTAACCGGCCTATCGGGAGAGTATCTGCAAGGCAAGGCTTGGTCCGTCTTACCGACCGCGGCGCCACTCATCGACGGTCCAGTCCTTTCTGACGCCTTGCTGCAGAGCGAAGAGTATCTCGGGGCCTTTACAATCTCGACAAACGGCGACCATTACGTTGTCGATGCGTGGTCGAACACGATCGTCGACGATGTCGGCAAGCCATTGTTTCGCCTCCTAGCGATGTCCGCCCGGAGCGGTACCGATGATGCCTTAGCTCTGTCCGAGGCGCTTGCCGAAAAGGACACTTTGCTCAAGGAGCTTCAACATCGAGTTAAAAACAATCTGCAGATGATCACGGCGCTGATCCGCATGGAGGCGCGCAACGCCCAAAAGTCGGAAGAAAGCGAGCGTTTCAACCGACTTGCCGGCCGCATCGAGGCCCTGTCGATCCTCTATCGGTCGCTGTATGCCGGGAGCGAGACGGAGACCGTCGACCTTGGAACCTATGTCAGCCAGATCGCTTCCTCGGTCATGGCCGCTCACGCGATCGAGGGCATACGCCTCGACATGAAAGTCGACACCTGGCCGGTATCGGTCAATGTTGCCATGCCGGTTGGTCTCGTGATCAACGAGTTGATGACCAATGCCCTTAAATACGCGTTCTTGGGACGCGACGGTGGTGAAATTAAAGTTCGCTGCACGGTCGATGACCAGGGCTGCAAGGTACTTGTCGCTGACGACGGTGTGGGGCTTACGGACAAGTCGGACTGGCCGCGGCGCGGCAAGCTCAGCGCGATGATCGTCCAGTCCGTCCGCCATAATGCCAAGGCAGAGATCGACGTACAATCGGAGCCGGGCGCGGGAATGGCGGTGACAATCATCTTCAAGCGAGCGAATGCCGCCGATTTTTAAACGCATGGGGGCGACCAGCTTATTCTTAAGAACTCGATGAAGCGATGGCGGATCGCACGAGCTATCGTCGTTCTTCCCATTCAAGCGACAAATAATCTCAATTTCCCGTTCGAACGTCGCGTCGAATTTTGCGAGCGGCGAGGCGAGATCTGATCTCGTGCCGATCAATGGGTTTCGAGTAAAGATATCCTTGGCACTGGTCGCAACCTTCTCGGATGAGTGCCGCAGCCTGCTCATCGGTTTCCACACCTTCGGCGGTGATCGTTGCTTGGAAGCTTTTACCTAGCCCGATAATCGCTCGCACGATCGACAGGCTATCGCCTGATTTGGGGAGGCCGCCGACAAAGGAGCGGTCGATCTTTATCTTGTCGAATGCGAAGCTGCGCAAATAGGATAGGCTCGAATAGCCGGTTCCGAAATCATCGAGTGCGATGCGAACGCCCAGATTTTTGAGCTGACTCAGGATGTCGAGGTTTTCCTCGCTCTCACGCAGGAAGATGCCCTCGGTGATTTCGAGTTCCAGACGGTCCGGCAACAATCCCGATTTTTCCAGCGCCACCGAGACCTGCTTGGCAAGATTGAAACCGGTGAACTGGAGAGGGGAGAGGTTGACAGCGATCCGGACATCCGACGGCCAGTGTGCAGCTTCGAGACAAGCCTGCTCCATAACCCATTTGCCGATCGCAGGTATGAGCCCGGCCGCCTCGGCAGCAGGAATGAACTCTGCCGGTGAAACTGATCCCAGTTCAGGATGATCCCAGCGTAACAGCGCTTCGCAACACACGGTCCCTTCACTCTTCGCGTCTACGATCGGCTGATACACCAAACGAAGCTCGCTTCTCTCAAGTGCAAGCCTCAGTTCGTCACGCAGCCGCCGCTCACGATCTGCGCGCTCTTCCATGACGGGCTCGAAAAAGGCAAAGCCGCCGGTCCGCTTTTCCTTGACATCGTAAAGTGCCAGATCGGCGCGCTTCAATAGCTCGTCCGCATTGGCGCCATTTTTTGGATGGAAGGTGATGCCGACGCTGCAACCAATCGTCACCTCTTGTCCATCCAGCGGAAAGGGCCTCGCCAGCTCCGACGTGATCCTTACGGCAAGATCGATTGCCAAATCGGGGGCAGGGCAATCGGTCTGGATGATCGCAAATTCGTCTCCTCCCAAGCGCGCGACGATATCCGTTTCCGCCTTCGCGGCGATAAGGCGCGCCGCGACCTGGCGAAGCATCTCATCTCCGGCATGGTGACCCAGACTGTCGTTGACGAACTTGAACCTGTCCAGATCGACAAGGTGCAGGGCAAATGTCTTGGCGCCAGAGACCTTGCTCAGCTGTTGCGCAAGTAGGTCCTGAAACGCCAATCTGTTGGGAAGTTCAGTCAGGATGTCGTGACGCGAGAGATGGAGATTGCGCTTCTCCATCGCGAGGCGCTCCGTCACATCCTCCGATACGCCCAGGAGATAACGAGGCTTGCCATCAGCGTCTGGCACGCCGACCTTCTGTGTTCTCAAAGAGCGTACACCCTTTGAGGTTGGGACTGGTTCGTTTTCGATAACGACAAGCTCCTCGCCCGCCACCACGGCCCGATCAGCAGCTATGAACCGCTCGGCGTCCGCTTCGGTGAAGAAATCGAAATCCGTTTTGCCGATGATTTCATCTCGGCTGAGCCCGAGAAGATGTTCGCCTGCTTTGTTGATCAGGACGAACCGCCCGTCCTTAACATCCTTCACGAACAGCATCGACGGAATGCTTTCAACGATGGCATCGAGAAAAATACGTGTGCTTTTCAGCTCGATTGCTGCCTTCTCGCGCTCCGTTACATCGATTATCGCCGCAAGAATGCATGGCTTTCCGGCATGTCGGATACGGCGCGCGAACGGCAGGACCCTTATCGTGTGCCCGTCCGCAGCGACATGGGTCCAGGGATCCTTGGGTTCATAGGTCTCTGCTATCGTGGTGATATGATCGATCGTGTTCTCCCGCTCCTGCGGCGGGCGGATATCAAGAACAGACATTTGCTTAAATACCGGCCTGGCGTAGCCGTAGAGGAGGCAAGC
Source organism: Aliirhizobium sp. YIM B11859 (assembly GCF_057163345.1). Taxonomy (NCBI): domain Bacteria; kingdom Pseudomonadati; phylum Pseudomonadota; class Alphaproteobacteria; order Hyphomicrobiales; family Rhizobiaceae; genus Aliirhizobium; species Aliirhizobium sp. YIM B11859. Next base: position 4,229 of record NZ_JBXHAY010000033.1, read on the forward strand.
GGCGTCATTGACTTCGACGAAGCCGAACGTCTGCGCGTCGAAGATCCACATTGGCACCGGGTTACGGTCAAACAACATCTGAAAGGATGCCTCACGGCGTTTACGATCGCTGATGTCGCGCAAGATGACGCCCATATGAGGTTGGCCGTCGCTCTGCCAAATCCCCACGGAAAACTCCACAGGTGCATCCTCACCCGATTTAGTGCGGAGAGTTGCCTCGATCCCCCCGATGGACGCATATTCTTTTCCAGATCTCAAGAAGCGTTTGGTCGCGGCCTCAACCTTGCGTGCCAGTTCAGCAGGAATAAGTTCAAACAGCGAGAGTTCTAAAAACTCGTACCGGTCGTAGCCGAGTATCTTCGAGGCCCCAGCATTCGAATGCGTGATGCGATTAGGAAAAGTGACGTTGAGTATTCCGTCCGCCGTTGTACGGCTCAGACAAAGCGCCGTCTTCTGGGCCTCCGACAGACGTTTCAGCTCGAACTGGTCCATCACCAGCTTTGCCAGGGACTGCAGACGAGATCGATCTACTGCTGAGAATTGCGGTCGGGGCTTGTCGTCAATGATGCAGAGTGTCCCGATGACGTAACCGCGAGGGGTAACCAATGGCGCGCCGGCATAGAAGCGAATGAACGGATCGCCCGTGACCAAGATGTTTGATGTAAACCGGGGATCGTGACGTGCGTCTGGAATGACCAGCACCTCCTCGCTGAGAAGCGCATGGGCGCAGAGGGAAATCGTTCGGCTCGTCTCGTGATGATCAAATCCTACGCGGGCTTGAAACCACTGCCGGTCCTGTTCTACCAGCGTTATCAGGGCCGTTCTTGTGCCGAACACGCTAACCGTTAACGCAACGAGATGATCGTTCGAATGATCTAACCGATGCTCGAGAAAGGCGTACTTTCTGACTTCGCGGAGCCGCTCTTCCTCACGAACCCCTGTCAGGGGGAGTTCTTTTCCGTAATCCATTCACCCGTGTCCTGGAAACTTGGTATAAGCGGTTTACTTCTAAAAAGTCGCAAGCGCCTAACTCCTGAAATAAGCAAGCGTTCAAATCGACTGGTTTCATGCTTTATGAATTGCTCACCAACGTTGAGCGCAAGTGGCCGTTGCTCAGTCCACGAAGACCTGCTGATTGAACACGGCCGTTAGATTTTTGCTTTCCACCAGATTATAGGTTCCCCCAACAATGCGCACCTGAACCATCTCCGCTAGAGTTCAGAGAGAGGACCGGCCGGTGAGCTGGAAAGATGAGTAAGCCCAAGCGTTTTTCAGCGCACTCAACGGAGGATATGCATATGGAAACGCTGGCAGAACTGTTCGAACACACGCTGAAAGACGTCTATTACGCCGAAAACGC
>NZ_JBXHAY010000034.1:0-5499 GCF_057163345.1 Aliirhizobium sp. YIM B11859
GAGAAGATTGTTTTCCACTATCGCGACAAATCCGCTGGATTTGCGCTTATGGCATTGCCTTTAAAAGACCTGGCAGCGACCTACTCTCCCGCGTCTTAAGACGGAGTACCATTGGCGCTGGGGCGTTTCACGGCCGTGTTCGGAATGGGAACGGGTGCGGCCGCCCCGCCATGACCACCAGGTCATTTAAGGGCAATGTGATGAGAAGCTGGCAGGCCTTGGCCTGTTTTTTTGGTTTTGAACACGTCTGGCTTCATCGCCTGCATGTGCAGGCTGATGAGCATTGTCAATGGGAACGATTAAGCCAATCGGGCTATTAGTAAGGCTAAGCTTCATGCATTGCTGCACGTCCACACGCCTCCTATCAACGTGGTCGTCTTCCACGGCCCTGATAGGGAATACTCGTTTTCAGGTTGGTTTCCCGCTTAGATGCCTTCAGCGGTTATCCATTCCATATATAGCTACCCTGCTATGCCGTTGGCACGACAACAGGTCCACCAGAGATATGTCCATCCCGGTCCTCTCGTACTAGGGACAGATCCTGTCAATATTCCTACACCCACGGCAGATAGGGACCGAACTGTCTCACGACGTTCTGAACCCAGCTCACGTACCGCTTTAATTGGCGAACAGCCAAACCCTTGGGACCTGCTCCAGCCCCAGGATGCGATGAGCCGACATCGAGGTGCCAAACAACCCCGTCGATATGGACTCTTGGGGGTCATCAGCCTGTTATCCCCGGCGTACCTTTTATCCGTTGAGCGATGGCCCTTCCACGCGGGACCACCGGATCACTATGACCGACTTTCGTCTCTGCTCGACTTGTCAGTCTCGCAGTCAGGCGGGCTTATGCCATTGCACTCGACGACCGATTTCCGACCGGTCTGAGCCCACCATCGCGCGCCTCCGTTACTCTTTCGGAGGCGACCGCCCCAGTCAAACTACCCACCATACACTGTCCCGGATCCGGATGACGGACCGCGGTTAGACATCCATGACGATAAGGGTGGTATTTCAAGGATGGCTCCACGAAGACTGGCGTCCCCGCTTCAAAGCCTACCACCTATCCTACACATGCCGACACGAATGCCAGTGTAAAGCTATAGTAAAGGTGCACGGGGTCTTTCCGTCTAACCGCAGGAACCCCGCATCTTCACGGGGAATTCAATTTCACTGAGTCTATGCTGGAGACAGCGGGGAAGTCGTTACGCCATTCGTGCAGGTCGGAACTTACCCGACAAGGAATTTCGCTACCTTAGGACCGTTATAGTTACGGCCGCCGTTTACTGGGGCTTCAGTTCAGAGCTTGCACCCCTCCCTTTAACCTTCCAGCACCGGGCAGGCGTCAGACCCTATACGTCGTCTTTCGACTTCGCAGAGCCCTGTGTTTTTGATAAACAGTCGCTACCCCCTGGTCTGTGCCACCCCAATCCACTTGCGTAAAAAGGGGTCACGCTTCTTCCGAAGTTACGCGTGCAATTTGCCGAGTTCCTTCAGCATAGTTCTCTCAAGCGCCTTGGTATACTCTACCTGACCACCTGTGTCGGTTTCGGGTACGGTCTGTACGGTGGAGCTATTTCCTGGAACCGCTTCCCTGCACCTTCAATCCAATAAGAAGATACAAGCTACGCGATCCGTCACTACCACCAGGCCCACGAATATTAACGTGGTTCCCATCGACTACGCATTTCTGCCTCGCCTTAGGGGCCGGCTAACCCTGCTCAGATTAACTTTAAGCAGGAACCCTTGGTCTTTCGGCGAGAGGGTCTCTCACCCTCTTTGTCGTTACTCATGTCAACATTCGCACTTCCGATATCTCCAGGGGTCCTCACGGATCCCCCTTCACAGACTTACGGAACGCTCCGCTACCACATACACGTTAAGTGCATATCCTCAGCTTCGGTGCATGGCTTTAGCCCCGTTACATTTTCGGCGCAAAGACCCTTATTTAGACCAGTGAGCTGTTACGCTTTCTTTAAATGATGGCTGCTTCTAAGCCAACATCCTGGTTGTTTTGGGATCCTCACATCCTTTCCCACTTAGCCATGACTTGGGGACCTTAGCTGGAGGTCAGGGTTGTTGCCCTCTTCACGACGGACGTTAGCACCCGCCGTGTGTCTGCCGACTAGTACTCCCAGGTATTCGGAGTTTGGTTAGGATCAGTAAGACGGTGAGTCCCCATAGCCCATCCAGTGCTCTACCCCCTGGGGTATTCGGTCGACGCTCTACCTAAATAGATTTCGCGGAGAACCAGCTATCTCCGAGTTTGATTGGCCTTTCACCCCTAGCCACAAGTCATCCCAATCTATTGCAACAGATGCGGGTTCGGCCCTCCAGTTGGTGTTACCCAACCTTCAGCCTGCTCATGGCTAGATCACTCGGTTTCGGGTCTAATGCAACTAACTCAATCGCCCTATTCAGACTCGCTTTCGCTGCGCCTACACCTACCGGCTTAAGCTTGCTAGTTACACTAAGTCGTTGACCCATTATACAAAAGGTACGCCGTCAGGCTTGCGCCCTCCGACTGCTTGTAGGCATCCGGTTTCAGGTTCTATTTCACTCCCCTTGTCGGGGTGCTTTTCACCTTTCCCTCACGGTACTTGTTCGCTATCGGTCATGCACGAGTACTTAGGCTTGGATAGTGGTCTACCCATGTTCAGACAGGATTTCACGTGTCCCGCCCTACTCTAGGACAATGAGTGTTCTACGCTTACGGGGCTATCACCCACTCTAGCCAGGTTTTCCAACCTGTTCAGCTTTATTCCTCATTGCCACTGGCCTGGTCCGCGTTCGCTCGCCACTACTTACGGAGTCTCGGTTGATGTCCTTTCCTTCAGGTACTTAGATGTTTCAGTTCCCTGAGTTCGCTTCTTACCCCTATGTATTCGAAAGTAAGATACCTTATAACAATGCTTGGAAACCTAAGCCGTACCGAAGCACGACTTAAATTTTCCAAGCATTTAAGGTGGGTTGCCCCATTCGGAGATCCATGGATCAAAGCTTATTCGCAGCTCCCCACAGCTTATCGCAGCGTATCACGTCCTTCTTCGCCTGTGCATGCCAAGGCATCCACCAAATGCCCTTACGACACTTAATCGTTCTCATTGCCAATGCTCATCAGTTAGTCCGCTTCAAAGAAACGAACAGCAGGGCTACCTTTTACAACCCCACCATCTCATGATGCCATCGACGTGTTCGACAAGCCTGCTTTATTGGGGTCACGCCGAGCGACCCGCTTGCAGTCTTGTCTTAAGACCAGCTTCTCGAGATTAAATCCGGGTCCGTGCGGTTAGCAACCGGACATCAATAGATCGTCAGAGATGCACCAGACCCTAAAGCCCATAACACCAACAACGACCGACCAGAGTGACAAGCTTCCTATCTCCACCGATCCCTCTTTCGTGTCCGGCCGGCTAGGCCATNCTTGAAGAAAGAGAAACGTAGTCGGCGGTTTTCGCCATACCATCCGATATCCGAGGATATTCCGTGGCGTATTGCGTTTCGATGGTCACCTGACTGGTGCCATCTATGTTCTAAAAAGCACGGGAAGGTTCATGCCAGGCCATATCTTGCGATACGTGCTGACCGTCTTACCAGTTCCACAGCTTCCTTAGAAAGGAGGTGATCCAGCCGCAGGTTCCCCTACGGCTACCTTGTTACGACTTCACCCCAGTCGCTGACCCTACCGTGGTTAGCTGCCTCCTTGCGGTTAGCGCACTACCTTCGGGTAAAACCAACTCCCATGGTGTGACGGGCGGTGTGTACAAGGCCCGGGAACGTATTCACCGCGGCGTGCTGATCCGCGATTACTAGCGATTCCAACTTCATGCACTCGAGTTGCAGAGTGCAATCCGAACTGAGATGGCTTTTGGAGATTAGCTCGGGATCGCTCCTTCGCTGCCCACTGTCACCACCATTGTAGCACGTGTGTAGCCCAGCCCGTAAGGGCCATGAGGACTTGACGTCATCCCCACCTTCCTCTCGGCTTATCACCGGCAGTCCCCTTAGAGTGCCCAACTGAATGCTGGCAACTAAGGGCGAGGGTTGCGCTCGTTGCGGGACTTAACCCAACATCTCACGACACGAGCTGACGACAGCCATGCAGCACCTGTGCTCCGGTCCCCGAAGGGAACTCCAAATCTCTCTGGATAGCCGGACATGTCAAGGGCTGGTAAGGTTCTGCGCGTTGCTTCGAATTAAACCACATGCTCCACCGCTTGTGCGGGCCCCCGTCAATTCCTTTGAGTTTTAATCTTGCGACCGTACTCCCCAGGCGGAATGTTTAATGCGTTAGCTGCGCCACCGACAAGTAAACTTGCCGACGGCTAACATTCATCGTTTACGGCGTGGACTACCAGGGTATCTAATCCTGTTTGCTCCCCACGCTTTCGCACCTCAGCGTCAGTTATGGACCAGTTAGCCGCCTTCGCCACTGGTGTTCCTGCGAATATCTACGAATTTCACCTCTACACTCGCAATTCCACTAACCTCTTCCATACTCAAGATACCCAGTATCAGAGGCAGTTCCAGAGTTGAGCTCTGGGATTTCACCCCTGACTTAAATATCCGCCTACGTGCGCTTTACGCCCAGTAATTCCGAACAACGCTAGCCCCCTTCGTATTACCGCGGCTGCTGGCACGAAGTTAGCCGGGGCTTCTTCTCCGACTACCGTCATTATCTTCATCGGTGAAAGAGCTTTACAACCCTAAGGCCTTCATCACTCACGCGGCATGGCTGGATCAGGCTTGCGCCCATTGTCCAATATTCCCCACTGCTGCCTCCCGTAGGAGTTTGGGCCGTGTCTCAGTCCCAATGTGGCTGATCATCCTCTCAGACCAGCTATGGATCGTCGCCTTGGTAGGCCTTTACCCCACCAACTAGCTAATCCAACGCGGGCTCATCCATCCCCGATAAATCTTTCCCCCGAAGGGCGTATACGGTATTAGCTCCAGTTTCCCGGAGTTGTTCCGTAGGGTTGGGTAGATTCCCACGTGTTACTCACCCGTCTGCCACTCCCCTTGCGGGGCGTTCGACTTGCATGTGTTAAGCCTGCCGCCAGCGTTCGTTCTGAGCCAGGATCAAACTCTCAAGTTGAGAATTCAATCATGACTAATCACTTTTGTTCTGAATCGACGAGAACATTTTTATATGTACACCAGCGCATCGCTGCGCCGTTTCCATCGTTCTCATAATCAAAACGTGACCGTCATTTGTCTTCTAAACAGACAAGCCCCAAAGCCCGAAAGCTCCAGAAACCGTCCGCGAAAACCCGCCGACCACGTTTCTCTTTCTTCTCATATTCAATTGTCAAAAAACCGACGGACACTGCAAAAAGCAAACCCGTCAAAATCTCAAAACCACCAGAACAGACCAACCCAAAGAGACCAAACCGTAACCCGGCCCCAATCAGATATAACCAACTCTGTCGTGGTTTGCTACAGAACGAAAGAAACCGTCGCTAGCAGCGCCGCCGCCCTCGTTCAGTGAGCGGGTTATAG
>NZ_JBXHAY010000035.1:0-4700 GCF_057163345.1 Aliirhizobium sp. YIM B11859
CTCTTGCGGTCACCCCCCCTCGTAAGTAATTGATTTAATTGGTCTTTGAATTTTGCCCTTCTTATGATCTATCAGCGAAAAAAATCGCAGCCCGTAGAGAGCGTGGCGCGCTCCCCATAGCGCCGTAGCGAGCGATCGTAGGGACCGATTTTTTCGCTCAGGTAAGTGCGAGCATCGCGAGCTCCGTATTATGGGTCCAACCCATTGAAGCGACCTGAGTCACAAATTCACGCGTGCAGCGAGTCACACACGAACAAACCTCAAGTGAGTGAGAAGGGCCGCAAACCCCGTGACTCCAAGTATTATTTTAAATGAAAAAGAATTTCCGTAACGAAAATTTACTTGACATTTTATGGGGGAGGAGAGAAGGAAGGAAACCCTAGGGGGTTTGGGGGTGAGGGATGGTTCGGATGAGAGAAGGGGGGGCGTATCCGTCGCTTTTCTTTATTTGAAAATATCAAATTATTATAAGTTATTCCCGCTTGACTCCGCCTCAAAAAAGCAGTAGATAACGCTTAATCTCGGCATCTCTGACATTTTTTTGAAAATGTGCTTGACCGAAACTTTCCCCTCATGTAGACCAATACTTGCAAACACACGGCACGGCTCTGGCAGGCGTTACCTGTCCACCTGGCCTTTGTGCGGCAACCTCCGTTGAGGGATGGGGAGTGCTTAGCGCTTTGGCGGTCCGTTCGCGAATTCTAGAACTCGCGGTACAGGCTTGCCTGTGTTTCAAACATCTCGGTAAGCCCACCAGCCCGTTCGGTAATTCCGCACGGGCTTTTATTTTGCCTGCGAAGGGGTACAGGGGTCTCCCCTGTCACGCTTTTTTTGGGTCGCCGTAGGTGGGGTCCCAAAAAAAGTATAGCGTGTTATCCTTATCTTGAAGGATAACACGCGAGGCCTCCATGGGTGTTGATAGTGCGGTCGCCGGGAAAGCAGGAGCTGTCCGAATCCAACGTGTCGGGGGCGTAGCTCTTTCGGCCGCAGAGGCTCACGGGAAGCGCTTGGACGCTACGGGGCGAGGAAGGGCGGTTCGAGAGGCGGAAGCGCTCTCCACGACCGGCCTCGACCTCAACAGGCTGTATGACGCGCATGTCGAGGGGGCAAAGGTCCAGAAGTCGGCCACCAAGGCGCTGCATATGGTCCTGCAGTTCCCAGCAGACCTGGTCGACGGTGATGATGCTGAGCTGATGCTCTCCCACGCCCGCAGCTTCGCAGAGGAGCTGTTCGGCACGTCGGCCATTTTCGCCGATCGCGTCGATCGCGACGAGAAGAGCCGGCATGTCGTGGATCTGTTCATCGCCCCCAAGTATGAGAAGGAAACCAAGAGGCGGTCACAGACGGCCGTTTCCACGTCCAGGCACCTGAAGGCCCTCGCTGTCGCCCGTGGCCGTGCTCCGTCCCTCAGGGGGCAGGGACAGGCGTTGCAGGACGCATGGTACGAACATCTCCGCGATCGGATGAAACTCGCTGTACAACGCGGGGAGCCAAAAAAGCGGCCCGGTCCAGACTGGCAGTCGGCCGAGGCGCTGGAAGCCGAGCGACTGAAGCGGCTTTCCGAGAAGCTGGAGCGTCAACGCGAGCACCTGCGCAAAGAGCGTGAGGATCTGAAATTCGCGAGGGACCTGGTCGAAATGGACCGGGGAGCCGCGAAGGCGGAAAAAGAGCTGGTCCGGAAATATTGGCAGACCCTGAAGGCCGCGACGGAAAAGGCAAGTGCCGCGGCCGACAGCCTGGCCGAGATCATTCCGGCCGACCTGGTCAAAGCCCTAGACAAGATGCGCGCCGTGTCCAGGACGGCCTTCGCGGCCTTGGGTTGGCTTGATGCCAAAAACAGATTCACGGAAGCGTCCGGCCTCACTCTCGAAGAGCAAAATCAGCTGTCGCTTGCGTCGAAAAGCGTTGGCTATGTAGTCGCCGTTAATGATGCAGTGGAACTCACTGAAGAAGAGCAAAAACGCATCGAAACAGACGACTTCTCCGAAAGCGAAGACAGATGGCAGAGAGGAGGGCCGGAAATGTGAGCCTTTTCGCAGATTTACCTATGGAGTAAGGCTAAAAAAACAGCCAGTTCTGTATATGTTCTGCGGCGTTGTGCTAAAATAAGCCCGACGCACCTTCTTCAGTATAAGTGGCTGAAAGGTGACCAAAAAGGACCAGGAGAGCCGTCTTAGTGGTGATGAGGAGGAACTATACCGATCACATACGGCGGCACACTGCTGAAAACATCTGCCATGCTGTCGACTTCGCTAAATGGCTAGGCGTGCCTCTGAATAAGTACGTCGTTCTGAACCTGACCCATGCCGATTGCGAAGTGGTTGGTGCGGCTCTGATTTTCAAAAAAGTACGGCATAAATATCGTGATTGGCTGATCAATTTAAGGCGTAGAAACGGGCTCGCCGAGGTGCCTGCGGCGTATATTTACTCCCTGGAATGCCCGGAGCAGATGACGCACGCAAATTGGATGGTTCACGTTCCGAAGGGCTTCGAAGATGAGTTCTTGAGGAAGCTGCCGCAGTGGGTCGCTCGATCGAAAGGGACGATCGGGCCGTACGATATTTCAGTCGACGATGTTGACCCGAATACAGATAAAAGGCTCGCAAAGTACGTGATTAAGGGGGTGGACCCCGCTTACGTTAAGTACTTGTATTTAGAGGATGTCGCCGCGCCCCAAGGGCGAATTTATGGGCGGCGAGCGTCCTGTAGCGTGTCGCTTGGTCGAGCTGCTCGCGATGCGGCTGGATTCGTGCCCAAGAGAGATCGCAACGTCTGGAAGACGCGGCCTGAGTTTAGCCGACCAGACGCTGCCACCACGAACGCTGCGCCATACTCCGCCATGCGTCGCGGTCTGTTTCCGCAGCGTCGGCCCGTCGGCGTTCCGCCTCGATCAGCTCCCGGAGGCTCTGGATCAGTAGGTCCGTATTGATCGTTTTCGGCTGACGTTCAGGGGTGGGCACAGGTTGGGCGGCGACCTGCACGGGTCCACTGGGCGCCCAGTGCGCAAGGGATTCCGGCTCAATCTGCCACTGATTTCGATTGTCGCGACGAGCGACCAGCTCTCCAGCCTCGATCGCACGCATAATCGATCGCCTGGACACGCCAGACAGCTTTGCAGCTTCGTTGGGCGACAGTGTGGGCATGGTGGGCGTCTCCATGGGCAATGTTCACTGAGCGCGCATTGGGCGCGCATGCGCAGGATAGGCGATTCGAGTTAACGGGATTCACCCAGAAAACCCGCCCCTCCGGACCTACAGCCCTATGTGTGAGAGCGGTCCTGCGGGGCTAGTCGCTGAACAGGCCGGAGCCGGGGCTGACGCCCCTAAAAGCCTAGGTAGGCAGGCGGGACGTGATCCGTAAGCCAGACGCCGTTATCAGCCTTCCAGAACGAAAAACCGTCCGCATGCATGCGGCCAGTCGCTATCCGCAACACTACAGGCTTTCCGTGACGGCTACCGACCTTGATGGCGGTTTCCTCGTTGAGTGACAAGTGTACGTGCTGCCTCCTGCCGGCCTTCAGCCCTTCGGCGAAGATGGCTTCGAGGTTGTCGCGGGCGGTCCCATGGAACAGAGATTCCGGGGGCTCGCTCGGTACTAGGCCGAGATCGATATCAAGGGAATGGCCCTGCGCAGCCCGGATGAGCTGCCTGTCCTCGGATAGCGTAAAACGCTGCTTGTCGTTCTCTGCAACAGCCGCTTCGAGGATCGTCCGGTCGATCTTGAAACCAGCTTTTTTGGCTTTGGCAATCAACAGATCTACTGGCGTCCAGCCATTAGCATCGAGCGTGATGCCAAGCCGCTCCGGCGCATGGCGCAGCACATGGCTAAGGAGCCGGCTGATTTCCTTGCTCTTCGGGCTGTGATCATGCGTCTCGGTCATTGGTGAAGTCCTCGATATCGAGCTGTTCGGAACCTCCGTCACGAGCGGGCAAATCCGGCTCCATCCCGTCAAAATGTGGCTGCGATGGAGGAGAAAGGCCAGGCCCAGAGGGTAATTGCTGTTCACCTGGATACAGTGTTGGAAGGCGGCGCAATGGAGCGTGATCTAATGTTAGCGCGTCCTGGTCCCCTGCATCAGCGACTACCGTGGCAGAAAAGGCTGAAAGCCGAAGTTGATCGCGAGACTGCCCCCACGCAACCTGATCGTTGATGACATAGGCGGCTTCTTTGCCTTTTCCGATCCGTACAACCTGAATCCAGCGCTCAGCGGCAAGATCTCGGATTGCCCGTTGCACGGTGTCAACGCTGCGCCCCATCAGGGTCGCTAGAACCTTCTGAGGTATGACTACGGCATTCTGGCTCCCCATGTGGGCGACGAGATAGTGCAGAGCCTCTGCTGCGCGAGGCTTCCTGCTAATCAGTTGCGCCCATGCCTCGTGAGCCTTGCGCTCTGTTTGGACCCACTGGCCAGGTTTGTTTTTAGCGGATGTTCCAAGGGTCGGGGGCGTTGATTTTGGCACAGGCATTCCTTGCGGTAGGGTGACCGCAAACTTGCGGAGAAATTCAGCAGAAGTCCATAATTATTTTGCGGAATTATTCTGCATTAGAGCTGATTTTTCCTGAAAGGTAGCCGCAAAGCTGGTGCGGTAGGGTGACCGCAAAGCTCTTGCGGTCACCCCCCCTCGTAAGTAATTGATTTAATTGGTCTTTGAATTTTGCCCTTCTTATGATCTATCAGCGAAAAAAATCGCAGCCCGTAG
>NZ_JBXHAY010000036.1:0-4005 GCF_057163345.1 Aliirhizobium sp. YIM B11859
GCCCGGTGCAGACTTCGGATCTCTCCCCTGATCGGGCTTTTTCGTGTCAGGCATTGGTATTTCCTCCTCCGCTTGATGCGGCGGGTATCTAACATTCGATACCGTCCCACGTTCCGCGGAATTTAGGTCATGCTAAAATAATAATTCCGAAGGAGATGACGCGCTCGCGAATGACGAGGGCAGATGTAACAACGTCGTCATCCACGGTACCGCTAGTCGCGTGTGCCTGTGCATGAGCATGTTGATACGCATCAAACCGATTGATCGTCAGGAAGCTGGACCCTAGCTTAGCCGTCTCAGAGGAGTTCCGAAGGGCCGTGTTCGAGGCAGCGCGCAACAAGGCGGTGAGATTAGGCCTGAAGGTCGAAGACGATGCCGACTTCTTGGCTTCCGTCGAGCAATGGATCAGACCCGAAATCACCATCCGGTGAACTGCGGCTTCGTTACATGAACCTTCTCTACCAGCATCAGGACGCCCGGTGCTGGGCCTGACTCACAGCTGCAAAGATGCAGCGGTAAAGGCAGAACAGATGGAAGAGCCCATTTCGGGATTGGGCAATTGAGTTACGATTGTCCAAAAGCCGGTGGTCCGCCCACTCGTTATCGTCCTTCTACCCAACCTCACTTTCTTTGCGCGTCTGCGGGCGGTCAGGCATAAGCTGAGGCCCGAAATTTCTGTATAGAAAAATAAGCAGGCGTTCGGCTTCACCGGGAACGAGACGGTAATAGACATTGACGCCGTCCCTGCGAGACGCGACGATATTGGTATCCCTCATCCGCTTGAGATGTTGGGAGAGCGGCGATTGAGCAATGCCTATCACCCGTGTCAGCTGGGCGACAGACATCTCGCCCTCCCACAGGCAGCAGATAATCTTCAGCCGAATGGCATTGGCGGCAATTGCAAAGAATTTCTCTGCCTTGAAAAAATCAACGGTCATGTTCGCTCCCTCTAAGGGATTACTATGACAGCCATTTACATTCGAGAACATTAATTAAGGGTTCTGACATCTAGCTGTTGCGACCCTGCGCAGAACCAATTGCTCCGAGTGCCTCAACGAGGTATCTTGCGGCAAGCTCGTTGCGCTGGATTCGCGCGATGATGAGAGCCGAACGGCAGTGGCTCTCGGCGAGAGAGTGATCAAAAAGCGACGCCTCCAACTTCTCTTCGTGGATTGCTCCTGTGAAAAAGGACGGCACACCATCCTCATCGCGAAAGCAACGACCTGTTGCCCTGATCAGACGTATCCGACCGCCGCTCACAACGCGAAAGCTGACGGAGCCCGTCTCCCCGTCCAGGATCGACGTGTGGGTATGGCGCGCAGCTTTCGCCCGATCTTCGGAGAAGATCCGCTCTATAATTTCCTCTACCGGCACGCCCACAACGACTTCGTCAACGGTAAATCCGTAGATTTCCGCAAATACAGCGTCGCCGAACAGTTTGTTCTCCGGCACATTCCACGTGAAGAAACCAAACCCGCGTTCAGGATAAAGCATCGACATCCGTAGTCCCCCGAGAATCACCCTGAATGATTCTACACGGCGATAAACATTATTCATCTCTAAATTTCGTGATCGAAAACTAAGTTGGCGGTGATGATGACGAACCTACCAACCAATGATCGAAAAAGTACCCAACCGCTGGAGAACCGGCTGGGTACGGGACGGGATGGATCTCCGAACGCTTGCCAAACGATTTCAGCTGTCCACAAAGTTCGCGATTGCGTAATAAGTTCCGCAGCGCATCATTGCGCCGCCGGAGCGATAGGGGACAGCTTCAGGCGCACTGATTGACCGCTTGCCCAGGACCGAGCTAATTTGAGTTGATGAAAAGAGGTTTCTGCAACCACACCATTTTTGGTGATGACGACGATGAAACGCCCGTCGCGCTAGATGATCACCACAGATGCCTCGAAGGCACGTTACATATTGAGGGAGTATCAAAGTCAAAATTCGAACTAATGGATAAACCGGGTCGAGACGGTCTCGGCTTGGTTTCCCCAGTCAACCAAACAAAATTTGATGAGCGCCACAATTGGTCGTTAACAATGAAGATCAGGTTTCGTTCTGTGAAACCAAACGCGCTGACGATTATCGTTAATCGCCCTGAAGGGCTGAAACTCATCACGCTCCATGTCGTCGTAGACGAATACGATCTCCGGCTTGTCAGGACGCGAACTAGGAGGAACGTTTTTCACGGCAGATTTTGCGCGCTTCCTGAAGGTAAGCCGCGAGATACTAAGGGTATTCAAGCGCTCTCGCATTCCGATGCTCCAATTTTGGAGCGAGCATCTCTTTCTTTTGCACGTTAAGCAGCCGACATCGGCATACGCGGCTAGGAGGTACGGTTAACGCACGAGCTACTCACGCGAGGCCCGGAAAGGAAACCTGCACCGGGCCTCTCCCGCAGCGGGGTATGCCGAGATGGCGCCTGCGGCACATGATCGATACTCGTGAGCGCAAGGGGAGACTATCACGTCCGGCATCTCCGATCCATAAACTATTGCTCACTGACTACCAAGGCTGTACGCGAGGCTGAAGAGGCCGAGGAGCCACGCGATCAACATAAGCCCTACGCCGAGTATGAGTGGACGGTGTCCCATGATGGCTCGCGAAGCTAATTTACTCCGCCGCACAAAACACCGTTGGTTGCGAAGGTCACTACGCTGTTCAACGCAGTTTCCATTCCGATGGGGCAGGTTCGTAAAGATGGGCTTCCTGAGTAGCGCAGCCAGGCGAATAGCCGCGCAAGAATTTGGTCACGCTCGGACACGCCTCGGACTTGGATCTTGCCGTCAAAGCCGCTCGGTGGGCCTATAAGATCAAGCCTTGGAACTGGATGGCTCACAGCTGGCGCGGACGATTCATTTGGAAGCTGGGGCAACCTTCCAGAGGAAAACGCAAGCCGACTTGCGAAACTGGATGTGCTCGACAACGGTAAGGCGTTGGCCAACGCCCGCAATTCCGATACGCCCCTCGCACTGACATGTTTCGTTGCATAGCTGGCTGTGCCACAAGCAAACATTGTAGAGACTCAGTCGGTCTTGATGTCCGGGCCACTGCAAACCATTACCGTCCGCGAGCCGGCCGGTGTCGTCGGACAGATCATTCCTTGGAATGCGGCATTGATAAAGATGATGGCGCGGAAGCTAGCTCCGGCTGTTGGTTTCCACGCGGAACTGAGCCGCTGTGGGTGCGGACGAAAACTTCCACCACCAGGAGTTAGTTCATGTATTCCTACAAAGACAGACTTCGAGCCGTTGAACTCTATATCCGGCTTGGCAAGCGGCTTAACGCAACCATTCGCCAGTTGCAACTGGAGCATGATCTCCTGAAGAATGGCCAACGAACTCAAAAAAAGACCTGGGCGTCTATCTCCAGATCCTGAGAAATCGGGAGAAGACACAGCTGATTGACGCCCTAAGGAAGTTTATCGCTTGCCAGAACTACTCGCTCAGCTGTGAATTGCCCGAAGCTCCTATTTTTACCATCGCACGCGCATTTGTCTGGCAGAAAAGTATGCGGCCGTCCGGCACAGCCTTTCAAACGAAGAACTTGCGACAGGCGTCGCTGTCAAGGCCATTCTTGATCGGATAGCGATCGAGGATCGTGGGCGGGTCGCAGAAAGAGTGTACCACGGTATCGTTTCGGGCACAGCCGGGACGTTGCAGTATTCCGTCGTTAGCCGGAATGGAACGAGAATTCAGGTCGTCGCCTTCGGATGTTGTCTCAAGGATGCAGACGGAATCCCTTCGGTTTATACAGGTACGGTGATGATGGCGTCGCATGCCGCCCTGACGATGGGAATAAGCCCGCTGGAAGTCCATTGCCAAGCTGCTCTATCCATTGCGCGGAAAGAGGGCCGCGAGTTTACCGTACGCTATTTATCGTCCGCACTTCGCTCTTTAGGTCTGACAGAGTCAGCCTGAACCTCGACGAGCTTGGCCAGGATGCGAGCAACGCGTGCTGCCTTGATTGCCGAATGCGGATCGCTACTACGACGCTGGC
>NZ_JBXHAY010000037.1:0-3903 GCF_057163345.1 Aliirhizobium sp. YIM B11859
AAGCAAAAGCTTGCGCTTGGCGCGGGGTGGAGCAGCCCGGTAGCTCGTCAGGCTCATAACCTGAAGGCCGCAGGTTCAAATCCTGCCCCCGCAACCACTGAAACTTGCAAATTCTCCCATTCGGGAAACTTCCGCAAAAGCTCCTCGATGTAAGCCTCGAGGAGCTTTTTCTTTTTGTCCTCCGTGTCGATCTCGCCAGACGCAATGCGGGTCAGGAGATCATTCTGGGCGGCAGTGTCAATCGGCTTGGTAACGGGACCCCGTATCAGCTCCCAAAAGGGACCCCTGCTTCTGGTTGCATCGGGTCAGCGCGCGTAGGCCCGGAGCTTTCAGTGTAGCGCAGCGGCCTTCGGGCGCGGGTTGTTTGTCTTTTCGGCTTTAGCTTTGAGAGCGGTTCTTGAAGCGCCAGGATTCATTTCCGGTCTCGACGATCTCGCAGTGGTGTGTGAGCCTGTCGAGCAGAGCGGCTGTCATCTTGGCGTCGCCAAACACGGCCGGCCACTCGCCGAAAGCCAGGTTGGTCGTGACGATGATCGAGGTCCGCTCGTATAGCCTGCTGATCAAATGGAAGAGAAGCTGGCCGCCGGCCTGAGCAAACGGGAGATAGCCGAGTTCGTCCATGATGACGAAGTCGAGCCTGGTGATGAAGTCGGCAAGCCGCCCCTGTTTGCCATTGCGTGCTTCTGTCTCAAGCCGATTGACGAGATCGACGACATTGAAGAACCGTCCCCGTCCCCGTCCCCGTCCCCGTCCCCGTCCCCGTCCCCGTCCCCGTCCCCGTGCTCCGTTGCGGATCAGGGCACGGGCAAGCGCGATGGACAGGTGGGACTTTCCTGTGCCGGTCCCGCCGACCAGGACGATGTTGTGCTGCTCCGCGAGGAATGCTCCGGTCGCGAGCTGACGCACCAGCCCTTCATTGACGGGCGTGTTTGTGAAGTCGAAGTCGTTGATATCCTTTGCGAGTGGTAGCTTAGCGATGGCGATCTGGTATTTGATCGATCGAGACTGCTTCTCGGCGATCTCCGACTGCAAAAGGTCGCCGACGATGCGCGGCGGTTCGTGCTGCCGCTTGATGCCAGATGCCATTGTCTCGTCATATGCGCTGCGCATGCCGAACAGCTTCAGCGTACCCATCATGTCGAGGATTTGGGAGCGTTCCATATCAGCTTGCCCTTCTGAGACTGTCGTAACGTGCGCAATCGGCCAAAGGCTCATGGGTCAGGCGAAGCGCATCGGGAATGGAAAGGATCGCGGCCGGCCGTGGATCACGCTTGCGGGCCAGAATATTGATGATGACGGCGGACGAGAACACGCCCTGATCAACGCCTCCTGGCAGGCCGCTTCAACGGTGGAAAGCCCGTCCTGACCGACACATTCCAGGATCGACACCATCTGACGGTCACCATCATGCATGGCCTTCAACCGGCGGCGAACCTTCTCCATGGCGGCAGGTAAAACCCATTCGTGGAACGGCGCGCCGTTGCGTAGCGCGCCCGGCTTGCGGGTCAGGACCGGAATGTAATGCCATGGATTATAGATCGTCTCACCCCGGCTGAAGTTGCGGTCATGGCGGCCGATCTCGACGCCGTCCTGGCGGATGATGATGCGGTCGGCATAGGCATGTATCTCCGCCGGGCGACCGACCGCCGTGGATAGCACCGAGTATTTGTTATTGTCGAAACGTACCAGGCAGGTCTTGCCGATCGAGGCCTGCACGGCATGGAACCCATCGAACTCGCCGGGATAGCTGATCATATGTGGTCGCTCGGTATCGAACACTTCCCCCATATCGTGCGGCTCCGTCTGATCGACATGTTTATGAGCGCGGGCATAGCTGATGCACTTATCCAGCAGCCAACCGTTCATCTCGTCGTAGGACTTGAAGCGCAGTCGCGGCGTGAAGAAGCGTTCCCGCACCAGATTGACCTGGTTCTCGACCTGGCCCTTCTCCCAACCAGATGCCGGCGTACAGGCCACCGGCTCGACAAGGAAATGGCTGCACATTTGCAGGAAACGCCGATTATATTGCCGTTCCTTGCCGACGAAGACCGTATCCACCGCCGTCTTCATATTATCATAGATGCCGCGCGTGCAGGCTCCGCCGAAGAAGGCGAACGCCTTGTCATGGGCATCGAAGACCATTTCCTGCGTCTCACGCGAATAGGCCCTCACATACATCATCCGGCTGTGGCAGAGCCGGACATGAGCCACCTTCACCGTTGTCGTCACGCCGTTCAGCACGACGATCTCGTGGCTCCAGTCGAACTGGTAGGCCTCGCCTGGAGCGTAATAAAGCGGCACGTATGCTTGCGCCGTCACGGCCCCGCGCTCTTTCGACCATGTTCTCGCATAACGCCGAACGGTGTCGTAACCGCCTTCGTAGCCGAGGTCGCGTAAATCCTCGTATATCCGGATCAGCGTCAGCCGTTCGCGTGACGTCTTGGCTTCGTTCGAAAGCAGTATTCGATTGAGCTGATCGCGCCATGGACCGAGCTTTGGCTGCGGTTGACGGGTCCGCTCGTATTTGAACTCCGTTTCATCGGTGCGCAAAACCTTCCGCACCACTTTCTGCGATACGCCCAGCTCCCGGCAGATCCCTTTGATCGTCTTGCCCTGAACATGGGCCAGCCGTCTTATCTTCAGAATTGTTTCCACAATAAGCATCCAAACAAAAAGCCTCTGATGAAACCGGAGGCTGTTCTAACCCCATTCGCAAATGGGGGTCCCGTTTGGATGCCGATCACCCCAAATGCGGGGTCCTTATTCCATGCCTAATCACAGTTTGAAGTTTCGCAAACCAATGTTATCGCTCTCAATCCAGGCTGTCGCTGCGTGGTGAGTGCGGCCTATGTTATTCGCAATTATAGACTCACATTGAACCGCATTTATGGCTTGTCTCGTTGACGGAACTGATTGTGTAAAATAGGTGGCGCCAAGGCCGGTTTGTTTTACGGACATCATCTCGGTAATCGAAGAATTACCACATCGTGAAGCGGAGCAGGCCACGCGGGGACCAGCCTTGTCGGTTTGAACCTGATCCGGCCGATGGTACTCAAAGGTTGCCCTGGTTCCTTTCCCATATCCGGGACAGTGACATGCGCTTTCCTCTCTTTGGAACAAGATCCACGTCGCTTACCAGCCTCGCGCCACCGTCCCGCTTTTCAAGAGTAATCTTTCGGCTGTGAAACGCCTCAAGTTCTGCTCGGTGACCAACACTTAATATCGTGACATCCGGCAACTCACGGATGACCGTCTCCATGATTTTGTCCTGGCTCTTGTCATCCAGCGCCGATGTCGCTTCATCCAGCACGACGATATCAGGGTCATTCAGCAGCAGCCGGGCAAACGCCAGCCGTTGTTTCTCGCCGCCGGACAGAGTGTGATCCCAAGGAGCTTCTTCGTCGGTCTTGTCCTTGAGATGTCCGAGGCCGACCTTCTCAAGGGCGGATCCGATGTCCTCGGTGCTCCAGCTATCTGCCTCTTGCGGATAGGCGACAGCCCGGCGAAGTGAACCAGTTGGGATATAGGGCTTTTGCGGAAGCATGAACAACCGACTGTCGGTGCGGAAGTTGACACTTCCTTCGCCCCAAGGCCAAAGCCCGGCAATTGCCCGCACAAGCGTGCTTTTGCCAGAACCGGACTCTCCGGCCACCAGCACACGTTCGCCCGGTTCGATCTCCACCTCTGTCTCCTTCACCACAGCTCTGCCGTCACCCAGAGAGACGGACAGATCGTGAAGGCTCAGCATAGTGTCGCCGAGAGCTTTGCCTCTTGTGATGCGGCCAAGGCTGTCGCTGGTCTCGGCGCGTTCGAGGCCATCGAGCGACATCATCAAAGATGCGACGCGGCGGGCACAGGCGTTCCAATCCGCAAGGCGAGGGTAGTTGTCGACCAGCCACCCAA
>NZ_JBXHAY010000038.1:0-3738 GCF_057163345.1 Aliirhizobium sp. YIM B11859
TTGAGTGAAGGATAGGGGTATGAGTCGTGGTGTATGAGTGGGATGTCCGGAAAGCGCGACGCGCTTATCTGCTGAAGATTTTGAGTATTTTCGTTGCGGCCATGGTGACCGCAGGTCTGCCAGTCTGGTTCGTGATACAAGCCATAAATTCCTGAATAGACCGGCCGACCGCCGGCAGAGATGCTGCGCATCATGAAATCTCGCATGACGGCGCGGTTTTCTGACAGCATTCGAGCACCTTCCAGCGATATGCTTCGTGGAGAGGTTCGCGTCCTTTCGTCATCCCAATCTCCAGTCAGGCGCATCGCCGCTGCATTACCAGCGAAAAAAATGCAATGCAGTTAGAAACTTGAGATGCAGCTTCTATATGGCACTGATTACCGAAAGCACGCCGGACGGCGCGTTGGAAATACGCGCACGGCTTCCCGACGTCTCGTCCGGCTGAGGGGCGCCTTCCTATCCAGACCAGGCACGACTTGACCCACCCTCCAGGGTGGGTTCTTTCTTATCCAAATATGTTGATCAACCTTACCGTTCCACCCGCGCTGCCATGCTGTCCCTGTCCCGGGAGGCCAGTTCGCATACCATGACCGAACGATGGGCAAAGAAGTATGATTGGCATCTGACACCCGGTAGCCGTCTGCAGGACGAGTGGTCGGCGTATCATGGGCATCGTTTTATAGGCCGGATATGGCGTGAAGCATCGCCCAGTTCCAGTGCCGGGAAATTTGGGTGGCAGGCCGCCCAGAGGCCCCAGAGGCCGCCGCGCCGCCTGCCCGATAGCGGCTGGGAAAATTCTCATCGGAAAGCGGCAAAGGCTGTCGAAGATTTCTATGATGCCGGTCGAGGTCTCGATCCTCAGCCATCGAGCGCTATCGACACCGGCGCTTGAGCCTCTAGGACACGGACTCATTAGCTGATGCAATCCATATCCTCGTCGCTGCAAGTTTTGAGAGCGGCGGGATAGTTGTCGGCACGTCGGTCGTATCGGGTCGCGAGGCACCGCATCTGTTTGATACGGTTGAAGAACCGTTCCACGAGATTGCGCTGACGTTAGACCCAGCGGCTGAAGCTGAATGTCTGCTTTCGATTGGCCTTTGCAGGGATATTCGCCCAGCATTTGCGTTGCTTGGCAAAGTTACGAATAGCATCGGTGTCGTATGCCTTGTCGGCAAGGATCGTCGCGCCGGTCTGTAGGTCGCTCAACAGCTTTTCAGCCATGGGTGCATCGGCAGCTTGGCCAGCGGTGACTTCCAGCCGAACCGGTCTGCCGCCTGCATCGATAAGAGCATGTATTTTTGTCGTCAGGCCGCCACGAGAACGTCCCATGCAAGGATCGGCAGAGCCCCCTTTTTAGCGTTGGCACCATGCTGGTGAACGCGAACACAAGAACTGTCGATCATCACGATGTCTCCATCGTAACGCTTTGAAACCGCGTCCAGAAGACGATCCCAGACGCCCGCCTTGCGCCAGCGGGAAAACCGATTGTAAAGCGTCGTGCGTGGGCCATAACGCTCCGGCACGTCGCGCCAGGACGATCCGGTTCTGAAGCGCCACAGGATGCCATTGATCACTCGGCGGTCGTCGACACGTTCAATTCCACGGGTATTGGTCGGCAGAAGTGGTGCGATGACGGTCCATTCTTCGTCGCTCAATTCGTGACGGCGCATGGCAATCTCCTTTCAAGGAGATTGATGGTGTGGAACGGCCCTTCGAACCAGCATCAAGGATGCGTATTGTGGAGACGCCAATCACCACACTATTGAAGGAACCGTTCCATGGAGAAGATTACCACAATCGGTTTTGATCTAGCCAAGTCGATCTTTCAGGTCCATGCCGTAACTGGAGAAGGGAAAGTTGCGGTCCGCCGTTCGTTGAGGCGTTCGCAGGTGCTTGATTTTTTCCGCTCCATGGAGCCTTGCCTGATCGGTATCGAGGCTTGCGGTACCGCCCACTATTGGGCGAACGCAATCGGAGAATTCGGTCATACGGTTCGTCTCATGCCGCCTGCTTATGTGAAAGCCTACGTGAAAAGAAATAAGACGGACGCCGCAGATGCAGAGGCTATATGTGAAGCGGTGACGCGACCGACCATGCGCTTCGTAGCCGTCAAAACTGCGGAGGAACAAGCCGCCGGGATGGTTTTGAAGACGCGAGAGCTGCTTGTCCGTCAGCGCAGCCAGATGTCAAATGCCATGCGTTCTCACATGGCCGAACTTGGGATCATTGCCGCAACGGGGATGCCCAGCATCTCCAAGCTTGTTATCATCCTACGTGACGAAGACGATCATCGACTTCCCGCTTCAGCTCGGGAGGCGCTTTTGGAAATGGCCAATCAAATCGAGACCCTGAAAAAAAGAATTGAAAAACTTGACAGCAGGATTGTGGCCGCAGTGAAAGCCGATGATGCCGCTCGCCGTCTGACAACGGTCCCCGGCGTCGGCCCCATCATCGCAGCGACTGTCCGAGCCTCAGTTCCAGAACCCGCTGGCTTTCGGACAGGGCGCGATTTGGCGGCCTGGATTGGCATCACCCCGAGGGCGAACTCCAGCGGAGGAAAGGAACGACTTGGTAGAATCTCGAAACGTGGAAACAAGCAGCTAAGACCTTTGTTGATTGTTGGCGCTACATCGATCCTGAAGCAGGCTTGACGAGGAGCAAAACTACCAGCTTGGATCACCTCTGTGCTGGAGCGGAGACCCTATAAGGTCGCAGCGGTAGCGCTGGCTAACAAAATTGCCCGAACCATATGGGCGCTCCTCGTGAAGGGCGGGACGTGTCAGGCTCCTGCGATCATGATGAAAGCATAGACAAAATTCTCGGCGATAGGCGCCGAGATAGCGGCAAGGTACAACAGCGTGATGAACCACTGGAACGCAACCTCAATATCGATCAGACCGTGTGATTCAGGGCGCCATTGAGCGCGCGAGATTGATTAGGCGATCGACATGCGGACTTCATCATGGCCAGCGGTCTGATACCGCATCAACAGGCCGAACATATGAATGCACCGTCCGATGGTGACTTACGAGGAAAACACCTTGCTAACCGGGCCGTTCCACATATGAATCACACACCGCCAACAAGATGAACCCCGTTTATGGGGACACTGCCTAGTTTCACTGGGACGCATTAATTAAGCAGTTTGCAGGCGGAGCTGTTGCAAGGCCCCTGTCGTCGCAGTTGAAGGACCTGAGGTGGATAAGAAGTATGAAGCACTGACCGAGCGTCTCAATCGGGAGCGACTTGACCTTGCCGAAATCACCATGACGTTCCGGGAGGTCGAGAGAGTGTGTCGAGTTCGACTTCCCAAAACGGCTGCCGATGCGGATTTTTGGGAAAACCCCACAAACCGGCCGTATTTTCGGGGGATAAAAAAGGCGATCAAGGCCGCAGGCTTCAGCGCTACTTTGTTGGGTGATGCCAAGGTGCGGTTCAAGCGGATCTAATCCCGGCGCGAGATCGTTGCCTCTCAATTGAAATCCGAGCCGTCGAACAGGCCTTGATGCCGGCGATCTAGAGAATAGATGGCCACTCAGCGATGATCGGAAGTACATGTGACAAAACGACCACTCCTGGCAACGGATTGATGCCTGAAGCACGCTTTGCACATGTGTTTCTAGTGCTATTTCCGCAGACCGACCTATGTTTCACGTCACCGCTGGGGGCATCGGTGATCAAAGGACATCACATGAGAACGTTTTCGAAACTGTTGGCAGCCGGACTGCTGACCTCCGC
>NZ_JBXHAY010000039.1:0-3669 GCF_057163345.1 Aliirhizobium sp. YIM B11859
CGCTTTCTTTCCTATCGGCCTGCTTTTCCTCCTGCCGTTTAAGGTCGCGCTCGATCGTTTCGCGCGATCCCTCCGCAGGATCCTGCTCAGGATGTTCACCAGTCTTGCCCATGTCGCTCTCCTCTTCATTGCGAATGACGTAGAGGAGCAACCATCAGAAAGCTCTGCAGTTCCATCATCAAGGCCCGATTGCATCTTTGCTTTCTCAAGGCGACAGAACGACTTTCGTGATTTGAGGCGATGGCGGCGGCCAGCCGTGGCTTCCAGCAGATCAGGCGCTTGCCAATTTGCTTATTTGCCGCGATTAGGAGACGAAGGCCGACAGCATCGAAGTCCCACGAGAAGAAGCTTGGAGCCCCTGGTCTCCCGATGAACTCTATGAGCGCATTGGAAGTTCAGATCTCATCTGGGCGGTTGTCCGTCAGATCCACCAACCTGGCCACATCTGGATCAATGCGCTCTCATCCCCTTTGCATTGCCAAAAAGCGCCGAGATATCCCGGAATCTTACATTTGGACGGCCTGTTGCGTCGTCCAGGCCTTGATGAGGTCAGAACCATCGACCCGGAGAGGAAAGCAAAACGCGCTGATTTTATTAGAGAAGACCAGTTATCCTCGGTACGTGATACGGCTCTCACGCGACGATGATTCGAGGGGGTTACAGTCATCAAAGCCTGATGAATGAGTTAAATCAATTGTCCGCTTATACAGCCACGATGGTGTCACCCCCACTTCGGTCTCACGCCCACATCCTGCTTCACTTACAAAAATTTGAAATCCGTGCACTTGCAGGGAAATCAGCCATAGTTAGTGGAGAAAATTCGAGACTTGACCCCTCGCGAAAGGATGACTGATGCCTATCACCAATACGATTGGGCTAGATTTGGCCAAAAGCGTTTTTCAAGTGCATGGAATTGATAAGTCGGGGAGAAAAACTTTTGGGCGGAAGCTACGTCGTGAGGATGTGCTTGCCTTTTTCCGGAATTTGCCGCCATGCACTGTCGCTATGGAAGCATGCGCCACCTCCAATTACTGGAGCCGACAAATAGGTACACTTGGACATCACTGCCTGATCATCCCTGCACAGTATGTGAAACCATTTGTGAAGCGTGGCAAGACTGACGCATATGATGCCGAAGCCATAGCGATCGCATGCTCGCAAGAGGGTATGCGGTTTGTCCCGATTAAGAGCGAAAAACAGCAAGCCGCGGCACAGCTTTTCAAAACACGGTCATTGCTTGTACGACAGCGCTCTAGATCGATGAACGCCCTTCGGGGGCTGGTAGCTGAGTATGGCACCGTTGCTAGTAAAGGCACTGCCGGTGTGGGGAGATTAGTCGCTAGCATTCGCGGCGACAGTGGGGCGGTTCCAGATGACGCGCGCTTCGCACTGCTAACAATCTGCGATCTCATTGAAACGTTGTCTTCAAAAATTGAATGTCTGGACGAACGCATCGTGCAGCTCGCGAAGAAAAACGCAGACACTTCTCGCCTCTTAACCATCCCCGGTGTGGGGCCCATCGTTGCTTCGGCGGTTGCCGCTTATGTCCCAAATCCGGCTATCTTCAAATCTGCGAGACACTTTGCCTCATGGATAGGATTGACGCCAAAACAAAATTCCAGTGGAGGAAGCTCAAGATCCGGGAAGATATCGAAAATGGGCAATCGCGAGCTGCGGTCCCTCCTATTTCTTGCAGGAAAGGTCCTTCTACTGCGATCGAAAAGGGCATTCGGGACGGATTGGCTCGAGCGCCTAGCCGAAAGACGTCCTTTACGCGTGGCCGCAATAGCAGTAGCCAACAAAATTGCCCGCATCGTTTGGGCCGTATTAAGCAAGGTCGAACGTTTCCGCACACCTAAATCCATCAGTCCGCACGTCGACTGAGCCTGATCCCACTGTTATGTCAGGATGAACAATCAGCATCTCAGGCGTATAAATCATGGCAAAAGAGGATGTTAGAGATAATCGCCTAAGAGGCCGCAACGACTAAGATTCCTTTTGCCTGCGTCCAACGAATAGGCTCCGCATTAAGCGTGAAGCCGTATGAACTATTGCAATGCGCGCGAGATGCCGTTTGTCCTGCATGGCGGCCGCTGGTAGCATATCTATCAGCGGCTCGCACCCAACTAGGTGGCGCGGTCACGACGGTGAACGGATCAAATAAGCTATCAACCTCAGTTTTCCCCGTTTGCTTTGGGCAAGGTTCCTCTCTCGGTGACGTCGGCTCGCTTGTGAATGGGACGCTCCTTAGCTGTTGCCCGCGACAATCGTCTAAAAGACAATCTGGCCGCAAAGAATTGAAGTGGTAAAATTTTCTCACCTGGACGACCGTATTCATTCGTAACCGAAAAGCTTGCAGAGTGTGGTTTAGGTGAAAGACGGATGCGAGTGATGATGATGTGCTGAACGTATATTTGGAGGTTCACTGGCCACGGGCTTGCTTTAGCATATTCGGAAGCACTTGGCTTCGACGGAATTACGGCAAGAGTTACCTATAATCCGAGGTGCACGGACGATCTCGCGCCTTACGAAATAAAAATCCTTCGTGGCGTCATCCATTAGAGCCCGTCCGAGAAATGGGGGTGAGTGATAGTGCCCCAGATGATTCCAATCGGGTGTCTGAAGCCTGAATGGAGGCGCTATGTTTCTTAAAGATAATCCGCGTGTTAGAATAGAATAACTTTGGAAACCCGAAAAAAGCCATTGTGATACATTTCCATGAGTGAAGTAGTGGAAAAAGGCCGGGCGATCTCTCGCACCGGCCTTACCAAAGTCACCATCGACGCGCGCCAGTACATCCGTGGCTTGAGGATCCGGATGCGAACTGATTACTTTTTCAGCTTGTCATAATCGAACTTCGGAGCAGCCGAGAGGCTATCCTTGCTCGTATCGACGTAGGCCTTCCATGTCCCGTTGTCGTCTGCCAGGGCCATAGATGCCGGATCGATCACGACATAGCTTGCACCGATACCCAGAAAACCGCCGACACTCGCAACGATACCGATCACGGATTTGCCACCACCGATGACGACGTCGGAGATTTCGCCGATTTCCTCGTTCTCCTTGTTATAGATGTTGAGCCCTACAAGCTTCGACGTCACGAGATCAGTATCCTTGATCTCAACAGTCTTGAGCTGCATTGTGGCCGCCTTGCCCATCGTAATACCCGGGCCAACCATAATGGCGTCGGCACCCGATGCAGCGGCTCCCGGCGCAGCAGGCTGCGCTGCCGGAGCTACAGGCTGCTGCGCGTAGACTGTAGACGTCATGGCACCGAGGGCGAGAGCGGCGGCGATGAGCGTTTTCATTGATGTTTCCTCGCTATTTATTGTTCTCACGGAGTTCCGTGGCGGTCTAGAACTCTAAGCCATCGAAATGGTTCCGCCTTTGCTAAGCGATGGATTGAAAAGAAAAACTCCGCCGTAGCGGGGTTACTTAATGGGGTCGCAGGTCGCTAAGAGCCAAACCTAAGCGCCTCGTCGGACGAGGCGCCGGTCAGTATGGTATGCTATGGTTTGCGCTGGCGTCGTGCCTTGACGGAATATTAGGCAGAAACGTTTGCAAACTTCTCTCGCGACCGCTCAAAATGGGCCGGGGTCATCAACGCGCGATTGGATGCGGCCAAGGCCGACCAATAAGCCTCGCCGGTTTTCATGGGGAAGTCATACT
>NZ_JBXHAY010000040.1:0-3179 GCF_057163345.1 Aliirhizobium sp. YIM B11859
GCGGAGGTCAGCAGTCCGGCTGCCAACAGTTTCGAAAACGTTCTCATGTGATGTCCTTTGATCACCGATGCCCCCAGCGGTGACGTGAAACATAGGTGCGTGTGAATGAATTTCATGAGGAAAAGCTGAATTACTGCCCTTCTCCGGTTACTCAACTTCGCGGAGTGGTTGCTTTGTCACACTCGACGGTATGGGCAAGCAAAAACCCGGCGCTAAGCCGGGTTTTCTACGCAGATGTAGGGATGACAGGAGGGCATAAATGTCTGGGCAAGCCGTTAGCCGGAAATTAGATCACCTCCCTTCCAGCGCTCTTTGCCCCAATTGCGTAGACGCATGCGCGGGGCGATGAGGGATGCCACGAACGGCGCGGTAAGAAAGCTGACGGCCACGACCGTCGGGATCAGATATTTTGCATGGGCTGCGAGAGCGGGAACCAGCAGGACGGTGACGGCGCCGACACCAAAGATCACGGCGTTGACCATCATGCTGCAAATGATTTTGAGCCAGGTGTCTGTGCTCAGCATAGCGGACACTCCTATGGTTGCGATCCTCTTAAAGGCGTGCAGTTGCGGAAAAGTTCCCCGC
Organism: Aliirhizobium sp. YIM B11859; assembly: GCF_057163345.1. Lineage (NCBI taxonomy): Bacteria > Pseudomonadati > Pseudomonadota > Alphaproteobacteria > Hyphomicrobiales > Rhizobiaceae > Aliirhizobium > Aliirhizobium sp. YIM B11859. The sequence goes on from NZ_JBXHAY010000040.1 coordinate 586, forward strand.
GTCGCAAGGGTTGAGAGAAAGACAACCGGCATGACGGGAGCTGATGTTGGTTAAGTCATTGAGCGAATGATGGGTTTACTTTCGCCCCGACCTCGACTTTCACCAAGCAGCGGAGAGCCTTAATGCCGGAGAGTTCATACTGGATACGAATAGGTTTTGAGCTTCAAGGTTGAAGTCGAACTACGGAGCATTGCCCCTCGCGCTGGCAAGGGGGCGGCTCCCGAGGCTCCGCGCTATGCTTGTGCGCCCGCCCCGCCTGAGACCCTTGCCCTCGCTACCCCCAAGACCTCGCCGGCCAGGCAGAGTTGCATGAGAGATGCACCTGTCTTTCGCCTCGAAAGGTCATTGCGCGCTGACCCGATCTCAAACGCTGTGTCCTATAAGGAAGGCGTTGCTGTTCCAGGACAAGTATGATGGACTGCCGCAATCCATCGGGAGCCTGCACATGGCCATTCTTGAGCAGTTCATCGAGCATCTCATAATCGGCTTACGGGAGATCAGCCCGCGCGACACTGTCGAGCTGGGTGTTCTTCACGGTTTTGCGGTCGACGCTGCCCAGAATCAAGCTCCTAAGCTAGCAATATTCCTGAGTAGCGTTGATGGCTTGCAGGCGTTCTGCGCGGAGCTTCACCGCCTGCCCGATGTGATCCAACCGGTCGATATCGATGGCTCCGAATGGCGGTTTGTGCGGGCGTCGGTTCTCGCGTGACGCTCGCCTGTCCTGCCGCGTATCCGCACAGTTCCTGCAGTGGCCGGCTTGGCGTTGCACTCATCCAATCTTATCTTCCCATTGAAAGCAACTGATTTGCGGCTTCGCATGGGAGAATTGACATGAATACCGAACGCGACAACTGGATCAACACCAGGGCGTACTTTCTGTGGGAACAAGCCGGACGGCCCGAGGGCCAAGATGGCGCACACTGGGCACAGGCCACTGATGAATGGGAAAAGATCAATCAGGCACGGATCTCGCCTGCGGCTGCGCCCGGTTTTGATGACGGCGATGAGTGGGAGGACTGACACACTAAGGTCAAACATGTCCGCCGCCCCGTGAAGCGTGGCGACGGCTGCAAGTGAGCGATAATCTCGCATTCTGATAGCATGATATGCTGGTCCGATCCGAGAAGAACCAGCGTCCAGTATTCCGGCTCTTCGCCAAACACCTTCGAAACCTGGACGACGGTGATCTCTCCGTCAAAATGCTTCGGCGACCTCGCCCAGTATCGGTCGCCCGGTATCAAACTCTCGGCACGCATGACGCCCACTCCCGTTGGCCGAACCACAGCGAATTACGGTTTGCTTGAACATAGTCCCATTGACGATTGCCTTTTTCTCGCCGCGCTGACGACATCCGACCTTTGCAATTGAATGCTATGTCGGCTGCAAAGAAGGACTATAGCCATGCAAGATTTGACGATGTCGCAGGTCATGGGAGACCCAATGATCCGGCTGATGCTTCGCGCTGACAAGGTGAGCCTTGGAGATTTCGCCAAACTGTTGGAGAAAGCGTCGAGCAATCGGGGCCAGCTTGCCGTCTCGCCGGATGGTGTTTGCACTCACCAAATCCCGGCAACCTGCTTCAGCTAGTAACCATTCCCCCGCCCAGCCCAAGGGGCGCGATTGGCCCGCTCTCGAGCGGACCTTATTCGTAAATACGATGCCGGAATTAAGTGTGAAGAGGTTTTTCGTTTTGCTGTCAATGCCAACGGTGATCAGCTTCCCGAGACGAGGTGCGGAACACAGCGATCTGCACTGGCGTGGAGCGATATGCTTATTTGGCCCGGGCTGGTCGCTTTTTTACAGTAGCGATGCCCATTTCGCGATCCAGCTGCTTCTTGGCTAGTTTGCGCGCGCGTCTGACGCCTTCCGCCTTCTCGCGAGCGCGTTTGACCGACGGCTTCTCATAATATTCGAGCTGGCGCATTTCCCGCAGGATGCCTTCTCGCTGCAGTTTCTTTTTGAGAACTCGGAGCGCCTGATCGACATTGTTATCGCGGACAAGAATCTGCACGGATATTCCTCGAGATTTGGAATTGTATTCGGGCATGCCATTGCCTCATCTTGGCTGGATTGGCAATATGGTCGGGAGGTCGCGGGGAGTTTTACTGCCCAGCGACAGCTTTCTTTTTAGCCCAAGACATTGGCCACTCGAGGTTAGAACAGGCCGTGCTGATTCAGTGGCGGAGGGTCATCGGCAATCCCAGTTTCAGGGATGGGACCTGATCTCGGGCCGGATATGGCCTCAGATCGGCGGCCAGGAAAGCTACCTCGACATTATTGGCGTGAATTATTACTTCAATAACCGGTGGATCCACAGCGGTCTGCCGATCGATATTGGCCATCCGCTCTACAAGCCATTCAGCAGGATCCTGATCGAGACTTATGCGCGCTATGGGAAACTTATTCTGATCGCTGAAACGGGGGATACCCCACGCACCTCACATGCGACGGCACTCCACCCAGTGTCGGCTCTTTCGATCGCATCGTCACAGTGAACTTATTTTAATGGCTATATCGTGCCGGAAAGCAATCGCCGAGCTAGCCATAGGGCATCCGCGTGAGATTTTCCGGCGTGCTACTCGGGACGATCACGA
>NZ_JBXHAY010000041.1:0-2756 GCF_057163345.1 Aliirhizobium sp. YIM B11859
GCGTCGTTCGCGTACAGCGCACCTTCTAATTCCTCACGGAATTAAAGCGGAAAGGCCCGGCTATCGCCGGGCCTTTTTGCGTTTGGCGGCGAAGGAACGTGCCAGCTTTCGTAGCGATGGCTCATTTGTGCCATGCGCTGTATTCCAAGTGTTACCTTTAAACGTTTTGCGCTGTCTGGCTCCCGCCGCCATTGTCCGTTAAACCGAGCAACGCCCCGCGCAAATCGATCGCCCGTGCGGACTTGATGTGCGAGAAAATCTCCAAGAATGTCCCGGCTGCGGCCCGATGCCGTTTGGCGATGGTCCATCTACTTCAGCATACGGGAAAATCAAGGGGAGGCCGTTCAGCGCCGTAACCGCCGGATCGGAAGAGGTCTCGACATCTTATGTTTTCACGCCGTCGCGTTTGCTGATATCGGTTCTATAAAGCGGCGCCCCCCGCGCGGTCTCGTCCGCTGCACCGCGAGATCTATGGGTGCTCCATCTCATCGAATCGAATCTCAAGCCTAAGCGTTTCGCCGGTCACCAGCTGGTTGGAACTGAGAGGTCTGTCAGGAAGTCATCCTGGATCAACATAAGGTTGTCGCAGATCCGTCGAGGCTTACTACCGACCGTTTTCAGGGAGGATGGCAGGCGTCGCTTTTCCAACTACTTATGGTAGCTCCAGTACGGCGTATTATTGTCGATTTGCGACTGCGTTTAGTATCTCAAATCTCTTATCTATACATGTTTAGCGAGTGTGCGCCGCAGCTAAAAAATGGAGGCCCCTACGTTTTTTGACATCCTTTCTGACACCGTGGTTGTTCCGTCATTTTGGGTCCCAAGGAGGCAGATAGCCCGAAAAAACGCCATTTATGGATCGCGAATCGGCTCACTTTAGAAAAAAAGAACGGCTGGATAGACGTCTCCTTTGACTGCTCGGCCACGTTGAATATCTATTTTCTTAATAAAGCGTATCCGAAATCTATGCAGCCGGAGGGTGATATGGGGAGAGATTGCAACACTTTGCCTTAAAGTTGGGGTTTGCAAACTCTAGGTCGTGTTACTCGCTTGTCATATTTTGCAAACTTCCGGTAGCTTGTTCTCGAAAGCATGACTTTGCGTATGTTTTCTAAAAGTCGCGGATGCAGGGGAACTGGTTTTAAAGCCCGCATCTAAACCAACTTTGACTGGAGGTCAGAAATGAACATCAAGAGCCTTCTTCTCGGCTCCGCTGCGGCTCTCGCAGCAGTATCCGGCGCCCAGGCTGCCGACGCGATCGTCGCTGCCGAGCCTGAGCCGATGGAATACGTTCGCGTTTGCGACGCATTCGGCACAGGCTACTTCTACATCCCGGGCACCGAGACCTGCCTCAAGGTCGGCGGCCGCGTCCGTTTTGACGCAGCGTATGCCGATGCATATGCTCCGAACAGCGGCGGCACCTACACCAACACCCGCGCTGAAATCTATATCGATTCGGCAAGCGACACCGAGTGGGGCGCTCTGAAGACGAGCATCGTTGCTCGTTTCGACTGGAACCCGCGCTACGACGTTTCCACGCTCGACGGCAACAACACCCGCACCCGTCTGATCGGCGCCAACATTCAGCTCGGCGGTTTCCTCGTTGGTCTCGCTGACTCCTACTACTCTTCGTTCATCGGTTATGCCGGAGACGTCATCAACGACGACGTGATCTCCTACGGCTCGTTCGAACTGAACCAGGTTGCTTATGTCTATGACGCAGGCAACGGCTTCTCGGCATTTGCTGCTCTTGAAGACGACGGCCAGATCAAGCGCGATAACATCGATGCTTCGAGCGACTGGGTAAACGTCACGGGCGGCGTGAAGTACGACACCGGCACGTTCATGGTTGGTGTTGTCGGCGGTTACGACGAGTCGGCTGAAGAAGGCGGCATCAAGGCCAAGGTTTCCGGCAACATCGGCGCGCTCAGCCTCTTCCTGATGGGCGGCTGGAACACGGACGGCGACACGACCAACACCTATGCTCCGGGCGACAGCCTTGGCGAGAGCTGGGGTGACTGGGCTCTGTGGGCCGGCGGCGGTTACAAGTTCACTGACAAGGTTGCTGCCAACCTGCAGGTTGCTTACACCGACAACAAAACGCTTGCTGTCACCGGTAACGTTCAGTGGAAGCCGGTTACGGGTCTCCTGATCCAGCCGGAAGTCTCCTACACCAGCTGGGATCACGCGGGTGTTGACGACGACCAGTGGGCAGGCATCCTGCGCGTTCAGCGTACTTTCTAATCTCCATCAAAGAGATTCGAGCGAAAGGCCCGGCATTATGTCGGGCCTTTTTGCCTTTAGGGACAAGCGGTGGCGCCTCCGAAATGGACATTTGTCACTCTGCTGTCATTTACTGCGGAGAGTTTGCAACACTGACATTTCAAAATTGATCGAATTTGGCGCGTCGGACCCGTAGCCGCTTGCTGCTTAGATGCGCAGGCAATACTCAAGATCGCAGAGAGTCGAGCCGACCGATTTGGCTTTCGTTTTCATATGTCACCTCAAATGGTTCCGAGGTTGGCTGTCGATCTGAATGGAGATTTCAATGAACATCAAGAGCCTTCTTCTCGGCTCCGCTGCAGCACTCGCAGCAGTATCTGGCGCCCAGGCTGCCGACGCAATCGTCGCTGCTGAACCTGAGCCGATGGAATACGTGCGCGTTTGCGACGCATTCGGCACTGGCTACTTCTACATCCCGGGCACCGAAACCTGCCTGAAGGTCGGCGGTCGCGTTCGTTTCGACGCGAAGTATG
>NZ_JBXHAY010000042.1:0-1470 GCF_057163345.1 Aliirhizobium sp. YIM B11859
CGGACTACCAGCTGCAGCATGACGGTCGCTTCCTGCTGTCGCAGGTGATCGACATGAATGGCAACACGGTCAATTATGCCTATACCTGCCCGCAACGACCCGTCTGCTATCCGTCGAAGATCAGCTATGGCGGTGGAGCATCGATTAACTTCGCCTACGATATCCGTCCCGACTGGCAGGTGATGGCGAACGGTCTGAGCCTGTCTTACACACGCTACCGTCTGAAGACGATTGCCGTCTATGGTGGTGGGTTGCTGCGCAGTGCCTATACGCTGACCTATGACCAGGCACCGCTGACCAATGTCTCGCGGCTCACCAAGGTGCAGCAGTATGGACGCGATGCGACGATCACGTCCGGTGTCGTTACCGGTGACACCGTGCGCACCATCCGTCAGATGGTCTACGACAATCTCACCTTCAGTTATACCAGGGTCGCAGCACAGTTGCCGGCCCCGCCCGAGCCAGATCCAGACACCACTCCCAGTGCGGATGACTATCCTGCGTATTACGGAATGGAGACGGGTGACCTTGATTTTGATGGTCGCGACGAGCTCTGGGGGAATAGCAAGACGACCAAAGCGCAATTTGATATTCTTGGATTTGGTGACGATGGGAAGGTCGCGACGATATCGCAAAAGAAACTTGGGTTCCCTACTCAAGAAGATGTCGGCTACAATTACCTATCGTCATCAACTTTGGCTGGACGATTCTCGAGTAAAGACCTCAAAGATATCGGAATTTCCACTCCGATTACCTATACTAGCTACGCCGGCGACAGCTACTCCGTAAGCTTCGGGCGAGATGCACGTATGGGTGTTATTTCGGATGGGCTTGGCGTTACGATAAAAACCTGCCCTGGAGCGAACTCCGCTGTTTGCGGTGTGTTGAGCGCGAGTTCAGGTTTCAGTACCAGCCAAGGAGAGTCTTTTGATCGGCTGAAGCGCGCCGTCGTTGATTCGGACGGCGATGGCTTGGATGAAATGGTGAAGTTTGGTAATCCGGTCGTCGGTGTTGCAGACTACCGTGGTAATGGCCGCCAGGGCGCAATTGCGGGCAACAACAATTCGACCGCCTACCGCTATGTGAACGGCGCATGGACTGGCACTTCGATCGGCGCCAAATGCAACAGACCGGAACAATATACCGAGCAGGTCTATTGCGCCGTTGGGGATCTAAATGGCGACGGCGCCAGCGATATGATCGCCTACAGTGCGCTAAACCAATATGTTGACGTCTATCTCTCGACCGGCAACGGTTTCGTCAAGGTGGCGGATGACGTCGGCCTTGCGGGTGCCCCGATCCTGCGCGATCTCGACAATGATGGTAAAGCTGAGTTTGTCGCCAATAAAGATCGTCGAGAGGGGCGGTTTTACAAAACGATGGCGACCTATGCGCTTCAGTTCAGCGCGGACGGAGTTGCTGTCGTGGCCTCCGGCCAGTCTATTGCCGGCTCTGGCTGGTCCGGCGACT
>NZ_JBXHAY010000043.1:0-1430 GCF_057163345.1 Aliirhizobium sp. YIM B11859
AAAACGATGGCGACCTATGCGCTTCAGTTCAGCGCGGACGGAGTTGCTGTCGTGGCCTCCGGCCAGTCTATTGCCGGCTCTGGCTGGTCCGGCGACTTCAACGGCGACGGGCTGCCGGACTTCGTGCGCTCGGTGACCGATCTGTCGATCTCCAATGCCGGCTCGGGCAATCCGAACCTGTTGCGCACCGTGACGCTGCAGACCGGTGGTACGGTTGCGGTCGACTATACGCCGTCGACCCGCTGGACCAATGGCTACATGCCGCAGGTCATGCATGCCGTCACCCAGATGCGGGTGAATGACGGTCGGGGCACGGTGGCCACGACCGACTATGCCTATGCCGGTGGTCTTTACGACCCGGTCGCCCGCAAATTCCTCGGCTATAAGACGATCACCATGACCAAGCCTGCCGCAAATGGCGAGGCCTCGCGACCGGTGGTGACGACGACCTACCGGCAGGATCTGGCAAGCTACGGCCTGCCGGCAACCACGGTGTCACGCAACGGCGAGAACACACTCACCAAAACGGTCAATGAGACATATAGCGTCAGGACCACCTACAAGCCCTATCGTGCCTTCAATACGGCGACCGATACGATCCTCAACGAGACCAGTTCGCTGACTCTGCGTACTGACCGGAGTTTTGACAACTACGGCAATATCACATCGATCAGAGATTACGGTCGAACAGACCTGACGGGCGACGAAACCTGGACCGGAACGGCCTATGCCCCCAATCTGACGGACTATATCGTCTCGCTCCCTCGCATTAAGTCGGTGAAGTCTGGTGGCTTCGACAGCACGACCGCTGTAACGGAGCAGCAGGTCAACTACTACTTCGACGACTCTACGGTGAACAACACCCCTCCCACCAAGGGAAACGTGACCAAGCAAAGGTCGTATAAGAATGTTGTAGGCACTGCGACCTACTACAACGAATACTTCACCTACGATCCTGCCAACGGGAATCGCCTTTCACACCAGGACGGTGCGGGAAACCGGACGGAGTGGGATTACGACACGACCTATCACCTGTATCCGGTGAAGGAGCGGGCGCCGAAGTATTTTGCCAATGGCAGCCTTGCGGCCGATACCCGCTTCGTCACGACCTACGCGAACGACAACATCTGCGGCAAGCCGTCGACCAAGACCGACTGGAACGGCTTCGCCGAGACCTATAGCTATGACGTCTTCTGCCGGCCCTATGACACGGTGTATGCCGGAACCGGTGGCTTCACCAAAGTCCGCTACACCAGCGAGGGCAGCCCAACCGCTCAGCGGATCACCGTCTACACGCCAGGTGGCACCGAAAGTGTCGTCACCCAGGTGTTCCAGCAGACCTGGTATGACGGCCTTGGCCGTCCCTATAGCCTCCAGTCTTACGGCGATACGGCAGCCGGTGATCGGCGGGTGACGGAGACAGCCTACGA
>NZ_JBXHAY010000044.1:0-1194 GCF_057163345.1 Aliirhizobium sp. YIM B11859
TGACCTATGACCAGGCACCGCTGACCAATGTCTCGCGGCTCACCAAGGTGCAGCAGTATGGACGCGATGCGACGATCACGTCCGGTGTCGTTACCGGGGACACCGTGCGCACCATCCGTCAGATGGTCTACGACAATCTCACCTTCAGTTATACCAGGGTCGCAGCACAGTTGCCGGCAGCACCTGCCGACATGGGGGCTGTTTATCTGCCGTATTACGGCATGCAGGTGGGCGACCTCGACTTCGACGGCCGCGACGAACTCTGGGGCATCAGCCGGACCGAAAGAGACGAGAGTATCTACAACAGCCGGCTCGATATCCTCGGATTTGGAGACGACGGCAAGGTCGCGACGAAATCACAGAAGAAGCTTCTGATCACACGCCCGGATGCGACAAGTGAATCGGTTGGCTATCAGCTCCCCAACACTGCCAGCTTCGCGGGTCGGTTCACGTCGAAATCCACGAAAGACATCGGACTGATGACGGTCGTCTCACACACCGGCAACTCTGATGGGAATACCAACAGCTGGCTAGACCTGTTCAATGAGTTCGGCATTGTTGCCGATGGCTTGACGCATAACATGAAGGCATGCCCGAGCGCCAACACGACCGTCTGTGGTGTTATGGCCTCCCTTTCATCGAGCGCTTTACAGGCTTCCGCAAGGATCGCAGTCATAGACTCAAATGGCGACGGCCTGGATGAAGCCGTCAAGACCAAGTATTCGGTGGTTGGCGTTGCAGACTTTCAAGGTAACGGACGTCAGGGTTTGATCACTGGCGACAACAAGTCGGAAGCAGACCGCCTCGTCGATGGTGTGTGGAGTGCGGTTTCGATCGGCGCAAAGTGCAACAGGCCAGAAGAATATACCGAGCAGATCTACTGCGCGGTCGGCGACATCAATGGCGACGGTGCCAGCGATCTGGTCGCGGTGAGCATCCTGAACCAGAAGCTCGATGCTTACCTCTCGACCGGCAATGGCTTTATCAAGGTGGCAACCGGCCTGTCGTTCTCGAACGTGCCGATCCTGCGCGACCTCGACAATGACGGCAAGGCCGAGATCATCGGCGATGCCGGCCGCCTGAAAGAGAACCCCTATAAAACGATGGCGACCTATGCGCTTCAGTTCAGCGCGGACGGAGTTGCTGTCGTGGCCTCCGGCCAGTCTATTGCCGGCTCTGGCTGGTCCGGCGACT
>NZ_JBXHAY010000045.1:0-1147 GCF_057163345.1 Aliirhizobium sp. YIM B11859
ACCTATGTTTCACGTCACCGCTGGGGGCATCGGTGATCAAAGGACATCACATGAGAACGTTTTCGAAACTGTTGGCAGCCGGACTGCTGACCTCCGCCACGTCGATCCCGGCGTTTGCTGCCGACCTCGCACCGGTGGAAGCACCGATCGTCGCGCCGGTGTCTACCTCCGGCTTCTACATCGGCTCGCTAAGCTCGGTGAACTTCCTTGACGACACTGGCTTCGACGTTGGAGGCGCCTCCATATCCACCAACTATGATGTCGGATACTACAGCTCGCTACGCGCCGGTTACAAGTTCGAGCCGATGGGCTTCATTACGCCCCGCGCGGAACTGGAACTCGGCTACGGCAACGCTTCGGTCAATGAGCACCGCGTGTCGGGCGTTGGCGGCGTCGGTGGGATCGACTCCTTCGGTGACGCCCGCGCCTTCCAGGGCTATGTTAACGGCTATTTTGACATTCCGCTGGCTGCCGATGGCGTCATGAGCGCCATCACGCCCTTCGTCGGCGGTGGTGTCGGCTTCATGAACCTTGATCTGCGCAAGCAAGGCGTTTCCGGCGTCGCAACCCTCATCGATGATAGCGACACCAAATTCGCCTATCACCTCGATGCTGGCGTCGGCATCAACCTGCAAGGCATCGGGCTGTTCTCGAACACCTCGCTGTTCGACAATACCACGCTCGATATCGGCTATCGTTTCACTGCCGCCGACGATTTTGATTTCACTGCACGCGATGGCACCTCTTCCAGCACGGATTTCCGCAGCAACGCGGTCACGTTTGGCCTCCGCAAGCAGTTCTGATCCTTAGCATAAAGCCCGCTCACGCGGGCTTTATCAGCTCTTGGTAACGGTCTGAGCAATCGGGGCTGGTCCGTTGAGAGGGTCTTGCTACACTCTGCGAGCAGAAACTTTCCACGAAAGGATCAGCCTTTGAGTTCAGTGATTGAAGTCGCGTTCGGAATCGCTTGGCATACGCCGCTCGTAATTTGCGATGACGGTGAGCGTCAGCTCACGATCCGGGGGCCACGCGAGGCGTTGCGCTATCTTCAGTATGACTTCCCCATGAAAACCGGCGAGGCTTATTGGTCGGCCTTGGCCGCATCCAATCGCGCGTTGATGACCCCGGCCCATTTTGAGCGGTCGCG
>NZ_JBXHAY010000046.1:0-1102 GCF_057163345.1 Aliirhizobium sp. YIM B11859
CGTTGCGGGCAGGTATAGGCATAATTGACCGTGTTGCCATTCATGTCGATCACCTGCGACAGCAGGAAGCGACCGTCATGCTGCAGCTGGTAGTCCGTCGTGCCGGCCGCAGCCGTCGAGGCGCTGACCTCCAGCACCGACTTGAACACCGAGCGTGTCCCGTCGCGATCGGTCACCGTCCAGCTATTGGCGGTGCTATCGAAGACCACCCGCTTGAAGTTCTCGACCTCGGTCACATGCGTGCCGCCAGCCAGGCAGGACGCTGCAACCAGATCGGTGGTGCAGGCGACGAGCTCTTCACCGTTCAGCAGATAAACATCGTCCGTGTCATAGGCCGGATAACCATAACCCGGGCTCGCCCGTTCGATCACATCAAGCCCATCCATGCCCCAGGCGTAACCGGCAAAGCCCTGGTAAAGGCCACCCAGGCGGCTCTTGCGGGCCGAGTTGTAATTGAGCGCGATCTTCGGCTGCAGGCCATGGAAGGCAGGAACGTCGATGGCGATCTTCTGGGAGAAGAAGCCATTGCCGGCAATCTCCGGCACGGCCGGTTTCTCCGGTGCGTTGACCGGATCTGCGTCGGTTGAGGCCGCGGCAGCCGCCGCCATCACCGACATCGCATTTGCTTCCGGCTCGGCCGTATCCTTGGAGCCGGCCAGATCGTTCTCGTCGCTCGTCGCACCCGTGTCGGATTGCGTCTCAGGCTTTCCGAGTGCCGTGCCTGAGCCAAGGCCGGCCCCCGCCTTGGAAGACCCATCCGTGGCCGTCTGATCCGACTGTGTGTTGCTGCTGCTCTGCCCGTTTTGAGCTGTCGTCGCACTGCCGGCACCAGCCTGGCCGATCCCGACCGTCAGATCCACCGCCCGGCTGTCGCCAGCCGAAACGGTTCCAGCCCGCGATCCGCTGGCCGACGTGGTGCTGGCGCCAAGTCCACCAGATGAGCCCGTCCCAAGAGCGCCGAGCCCCTGGTCGGCAGCATAGGCGGCCGACATCAAGGTCAGGCCCGATCCAGAAAAAAAGCAAAGCGATACCGTGGCAGCAAAAGCTGCAGAACGAACAGAATAGAAACGCATGAGCCCCCTCGAAGCGAATCAGAACGTCA
>NZ_JBXHAY010000047.1:0-1057 GCF_057163345.1 Aliirhizobium sp. YIM B11859
CTAGAGCACGTCCGCTTTACTCGGGGTCATATCCGCACGATTTGAAGTAGTTGGCGCATTCTTGTGGTTCGAACAGCGTGACCATGTGGCCGACGGTATTCCATAAGCCGTTGATCGTTCGCTCGGCTTTTGCGCGCAATACGGCCTTGAGCTTCGCGAATGCCTTCTCGATGGGGTTGAAGTCGGGACTGTAGGGAGGAAGGTAAAGCAACCGGCATCCGGCGTTTTCGATTGCGTGACGCACGCCATCCGCTTTGTGTGCAGGCAGATTGTCCATGATGACGATATCGCCCGGAGCCAAAGTTGGAATGAGAACCTGCTGGACATAGGCCTGGAATGCCACCCCGTTCATCGCACCGTCCAAAACCATGGGTGCAGTCATTCCGGATAGCCTGAGGGCTCCGGTAAACGTCGTTGTCTTCCAATGGCCGTGCGGGACTGGTGAGCGGCATCGATCTCCGCAAGGGGCCCGTCCGCGAAGCCGAGACATTTTCGTGCTCAGGCCGGTTTCATCGATGAAGACGAGCCGCGCTGGATCGAGATCGAGTTGGCCGTCGAACCAGTCCTGACGACGCTTCAGGAGGTCAGGACGCTCCTGCTCCAGTGCATGTGCGGTCTTTTTTTGAAAGTCCAGCCGCGCTTTCGCAGCCAGACGTCAAGCGCGCTGCGGCCGATCGATACGGCTCTGTCCTCACGCAGTCGCAGAGCCATCTCGTTGAGCGTGATATCCTTTTCCTCTTCGATCATGCCGATGATGAAGTCCTCGTGAGCATCGAGGCGTGAGCCACCGCGTCGGCCCTGCTTTGCGGGCGTCAACTGTCCCGCCCGTGCGCTGGCGATCCAGGCGATGGCCGTTGAAATGCCAATTCCAAATCTGGCCGCCGCCGATCGAGCCGACATGCCATCGCGTGACGCAGCCAGAACGCGGCTACGCAGGTCATCACTGAAAGCTCGGGTCATATTGCCTCCGGCCAAATCAACAGTCGGGGCGATGGAATCATAATTCGGAAGCCAACGGAATCCTCAACGCGATTCCGTGTTCAATGGACGTGCTCTA
>NZ_JBXHAY010000048.1:0-893 GCF_057163345.1 Aliirhizobium sp. YIM B11859
GCGACCCGCTTGCAGTCTTGTCTTAAGACCAGCTTCTCGAGATTAAATCCGGGTCCGTGCGGTTAGCAACCGGACATCAATAGATCGTCAGAGATGCAACAGACCCTAAAGCCCATAACACCAACAACGACCGACCAGAGTGACAAGCTTCCTATCTCCACCGATCCCTCTTTCGTGTCCGGCCGGCTAGGCCATCAACGACATCATAAGGATCAGCTTCAAACCCAGGCCTACCTTGCGGTAAAACCCGAACCTGGAAGCCTCCAGATCAATCTTCTCTTCACGATTTTTGCAGAACAGGCACAAATGCAGATCGCATTGTGCAAACTTTTTTTCTTCAGAAGACAATGTTGAACCGAAAGGAGATTAACTCGACTTTCGATCGGTCCGCCCTTAGGCCAGAGGCCGTCGCCGATCGTTCGGCGCGCCGTCCGCAGCGTAGCATCCGAAGGATGCGTCAGCGTGAGGACCAAATATGGTGGAGCTGAGCGGGATCGAACCGCTGACCCCCTGCTTGCAAAGCAGGTGCTCTCCCAGCTGAGCTACAGCCCCAATTCGCAAATGCGTCTATCGGGAACAGCTTCAACTGACACGGTCAGCAAAAAGCCCGTTCATCAACACCATTACCGCTACGATCTTATCGACTGTGTCCGCATCCACCAGCACCAACATTCGCCATGCAAATGGTGGGCCCGGGTAGACTCGAACTACCGACCCCACGCTTATCAAGCGTGTGCTCTAACCAACTGAGCTACGGGCCCATTCAGTCAAACCGGTCGTGCGGTTATTGTCTTCTTGAAGAAAGAGAAACGTAGTCGGCGGTTTTCGCCATACCATCCGATATCCGAGGATATTCCGTGGCGTATTGCGTTTCGATGGTCACCTGACTGGTG
>NZ_JBXHAY010000049.1:0-828 GCF_057163345.1 Aliirhizobium sp. YIM B11859
CACCAGTCAGGTGACCATCGAAACGCAATACGCCACGGAATATCCTCGGATATCGGATGGTATGGCGAAAACCGCCGACTACGTTTCTCTTTCTTCATTAGGATATGAACCATTGGTTCGCGCTCACGCGTCGTACCGCCTGTCTTTGACAGGCTGACGCTCCGCGAGGGCGCCGGACGACCGGCGACGGCCTCTGGCCTGTATGGGCGGTTGATGTTGGGCCTTTTTGGCTTGGCAGGATGGGCCCGTAGCTCAGTTGGTTAGAGCACACGCTTGATAAGCGTGGGGTCGGTAGTTCGAGTCTACCCGGGCCCACCATTTGGTTCAGTGAAATCGTTCGATCACCGTAATCCTGGTAGCTTTGTCTATCAGGTGCTTGAGATGGTTGGGGCTGTAGCTCAGCTGGGAGAGCACCTGCTTTGCAAGCAGGGGGTCAGCGGTTCGATCCCGCTCAGCTCCACCAATTCATTTTGGTGTCGAGATGAAGCGCGACATATCCTTTGAAGAAAAAAAGTTTGCACAATGCGATCTGCATTTGTGCCTGTTCTGCAAAAATCGTGAAGAGAAGATTGATCTGGAGGCTTCCAGGTGTGGGATTTATCCCATGTCGGAGCTCAGTTCTTATGAAACCAAGGATGACCTAGCCGGTCGGATCTGGTGGAGGGACTGGGTGATGTAGGAAGCTTGTCACTCTGGTCGGTCGTTGTTGGTGTTTTGGGCTTAGGCTTTGAGCATCTCTGACGATCTATTGATGTCCGGTTGCTAACCGCACGGACCCGGATTTAATCTCGAGAAGCTGGTCTTAAGACAAGACTGCAAGCGGGTCGC
>NZ_JBXHAY010000050.1:0-789 GCF_057163345.1 Aliirhizobium sp. YIM B11859
AAGTTGATATAGGGAGAGATGAAATGCCGGATGACAGAACGACGACGATCATAGCCTTCTTCGAGACACGCGCAGCCGCGGATCTTGCAACCGAGCACCTTGTTCAGCAGCATGGAGTTTCGCGACCTGACATTTTTGTTCAGGCAAGCGGAGGTCGTAATACCGCGGGGTCTGCACCTTCCGGAGGGGATGTTTCCCACGTCGAAGGTGTCCGCGAGGATGCAGCATTGGAAGGCGAGATCGAGGTCTCCGTTGATATTGCATCCGACCAGATTTCGGCTGTCCAGCGCAGCCTCGGTGAAGCCGGGGCGATCCGGGTCTCCGGCCGTTAGCAGGAGGTATACAATGGCGGACCTTGAAAAGACCAGAGATGACAAATTGCGCGGCATCATCGATGAAAAGCTGACCGCACTTGTCCGCGAACTCGAAGACGCCAACTGGAGCGCTGACGAGATCGCCTTTACGATCGAGAACGTGCTGAACGAAAAGTGGCTCGTTCAAGCGCGAGCTTTGCGAGAAGCGAGGGACAGTGTTCCGGAGAACTTCGTCTCCGACGGCAACGAAGGATGAATCCGATCCGTAGCGAAAGGAAAACTAGATGCCAGCGAAATTCCAGGTGATAGCCCTCAGCTCGCTTGATCCTGACGGCTCAGATACACGAGATGAGCCGAAACTCCTCTATCCTGACGCATTGAAGACGGCGCAGGAATTGAAGTCTCAGGGCAAGGCATTCCGGGTTTTTGCCGATAACGATGCCTCGGATGCGGAGCGCCAGGCGTTCTTTGATCT
>NZ_JBXHAY010000051.1:0-786 GCF_057163345.1 Aliirhizobium sp. YIM B11859
TTCCTTCGCCGCCAAACGCAAAAAGGCCCGGCGATAGCCGGGCCTTTCCGCTTTAATTCCGTGAGGAATTAGAAGGTGCGCTGTACGCGAACGACGCCAGCCCACTGGTCCTTGTCGAGCGAACCGGTCTGGATGCTCGTGTAGGAAACTTCCGGCTGGATCAGGAAGCCGGCAGCAGGCGTCCACTGCAGGTTTGCAGCAGCAGCAAAGACTTCCGAGTCCGTGTAGGTCAGCTGTACGTTGGTCGCCAGCTTGCTGGAGAACTTGTAACCAGCGCCGCCCCAAACTGCCCAGTCGCCCCAACCGATCGTGCCGGTGTCGCCGCCGAAGTTGGTGCCCGGAGCGTAGGAGTTGTTGGTGTCGCCGTCGGTGTTCCAGCCACCCATCAGGAAGGCCGAGAATGCGCCGAACTTGCCCTGGATACGAGCCTTGATGGCGCCTTCTTCAGCCGATTCGTCGTAACCAGCGGTAACGCCAGCCATGAACGTGCCGTTGTCGAACTTCACACCACCAGAAACGTTCGGCCAGTCGCTCGAAGCAGCCGAGTTGTCACGCTTGATCTGACCGTCGTCTTCAAGAGCGATGAACGCGGTGAAAGCGTCAGCCTTGTAGGTGTAGGCAACCTGGTTCACTTCCGACGGACCGTAGTTGATCACGTCGTCGTTGATGACGTTGCCGGCGTAGCCGAGCAGCTGCTCATAAAGCGAGTCCTGCAGACCAACCGTGAAGCCGCCGAGTTCGATGGTAGCAACCATCAGGCGGGTACGGGTGTTGTTGCCGTCGAGC
>NZ_JBXHAY010000052.1:0-759 GCF_057163345.1 Aliirhizobium sp. YIM B11859
ATGCCGCCCGTACCAACGCCGTCTTCCATCGAGCTGAACATTGCGTAGGTTTCGATGTCGTAGGTCGCCGTGGTGACCTTGACCGTGCCGTCGGTGTCGCGAACGAAGCCGTCGACGACCTTGCCCTGCGTTGCGTCGCCTGCGACGACCCAGTTTTCACCGTTGAAGGATGCAGCCTGGCCGATAGCCGAAAGCTGTTCCTGAAGCTTGGTCACTTCGAGGTTGATCTGGTCCTTGTCGGCCGAGCTTTCGGACGCGGTAACCAGCTTTGCCTTGATTTCGTTGACAACGTCGATGGCGCTGTCGACAGCTGCGTAAGCCGTGTCGACCTTGGCTGCGCCGACGCCGAGAGCGTCAGAGGCTGCGCCAAGCGCCTTGTTGTCGGATTTCATCGTCGTGGCGATCGACCAGTACGACACGCCGTCAGACGCGGAAGATACCTTCTCGCCGCTCGACACGTGGTTCTGGGTCTTTTCCAGGTTCTTGTTGACGTTGCGGAGCGTTTCGAGAGCAGAAGTCGCGCCGGCGTTGAAGTTGATGCTAGACATGAAAGTGTCCCCTAAAGACTGAAAACAAACGGTGAGGACATGCCGGGTTCTATGCGGCTGCGACGGTCCGACATCATGCCACTCGGTTCCGTTTTTCGTTTAGGACACCAACCCGTCGCAGCAGAAAATTAGGCCCCAAGGCCTTGCTGCATTCTTAATTTCGGGGGCGAAGCACCGCCAATGCGGTGGCGTAGTTAACAAAGAACTAAGC
>NZ_JBXHAY010000053.1:0-704 GCF_057163345.1 Aliirhizobium sp. YIM B11859
GCCTCTCGTGACCACGACGGGTGCGCGGATCGGCACGGTTTGCCTCATCGATAGCCAACCTCGAGACACGTTCACAGCGCATGATCGACAAAACCTCACCGACCTTGCCGCGCTTGTGATGGATCGGATGGAGATCCGTCGTCTGGATTTTGCCCGTACGATCAGCCAGGCCCGCTTCGAGAATATCGCCGCCACCTCTCCGGATGCGATCATCTGCTCGAACGAGCGAGAGCGCATAACCTTTTGGAATAAGGCTGCCGAGAAACTATTTGGATACACCGCCGAGGAAATGTCACGGCTTCGCTCTGACGTGATCATTCCTGATAGCTGGCGTAAGATCTACGATGCCGAACTGCAGCGTCTGAGAAACGGCGAACGCCTTGAACTTGAGGACCAGACCATCGAGCTATCTGGCCTGAGGAAGGACGGCACTGAGTTTCCGTCAGAAATGTCCCTTTCGACCTGGAAGGAGGGTAATACGGCGAGTGTCGGCGCCATCGTCCGAGATATAACCGAGCGGAAACAGAACGAAGAGCGGCTCTTCCGGCTCGCCAATATCGACGCTCTGACGGATCTTCCCAACCGGGCGGCTTGGCGGACCTGCTTAGACGAGACATTTGCTGCAGGTAAGCTCGCGACCATCCTGCTGTTCGATCTCGACCGCTTCAAGGAGGTCAATGATACCCTTGGTCACTCAGCCGGCG
>NZ_JBXHAY010000054.1:0-693 GCF_057163345.1 Aliirhizobium sp. YIM B11859
CGCCAAGGCACTGCCGAAGGTGTCGAAGGCAGTCAAGAACGTCGAGCTGAAGAAGGCGGTCGATCATCATCTGGAAGAGACCAAGGGTCAGATCAGGACGCTGGAGAAAGTCTTCAAGACGATCGGCGTCAAGCCGGAAGGCGTCAAGTGCGAAGCGACAGATGGCCTGTTGAAGGAAGCCGAAGGCCTGATGGAAGAAGGCAAGGGTGTTGCCCTCGACGCCGGCATGCTCGCTGCCTGTCAGGCGGTCGAGCACTATGAGATCGCCCGCTATGGTTCGCTTCGGGAGTGGGCAAAAGTCCTCGGTAACGAGGAAGCCCATGTCGCCTTGAGCGAAATCCTCGATCAGGAAAAGGCGGCCAACAACAAGCTGACCAACCTAGCCGTTACTGCTATCAATAAGTGATCTCTTTGGTCAGCCCTTCACTGTAGAGGGCTGACCATCCGCCTCCGGCCGAAACTCATACATCGCCCGAAAACGTATCACATGCCTTGACGGTGCCGGCATCGAAGCCGCGCTTGAACCAGCGGACACGCTGCGCCGAGGTGCCGTGGTTGAAGCTTTCCGGAACGACATATCCCTGGCTGCGCTTCTGAAGTGTGTCGTCGCCGATCTGCTGGGCGGCATTCAGAGCTTCTCCGAGATCGCCGCGATCCAGGATGCCATTCTGGTCGGTGGACTTGCCCCAAACC
>NZ_JBXHAY010000055.1:0-631 GCF_057163345.1 Aliirhizobium sp. YIM B11859
CATAAATAATACTATCCGGATAGTATTATTTATGTGGCCACCGTCAAGGGGCACGGCACGGCCTGCGCATATATATTCTATACCTATTTATACTAATTTGGGGTATATTATACCTTTTATACCCGTATTTTATAGTTATCTCTACTTATTTATACTTATTCTGTACTTAGTAGAGCAAAACTATTCTACATGGCAAAAATCATCTAAACTTTCGCCAAATATGGATTATATATGCTTGCATGGCTGTTTCACGATGTGGCATACTGGCATTTATATGCGTCGCTGCCGTCGCAACCGCCTCCCCTTTGGGTCGCGATCGCCTGATCCTGTGCGCACAAACCATCACGAAACATATATTTTCCATTGCGCCATCGTTCATATTCGCATATATTTGCCATGTTCTACGGCATATATATTCATCGCAAAACGGAGCGATCGACGCATGTCTTGCCCACCTATCACGCTTTGCAACGCCCCTCAACGTAGGGCCTTCGACATCTCCCCATACATGCCTCTCCTTCAGGATATCTGCGCTCTCGCCGCTATCGTCGCTTTCGTCGCAGCAGCATGCCTGTGGGCTCCCGAAATCGCCGCACAATCCATCCAGAAAGGCTGAAAAATAATGGCTAAA
>NZ_JBXHAY010000056.1:0-608 GCF_057163345.1 Aliirhizobium sp. YIM B11859
GTGAAGTAACCGAGTGCCTCGAGGCGACGCTTGGCCCGCGTGATCATTTCCTGGTTGAAGGCATCGCCTTCGCTGAAGTCGAACTCGCGGCGAATGACGTAGTCGCGGGTGCGGGTATTGCCGCGAATGTCGATACGCTCGACATAGGCACGTTCGCCCTGATCGACCATATAGGAAACGCCGACCGTGTTGTTCTGCAGGTTGCGGTCGCCGCGCGGTGTCACGCGGGCAAAAGGATAACCCTTCGAAGACACACGCTTGGAAATCGCTTCCATCGTCTTCTGGATTTCGCGCGAATCGTAGGGAGCGCCCGGCTTGGTCTCGACCAGATCCTTGAGGTCGTCACCGCTGATGCCCTCGACGCTCGATTCGACATTGACGTCGCCGAACGTGTAATGCGCACCTTCTTCGACGCTGAAGTTGATCGTGTATTTGTTCGTCGCGGCATCCAGCGTCGCGTCGGACGACACAACGCGGAAATCCGGATAACCGTGATTGTAGTAGAACTGGCGCAGCGCTTCTTCGTCGGCGCGCAGCTTGTCCTGGCTGTAGACGTCCTTGCGGGTCAGGAACGACAGCGGGCCGGTTTCCTTGGTCGCGATCACCGA
>NZ_JBXHAY010000057.1:0-538 GCF_057163345.1 Aliirhizobium sp. YIM B11859
ACGATTAAAAGCACTGTCGCCCACAGCGTTGCGGCATGCTCGAACTCGGCATGTCCCGTGGCGTAGGCTAGATAATAGATCGACCCTAAACCTCTGATCCCGAACACCGCGATTACGACGCTTTCTCCCGTCGGATGCCCTGAACCGAGCAAGCTGAGCCAGCCGATCAACGGACGGATCAGAACCAGTGTCAGTATTGCCACCGTTACCACCCGCCAATCCACCTCAGCGATAAGCTGGCCACTCACGGTGATCGAACCAAGGCAGACGAGAAGAACCATCATCAAAAGCCGTTCTATCTGCTCGGCGAAATCGTGCAGCTGTTCATGAAACTCATTATCCCGCTCGGTTTCCCGAAACGCGACAGCGGCGAGAAAAACAGCGACAAATCCGTAGCCACCAATCAGTTGAGTAAGACCGTAGACGACGGCAGTCATACCGAGCGCCACAAAGCCGTCCTGTGTCTTGGCAAGGCTTCGACCGCGCAGTCGGAATGACAAGAAGCCAAAACCCTTTCCGGCGACCCATCCCATTGCGA